>NZ_GG695970.1:622281-659642 GCF_000159955.1 Paenibacillus sp. oral taxon 786 str. D14 | reverse complement strand
TTAATAGAGTAGTATATCAAAAAATGGTAGAGGAGGAATCGGATTAATGGTTTGGAGAAACAAAGCTTTCGGCAAGTTTCTGGCGATCAGTACCCTCGTTGTCGGGCTTGCTTCTGGAGCAGTCGGGCTGCCCGTAAATGCGGCCGAATCCGGAAGCACAGGGGCCAAGGACTTCGAGCTGCGCGTCCTACATACCAATGACACGCACGCGCACCTGGATAACATCGCTCGCAGGGTGACGGCCATTCACACAGCAAGAAATGATCACACGTTGTTGCTGGATGCGGGGGATGTATTTTCGGGAACGTTATATTTCAATCAATTCAACGGATTGGCCGATCTGTTCTTTATGAACGAGCTGAAGTATGATGCCATGACGTTTGGGAATCACGAGTTTGACAAAGGACCAGGTACCTTAGCCGAGTTCATTAAGCAGGCGAAGTTCCCGTTTGTCAGCGCTAATCTGGACTTTAGTGCGGATGCAGACCTGAAGGGGTTAAGCCATTCCGAGCTAGGCAAGGGAGAGCCTGGTCAAATTTACCCGGCTGTGATTAAGGAAATTGCCGGGGAGAAAGTGGGGATCATTGGCTTAACTACGCCGGAAACCTCCGTGTTATCCTCGCCTGGTCCTGACATCAAATTCGCTGACGAAGTCGAAAGCGCGCAGAAGCAAGTCGACGCTTTGGAAGCCGAAGGGATCAACAAGATCATTGTGTTGTCCCATTTAGGATATACCGTTGACCAACAACTGGCTGAAGCCGTCGATGGGATCGATATTATAGTTGGGGGGCACTCCCATACCGTTCTGAATGCCCCGGAAGTCCATCATGCCGATGAAGAACCAACGTTGATCGTGCAGACAGGCGAATATAACCAAAATTTAGGCCAACTGGATGTCACCTTTGATCACGACGGAAAATTAACCACCTGGAAAGGCGAGTTAATTGCCCTGGATGCCAAAGATGATGCCGGCAACTTTTTGATTAAGAGCGATGCCGCAGCGGAAGCCAAGCTGAAGGAATATGCTGCTCCGCTAGAAGATCTGAAGAAAACGGTGATCGGGAAGACCGAAACGGATTTGGATGGCGAACGCGGCAGCGTACGTAAGCAAGAGACGAATCTTGGTGACTTGATCGCTGATGGCATGCGCTCGAAGGTCATGAGCATCGTAAAAGTGCCTGATGTTAAAGGGTATGTAACCATCCAAAACGGGGGCGGGATTCGTGCTTCGATTAAAGCTGGGGATATTACCCTGGGTGATCTGCTCACCACAATGCCGTTCGGGAACAATTTAACGGCACTGAAGATGACAGGCGCTGAAATTGTGGCTGCACTGGAGAACGGTGTGAGCGGTGTCGAAAATGGGGAAGGGCGGTTCCCGCAAGTTTCGGGCTTGCGCTTCTACTACGATTCGACGAAGCCGGGTGAAGTGATCGACGATGTGACCGGTGAGAAGACGCAATCCGGACAACGCATCGTGAAAGTCCAAATCCAAAACGAAGGTGGAACCTACTCCGATATCGATCCGAAAGCATACTACATTGTGGCGACGAACTCGTTTATGGCGAGCGGCGGGGATTTTTACGCTTCGATGAAGCAAGGAAAGGACGACGGTCGGTTCTATGAGCTGAACCTCGTGGATTATGAAGTGTTCCATGAGTATCTCGACAAAGTGGGTACGGTTAAAGCCACCACTCAAGGACGGATTACCGATCTGAAAGGTGCTCCATTGCCAGCTGAAGCTGGAGGTACGCCAGCAGGCCCAAGCACAAACCCTGAAGTGCCTGCATTTACGGATATTTCCGGAGATCCCAATGCTTCGCTTATCAATGAAGCTGCAGCTGCCGGCATTGTTGAAGGATATGGGGATGGAACCTTCCGACCGCAAGCCGAGGTAACTCGTGCTGAATTTGCGGTCATGATCGGCCGTGCCTTCCAGGTATCGGAATCTTCTGAAGACACGGGATATACCGACATCTCGGAAGTGCCAAGCTGGGCTCTGCCTGCGGTAAGTTCCCTCAAGAAAGCAGGGGCGCTCGAAGTGCTTGGTAAAGAAACGTTCCAACCAAAAAGCACGCTTACTGCAAAACAAGCTGCCGAAGCGATTGCTGTTCTCTCCGGCAAAAAAGCCAATCTGGCTGGACTTGCCGCCGAGGCCAAGGTGACGCGCAGCAGCCTGGTATTGCTGATTCAATCCGCGCTGAAATAATCTTGCACAAATGTTTACCACCGTCTAGCCCAGTTACTTGGTTAGGCGGTGGTATTTTTTAACCGTATAACCGTTTATGATTTGCGTGGTGGATTTTGATCGTATTCTTCCGCCAGTTCTTCCAATGATTTGATAGGACCATGTGGATTTTGCGCTTGCTTTCGACTTTTCATGGCATTAATTTTTGATCGTTTGGATTTGGTCATAAATCAACATCCCCTTTCATTCGTGCGGTGAAGAACATGAACGTTTCTCCGCGATAGTTTGGGACGCGTCCAGACGAAATATTCACCCCTGCGGAGAGGCGATTCTTGCGATATTTGCTGTGGTGTTTGCGGGGAATAGGGATTATAATCTTTTCAATATTCTCAGGTTTGGGGGCATCGGAAATGGAAGAAATCGAGCGATGGTACGATACGGAATATGACGAATGGGAACGGTTAGTTCGACATCGAATCGAGTATGACATAACAAGGCGTTATTTTGACGAATACATTACCGGCAAGCGATTACGCGTATTGGATATCGGGGGAGGGCCTGGCAGATATTCGATTTATTTGGCTGAGCAAGGGCATGAGGTCACGTTGCTGGATTTGTCCAAGCGACATCTCGAGGTGGCTCGGACGAAAGCGGAGGAACGAGGAGTTACTTTGAAGGACTATATTCATGGGAACGCCGGCAAGCTTCGCATTTTCAGCAGGGCTCGCTTTGGGTCCTTTCACATTGGCGGTCATGTCCGTGTCCATAAACGCCACATGCAGGCCGGCCACTCTGATATTTTCTCCGCCAAAACCAACCGCAGCGTATCGGTCATATTCCATTCCGCCGCTTTTGCTGCTGGATAGGCAGTTCCACCGACACTAAACCAGAATGGTTTGTCTATATTATTTGACTAATATAGCAATATATGGTATAAAAAGAGTAAAATATAAAAATTAAAAGTGGAGGAAATAGAATGGTGAAAAAAGTCGCTGGGTTACTTCTTGTTTTTTTGTTTTTAGTTCCAATTCATACTTTTGCGTTTAATCTCAATGAAAATACAGCGCAGGTTGAAGTTCCAGAAGACTTTGCATCACTTCCTGAAAGTATTACTGTCGAAGGTAATTATGTGTGTGCTGATGATACTGTGGATAATGTTGATGGGCAGTTCAAGCCACTTACAACTTGTTCTGGAGATGGAGGATATGCTCGTTTAGATTCAGTCTTTGGTGCGGGTGGGGCAGTCAGATGGGAGATAAATCCTCGTTTTTCCACAGCACATGTTTTTACAGGCTCTTTGACAATATCAAGATATCAAAATGGTGTTCCTGTATTTTACGATTCTATACGGATATCTTGCAGCGGCGTATTTGGTGAAGCGTGCGGCGATTACGTGGAATTGGGTTTACCAAGTGGCACTTATAGTGTTAGCATAAGTGGGACGGCAAGAGATGCTTCGGGGCTCTTTAGTGGATCGTGCCACCCTGTACTATAGGGATCAGTTTTTAACATGTCTATTTCTCGAAAATATCAACAATTGCAAATAAGTAACATATCCCCTATGGATATGAATTTTCTATTATACATCGAAAACATTTATGAGTGCTACTTTGGGAGAAAAGAGATTTTTCCAGGCAGATACTTAATTTTAGATCAACAAGAGTTGCTTGAACCAGAAAGTTTTATCGTTGCTTTAAAGGCTTGTTGGAATACGATTGTGAAGGAGTATGAACAGCAACAATTCATGGACAATCCTCTAGACACGCTTCATTTTAGAGATGACTATGCAAGTCTGTTTAGAAATGATTCCGTCTTCCACACAGCTGAAAGGGTATGGAACGCATTTACGTTGTGGTGGTGGCCTGATTACGGTATTAAAGCCTACATGGAGAAATTTACGGACCAATATATGCCAGAAGTTACAGAGCAGATTTATAGAGGGCTTTACGAGAAGAATATTCCAATTGCTAAAGGTAATTCCCTTTATATAATGTTACTATTCAAACAACCAATTCAAATCATCCCCAAGAGTTCAAACAAACTATTTTTCTCAACTATTGATAGGTTCTTATATAAAAAGGATGAAATTGTCAGAGATATAGTTGATTTACTAAAGTAGATTCAGAAAATAGCCCTGTCAATCTTAACTGGTTGGTGGGGCTATTAAAATGCTCAAATATTCACTTTGGAATAACAGCAAAAGCAAACTGTAAAGAATCCGAAGCCTCGTCAGAAGCGAAAGAAGGCTCATTAAATATACTTGAGGGGGCTGTAATGATACGCGCAAAAGTTCGCTGCAGAAAATTTAATATTACGTAAAATAATAATTTGACGAATAAATAGATATGGATTATTCTAAAAACGGGAGGTGCGCGTTCAACATGGATAAAACCACGAAAGCTCATTATATGAGCCGAATTGATGAGAAATTAACGGATTTGCCTTGGTACGTGACCGAGTTCATCGATACGCGCAAACGCAAACTGTCGCATACCACGTTACTGAATTATTGTCATGATTACATCATTTTCTTTGATTGGCTCGTGGCTGAACGATTCGCAGCTCCCAGCCGTAAAGATGTTGAACTGTCCGTGCTTGAAAAATTAACGGTTCGAGAAATCGAAAGCTTTCTGACGTTCCTGGAATATCAATTAGGCAACTCCAAATTAACAATCAACCGGAAGCTGTCAGCACTTAAATCGCTGTTTGATTATTTACAGAATAAAGCCGAAACCGCTGATCTTAAGCCTTATCTTGAGCGAAATGTTATGGCCAAGATTGAATTTAATGCGCTGAAAGAAAGTCAGGAAACGATCGCGAATCGGATTGAAGGCAAAATTTTACGAGCCGATGATTTTGAACTGTTCCGGCAGTTTGTGGCTTATGATTTTGGTGAGCAAAACCGCGAGAATAAACGATTATTTCAATTCCACGAGTTTAACCGCGAACGGGATACGGCCATCGTTTCCTTAATACTAGGATCCGGATTGCGATTATCCGAAGTGGCCGGCATCAACCTGGAAGATCTCGATATGAACAAAGGCTTGGTTCGGGTCATTCGCAAAGGCAACAAAGAGCAATATGTATATTTTAGCGAACAAGCGAAGTTAGATCTGGAAAATTATATCAAAATTCGCGAAGCGCGGTATAAGCCGGAAAAATCAGAAACATATTTATTTATGGGTGCGCCGATCGGACGTAAAGGCAAAAACCGGCGATTAACGCCAAGATCGATTGAGAAACTGATTGAGAAGTACGCAACGGCTTTTGGCAAACCCGCCTTGACCGTCCATGCATTACGCCATTCCTTCGCAACGCGTTATCACCAGGAGAATAACGACGTGCCGCGACTGAAAAATCAATTAGGCCATGCATCAATTCAAACCACGATGATTTACACGCACTTAACGGATGAAGAGATGCGTAAAGCCGTAAATAATATGGACAAGTAGGACCATAAGGAAACAAGACCGTTGGAAACAGTCAAAACAGTTCCTGCGGTCTTTTCTGTATAACTTTTTCACAAAACCCGTATTTTGTACATATGTATATAAGTTAAATAAAAGCCCTTTCCTTGTTAGGTTAAATCCGCTTCAATAACTTGGCGAGGAATCAAAACTCTCTGCAAGATTAGAGATTTAGAAGTCTCCCTCTCCTTTTAGTTACTGCTGCGTGTTGTTGAATTCTTCATTCGCTTGAGCAAGTATTTTTTGAATAAACGGTGCCTTGCACAACGTATATGTTTGCCGGTCAGGACAGATCTCCGCCATTTCACGTTTTAAGTTCAAGTATTTAACGGCAACGTCGGGATACTTGATTAGATAGTCCCGGAAGAAAATAATGTTCTTCCATTCCTCACTTTCATATTCGTACACATGTAGATGATGTGTGCCGTTCCCCCATTCGCCCCTTCGAAAGAACATACGATTGGGGAAATCCTCTTTTGGTACGTATTCAAAGCCGATTTGGTTAAGTAGTGCGATCGCACAATCATCGATAATGGAAAGATGATCTACCGCCACCGCAATATCTATAATCGGCTTAGCCGCCATGCCAGGAATTGAAGTGCTACCTACATGTTCAATTCGCTTCACCTTATCACCGAGCAAAGCCAGAATGCGATTACGATCTTTCTCAAATTCCTGTGCCCAAAGGTCACTATAGTTACTGAGTGTGACTTTGTTTGTCATGAATATCACCTCTGCAAAAATAGGAATTACACGCGATAAGTGAGAAACTTACGGATGCCTATTTTATGGAATGATTACACATTATTTGACCGGTTTCTTCTTTTTAGCTCATTTACAACTGGCATTACGGGAGGACTAATTTCGGCAGGTATATCTTCGATATCAAAAAATCGGTATTCTCTGCTTTCGTTATCAATGTTTATTTCTCCATAAAATTTATTGCTAGAGTAAACAATATCGACGATATATACTTCATCTCCATTAGGGTAAATATAGTGCAACTCTTTTCCTGAGAAAACACCAAAAATACTCAATTCTTCTACACTTAAACCGGTCTCCTCAAACAGTTCTCTTCGAACCGAATATTCAGTATTTTCACCTAGGTCAACAGCTCCGCCTGGAAAACACCAGCAACCATTATCACTTCTTCTTAGCATTAGAACTTGATTTAACTGATTAAATAAAATAATACTTGCACCGCATAATAGTAACGGTTCATGTCCAATTAATTTTCTCATTTTCTTAACGTACTCGGTCATTTTAAATCCCCTCTCCCCTCCCCTCCGCTCTCATCAAAGAGATCGGTTGTAAAAATGAGATCATATTACAAGCCTAAGCCCAAGAAAATGAAGTCCTAGATCCATTGATTAGTAATGATACTATATAATAGAATTTGGATTACCTCAATGGAAAGGAAAGCGTTTAGATAATGATTAAATGATTATCGGGAATTCGACGAGGCTGATATTAAGCGAATCAAAACCATCAGAGCTTGGGTTGTCGACGAAGGAGATTCTTGAAATTTTGAAGTGCCATGATACTTATGTTGCTTACGATATCAATGAGTTCCGAAACCTATGACGATAAGCATGCGGAGATCGTCCATCAAATTCAAACGTTGGCTACGGTTCAACAGAAACTGGAACAACGTATTGATCAAATGAGAGCCCAGAAAAGGATGATGAGTATGGCGATCAGTTCTTCGGAGCAACTCCACTAACCTTGAAAGTCCATCGGTTCCGTAACCTTCCGCAACACTGCGGTTGATCAATTCTTGAATCGGTGTCATGAGCTCCGTACTAATGCCCTGTTCTTGGGACGCTTCAATTAAATTAACAAATCCCAGCTTATTGATATAAAGGCTGGATACGTTCGTTCGATGATCTCCCTCATCTACCGCCTGTGCCAGCCGGGGCAGCGATGTCGACATGGCTTGAAGCCAAGGAATCACAAGCTCCGTGAACGCCTCCGACTTGATCTGTTCCGAACGGGTCATGGCCGTGGCATGGAAGAAACCAGCGAACATTCCGTACATCGAGCTTAGCAGTGCCAAATCATAGAGAGGCGCCAAGCCCGGGTCTTCGCCAAGATATTTCACAGCTGCTAGCCCCTTGAGCGTTGATTCGCAGGTTTGGAGAGCCTTTTCAGATCCACTATACAGCACAAGTGCTCCAGGAGTGCCGATCATCTGTGGGACAGCCATGATTCCGCCGTCCAGATCCAGATATTCAGCGCCCTGGTTGGCTACCCAAGCGGCGGCTTGTCGAGCTTGAGCCGGAGTGCCGTTGGTGAGATTTACGATCACTCGACCGGCCAATATATCGCCTTGTACGATTCCATATGGTCGTCGGATGACCTTCCTTCAGGAACGTTTGGGCAAGAGCTGAACCCAACATACCTAAGCCGATGACACTCACTGGCGGTTGGTTCGCTTTCGTTGTATTCCAATCCTTACTGACTTTCATCTCACTTTGCTCCTTTTCTTTCATTCGAATTTCTCGTCGCCTATATCCCCCAATAACCATTTTTACTTCACAAACTGAAACCAACTGAAATCAAAATTGCTGCCCGGCAAAAAGATAAACGTTACATCCTGAACGCCCGTCACGCGATTTAATGGGAATTCCTTGACCTCGTACCCGTCGGTTTGTGTAAATTCGATCAACTGCCGGTTTTCTTTGCCATTTGCTGTGAACTGCACATGGATCGTATTTTTATCGATGAGTGAATGACCGCAGATCAACAGCTTTGATGCGCCCTCTCCCTCGAAACCCAGCTGCTTCATTTCCAGTGATACATTATTTCCGATCCCTTCTACGTTGTTCCCTTCGATTCGGAAGCTGTCCCCATAGATATGATCACAATCCGCAGCCGCATTCCGTAGCAAAGCCCGATTTTGGCGTGTGAATGAGAACCCTTTGAGATGAATCTTCTGCTTCAGCACAAAGCAAATTGAAGTAATGCCGCGAAGGCGCTTATTCAAACGAAATGTTGCTTCCTGATACACGTTCCACCGCGTTTCCTTCTGGTAAATGACTTCTGCAATCTGTTCGCTGCCCTCTTCCCCAGGCATCCCCTCCCAGATTTGAATCAGGTAAGGCTCGCTGGTCAACGCAAAGATCGGCAGCGTGATTTCATCCGACCCCTGAAGCCCAAAATCAAGATTCCGGAAGCCGATTCGAGATTCCCCATCTCTGCTGGTAGCCACGCCTCTTTCATTGCCGTTTCCGATCTCCCCGAAGCTGTAATCGTACAGTCCCGCCGAGATAAAGCTATACGGATCTTTCTGCGCCTCGCCCAGCCCTGTTGCTTGAAACTCCAACTCGGAGATCAGCTTAATTTTGTCCGTACCGTTGCGGCTCGTACAACGCACGCGGAAGCGCCCGTCCCCCAAAGCACGGAGTCTAGCCCGATGCCCATCCGCCTCGATTTGAGCAAGGTTAGATGGTATGCCCGCATCATTAACCACGCTCCATTCCACTTCCGTGTAGGAGGTATTCGCTGGGTAAAGCTTGGCTTCCAGTTGGATTTCAGGATGCTCGGCAGTCAGCTGTTGTCCAGCTAAAGAAATAATCTCAATTTTTCGCACCGGAATTTCGTCCGAGGTTCCCATCACAATCGGCATCTCACGGTTTCCAAATTGGGCAGAAACACCTGTGAGTCCCTGATCTACCGACCGAGATTCAAGAGTAATGCTCTGACTCTCCATCCCTTTCGAGCTGACTTTCACAACAATCGTGCCTGGTGTTGTGTTTGCTGCCACGATGGCCATCGCTTTTCCGCTGAACAATCTCCGACTCGTGCCTTTGTAAGGATCATAGTCCGTGCTGTCTCCGTTATCCAATCCAATTAACCGCCCGGCTCCCGCGACTTCAACGGTTACTCGATTGTTCGCATTTCTCACGGGATTTGCATCTTCATCTTCCATTGAGATTTCAATGAACGCCAGGTCGGTTCCGTTGGCCAGTAGGAATGATTTATCGGATTTGAGCTTGATGCGTGCAGCATCTTTAAAGGACCTTTGTACATCCGTCGCTATTATTTCGCCCTGGTCATCGTAAGCGACCGCTTTAATTTCACCGGGCTGATAGGGGATTTTCCAGGTGGGGACAAGCTCAAGGCCATGCTGATGATCGATCGTAAAGCTTCCTTGGGAGATCCCGTTACAAAACAACTCGACTTTCGGTGCATTGGAGCAGGCACGGACATCAATCAATTGACCCGGATTAAAATCCCAGTACGGAAAGAGATGAACCATCGGCCGCTCCCTGTAGTTCGTCCATGCCGATTGATAAATGTAATAAGAATCTTTAGGAAAAGTCGCGGTATCCAGCTGACCGAAATAGGCGTTCTTCGTATGATAAGGGGTGGGTTCCCCGATATAATCAAACCCTGTCCACAGAAATTGTCCCAGAGAGAAAGGCGTGTCCCGTTCAGCCAAGATGCAGGCCTCCGCTGATTTTGCCCCCCAGCTGGTTGGGCTGTTGCCTAATGCAGAGCATTGTTCATCGTCATCAGCCAGAATCGACTGCTCCAACGGGAAGTGATAAATCCCCCGGCTTTGCACCACCGAAGACGTCTCACTGCCATAAATGATCCAGTCCGGATGTTCGGCGTGATGGCGTTCATAGTATTTCTCCGCATAATTGTATCCGGCAACTTTCACGATATCCGCGCATTTCTGGGCATTTTCCCAAGGCATGTAGTTCGAGCCAATAGTCACCTTCCCGTTATGTTTAGGGTCGTGCCGATGCACTTCTTCCATCAGCATCCGGGTGATTTCTTGCCCTCTTTCATCCGCATGCGTGTCATAGATTTCATTCCCAATGCTCCACATCAGCAGGCTGGGGTGATTTCGGTCACGTCTGACCCAGCTCTCTACATCCCGTTGGGCCCATTCCTTAAAAAAACGGGAGTAGTCATACATCGTTTTCGATCGTTCCCACATGTCAAACGCTTCTGATACGACAAACAGTCCCATCTCAGCCGCAAGCTCCATCAACTCTGGGGCAGGCATATTGTGAGCGGTCCGGACAGCATTCACTCCCATCTCCTTCAACAGACGAAATCTGCGACGTAGCGCCTCTTTATTAAAGGCACTCCCCAATGCCCCAAGATCATGGTGCTCACAGACACCATTCAGCTTCATGGGAACTCCATTGATGAAGAGGCCCTTGTCTGGATCCATCTTCACTTCACGGAAACCAACGGATTGGGTCACCCTTTCAATAACTAAACGCTCTTCCTTCCCTGCGTTCTCCCCGGACGTTAGTAGGGACAGCTCCGTAACGAGCGTATACAACTGAGGTTCATTTGGGCTCCAAAGCCGAGGAGAAGTCAGCCTCAGGGTTTGAACGTTTTGCATCCCAGGATCAACTGCAGGAACTAGCGTTGCTGAAGATGTTTGTACGACATCCCCCTTGTGAAACAGACTGTGGGTGAGCACAAACTCTTGATGTCGGTCTGGATCGAGTCGCAGCTCCGTCTCGATTTCCATACGCCATTCCTGCTCTTCACGGCGGGTAGAAACATAGATCCCGTCCGTTACGATATAAGCGCTGCGGCTTCGGGTCTTCAGCCAAACACTACGGTAGATCCCCGCACCGGAGTACCACCTGCTGTTGGGACTTAAATGAACGATTTTAACCAATATTTCGTTTTCCCCAGGCACAAGCGCTTCAGTAATCTCATGTTCAAACGAGGAATAACCGTATTTCCATTCCCCGATCCGCTTCCCGTTCACATAGAGCGTCGAATCCATATACACGCCGTCAAAAGCGAGCGCAACCTCCTGTTCTTCCGTATTGCCGGAATAAACAAAGGTTTTACGGTACCAACCGATGCTGTTCTCATAAAGGTTAAGCGTGTTATAGATCAGCCAATCATGGGGCAAATCCACGGGTACAAAGGTGAGCCCCTGCAGCTCCGAACGATTAAGAGTCTCTTGAACCTCGGTTGCCATCGCCGCTTGTTGGACCGCGGAAGGATCCAGACTACTTTTGGCAAAAGTCCATCCATCATTAAATAGAATTTTTGAGTTCATCCCGTCTGCTCTCTTTCCCATTTATTCATGAAACTAATAAATCGCTCGCCCCTGCTCATCCGGAATTCCGGATTTACGATAAAAATACGTATTAATCTGATCCCGCCACTCCCGGGCATGTTCCGCTTGTTCTAGAAGACGACTTCGTCCGTTCTCAAACGCCTCTTCATCCATCTGCCCTTCCAGCGTCAACCATGCATCAAGGAAGTTTTGCGCCTGCTCAGCACCGGCGAAATGGGTGTCATAGATATGCTGAATCACCGTTTTGCCGGAATGCAGCTTGTGAGTATAAGGGGCATGGTGAAAAAATAAAAGCAGTTCATCCGGGCACGTGTCCAGCGATTCATAGCGGCTCACATTCGGCTCATGATATTGGGCGGTATAGCCCGTGCCCGACTTCACGGTGCGGTCCACGCCAATGCCGTTCCGATCTGCAAAATGATACGTCCCCCACCTGGAGTATTCATATCCATCTACATTAGGTCCGTAATGGTGATTGGGGTTCACCATCCATCCTACGCCAAGCGGGGCTGTATATTGTTCATAGGTTTGCCACGAGTTCATCAAGATGTTTAGTATGACTTCCGTCATTTTAAACCCGTTGCCAAACGTTAAAGCAATCCATTCTCGAGCGATCTGCTCTGCGGACAGGCTGGGATCCCAAATCAATCGCCCATACCCGTATAAATTGGCCTGAGCCAATACATGCCCTGTCCAATTCCAATCTTCGCCGATATTGGAAACCGCCGCCACACCACCTAACTTCCGTCCATAAAGCGAACCGGATACGATTTTGGCGACTTCGGAGCCTTCCCCTTGGGCATACGTATCAAACGCAAAGACTTCCTTCCATTGCGGAACCAAATAACAGACATGTCTGGCTTGACCCGTATATTCCTGGGTAATTTGCAGCTCCAGCATCTGGTTAGTATCCGGCATGGCACCAAACAGCGGCGATACCGGCTCTCGAACCTGAAAGTCCATCGGACCGTTTTTGATCTGCAAAATCACGTTGTCCTCAAACTGTCCGTCCAGCGGCTTAAAATGGTCATACGCTGCTTTGGCCCGGTCGGTTGTACGGTCTCGCCAATCCTGGAAGCAGTTATAGACGAAGCAGCGCCAAATGACCAGGCCGCCATACGGCTTCAGCGCTTCGGCCAGCATATTGGCTCCGTCGACGTGATTCCGGCCATAGGTGAACGGACCAGGGCGGGACTCAGAATCGGCTTTGACCAGAAAACCACCGAAATCGGGAATGACCTCGTAAATGTCATCGGCTGCCTTTTTCCACCATGCGATCACATCCTCGTCTAGCGGGTCGGCGGTTGGCAGATGTCCCACTACGATCGGACTGGCGAAGTTGATGCTGAGAAAGGTGGTGATCCCATATTTCCGAAAGATGTCCGCAATTCTCGCCACCTCGGCTAACATTGGCTGCTTGATTAACCATGATTCACGCTCATGCACATTCACATTGTTTCCCGCTCATTCAGCTTGTTATCCGGCTCTTCATACAGCAGATTCCCGCTGTCATCCACAACGATCTTCGATGCGTCTTCCGGGCTCTGCTGGGCATCGAAGAACTGTTTAAAAAGTCCGTCGTTTAACGAGATTTGCAAGATGCCGATGGAACGAGTGTAGCTGTTATTGTACATCTTGTGAAAATAACGGATCGCGGGCAGCACGTTTGGCGAATCCGACTTCTCGTATGCCCAAAGCCCCTTGTTAGGAGCAAGCCGCTGGACGTCTGCAGCCTGCGGTGAATCCGTAAATCTGGCGATATCCTGAACTTCAGGGGATAGAATCGGAAGATCTGGATTCGCTTTATACATGGTGATTTTGTCGATAAGCTGATTGGAAATGTAGGCAAAGGAAAAGGTGGGACTGATCTCCCGCTTGTACCTGTACGCCTCCGCCCAATCGGTTGCGCTGAATCCTCCCAAATACTCCGTCAGGCTGGTGTTGTTTTGAAAAAGAGCATACATCGCTTCGATTTTCGTCAGATCAACCTCCAAATTTCGGTATGCCTGCTCTAACATCTGTGATTTGCCGCTTTTCAAGTGATCCAGCTGATTATTGTACATTTGTCTATAAAAGATCAATCCAAATACGGCAAACGGAATACAGATCAGCAGGATATAGCCGATAAACAATTTGTGGACCAGGCGCAGGTTGCGCAGGCGTGCTGTAATCGGTTGCAAAATAGAGTTCATGAACTTCTCACCTTCGGCTTCCAATTTCATTATAAAAGTGCCTGAATTATACCGATACTTTCGATTTCTTATGTTTGACTCCTCATTTTTAAGGGCTCTTGTTTTTGGGCTATAAAAACAAAATAACCCGTGCACGCACGGGTTATAAATCATCACATTATCTCAAAGCAAAGTCACCTTTTGAAAAGTGTTATCCTTCATCGTTCTTACGACTCGAATATTCTTGATATTCGTGGGATGCCCGAGAACGGTTTTAAACACCCAATAGGGTTGTAAAGTTTCGATTTCGACTTCTTCCCCAAGCTCTGTTTTAATGAGTTGGATAAAGTCTCCCATATTTGGAGCTTGTCCGACTTCTTTAAAGAAGGAGATCTGTCGGAAGGTTCGCTCCCCAGATAATGAGGTGATTTCTAGGGTTGTGGAATATTTATCCTTTGACGTGATTTCATTGTCTTGTCCCTTGTGCTCTGCCATTTTACTTAATTCCCTCTCCACAAAATATTTATTATATGAATTATATCGACAGAGGGAAAAAATAAATTATCTCTTTCTTTCATTTCTTAAGATTTGTTCACACTTTTTTTATCTCTATTTTGATGTCACCGGCAAGATGCCTCCTGCAAAAGGAGAAAGGATAAGCCCGGCAGCCAAAACAGATGAGCAAATCTGACAAACACTCAAGAAGCGAACAAACTCCTTCGCCTTTATCAAAAAATCGCGGTTGCCGAAGGCGCAGGAACCGGAGCTGGCGGTCTTGTGTTGAATGCGGTGGATTTTCCGGCATTCATTGCGATTAAAATGAAGTTTCTGTTCGAATTGGCCCATGTCTACGGGTATGACACGAAGGTGTTTTCCGAACGCGTATCGCTTGCGTAAACTAAATGATCAGACGAGTTAACCCTCACTCCGCCCCTACCACTGGATGCGGTACGTATGGTTCTTCAAGATAGGCCATTTCCTCCGCGCTGAGTTTGACCGATAACGCCCCAACTGCATCTTCCAGATGCGATAGTTTTGTAGCGCCCACGATGGGTGCTGCGACCTGTTCCTTCTGCAACAGCCAAGCCAGCGCGATATGTACGCGAGGAACACCGCGTTTCTCCGCCACTTCTGCCACACGCTCGATAATAAAACGATCCGCCGCTGCGGTGGGATCGTACTTGGATTTTTGAATCGCATCGGTTTCCGAGCGATGGGTGGTGACCGATGCATCGCGAATCAAGCGGCCGGAAGCGAGCGGGCTATAAGGCGTTACGGCGATGTTTTGGTCTTTGCAGAGCGGCAGCATCTCCCTCTCCTCTTCCCGATAAATCAAGTTGTAGTGGTTTTGCATGGAAACAAACCGGGTCCATCCGTTCTTCTCAGCGACATACTGGGCCTTCTGGAATTGCCAGGCGTACATTGCAGAAGCACCTATATACCGGGCTTTCCCCGCTTTCACCACGTCGTGCAGCGCCTCCATCGTTTCCTCGATAGGCGTGTTGTAATCCCAACGATGGATGATATAAAGGTCCACGTAATCGGTCCCCAGCCGCTTCAGGCTCTTGTCAATTTCGCTCAATATCGCTTTCCGCGATAATCCGGCTCCGTTGGGACCGGGATGCATGCGTCCCCACACCTTGGTTGCAAGCACGATTTCGTCCCGGTTCGCGATCTCTTTAAGAATTCGTCCCGTGATCGCTTCGCTGGTCCCGGCTGCATAGACGTTGGCTGTATCAAAGAAGTTGATGCCCAGCTCAAGCGCTCTTTGAATGATTGGGCGGGCCTTATCCTCATTCAGCACCCAGGAATGCCATCCTGGTACCACTTCGCCAAAGCTCATGCAGCCGAGGCAAATTCGCGAGACGTCCAATCCGGTATTCCCTAGCTTCACATAATCCATCGTTCATTCCTCCATGCGATGAAGTCTGATCCTCTTTATTATCTCTCAAAGAAAAAGACGTCCGCAATTCAAATCTCTTGCAAACGTCTAATTCGGATGCGCTTTAGAGTACGGTGTCGTCCACCCCGTCCAGCCACGCTTCGATGCTTCCGATCACCGAAGTGACGCAGCCGTCTTCAAACGGTGAAATCAAGCCGGACGTTTGGACCAGCTCCGTGAAGGATTGGCTGCCGCCTTGCTGGCATAAGCGCAAGTAGTCGGCCCACGCCGCTTCGCGGTCTTCATGCATCTTCTTCCAGAACTGAAACGCGCAAATCTGTGCCAAGGTATAATCGATATAATAAAACGGCGAATTGAAGATATGCCCCTGTTTGTGCCAGTACCCGCCCCGTTCCAAATAGGCGTTATCCGCATAGTTCCGGTAAGGCACATACTTGCGTTCAATCTCCCGCCAAGCTTGCTTGCGTTCCGCCGGCGTCGCCTCCGGATGCTCATAGACGTAATGCTGGAATTCATCCACCGCCACGCCGTAAGGAATGAAGATGACTGCACTAGCTAAGTGATCAAAGCGGTATTTATCGGCCTGTTCTTCAAAGAACAAATCCATCCAAGGCCAGGTGAAAAATTCCATGCTCATCGAATGAATTTCACAGGCTTCCAGCGTCGGGAATTGATACTCCGGCACCTCGTAGCCCCGGCTTTCATACATTTGAAATGCATGCCCTGCTTCATGTGTCAGCACATCGATATCGCCGGACGTCCCGTTGAAATTTGAGAAAATAAACGGCGCCTTGTAATCGCTGATAAAGGTACAGTACCCGCCAGCCTGTTTACCTTGTTTGGACACGAGATCCATCAATCCATTTTCCGTCATGAAGGTGAAGAATTCATTCGTTTCCCGAGACAGCTCGCGATACATCTTCGCCCCGTTCTTCACAACCCAGTCGGAATCGCCTTTCGGTACCGCGTTTCCGGATTTGAAAGCAAAGCTCTCATCATAGTACAGCAGCTGGTCCACGCCGATCCGCTGCTTTTGCCGCTCCTTCAGCTTCGTGGTCACAGGCACAATATGCTTGAGAACCTGGCTTCGGAAGTTCGCTACCTTCTCGGCATCGTAATCCGTCCGCGACAGGCGGGCATAACCGAGCTCCACGAAGTTGCGGAATCCAAGCTTCTTGGCGATCTTGGTCCGCACTTGGACCAACTCGTCATAGATCCGGTCAAGCTCATCTTCATGCTCGGCCAAAAAACCGTACGCCGCTTCGGCCGCACGCTTGCGAACCCCCCGATCCGTCGATTGCTGGAACGGTATGAGCTGGGACAAGTTGCGTTCCTCGCCTTCAAACGGAATTTTTGCGGAGGCGATCAGCTTGGCGTATTCCGTGGTCAGTTTGTTTTCCCGCTGCAGATCCTCGATGACGTCCGGGCTAAACGTCTTTAACGACAGCTCGGCAAGCCGGAACAGCTGATGTCCCCATTTTTTCTCCAGCTGGCCGCGGAATTTCGAATGAACTAAAGCCCGGTAGTAGTCTGTAATCGATTCCTGCACAACCGGGCCCACTTCATCATAGAAGTCCTGTTCCGCTTTATAAAACTCGTCGTTTGTATTGATCGTATGCCGGACGCTGGCGATCTCCTGCATTGTATCGAAGCCGCTTCTAAGTTGATTGATTTCCCGCATGATCCGGTCTTGCTCTTCATAAGAATCCGCACTTGTAAATGCCTGAAGAAGCTCCTTAAATCTCTGTTGGAAAGCTTGGACATCGGGCCGTTCATATCGGTATTCGCTAAATTTCATGGCATACACCTGCCTTTTCAAAGATTAGATAAATTTGGAATTAGAAAGGATACGAACATTATACTAAATCCTCTTTCGGGATCGCAATCACGACACGATTTGTTAGCTGTGCACACCACGGTAGGTTTATCCAGTTTTCTTGGTTCGAAGGTAACCGTCGACCTTGGCTTTCATCGATTGGATGGTCGTTTTCCGGTATTGGATTGCAAGCCGAAGTACCTTCAGCTGCTGTGTACGGGATAATTGCCTGAACCGAGGCTCTTGTCGCAAAAATTTACGGATGATGGACCAGCTGCTCGCGGATGTCCGATCCCGTTGAACACGCGGGACTTCATAGGGCAAATTGGGTTTGCGAAAATAATGGATCAACGATTCTACGCGCTCGGAGGTTTTACCTTGGTCCACCAAGCATGGAGCCACTGTATTTTTCGTATGCTTTCTCAAAAATTCGTAATGGTGATTTCCGCTAACGATGATGTATCCTCCGTGCTTCCGGCTTTTGCGGACAACCATCAGATGCATGCAATCCTGCGCGGCCTTTCGAAGCGACTTGATTCGCTGGGTAAGTTGAACAGAGATGCCGGGTCTAAGCTTGTTAAGAGGGATATATTGCACCGTAAATCTCATGGAGCCACCCCTTTCCGATGAACTTAACTATATGTATATGCCTCATCTGCCCAGCTTGCATCCTTAGCCTGAAAAAAGCGGTTTGAGACTGATGACGCTCCCCTATTCTCCCTTCGAGGGATTCCACCGCCCTCCTCGATTCCTTTCATATAGCCGGGAAGCACCCAATAGCTTTCTTTGTCGTCATCATATAGGGGTCATTGAATCTTGGGTTGTACAGCGTCATATCAGTGTAGATCCAATCCAGGAGTTCTTTTATCATTGGCCTAAAAACTTCTGCATCGCTTTCTGGATCGAAATGTTGCTCGCCCAACCGATCGCTCGATTCGTTATGAAAACAATGCATGTCAAACAAGCTGCCAAAGCTGCGCAGTTAGATAACGTCGAGACGTAGAAAGCTACAATACTTAACAAAAAACAAGGCAATCCGCTTTTGCGGTTTGCCTTGTTTTTTTATATCCCACCGTTTATTTAAACAAATACGGATACATTTCTTTCGCCAACTGCTCCATCCCATCAATCGTGTTGTAGCCATAGCCAAACATATAGTTGTAGTCGACCGCGTAGATCTGTTTGTTCTTGATCGCCTTCATGCTGGATAATTTCGGATTGTTATAAAGCGCTTCTTTGAGCGTGTTGGGATCCGATCCGTCATAGGTTCTCCAATCCGGGACGATCAGGACGTCCGGGTCGGCCCCGATCAGCGATTCCACACTTACCTCGTCGCTGGTATTATTTTCGAAGACATTCTTAAGCTTCACCATATGGAACGCATCGTTAAAGAAGGTTTCAGCATGGGCGGCATAGACGCTGACTTCATTTGGATCGCTCATAAATAATAAAGCGAAGGTTTTTTCTTCGGTAATGCCCGCCAGTTTGGAGCTAATGACTTCTTGTCTTGCTTTTAATTCTTGAATAAATTCATTTGCCTTATCTTGCACATTAAAGATGTTCCCTAAATTCTCGATATCCTTGTAGACTGATTCATAGGTTCCTCCGGTAATCGAAGACTCTAAAACATAAGTTTTAATGCCCATATCATTTAATACGTCAACGGTGCCGACACCCCAATCGGCGTTCTCAAATAAACCGCCGCGCCCAAAGACCAGATCCGGATCCGTTCCAAGGGTAACTTCCTTCCCAACGTATCCATCGCTCAAAATGTTCAGTTTGTTGTATTCCTCTTCCACCGATGGATCCGGTGCACCGAAGTTTGCTCCGACCCCAACAATTTTATCGCCTAACCCTAAATGCAACAGCAATTCAGCGGCTGGTCTTGTATTTGCCATGATCTGTTCAGGCGCTTTGTCGAAGACTTGCTCTTTCTCTTCCCACACCGTACCGCCTTCCGCTTTCGCGTAGTTAACGATCGTTACGGGATACTGGCTGGTAGCTGCTTCTTGATTTTGAGCTTGGTTTTGAGTTTGATTTTCAGTTTGATTTTGCGCTGACGCCGAGCCGCTGCTTGTGCTTGTGCTCGTGTTTGCCCCTCCGCAAGCCGTTAATGTCAGCAGGAATGTTAAACTTAAGGCAAGCCATATTTTCTTCTTCATCCTTCGTTCTCCCCTTCTAAATTCCATATGCGAAGCTTAATCCGTTCGTAATCGGATTGATATATGTCTGGCATTTGATGTGATAAAGTGACTCGATAACTTCCGGTGTCAGAACTTCTTCCGGTCTTCCGTGTGCATAAACCTCGCCGTCCTTGATCGCATATAGGTAATCGCAATAATGGGCGGCCATTTCCAAGTCGTGAAGCGCTGCCAACACACCGATCTGCAGCGACTTCACACAGGTTAAGATCTCTAGCTGATAACGAATATCCAAGTGATTCGTAGGTTCATCCAAAATCATGAACTTGGGCTGTTGGGCAATGGTTCTCGCTAAAATAACCCTCTGCTTCTCGCCCCCGGACAAAGACAAATAACTGCGGTTTTTGTATTCGAGCAGATTCGTTCTTCTTAAGGCTTCCTCTACGATTTCGTAATCCTCTTGCTTATCGGACTCCAGCAATTTTTTGTGGGGTGTCCGGCCCAACATCACCATTTGTTGCACCGTTAGATCAAAATGCATCTCATTAAATTGACCGACCACGCCTAATTGTTGCGACACCTTTTTTTCTGAAGTTTTTAATACATCCATATCATTCAGAAAAACGGTGCCGTTCTGCGGGACCAAGCTCTTGTAGATGCTTTTTAGCAACGTCGATTTTCCGCATCCATTGGGGCCGATCAGTCCAACAAACTGCTTGTTTTTGACGTGGATCGAAACATTTTTGACGATTTCTCTTTTTCCGATCTTGATCTCCAAGTGTTTCGCAAGCTACGCCGAACTGGGACAATAGCGCACCGCTTCCGAACCCGATCAGTATGGCGAAGGTGGCTCCAAGCGAAGCGCCGGACGAGATGCCAAGTATGTATGGATCCGCGAGCGGGTTTTGCACCACGGCCTGCATGACGGCTCCGCACAATGCGAGTCCCATGCCGATAAGAAGAGCAAAGATGACACGAGGCATCCTAACTTGCAGAATAATGTTCAGGTAGGATTGGTTATCGATATGCTCCAGCGACCCCCATCGACCGTGTGACAAGAAGTTCAGCATAATGGTTATCGCTTGTTTAAATGGAATATGGACTTGACCAATGGATACGGAATAAACCGCGGATACCCCAATCAGTACGATTAATAGGAGGATTAAGAGGTAATAGAGACTCCCCATTTTTTGATTCGCGGCTGTAGTATTCAGAATTTCACCTCCCATAAAACGATGATCATGATAATGAGAATCATTATCATAGATATGATAATAAGACATTGTTCATAAAATTACAATCCGAAATTTGAAAATTTTTTAAATAAAAAAACCGCGATGAACGCGGTTGAAAGTATGTTATAGTTGTACCTGTTTGGTCGCAATCCGCTCGCAAAACTCGCGATCATGCTCAACAAACAATATCGTAGGCTCATAGGTTAGCAGCAAATCTTCGATCTGCATACGCGAGATCACGTCAATGAAATTCAGCGGTTCGTCCCATACCAGCAAATGCGCTTTTTCGCAGAGGCTTTTCGCGATAAGCACCTTTTTCTTCTGGCCCCCGCTGTAATCCGCGATATCCTTCTCAAACTGCAATCTGGAGAAATCCAATTTCCGCAAAATCGCTTTAAACAAACTTTCATCAATGTCATGCTCTCTGGCAAAATCGGTTAAATTCCCATGCAGCCAAGAGGTTTGCTGAGACACATAAGAGATTTTCAATTGGCTCCCTTGACGTACCGTGCCGGTATAGCGGATATCCTCCCCGCAAAGCAGCTTCAGAATGCTTGACTTTCCCGAGCCGTTACGGCCCATCAGCACGATCCGGTCGCCTAGTTCGATCGTAAAGCTGATATCGCGGCACACCTGCTTCTCGCCGTAGTGGATCGAAACGCGGTCAAATTCGGCAAGCTGCGTTTTATGGTAAGGCAGCTGGGCGATTTTTAAGCTTTCTGAGGCTTCAATGTTCTTGAGCAGCTTCGACTTTTCCTCGATCGCGTTCTGTTGTCGTTGCTCGATCGATTTGGAGCGCTGCATCATCTTGGCCGCTTTATGACCGATGTAGCCCTTATCCACTTTGGAGCCGGAATTTCGTGTGCCGTTTTTCGTACTTTCCACCTTATGCGACCAGTTGCTCGTCCGCTTTGCCGCTTCCGACAGGCGTTTAATGTCTTTCTGCAGCCTTTCGTTTTCGGCTAACTCATAGTTGTCCTGGCGCCTTTTATTTTCCCACCAATCGGAGAAATTGCCCTTCTGAATCTCAATGTTTGTCTTGTTGATGGACAGGATGTGATCCACGCAGCGATCCAAAAAGGCGCGATCATGAGAAACCAGGATAAACCCGTTCTTGCGGTTTAAATAATCACCCACGAGCTCTCTGGCTTCCATGTCCAAATGGTTCGTTGGTTCATCGATCAGCAGGAAGTGATTCTCTTTCAGAAATAAGGCGGCAAGCATTACCTTGGTCTGCTCCCCGTTCGACAAAGACTCGAAAGGACGGTACAGCACATCATCGGACACCTGCAGTAAAGAAAGCTCACGCATGAGCTCCCACAACTCATAGACCGGAACAATTTCCTCTACAACATCCAGCGTATTCTTCTCCGGATGCTTGACCTCAAACGGGAAGTAATCGAAGCTGACATCCGAGGAAATTTGCCCGCTGTATTCGTATTTGCCGAGCAGCAAATTCAGGAAGGTCGTCTTCCCCCGTCCGTTCCGGCCGGTAAAGCCCAGCCTCCAATCGGTATCGATGCGAAAGCTCACATCCTCGAAAATGTTATCGTAACTGCCTTCATAGGCAAACGTTAGATGGTTCACATGAATTAATGACATGAACAACATCCCTCCTGCATAAAAAAATGGGCTGCAAGAAAGATACCTTTCCTGCAGCCCAAAAATATACAACAAATCCAACCCTGCCGGCGGGGATGGATTTAGAATATATACGATTGGAGTGAAAGGATGAAGTATCTTTCTTGCATAAGAAATAAACCATGCGATTCAAGCTCGCATTACGGTTCCATCTTCTTAGCAAGAAATATCCATCCGTTTCAGCTCCCTCATTTAAGATAGTCGTATTCTAACATACTGCTGACATGAGTGCAAGGCACACCACAGCAATTCAAATCGATCTTAGGATGACATGCTCAAGTTTCCCGGTTAATGATGTAGTGCAGTAAGTGTTTAAGAAAAACCGGAGGTTTCGGGAGCTCCATGAGCGCTTCCATCGCCAGGCAATAATGCTCCCACATCGCTTTGTTTGCCTCAGCCGTCCCCAGTACAGTCACATAGGTGGAACTGCCGTTTTCAATGTCCTTCCCCGTTGGTTTGCCGAGTAAACGCGGATCCCCTTCCCCATCCAGCAGATCGTCTTTGATTTGAAAAGCGATGCCAGTGTGATAAGCAAAATTCTTCAGAACGGCGATTTCCGTCTCGTTAGCCCGAGCCAAAATCGCCGGTGCTACCAAACAGGCTTCAAACGCAATTCCCGTCTTGTAGAAGCAAATCCGGTCGAGCTCCTCTACGGTTAACACCTTGCCTTTGGCGTTTAAGTCCATCGCTTGCCCCATGCAGATCTCCCCGGCCTTCCGGGATAAGTATTGCAGCAGCGCCAGCACGGACTCGTTGTCGAAGCCTTTCAAAGATGCCTGCTCTTCCACCGCCTTCTGGATCAGGAAAATTCCCGTAAGCTCGGCAATGGCGCTGTTATGCACTTCATGCAGCGTTGGCTTGCCACGGCGGGATGGAGAATTGTCTTGAGACGGTAAGTCATCAAAGATCAGAGAGGCGGTATGCATGTATTCGAGCGCCCGGAACAAAGGGGATAACGCAGCCGGATCCAGTCCGTATACCTGCACGCCCATCACCCATGCTAAGATCGGGCGGAGCCGCTTCCCGCTGCCTTCCAGACTGTAATTGGCCGTATCCACCAGGAGGGGATCTTCCGTAATCAAAGACGATGCTGTGCTTGTAATTGGCAATATCGCATCTACATGCTTTCGAGCGGTTTGGACAAGCTCAACAAATGCTTCTTGCTCTTGCCGATTCGCTCGCAACGCCATTAGCAACTGGTCCCGCAGCCATTTGTCGTAGAAATCTACATCCGCCGCACGACGAACCAGAAGCTGAATCAGATCCTCCAGCTCCGGATGACCGATCGAAAAAATCGCCAAGACTTCATGAAACCGCTCTACTCCAACCCGTCTTTGATATCGTTTGAGTCCATTGATGGCACGCGCTAAAATGATTTCACGGGTTTGGGGCTCCGAACGGTAGACATGGTGGATCAAATGCGAAATGACCGCCCAATACAATTCAAACGGATTGATCAAATCCGGTCGTTCATGCCGGTAGGTCAAATAATACGTATAAGGCGTGACCGCTCCTGCATCAAGGTCTGCGGCCATGTCCGCAAAGTCGTCAGCCAGCTGATTGTAGAGGCCGTAATAGAATACACGCTGGTCAAACCCCTCATCCTGGGGAGCAGAAATCACGGAACGAACGATCAGCCGCGACGAGGCGGATTTTAAAATAATGGGCAGGTATAACTCTTCATTGGTATAATGCGCATCATGTAATGTTTTGCAGCGATCGGCGTCCTGGGATTCAAAAAAGATATACGATTGCTCGAAAAATACGTCCTGCGTACCCGGATTCTGATAACCGCGGATAAATTCATACGCTTCCCGAAGCTCAGTATGGATATATCGAACCAGCTCTTGATGGCGGCCGCTCCACTCCCCAAGCTCGGGTACAATACCCGTTCGGATCGTCAAGCGAATCATACGGGAATATTGTTCCTGCTCTTCGGCATTTAAGGCTCCGGAATCCAGCAGGTCATCAATAAACGGGTAGGTCAGCCCGTAATAATATCCCAGTTTGATTGCCTCTCCGAGCCGGCGGGAACGCTCCGCAGAGCCTTTGTGGCCCTCCATTTCGTCCATGACGTGCATCACGACGCCCAAGATGATTTTGATGAGCTTGCGCTCGGCTTCCTCGGCATTCATTTCTGGCGGGAGATGGGACCTAACGCCCTTTAACCGCTCCATCACCCAAATCACCGCTTCCTCCACGCCCTCTCGCTGAGCCCAGCGATAGACGGAAGCTAAGCTGATCATCTCTTCCATGATTCCCGTTCCGACCGTTGCTTCATCCGGTGAGACGAGAGACTTCTTCAACCCGCCTGCCATGCGTTGGATCTTGGCACGGGTTCGGGGATCGGACAAATCCTGACCGAGATCCCGCAGATACATATAGGAAACGCTCCGCTCCAAATAATCGTCCAGCTTCCCTGCACGGGCCAGCCATGCGAGAAACCGGGAACCCTCCGATGAATCGGGCGGTTTGGCGCCGCGTCGCCAGATCGGGAGCAATTTCTGACGTGGAAGGTGCTTTTTTTTCCACCATATGAAATCATCGAGCAGTCTGGACACGTAGCTCTTCGAGCGGAGCTGTTCCTGCAACAAGTCCAAGTAACGTGCGGCTTTGCTTTCGGCCCGTTGATACCACCTATCCGCTTGTTCCGTGTTCGCCTTCATTATCGTCATCGTTGCATCCCTCGGCTTATTTTTGTCTTCTTCCAAGACCATTATCTTTTATAATAGTATAAACGACAGAACGTCAAAAACGTGCAATAGTCTGTATCCAACCTAGACTTAAGTCTAGGAATCCTGGAAGTAGGGGGCGAGGGCAGCTACGGGATCACCTATCTCGGCCTTGATCAGTTTGAGAATCGGCCTGTTGTCTTGAAGCAAGCCAGACCCAGCAAAGGCTCATTGGCCCGGCAGCTGTTGGAGAGAGAAGCAAGTATCCTGCAATCCTTGAATCACCCGCAGCTCCCCGCTTTTAAAGAATGGATGATGATCGGCCGCCATCCCTTTTTGATTATGTCCATGGTAGAAGGAACAACGCTGGAGGATTTGATCTTTGAGCAAGGACAACGGTATGGCGAAGTGGATAGTGCCCAAATCACCCTGCAGCTGCTCGAGCTGGTCCCATCCATCAGCAAGGATTCGTTCATCTTGATTTGCGTATTCCAAACATCCTGTTGCATTTTGCTCTACTCTACTTTTGAATCACCCCATTCCGCCACGAACGCCAAGGAGCTAAGCTGGCAGGAAGAGTTGACCCTCTCCCCCTCCCTGATTGAAATCATCTAACGGCTGCTCCAACTGCGGAAGCCCTATTCGGACGCTTTAGATGCCATGGAGGATTTGGGAGTCTTTCTGTCCCAGGCGAGAATAAATTACTTCATTCCGCTACGCATAGCCATCGAAGGCATTACGGCAGCTCGGCTAGACATTACGGTAAGCGCTACAGCAGCAGCCACGGGTACACTCGGCCGATGATGGGACGCTCCTCCTCCGACTACAAGCACCGCCACGGCTACATGGGATCCGGTTATTACAAATCGAGAAGACATAGCTCCAGTTAGCCGGAAACCTGTCTCCCCCTCAACCTTTGAGGGGGATTTTTTTCTCACCCCTTCCCTGACTTCCCGCTGAATGCCAAAAGTTGTAGGTTGTCCCGCTCTACAGTCTTCCCTACAATGTTGTAGGGAAAGGAGGTCACCCAAAATGAACAAATTCCGAGGATTCCTTTTACTCTTTGTGATCGTGCTCTCGGTAGGCCTGTTGGGCGGAGCAGCGCCAACGCAGGCAGCCTCCGGGACGCTGAAGCTGGGCTCCACGAGCGGGGATGTCTGGGATCTTCAATACCGACTGAAGGCGCTGGGCATCTTCAATGAACAACTTACCGGATATTACGGGACAAAAACGCAACAAGCCGTGCGTACGTTCCAGTCGCGTTACGGGCTTCAGGTTGACGGTGTGGCTGGCCCCCAGACTTGGGCGGCGCTGAGAAAATATTCGCTAAATCAAAGCGAAATGGATCTGTTGGCCCGAGTGATTTATAGTGAAGCTCGAGGTGAGCCGTATACCGGACAAGTGGCGGTGGGTGCCGTCGTCATGAATCGGATTCAATCGTCTTTATTCCCTGATACAATCAACGGTGTCGTGTTTCAACCGGGCGCCTTTACTGCGGTCGATGACGGACAAATTTGGCTTACACCGGACCGCACGGCTTATCTAGCTGCACTGGATGCGGTCAGAGGTTGGGATCCGTCCTACGGTTCGCTTTATTATTTCAATCCAAAAACAGCGACAAGCAAATGGATTTGGTCGCGTCCGCAGAAGCTTCAAATCGGCAACCACATCTTCACTAGTTAATGAATCAGAGCTGAAACAGGGTCTTGCGAATTTCGCAAGATCCTGTTCTTTTAAGAAGCACATTCCTAAATGCCCCTGCACTATATATAAAAACTGCACTTATTACAAGTAAAGGGGACAAAGAAGACGATGCCCATTAAAAACGGAAAACAGTACATCGAACGGATCAACCGCAAGCGCATCCGGTTATGGTACAACGGCGAACGCGTTAACGTTCCGTTATCCGAGCACCCTGCCTTTCGAGGTCTGATCCGGACGCAGGCCGCGATGTACGATAAGCAATGCGAGGATGACCTGCGGGACGTCATGACGTATGTGTCACCGACCACCGAGGAGCGCGTTGGCCTTTCATTTTTGCCGCCGACCACTCCCGAAGAGTTAGTTCGCAGAAGGAGGATGTCCGAGATTTGGGCCGGTTTGCATCATGGATTTCTCGGCCGTTCCCCCGACTATATGAACACCGCGTTGATGTCTTTTTATACCGCTGCCTCCATGATGGAGGCTGTCGCGCCGGAGTATGGACAGAATCTGCGTACGTATTACGAGTATTGTCGGGAAAATGACATCACGTTATCCCATGCCTTTGTTCAGCCGATGATCAGCAAAATGTCCGGACCGGTTGATCATGATGAATCCCTGGCCGCCAAGGTGGTAGAGATCCTTCCTGAGGGTCTTGTCGTAAGCGGTGCTTTTCTGATGGCGACCCAGGGACCCACCTGCGAGGAAATCCTCGTCCTCCCCACGCCTTCCTTTATGTTGGGAGACGGGAAGGTGAATCCCAGCGCATTCGCTTTTGCGGTACCAAATGATTTGGAGGGAATGACCTTTATTTGCCGAGAGAGCCACGCGTTTGATTCAAGTTATGATCACCCCCTCTCCAGCCGGTTTGAGGAAATGGACACGATGGTGATCTTTGATCGGGTTCTCGTTCCGCGGGATCGGGTATTTTTCTTCGGCGAAGAGGATTTGTGCGATCGGTTGTTTCATGAAGGGCACTTCCATGCATACGCCGGTCACCAGATCCTCACGCGGTACATTGTGAAGACTGAATTTTTCCTAGGGCTGCTGCAAGCGTTGGCCATGGAGCAGAATGCGGATGGCGAGCCCTCGTTCCTTCATTCAATCGCCAAAATCATGGCAATGCTGGAGAACCTGAAAGCATTGCGTATGGCGGCCGAGACCGGCGGAACCTTCACCGCATCCGGTTACTATGTTCCAGCGCTGGCACCGCTGACCGCCGCGGGTATCCAGTTTCCCGATCTGCATGAGGAAGCGCTGAAGATGATCCGTACGATTAGCGCCAGCCAACTGATCATGAACCCGTTTGGGGCAGACTTCAATTCGGAAAACCAAGCTTACCTCGATACCTATTTGCAGGGAATATCCAGTCTGGCAAAAGATCGCATCGCCCTCTTCAGGCTGGCCTGGGAGCTGGGCGGCAGCGCGTTTGGCGGCAGACAAAACCAGTTTGAACGCTTCTTCTTTGGGAATGGGAAGACGATCGCAAGCCGCATGTATGGCTGCTACGAAAGCCTGGAGCAATACAAGTCGCGAATTTACCAGTTTCTTGGCCTGAGTGAGAAGCACGAAAAATAAAACAATTTCCATGGCATTCGCCCAACCGCCCTCTCCGCATTTGCATATGATGATTGTGCCTATACATTGAAGGGAGCGATCACATATGGGATTTTTTCCATCGCCGGGACCCGGCGGAGGATTTCCGGGAGGGCCTGGCGTACCTGGTGGTCCAGGATTTCCAGGTGGTTTTCCAGGGGGAGGTCCTGGAGGATTCCCAGGTACTCCGGGAGGAGCACCGGGAGGCGTTCAGCCGCCAACCTCTCCACCACCACAATTTGTACCGCAAATGCAAGTCGGCACGTTTGCCATCGATCCGGGCGGAATTAGACGTTGCTTGTTCCGCAACACCTACGTTTGGCTGAACAATGGGGAGCAATTCTGGTTCTTCCCGGTATTCGTCGGGCGGAATTCGATTGCCGGATTCCGGTGGTTTGGTTTCTTCTGGGGATACTTCGGCATCGATTTGAATCGGATTCGCTCATTCACGTGCTTCTAATGCAGACAGCGAAGGAGATAGCCCACAAACGGCTCTCTTTCGCTTTTGCTTTTCCCTAGCTTGTCCACTTGAAAAAAGGACCTCCATCCCGCACCAACGCGGAAATGGAAGTCCTCATTGTTACGTACCTCACCAGAGCATTTGAACGACCAGGAACAGGTTCAAGCTAACGACCAAAGCGGAGATCATCCACCCCAGCTTTGTGGTCACCCGATGATTCACGAGGCCGCCCATAATTTTGCGGTTCGAGGTGAACAAGATCAAAGGAATCAAGGCAAAGGCAATCCCAAACGACAACACCACTTGGCTCATGACCAGGGCATTCGTCGGGTTCACGCCCGACACGATGATCGCCAGCGGCGGAATGGTGGTAATCGCCCGCCGCACGTACAGGTTAATTCGTTTGTTGATGAACCCCTGCATCACCACATCCCCGGCCATCGTACCCACCGAAGAACTCGAGAGGCCGGCAATCAGCAGTCCCAGTCCGAAAGAAATGGCGGTGAACGGTCCGGCGATCGTTCCGAATTGTTGGAAGGCGACGTCCAGATCTTCAACCACTAGACCATTTTTGAAGAGCAGCCCTGCGGAGACAACGACCATCGCCATATTCACGGCCCCGGCAATCAACATCGCCAACACGATATCGATGAATTCCAGTTTAAAAATTTTCTTCTTCTCGGCCTCATTGCGTCCCACAATCCGGTTTTGTGTTAACGAGGAGTGCAGATAAATCGCGTGAGGCATTACGGTGGCCCCTAAGATACCCGCAGCCAGCAGGACGCTGTCCACTCCGTCAAAGCGAGGAGTCACTAAGCCTGCGCCAACGGCAGCAAAATCCGGATTCGCCGCAATCACTTGAAAGGCAAAGGCCAAAACAACGATCAGCACCATCGCGGCGATTCCCGCCTCCAGTGCGCGATATCCCCGACGCTGCAGCTCCAAGATCGCAAAGGAGCCAATCGCGGTGATCACGGCAGCGGGCAGCATCGGAATGCCAAACAGCAGATAGAGCCCTAACGCCGCCCCGATAAATTCGGCCAGATCCGTAGCGATAATGACCAACTCGCTCTGAATCCACAGGAAGATCGACACGCCCTTCGGAAATCGATCGTGAGCAACCTCGGGCAAATTCTTGCCAGTGGCGATCCCTAGTTTCGCCGATAACGACTGAATCAGCACCGCCATCAAATTCGAAGCGAAAATCACCCATAACAATAGATACCCGTACTTCGATCCTGCGGTGATGTTCGTTGCAAAATTACCGGGATCGATATAAGCAACCGCAGCGATAAACGCAGGTCCAAGAAACGGAAGAAGCCGTTTCAGACCTTTCGTTCTGCCGTCCAATGCGGCATGTGCGGACGTTTTATGATCCAATCCATTGGATGTGACTGGAGTCGTTTGTTGCGCAATACTTTGTTCCATCATGAGAATCCCTCCCTTGCGCTTGCGCCCACTAAAGTTGTCTATATCCATTAAAGTTTCCTCAGTGCAACTTTATAGTTTTAGTATATGCCTCATTTTGAAAAATGTAAATCCATTTTCTTGCGAAATTGCAATCTCTCACAAAAAAACAGACCCGCGATTCGCGGGTCCGTTCTGTTTTTCCGTATAACGATTATTCACCGATCTGAACTTTATAAGCGTCCAACTGCTTTTGCAGCTCGGCCAACACTTTATCGTATCCGGCCTGCTTCAGCTTGTTGCGGAACTCTTCAACCGCCTTCGCCGGGTCTCCGGCTTTCCCCATCACGATGGCCGGACCAAGCTCTCCGGTTACCTGCGAGATCGCGGTCAATTCAGCTTCTACCGGCGTTTTATCAAATACGAAGCGACCGTATACATATGGCTTCTTGATCTTATCGTATTCCGCATACAACGTCTCTTCGATCTGATCCCAGGTCGTTTCGCTGGGAATTTCAAACTTGTCGACACGGCCGCCCCAGAAATCTGAATAAAAGCCGTCTCTTGCGTCATCATAACCTTCAGGACGTGCACGTTTGCCATCTTTGATCACGTATTGTACGCCTTCGATCCCATAGTTGATCAGATGATAAATCTCTTCATTATTGCGAATCAGATCATAGGCCATCAGCGCGCGTTCCGGGTTTTTGCTGTGCGCCCCTACAGATGTACCGCCATGAGTAATCGACAGCTCCATAAGGTTGGTGCCGCGCGTCCGGGAGAATGGGAACATTTGCAGCTCCGAACCAGGTTGTGCTTTATCCATTTCGACGCGAAGTCCAGAGAACGTCTGTGTATGATGCTGATCAAGCCCCGACAAGCCGGCTTTCAGCGCATCGCGGTTGTTGTTCTTGTTATTCAGGGCGTCTTCACGCCAGAAGCCTTGATCCGCCCATCTTTTCATCATCGTGGCATAATCCAAGAACACGTCCTCGAAGATTGGACTTACAGCAGTAAATCGCTCTTCATAGGATTTAGCCGTAAATACGGGCAAGAAACCGGTCGAAATTGGAAGCTCCAGCTCATCCGTATACGATTGAACAAATCCACCCCAGGTTTGCGTGCCTGACGCTGCGTCCCACGGAATCACATCCGGTTTGTTGTCCTTAATGTACTGCAAGTATTTCTCGATGCCCTCCCAATCCTTGATCGGTTCGGTAATCCCGGCCTCCTTCGCCCAATCGCCGCGGTAGAAGAAACCGTGATTGACCCACTGCGTGTAATCGTTCTCCGGAATCAGGACGATTTTGCCGTTGTATTTACTTTCTTCCCAATCCTCTTCCGGGATAGATTTCCACGTTTCCGGCGCGTATTTCGGCAGGAGTTCATCCAGATTCATGAAGGCGCCGCGCTGCGCATTCCCCCAGGTGTCGAGCCAGTCGGTTCCGATCGTAATCAGATCAATCGGTTCCCCAGAGGCTAACGCCAGATTGTATTTGGTCTGCCAATCCGCCCATTCGATCCATTTCCATTCCAGCTCGGCGTTGATTTTTTCCTTCATGATTTTGTTGACTTCTGCAAGCACCTTTTCGAACTGACCGTTCTTTGGCTTATCCCCCAAAACGAGATAACTGATCTTCACGAACTTGGATGTGTCGATTCCCGTGTCCGTCTCTTGACCGGTGTTCACCGAATTCACCCCATTGTTTGCCGCATCGCTGCCCGCCCCTTTGTTGTTTGAGCCGCCGCCGCAGGACGCCAGCAGCAACACCAGCAGGCTCACCATGACCCAAATTGACGCCTTCTTCCATCGAACCATTCACACAAACCTCCTTCATCTATTTGAAATTGTGAAGCCTTAGCCTTTGACAGCGCCAACCGTGATGCCTTTGATAAAATAGCGCTGCACAAACGGATAAAATAAAATCACCGGGCCCGTCGCCACGATAGCCGTCGCCATCTTCATCGATTCGAGCGGCACATCGCGCAGCTCCACGTTCGAAGCCGCGGCCGAATTTCGGATGAAGTCCGCGCTGGTGATGACGTTATACAGGAACAGCTGCAGCGGGCGGTACTTCATGTCCGGCGATAAGAACAACATGGAGTTGTACCATTCATTCCAATACCCCAGGGCGATAAACAAGCCGATCGTGGCCAAGGCTGGTGTAGTCATAGGTAAGATTAGGCGGATAAAGATGGTGAAATCTCCGGCCCCGTCGATTTTGGCAGATTCCGTGATCGCGTGGGGAATGGAGCGAACGAAGCTTTTCATCATGATGATCAGGAATGGACTAAGCAGACCGGGCAGCAAGACGGCCAAGTAGTTATCCTTCAGGCCCAAATACTGTGTCACCAGCAGGTAAAACGGAACCAGCCCGCCACTGAACAAGGTCGTAAAGTAGATAAAGAAAGAGATGCGATTCCGGTAAGCAAAATCGGGCCGTTGCAGCGCATACCCCGTCATCGCCACCAAGAACAAACCCAGTGCGGTACCGCAGATTGTAATGCCGATGGTCACGAGATAGGAGCCAATGATGAGATCCGGATTTTCGAAGACGATTTTGTAAGCGAAGGTGCTGAATTCCCGGGGCCAGAAATTGAAGCCAAACCGTTTAATCGCCGCTTCCGACGTAAAGGATGTGCCAAGGACCAGCAGGAAGGGCAGCAAACAGCATAAGGCGAAGAAGCCGATAAACAGGTAGCCGACGATTTTGACGATAATGCCGCCTAGATCTGTGCGGATGCTTCGCGTTTCATGAGCGTCATCCATGCCTTGTACCTCCTAAAATAATGAGTTGTCGGGCGAAACCTTCTTGACCAGCCAGTTGGCGGTGATAACCACCACAAATCCAAAGACGGATTGATAGAGGCTGACGGCGCTCCCGATCGAGAAGTTGAAGTTGGTCATGAGGGCGCGGAACACATACGTTTCGATGATATCCGTCGTCGCGTACAGCGCGGTGTTGTTAGCTCCCACCAGGTTGAAGAATAAGCCGAAGTTCCCGCGCAATATCCCGCCAAGCGAAAACAGGAGCAAAATGATAAAGGTGGGCTTCAGCCAAGGGAGCACAATATAACGAATGCGCTGGAATGCGCCGGCCCCGTCGATTTCCGCCGCTTCGACAATTTCGTTATCCAGGCCCATAATGGCGGCGAAATATACGATCGATCCATACCCTGTCGATTGCCATAAGTACGTCAACACAATGATAAACGGCCAGATCGTGGCGTTCGAATACGTCTTCACCGGATCGAATCCCAGCGAAGTCAGGATGCTGTTGAGCAGACCGTAGTCGTAGCTCAGCACGTTGTAAGCGATCAGACCAATCAGGACCGCCGAAATAAAGTGCGGCAGGAACATCAAGGTTTGGGTTAGCTTTTTAAACCATTTGAGACGAAGTTCGTTCAGGAACACCGCAACGGTAATTTGCAAGACGTTCCCCAGCAGGATGAAGGCCAGATTATAAACCACCGTGTTAAAAGTCAGCCGCCACAAATCCCCCGTCATCACAAGGAATCGAAAGTTATCGAACCCCACGAACGGACTCTTAAAAATACCATCCGTGTAGTTGTACTTGATAAAAGCCAGATACAAGCCGGGCATCGGCAAATACGCGAAAATGATAAAGAAGATGATAGCCGGCAGACACATCAGCAACAGCGTTTTGTTGTTCCAAAACCGTTTGAACCACCCCTGCTGGCGCATCCGGTGAAGCTGCGGCCGCTGGCGTACCTTTGTTGGCGTCGTGATTTCCATAGGCCTCTCCCTTCTATACGGAAATAAACTCAAGCTTCTCTAAGCTGCCTGCAGCCTGTTCATCCACTGCCTCGAGAAAAATAGACAGCTGCGCTTGCCCCGCCTGAAACCATGGACCCGGCAAATAAAACGAGTCCGCGCTGCCGCCAGTCATCATCGGCCTTCCCGCACCTCCTGGCAGCCACAGCCTGCCGACGATCCGCTCCTCCATAAACACCGTAAGCTTTAATCCCGAGCCAGCGGCACGGACCCTCCAACCTTTGCCTTGTGCAGCGTTCGGAATTGGAGCGAATAACCATCCTGCCTCACCTGAGGTCAACGTCAGCGGCAATTCAAGCGGAATTGCAGCAACTTCATGCTCCGCCGCAGCCTTCAAATGAGCTTCCTCCGCCGCCTTGATCGTATACGCCGATGCTTCAACCCCTTCATAGACCAGCACTTGTCCGGCGCTTTGCCCCATCGTTCGTTCCAGGTAGACCTCAAGCTGCAGCTCCTGTCCTGGGGTGACATACGGCTTCAAATCGATAAAGGGGTCCAGCGGATGGATGGGACCGGCATCGATTCCGTTCACCCAAAGCCGCGCATGCCCTTGAAGGTTCCGAAAATGCAGCGTCCACGAATCCCCGCCAGCCCCAGGGATAAACGTTCTGCGGAAAAGATGCTGGGATAGATGATCCGCAGACAGCCAGCTTCCGAAGCTAACAACCGGCCATAATGCTTCGTCGATCTCTGTAAGAGTGCCTTGCCGCGAACGGTCGACCTTCGGATGCACGCGCCAGTTCGAGGTAATGTTGTGTACGGCGGTGATGGCCGTAATCCCTTTGATCCCTTTCAGAGAAGGCAAGCGAAGCGCTGGGAGCCGGATGTCATCGAAATTGCTGTGGCCCCAAATCTCCACACGCGCCTGAAGCTTCTTCACATCCGATCCGTTCACCGGAACAAACACGCTGGCTCCGCCGGGAGTAAAAGTGCCGAGGTACGCTCCGTCAGCATACAGCGAAACAACATCACTCGCTTGACGCACCAGAAATCCATGCAGCCGATGTTCAGCGGCGACTAGATTTGTCTCCGCCTCATACCAGGCGTATCCCCGGTAAACGCCGAGCCGTTCCAAAAATTCTGCCTCCGCCCCCTTCGTCTGTACCGTCGCAGCCTGGATTGGCGCCTTCCATCCCTCCCTCCCAACAAACCGCCAATCGGGTGCAGGCGTAGGGTCGGGGACATTCGAGACCGGTTGATCTGCGGTTAAGGTCACGGTCCCATCCAGGTGAATCGTTTCGGTCCGAAGCGCGTTGAGAAGGCTTGTGACAATAACCGTAAAGCGTCGCCCCTCCTTTAGTTCAAACCGACAAAACGCCGTCTCTGCTCCAGACAGTTGCAAGATAAACTGGCCTTCGCGATGGATGACCTGCATCCCCTCGGTAATCGGATCATGGGCAACTTCGACGGCTAAGGCAATCTCCCCGTTGTCCCCCTCCTTGTGAAACGCGAGAACCACTCCGTCCATCTGTTGTTCCACCATGTAAAGCTCCGCCGTAGAGGAAACAAGCTGTCCTGAAATTCCCCAGTTCGTTAGCGGCACTTTTGCCGGCAGCGCCAAGGATCTTGAAGCAGCTAAGGTCCATGTCCCGGTAGATGAAGCATGGCTGGCTTCCTCATTATGCAGGTGGATTTGCTTGGAGCGATCCTCACCGTTGGTCACAAAAATCAGCTCTCCACCGCCTTTCAAACGCAGCGCATACGGGCCAAACACTCCCTCCTTCTCGCCCGCAACAGACCATTTGCTCCCGGAATTCGGCTCAGATTCCGCAATCGCGCGGCCATAGGCACGAATGAACCTGGCGAGAAGCTTTGCTTCCTGCACTTCTTCACGGAGATGGCCTTCCGGCGAAATCATGCCTCCGAAATCATAATCCGAGGTCAAGAAAGCCAGCGGCCTTCCCCAGTTATTGATCGCATTGGTGAAGCCGAAATTGGTGCCAGACACCTGCAGATAAGGACCCAGCAGCTTGGCTCCAGCTGACAGCAATCTGCGCAGCAGGTAATGGCTCCGGTTCGTCTCGGTAACGAGCAGCGGAAGTCCCTGCCTGTGAAGCACCTCCCGATAATGCAGCACCTTGCGCTCGAAATCGGGATCCCGGTCATCCGGATAGAAGTTGCAGGTCGGCACGATACCTTCCGTTAACCCGGACGCCTGCACCAGGCCGCCTTGGCCGGCACAAGCGATCAGCGGGACGGATAAGCCATGCGTTGCAGCCATGTCTCGCAGCGCAGCCATATATCCTGCCGGGTTGGAGCAGTCATAGAAGTCCAGTTCATTTTCAAGCTGAACGAAGATGACGCTGCCCCCACGCGTGACTTCATGACGATGAAGGATCGGCAGGATCTGCGCATACCACCGGGCCACATGCTGCAAGAACGCAGGGTCATTATCTCTAATCCGCAGAGCCGGCTCTTTGGCGTACAAATAGGCAGGCAAGCCGCCGCCGTCCCATTCAGAGCAAATATATGGTCCCGGGCGGGCGATCACCCATAATCCCGCTTCACTGGCGAGTCGCAGAAACGTATCTGCATCCCGCATCCCGGTGAAATCCCAGGTTCCTTCCTGGAGCTCATGAAAATTCCACGGGAAGTAGACATCGATGCAGTTGTAGCCTGCTTCTCTCACCTGCTGGAGCCGTTCCTGCCATAACTCGGGGGGAATCCGGAAATAAAAGAGCGAAGCACAAAGCAGAATCACGCTCTCCCCATGGATGTTGACAGCCTGGCCAGACAGACTTACAACGGATTCGGACTCGATACGCGTACTCATAGCGACCACTCCTAACGTCTGTATTATTAAACTTTAATGAATCCCATTTCATGAAACCCGTTACATTGTGGTCAATAAAATTAGAGTGAAACGGGTTTCACTTTGGAGCAAACGAAATGTTCAGTTGTTGTGCCAAGTGTTGTTCAGATGAATGCTTCTCTTCGGAGTTGATGAAAGAAGTAAAATTTCGTTGTGTTTGTGGAGGGTGAAATAAAGAAGAATTTACCTGCGAGTAAAATGTAAGGGCTTTCTTGCAGTTATTCTAGCCCAGCCAGATTTAAGTTGTCAATCCCTTTTTGCCGGAAGCGGGTCCGAAGCTCCTAACGC
>NZ_GG695970.1:609156-621332 GCF_000159955.1 Paenibacillus sp. oral taxon 786 str. D14 | reverse complement strand
GAGCCGCAGTAGACTCGCGAATAACCAGCTCCGGCTTCAGCAAGGTCGTTTTGTTCACCTTCGACTTTGTGATCATTTGGTGCAGCACTTCCCCCGCAGTTCGGCCGAGCTCATGAGCATGCAGTGAAATGGTCGTCAGCTCCGGAATGCTATAGGAGGCAAACGGAGTATCATCATATCCGATAATCGAGAGGTCTTCGGGGACGCGCAGCCCAGCTTTGACGGCCGCCTTTAACACGCCGATCGCAACTAAATCGTTCAGACAAAAGATCGCCGTCGGGCGCTTAGGCAGCTCCAACAATTGATTCATAAACGTCATGCCGCTGGCGACGGAAAAACCTCCATGCAGCACCCACTCCTTGCGCACTTCAAGGCCCGCCTGAACCATCTTCTTCGTAAAAGCGTTCGTCCGCTGCTGCGTGTTGGACATCTGACGGAATCCGCCCACAATCGCGATGTCGCGGTGCCCGAGCTCAATCAAATGCTGGGCCGCCAGCTCCGCTCCATACCGTTCGTCTACGGCCACTCGATTCAGGCCCGATTTAGGGAGTCGACCGTTGACAAGTAGAACGGGCAGCCTTTTGCCGATCTCGGCTACCTCCTCAATCAGTTGCATGTCAGGTTTGGCCAAATCAACCCGCCCCCCCATCATGACGATCCCGTCCACCTGCTTCTCTGCGAGCGCATTCAAATATTGCGATTCCCGGACATATTGCTCCGCGCTGTCCACACTGGCTGAGACCGTGTCGCACAGAAAGTAAGTATACCCCTGCTTGCGCGCTTCCAGATCAAACCCGGACAACACTTCTGGAAAAAACGGATTTGTAATATCCGGGAGAATAATGCCGATCATCCCCGTTTCCTTCTTCGACAAGCTTCGAGCCAGCGCATTGGGTTGAAACTGGTATTTGTTGATCAGCTCGTTGATGCGTTCCCGGGTCTCCTTTTTCACAGGTGCGGTATTGTTAAGGACGCGTGAGACGGTAGCAACGGATACATTAGCTTCTTTGGCGATATCGTAGACTGTAATCGGTTTCATAATTTCACCTGCCCTAAAATTAGTAGCCCAGATTACCCCCAGTATATCAATATTTCCAGCATTTGAGAATAGAACAAGCAGATACCGCCGCTCCCCGCCCAGATCCTCTTTTCCATGACAAAACAGGCCCCCTCCTTTTAAAGAAAGCCTGTTTCCTTTAGGATCGCGTTTGATCTTGCTCCGGATTTCTCTCTTCGGACTCGAAGGAGGTCACATCCGTTTGCTCCGGCATAAAGCCGGTCCGGAGATGCGGGCTCGTATCTTCGTAGATCGTGCGCGGATCCCCATCCGTTTCGATGTTTTCGTGCTTTTGGTTTGGCATACTCATATCCCCTTTTCGCTGAATAGCGTCTCCTGCAGCTACAATTTTCATGCAATTTCGATCAAACAGAGAGACGATCGATCTGAAGTTAGGCTATCTATAGGATATATTTGCTATATTTAACGGTCGACGCTTTTGTTTTGCAAATTTGACTCTAGGTTTACAGTTACCCCTATAGAACGAAGTCGAGACATCGGTTAATAAATATGTTTCAATCGATCCCTGTGAAGTTTTGTCGAAGCTATTGAAATATACAATAGAATATATTAAATATAGCTTGTAAACCTTTCCAATCACATCCATAACCATCAGGAGGTGGTATATCGAACGATCGAATCGGACAAGTCTTTCGCAACTTATTCTAAGAAGAGAGGTGTCGAAATGATGTTGCGCAAATGGATCACGCTCGGTTTAGCACTAGTATGTACGTTAACCATGCCGTTAGGAGCCTCCGCAGACAGCTCGATTTCAGCGGAACTAAACAAGAAGAGCGGCATCGTTTGGCCGAAGAATCAGGAGCTCCCTACCTTCGCCAAAGCCAAGCGCTTGGATGTGGCTCAAGTGTACGACAAGCCAGGGGACATCGAGCTTCTGCTGACAACACTTCAAGGGATCGTCAACCGCAAGGAACCCCGAATTTACGTGCAGCAAAATGAGAAAGATCCTTGGTTAAACGATATTAAGGTGCCTTATCGGATTCACGAAAATCCACTGGACATCGTCAAGGCGTATGCCCGGGAGGTCAAAGGCGTAATCGTCTATGATCCGGCCGTGCCTGATTCGATTAATGTGGCGACGACGCTTGCCGGTTTGAAGGACGCTGTCGTAGCAAGCCCCGAACTGGCCCAAGAACTAACTGCGGCGCCTTATCGCTTGCGTGTCGTTGAGGACCTGCAAGGGAAGTTCAAAGATCGGATGGAGGCTTACACTTGGCAATACGAGCATTTATGGAGTCAAACGACAAAACGGATGCTGGTCGGTCTCAGTCCGAATACGTCCATCCCGCTCCCTCCGGATAATTTCGCATCATTCAAGACAATTCTTACGGAACCGGAGCAAATCCGTGATGCCAGCAACCGGAGAACGTATGAACTGGATTTGACCGAGTTCCTAGGCGGAGAGGCTGTCTACCTGCGGTTCCAGGATGCTTACACCCAGGACGGCTGGGGTCCTGCCGTTCATGAGATCAGCGTATCGGCAGACGGTGAGGAGATCCTTCGCTTTGAAACCGGCACGCCGGAAGAAGAACCGTTTTTGTATGACCGTCACGGCTCCAAGTTTTTGCCGGGTGCGGACCACCGGTTTGCCGATAACGGCAACTATTTCGTCTACGAATTTATTCCACCGGCGGGAACCCAGCATTTAACCGTTAGCGTCGAAATGTGGAATCAATTTAAAGTTTCCGCCAGCAAAGTGAAGCCGCTCTCCTCTGAAACGAAGGAGCCGTTCGGCTACCTCCGCGATTACGCGGTAGCCAACAAAGCGATGGTGTTCTGGCTTTCCAGCGGAGTACCTGAACAAAGGGCGTTGTTCGAACGGATTTTAGCGGATGTAGAACCAGGAACACCGTATTTGGGTTGGTTTGATAATGATGTGGAAGGCGAAATCGCTGGGGTTGACCTGACCTCTAGTTATGGTGTTTACGTCCTGCCTTCCGACTGGTTCCATAATATGACGGTCATGGCGGGGACGAAAGCGAAGCCGGCCAAGCCGAACAAGCCGGTAACTCCGAAGTTGAACAACAAGATCTACGTGACCTTCACGTTTGGTGAGGGCGATAACCTGCAGTACGATCAAAATCATATGCGCAATCTTTGGGATGATCCTGCCCGCGGCCAAGTACCCATGAACTGGTCGGCTAGCCCGCTCCTCGTTGATGCGGCCCCTGCGATCTTAGACTATTACCAGTCCACCGCTACGAAAAATGACCTGCTGGTAGCCGGACCTTCAGGAGCCGGGTATTTCAGTCCGCAGGTTTGGCCGGAGGAGAGCTTTGCCCAATTCATGAAGGATTCCTACCCGTATTTGAAGAAATCCGGCATGTCGTATCCTTTTGTAATCAACCGTCAAGACGCCCGTGACGTTCCTCTCACCGGTTCCAAAGCAGAAGCCTATGTGAAATACTTGAAAGTACCAGGCCTGTTCCTTGGTGGCGGGAGCCAAAATTACGTAGAAATCGTCAACGGCAATTTACCCGTTTCTTATTTCAAAGGCACGACCACGGTCAGAGATGGTATCAACATTTTGAATGATGCGAAGGCTTCTTGGGACGGGAACTCGCCGATGTTTGTTTCCGTGGGGGTCAACGCTTGGAGCATGAGACCATCGGACGTTGTCGCGATCACACAAGCGCTGGGACCGGAATTTGAAGTTGTGTTAGCCGATACCTATTTTGCGCTGATTCGGGAAGCTTACAGCCTTCCAAAGAAACCTTAACCACATAAAACAAGGCGGGAATCCTCCAATGAGGAGTTCCTGCCTTGTTTTTGCTTAAGTGCTCCCTGTATTATAACGATTCCTTGATAACTCGTTTATAGTAAAGAACCGACAACAGCCCAAAAATCGAATACAGCACGGTATAAATCAGCATGACCAAGATCATCGGGGTCCATAGCTCCGTCCCGAACAAGAACCAGCCGGAGCGAACCGCAAAATAACTATGCGACAAACCTACAACCAACGGGATACCAAAGTTAAACAACTGCTTGTATTGAATGCCCTGGAGCAGGTTGCCCGGCGTGAATCCCAGCTTGCGTAAGATGGTGTAACTTGGCTTCTCTTCTTCCCCTTCGCCCATTTGCTTGAAATACAGGATACAGCCTGAAGTGATCAGGAAGGTTAATCCCAGGAAACCAACGATAAACATGATCAACCCCATGTTGCTTCTTTGTTCCATAATGATTCTGATTTGCGACAACGCGCCTGGTTTCTTGTCGAAGCCCAACTCGTGATAGATCCGGTCCGCTTGTTGCTTCGAGTCGGGATTCGCAATATCGATCCCATAATAGACCCGGTAGGAACTCTGAAGTTCCCGATTCATATCCTGCATCAGTTGCTCGAAGTCGGCATGATCAAGGATGACCGACGGCAAACCCGAGGAAAAATGGATCGATACAATCGCATCCTTCATCGTATCGATCACGGTCACTGGAATGGACTGCGAGTTCCCCTTTATCGTCATATCCCCTTTGGACCGCAAGCCCATGAACTGCTCCAACAAATTGCTTGAACCAGCCAACAGCGCTTCTTTGGGACCCAAATCCATCCCAGCAACCTCTTGTTCATCCACAACAGCCAGTGTCGTCAGTTGGCTATTCTGCCCGCTTAGCGCAGATCCAATGAGGTTGGAGAGGTCAGCTTCGGCGATCACCACTTGGCGCTGAGTCTCTCGCGTCTCGATTCCGGCAGACTTTAATGCCTGCTCGAAAGCGTCCACGTCCTTGGAATCTAACAGAGTGAAATGATGGGGTACGGTTTGCTGAGCGGTTTTTTCCGTTGAGTAATAAGAAATGTAGCTTAGCGACAACAAACCGATGGCCAAAGCGGACACCGTCGTGATGATGGTCAGCAGCAATGCGTTAGATTTCATGCGGAACATGATCGAGGAGAGGGACAGCACCTCATTTAACGAGAGATATCCCCCTTTCGCCTTACGAACCAGATTGAAAATAAAACTAACCGAACCTTTATAGAACAGGTACGTGCCGACGATCACCGAACCTAGGATCCGAATCATGGCGAGGAAGAGCTCCCGCATTTCCGTGTAGTCGCCGCTGAACAGATCCGCCGAAATCCGGTAACCATAAAGGATCAGCCCGATTCCCAGAATGCCGATGACAATTTCGGATAAGGGCATTTTACGATACACATTCTCCGTAGTGGATGTCGCTCGGAACAGCGACAAAATGCTTTGTCGTTTGATGAACGTGTAGTTCATCAGCATAATTAGCAGGTAGATCGCCGCAAAGACCTCGACGGTCTGTATCAGCGCCTGCGAGGAGAAGCGCAGCGTTGCCGCAGCCTCAAGTCCAATGATCTGGAACAAGATCATCAGCAGCAGCCGGGAGCAGGAAAATCCAACGAAGATGCCGATCAGCATAGAGCCGAAATACAGCATCAGGTTTTCGCTGCTGAGAATACGAAAGATCTTCCCTTTCGTTAACCCGATTAATTGAAAGAGACCAATCTCCTTACTTCGCCGCTTAATAAAGATGGTATTAGCATACAGCAAAAAGATGGTCACAATTACGATGAGCAGCACCGATGCGGCTTTTAATCCGGCGGCCCCTTTTACGGACCCCTTTATTTCGTCCAAAGCCGGGTCATATTGCAAGGTGACAAATGCGAAGTAAAGCGCCACGCTGAAAATTAAGGCGAACACGTACAAGTAGTAGTTTTTTAGATTTTTCTTGAGATTGCGGTAAATCAGATGGGTCAGACTCATTCCTGCACCCCGCCCAATACGCCCTGCGCTTTGATGATGTCGTTGAAGAACGACTGTCGCGACTCGTCGCCTTTATTCAGCTGCGAATAAATTTGTCCATCCTTGATAAACACGACGCGACTGGTGTAGCTTGCCGCCACCGGATCATGGGTGACCATAATAATCGTTGCCGCGATTTTCCGGTTGAGCTCGCTCAGCTTATTTAGCAAATCGGAAGCTGATTTCGAATCCAGTGCGCCCGTCGGCTCATCGGCAAAAATAATGCTCGGATCGTGGATAAACGCCCGTGCGGCGGAAGTCCGCTGCTTTTGTCCCCCCGATATTTCATTGGGATACTTGTCTTTAATTTCGTAAATGCCAAGCTCGGTGGCGATCTCCTGAAACTTCAGGTCCGCCTCCTTGCGGGAGACGTTCTTGATCGAGAGCGGCAGCAGCACGTTTTCTTTGACCGTTAACGTATCCAGCAAATTGTATTCCTGAAAAATAAAGCCGAGATGGGATTTGCGGAATTTGGCCAACTCCTTCTCCTTCAGCCCCGTGAACTCTTTGCCTTCAATTTTAATGCTGCCGAGACTGACTTTATCGATCGAAGAAAGCACGTTTAATAAGGTCGTCTTGCCGGAGCCGGACGCCCCCATAATGCTAACGAACTCACCCTTCTCTACATTCAGGTCAATCCCTTTCAACACTTCCTGGCGATTAAATTTGTTGCCATAACTTTTATGAATTTTGCTGGCTTCAAGTATAGCCATGATTAATCACTCCTTTATCCTGCCCTTATCTTACCTTACCCGGGAGGGACAATTCCTGCGATTTCCCGAACAAAACAAACAGGCATGTGACAATGTTGTCACATGCCTAGCGTATGAACGTATGCATTACTTCTTGGGAAAAACAACGTAAAAGCGGTGCCCCCGCCGGGCTTCGAGTCGACCTTGATCCGGATTGACAGGGAATCCGCCGCTTTTTTCACCAAGTATAATCCCATGCCGGTAGCCGCATGATCCTCGTGGTTCCGCGTAGAGGTAAATCCTTTCTCGAAGATACGCGGCAGGTCCTTGGCATCGATCCCCCGCCCTTTGTCGCGGACGCTGAGCCAGGCCTGTCCTTCCGGCGAAATCCCTGATTCCACGCAGATATCGGAGGCTTCGCTATATTTCACCGCATTGGTTAGCAGTTGCCGAACGATAAACGCCAGCCATTTGGCATCCGACAGCACCTCTTGGACAGGCAGATGGACGTCAAAGCCGATGCCTTTTTGCAAACACCATGCTCTTAGCTCCCGGATCTCTTGAACCAGCAGCGGCTCCAGCTTCACCTGTTCGATGTAGAGATCGTTCTCGATAAACGGAATCCGCTTCTGGTGCAGCTGGCGGTCCAGCAGCAGGTGGATGCGCAGCCACTCCAGGTGAAGCTGCTCTTTGAGCGGCTCGTCGCCCATCCGATCGATCATCAGCCGCATGGCGGTGAGCGGTGTTTTCACCTCATGAATCCAGGCCATCAGCTCGTCCTTCTCCTCTTCCAGCTGGGCGACAAGCTGCGACGTTTCCTTGCGGAACTTGTCCGTTTGCTCGCTTAACCGGTCCATAACGATTCCCTCCAGCGGGCTTTCCGGCGCAGCGATCACGCTCAAATCGTACGTGTCATCCCAGGCGGCCAGGCTTTGATAAAACCGGCTTTCCTTCGGATACCGAATCAGTAGAAATGCCCCAAATCCCAAGATCGATAAGAAAACGATATACAGCATCGGCATAAACGGAATCGTCCGGTCGATGGCGGCGACGAAGAGGAGCAAGAGCTGCAGGCCGAAGACGAGCAAGATCCAGCTGAGGCGCTCACGCAAATATTTTCCGATCATAACACCTGAACCTCTTCGGTTGCCATATATCCTTGACCTACCTTTGTCTCGATATAAGCGTCCAGCCCGAGGTTCTCCAGCTTCTTGCGCAGCCGATTTACGTTGACCGTCAAAGTATTGTCGCTGACGAAATGCTCGTTATCCCATAAACTGCGGATCAGCTCCTCGCGGCTGACAATGCGATTCTTCTGCTCCACCAGCAGCTTGAGGATGAGCATCTCGTTTTTCGTTAACTCGATCGTCCCCTGCTCTGCCGTGACGGTGTTGCGCCCATATTCGATAGTCGCTCCGCGCCACGTCCGCAGCTCAACGCGTTCGGTATTATAATTGTAGACCCGGCGAAGCGTCGCCTGGATTTTAGCGATCAGCACTTCGAAATGGAACGGCTTCTGAACAAAATCATCCGCCCCTAGCTGCATAGACATCACCATATCGGCGGGATGGTCGCGGGAAGATAAGAAAATGATCGGCACGTTGGAACGGGCACGGATTTGTCGGCACCAATGAAACCCATCAAATTTGGGCAGCTGGATATCAATCAGAACCAGGTCCGGACGAACCGCCGTAAGCTCCTCCAGCACATTGCCGAAATCCCGAACGCCATGCACTCCATAAGACCATTGCTGCAGTCGTTCGCGGATTTCCTGAAATAAGGATGGATCGTCTTCGATTAACATGATTTGAAACAAGCAAATCACCACGTTATTAGAATTCTTACTTCATCCAGTTTACCGGATAACAAAGCGTGGCGCTATCTTTCTATTAAATCGCGGTTTCTTCAATTTCGAAGCCCAGATCCTCAATCATTTGGTGATCTAGAGTTACGTCTTGCCCCCTCGTCGTCATGTAGTCGCCCACAAAGATCGAATTCGCTGCATATAAGGATAGCGGCTGCAGCGTACGGAGACTGATCTCCCGGCCGCCGGCTACCCGGATTTCCTTCGTCGGACAGATAAACCGGAACAAAGCCAATACCTTAAGCGCCTTTAGCGCCGGTACCCGCTCCGAATGTTCGAGCGGCGTCCCCGGGATCGCGTTCAGAAAATTGATCGGAATCGAATCGGCATCCAATTCACGCAGCGCCAAAGCCATCTCCACGATTTCCTCATCGGATTCACCCATGCCGATAATCACGCCGGAACATGGAGACATACCATGCGCTCGTGCCGTTTTCACTGTTACCACGCGTTGATCGTAGGTATGAGTGGTAGTGATCGACGGATAGTTCGCCCGGCTCGTATTCAAATTGTGGTTGTAGCGGTGAACTCCGGCTTCACGGAGCTTCTCCGCCTGCTCCTCCCTTAGAATACCGAGGCAAGCGCAAATCTTCAGCGGCATCGTCGCGCGGATTTCAGCGACCGCTTCAACGACTTGCTCGAGCTCTTTATCGGTGGGTCCCCTGCCGGAAGCCACGATACAATACGTTCCTGCCTTGCGCTGTAATGCTTCACGGGCTCCGGCGACCAACGTTTCCCTGTCGAGCAGCGGATATTTCGGAATCGAAGCCGTTGAGACCAAGGATTGGGAGCAGTACCCGCAATCTTCGGGGCATAGTCCGCTTTTGGCATTGATGATCATGTTGAGCTTAACTTTATTGCCATAGTAATGCCGTCTCACTCGATAAGCCGCCTTCATCAACGGCAGCAATTGATCATTGTTGGCTTGTAATACGGACACCCCCTCCTCCAAAGTTAAAACTGCACCGCTCAGGGCTTTTTCGGCGAAGGTGTCCCAGCTCTGTCCTTCCGTCTTGCCTTGGTTCATTCCTCATCCCAGCTTTCTATGTTTAAATGTTTTATTGTTAACCTTAACTTTGTTTTAGGTTAACAATATGACTTTATAAAGTCTACAGGAAAGCTTACTGATTGTGAAGCAGGAATCCTTTATTTTTTGCATGGAGCGTGCTTTCTCCTACATAGGGTGTTATAGGGCAAAAATGTGCAGGAGGGATAGGTTATGCGGGTACAAGTGCGTTCAGGGGATACGTTATGGTATTACAGTCAAATTTTCCAACTGCCGCTGCAGTTGATTGTGGATTCCAATCCAGGGATACAAGCGGAGAGCTTAAATGTGGGTCAGACCATCCATATCCCTGGTTTTGTCACCAGTGAATATAAGGTGAAAGCCGGGGATTCCATCTGGAAGCTGTCCAGGGACCGCGGGGTTTCTCTGGATGTAATCCTGCTGCTGAACCAGTCGGTGAATCCAAATCACCTTACGATCGGACAACGGCTGCAGCTTCCGCTGCGGGTCACCTGGTTCGTGGTCGACATCCGCAAACCCTATGATTACGCCGCCTTGCGGGACGATTTAAACCGGTTGATGGACATTTATCCGTTTATCGCCTATCGGAATATCGGCAATTCGGTCATGAACAAACCGATCCCCGAACTACGCATCGGTAAAGGCAGCAAACAAGTGCATGTTAACGGAGCTTTTCATGCAAATGAATGGATCACGACGCCGGTGTTGATCAAATTCCTGAACCAATATCTGCTTGCGCTAACGAATAACAGCACCATTCGCGGTCTGCACATGTGGCCTTATTACGAAGGAGCCACCCTCTCCATGGTGCCGATGGTGAACCCGGACGGCGTAGACCTGGTGATCCATGGATTGCCTGCCGAGGAACCTTACCGCAGCAATGTGCTGTCCTACAACGGCGGCAACACCGATTTTCAGGGATGGAAGGCCAATATCAATGGCGTAGATTTGAACGATCAGTTCCCGGCGTTATGGGAACGTGAGGTTGCCAGAAACCCAGTGGAGCGCGGTCCACGGGATTATCCAGGCACCGCCCCGCTGACCGAACCTGAAGCGATCGCCATGGCCAACCTGGTTCGGCAGAGCGATTTTGATCATGTCTTGGCCTTCCATACCCAAGGGGAGGAGATCTATTGGGGCTTTGAAAACCGCGAACCTGCGTATGCTGAGACGATCGTAAACGAGTTCGCCCGGGTCAGTGGCTACAAGCCGGTCCGGAACGTGGAAAGCTATGCCGGATTTAAGGATTGGTTCATCTATGAATTCCGGCGTCCCGGATTTACGATCGAACTCGGAACCGGCGTAAATCCGCTGCCGTTATCCCAATTCGACGAAATTTACGAGGAGAGCTTGGGGATCTTGCTGGCGAGCTTGTATATGTAAACGAAGATTATAATGTGTGCGTGCGGGACTTTCCTAATAAAGGAGCGTCCCGCGTTTTTTATCGCTAATGACCTATCTTTTAGATTCCGATATACGTTAAAGAAGATATTTCCAGAAAGGTAGGTTGTTATGAAAAAGATCTGTTCAATTCCTGTTTTTTTAGTTATTTTAGCATTCCTTAGTCAAGGAACCGTACACAGTCAATCTCCCGCAACCTTCGACTTGGAGGTCGACTCTTCTCCATTTCAAACTACTCCTTCCGACTTGCGCAAGCACCCTGCGGAGCTATTATTTCGTTGGGGAGCAAATCAGCATATTATTGATGGCTTTCCAGATGGAACTGTTAAGCCGGATCAGCTTGCAAGTGAAGCTGAATTTTTGAAAATGATGTTTCGGGGGTTTGGCCTTGCGATGCCGAGTGCTTCCTATAACGACGATTGGATGGACGGAGTATATCAGATGGCAAAAGTGTATCGATATCCGGCTGCAGGCGTCATTGATCCGAGTGCAAGAAAATCGCCAATTACACAAGGACAAGCCATTCAAATCATTGTTGCTGCACAAGGGCTTAATTTCCAGGAGTCGGACGCCTTCGCCTATGCTCTTTCTCGCAGTTGGCTTCCAGGACAGCCGACATCATTGTCTCAGTTCGATAAGGATCGCAAGCTGACAAGAACGGAAGCGCTTGAATTGTTACGTCATTTAACCGTCAACGGAATGATGAAGCTCGAAATGAGACCAGTTGAATTTTCTTCAAGAGAGGCACTCTCCGCAGAAGATTCTAGTGAAGTGAAATCGTTCCCTTCTTTTAGCTTGGTTAATCTACCGGCGGATGGGCTTACGGTTAAGATTGGTGATGACGTATTACGGCTAGGAGATACACGAACAAAGCTTGAGAAAACATTAGGGCAAACTAGCGAATCCGGGATCATGAATAAACAGATCTATCCCTTACTAACAGTTCATTTTAATGAAGAGAACAAAATGGATTATTGGTCCGTAGATCAATGGAACGTAGAAAGCACGGATGAATCCATCACCACAAGCTTGGGGATCAAGTTAGGCGTCAGCAATCTCTTCGACGTACTCGAAGCCTACGGTACAACGGGATATGCAGGACAAGGGATAGCCGACTATTTTTATATGCTCCAGGATGATGGTACATTTCAGGCTGTCCAAGCAAATTATATCTATGACCACAGGAATGAATGGAATAAGTTCTATCATCTAGCTTTCTTGATTGATCGCGATACATTAATGGTTACCCAGATGCTTGCAGGATGGCTTCCCTATTCCATGTATTGATAAATCAAATTTGTGAAGAAACGGGCATTTTTCATATAATAGAATAACCACGATAGTTGAT
>NZ_GG695970.1:593383-607207 GCF_000159955.1 Paenibacillus sp. oral taxon 786 str. D14 | reverse complement strand
TCTAGAAAATGAAAATGAACCGTTTAGGCAACTCCGAGCTGATTGTCAGTGAAATCGGGCTGGGCTGCATGTCGCTAGGGACGGAAGAATCCAAAGCGATTGGCCTGATTCACGAGGCGTTGGACCGGGGCGTCAATTTTCTCGACACAGCTGATTTGTACGATGCCGGAACCAATGAAGAAATCGTCGGCAAGGCGATTAAGGGGCGCCGGGATCGCGTCATTCTGGCAACCAAAGTCGGAAATCGGCGGATTCCTGGACAAGACGGCTGGGTCTGGGATGCATCGAAATCGTATATCCTCTCGGCAGTGAAAGATAGCCTGCGCCGGCTCGGCACGGATTATATCGATTTGTACCAACTGCACGGCGGAACGATCGAGGATCCCATCGATGACACGATCGAAGCGTTTGAACAACTGAAGCGGGAAGGCGTCATCCGCGAGTATGGGATATCTTCCATTCGTCCGAATGTCATCCGGGAATATGTCTCTCGCTCGTCCATCGTCAGCGTCATGAATCAGTACAGTATCGTAGACCGGCGCGGCGAAGAAGAAGTGTTCCCCCTGCTGCAAGAGCATCAGATCAGCGTAATAGCTCGAGGGCCATTAGCCAGCGGTGCACTGGCAGCGAACCGCGAACCCGCTAAAGGTGTGCTGGATTACGAGCTGGATGAACTCCGTGAACTGCGCCGCAAACTACAGGACCTGGAGACGCCGGAGCGCAACCTTACTCAGTTGGCTATCCGCTATTCCCTCGCCCATCCTGCGGTTGCCGTGGTCATTCCGGGAGCCAGCTCACGCGAGCAGCTGCTGCAAAATCTTGCTGCTGCAGAAGTTCCCGAATTAAGTACGAAAGAAGTTGAACTGATTCGCAGTTTAAGTAAAGCGAATCAATATACGTTGCACCGTTAATCTCAAAATAAGAGCAGGCCCTATAAGTGAACAGCATCCTCGCTAACTCGAGTTTAGTGACGGGAAGCCCTTCACCAAAGGGTCTGTTTTTTATGCGGCTTCTAATCATTTGTCACGGTTCCTTACTAGCCCCATAGTTTCGGCTTCATACAACACGACTTAAGGAGACATACTACTTGCGGTAAGCAAAATGACGAAGCAAAGGAGATTTCTTCATGGGTGTGTTAGACGGGAATCCGAAGCATGAGCCAATGCACTACGGCGAAATTTTCACGATATGGGAAAGTTCGATGGCAGCAAAAATGATGTTATCCTGCTACCAGCTGTTCACGTACCATGCGGGTGACAAAGATCTGAAAGAGATTTTAAAGGACCTGATGGATCAGGCTAAACTGGAGATTAAAGAACTGGACAAGCTGTTGACGGACAATGGGATCACCCCCTCCCCCATGTTGCCGGAACGACCGGAAACGAAGCTTGAGGATATTCCACCAGGAGCCAGATTTGCCGATGCAGAAATCGCCGCGAAAATCGCCATGGATACTGCAGCTTCTTTGGCCGGTTGCAGCGGAGCCATGGGGTTATCGATCCGAGAGGATATCGGCGCGTTGTTTGCAAAATACCACGCCACCAAAACCGCATTGGGGCTTAGAATCTTACGGATGAGCAAGGAAAAGGGCTGGCTGGTTCCTCCGCCTCTGCAACTCAAAAAACCAGAGTAATTCGTGTTTACAAGTCATGAAAAAAGCGATTAAACAGACCCGCTGCTTAATCGCTTTTTCCTATTTCATTAAAACAATAACCTTTCTTCTTCCCTGCTGTGGAGTTCATTAATCTCCAGCAAAGCATAAAGCTTGTGCAAAATAGCCTCGCTCCAACCAGAGGTCTCTCGCTGTTGGTGAATGCTGCGAACGACGATTCGCATCAGTTCATGATCGCGTTTTAATTGCACGACCGCCTCCTGGAGGTCTGGATTCTTCTCAGTTACTTCTTGATAGAAGCCGTCTTCTTCTGCATCCGCATGACTTAGAATCCGCGACTCCCAGTATCCCAACAATTCATTCGTTGCCTGCTCTGCCAACTCCAGATCTCCGCTGGCGTAGAAACCCGCAACTTCCTTCGTTTTCGACTTCGCCCCTGCCAAGCCGCCGTCATGAATGGCCTGATGAGCATGGAGTTGCCGCAGCGATGGACCAACCGGCATTGGACTCTCCCCCTATTCTCTGATGTAATCTGGATTCGTTACTTCTCCGCCTTTCCCTTTGGAAGCTCAGAGAACGTCCCGACATATCGGATATCCTCTCCGGTTTCGTCTTTGACGGTGCTGATATTCAGCCACTGTAAGTAGATCTCACCGTTTTTGCGCTTATTCCAGATCTCCCCTTGCCACATGCCGGTTTCTTTAATGCTCTTCCACATGCGCTCATAGAAATCCGGAGCTTGGCGATTCGTTCGCAGAATATTCGGCTTCTTCCCTAACGCCTCCTCTTTACTAAACCCAGTTACCGCCGTAAACGCCGGATTCACCGCCACAATCGTGCCTTTAGGATCGGTCACCAGGATACCTTGCGCCGTATTGTTGAATACTTCCGAGGACAAGCTCAGCTTATCGGAATAAATCATCCAGAGCACGAGAATCAAGCTGGCCAAGGCGACCTGCGACAGCAGCATGAACCCGATGGCATACTGTCCGGTTACCGAGTGGATGTAGGACAGCAACAGCGGCGGGAAGAATCCGCCCAGGCCGCCCATCATCGATACGATCCCGTTGACGATCCCGGCCTGCTTATTGAAATATTGCGGAACCAGCTTGAAGATGACGCCGTTCCCAGCTCCGGCAACCATTGCGATCACCAGACAGCCGATGGTGTATAAAGTAAACGTCGGAGAGAACGCCAGCACGATCGCCGCCAGCGTAAACCCTGAAAATATCACGATCAACAGCATCAAGGCATTAAACCGGTCCGCCAGCCAACCGCCAACCGGACGCATAAACGTCGCCAAAGCGATAAATCCAGCCGTACGCATTCCCGCATCCACCTTGGTGAGTTCAAAGTTCGTCACCAGGAAGTTCGGCAAATAGACGGTGAACGCAACGAACGAACCAAACGTAATAAAATACAACAGCGAGAACAACCAAAGCTTTTCATTCTTATAAACGCCTTTGATTTGTTCCATCATGGCCGTTTTGACCTTCGGCTCTTTACGGTCACCCAAGAAAATATTTAACGCTGCAAAAACCAGAAGGAGGATCAAATACAGCTTGACCGTCGCCGACCATCCGATTTGCGTCGCGATGACCGGTGCGGAGAACGAGGTCACCGCCGTCCCGAGATTCCCGAGACCATACACGCCGTTGACCAGACCGTGACGCTCTTTCGGGTAATATTTCGGCAGCGAAGTTACGCCGACTGAGAAGACGGCACCGCCGATGCCGAGAAACAACCCGCCGATGATCAAATCGACGTAAGAGTTTGCTTCACTGATGTAGAACACCGGAAACAGCAACAAAATGAAACTGACCAGAAAAACAATCCTTGCCCCGAAAATATTAGCGTAATACCCCAGCGGGATACGCAGAATAGAGCCTAGTACAACAGGAATTGCCGTAATGATGGCCACCTTATCGGCCGGAATCTGGATATCCTCGCCCATAAAGGATACGAGGGACGAGATAATGACCCATACGGCAAAACCGACGACCAGATTTAGCGTTTGCAGCGGCAACTGAACTTTTTTTATCAAATCGATCACCTTTTCCAAAATGACTTCTGAATGACCATTGATTTCCCCACTCGTATTGTAGCTGATCCGCTTTGGGGGCCTGTATAGGGTTTTCCCCCGTTTGCCTAGGGAAACTCCCTATCCGCCCGGTTTGGTCACAAAAATGCCCATAACCATTGGATAATGATTATGGGCTGTACATTTTATTGGAAAACTATTCAACAATTAACGTGTAAAGTTCCTGATTCAACTGCTCTTGTTCCGCCGATCTCATGACCTGCTTGGTCATTGGAAATAAGACGGTTTCTTCCTTCACGAAATGCACCGTCAAAATTTCAAACGCTTCCCCTGCGTCTCGGCACAAAGCCTTCATTTCCTCCAGCGAATGCTCACTGTTGGCATGGTGAAGAAAATGATCGATATAAGCGAAGATCTCTTCATGCTCTTGTTCGATAGACACGAGAGGCCCTTGGTCATACCCAATATGTTGACCTAATCTCGGAAAAAAGTACGTTTCTTCTTTATGAAAATGCTTGCGCAAAGGCGCTTTAAACTCATGTAACAGCTCCTGAAGAAGCGCGAACTGCTGCGTCGCCTGATCCCCGGAGTAGCGGTCGTTTTGAAAGTCCAGTACAATCGCATGCCATTCGTTCATCAAACTAGCCAAATAACGGTGCTCGTTCTCTAGAATACGCATGGCGGGCGTTTCACTTAACAGTGTTCCTCGTTCCATGTCATAGGCCTCCATTAGAAATCCAGCAGCTTCTTCTTAATTGCGTATTCCACCAGCTCAGGTCTTGATTTCAAATTCAGCTTCTCCATAATTTTGGCTTTATGGGCCTCTACCGTTTTGACGGAGATGTGCAGCATTTCAGCGATTTCTTTATTTCCGTAGCCTTTGGCGACCAGCGGCAGAATCTCAACCTCACGGGTAGACAACAGCTGGTAAGGGTTGTTCTCATCGGCTTGCTGATCTTGGCTAACGAATTCTCGGACAAGGGAGGAGGCGAGCTTCGGATGGATATAAACCCCTCCTTGATGCACCATGCGAATGGCTGAGACAAGTTGCTCATCTGGCGAATTTTTTAAGACATACCCTCTGGCGCCTTTCTTAAGCACATGAAATAAATATTCCTCGTCATCGTGCATCGTGAGGATAATAATATTCGTTTCGGGAAAATCCTCATGGATTTTGGCCGTCGCGATCAAGCCGTTTTCGCCTGGAGGCATGCTGAGATTCATCAACAGGATGTCCGGCCGGTGTTTGGCTACCATTTTGTATGCTTCGATCCCGTCTGCGGCCGTCGCCACGACCTCCATATCCTCTTGAAAATTAATAATCATCGCAAAACCGCTTCGGACGACCGCATGATCATCCGCGATTACTACTTTCACGATCCATACCTCCCTATCCAAGCAAAATCCTTACGTTTGCAGCACCATTACGGGGTAACGGCAGCCAACGGAATCCGTAAATGAACGGTCGTTCCTTTCCCCCGCTGCGAAGTCACGGTGATTTCTCCGCCTACCAGCTCTGCCCGTTCTTTCATTCCATAAATGCCAAGTCCGGTTCCCTTCGGATCGTTTGCATTCACGTTAAATCCGCATCCCTGATCGGAAACGACAAGCTCCAGCGTATGCTCGGAAGCAAATAGACGGACGTCAATCTCGTCTACGTTGGCATATTTCAGCGCGTTCAGCACAGATTCCTGACATACCCGGTAGACGACCGTCTCAACCTCACTGTTAAAACGCTGACCGCCTAGCTCTGCCACAAAACGCACGACGACCCCGTAGTTCTTCTCAATCCATTTGAAATGCGAACGAAAAGCCGCATCCAGACCAAGATCGTCCAAGGAGGCTGGACGCAGCTCCACCGATAGATTGCGAATTTGCTCCAACAATCGGGTGAGCGAAGCCTCCGTTTGTTGGATTTTCTGCAAGGCTTCCTCTTGCACATTCAAATATTTCAACACCCGAAGATCCACCAGCGAGCTGATCAACTCTTGAGCGACACTATCGTGCAACTCGCGGGAGATCCGCTTGCGTTCATCCTCCTGGGCTTTAATAATGCTCTTCATCATAGTATTGCGGTTCAGCATTTGCTGCGTCATGATGGGATTCGTCAGATCGCGCAAGATCAGCACCCGAACCCCCGACTCTTGGTCCACCGTCTGAAAACTGGCCGAAAACGGGACGACGCCTTTCGTCTTGGTCTCCAAATAGAGCTGGAAGGAGCTAAAATCCTTCTTGGTGTTGGAAAGATAGCAATTGATACAGGACATCGGTTCATCTTCACTAGTATATCCACGGCACGAGAAGCAAAAAGCGTTGTGCTCGGTGTCTGCTGATTCCTCCAGCACCCGGCGATCCAGCAGCTTCTCGGCCTGAGGATTCATCGCCATAATCCGATGCTGTGCATCAAAGAAAATGATTGCATCGGAGCTTTGCTCATACTGCTTCTGCAGAAGCTCGATGGGTACGTTCAAGGATAACGGATTCATGGGATCAGCTCCTTGATCTCAAAATCCCCAAACTGGCCTTGCAGCCATTCATACAGCTGGAGCAAATCTTCCTGGGACATCCGCTGCTCTCCCCGGTAGCCCGCCAAGAGAACGCCTTCCACCCGATCCGCCAAATATAACGGGAGTGCAGCCAAGCTGGTTAATCGCTCCGAGAGCAAGATCGGAAAATTGTACAGCTCTTGCGGCTGAAGCACTTCGTCTACACGGGGAACCAGCATGGGGCTGCCGGTTTTGAACACGATGCCGGCAACCCCCTTACCCGACTGGAGAACGATCCGTTTGTAGCGGTTATTCAAATTGCCTGAAGCGTATTTCCAGGTAAGTACAAAGTCGTTGATCGCCGACTCCGCAAAGGCCAGCGACACAAAATCATACCCCATTTGCTCTCTTAATTGATCGATCATCACCTGATAGCAACCGGAGGTTGGTTTCATGAACTCGTCTCCCTAATCTCAAATCCTTAACGTCCCGCAGAATGCGAGCGATTCTTCCTATAAAGGATATAGCTTCTCCGGGCATAATTCAAGGGTACGCTCCACACATGAACGAGCCGGGTAAACGGCCACAAGGCAAAGATCAGGAACCCTGCCAAAATGTGGATTTGGAACGTGATCGGCACCTCTGCCATATAGCTGGCTTCCGGACGGAGGATCAGCAGGTTACGGAACCAAATGGATATCGTCTCCCGATAGTCAAAGTCCGGCTGTACGTTATTCGTCACCAGCGTAGAGTACATCCCCATAAAAATGATGAACAGCAGCAATCCATTGACGATCATATCCGACGCGGAGCTAAGCCGGCGCACATTTTTCATCGTCAACCGACGCATCGTCAGAATCAGCATTCCGGCAAATGTCACCACGCCAAAAAATCCACCGCCATACATCGCCCCGATATGATACAAATGTTCGTTGACGCCAATCGCGTTCATCCATTCCTTCGGAATACCTAGCCCGGCCACATGACCCAGAATGACCGGGATAATGCCGATATGAAACAGGAGGCTGCCGAGCATTAGCCGTTTTTTCTCGATGAACTCACTGGATTTGGCTGTCCAGTTAAACTGGTCGTAGCGGTAACGGAAGATATGTCCCACCACGAACGTGACCACGCATAGATAGGGAAAAATCACCCATAGAAATTGCTCAAACAGGCTCATGGACTTTCACCTCCTGCGACAAACACAGCTTAAACGTTTCCCGAAGGGCTTTGATTAATGGATAATAAGGGTTCCCCTTCGACTCCAGTGACTTCATTAATTGGTAAGTGCCGTCCTCCAAAATCGAGATTACCGTCTGCATCGCCATTAAGCCATGCGGATGATGGAGCCAATCGGCCGCATACAAAAACTCCAGCATCAGCGGCAGAAAATCCGGCAGCTCCCGGTCCACCATCTCCATGCCAAACATCTCGTAAACCAATTTAAGCGAGGTCAGCAGTTGTCCGCGGTCTTTAGAATCTTCATATTTGAAATACGTCATATACAGCGTTGACGACTTCTCAAAATCAAATGTATCGACGTAAAGCTCCTCGATCTCTTCCATGCTTCGTGCAAGCATCTGTTCCCGGTATTTCGACACCGGCTCCATGACGGAAGCAGGGAAAGCCTCTTCCCCACCTTCCTGAATGGAAGCGAACGTCTCCTTGTCGGGGTAAACGAGCTGCCCGGCAAAAAAGCCGAACAACTCGCGATGTGCATCCAGTTTCACCAGATCAATCACGCCAGATCCCCCCATAGAAGTTTTGTTCATACAGATCCCGTCCACTCTTGCCGGTGCTCGCCGGAATCGGAGTGGCAGGACCGCAGCCGTCACAATCCATGCCAAATCCGGCGGTGCCTTGGGCCCGGTACGGGTCCATGTACCCCTCCTTATGCGAGGTTGGAATGACGAACCGATCCTCATATTTCGCGATCGCCAGCAAACGGTACATTTCTTCAACCTGTTGTGCGGTCAGCCCCACGCGATCCAATCGTTTCTCGTCAAACGGCTGCTTGGAGAATTGTGCGCGTTGGTATTGGCGCATCATTGCCATCCGTTGCAGAGCGATTTTTACCGTTTCCGTGTCCCCAGCCGTCAGCAGATTCGCCAGGTATTGAATCGGCGTTCTCATTTCCTCAATTGCCGGGAAGATGAGATCCGGGTTCTGAATCGAATCCTTGCCTTCAAAATGGCTCATGATCGGGCTGAGCGGCGGTACGTACCACACCATTGGCAGCGTCCGGTATTCTGGATGCAGCGGGAAGGCCAGTTTATATTCGATGGCCAGCTTGTAGACCGGCGAATTTTGCGCCGCTTCGATCCATTCCTCAGAAAGTCCATCTTTGCGGGCTTGCTCGATGATTTTCGGATCATTTGGATCAAGGAACAGCCTTAGCTGAGCTTCGTACAAATCCTTCTCATCTAGGGTAGATGCCGCTTCTTGCACGCGATCCGCATCATACAACAGCACGCCGAGATAACGGATACGTCCGGTGCAGGTTTCGGAGCACACGGTTGGAAGTCCTGCTTCGATTCTTGGGAAGCAGAATGTGCATTTTTCCGCTTTGTTGGTTTTCCAGTTAAAGTAAACCTTCTTGTATGGGCAACCCGTCATGCAATAACGCCAGCCGCGGCAAGCTTCCTGGTCGACGAGGACGATGCCGTCCTCATCGCGTTTATAAATTGCGCCGGATGGACAGGAAGCCACGCAGCTTGGATTTAAGCAATGCTCGCATAGACGAGGCAAGTACATCATAAACGACTGTTCGAAGTTAAACTTGATGTCCTCTTCGATCTTCTCGATGTTTGGGTCCTTTGGTCCGGTGATATGGCCGCCGGCCAGATCGTCTTCCCAGTTCGGTCCCCAATCCAGGTCCATCGTGTCGCCGGTGACGGCGGATTTCGGACGGGCCACAGGCTGGTGCTTCTTCTCGCCCGAATTCGTCAGCTTCTCGTAATCATATGTCCAAGGCTCGTAGTAGTCTTTCATTTCCGGCATATCCGGGTTATAGAAAATTTTACCGAGCGCGATCTTGGACAGCTTGCTGCCGGATTTCAGCTCCAGCTTCCCGTTACGCAGCGTCCAGCCGCCTTTGTAATGCTCTTGGTCTTCCCACCGCTTCGGATAACCGATCCCCGGCTTCGTTTCAACGTTGTTAAACCACATATATTCGGCGCCTTCCCGGTTCGTCCAGGTGCTCTTACAGGTCACGCTGCAGGTATGACAGCCGATGCATTTGTCCAGGTTCATCACCATGGCGATTTGCGCTTTAATCTTCAAGCCAGTCAACCTCCTTCAGTTTGCGCACGGCAACGTACACATCACGCTGGTTGCCGATAGGTCCGTAATAGTTGAAACCATAGCTAAGCTGGGCATAGCCCCCAACGAGCTGCGTTGGCTTCAAATGGATTCGCGTCGGCGCATTATGGCTGCCGCCTCGCTCACCCGTAATTTCCGAACCAGGAACATTAATGTGTTTGTCTTGGGCGTGGTACATAAACATCGTACCCTTGGGCATCCGGTGGCTGACTACGGCTCTAGCCGTAACAACGCCATTGCGGTTATAGACCTCCAGCCAATCGTTATCGTTAATCTGATGCGCTTCGGCATCCTCATTGTTGATCCACACGGTAGGCCCGCCGCGGAACAGGGTCAGCATGTGCAGGTTATCCTGATAGGTGCTATGGATGTTCCATTTCCCGTGCGGTGTTAAGTAGCGCAGGACAAGTGCATCCTTTCCCCCCTCAACCTGTTTGTCCCGTGGACCAAACACCATCGGCGGAAGCGTTGGTTTGTAAACCGGCAGCGCCTCACCGAATTGCAGGAAGATCTGATGATCCAGATAAAAATGCTGGCGTCCCGTTAACGTCCGGAACGGCACCAACCGTTCAATATTCGTTGTAAACGGCGAATACCGGCGTCCTGATTTGTTCGAACCGCTGAATACCGGAGTTGGGATGACCTCGCGAGGCTGTGCGGTAATGTTCGCAAAGGTGATGCGTTCCGCCGCACGATCTGCAGAGATATCCTTCAACTCCACGCCGGTATCCTGTTCAGCCGATTCCCAAGCTCTCTGCGAAACTTTGCCGTTTGTTGCCGAGGACAGGTGCAGCACTGCATTGGCCGCTTGTCTTGCGGTACGCAGCTTCGGACGACCGTTTTTGATCGTATCATCGGTGTAAGCGCCGTTGATCTTTTTCAGTTCCTCGTATTCTTCCTTCACGGAGAAGCTGACCCCGTGCGCGCCCACCTTGCCAGATTCCAGGTTAGGTCCCAGCGTGATGTACTTGTCGTAGATCTTCGTGTAATCGCGCTCAACCACGCTAAAGCTAGGCATCGTTTTGCCAAGTACCGGTTTGACTTCACCGCGCTTCCAATCCTTCACTTCCCCATAAGGCTGGGAAATTTCAGCCATTGAGTCGTGACCCAGCGGAGAGGAAACTACGTCTTTGTATACGCCCGGCATATGTTCCTTCGCCATCTCAGACAAGACGCTGGCCAGCGACCGGTAAATATCCCAGTCCGTCCGCGATTCCCACAGCGGATCGATCGCCGGGTTAAACGGATGCACGAACGGGTGCATGTCGGTTGAGGACAGGTCGACCTTCTCATACCAAGTTGCGGCAGGCAGGACGATATCGGCATACATCGGGGTCGCTGTCATCCGGAAATCCAGTGCCACTAGCAGATCCAGCTTGCCTTCCACTTCATCACGCCAAACGATTTCCTCCGGCTTCTCCTCTTCGTTCGGACTGGATAACAACCCATTATGCGTGCCGAGCAGATGTTTCATGAAGAACTCTTGCCCTTTCGCCGAACTGGAGATCAGGTTCGACCGCCAGACAAACAGCGTACGCGGGAAGTTCTCCGGCGCATCCGGGTCTTCCACCGCAAACTTCGTTTCGCCTGACACCACTTGCTCATAAGCATGCTTGATGATGTCCGTATTATCGGTTTTGCCTTGAGCCGCCGCTTCTTCGGCGAACGATAGGCTGTTCTTATTAAACTGCGGGTACGATGGCAGCCAGCCCAGTCGGGCAGCCAGCACATTGTAGTCCGCTGGATGACGGTACGGAATCTCCCCGCCGGTTGGCGATTTCAGCGATTCCGCGCTCATCTCCTCGTATTTCCATTGGTCTGTAGCAAAATAGAAGAACGAGGTCGCGTTTTGCAGCCGCGGCGGTGCCTGCCAATCGCGGGCAAACGCGATTGTCGACCACCCTTCAATCGGCCGGCATTTCTCTTGCCCGACATAGTGGGCCCAGCCGCCGCCGTTCACGCCTTGGGATGCCGTCAACACAACCAGGTTCAGAATGGAGCGATAGATCGTATCGCTGTTGAACCAGTGGTTAATCCCGGCGCCCATGATGATCATCGAACGGCCGCCAGTATCCAGCGCGTTCTGCGCGAACTCGCGTGCGATTTGCACTACCAGCGATGCCTTCACACCGGTAATGCGCTCTTGCCATGCAGGCGTATAGTGCGATTCCGCATCATCGTACCCTTTGGCGGTATGGGTGCTGCCAGGGCGGTTCACGCCATATTGACTAAGCATCAAATCAAAGACAGTCGCAGCCAATCGGGTGCTGCCGTCTGCCAAAGTGACCGTTTTGGCCGGAATCGACCGAGTAAACGTGCCGTTGCCTGCCGCATCGAAGTAAGGGAAGACGATTTCTGTCCATTCTCCGCCGTGCGGTTCGACTGACAGCGCCGGTTCGATCCGGGTGCCGTCTTCCCGCTCCAGAATCAGATTCCACTTCACGTCCTTCTCCCAACGTTGGCCCATCGTTCCGTTCGGAACGATCAACTCTCCAGCCGCCTCGTCATAAATGACCGGCTTCCATTCGGCATGCTCCGTCGCCTGCCCCAGATCGCTGGCCCGCAGGAAACGTCCGGCCTTATATCCACCTTCATGCGGATCCAACAAAATGAGGAACGGCATGTCCGTGTATTGTTTGGCATAATTCAAGAACATCGGTTCTTGGCGCTTCACATAGAACTCGTCAAGGATGACATGGGTCATCGCTTGGGCAACCGCAGCGTCTGTACCCGGATGCGGCGCGAGCCAGTTATCGGCAAATTTGACGTTCTCCGCATGGTCCGGCGCTACGGACACCACCTTGGTTCCTTTGTAGCGAACTTCGGTCATAAAGTGGGCATCCGGGGTCCGCGTGAGCGGCACATTGGAGCCCCACATGATCAAATATCCGGCGTTATACCAGTCGGATGATTCCGGTACATCGGTTTGCTCGCCCCAGATTTGCGGCGAAGCCGGCGGCAGGTCAGCGTACCAGTCGTAGAAGCTAAGCATTTCGCCGCCCAGCAATGAAATGAACCGCGCGCCCGATGCATAGCTGATCATCGACATCGCTGGAATCGGTGTAAATCCAGCAATCCGGTCAGGCCCATATTTTTTAATGGTATAAAGGATTTGTGCTGAAATCAGCTGGGACGCTTCTTCCCAGGTCACGCGCACATGTCCGCCTTTCCCGCGAGCTTGCTTATAGGATCTTGCAGCTTCCGGATTCTCCACGATGCTCGCCCAGGCTTGCACGGGATTCCCTTGAGACTTGGTCATCGCCTCGCGCCATAAGCGCAGCAGCTTCCCGCGCATATAAGGGTATTTCACCCGCAACGGGCTGTACTCGTACCACGAGAACGAGGCGCCCCGTGGGCAGCCGCGCGGTTCAAACTCGGGCATATCCGGTCCGCAGGACGGGTAATCAATCTGTTGATTTTCCCAGGTGATGATTCCGTTCTTCACGAACACCTTCCAGCTGCAAGAGCCGGTGCAGTTCACCCCGTGCGTCGTGCGCACAACTTTATCATGCGACCAGCGGCCGCGGTACATATTTTCCCATTCCCGGCTTTTCTCTTCGATCTTGGTCCAATTGCCCGAGATCGTTTCCGGCTTCTTAAAAAAGCTAAGTCCTGATCTTCGTTTCACGGAAGTGTTCACTCCTTCATCGCCCATATGAATGCCTTTGACGGGGAATCAATGGTATTCGAGCTTCTGATTCCATTATGAAACGCATCGCACCTGCTTCCCATCAGGGAATTCCCTTGGCCTGTCGGTGAACGCCCTATAACGACAAAAAAACGCCAAAATGGCGTTTTTTGAAGAACAAATTTCGGTATTCGTTAGGAATGAAGATCCATCATGTACCAGGCGTCACAGGCAAAATGCTCGGAGCCGGCTAGCGGAACTTCCAGCTTCCGGAAGCCATGCTTGCGGTAAAAACGGTTCGCCGCCTCCATCGTCTGCAGCGTTTCCAGATAACATTGCTTATAATGACGCTTGGCAAAGTCTAAGCAGGTCGCCAGCAACTGGGCTGCGATCCCGGTCCCGCGGATTTCTTGCCGCAAATACATTTTCTGCAGCTCGCACACCTCGCTGGAATCAGCAAACGGGGCAATCCCAGCTCCTCCGATCACCCGGCCATCTTTCTCCACGACCTAGTAAGCTCTTCCAACTGGCTCATAATAGCGGGAAAGCGCGCGAAGGCTGTCGTCCTGCCAAGCCAGCCCTTCCCGGTTTCCGCCGAACTCGATCAGACAATCGCGGATCACCGCTTCAATCTCTGCATTATCCTTCGATTGGATAGGTCTAATGATCATCGGTCGTCCATCCTTCCGTTATAGAAGATCCATCTCATGGAGCTTGCCGAAGATCATCCGACTGA
>NZ_GG695970.1:584252-593214 GCF_000159955.1 Paenibacillus sp. oral taxon 786 str. D14 | reverse complement strand
GACCTCCGCAAAGTAACAGGTCATCCGTACAAGTATCCCTTCCGGCTTGCCGTCAGCTTGCGCTTCAAACGTTGCAAAGTAGTTGATCGTCTCCGGCTTTACGGTCACGGATAACTCCTCTTGAATCTCTCGTTGCAAAGTTTCGTGATCGGACTCGCCTGGTTCTCTTTTGCCGCCTGGTATATAAAACAGCTCTTTCCCCTTCGAACGGACATTTAACATGCGACCATTCCGCAGGTGAATCCAGGCGATTTTATCGATGTTTCCCTCCATATTTTGACGCCCCCTAACTCCAAGCTTAATTCAAAGCTTCTCTCTTCCGAACGGAGCTTTCCTTCTCGCTCTCACTTCCCCCGCCCAGCTTAAACACGAAGATCCCGCCGACAATCACTAACACACCGATCAGTTGATTCAACGTAAACGGCATCTTCTGTAAGCCGAGCCAGCCTAGCGAATCAAACAACAAGGCAAACCCCAACTCCGAAGTCATAACGATGGCTACAGCATACGTTGGCCCCAACAGTTTGACGCCCTGTACCATGCAAGTCACGACGCCAACCCCAATCAAGCCGCTGAACCAAAACCATAGCGGCATCCCGGGTAATGACGTAAACATTCCTTTTCCTTCAACGATCAGGCCAATGACAAAGGAGGCGGCAAACCCCAGACCTAACACCAGCGTCGTCGTCGTCCAATTGCCAGTCTGTTCATTCACCTTCGTATTAAACACGTTTTGCATCCCCACCAACGCTCCGGCAGTCAATGCGAACAATATCCCTAACAGCACGTCTCTCCGTCCCCCTATTCGTAAATATTCCGGCTTGCCAGTTTGTGAAGCCCTTCCCGATCCTTCACCGTGATGCCCTCGCGGCTTCGCTCAATCAAACCTAGCGCCGCAAATTTCTGCAGCACCCGGTTCAAATGGCGATAGCTGGTGCTGATTAAATTGGCTGCATCGGCCAAATCAGCAGTGCCGAGCTTCCCTTGAAACAGCGCATCCGCTTCGTCGAAAGAAACAGACAAGAGATAACTCGCCAGGCGGATCTCCACCGGATACAGCAGATTAAAGCTCATCGAGCTGGATTTCATATAAAACTTCTTGGTGATAATGTCCAGCAAAAAATGCAACAGCGGCGAATGATCCGCACCGTACTTCCGCAGCCAACGGTACTCTACCCCGATCATGTGAACCGGGGACACAGCCTCAACGGTATTGATGATATCCCCGTCCCGAATGTATTCGACATCCCCAATGACCTCCAGCGGATTTTTAAAGGAAATGACCAGCGTACGGCCTTCCGGAGAGGTGTTATAAATTTTGATCTTCCCCCGAACCAGCACGTACATGGTATGCGATGGCTCGCCTTGCGTGCAAATCAGCTCTCCTTGGTCAAACCCGTGAAGCGTCAGATAAGGCAGCAACGCTTTGGGAAATACCTTCTGAAGTCCATACGATTCGATATAGTCATTTAGCAGGTCCGGGTCTGCCACTTCTTTCATATCCGTTCTCCTCCTTGAGGCTTGGGCCATTCACTCATCCGTTAAAATTTGAGAATAATCACTCCCGCAATCATCAAGCCGATTCCGATAAACTGCGGCAGCCGCATTTTTTGCTTCGGTACACCAAACCAACCTAGGCTATCAATCAGAAAGGTGATGCACAACTGGGCAATCAAAACCGCTGAGATCGTCAAAGTGACTCCAACCTGCTGAATCGCTGTGACGTTGCTAAAAATAATAATCGCCGCCCAGGCCCCGCCGCTGATATACAACGGCTTCACCTTCCGCAAGTCGGGAAGCCCCCCGTCACGGACCATCAGCCAAATCAGCAAGGCCGCGACAAAGCCGGTACACTGAGTCAACGCCGCCGCCGGCCATGTGCCGATCTCGCCGCTGATTCTTGTATTCGCCACCCCTTGCAAGGTGATGAACGCCCCGGCCAAAAACGCAAACAACAAACCCCTCATCGTCTCTCTCCTCATTCTCGTTTTTCGCGATCCTTTATTTCAATACCTAATTAAAGGATATCTTCTGCCGTTTGGAAAGGACATATGTCCTGAATGCTGGTGGAAGGATAAAATAGAAGTAACCGTACATTTAAAATGGGGGGCCCAAAATGCAATGGACATTCACAACCTTGAACAAATGGGATGACGCTTGGTGGGACAAACTGGAACCTATCTATCGCGAAGCATTTCCGCACGGTGCCAAGCCAACAAAAGTGCTTCGGAGCATGCTGGATCGCGGGATCGCCAGCTTGCACGCGGGGCTGTTAGACGGCGAAGCGGTGGCGATGGGCGTCACCGGCCTCAGCGGCAAGCAGGGCCGCAAGCGCTTGATCCTCGATTATATGGCCGTGCGTCAAGATGTAAGAGGTCAAGGATTTGGCCGCCAGTTCTTCGCGGATATCCGCGACTATGCCGTGCAGGAACACCACGCCGAGGCGATCATCATTGAGGCGGAAGCGGAGGACACGGAAACGAACCGGGAGCGCCTCCGTTTCTGGATCCATTGCGGATTTATTGCCACACCTTACGTCCACCAATATATCTGGGTTCCCGAGCCGTATCGGGCGCTGTATCTCCCGCTAAATGATCAATTCACTGTAACCGATGACGGTCGATCGCTGTTTCAGGACATTACTTCGTTCCATCATCGTTCATTTCGCGGGCAGTAATGGGAGTTCTTATCGAGCAATGGAATGGTGCAACTAACAGTAAAAACTACTGTTAATTTTCAACCAACCGCCTTAATTGTTCTAATTAGCTGGAAAAAGTACCGTTATTTTCGATAAAATCCGCTGTTTTCGAGCAGATCAGCCAAATTAAAGGTAGGATTTACTGTTAATTCCCCTCGGTGGCGTAAATCGCGAAAAATAACAGTACGATTTACTGTTAATCTTCATCATCGGCTGATTCACACATTCTCATCGCTATTCAGCTTGCTCTCGTAAATTTTCGTAAGTAAGGTCTCGAGTTGATTGGTTTCCTCCTCGCTTAACACAGCCGTCAATCGGCGGTTAAAATCCGCTAAAATTTGCCGAAGCGTGGGCTCGAAGGCTCTTCCCTTTTCCGTCGGATACCACAAGATCGATCGCCGGTCGTGTTCGTTCACCCGCCGTTCTATGTAACCGGCCTCCTCCAGTTGTTTGACGGAGCGGGTCGTGGTCGCCTTGTCGAATTTGACCAGGTTCGTCAGCTGGTCCTGATTTAACCCGGGCGTCGCTAAGATCGCCAATAAATAGCTGTGGTTCCCGCCTCCGCCAATCCCATACGGCTTCAACAATGCGGTGACTTCCTTTTGGTTGATCCGTTGCAGATAGGAGATCAGTTTGCCAACGGAAGGGTAATTCATATCCCTGCACCTCTTTTGCGATTCTCATTTATGCAAATTTTAACTGAAATCAGTTGCGTTCGCAACTAAATTGGAGTACACTAGGATTGCTTAAAATAGTTGCGTTCGCAACAAAAAAAGGCTGGAGAAGAGAGAGGTGTGAAACGATATGGATATGACGACTCAACGTTCTGACCTTCGCACAACTTCCTATCAGGATGATCCGGACATTCAACGAAAACGTTGGTTGATCCTGATTGTATTAAATTTATTTACATTTATGTCGACGCTGGACGGAAGCATCGTCAATATTGCCCTGCCAGTGATCTCTAAAGAATTGCATCTTACCGTTGCCCAAGCAGAATGGATCGTTTCCGCATATTTGATGATGACCTGCGCAGCTATTCTTTTCTTCGGCAAACTGGGAGACATCGTTGGTAAAATTAAGGTGTTCAAATGGGGCATGGTGATTTTTACTGTGGGCTCTCTGCTGTGCGGCTTCAGCCATAACCTGCCGCTGCTCGTTGGCTCACGGCTGCTGCAAGCGCTTGGCGCCTCGCTTACCATGGCCAACAGTCAGGGAATTGTCACCGACATCTTCCCGGCCGGAGAACGAGGCAAAGCGCTTGGGTTCACCGGGACCTTCGTCTCGCTGGGAAGCATCACGGGCCCGAGCCTTGGAGGTGTGATCGTGTCGGCCTTAGGCTGGGAATATATTTTCTGGGTGAATGTCCCTGTCGGCCTCATCGCGATTGTCATCGGCTGGAAGCTGCTCCCGGCGGACCGAACCAAGCTGAAGGTGAAAATCGATAAAGCGGGCAGCACGCTGTTCCCCATCTTTATTCTGGCATTGTTCAGCGGCTTACTGTTTGGTCAGCAGCTTGGCTATCAGGATATCCGCATTGTGAGTGCGCTCGTCCTGGCGGTCGCCGTGTTCCTCGTGTTTCTGTGGATCGAGACACGCAGCGAAGCGCCGATGCTTCAACTGACGTTATTCCGCAATCCGTTGTTCAGCTTAAGCATTCTGTCGGGATTCCTGGTGTTTGTCGCCAACTTCTGCTTTAATATCATCGCCCCATTTTATACGCAAAGCATCTTAAACCTCTCGCCTTCGCATGCCGGGTTTCTGATGATGCTGTTCCCGATCGTCATGGTCATCGTCGCGCCGCTCAGCGGTGCATTGTCCGATAAGATCGGCTCCGAGTTGCTGACGTTCGTCGGGTTGATCGTGATGGTGATCGCGCAAATCGGGCTGGCCCGTTTGCACGACAGCAGCTCTATCGCCCAGGTGGGGGTATGGATTGCGATGCTTGGCCTCGGCAACGGTTTGTTCCAGTCCCCCAACAACTCGCTCATCATGTCGAAGGTTCCGAAAACCCAGCTGGGCATCGCCGGCAGCATCAACTCACTCGTACGCAATATGGGTATGGTTGTCGGCATCACCGTCGCGACCACGACTTTATTCAGCGTCATGAGCAGTCGGGCGGGCCGCCGGGTCACCGGATTGGTGCCGGATCGTCCCGATCTGTTTCTATCCGGCATGCATGTGGTGTTCATGACGTCCGCTACCATCTGTTTCGTCGTCGCCATTTTGACCGGCTGGCGGTTTTGGTCAGCAAAACGAGCGCAAGGGCGAGAACGGGTGCGTTCTACGTACTAACAGGAAATCTAATCAACCAGTCACTGATTCTCTTCAGACGACTGGTTGTTTAATCTTGAAAAGTATTACGTTTCTCTTTACTTCGCGATCAAATATCGTATTGAGTTATTAGCCCTAGCTCGTCAACATAAGTAATCGTTGATTGCAAGGTAGTTAATTGAACTCGAATCCTACAATACTTATTGTCTTTTTTCCAAGCAAGAATAACTTCCTCATTGGATGAGTCAAGCACCTTCCCGGATCCATCCCACGTGCCAAAACTAGGTTCGATATCCAGATAAGTCAGCGGGGCAAAGCTTCGATCACCGGACGAAGGAAAAGCATTTCAGTGACTTAGAAGTGGAAAATCCCTCAATGAGAAGGTGCCGGTTTACACCGCAGGTGATGAAAGACTCCGTAGGGAATAGAGGAGGGAATGATGCGCGCCGAAGGGATTTAGGTTTTCGCCTACCTCCGAAGGATGGGACGCGTCATGGCCCCGAAGGGAGATACAAATTTTAAGAGAGTAAAACAAAAGCGCCCACATGAGTGAGCGCTTGTGACTATAGTTTAATCTTCTCGAATGACTGATTTCTCTTTTCTCTTTCCTTGAGGATCCATTCCGGCAGATCAAATGCGATCTCACCGCTTTTTGATTTTCGGATAAACTCCGACATTGCAGCTCGTGTTGCAGGCGTGTCAGGAGCGTTGGGGATAGTTTGCGGTCCGCCTAAATCACCAAGATCGCTTCGTTTAATTTTAATTTGACTAGAAGCAAGCAGCTTGTTGTACGGCCGTCTATTCCTCATCATGTTTATCACGTCCTTTAGTAATAGTATAACTCAATAATGGCTTTCATGATACCACCGTTTATGCCCATCATGCCTTGCGGTAAAAGAAAAGCACAAAAATGTTTATGATAATAAGACTGTAATTTTGTTTTTGGCGTCAGCGCTAAGAATCCATCGAAACCAAGTCGGTCGCTCTCCAGGGAAGCGAATGCCAATAAAAGCTTCATCACATTCAAATAAAAGCGCGGCGGGTTCGCATTGTACCGAGTAGGAAAGGCAGAATCCAGGAGCACTACATAAATGTGATCCTCACGAATCTCAAAAGAGATACCACCAATGATACTGCCATTATGGTCATCCACGAGTTTATAGACCTTCCTTTTTGAACTATGCAGTTCTTTTCGCCAATCAAACGTCCATTTCATTCGTCTCGTGTCGCTTAATGTAGCTGGTTCAATTCTCGCTTTACGAAAAGAACCATCACTACATTCTAACCACCAATCTGCCATACATAAACCTCCTTCCATTACAGTATAAAGGAGACGCCACAATGACGTCTCCTATTTGAGTAGCTATACTATAACCAGCATTTCGCTTATCCAAGTTTGGAAAGCAGAGATGCATAAACGGATATACTTGATCCAGATCGGAGAGAAGACTGTAGGTTCATCAGTTGGGTAGCTGATTGAGCAATCTTCTTTTCTTCTCTGGATATCTCAGAGTAAATAATACTCATAATCATCCAATCCTTTCTGGCTATTAACAAAGCTTCGCTCCTTTCCAATCCAAAGTCTGTTCAAATTTTAAGAGGGCTCTCTGATAAGGAAGCCCTCTTTTTGATTTATATGGTTTCCTTGATGATCAAATACAACGTTACTTATTGATTCCCCGAATTGATATCAACAACCACTTTGCTTAAGGTCAAGACGGGCACATCAGAATCCGGAGTTAGGAAATCCCGTTGTTCCATCGGAAACCTATAAGCCGATCCGTAACTTCACTGCTCTGACAACTTTGAGTCAGGCCGCTGTAGTTTATAGCGCTTTCATCCTTTTCAGGAACATATGAGGTATATATTTTTCCGTTCGTGTCGATGAAGACAGCCATATCGACTTCACTAAATAATGACAAGTTAGTTGTCAGTCGAGATTCATTAATGACGTCATTGACACTTCGTTCAATCAGGGGATTACTAAAAATTCGACTTGATAGGAATGCCAAAATGCACAGCGGTATGAGGATTTAGCGGGATAAAAACGGTGAGCAGCTTGCTTTTAAACGACAATCCCCCAAACCAAATCCAGATACGCTGTTTCATGCTCAATTCACCTCTCTTTCCGAAACGCCTACCATAAGCGTACTATAATAAATGTATGTGTAATCCCACAGTAGCCCCCCTCCACCTCAGTTTTCAGCGTATGTACTTAACGGCTGTTCTTATATTGCCATAAAAAATACCCCTTAGAATTCATCGGAATAACCAGGGATTTTCCAATGTCTATTCTAAGGGGTGCACTTCATTAGATGATCCTGAAGGTGTTTTTAATTGTCTCACATTGCGGGGTCAGTCCCGTGAGAAAAACACCCTTATGGATCTTTTGCTTTTATAAAGAGGGATGGTACTATATTAGTCCTTCCACTCGAGTCCGTTCAGGATGCGATATTTCAATAAGGCAAGCAGGAAATCATCATAAAAATCTTTGCGAACAATGATTCGGTATTGGCGCTCCTGATCCTGATTCAAGTAAAACAAGACATCGGTGTACACGTCATTGTCCTCGAATCTTTTCTGCACTTCCCGCATTTTCGAGAATAGAGGCTCGTCCTGCAGGAAAGTCAACTCGAATTCCACATCCTCGTGATTCACCGTTTCACGAATGCGGACCTGCTCCGGATCGTAGTGATAGATCAACGGCATGTCTCGTCCCCCTCACGCTTTAGATTGATGCTCTAAGGGTATCGTGTCGCGGCGGCGAAGTCAACTTTTGGAAAAAGCCGACAACCGGTATCGAGCATACTCCTCCGGCGTGTCAATATCGCGGGGAGCAGGGCCCGGGATCTTCACTTCAAGGATCTGCTCCTTGTATTGTTGCAGCAGCTCCTTGGCTCCAACGTCACCGGCTAATGCCGTCAATTGAGGGAACAACGGCGCCGCAAACAACACGGGATGCGCCGGACGATCGTCATAACGCGCTTGCACGATCCAAGCTCCGGTTTGGATGAACGCTTCTGTCACTTGCCGTATAGCATTCGGCGAGATCTCCGGCTGATCGCCCAACACAATTTGAATTGCAGCTGGTGTATAACGCTCCTCCAGTTGCCGGACCCCGTCCGCCAGCGAGGCGCCAAGTCCCCGGTTGGCCTGCGACGTCGTCAACCATTCCACCGGCAGGCCCTCGGTATCTTCGCGACGAAGCGGCCCACCTTCAGCAGTAATAACCGCAACCCGCACATTTCCTCCCGCCAGCACCTGGTGCATCGTTTGCTGAAGCAGATTCCCGCGCGGCGCCGGAAGCAGCAGCTTGGGCTCGCCCATTCGCCGGGAAGCCCCACCCGCGAGAATTAACGCCCATACGTCTCTAGTGCCTGTTCTGTGCTCACACACGGCAGGACTCCGGGAAGGTTGGTTCGTTAAGGAACGAAGGTTGCGAAGCCGGCAATGAAGCTTCCTTCCCTCCCCCGCGGATTGCCCCTTTCCGATCACGCAGGAATCCGCCGGAACGTCCATTTTTAACGGCAGTTACTTCTGCTAAGATGCTCATTGCAATCTCTTCAGGGGTTTCCGCGCCAATGTCCAGCCCTACTGGCGAATAGAGTTTATCCAGCAGCGCAGGTTCGATCGCGCGTTCCGGCTCGCCAGGGTTCCGAATTGGCTCCAGAATCTTCTCCAACCGGTAGCGGGAGCCGACCAGGCCGACATATTGGACCTCCGGCGTGAGCATCTTGTGGACCGCCTCCCTGTCCAGCTCCAGGTTATGCGACATGACGACGACGTATTTGCCGCGGACATCGACCTGCTCAAACGCGAAGCGCGGGATAATCTGCAGCTCGTCCGCTGCAGGAAACCGCTCCCGCGTCGCTTTCCCCGTCGCATGGTACGCGACGGTCACCCGCCACTGCAGCCGGCGCGCCAGGCTGCAGAGCAAGCGCGCATCGTCGCCAACGCCGACGATGACCAGCTCCGGGCGCGGTGCGACCC
>NZ_GG695970.1:535144-584165 GCF_000159955.1 Paenibacillus sp. oral taxon 786 str. D14 | reverse complement strand
TCCACGCGCTGCCGCAGATCGCCGATGATCCGGTCCGCCGCGTCCGGCGCACAGACCGGATCAAACGGCTCGAGCCACACCGTGATCGCCCCGTTGCACCCGAGGCCGGTCCCCCACACCACATCTTCCCCAATGCGGAAGTCGTATAGCAGCTTGCGCGGCTCCAAGGTGCGAAGCACCTCCTGGGCATGCTCGCGCAAGTCTTCCTCAATGCAGCCGCCGCTCAGAATGCCCGTCACCTCGCCATCCGCATGGATGAGGCAGCGGGCGCCTTCCCGGCGGTAGGCGGAGCCGTCCACATCCACAATCGTGGCAACAACGCAAGCCCGGCGCTCCGCCAGGCAGGCGTCCAATGCAAGAATGAGCTCCTCCATGTTCATGTCATCTCCCGTCTTCAATCTCGGGTCCGTCTATCTCAATCCTGGAACGGAACCCCCACCCTTTATTACGATTGCAGCGATTTCCACACGCGTTCTGCCGACAGCGGCAGCACATAACCGCGCCGTCCCGTTGCATGGGCGATCGCATTGGCAATGGCGCCCGGAACCGGATCCAGCGCCACTTCGCCCAGTGACTTCGCCCCAAACGGGCCGTGCGGATCGGCTTCCTGCACGAAATGAACCTGAACATCAGGCATATCTTTAGCTCCCGGCATGCGGTAGTCCATCATCGAAGGGTTCATGACTTTGCCTTCCTGTACGATCAAATCCTCCATCGTGACCCAGCCGATGCCTTGGGCGACGGCGCCCAGCACCTGACCTTTCGCCATCGTCTCGTGGATGATCGTGCCCGAATCGTGCACAGCCCAATACCCGACAACCTTCGTCCGGCCGGTGTCCGGATCCACCTCAACCTCGGCGACATGCGCCGCAAACGGATAGTTTGGCGAAGGATGTCCGAAATAACTGGCGTCCGGCAGCTCGGTATCCGGCACATAGGTTTCCTTAACAGTGAACTCCTCGCCAGCATGACGCGCCCGGAACCAATCAACGACATCGCTAAGCGAATACGTTTTTCCCTCGTGCTTCACGACGCCCGCCTCATACACCGCTCCTTCGCCAAGAGCCTGAACGGCCAATTGCTGAATTTCGCGGACCAGCGATTCCGCCGCCTTTTGCACCGCATTGCCGCCCATCACCGTACTGCGGGAAGCCAACGTACCGATGCCAAACGGATACCGCCCGGTATCCCCGGATCTGACCAAAATCCCGTCTTCCGGAATCCCGAGCACGTGGCTGGCGATGCGGGCGTAAGTCATTGACATCCCTTGACCTAACTCGATTTCGCCGGTTTCCACTTCAACGAATCCGCCTGGTTTAACGCGAATGACTGCCGTTGAGCCGTCAAACCGAGGATCGATCGCGCGGAAGCCCGAGACGTGGTTAGCCACCGCAAGGCCAAGGCCCCGGTAAGGCGGCAGTTCGTTTCTCCGCTCCCAACCGGACAGCTCCTTCACCTTCTCGATGCACGCTTCCAAATTACACGTATCGAGACGATATCCATGCAGCGTCGTGTCGCCGGCGTGGACGATATTTTTGAGACGCAGCTCGGCCGGATCCATTCCCAGCTCCAGCGCAATTTCGTCAATCACGCTTTCCACCGCGAATAGCATCTCCGCATTGCCGAACCCGCGCATACACGTCGTTGGACTATTGTTGGTGTACACCAGGTATCCCGTCGACTTCACATTGTGGAAATGATAGATGTTGTCCGGCCGGGTGCAGGCGGTGGCGATGACGTTGGGACTCCAATAGACGCGAGCACCCGCATCGGCATATACCGTCAGCTCTTTGTACACGAATTTCCCTTCCGCATCTGCCCCGATCTCAATGTCAAAGGTCAGCGGAACACGCGGATGGGCCGTAATCATATCTTCATACCGATCCAAAATGATCTTCACGTGCCGTCCCGTCGCCATTGCCAAGGCCGCCGCGATCACATGAACCTTCAGGACGTATTTAGCGCCAAAAGAACCCCCAATCGGCGGCACGATCATCCGCACCTTGTCTTCTGGCAAGCCAAAACCGGCAGCATACGCTTCCCGCGCCCGGTACGGAATGTGGGAAGGCGCCCAAATGGTGATGCCCTCCTCCTCCGACCAGTGTGCAATCGCCCCAACCGGCTCCAAATGTCCCTGATATATTCGGTTCGAAACGTAACGCCCGCCTTTCACGACGGCCGCCTTCCGCTTCCCTGCTTCCACATCGCCGCGCGCGACATCCACCTTCATCGGACGGTTCAGCTCCACGTCCTCGTGAATCTGCGGCGCTCCAGGAGCCATCGCCGCTTCGGGGTCAAACACGCCTTCCAAAGGCTCTAGCTCCACCTCGATCAGGGCCAATGCTTGCTCGGCTGCTTCTTTCGTCTCGGCTGCAACCGCAGCGATTTCATCGCCGATGAAGAGCACGCGATCGCGGGCGAGAATGTTCCAGTCTTTGAATTTGGTAGGCCCGTATTTATGGTTAGGCACGTCATCTGCCGTGATAACAGCATGAACGCCTTCCACTTGACGGGCTTTGTCCACGTTAATCCGTTTGATCCGCGCATGCACCAGCGGGCTGCGGTAAATCGCGCCAACCAACTGCCCGGGAAAATTCATATCGTGCAGGTAACGGGTTTGCCCCTCCAGCTTGGACTTCAGATCCAACGGCTTTTGCTTTAACGTCGGATGGCCTTGCCGAGCTGATGGGTTCGGGTCAGCCGGGTTCATGACCTTGGCGTCTTGTGATTTGCTAGGTTGCTGCAGGCTGTTCTTCGTCATCGCACGGCTCCTTTCGAGGCCAGGACGTGCTCCGCCGCTTCAATGATGCCGCGATAGCCGGTACACCGGCACAGGTTGTTCTTCAGCGCCGCACCGATGTCACCGCCGAACAAGTCTGGATTTTGCAGCCAAGCCCAAGTCGACATCATCATCCCCGGGGTGCAAAAACCGCATTGTACGCCGCCGTACTCCTGCATCGCCTGCTCTAGCTCCCGGAATTCGGGATGCCGGGCTAAGCCTTCGATCGTTTCAACCGTTTGCCCTTGGGCGGAAGCCACCGGCACCAAGCAAGAAACGACCGGCTGGCCGTCCAGCAACACGGTGCAAGCCCCGCATTCGCCGGTGCGGCAGCCGATTTTTGTCCCCGTCAGGCCTTGTCCTTCACGGATCACGTCCGCCAGCGAAGCGGTCGGCTCTCCGTTCCAGGTCACGTCCTCGCCGTTAATGGTTAACGTCAAACTAGAGTTAGGGTTATGGTTATGTCCGCCGTTCATGAGGCAGCACCTTCTTCCTTTTGCAAATGCTTATGTGTCTTGGACGGAGGAATGGAACACTTCCTGCGGCGTGAAGCTGCGATCCAGCAAGCCGTCCTCCTGAAGATAGGAAATAAACGTCTCGATCTGCGGCCAGTTCGCAGCAACGCCATAAGGCCACATATCCCCGTTCATCAGCTTGGCCGATTGTTCAGCCGATTCCCAGACAAACGGATTGGAGGTTGCGTTGCGAATCGTCTCCAGCAGCTCGGTGATCCCTTCATCTTTGATCTCCCGCATCAGCTCGTACAACTGCTTCGGCAGTTCCGGAAATTGCTGAACGGTCTCCGCCTTCAGCGAAACCAAGTGCATAATCGGGAAAATCCCCGTACGCTGGTAATACTTCCGCTCGACGTTCCAGACGTCCGGGATTAACCGGCGCAGCACGCCGCCTTCGCCCGAAGCGGGGAACAACTTGGCCGGCGGGCGCCGAGCCGTCATGATCGCATCCACTTTGCCTTCAGCCAGCGCTTCAAAAATATCGCCTTCCACCAGCTTTGCCGGCGTCTCCACCGGCACCCGCTCTGGACGGAACGTATACCATTCCATCTCATCGGTGGCGATCCCCCATTCATGCCGGAACATGCCCCGGACCCATACGGCCGCCGTCATTTGAAACTCGGGAAATCCGAACCGCTTGCCTTTGAGTTCAGAAGGGTGAGTATACGGACTGTCCGAGCGGACATAAATCGCATTATGCCGGAATGACCGGGACAGAAATACCGGTATTGCCGTTAACCGCGTATCTCCTCCGCCTTTGGCAATCAGGTAGGAGGCCAACGAAAGCTCGGATACGTCATACGACGCCTGCGAAATTTGTTTAACAAAAATCTCCTCGATCGACTCCCGCTGCACGTCGAGCGCAAAGCCCGGCAGCGGTTTGGCGCCGCTGAGCAACTTTAAGGTGCGATCGCTCTCTGACATCGCGATCTTTAAGGTTGTCCCTGCCATGGTGATGCTCCTTTCCCCTCGTTACAGGCCGTTTGCGAGCAAAGCGTTCGCGGCCCGCTTGATATAAGTCCCGACTAAGGCGCGGCGATACTCCGCGCTGGCGCGCACATCCGTGATCGGCGAGCTATGCTGAACGTATAACGCGCTGAGCTCGTCCAGCTTAGCGGCAGTAAGTTCCCCGCTCCAGCGCTGCTCTTCCTCCGCGCTCAGCGTGAAAGGCTTGGGCGCGGCCGCGCCAATCGCGGCAGTCCCCCACTCGATCTCGCTGCCCTTGCCTTGCAACAGCAAGGCGACGGAGACGATCGAGATGTCGGTGGCCGCGCGCTGATCGTGCCGCAGAAACACCTGCGGCACCTCGAGCACCCGGGCCGGGATGAACAGCGACGCGATCAGCTCGCGTTCGCGAAGCTGGGTCGCCTTCGGCCCGGTGATGAAGTCCGCGATCGGCACGCAGCGGGTGCCGTCCGCCCCGGCAAGCCGGACTTCCGCTCGGTAAGCGACGAGCGGAACGACCATATCGGCTGCCGGGGAGGCGTTCGCCACATTGCCGCCAAGCGATGCGCGGTTTTGGATCTGCCAGCCGCCGACGATACGGGCGGCTTGTTGCAGCGCGGGCACGACGCGAAACGTGTCGCTGCCCCAAATTTCGGCGGCCGTCACCGCGGCGCCGATTTCGAGACCCGCCTCGGTTCGGCGGGTCGCTTGCAGCTCCGGCACGCGCCGGATGTCGAGCCAGTCGGTATGCTCCGACTCGTACGATTTGCGCTGCGCGTTCACGAACAAATCGGTTCCCCCGCACACGATGCGGGGGTTCCGCTCCCGAAGCAGCTCAAGCGCTTCGTCTAAACTGCGGGGCTGTAACCAGGCCATAATTGCCCCTCCTTCATGTGAATAATGGTCATGTCTACTCCAGCGCTGTCGCCAAATCCTTGATCCACGGACGGCCGGTCAGCGGTTCGATCTTAACCTCACTGCCTGGAACGGCACGGATGCTGCACAAGTAGCCAGGTTTGCCGTCCACAAACGCCGAGCATTCTTTGCAGGCGTTGGCGGAACGGCAGGAATACCGTACCGAAAAGGACGGGTCTACATGCTCCCGAATCCAAAAGATCGCATCCAGCAGGCTCATCCCGTCCCGGAACGGAACTTCGTATTTCTCCAAGGAAGCGCCGCTTTCCGCATCACCGCGAACTACGTTTAAAGTCACTGTTGCCATTGTTCCTTTTTCTCCCTTCATTCGGAACCGTCTTGCCGGCTCGCTTGATCTCATCCGTCTCCGTTAGCTGCCCGCCGGCAGCGGAACCTCGGATACGACCCATTCCCCTGCCTCATTCAAGACATAGCTGTAGCTGGACGGTTGGCTGAGCGTTTCATCGTAGTCCAACCGCACATGTGCGCCGCGCGTCTCCTTGCGTTCCAGTGCGCCCAGCACAATCGCTTCGCTGACCTTCAGCATGTTGGCGGCTTCCAGCTTCTCGAACAGGGACAGCGCAAACTTGCCCGGCTTCGCCAGCGAGATGCTGTCCAGCTCGCTGCGCAGTGCCTGCAGCTCCGTCAACGCTTCCTTCAAGCCGCTTTCCGTACGAAGCGGTCCGGCTCCCTTCCACATCACCTTCTGCAGCTTGCGTTTAAACGCTTGGAGCGATGCGGTATCCCGTTCAACCGGGACAGGGTGCCAAAATTGCGTGAGCCGCTCCATCTCCCGCTCAAACGCTTGACGTACAGCAGCTTCATCCAGCGCATCGCTTTTCTCCCGTGCCGCGGTTTCGCCGGCGATACGGCCGGTGACCAGCGCTTCAGTGATGGCATTGCCAGATAAGCGGTTAGCGCCATGCATGCCATAAATCAGCTCGCCCGATGCCAGCAGCCCTGGCACCCGCGTGCGCATCGCTTCGTCCACGCGTACGCCGCCAAGCATAAAGTGCGCCATCGGCGCCACTTCCACCATATCTTTGGTCAAATCAACGCCTTGATTCCGCAAAATATCGATGACCGGACCAAACGCTTCCTTCAGCTTGTCCTCCGGCACCATCGTGAAGTCAAGATACGCCCCGCCGTGCGGCGTGCCGCGGCCAGCCTCCACCTCGCGGAAAATCGCCAGCGTCGTTTGGTCACGCGCAGCCGTGTATTTTCCGGCAACTTCCCCGTTGTATTTATCCATAAATTCTTCTTTTAAACCGTTCAGCAGACGGCCGCCCAGCTTATAGCGGAACGGATCCCACATGATCGGATCGATGCCAACGAGCGGCGGAAACAGGTGGGCGATCGGGAAGAACTGCACCATTTCCATATCGCGCACCTCGGCGCCCGCCTCGGCCGCCAGTACGAATCCGTCGCCGGTCATGTTCGCCGACGCACTGTTACGCTCAAAGACCTCCGTTAATCCGCCCGTGGCCAAAATGACCGATGAAGCGGCGATACTAATCGGACGGTACTCCTCCATCTCAAAGCCGATTGCACCAACGGCCCGCCCATTTTCGACGACAACTTTCGTGATCATCACGTTTTTGAGCCGCTGGATCTTCTCGTCCTTCCATATCGCCTTCTTTAAACCGGCTGCCGTAGCACCGCCCGTATTCAAAATGTCCACGTAGACGCAGCGGGCTTTGGAATGCCCCGGAGCAAACGTCTGCGAACGCTTGCCATCCGGCGTTCGGGCCCACTTAACGCCATAACCTTCCGCTTCGAGGATTACTTCAGGTCCCCGTTCAACAACGGCGCGGACGATGTTCGGATCGGCCAAGCCCCGGCTTCCCTTCATCGTGTCCTCAAAATGAATTTCCGTGCTATCCTCTTCCGCTTCGCCCAAAGCCACGGCCACGGTCATCTGCGCCAAAATCGTCGCTCCGCCCCGGCTGATTAAGCTCTTGTCGGTCAAAATCACGCGGGCGCCTTCATCGGCCGCCGCTCGGGCCGCCATCAACCCGGCGGCGCCTGAGCCGACAACCAACACATCCGTCTGCAAATGCAATGGTTCCATCCTGTTGTCCCCTCCTTCTGCGCTTACGCTTGTTGCCCCAGCGTGATCCCTACCGATTGAACCGTAATCCCTGCGGCGGTTAATGAACTGCGGATTTTACCAGCGAATTCGACCGCATGAATGCCGTCACCATGAATACAAATCGTATCCGCTTGGATGTCCACATCGACGTTCTGCTGCGACATCACTTTGCCTTCGGCAACCATCCGAATGACCTGTTTCACCGATTGCTCCTCATCCGTAATCAGAGCGTCCGGCAAACGGCGCGAGGTGAGCGAACCGTCGGATTGGTAAGTCCGGTCGGAGAATACTTCGCTCGCTGTGCGCAACCCGGCTTTTTTCCCGGCTTTGATCAACTCGCTGCCAGCAAGACCAAACAGAATCAACTCCGGATCTACCTTATATACTGCTTCGGCGATCGCCTCCGCCAAACCGGCGTTCCGTGCCGCCATGTTATACAAGGAACCATGGGCTTTGACATGCTGCAGCTTGGCCCCTTGCGCGCGTACAAATCCCCACAGCGCACCAATCTGATACACCACGATGTCATAAGCCTCTTGCGGAGACAGGTCCATATCGCGACGGCCAAATCCAACCAAATCCTGCAGCCCAGGATGTGCTCCTAAAGCCACTCCATGATCCAATGCCAGCTTCACGGTCTGGCGCATCGTCGCCGGGTCGCCGGCATGGAAACCGCAAGCGATGTTCGCGGAGGTGACGAATTTCAACACCTCGCTGTCTCTGCCCAGCTTATAAGCGCCAAAGCTCTCGCCCATATCACAGTTCAAATCCACTACGTTATTCATGCTGATGCTCCTCTCGCAATTCATTAATGGGATTAATTCATGACATTAACTATGAAACACGCCAGCCTCAAACGGCAGAATGAACAACGGAAGCCAATTCCTCCGTTTTCTGCCGGTTGAGGCTACATGCTTTAGATTTGCCAGTTGTTTTTCTCTTCTGCGGACAGTTTGCGCAGCGAAGCCAGATCGGCCAGTTCCACCTGCTCCTTCGGAACCACGGCCCGTTTCGGAAAGACCACAGGCGGCGCAGGTTTGGTGGCGTCTACAATCACGGCGCTGGACATACGCGGCGTATTCTTGCCTTCGGCGTTGTACTCCCAGTTCGTCGGAAGCAAACCGCCGGGACCGTTCCAACGCGGGATGACCAGCAAATCGCGCTCCGCATCAAACCGCGTGCCAATCGCCCAAGCGACCTCTTCCCCGTTAAACACGTCGATGTCCTCGTCCACGACGACGATATGACGCAAATTCTCCGGCTCGGTGTTAAGCGCTGCAAAAGCCGCTTTTTTTACGTCCGCATCCTTTTCCTTCTGAATCGACAAATAACAGTTCATCCGGGCGTAGAAAGGAACGTTTACCGTCTTGAGACCCGGTACGATTTTCTTCACTGTATGATAAATGCTGCCGGAACGCGGCACTCCGCCCACAACCAAATGCTCTCGACCGGAAGCGACGATATCTTGGAAGATCGCATGATTCCGGTATGTAATGCGTTTGATGCGGATCGTAGGTACCGAACCTCCGCCGAGATAATGGCCCGGCCATTCGCCGAACGGCCCCTCGCTGTGATCGTTATCCGGCAAAATCTCGCCTTCCAGAATGATCTCGGCATGCGCCGGGACGAGCAGATCGGACGTGTCCGCTTGCACCAGCTCCAAGGGTTCGCCCATTAACGCGCCAGCCGCTTCATATTCGCCACCGATCCCTTGAACCCGGGAAACCGCTCCCATGATAAAGCCGGGATGGTGACCTAGTGCGATCGCAATCGGAGCCGGCTTGCCTTGTTTTTTGTACTTTTTATAAATCAATCCGCCGTGGTGCGCACCAAGGAACCACACGCCCATGTCGCGTTCGTTGAAGATTTGGTGACGATAGATCCCAGCATTAATCAGCCCGGAATCCGGGTCGCGGATAATCATCACACCTGCCGACAAGTATGGCCCGCCATCCATCTCGTTGTGCACGGGAATCGGCAGCTTGGACAGGTCAACGTCTGCTTCTTCAATCACGTTTTCCTTCACTTTGGCAGCAGTGCGGTCTACGACCACCGGTTCAATCGGTTGCTGCAATTTCTCGCCATATACCCGTGGAATGTCCTGGACCTCACATCCCAAGTAGAGGGCGACGCGCTCGTACGAGGTCAACAGGTTGGAAATGCACGCCATTTGCGCGCCCTTCACCTTGTTGAACAACAAGGCAGGGTATTCGCCTTTCTCCGCCAATGCCGCAGCATAGGCGGTAATGCCAAAACGCGGATCAACCTCCGTGTCGACAAGCTTGACGCTATTCACATCAAATTGCGTTAATTGCCCGAGATAGGTTCTTAAATCTTTGGCCATGAGCGGATCGCCTTCTTTCTGTATTATCGTCGGTCGTGAAATAAATCGGGCGAAAACACACGGTCATCCGCGCGTTTTTCACCCGATCTTTATATGTCTTAAGGAAGTAACGAGAGGTCAACCGTATCTTCAAACGGGATTTCTTTATCGATGACGCCTGCCTCGATTTGTGTCTTCGTGACATTCTTCGCGCCTTCCTCAGTTACCTTAAGTCCTGCCGGCACTTTCGCCAGCTGATTTTTAACTGCCGTCTCCATGACGTCGGCTGGAATTTGGTCGAACTCTTGCAGCATTGCATCTACTGCGGAGGCCGGATCCTTCTGCACGCGCTCATTCACTTCATTGCTGACTTGAAGGAACCGCTTCATCGCATCCTGATTTTTCTCAACCCAATCCGTTTTCGCCATGACGGTAATTCCGGCAAAATCATACGGCGGATCGTACAGCACCCGGTAGTTCCCGGTAGCTAACATTTGCGAAATCGTAGGCTCGGACACCATACCGCCAGCAGCTTTGCCGCTTTCGATTGCGGCCAGCATCGTAGCGCCGCTGCCGCCATTGATGATTTGTACATCTTTGTCCGGGTCGATATTGGCCGCTTTCAAGCCTTCACGCAGCCCTGTGTCGGACAAGCTGCCTACCTTGGTTACAGCCAGCGTCGTTCCCTTCAAATCTTCCAGCTTCTGATACGGAGCATCATTCTTCACGACCAACGAATAACCAACGCCATTGTAAATTTCGCCGTAAGCTTTCACGCCAAGGCCGTTCTTTTGTTGTCTTAATACATGCTCATAAGAACCCAATACGATGTCCAAGCTACCGCCAACCAAGGCTTGTACCATATCCGCGCCGGACGTGAAGCTTTGCTTCTCGATCGTAATTCCGGCTTTCTCGTAAGAGCCATCATTAATCCCAATTTGCGCGATAATCGGCGTCATGCCGCCGCCCACCAGACCTACGCGAATCTTGACGTTTTCCGTTTGAGTTGCATTGCTGTCTCCTTCGTTAGTTCCTGTTGCCGCATTGCCGGCGCCTCCGTTATTACCTGCAGGAGCCGCATTGTTGTTGTTTCCGCAGGCGCTGACCAAAGCCATCGTCAAAACGAGCAGCGTTGCCAGAAGCATTTTTGTTTTTTTCATGTGATTCCCCTCCTTGAATAATTGCTTTCTTTCTAAATTTATGGTTGCTCCACGTTTATTTCATGGGATGAAATAATTTGGAGTTCAGCCCTTAACGGTATTTCAGCAACCGCCGTTCGACCTGAACGATAATTTGTTCCAAAACAACGGCGATAATCATGATGAGGACAAGGCCTGTAAAAATACCTGTCGTATCCAGCATGTTGGACGAATACGTGATGTAATATCCAAGCCCTCGGTTGGAGCCAACCAACTCGGCGATCACGGACCCGATCAAAGCCATGCCGATATTCAGCCGCAAGCTGGTTAGAATCCAAACCGTAATCGATGGAAGCACGACCCAGCGAAGCTTATGCGTCCATTTCGCCTTAAACGTGCTCATCATATCCATCAAGTCTTTGTCGATGTTGCGTACACCTTCATAAGCATTGTAAAAAGCTACGAAAATAACCATCGCTACAACCATCAGAATCTTCGAGGTCATCCCGATCCCAAACCAAACGATAAAGAGCGGTGCCAGTGATACCCGGGGCAAGCTGTACAATGCCATGATGTACGGATACACCCATTTTTGAAAAATCCCACTGAACGCGAGCAGAATCCCCAGCAATGTACCCCCAAGCATCCCGATAATGAGACCTACGATGGATTCCTGCAGCGTAATGCTCATGTGGAACCATAGATCCCCGCTTGCGGTCATGTCGATAATCCGCTTAATAATCAGGGACGGCTTGCTCAGCCAAAAAGAATTAAACGCCGTACCCGATAGCAGCTCCCATAATCCGATAATGACGATAAATACGACCAATCTGCCAATCCATACGGTGGTGCTGCGATTCCCGCGTCCAGCCTTAGGGGAAGGAGAGCTTGCCGATGGTGCCGATGTTTTTGTTGCCATATTGATGATTCCTCCTCTCCTATTCCCCGTCAGACATTTGGGCCCAAATTTCTTTCTGCAGCTCCTTGAACTGGGGATCAAATCGGATGTCGTAAAATGGGCGCGGCCGCTGCAAATTCACTTTAAACTCCGCTTTGATTCGTCCCGGCCGGGAGGTCATCACGATCACCCGGTCAGAAAGTGCAATCGCCTCTTCGATATCGTGGGTGATAAAGAGCACGCTTTTGCCGACATTTTCCCATAGCTGCAGGAATTCTTCCCCAATCTTCACCCGGGTTTGCGCATCGAGCGGTCCAAACGGCTCGTCCATCAAATAAATTTCGGGGTCGTAAGCGAAGGTCCGCGCCAGGGCTACCCGCTTGCGCATCCCGCCCGATAGCTCCTTCGGATGGTAACTGCTGAAGCCATCAAGTCCAACCATTTTCAACAACCGGTTCGCTTCTTCCAGTTGCTTGTCTTTCACGAGCCCTTTGATTTCTAAAGGTAGACGCACATTGTCGATGACGCTTTTCCACGGGAGCAACGCATCGTTTTGAAACACCATTCCGACCTGGCTTGGCACGCCCTGGATTTCCTGACCATCCAAAAAGGCATGGCCGCCGGCCGGCTTCAGTAACCCGGACACCACCTTCAGCAAGGTCGATTTTCCACAGCCGCTCGGACCTACAACAGATACGAACTCGCCGTCTTCCACTTTGAGCTGAACGTTCTCCAAGGCAACGGTGCGTTGGCCCTTGGATTCGTATTCAACGCGCAAATCCCGAATTTCGAGTTTTGGATGGCTTTTGTTCTCCATCATTCATTCCTCCATACTGAATTTTCCATTCCTGCCTGTCTGATTATGCATGCCGGTCCAAGTCCCTGATCAGAATTTGCGCCCCGAAACCTCCAGCTGATTTAGACCCTCTCGCAGCGTTTGGATTGAGAGTTCCCGCTCGATCATTTGCTGCTGTGCCTCTTCCAAGGTGATCTTCCGGAATCGCACCCGAGCCCCTAAGCTGGCCTGTGCTAGCAGCGGCAAATCTACACTCGCGACTTGCGCAATTTTAGGATATCCTCCGGTTGTTTGGCGATCCGCCATCAAAATGATTGGGTTCCCGTCAGGTGGTACCTGCACAGTTCCCACCGTCACGGCCGAGGAGATCATCTCTTTCGATTGCTCCAGCTTTAACTCCCGGCCTTTGAAACGGTAACCCATCCGGTCGGACTGCGGCAAAACCGCAAATTCCTCTTGCCATAAATCGTGACGGCTGGATTCTTGGAACAATTCGTATTCTTCTCCAGGAATCAGCTGCACGGTTGGATTTGCAGCATATTTCGGAAGCATCTGCGGAAAGACCGCCCATCGGCTGACCGCACCGCTATCCTTGCTCGCCTCTCTGGCGAGTAAACCAAGAAAATGGGAGCCAAGCGGACTGATTTCCCCCAGCGTCAACCGGTCGCCGGCTGCAAGCGCCCGGCCTTCATAACCGCCGATGCCTGCCCGCAAATAGGTCGAACGGCTGTTCATCTGAACCGGAACATCGATGCCCGCCCCCCACCGCCAGGTATGCGCGGCAGCCTAGCTTAGCCGGACCGAAGGTCAGCGTACTTCCCTTAGGCGCCAGAACGGTTCTCCATAACGGAACGGGTACACCGTTCAGCTTAGGGGATAAATCACCTCCACAAAGCGAGATCAGCGTCGTTTGCTCGAAGTGGATTACGGGACCCAGCAGCGTAATTTCGAGCCCGGCCTCACCTTCCGCATTCCCAACCAGTAAGTTCGCAATGCGTAGGGCGAATGCATCCATGGCACCGCCAACGATCACACCATACTTCTGGACACCAAACCTTCCCAAATCCTGAACCGTGGTCAACAATCCGGGCTTTTCGATCAAGAGACTCATCGCTCCAACTCCTCCCATGCTTCAAATTGTTCACGGGTGATCGAGTAAAAGCGGACGATATCTCCCGCCTGCAGCAAGGTTGGCGGCATTTGCTGAGGCTTAAATAATTCGATTGGAGTTTTACCGATTAACTGCCAGCCGCCAGGAGTGTCTATCGGATAAACTCCCGTCTGATCTCCGGCAATCCCAACGGTTCCGGCCGGAATGGACAAGCGAGGTGTTTCCCGGCGCGGGGTGGCAATGAGTTTGGACATTCCTCCCAAATACGCGAAGCCAGGAGCAAAACCAAGCATATAAACTAGATAATCCGCGGATGTATGAATGTTGATCACATCTTGAGGTGTTAGTCCATTGCGGAAGGCTACCGTTTCTAGATCCGGGCCCCACTCCCCTCCATAGCAAACGGGAATTTCAATGATTCTGGCTGGTGATGCATTAACGTCTCGCAGTGTGTGAAGCAACTCGGTCACAAGCTCTTCAGCTAACTGGTATGGGGTCAGTGTGCGAGCCTGGTCCTCCTGCTTCTCAGCTTCTTCCAAGAGCTTCATAACGTCATAATATATGGTTACCGACGTAAAAGCCGGAACGGTCTCGATCATCCAAGGAAAAGGGTGATGCTCCAAATGTTCCGCCAACTGCCTTACCTTTACATGTGTACTTTTTTGAATTGAATCACCAAACGTCACAATCAACGCCGAATCTCCGAGTGGAGTGATGACGGGAAACTCAGCAGGTGACGGAGAAAAAGTCATGTCCATCCTCCCATCCGAATTTCGGACTCTCTATACCGATTTACGAATTTCTTGCATATGATCATTTTGTTAGTTAATTCTAGAAAAATCAAGATTTTTTCCGTTAAAGCGTTAATGACATAACAAGTTTTTAATACTGTTCCGAAATTCGGATCACATCATCCGAAAATCGAATGCCAATATATACGATCATTATAGTCGGGATTGGGTAAAAATCAAGCATTATTTTCCGTTAGCGTTTTTGGTTTTCAACAATCTTCCATTCGTTGTATACTAATACAGAATGAACTAGAGGCCATGCAGGAGGCATAACGTGCAAAAGAATACAAAACACAAGAACAAAACCGTGGTCAGGTCCATGGATCTGCTTCAGTTATTCCTGACCCACCCCAAGCTGAATATCAGTGAAATGGCCAAGTTATCAGGAATCCCTAAAACTTCAGTGCTGCGCATGATCGGATCATTGGAAGAAATGGGATTCTTAAAAAAAGATGCAGAAGGTTCTTATTCGCTAGGTCTACTCTTTCTTCAATACGGCAACCTGGTAGCCGAACGCTTAGATATCCGCCATATCGCCCTTCCGGTCATGCAGCGGTTGCGTGACGAAATTCAGGAGGCCATTCATCTCGTGCTGCGCGACGGGAACGAAAGCATTTATATCGAGAAGCTGGATACGGATCACCCCGTACGGCTATTCACCAAAATCGGACGGAAAGCCCCGCTGTATGCCGGCGCTTCATCCCGCATTATTTTAGCTTTTATGCCTGAGGCAGAACGCGAGGAGTATCTAGAGGCCACGAAACTGCAACCGATTGCCTCCGGCACGATCACCGACAAAGCGCAACTGCGTCAGATCCTGGAGCGTTCCCGTCAGGAAGGCTACAGCTTTAGCCGTTCTGAATTGGAGAACTACACGGCAGAGTTAAGCGCTCCGATCTTTGATCATACCGGGCAAATTATCGCAGCACTCAGCGCTGCAGGTTTGGAGGTCCAGTTTGAGGAAGAACGCATTCCTGAACTGGTCAAGGAAGTACAGCAAGCAGCCAACGAAATTTCTCGCAAATTAGGTTGTACCCAGCCCATACCGGTTGCGGTGAGCCAATAATTCATATTTGAAAAAGAACAAGCCCGTCCCGGCGACTGCCGGAGACGGGCTTTGAAGTAATGAACGTTTATTCATGTTGAAGTAAAGTGGCCTGACCTTCAATGATCACGACCTCCGGTTCAGGAACAAAACCATAATGCCGATCAAAGGCGTCCTGTACATGACGAATTAATTCAATGACATCCGCCGCGGTCGCCCCACCCACATTTTGAATCACATTGCCGTGAACGGGCGAAATCCGGGCATTGCCGCGCTGAACCCCTTTTAAGTTGAGACGGTCCGCTAGTGCACCAATCGGCTCGCCAACGGAATAGTTATTTTTGAACACCGATCCGCAGGAAGGATACGAGAAATGCATCTTCCCTACGCGGTCCTGAATGATTTTTCGCATCGGAGTTAGCTTAGGGTCTTTTTCCCCTGTCCCTTCCTTTGCCTCCAGCCATGTGATGAAGTGCGAAGCAAACTCCGGTAATCGATGAGATGGCAGTTTTCCTTCCTGAAGCGCAGCCAGCTCCGGGATCGACGTCAAAGCGGTAGCCTGAGTGGTTGAACTGAGCTTAAACTCAGCGCCAACGATGAACCAGCGGGTTCGATTGCGTTGGAACACCGATTGTTTATACCCAAATTCGCACGCCTCGCGGCTGATGGTTTGAATGGTGCCGGGCTGCCTACAATCGATATAATGAACATTGACCAACGTATCGCTGATATGACGGTCAAAATATTTGGCATTCATATAAATCCCACCGCCCACCGTTCCCGGCAGCAAAAAGGTAAAATCAAAATCAGCAATCCCCAAGCCATACCCGATCACGGCCAACATCGACATCGGCACCCCAGCCGAGACGTAAAGCCGATCGCCCTCGAGCTTCACCTCAACCATTTCCCGAGTTGTCAGAAACAATGCATCGGGATCCGGCTGATCGGGAAACAGCAAATTGGATCCTCCGCCAAAAAAGATCGGTGATATGCCGCGGCGATACGCCAATTCCAGCAACTCTTGCAACTGCTCTACTGAATGAGGCGTTCCCACAAACCGGGCCTCTCCCCCGATTTCATAAGTCGAATAACGGGACAACGCCTGCTGCGTTCGCAGTCCAGCCAAATTCCAGCTTGTCATACAAAGCCCCTTCCTACCTGCTTCCTAAACAGTAATGTATATTATGTCGTTGGGCGATTTCAGTGTTAATAAATCGTTTCGTGTTTGACGAAAGACAACCAAAAACGGGCTGAAAGAAGAGTCCTTCTTATCAGCCCGTTGTTCATCGCCTCGTCCGAGGGCTTAATCCGAAAATTCCACATTGTGATAAACCTGCTGCACGTCCTCCAGATCCTCCAGCGCGTCGATCAACTTCTCGAACTGCGCTTCCACTTCCTTGCTCGGCAAAGTGACATAGTTTTGAGGCAGCATCGTCAGTTCCGCTACCGTAAACTCCGTAACCCCGGAGTTCTTGAGCGCTTCTTGAACGGCATGGAATTGATCGGGTTCGGCATAAACGATCACCGACTCGTCCTCTTCGATGATATCCCGCACCTCAAGATCGGCTTCCATCAAGATTTCAAACACTTCGTCAATCGATTTGCCTTCCATCCCGATGACGGCTGTTTCGTCAAACATATAAGAAACCGATCCGCTTACGCCCATGTTTCCGCCGTTCTTGTTAAATGCGGAGCGTACTTCTGGTGCAGTACGGTTTACGTTATTCGTTAATGTATCTACAATGACCATCGCGCCGTTAGGGCCAAAGCCTTCATAACGCAACTCTTGATATACTTCATCCGTAGCGCCCTTCGCCTTATCGAGAGCCCGGTCAATGATCGCTTTCGGTACATTGTACGTTTTCGCCCGTTCAAGAACGACCTTCAAAGCGCGGTTCGATTCCGGATCCGGCTCGCCTTTCTTGGCGGCAACATAAATCTCAACGCCGAACTTCGCGTAGATTCGACTAGTGTTCGCGTCTTTCGAAGCCTTTTTCTCTTTAATATTATTCCATTTGCGGCCCATACTCTTCCCACTTTCTTAATAATCTACCCAACTATTATAACCAACAACTTAGTTGGCGGCAATGAATGCTGTACGCTTAAATGGCTGTGGATGAACCCGCAAGATTGCAAAAATGCCCTATGTGATTCACATAGGGCATTGGATGATACTTCTTTATTCCGATGGCACAGCGCTTGAATCCATAAATACGATTTCCCAGAGATGGCTGTCAGGATCCTGGAAGCTCCAGGTATACATAAAACCATGGTCAACCGGATCGCTGTAAGGCTTCCCGCCCGAGGCGAGCGCTTTGTTCACGATTTGGTCCACTTGGTCACGGCTCTCGGCCGACAAGGCGACGATAACCTCCGATTGGCCCGTGGTATCCGGAATTTCTTTCTTCGTAAACGATTTGAAGTACTCCTCCGTCAGCAGCATGGCGAAAATATTCGGTCCAATCACCAAACAAGCCGCCTTCTCATCGGAAAATTGCGGGTTAAACTCAAAGCCAATAGATTGAAAGAAATTCATCGATCTCTGCAAATCTTTTACGGGAAGGTTTACAAAAATATTACTCAAGCTTACGGCCATCGGATCACCTCGATTTCAAATTTAAACCAATTATACCTGAGGCAACCCTAAATTGCTAGATTACGACTAGATTAGATCATCTTGGTCGTCCAAGATTCACAGTTCCACGTCTCCGTGACAACGTCGCGGTAAAATTCCGGTTCGTGGGAGATTAACAGAATACTGCCTTTGTAGGCTTTAAGCGCACGCTTCAACTCATCCTTGGCATCGACGTCCAAATGGTTTGTTGGTTCGTCGAGCACGAGCAAGTTCGTTTCTCGGTTAATTAGCTTGCACAGGCGTACCTTCGCTTTCTCGCCCCCGCTCAAGACGGCGATTTTGCTTTCGATATGCTTCGTCGTCAGGCCGCATTTCGCTAGAGCAGCACGAACCTCAAACTGCGTAAACGACGGGAACTCGTTCCAGATTTCCTCGATGCACGTATTGTAATTGGCATCCTTCATCTCCTGCTCAAAGTAGCCGATTTCCAGAAGGTCACCGAGATGCACTGAGCCGGAGATTGCCGGAATTTGTCCCAGGATGCTGCGAAGCAGCGTGGTTTTCCCGATACCGTTTGCGCCGACGAGGGCGATTTTTTGCCCGCGTTCCATTCTTAGATTCAGCGGCTTCGATAAAGGTGAGTCGTAACCGATAACCAGGTCCTTCGTTTCAAAAATCAACTTGCCAGATGTCCGAGCATCTTTGAAATTAAATTGCGGTTTCGGTTTTTCTTTGGCCAACTCGATAATTTCCATCTTGTCCAGCTTCTTCTGGCGGGACATCGCCATGTTCCGCGTTGCCACGCTCGCCTTGTTGCGTGCCACGAAGTCTTTGAGATCGGCGATCTCCTGTTGCTGGCGTTTGTATGCCGACTCTAACTGCTGTTTTTTTGCCTCATACACCTGCAAGAAGTTATCATAATCACCGACGTAACGGTTCAGCTCTTGATTTTCCATGTGGTAAATCAGGTTGATGACGCTATTCAGGAACGGGATATCGTGCGAAATGAGAATAAACGCGTTCTCATATTCTTGCAAATACCGCTTCAGCCATTCGATATGCTGCTCGTCCAAATAGTTGGTAGGTTCGTCTAGCAGCAGAATGTCTGGTTTCTCCAGTAAGAGCTTGGCCAACAATACCTTCGTCCGCTGACCCCCGCTGAGGTCGTTAACGTCTCTTTCGAGCCCGATATCCGTCAAGCCCAAGCCCCGAGCGGTTTCCTCAATCTTGGCATCGATGAGATAGAAATCCTGATTCGTGAGCGTGTCTTGAATCGTACCTACGTCCTCCAGCAGCTGCTCCAACTCTTCCGGCGACACATCCCCCATTTTGGCGTACATCTCGTTCATTTCCTGTTCCAAATCGAACAGATATTGAAACGCCCCGCGCAGTACGTCGCGGATCGTCATTCCTTTCTCCAGCACGGCATGCTGATCGAGATAGCCAACGCGTGTGCGTCTAGCCCACTCGATTTTGCCTTCGTCCGGCTGCAGCTTGCCCGTAATGATGTTCATGAACGTCGATTTACCTTCACCGTTGGCCCCCACTAAGCCAACATGCTCGCCTTTTAACAAGCGAAAGGATACATCGTTAAAAATAGCCCGGTCCCCAAATCCGTGACTCAGCCGCTCTACATTTAAAATACTCATGGAGATTTAACACCTTTTCTATATGAATTATGGTTAAAAACATTCGGATGGTTATCAAAGGGTACACTCGACCTATTATACTGGTTAAGCAGGGTAAAGCTCAATACGGCGGGGAAATTTAGTAGAAAAAAGCGCCGTCCCGAAAGTCCTTCGGGCGACGCCTGCGAAAATGATTTAAAAACCTAAAATTTCGTCGATCTTGCGCAACTCCTCTTGAGTAAACGACCGATTCGCCAATGCGCCAACCGCATCCTCGATTTGGCTCACTTTGCTGGCGCCGATCAGTGCGGATGTCACTCTACCGTCTCGCAGCACCCAGGCCAAGGCCATTTGCGAGAGCTTCTGCCCTCTTGCGGCGGCCAGTTCGTTCAGCTGCTTGACTTTGGCAATTCGCTCTTCGTTTACATCCTCCGGACGAAGGAACACGCTAGGACCGGCAGCGCGGGAATCCGGGGCGATTCCGTTCAGGTAGCGGTCGGTCAGGATGCCTTTCTCCAGCGGGGAGAACACGATCGAGCCGATGCCTTCTTCCTCCAAGACATCCAGCAACCCTTCTTCGATCCAGCGGTTCATCATCGAATAGTTCGGCTGATGAATCACCGCCGGGGTGCCCAGCTGTTTTAAGATTCGGGACGCTTCGCGCGTCTCTTCCGGACGATAGTTGGACAACCCCACATACAGTGCTTTCCCTTGTCGTACGATGAGATCAAGCGCGGCCATCGTTTCTTCCAGCGGCGTGTCCGGATCGGGACGATGATGATAGAAAATATCCACATACTCCAGCCCCATTCGCTTAAGGCTTTGATCGAGACTTGAGACCAGATATTTTTTGGATCCCCATTCCCCATACGGCCCCGGCCACATATAATATCCCGCTTTCGTCGAGATGATCAGCTCATCGCGATACGGACGCAGATCTTCACGCAGCACCCGTCCGAACGCTTCCTCGGCCGAGCCTGGCGGCGGTCCATAGTTGTTCGCTAAATCGAAATGGGTGATCCCAAGGTCGAAGGCTCTGCGCAACATGGCGCGCCCATTCTCGAGCACATCGATGCCCCCAAAATTATGCCATAGGCCCAGTGAAATGGCTGGAAGTTTCAACCCACTCCGGCCCGAACGGTGGTATGTCATCGTTTCGTATCGATTATCAGCTGCTTGATACATTAATGCTTGTCCCTCCTTCAGTCTATATATGTCCAATATAATGCACGGGGAGCGACTTACCTATATCAGCATGGATGATCTCTATGGCATAATGTCTGATTTTTGCCATTGCTCGCGGTAGTCGGAAGGCGAGGTGCCTACCGTTTTTTTGAACATTTTGGAGAACAATAAAGCATCCTGATAACCCACAGAACGCGCCACTTCCGCGATGGAATAATGACCGTTGCGCAGCAGGGCGCAGGCTTTCTCCATTCGATACTTCAGCAAGTATTGCTGAGGCGGCATTCCGGTAGCCCGCTTAAATAAAGACGATAAGTATTTCCGATCCAGACCGACGATCGCAGCCAGCTGGCCGACGCTCATTTCCTCACTATAATGACTGTGCAGAAAATCAAGGCAACGATGAATGTACGCATCCTTGGCTTGCGTCCTTGTCGAATCCGCATCCCCTGATGCAGGGACAAGCTCCACCAGCAGGGTCATAAACTCATACAGCAACGTTTGCAGGCGCAAATCGCGCGTCGTATTCGATTCCTCTGCTTCGTTAAGCAACTCATACAGTTGCGGCATCAAATGCGTATCCATGGGAAGTACAGGCGATGCCGGGGTCAACCGGGTACGGCTTAAAATCTCCGCCACCTGTTCCCCGTTGAAGCCGATCCAGGAATACGTCCAAGGGTCCACCTCATCCGCTTGATAGAAGATGACCCGTTCAGGATAAGCGAGAAAAGCTTGCCCGCCGGTCAGCTCGAAGGTTTCTCCCTCAACTTTCACAATCCCTCGTCCTGAATGGATAAAGTGAATTTTGTAGATATCACGGACACCCGGGCCAAAGGAATGAAGCGGAGCGCACCGTTCTTTTCCCCAATAACACAAATACAAGTCCGGTGACTCGCGAAACGGCCGATCCGGATTATAATGAAAAATCGCTCCCATGATCCATCCCTCTTTACTCGCTTCAATTTCGGTAATCTAATCTATTTGAATTAGATTATATCATCGAGTTAGGTTGTTTCTAGGACATGGGTTGTTTATAAGACATAGGCTGTTTCTAGTCATACGCTGTTTCTAGCACATACTGTGTTCGATTAGGTATAGTACGGCAATCACCATTAGTAAACATAATATTTATTACGTAAATTATAATATGATCGCACGACCCCACTCGACTCAATTATTCACGCACTTACTCATCATATAACTGCAAAAATACAGTTTTTATAGGGGCAAATCGCCGTTGCCTCAGAAATTCCTGCAAAAGTGCAGGCTTTTTGCGCCAAATTCCCCAATCTGAGCAATATCGCGAAAAATAACTGTACTTTTGCAGGCTTTGCCCGCAAAATCGAGATATTCTCGAAAATACCTGCACTTTTACAGTTTTCCGCTTCGGGGATAAAACATCTATCGCTGGAGGGCGCCCCCCTCCCTTCATAACAACCAAAAAGCCGGTCCGTCCCCATCTTATCAGGGGTACACCACCGGCTTTTTTCCCATACACCAGTTCTTCAAGAATGTAATTGGTTTTCCACTTCCGCCAATGCCGCTTGGTCCTCGGCTAGATCCTCTTTGGCCCGCTCCATCGGCTCGGGATTCATCCGGCCGTCGGTTTGGGCGATGGCGTTTTCCGCTTTTTCGATCGCATTGCGGGCACCCTCCACCGTTTCTTCACGAGGATGCGATTGAGCTTGGGTTACTGCGCGATGCGCTTTTTTAACCGACTGCTGTGCAAGTGAAATCGGATTTTGAGATTGCATGCTGGAAAATGGATTTTCCATGTTCAGTTCCTCCTCAAGCAATGATGAGGTTAGGATGTGAAACTAAAGCTCAAATCATGCACAATCCATTGGATATCCGCGATGGAACCCCTGAGTTTTCCGGCTCTTTCTTTTTCACTCCCCTCCGGTTCGTGCTACAATAAGTTTTGTTTGGTTTGAAAAACTGTGCATACTGGAGGATTACATTGATGGAAGCTTTCGAGGTACTTCTTGAAAAATACGCCGAATTGGTCATCCGGGTCGGCGTGAATATCCAGCCCGGCCAAAACCTGATGCTGACAGCACCGCTGGAAACGGTGGACTTCACCCGCCTGCTGGTGGCCAAAGCCTACGACGCCGGAGCCAAATACGTCCACGTCGACTGGGAAGACGAGCAAATTACCCGCATCCGCTACGAGCATGCCACGGACGAATCCTTGTCCTACTATCCGCAGTGGCTCGCGGATATGGCGGAACAGTTCGGAGAGGAAGGCGGCGCGATCCTTCGGATTAAGGTACCGGATCCGGAGCTGTTCCGGGGCATCCCTTCAGCCAAGGTGTCTACCGCAGTCAAAGCGGCAGCGAAAGCGCGGGAGAAGCATTCCGCCCAAACACGCAATAACCGGATCACCTGGTCGCTGATCAAAGCACCAACGAAAGCTTGGGCAAACAAAGTGTTTGCCGATTTGCCCGAAGAACAGCGGATCCCGGCCATGTGGGAAGCCGTCTTTCAAATGAACCGCGTTGACCGCGTGGATCCGATAGCCGCCTGGCACGAGCATATCCAGCAGTTGAAAGAACGGCAAGGGCATATGAATGCCAAACGGTACAAAAAGCTGCATTACCGCGCACCGGGCACCGATCTCCAAGTCGAGTTACCAAGGCCATCTATGGCTGGGAGGAGGGGATTACAATGAGGCGGGGAACTATTTTGTCGCCAATATGCCGACGGAGGAAATCTATTCGATGCCGCACCGTACCGGGGTGAACGGGACCGTAGCCAGCACAATGCCGCTGAATTTGAACGGCCAACTTGTCGAAGGCTTAACGCTGACGTTCAAGGATGGTAAAGTCGTAAGTTTCGACGCCAAATCCGGACGGGAGCATATGGAGAACCTGCTCCAAACAGACGAGGGAGCCAATTATCTCGGTGAAATCGCCCTGGTGCCGCATGACTCGCCGATCTCAAGACTAAACCGGATCTTTTATAACACCGGGATTGACGAGAACGCATCTTGCCATTTCGCCTTGGGCAGCGCTTATCCGGTAAATATCGAAAACGGCGCCAAGCTAAGCAAAGAAGAGCTGCTCGCTAGAGGAGCCAACGTCAGTCTAACACATGTAGACTTTATGATCGGCTCCGCCGAGCTCAACATTGACGGCGAGCTGGCCGACGGGACGATCGAGCCGGTATTCCGCAACGGGAACTGGGCGTAAGGCGTAGGTCGTAGGGCGTAAACCTTAAACCACACCCTGCTCCAACAAAAAACAGCTCTCCTCCCCGACAAACGGAAAGGAGAGCTATTTCTTATGATTTCATCCCGGTATAGATTTGAATCGCATCCCGCAGGAACTCAGCCGCACCCGGCTGATCCTTGTCGTAATAAGCTTTAAAACGCTCATCATCGACGTACATTTGCGCCAGCCCGGCATGGGCTTCCTTGCTGTAATCACTCCAGTAGAACGTCAACCACTGCTTGTGCAAATCTGCGGCCTTCTGCGCAAGTTCACCGGCGGGATCGCCCGTCTTGATGGCTTCGGCTAACGTGGCTTTTACTTCGTTCTCCAGCTGCGTCACCTTTTCGTATTCCTCTTTGGTCATATTCATCAGCTTCCGATTGGATTTCTCCACCGTGTCTACCCCATATTTTTCCCGGATCTCCCGGCCATATTTACGCTCGTTCTCCTCGATCAACTGCTTCTTGAAGCCTTCAAATTTTTCTTGATCTTGCATCGTGATTCTCCCTTCATGCGACGCGATCGTTTTTTCCACATTGGCGATTAATGCGTCGAGTTGCTTGCGTTTGTCAAGGAGTTGATTCCGATGTTCTTTCAGCGCGCGGGTACCGTCGAATCCGGGATCGGTGACGATGGACCGGATATCTTCCAAACTAAGGCCAAGTTCCCGATAGAATAAAATCTGCTGCAGCAGATCGACTTCCCGACGACCGTAAATGCGATATCCCGACGAGTTCGTTCTGGCCGGCTTCAGTAGTCCGATCTCATCGTAATAACGCAGCGTCCGGGTACTGACCCCTGCAAGATTCCCCAGCTTCTGAATGGTGTATTCCACAAGCTCACCTCCTGACAACACTCATGATAAACGTTGACGTAACGTGAAGGTCAAATCTTTTTTCAAGGAAAATTTAGGCCCAGCTCGGACGTGCAGCAACCACCGTTTCCCCAGTAAGCGCCGCCCGTTCAATCATCATTCCGAGATAATGATCCTGTGCAGCTTCCCACAATCCGTAAAACTCCGGCCCGCCTTGAACATACTCACCCATCTTCATCAGGCAGGTCGCAATCGCCAGCTCATCATCATATAATCTAGCCGGCGCAAACGGATTGGTATACAGCCACTGCTCCCCGCAGAGAATACCTTGCAGAAAATATCCCTCCTGGTTCTCCAGCTCGCCCTTATTCACCCGTTTCAGCTCCAGTTGCAGCGGGGTGGTATCTTCCTGCTGAATGAATACCCGCGAATCGAAGATTTCACCGCGTTCGCCGCGGACACAGCAATGATTGGAGCGAATCCAGGAGCGATGCTGATCGCGGGTAAAATCATAGATCCCCAACCGGTCGCCGAAATCAAGCCATGCCAGTTCTCGTAACGAAGGGACGAGCCGATCCTCCGTAGGCGGACCGCTGCGTGTTGGCCCCTGTACCCAACTTGATTCAAACCGCATGGCGCGAATCCGCACTTCCTCAAAAGAAACTCCCAGCAGCCGGCGAATCAGACTGACACCGTGGTATAAATGGGAGATAGAGACGGTTGCTTCGGTAATCCGCCCCAGCCGTCCCGTTTCGATCAACTTGAGTCTGGCCTGCTGGATCGGATGTAAATGATATTGCTCCGCCACCTGGATCTTTGCGCCGCTTTGTCCAAGCTTTGCATACAGCAGTTCGAGTCCCGCAAGGTCGGCTGCCGGCGGGGTTTCCGAGAGGACGGGAATCCCCGTTTCTGCGAGCTGCAGCAGGTAAGGCAGCATCTCCGAGCCGCTCACCGACAGAACCATAAAATCCTGCTGCTCTTGCTGAAGCAGGGCCCTCACCGAGCGGTACGTCCGCACGCCCCATTGCCGCTCCATCGCCAACGCCTTCGCTTCGTCGCGGACGACCAGGCCGCCGATTTGGAACCGATCCGGCATCGCCTTGGCAATCCGTAAATAATATTGGGCACGAAAGCCCGCTCCGCCGATGATGCTAAATGTGATGGCCATGCCAGATTCCCTCCTCCATGATCATAGACTCAAGCCTGTTGGTGAAACCGAGGTGCTCGGCCGATAATACTCTCCCGTGAATAATAGATCGAATCTTTGGACAACGGCAACATAACCGGCTTCCCGGTTGCGGCAGATTCATATATCGCCATGATCAGCTCGATCGTGTTTCGCCCCTCGTTCCCGTCGATCAGCACCTGCCGAGAGCCCGTTTCAATGGCGCGCAGCACATCGTCAATTTGCCCGGCATGCCCGGTGTATGGCAGCGGTGCGACCTCCTCGGCTGCTCGTTGGATTTCCGCCTCCAGATCTGGATTCCGCCTCGGAAATCCGCCGTCCCCTTCCTCCGAGGCATACAACTGCCATGGAATTCCCACCTTAGCCCGCTCCCCCTGAAAAACAAGCCGTTGCTCTTCGCCATGATGAACGACGGAACTGGTCACTTGAGCTAAACCGCCGTCTGCATACTCCAAGACCGCGATGGACAAATCCTCGACCTGGGAATTCCGGTGCGAAGTATTGGCGGTGACCGCGTGGACTCTAGATGGCATCCCTCTAAGCCATAGCAGCAGGTCCAGATGATGCACCGCGTGGTTCATGACGCAGCCTCCGCCTTCATTTTCCCATGTCCCCCGCCATTCCACATCGTAATAGCTGCGGCCGCGCCACCAATAGGAATTTGCTTCAGTGTGGACGATGCGGCCCGCTAAACCGGCATCGATCACCCGCTTCACCCGGCGAATCGGATCATAAAAGCGGTTTTGCCCCACGACGGACAAGAGCGCCTGGCCTTGAGCTGCTGCCTCCAGCATCCGATCACATTCGGACAGCGACGGGGCCATCGGCTTTTCCACCAGGACATGTTTGCCTGCCAGCAGAAAATCCGACGCAATGTCTGCATGGGTAGATGGCGGCGTACAAATCGATACTAAATCCACCGAATCTAAGTTCAACACTTCCTTGTAATCCGAATAGACCGCGCAATCCAGGCCAAAACGCTCTTTGAGCTGGTACGCCTTTCCTCCGCTCCGATCGACCAGCGCCGTGATCCGGCAACGGTCGCTAAAGCGGGCAAACGCCTCAAGATGGGTACTTGCAATCGACCCAGTGCCGATGATGGCGATGTTAATCATGATTTCTCTCTCCCCTGTGTCTTATTTGATCAGATCCGTTGGACTCATGCCGGTGATTTTTTTAAACAGTGTGCTGAAATAAGGCACGTTCTTATAGCCGACCTGTTCGGCCACCTCATAAACGAGCATATTGCGCTGCAGCAGCAGCTCGCGTGCTTTTTCGATCCGAACGCGGGTTAAATAGTTGTTGAACGTTTCGCCGGTTATGTTTTTGAAGATGATGGACAAATGGTTGCGGGAAATGTAAAGCTTCTCCGACAACTCCGCCAGCGTAATGTCCTCAGCATAATGCTCGTGAATATAACCGGTCATGTAATCCACCACCTGCCGGTGCTTGCTGTTCCCCCGCCATTGGCGGCTGCTGCAGATCAGCGTAATTTTATCCGACAACCATTCGGTGAGCTGCTCCAGACCGGTTAAGCCCACCAACTCCTTGGTGATCTGCTCTTCAGGTACAAGATCATTCAGCAGAACTCCCGTTTCATAGAGGCAATACGTAAATACCCCCCACAGCTCGCAGGCAAAAATCTGCACCGTTTCAGGGGTCATCGCCTTCTGCAGCTCCAGCCGGTTCATGTAATCGGCCACTAGCTTCTTAGCATCGGCTTCCTGGGACGCCTTTAATGCAGAAGCCAATTCCACATAAAATTTCACTGAAAATAAACTCGCCGCTGCCGTTTTTCCGTCTTCTTCGTCCTGATAGGCATATAACGCATACGTAGAATCCCGCCGCCCCAACCTCATGTCGATGGCCCGGAACGCTTCCTCCGTTGAATCCGGGATGTGCTGCCATTGCGGCTTGACACCCCCAATTCCGACGCGGACGACCAGCTTGAGATAGCTTTTGATCGCATCAATCAGCTTTACGCCCAGCTCATGCAGCTTTCTCTCCAGCAATTGCTTTGGCTCATCCGGACGCGGGTGGACGATCAAGACAGCCCTTGTGCTGTGCAGCTCGGTATATTCCACGGTCCCGAACCTTTTGCGGGCCACCTCGCAGACAATATTGCTGATCGCAAAGCGGAACAGGTTCCAGTCCGACAATGAAAATTGGCCGACGCGCGCATCCCGGACGAGATCGATACCAATCGTCACGTGCCGATGATCCGTCCAATATCGATAAGGCTCCGGCAAACGCCCTGCCTCGCGGTACGAGCTGTCCAGCGTTCCGACGACCGCAGAGCGGACCCACTCCTTCTCGATGAACGGCTCATACAGACTCAGCTTCCGCTCCATCTCGCCCTGCTTCCGGCGAATCTCTTCCTCCTTGGCCAACTCATCGATCACCTTACCCAGAATCGACTTCAGCGTTGGCATGCTGATCGGCTTGGAGACATAATCGCTGACATTAAAGCGCAGCGCTTGGCGTGCATGTTCGAAATCCGAATAGCCGCTAAAAATAATGACCTTGCCGTCATACCCTTCCTTCCGCAGCTGCTCAATCATATCAATGCCATTCATCGCCGGCATATAAATGTCCGTGATGACGATATCCGGATTCGTTTGCCGGACTACATCCAGCCCGTCCTTCCCGTTCTGGGCTTCCCCAACCCAGGTCGCCCCGAGTTGTTCCCACGGAATCGCCCGTTTCATCCCTTGCAGCACCTGGCGTTCATCATCAATGATGGCGATTTTCCACACCCTCAACTACCTCCTTGACTGTTCTCCTCCAAGATGTCTTAGATGTTCTGGCACGGACATGCGGCTCACGCGGCCGGTCCGGGTTCAAGCGGTTCAATGAACTGGGGCACCGGGGGCTCCAGCAGCTTCGGCAACGTAATCACGACACGGGTGCCTCCTTCTTCCCGTTGAGATAACTCCACGCCGTAAGCGCCTTCAAAGTAACCCGCGATCCGCTCCTTCACATTGCGGATGCCGTAGCCCCCCGTTCTCCGCTTGCGCTCGCGGGGCACGGCCTGCTGCAGTCCAGCGCCGTCGTCATCGATCGTAATCACGAGTCGGTCAGACTGCTCCTCCAGCGTGATCCACAACTTCCCTTGTGTACGACCGTTAAAACCGTGGACGATGGCATTCTCCACGAACGGCTGCAACGTCAGCTTCGGAATAAACAACTCCTGAACAGAGAACGGGGCATCGATCGTATATTCCAGTTCACCGCCGCCGCCGGCTTGCCAGCGAAGCTGTTGAATTTCCAGGTAACAGTGGATATGCTCCAGTTCCTCGCCAATGGTAATAAAGCTGTTGCCGTTGGATAAGCCAATCCGAAACATCCGGCCCATCAGCTCGAGAATCCGGCTAAGCTCGTCCTGCCCGGCCTCAATCGCCATCCAGTTCAACTGATCCAGCATATTATACAGAAAATGCGGATTGATATTGGCCTGCAACGCTTCGATTTCCGCTTTGCGCTGCTGCTCGTATCGCCGCCGCAGCGAGCGGTACAGCTCTTCAATCTGCTCCATCTGCTTGCGATAGCCGTCGAACAGATAACCAAACTCGTTCTCGTAATCGTTGGGCAAATCAACGGGATGCCCGCCGCTGCCTGTTTCGTCTCTATCGCCTACGAAATACTGCCGCATTGCGGTCACAAGCTGTTTGATTGGTTTTGTAAATTGGCGGCTTAAGTAAAGGGTCAACAGCAGGACAAACAAAATGGCGATGACCCCAATCACGCCGATAACCAAAGCCAGACGAAAGCCGCCGCTCGTAATTTCACTCCAAGGCGTGACTTCCACGAGCATCCAATGGGAATCCCGCATCTTGGAATACACCAGCAGCGAATCCCCCAGCTCTTTATTTCCCCGGATATGAACGTACCCGGATTGGTCGGTTTTCACATTGATCCATTGTGATAACTCGGCATGCTCAGGCACCAGCCCGGTTTTCAACGTCAGCTGCCCCAACGTGTCGATCATCATCCGGTTGGCCGGCGCAGAATGTCCGGCTAATAGTTGTTCAATCTCTTTCGCTTTGACATGGACGACGAGTACACCAAGGTATTTGTCTTCCTCGACGATTTTGCGCGCGAAGCTGAGCACCCGCACATTCCCTTGGAAGCTGGGTATTTCATGCTCACTAACCCAAGCGAAATCGTTCTTGTCGAGCGCCTCCGCCCAATCTTGCTTGGCCAGATCGCTCAAACCACGAAACTGGATATAGCTGTTGGCATCCCCGCGCAGCGGACGCTCCATATATAAGTCGATTCCTTGGATGATCGGAATCGAATAAGTCAGATTCGCTAAGGCGCGCTCCACGCTCACGGACCGGCGGTGCCGGTCGTATTCATCCTGCCGGTCGCGCAGGAACGTAATCAACTCGTTATCGCGGGACGTCGACAGCGAAATTTGCTCGATCATCACCAGCCGGGTGGTAATTTCATTATTCAGCTCGTCCAGCAGCAGCTGCTGATAATGGGAGCTGGTTTTGGCCAGCTCGTTGGATGAAATGCGATAGCTGGCCCAGGCGATACAGGCCAAGACGGCCACCATAAAGATGGAAAAACTGCGAAAAAACAAGCTGTCGATCCGAAATTTTTTAAACGGATTCGTCATACGCAAGGCTGCACTCCCTTCAGGTGTAAGGAAAAAACGGTAAAGCTGCGAAGATCGTTCACGCTTTACCGTAATATAATTGGCCATTCGCCACCCTTATCCCTTTATTCCGGTTGTGGCAATCCCTTCGACGAAGTATTTTTGCAAGAACATAAAGATCAAGGTAGCCGGAATGATGGAGACGAGTGACATTGCCAGCAGTTGTCCCCATTCCTGGGCCGACTGGGAATCGTTAATCATTCGCAGCGCCAGGCTGACCGTATACTTGTCTACCGAATTAAGATACAGCAGATGTCCGAGGAAATCGTCCCAGTTCCACAAGAAGCAGAAGATGGTGACGGTCACGATCGCCGGAACCATCAGCGGCATGACGATCCGGAAGTAGATGCCGAACCACGAACAGCCGTCGATTTTCGCCGATTCATCCAACTCCTTAGGAATGCCGCGCACGAACTGGATCAGCAGGAAGACGAAGAACGTCCCGCCCGCACCGCCCGCAAGCATATGTGGCACGATAAACGGCAAATACGTGTTCACCCAACCAAGCTGGTGGAACAAAGCGTATTGCGGAATGATCAGCACCTGCCCCGGCATCATTAAGGTAAGCATAAACAAGGAGAACCAGAGGTTTTTCAAAGGAAAATTCAATCTCCCGAACCCAAACGCAACGAGCGTGCTGGATACCAGCGTCGCTGCAATCACCGCCGCCTCCAAGGCGAAGGTGTTCAGGTAGAAGTCGGTGAAGGTGTGACCCGGCACCGAATTCCAGCCCTTAACGAAGTTGCTCCATTGAGGAACCGAAGGGAAAATATTCGGCGAAGCCAGCTCGCCGTTCGTCTTCAGCGACGCGCCGATCCACCACAGCACCGGATAGACCATGACCAAACTAAACAGAATCATAAAGAGGTGCCGGACCAGCGGCTTCCATTTAAAGGTCATCTGCCATTTCTCCCTTCAGGTTCCGTTTCGTAGAACACCCAATATTTCGAAGTTCCTGCAATGATCAACGTGGCAATCACAATCATCACCAGCATGATCCAGGCCAGTGCCGACGAATAACCAAGCTGGTACCGGCTAAACGCCCGCTCGTACAAATAAAGCGCATACACATACGTTGAATTCATCGGGCCGCCGTTCGTGATCACAAACGCTGACGTAAACATTTGGAACGCGTTGATGACGCCCATCACCAGGTTGAAGTACAATACCGGCGACAGCATCGGCAGCGTGATGTTGAAGAACTGGCGAAACTTTCCGGCGCCGTCCACAGCGGAAGCCTCATACAGATCACCCGGGATTTGCTTCAGCCCTGCCAGGAAGATGACCATCGACGAACCGAACTGCCAGACCGTGAGCAGCACGAGCGTACTTAACGCCGTATCGGGACTGGTGATCCAGCCTTTCCCCTCGAATCCAAACGCTCCGATAATTTTGTTAAAGATCCCGTCCACGCCAAAAATATTACGCCAGAGCAGCGATACAGCGATACTGCCACCGATCAGCGACGGGAAGTAAATCGCCGTGCGGTACAGCCCAATCCCCCGCACCGCCCGGTTCAACACCAAAGCGACAAGCAGCGCCGCGATCAGCTTCAGAGGAACCGAAGCCAAAACGTACAGGAACGTGACCTTGACCGAAGTCACGAATTTGGAGTCCGCCGTAAAGATCAGCTCGTAGTTTTTGGTCCCCACCCAGTTGATCGGTTCCAACAGCGTGTAGTCCGTAAACGAGTAGTACAGCGATAAAATCAGCGGATATGCGGTCAGCCCGAGAAACCCGAGCAGCCACGGTGAAATAAATAAATAGCCGGCCACCGGAGCATTCCATCGTTTGAGGAAGATCCGGCGCTTGTTGATGGCTGGCGCGTCTTTTAAGCCCAAGGCCGCGGAACTTTTCATGCTTGCTTCACCTCTGCAGTTTCTGAGTGCTTATAGCTCAAGTATAGGGCGGGCCCACGGCCGGTTGTAGAAGAGGAATCCTCGAAATCTTTTAAAATATCACGAAAAAAATCTTAATAAATCCGCCGCCCCTGCTGATCGGCAATTCCGCTTTTGCGATAGAAATACGTGTTGATTTGATCCCGCCATTCCTTGGCATGCTCCGCTTGCTCCGCCAATCGCTTGGCGACCTGCTGATGCAGCGGCTCTTCGATCAAGCCGGACAGACCAGCCCATAGCTCCACCAGCTTCTCGGCTCGTTCCACCCCTTCAAAATGGGTATCGTAAATATGCTGAATCACCGTCTTGCCGGATTGGAGCACGTGGGTGTACGGCACATGGTGGAAGAAGAGCAACAGCTCGTCGGGACAAGTCTCCAGCGTTTCGTATAAGCTTTGATTTGGCTCTACGTATTGCGAGGTATACCCCGTCCCCGTGGCTTTCGTCCGGTCAACACCGATCCCGTGGCAATCGGCAAAATGATACGTCCCCCACATCGAGTATTCATAGCCGTCGACGTTCGGGCCATAATGATGGTTCGGATTCACCATAAAGCCGATGCCCAGCGGAGCCGTGTAGCTTTCGTAAATGCTCCAGGAATCCATCAAAATACGAAGAATCACCTGGATGACCCGTTCGTCGCTCCCAAATACGAGCCGAATCCACTCCTCCGCAATCGCTTCGGAACTGAGGTCCGGATTCCAGGCCAGCCGCCCATAGCCATAAAGGTTCGCCTGTGCCAGCAGATGGCCGGTCCAGTTGGCGTCGTCCCCGATATTGGAAACCGCGGCGAACCCGCTGTAACGGGAACCATGCAGCGTACCGTCTACGATCCGTTTGACGGTTGAGCCCTCGCCCTTCAAATGGGTGTCGAAGTCCAGCACTTCTTTCCACTGGGGAACGAGGTAGCAGACATGGCGCTGCTGCCCGGTATATTCTTGCGTGATTTGGAACTCGATCATCTGGTTTGTCGCTGGCATCGCGCCCAGCAGCGGCGATACGGGCTCGCGCACTTGGAAGTCAATCGGACCGTTTTTGACCTGCAAAATCACGTTCTCTTTAAACCGTCCATCGAGCGGGACGAAATGATCGTAGGCGGCCCGTGCTCGATCCGTCTTGCGATCCCGCCAGTCCTGCTTGCAGTTGTAGACGAAGCAACGCCAAATCACAAGCCCGCCGTAAGGTTCCAGTGCCTCGGCCAGCATATTGGCGCCGTCAGCATGATCCCTGCCATACGTAAACGGCCCCGGCCGGTTCTCCGAGTCCGCCTTCACCAGGAACCCGCCAAAGTCCGGGATCGCCTGATAAATCTCGTCCGCGCGCTCCCGCCACCATGCCGCGACCTCCGGGTCAAGCGGATCGGCGGTGGATAAGCCGCCAATTTCCAGCGGAGCCGCGTAATTGATGCTAAGGAACAGCTTGATGCCGTAATTGCGGAAGATCTCGGCCACCTTCGATACATCCGGCAAAAATGCCTTCGTAATCAGTCCGGTCTCGATCCGGTGCACATTGACGTTGTTGATGGAAATCGCATTGATGCCCGTCGAGGCCAACAGCCGCGCATAATCGGTAATGCGCTCCAGGTTCTTCGTAAACTGGTTATCTTCATAAAAAATCGAAGAACCGGCATAGCCGCGCTCAATACTTCCGTCCATGTTGTCCCAGTGATTCAGCATCCGCAGCCCATTCACCGGACGTTCCGAAATATTCAGCCCTTGCAGCGACTGTCCGCTCCCCAGGCGGCGCAGCAAGTCAAACACGCCGTACAATAAACCGGAGGTACTTTCCGCGCCAATGGCGATCCGACCGGAGCCCGGTTCATGCCGCAGGGCATACCCTTCCCGACCCAGCTTCAAAGCGGCCTTCCCTTCCGAGAACACCGCATCCAGGATTGGACTATGCCCCAACAACCCCAGCACAAAACAAGGGGTATCCCCCGCACTCTCGATGATGGAAATCTCGCGCCCCAGCATTTGGGATAAGCCTCTCGACAGCTCCTGAGCCGCAGTATGCGCTGCCGCTTCATCGGTGCCTTCGACGACGATGCCGCCAAATCGATTTAACTCTGCCTGTCTCTCCCCCGGCTCAATACTCCGGTATCGAAGCCAGGCATCATACCCAACTTCCGTCATTGTGGTTGATTTGTTCATGGAATCTCCCCCTGTCATCTCCATTGAAATAACGTTTCATTTTCGATCACATGCACCGGAAGGGTCGGGAAAGCCACGCGGAGCTTGCCGGCTAACCGCCTCATTCCAGGTGCTTCGCTGGGACCGTGGCCAAGGAAAATCATCGCCTTCTCCCGGCCTTGATAAACGGCGTCCCGTACATACTCGGGCGCTTCCCATTCCGGGCCTTCGCCGGCGATGATCAAGTCGACCTCTCCCAGCAGCGGGATTGCCAGCTCGCCGCCGCCCCGGTAGCCAACCAGCACTCCGACCTTCCGACATCCCATATCCGGATTGCCCGTGAATCGGATAAACGGAAGATTCAGCTTCCGTTTCAACAAGCTGACCAAATCCTTAAGGGTCGCTGCTGGCAGATCTAACACTGCGGAAGCCGGGCGATATTCCCGTACTGCATCCTGCCAACCGAGCTCCTCGATCAACCCGGCCGTAATGCCGTCCGGCGTTTCTCGGTGAATGCCGTCATGATACCGATAAATCGCAAGGTCCAGCTCCTTCAGTCGCTGCAGCTTATGCCGGGCAACGGGATCCTCTTCCAGCAACTTGTTCCCGTCCGGTCGATGGCTGTAAAATACCCCTTCATGCGAAATCAACAGGTTCGCTCCCAGCGAAGCCGCCTGCTCGATGGCTGCTTGCGTTGCCATAAACGTGACGGCGATTCCGCGCACTTGTGTCTCCGGCTTGCCGCAGACTAAACCGTCCACGGTAGGCTGGGCCGCTGTTAGCCGGTCCAGAACATCTTGGATGCGCAGCATCTATACCTCCCCCTTCCCTGGTAAAAATCAACCCGGAACGAGAATCCTGTTCCGGGCTGAAGTCGAATGTAAGTCTTATTCGTAAGCCATAGCTGCTTCTTTCAACTGCTTGTAGGCTTCTTCTGGAGTGATCTTGCCAAAGCTCAGCTGATCATGTACCAGAGGAAAGTCCTTATCGATATAGTTCGTCCAGCCCCCTGCACCGGCCGTCCAAGTTTGGCCGTCTTTCTCAGTAGCGCGGAGCAGCTCCATGCCTACCTTATCCACATCGCTCATGCTGGATTCCAGCGCTGCCGCGTTATCCTTGTTGACCGGCAAGCCCCGCGAGGTTTTCAGGATTTTCGAAGCTTCCGGATCATTGACGAACCAGTTGATAAACTCTACTGCCTCTGCCTTATGCTCGGAGTTGTCGGACACGGCCAGGTACATCGACGGCTTCAGCCAACCGCCGGCTCCCTCGGCTCGCGGCATCGTAACGAGCGCGTAAGCGCCTGGCTTGATGCTGTCCCATGCACCGTAGTTGTTGGAGAAGCTGTAACGGAACAAAATTTTTCCGGCAACCATCAGGTCCATTTGCGGATCGAACTCTTTGTCAGAGGAGTTGACGTCCGCCGGCGGTACTAACCCTTCGTTGCGCAGCTCTTCAAAATGCTTGGTCCATTCCAGGAAGGAAGCTTCATCGATGTTAAACTTCCCATCCTCCGTAATGACCGTTCCTTTGCCTTTACTATACTGATAAGCCGAGTACATGAAGTAGTTGGCTGCATAATCTTTTGTAAAATACTGACCGCTTGGCAGCTTGCCTTTCAGCTCCTTCGCCAGTGCGAAGAAATCATCCCAAGTCCAGCCGTTTTCCGGATTTTTGACGCCCAGCTTGTCCAGCGCGGCTTTATCATAAATCATACCGAATGCCACCGAACCAAGAGGAACAGCGTATTGCGTTCCATCCAGTTGTCCGCCGGCTAACAGCTTCGGATCGATCTTCGATACGTCAACCCCATCCAGAGGAGCCAATTGCTTGCGGCTCGCCCAGTCCGGTGTCCAGCCTGGATCGAGTTGGATGATGTCCGGCGCATTTTTCGCCGCTGCCTGGGTTGACAGCTTGTCCAAGTAACCGTCCATCCCGGAGTATTCCGGTTCAAAGGTGACGTTCGGATGGTTTTTCGTGTACAAATCAAGGGCTGCCAAGGTGGCTTCATGCCGTTCCTGCGCCCCCCACCACATAATCCGCAGTTTCACCGGCTCACTGCCCGTGCTAGTTGCGGCATTGCCTTCCCCAGCCGCTCCTGCCGGTTTAGCTGCATTACCGTTCGTACCGCCGCCGCAGGCAGCCAGCGCCCCAACCATGGTAACCGCTACCAGCGTCGTCAGTAAACGCTTCCATTTAAACATTGATAACCCTCCCATTTAAATCGTAAATATCTGTTTACATCCTTTATAGTAACGACTCCAAACGGAAGTGGGTATGAGAGCAATGCACAATTTGTTTTAAAATTGCCCGAAAATGTTTATTCACCAAAGTCTGCCCTTTCCATATTAAAATAGGCTCCAATCCAACGTTTGCGACAGCCGTTCAATTAATTGCACGCCCGCAATGCTATTGCCTTTGGAATTGAGTGCGGGCCCGACCACACCAATCCCGTAACGTCCGGGCACAAGCGTCAAGATCCCGCCGGATACGCCGCTCTTCGCCGGAAGCCCAGCTTCGATGGCAAATTCCCCGGACCCGTTGTACATCCCGCAGGTGACCATAAACGTCTTGGCGATTTGCACATACCTTCTAGGTATCAGCGTCTTGCCCGTCAAGGGGTCCTTCCCGTCGAAGGCCAGGACCAGCGCCATCCGCGCTAAATCCGCGCAGCAGACCTTAATCGCGCAATGGCGGAAGTAGATGTCCAGCACCTCATCAACGCCGCAGCCCAACACTCCTTTATCCAGCAAAAAATAAGCGATTGATCGGTTCAAATGCGCCGTCTTCGATTCTGAAATGTATACTTGCATATCGTATTCCAGGTTGGGATTGCCGGCCAACTCGCGAAAGAAAGCCAAGATCCGCGCCGATTTCGCCTCCGCATTCTCCCCTTTAATCATGGAGGATACCACGATAGCGCCGGCATTAATTAACGGGTTAAACGGAATCGCCGGCTGCACCAACTCCAGCTTCATGATGGAGTTAAAGTGATCGCCGGTCGGTTCCATGCCTACCTTGGAAAATACCGCGGATTCCCCATGGTCCATGAGCGCCAGAATCAACGTGAACACCTTCGAAATGCTCTGCATCGTAAAACTGTCCTGGGCTTCGCCTGCGGAGATGGATCGCCCCTTGGCATCCAGGATATGAATCCCGAGCATATCCGGCTTCGCCTTTGACAGCTCAGGGATATACTCCGCAACCTTGCCTGCAGCGCTGGTTTCTCGGCACTCTTCCACCCACTTATCCAGGTGGAGCTTCAGTTGTTCCCATTCATTCACAGCCATGGTGAACCCTCCTGCATTTTTCTCTGGTAACCTATCTTACTGCTGATTGTTTAAGCGTTGTTTAGCCAAGCGGATCATTTCCTTGACCATCGCCCCGCCGATCACACCGCCAACCTTGCCGGCCTTCGCGGTCGTCAAATCACCGTTATCGCCTTCGCGGAGTGGAACTCCTAACGATTGGGCAACTTCATATTTCACGTCATCCGGCCGCTCTTGAGGTATATTGTATCCCTCATTCATCATGACTTCTGCCTTAAACCGGCTCAGGCGAAGCGCCGGGTCCGTCTCTTGACGGCCATTCCCGCCACTTCCCTTTGGTTGTACCATGGATATCCCCCGCTTTCAAGTGAGAATTATCCAATAAGATTCCCAGTAAGCGGTGAGATAAGTCATAGTCGGTTGATGTGATAAAAAAGATAATTTAAGCCGATAATCATATTTTATAAACGATATTTTTAAGGAAGGCATCAGTTATGAATTTGGACCAGTATCGTCCGATGATTGAAAAACCGCTTCGAGCATGCCTAAAGCCTACGCAGGAGATCGGCGTCATTCTGCTGTCCGCCGTACTTGTAGCAGTAGGGCTCAATTTGTTCCTGATTCCGCATAAACTATTGTCCGGGGGCGTCACAGGCCTTGCTTCCATCATCGTGTATTTGACGGGATGGAATATCTCGCTTGTCTACTTTTTGATTAATGTACCCTTGATAATATGGGGCTGGAAAGCGGTGGGACGCCGTTATATCGTGCTTAGCTGTATCTCTGTTGTCAGCACCACCTGGTTTATCTCCATCATCCCCGAGGTGAAAGTCACCCGAGATCCGATTCTAGCCGCGGTATTCGGCGGAATCATCTCTGCAGCGGGCATCGGATTTTCGCTGCGGGCTGGCGGCTCGACCGGCGGGTTTGATATTCTTGGATCCATCGTCACACGAAAAAAGGACGTCCCCATGGGGAACATCCTCTTTCTGCTTAACGGGCTCGTTATTCTAGCGCTTGGCTTTTTTCAAAGCTGGGATCTAGCCCTGTATTCAATGTTATCGACCTTCGTCAAAGGGAAAGTCGTCGATATGATCCATGTTGGTCATATCAAGGTCACCTGCTTCATCATTACGAAGCGTAAAGACGAGATGCTCTGCCAACTGCGCAAGCTGCATCACGGCATTACCTGCCTCAGTTCTGAAGGCGGGTATCACGAAGAGAAAAACTATACCTTAATGACCGTGACAACCCGATACGAACTAGCTGCCGTCCGGAAAGCTGTGGTTAGTACAGACCCTCACGCATTCATGAATGTGGTTCAATCCACGGAGATTGTCGGACGGTTCTCAAGGCCGGTTCAATAATCTTTACTTTTCAAGTTCATAAAATTTGTACAAGTCGTCCAGCAACAAATTGGCCGCTTTGATCCCGCCGGCGGTATTCCAGATCGCGTCGTCAACTTTGTAGGCTTTGCCGTTCTTGACGGCGCTTAGGTTCTTCCATAACGGATCGTTTGTCCAATCTTGCTCGGTTTGGCTCGCATTTCCGTCGCCGGTTTCGTAAGTGAAGTAGAAAATTCGGTCGGCCTCTACCTCAGGCAGCCGTTCTTTGGTGATTTCATCCACAAACGTATCTTTGGCGTTCAGAGTCATGGCGTTTCTGGCAATACCCAGCTGTTCAAAAATAATCCCCGAGAACGTGTTCGTATGGTAAACGCGGGTTTTCCCATCCATAAAGCGAACGACGGATACGGTTTCGTTCAATTTATCTCCGGCTTTAGCCTTAAAGTCTTGAATCCGTGCATCGAATTCAGCCAGCAGCTCATTGCCTTTATCGGTGAGTCCCAACGCTTCCGCATACAATTTGAAATTGCTCATCCAATTGCCGCGCAAATCCTCGGACATCACAGTAGGTGCAATCGCCTGCAGTTGTTCATATACCTTCTCCTGGCGCATCTTGTTCCCGATAATGAGGTCAGGCTTCAAGCCAGCGATCAGCTCAAGGTTCGGCTGGCTTTCCTCACCAACCACCGTTACACCCTCCATCTCGTCCTGAATATGCGGGTACCACGGATCCCCCAGCCAGGAGCGCACAGCGCCAACCGGCTTGATTCCCAGCGCCAACAGCGCTTCCGTACCTTCGTTAGTCAAAACCACAACTTTTTGCGGGGTGCCTGTGATTTCCGTTTCCCCCATCGCATGTTTAACGACCCGTTTGTCATCCGTCGTGTTATTCGTGCTGTTGCCTCCCGCTTGGTTCTCGGCTGCCGCACTGTTCTTGGTATCGGTATTGCCGGACGATCCTTGCGTATTACTATTCCCGCATCCCGCAACGACAAGTGCCAGCGCCATCACTGCGAAAGCCCATAAGGCAATGCGCCTGCGGTTCGTTTTTTTAGTATGAGTATTGTTCATTGTTCGTTCTCCCCTTTAGAAAATATGGCGTTCTAATTAAGTGATAATGATTATCATCTTCATGAATATAAGACATCCCTCTTTGGTTTGTCAATACAATTAAGAATGATTATCAACCTCATTGACAGACTCTTCCCTATCTTCTAAGATTTAATGGTCATTATTATTTTTGATCTAGAAAGTGGGTAATCTAGTCCGATGAAAGGTTTAGGCTTGTTGATTTGCGCATTGGTATTAGCCGCTGCCGTCATATGCAGTATCAGCTTCGGCGTGACGGACATCCCATTTTCTACCGTCTGGGAATCATTTGTCCATCCGAACGGAAGCAATGAGCACTTGCTCGTTCAGACGGCTCGCGTACCTCGCGCTTTCATCGCTGCTGCCGTTGGTGCCTGCCTCGCCGTTGCGGGCGCATTGATGCAGGTCATTACCCGCAACCCCATCGCTTCGCCCAGCACGCTGGGCGTGAATTCCGGAGCGGCTTTCTTTATTATCCTGGCTTCGGGTTGGCTTGGCTTATCGGGAATACAAGCCTTAACCTGGGTCGCACTAATCGGAGCTGCCCTTAGCGGAGCGGTGGTGTTTCTTCTCGGAAGCCTGGGACGGGACGGAATGACGCCCATCAAGATTACGTTGGCAGGAGCTTCGATGGCAGCGTTTTTTTACTCGTTGACTCAAGGGCTTATGCTCTCCGACGGCAAAATGTTCGATCAGGTGCTCGTCTGGCTGGTAGGATCCGTGACTGGGCGCGGGACGGAGCAGCTTCTAAACGTACTTCCTTATATGGGGATTGGCATGGTTCTTGCCCTCTTGCTCGCTGGACAACTTAACGTGTTAGCTATGGGAGAAACCGTCGCGCAAGGGCTTGGCCAACGCACGGGCTTAATTAAAGCATTAGCTGCAGCAGCCGTCATCTTGCTTGCCGGGGGCTCTGTTGCCGTGGCTGGCCCCATCGCATTTGTTGGCATTATCATCCCGCATATCATCCGCCATTTTGTAGGGGCGGATCATCGTTGGATTTTGCCCTATTGCGCCTTGACGGGTGCCATCCTGCTCGTATCAGCTGACATCGGCTCCAGATACATCGCCATGCCAAAGGAAATTCCGGTTGGCGTCATGACCGCAATCTTGGGCGTTCCGTTCTTCGTATACATCGCTAGAAGAGGGGTGAAGAACTGATGGCCAAATCCAACAAAGCTGCATCGCTCCCTGTTCCTTCGTCTCTCCTGGCCAAAAAAAGGAGAATCCTGTGGATCTGCCTGCTCCTTGCTCTCCTATGTATCGGAATGATGATCATCAGCGTAGGGGTCAGCAGCCAATATCTCCCGCCGATGACCGTCTTGAAGGCCATATTTGGCATGGCTGAACCGGGAGAACAAGTGATTGTCGTGAATCTCCGTCTGCCGAGAATTTTTATTGCCGTGCTGGTTGGCGCTTCCCTGGCCGTAGCCGGTGCAATCCTGCAAGGCGTGATCCGCAATCCGCTTGCTTCCCCCGATGTTGCGGGAATAACTGAGGGAGCTTCGCTTGGCGCGATTTTGTTTATCTATGTGTTTCAGGGCACGATCTCGATCCATTGGATGCCGCTTGCATCAATTCTTGGCGCTTTCTTCATTACTGCGCTCTTATATGTATTGGCTTGGAAAAAAGGGGCCTCCCCGTTGCGAATCATCCTCATCGGGATCGGGGTATCTGCCGCGATCAAGTCGTTGTCGTTTATGCTGATCATCTCCGGACCGATGCAGCTGGCGAATCAGTCGCTCACGTTTATGACCGGCAGCATTTATGGCGTCTCCTGGGATAACGATGTGCTGACGCTGCTGCCTTGGACGGCCGTGCTGCTCGTTCTAACTTGGCTGCAAGCCCGCCAAGTCAACATTCAAGCGTTGGGCGACGACATCGCCACCAGCGTAGGCTCCCGCGTCCAGCTGCAGCGCCTGTTGCTGATCGTGCTCAGCGTTTCGCTGGCAGGATCTGCAGTGGCGATTGGCGGGGCCATCTCCTTTATCGGGTTGATGGCGCCGCATATGGCCCGCAGGCTGACCGGGCCGTCCTTCTCCGGCGTGCTCCCGGTCAGCGCGCTGCTCGGCGCATTGATCCTGCTCGTAGCGGATCTGATCGCGCGTACGGCTTTTTTGCCGCGGGACGTGCCAGCCGGCGTGTTGACCGCCGCTATTGGTGCACCGTTCTTTATGGTGTTGCTGTATAAGAACCGGAACCGGTTCTAAATACGAGCAGGTTGCGTGTACTAGCAACCCGCATGTACTGCAACTTACGTAGACTAGCAACTCACGTATACTAGCAAATCGCGTGTAGTCACAGCCAGGGTGTACTAGTAACTCGTATGTACTTGCAGCCCCGGTGAACAAGTAACCCGCGTATACTATCAGCCCTTGTGCGCTTCCGGCCCTCTTTCTTAGCGGCCAACTGCAAAAGTGCATTTAAAAACGCGCTAAACCCACGGTTTGGCGCGAGTGAGATGCAAAAGTGCATTTGAAAAAGGAGATTTACCGCAAATCCGCTTCAAATACCGAAATTGAACTGCACTTTTGCATTTGAATCGGATAAAGAGAATGAACAAAAGCCGGTGCACCCCTCTCAGGGACGCCGGCTTTATTCATATCTAAGGTTTACGATCCAGCCCCACGGTACCGCTTGACACCGCAGTTCCAAGCGGTCAGGCCGATCGCCAGAAAGACGAGGCCTACCAGCGGGGTTAACCAAGCCATCCGCCACATCTCCTCGCGTTCCAGGAACAACGAAGCCGGATAGACGCCAACGAAGGCAAACGGCAATATCCAGGTCAGCAGCACTTGAATTGCGCGGTTGTAAATCGTCACCGGGTAGCGCCCGTACCCCTGCACGTTGTACATCAACGGCAAGATACCAGTCGGCGCATCCGAATAAAACGACAGGGACGTCAACGTCGTGTAGATCCCCGTATAAATTGCAACTGCGCTAATCGTAAACAGCAGCAACACTGGGATCGTCCACCACTCGAAGCTGAGCCCCAACTGCCCGCCGCTGATCAGCATGATGATGCACCCGATGATCGAGCCGACGAGCGCTGGCGGATCAACGTTTTCCAGGAAGATCTGGAACAGATTATACGCCGGACGCGTCATGATCCGGTCCATCTCCCCCTTCACGATATACCGCTCACTGAAGTTCCACAGGTTAACGAAGCAGCTAAACACGCCAAACGGCACCATAAAGAAGCCGTAAACGAACACCACTTCACTCTCGCTCCAGCCGCCCAGGCTGTTGGTGTGCATAAAGATCACAAAGATAAAGATCAGGTTCGTCGCCTGAAACAACAGGTCAGAAATGACCTCCACCCAAAAGTCGGCGCGGTAGGTCATGCGGGTTTTCATGTAATTTTTCAAGTATTCGCCCATGAGGCCTAAGTAGTACATGCTTCCCTTAACCTCCTTGCACGAACAGGCGTTTCCGCGAAGCACGGTACAGCCCAATCATCGGAATGAGCAAAGTGAAAAACCAGACCACCTGAATGCCAAGCACGTTCCAAATCGAAGCGCCTTGAATCCGACCGGTAAAGACCGAACCCGGTAAATAGGTGATCGCCTGAAATGGCAGAAACGACATGATGCCGACGAGCCAGGACGGGAACAGACTGATCGGAATGATCAGGCCCGAGAACAAATCAACAACCACCCGTTTCATGCGCATAAACCCTTCGTTATTTTCCACGAAAAAAGACATCAGTCCCGTAATCACGTTCAGCTGCGAATTGATCAGGAAGCTGAAGAACAGCATCACCAGGAACCCTGCCCAAGCGCTCAACTCGGTTGGCAGCTTGACCGGGAACAGCAGCATCGCAATCGCCATGCCGGGGATCATCAACATGATGAAGCGGAACATTCCTTCGCCGAAGCCCTGCATCATTTTGACGATAAGGTAGTTATAAGGGCGGATAAATTGAATCGCAATGCTTCCATCTCGAATATCCGTGGAGATTTCACGATCCAGGTTGTTAAAATAAAACGCCCGGGCCATCCAGGAAACGGCCAGGTAGGTCGTCATCTGCGAGGCGGTAAAGCCGCCAAGCTCGCCCCCGTCGCCGTAAATCGCCTTCCACGTAAAATAATAAACCCCAATATTCAGCGAATAGATCAGAATGCCTGAATAGTAGTTCACCCGATACGCCAGCATCGTCAAAAATCGGATGCGGATAAAATCGAGGTACGCCCCCCACTGGTTAGACATGGATAACCGCACCTTCTTTGCTCTCCGCCTCCGCTTCAGAGTCCGCCGGTTTATCCGCCGAGCCGGATTGATAAATGCTGCGGACGATTTCGTCGGTGTTGGTTTCGATGATTTTGATGTCGGTGATGTCCGCTTGGCCAACCACTTGACCCAATACCTCAGAGACACCGATATCCCGTGGAATCCAAACCTTGGCGTTCAGGTCGTTCTCCGCCGTCCAGATGACAGGAAGCGTCCCCGTCCAGCTCCGCAGCTGGTCCAGCTTGGTGGCCGTTCCAAACTGGAACAGTACCTCCTTGCCCGTACCCCAGCGGTCCTTCAGCTCTTCTAAGCCGCCGTCGTAAATGATCCGGCCGTCGTCGAGCATAATGACGCGGGAGCAGAGCGCCTCGATGTCCTGCAGGTCATGTGTCGTCAGCAGGATCGTTGTCCCGTGGTCGCGGTTCATATCCTTAAGGAAATCGCGAATCTCCGATTTGACGACGATGTCAAGACCAATCGTCGGCTCGTCCAGGAAGACGATGGACGGGTTGTGCAGCAACGCTGCGACCAGCTCACAGCGCATCCGTTGGCCTAGGCTGAGCTTACGTACCGGGCGGTTCAGCAGATCCTGCAGCTGAAGGCGTTCCACCAGCTCGTCTAGCCGTTTCTTGTAATCGGCCTGCGGCACCCGATAAACCTTGCGCAGCAGCTCAAACGACTCGATGACACCGATATCCCACCAAAGCTGGCTGCGCTGCCCAAAGACGACGCCGATATGCTGCACGAACTTCTCGCGCTCGGCGTATGGCACAAAGCCGCCAACCTTCAAATAACCCGATGTCGGCACCAAAATACCCGTGAGCATTTTGATGGTGGTCGATTTTCCGGCCCCGTTTTCCCCGATATATCCGCAGATCTCTCCCTCTGGAATCTGAAACGAAATATCTTTCACGGCGGCCACTTCGTTGTATTCCCGCTTAAATAAATCAAGAAAGGCCCCTTTGAGGCCTTCGCGGTTTTTCTTGCACCTTATATGTCTTGCGCAAATCGCGCACTTCAATGGCAGCCATGGTATCCCTCGCTTTGTTGATTCAATTTTGAGTCCGCTAAAGATTATATAGTAACTTCCAACAAAGCACCACCCCTAAGGTGCGTGCGTGTGAAATCCAGAAAGGCGACCGACCGCACCTATGCCTGAAGCGGCTTCTCACATGATCCCTTTGGGTCAGAGAGCAACAGAAACACCAAACGCAAATTACTGATGTTTTTGCTCCCTTAACGAAAGGGATAATCCTGCAAAAAAGCGGGAAAAGGCCCTAGTTATCTGGGCGCCACACGTTGATCTATAGATCAACGCGGTAACCGACGCACATAGCGATCACCATGGTGAGAATGATCGGAATCAATACCATCGCAATATAGGATAAAATCAAACGCTTCTAAACGAATTCTAAAAAAAATAAAAAAGCCGGCTCAACGTCTATGGAAAGACATCAAGCCGGCCAAGAAGCCAGGATTTATATCGGTTTCAGGATGTTTCGTATGACCCGAGTGATAAAGGGGAAGATCACCGACAGATGCGTTTCTTCCTCGTAAAGGTAGAATTCCGAGTTCATGTCGGATCTGCTGTTCCTCAGGAGTTCGGATAAAGCCTTCGCATCTTGGATCATATGCGGCTTTTCCAAACTACCCACCCCTAAGAATATCGTTAAAGGTGATTTCTCTTCGGGTTTGGTAAGCTCTCGATCGGTTAACCAACGTTTCGCGACCGGGAGTAAATAATGATTTTTCCACCAAATCGATGGACTGCCCGCTGCATAAACCTGAAAAGCGTCAGGCTTCATAAACAGGGTGTATAACGCAAACCACCCTCCCAACGAATGGCCAAACAAGGTTTGGCGTTGCTGATTAATCGGCACCTCTCGTTCGATCGCGGGTTTCAACTCTTCTTCAATAAACTTCAGAAAATGCACTGCCCCGCCGGTCTCCGGCCAAGGCGCATCAATCTTCCGCTCGGGGAGCTCATCAGCTGCCGCCTGGATCGTATAGTCATAGAAGCGGCGTTCCGTTGCAAACGGTTGTTCCCCCTCATAGCCAATGCCAACCACGACGGTGGTCTCCAGCCGATGCGGCCCCCGCGAATGCATTCGCACCGCTTCCGTCATCGCCCCGAAGCACGCGTTGGCGTCCAGCATGTAAATCACCGGAAAGCCGCCTTCTGGCACCTCCGTATCCGGCTTCCACATCATGATCCGATAGTCGCGGCCGAAGCGGCTTGTCATCGTCCATTGTTCGGCACCGGGAATGCCAAACGGCTGCTTTTTGCCCACCTGATTCATCCGGTTGCTCCTCCTCCAGTTAGGCTTTTGCTCTTTTTGCCCGATACAGCAGCATTACGAAATAAGGAACCCCGATCACCGAAATCACAATCCCTACAGGTAATTCCGCCGGGGCAAATACGATGCGTCCCAGAAAATCACCCAGCAGCACCATCACCATGCCGATCCCGCCGCATACCGGAACAAGATAACGGTAGTGAAGACCAACCAAACGCCGGGCGATATGCGGAGCAATCAGGCCAACAAAGCCGATGCTGCCGGACACGGATACGCAGGCGCTGATAATCCCGACACAGCAGATCAACAGCCATTGCCTTTGCGTATTCACGCGAACGCCAAGTCCAACAACGCTGGTTTCATGAAGCTGCATGATGTCGAGCACGGCCGCCTTGCGCCAGATGACCGGAATGAGCACGAGCAGCCAAGGCAAAATCCCCAATACCTGTTCCCAATTGGCTCCATAAATGCTTCCCGACAACCAAACGGTGGCCATCTCAAAATCCTGCGGGTTCATTTTCAGCGAAATGTACATCGTTAACGCACCAAAGCCCGAGCCAAGCGCAATCCCCACCAGAATCAAACGCCCGGGATCAAGCGAACCGTGATGCCTAGCAAACATATATAACAGCCACACCGCGGCAAATCCGCCCAGCCAACCAAACATCGGCATCGATAAAAAGGACCAGATGCCCGTTCCCTTCACCGTCCCCTGGGTCAGGAACATAAACAGAACCACGGCAGAACCCGCAGCGGCATGAATGCCCAAAATTCCCGGATCGGCAAGTCCGTTACGTGTTATCCCCTGCAGAACCGCTCCGGCTACGCCTAACCCGCAGCCGACCAAGGCAGCGATCACGATGCGCGGCAGCCGGAAATCGAAGACAACCAGGTCATGATCCCACTGCGGATCGATGCGGAGCAGCGTCTTGACGATATCACGGACGGAGAGGTCAAAGGTGCCGTTCGTGAGGCTGATGTAAATGCAGGCTAGCGCCAGGATCAAGCAGCCGAGGAGCACCAGCCAAAACCGCGAAGCTTCGCTTCTTCTATTCACTTCGGCCCCCTCCTCTCGTCTTGATCAAGTACAGGAAGTAGGGCACGCCAAACAACGCGGTGACTACGCCGATCGGTACCTCGAACGGAGGGTTCAGGAATCGGCTGATCAGATCGCACCAGCCCAGAAACAACGCGCCAAGCAGCGCCGATAAAGGAACGATCCGCCGATAATCCGGCCCGACAAGAAACCGCGTAATATGCGGCAAAATTAACCCGACAAACGCAATCTTTCCAGCGATCGCCACGGAAATGCCGGTCATGATGACAACACTGAGCATCGTCAACGACTTGATCAGCTTCACGTTCATTCCCAGCTCGGCTGCGATTTCCTCCCCAAGCGACAGCGCCGTCATCGGCCGGGCCATAAATAACGCCAGGATGAGTCCGGCGGCCGCGAACGGAATCGCGAGCTGGATCATGTCCGGCGAAATGCCGTGCAGCCGGGCGTTGTACCAGAAGCTGATATTTTGTGACACTTGATAGTAGCTTGCCAAAGCTTGGGATAAACCGCCGAGAAATGTCCCCATCACCGTGCCAAGCACTGCCATCATCACGGGGGAGGAGCCGCCCGGCAGCAGCCGGGAGATCCCAAAGACCAGTACCCCGCCCAGAGCAGAGCCCGCCAGCGAATAGCCCACCATCGCCATATTGCTGGCGCCCGGCAAGAACGCCATACATAACGTAATGGCAAACACCGAGCCGTCGGATATCCCCATGATGGACGGCGATGCCAGCGGGTTGCGGGTCATCCCCTGCATCAGTGCACCGGAAGCGGCCAGCAGCCCTCCGATCAGCAACGCCCCAATTGCCCTTGGAATCCGCGAAGTACGGATGATCTGATGGTCGACGTTCCCTTCATCGAAGTGGACAAGCGCCTCCCAGGCGGTCTCATAGCGGATCGGCTTCGTGCCGTGCAGTACGGAGATGATCACAGTCACTACCATCAGCGCAAGCGCCAATCCGCTAAAGGTCCAAGTCTTCCATTTGAAGCTGCGCATGGTCTATTCGGAAAGACGTTCCAGCGCTGCTTTCAGGAACTCGATGCGGCTCCACGCCGGTCCGCCTTCCGACAACGGATCGATGACGTTTACG
>NZ_GG695970.1:523568-533409 GCF_000159955.1 Paenibacillus sp. oral taxon 786 str. D14 | reverse complement strand
CGTATACCTTATCGTTTTTCACCGCGGCAACGTTTTTAACGATCGGGTTGTTCAGGAACTCATCCAATGCGGTTGCCGTTTCCTTGTTCTCGTCTGCAGCAAATTGAATAAACAATTGGTCCGGATTGATCGTCGCCAGCTGTTCGATCGTGATTTCCTCCTGGGCTTTCGCCGCACTCACCTCGGCTGGTACTTTCAGACCTAGATCTCCGTAGAGGATCGGATTGAAAAATACGCTTTCCGGATAAATGAACAGCTTCCCTGTCCGGATACGAATTGCCATCACGGTTTGATCGACAAGTTTTTCTGTTAGCGTGGCTTTTGCCCCTTCGAGATCGCTCTTATATTGCTGGATCGCTTGTTCGGCAGCTTCCTGTTTCCCCGTCACTTCTGCCAGCAGACGCAAATTATCTTCCCAATCCACAGCCTGATGGGAGACTAAGATCGTCGGAGCGATTTTGACCAGCTGCTCCTGAACATCCTCCGGGAATTTCGTCGAACCGAGAATCAGATCCGGCTTCAGCTGCAAAATCGTTTCAAAGTTCGGCTGCGTTTTCTCCCCGATGGACTCCGCCCCGTCTGTAATCGCAGCAAACCGTTCCGGGAACGCGCCGCTGTAGGTGATCGCACCAACCGGATGTACATCCAGCACCAATGCGTCCTCCATCGCTTCCATCGCGCCGGTGATCACGATCCGCTCAACGTTCGCAGGAACCTCATAACTCTTGCCCAAATATTGAATCGTCCGCGTTCCTTGTGCAGCTTGGTCCGTCCCGCCGGCATTGGATCCGGCGGCAGCGTTCGCTTCCGTCGCGGTCGTTGGATTGGCTTCACTCGTACCGTTGGCCGAGCTCCCTTCTTTTTCTCCACCACAAGCCGTTAAGGCCAATGTCAGCAAAAGGACGGCGCCTGTTGCCCAAATCCGTTTTTTCATTTCTCTTTACCCCTTTCGTCTATTCGACAAATCTATGTTGATAATGATTATCATTATCGAGTATAAAAAAGAGGCCTAAAATAGGCCATGGACAAAATTCCGAACAATTATGGATTTTCTTCCGGAAACAGCTCGGTGAACTGATCCAGCATCCGAAGATGCGCGTGGGCGGAATACTCAAGCCAAGGATCAGACGACAACAGCTTGACCCGCCGCCGTTGAACGGCCCGGATCGCTTGCCAGCTCGGATTCACTTGCAGCCTCCCCCACGCCTCAAGCGTTTCACTGTCCTGCCGAATCATCATCAGGAGATAACCGGGATCGATGCGGCCCAGCTCCTCCAGAGTGATCGGACAGTTGTAACAAGGCGTGTCGCACACATAACCGGGGGCCAGTCCCAGGTCATCAAACAGAAGGCCGGCCATGCCGCGATTACAGTGGAGAAATAACCGATCCTCTTTCATACGAACAATGACCAGCGTTTCTTGGCGCAGTGATTGAGGCAGCCGCTCCTTGACCTGCTCCAGCCGAAATTCGTACGCTCTGAGCCATTGATTGGCTTGCCAGGACTCATTTATCTCCTCCGCCACCTGCATCAATAGCTCGCGCCATTCCGTCTGCGAAGCGGCTAGGATCTGAACCGGGGCCATTTGTTCTAACGCCCGCTGCTCCTCCTCCGAGATCGAGTCCACTGCCAGGATCAAATCGATCGGAGCCTGCCGCAGCCGTTCTAGGTTCTCGCGCCAATCTTCGTTGTAGCGGTATGCGCTGATGTGCAGCGGTATGTCGCTGCGGAATTCACGGTAATAATACTCTGTCCATTTAGGATGCATCGCTGCGGCATACGGCATGAATCCCAGCGGAGTAAGAAAACCAAGTACCGAGGGACTGTAAGCCGCCAGCTTGCGGCGTCGGCTCCTCATATAAACGGACGGCGATACGCCGATCTCCTGCTTAAACTTGCGGCTGAAGTAGAACTCGTCCGCATACCCGGTTTGATGGGCAATCTCGCGCAGCTTTGCAGAAGCGGTGGCCATCAGCTGTTTGGCTCGCTGCATTCTTTTCTCGGTGACATATTCGATGGGGCTCTTCCCGTATTTCTTCTTGTACATTTCGGCAAAATACTTCGGGCTCAACTCCGCCACCCGGGCCAGCTGCTCAATCGTAACCGGCTCGTTGTAGTGCTGATCGATGTACCGCTTCGCCGCCTCCAACGCTTCGCCTGCATGATAAGGCTTGGTGCGACTGTTCCGGTACAAATAATAAAGCATCTCCTGCAGGTCAATCTGACTGCGGAAATGCCCCATGGGCTCCCCGTGCTGCCAGGCACGGCAAGCGCTCTCGGCCATAACGGCCAATTTGCCGGGCGTATGGACCCGTAATTTTCCATGATACGGCAGCAAGGCATCCAGCTGGCCATCTTCTTTGCCTCCAGCTTCTTCACCTACAGAATTCGAGTCGGCATAGGCGTCGAAATAGAACGCGATTAACTCGCCATCCTCGCTTAGATCGACGGTGCCAAAGGTTTGGCCGGGCACGCAAACGTACGCGCTGCCGTTCTCCAGCTCGACTGTCTCTTGATCGACCATCAACCGGCCATCCCCGCAGGCCGCCACGATTAACGCGAAGGACAATGCCAGCTGCTGGCGCATGGTCTTGTCTCCTGTTCCCGATACCGCCTCAACGGAACGAAGCCGGATCCATACTTGATCCAGCTTCCGCAGCTTCATTTCTTGGGGATCTAGATTCATTATCCTTCATCTTCCTTTATCAATATCCTGCTATCAGTATATTGATAATCGTTCTCAATCGTCAATCCCAGTTTGTACCGCCTTGGCGGTTCGGTCGATTCGGTTCGTCCAGATCCAGCCGCTGTATCCTGCCGGCAGGCGCTTCACGTCTTCTAATGTATCGAAGCCGCTGGAGAAGTCGCTGCCGTCCCCGCCAACGATAACGACGCGGGTATTCGCTCGTTCCATACGACTCAGGAATTTATCCGGCCAGCCCCACAGCCAAGGCGCGATTTTCTCAGGGATGTGCAGCTCGGTGTTCCGGCAAACATCGGGGATGTATCCTGTCCAGCCGGAAGCTTCATACGAGAGCAGACATTGCTTTAACGTTGCCTTGGACATGACCCGCATATCCGGCAGCAGTTCCTTTAAGACCGCTATGGGCTGATCGCCGCCATAAACGGTTAACAAGTCCCGCTCCTCCTTCTTTAACGTAGAAAGGTAGGCCGCGAGCTGCTTCCCTTCCTCGGGGTCGTCACTTTTGATGTGCAATAGCAGCGCCTTGCCGGGAAAATGCTCCACCACCTCAGGCAACGACGGCATCAGCCCAACCCCTTTGCCGCGAAACGGATACGTTTTGCCTTGATCGGCGGTATATCCGTATCCGATATCCAACATTTTAAGCTCCGCCATCGTATAATCTTTCGTTGTGCCCTCCGCATTGGTACGGCAATCCAACGTCCAATCATGGAACACGGCAAACTGCCCGTCCTTGGTTGGCTTCAGATCCAGTTCCACCATATCCGCGCCCGCTGCAAACGCCGCTTCCATGGATGGCAAGGTGTTCTCCAGAAACTCGTGCTCCGGTTCATAGATCCGTTCGGCCGTGCACGTGTCGTTCTCGATCCCCTCCATCGGGAACGTTTGCGCTAGCCCGCGGTGCGCCAGCAGCTTAGGTTCCCCGCCATGAGCTGCGGTCAAATGCGGCGTATTGTTCAAGTAAATAAAGGCAATAAGGACAAGCAATATCCAAAACGTTCTGCTTCTAAAAATCTTCCTGATCTTGCGCAAGCCGGTCCCCCCGATCCTTCCCCATCCTGTTCCTATTCTTTCTCTAAAATATATCCGCTTCCCCGGATCGCATTGATCTGGAATGTGTCGCGTCCATACTTTTTGCGAATCCGATAAATTAACGTCGTTAATTCATCGATCGTCACATCCGGTAGCCCGTCGGGGCCGGGATTGCGGTCGTACCACACCGTCTGCTTAATCTCACGGATCGTCACCAGACGGTTCGCGTGCTCATGGAGCAGCTGCAGCAGCAAATATTCCTTTTCCGACATCGAAATTTTGACGCCGTTCACAATGCATTCCCGTTTCTCCCAATGAATCGTAACCGGTCCTTCAGTCTCCTCTGGGTGCGTCGAGTCATTTACGGGCTCAAACTCCAGCGTTTGTTCTCCGGGCGAATAAGAGAAATGCAGTACGCTGGTGCCCCGCGCCAGCTTCAGGATATCGTTCGTTTCAAGTACATAAGGGGCATGCGGGATCATCCGCACCCCGTTCAGTTCCGTGCCATGACGGCTCCCCAGATCGTAGGCGACCGCACGGTCCCCTTCTTTCCGAATCATTAAATGCTTGCGGGATATAAAGATGTTCGTAAAGGCCATATCCGGAAAACTCTCGGAAGACGTCCGCCCGATTTCCGTCGTCTCTTGATCCAGGTAGATGCAAGTTCCAGGACGAAACGGGTCCCCGCGAAGAATATAAATACAGGCAAAGGTATCCATACCTAAGCTCCCTCCATTTTCTATACCATCATCATCTTATCTTAAGGGACGTCCCAAGAATATAGCAACCGCAGTGATATTATCCTCACAGCAGGCTGATATCAACGCTCGTTTTTCAATGGTCGATTTTCTGTTATCATAGGGGGAGAACAAAAGGCGAACACCTGACGAACGGAATTTATACGAGAAAGGAATCCATGCATGAGTTTTCAGTTAACGGAGCGCGTCATTAAATTGTTATGCGGCCGAATCGCTTACGAGCGTGGAGAAGCGTATTACCGGACCGGGAAAGTGGCTTTTCTCCGGATGGACCACGGCTCCCGTGTCTATGAAGCCGCAGTGTCCGGGACCGGCCACTATCATGTGTCGCTGCAGATCGATGAACACGGCGACGTGCATGCGGAATGCAACTGTCCTGCCTTCTACTCCTATAACAACTATTGCAAGCATATCGCCGCCGTCTTGCTGGGTGTTCATGATATGCTGCAGGGCGGTAAGGCGCCGGTTCGTCCGTTTCCGTCTCTGTTGCGGCAGCAGGATGACATTCTAAATTCGGTGGACGACGATCGCAATGGATCCTATAGCCTGGTCCAGCGTAGACAATCACAATCTGGAGACATCCCTTCCCGCGATATCTGGATCGCACGCGATATGATGCGCTTGTTTGAAGAGAACACCCCGCCGCCGCTGCGAACCGGACTGAGGTTCGATCAACGGATGCCGCTGGAGGTGGAATTTACGCTCCATCCGGTGCTGTACGGCTATCGCAAGTACCTGTTCGGACTGGAGCTGAAGATTGGCGAGAAGCGCCTGTATATCGTCAAGAACATTCGGGATTTTCTCGATAAAATCTCACGCGGCGAGCCGTACAGCTTCACCAAACATTTCAGCTATGACCCGGAACGTTACTCCTTTCGGTCGGAGGATGAAGCGATCTTACAGAAGCTGGCGGAGATCCGGCGCAATGAGCAGATGTTTCACGAGAGCCTGGGAGGATACTCATTGAAATCAAACGGAATTTCCGATCGGCTGTTGCCGGTGCCGCCCGTCTTTTGGGATGGGCTGCTGCCGCTGCTCTCCCAAGCGCCGCTCGTGCAACTGGAGCAGGATAGCCGCATTTGGCCAGGGCTTGAAGTGACGGACGGGCCGCTGCCGTTAAGCTTCAATCTCGGTCAAGCCGGGGACGAGAGCTATCAGTTTTCCGCCCAGGGCCTGGATGACGTTCTTGTGATGGACGCCTATGGCATCATTTTGTCGGAAGGTAAGCTGATCCGTCTCTCCCCCGCGCAAACTCGCCGGCTCGCTGAATTAAAACATATGATGATCACCGCGCGGAAGCAGCATATCCTGATCTCTCCTGAACAGATCGAGCCCTTCGTTGAGCGGGTACTGCCCGGGTTGACGAAGTTCGGAACCATCCATGTCGAGGAGAAGGTCGCTAGCCGCATGGTACGGACCCAACTGAAAGCCCGGCTGTACCTCGATCGGGTCAAGGACCGGCTTCTGGCGGGCTTGGAATTCCAATACGGAGATATCATATTTAACCCCTTGGATGAACATGGACCCAAGCGGGGAACTGATTTGATATTGCTGCGCGATACCGAGAAGGAGCGGCAGATTTTGAATCTGATGGAATCCGGCTACATGATCCGGACAGAAAGCGCTTATTTCCTCGATGACGAAGAGGCAGAATACGAATTCCTGTATCATGTCGTCCCAGAGCTTGAGAAGCTCGTGGACATCTATGCCACCTCAGCGGTCAAAACCCGGCTGATCACCGACCTTAGGCCGCCGAAAATTTCCGTGGAGCTGGACGAGCGTACAGATTGGCTGGAGTTTCGCTTCAGCATGAACGGGATCGGCGAATCGGAAATCCGCGGCTTGCTTCAAGCGTTGGAGGAGAAACGCAAGTACTTCCGGCTGCCAAACGGAGCGTTGATGCCGCTCGAAAGCGAGGAGTTCCAGGAAATCGTCAACTTCCTGAACGAATTTGGCTTGCGCCAAAGCGATATCCGTGGACCGGAATTCCGTTTGCCGGTCATTCGCGGATTGCATATCCAGGAAGACCGTGGACAAGGTCCGGTGAAGCTGGGCAAGGCGTACCGCGAGCTGCTGCATAACCTGCAGCATCCCGGCAATCTGGACTTTCCGGTACCGCCGCAGCTATCCGACGTGCTTCGCGACTACCAGGTTTACGGTTATCAGTGGCTCAAGACGCTGGCCTACTATCGCTTCGGCGGCATTCTTGCCGATGATATGGGGCTTGGAAAGACGCTGCAAAGCATCGCTTTTCTCATATCGGTGCTGCCGGAGATTGCCGAGTCTGGACAGCCTGCGCTGATCGTCTGCCCCGCTTCCCTGGTGTACAACTGGCGTAACGAACTGACGAAATTCGCACCTAATCTCAAAGCCGTCATTGCGGATGGAAGTAAAGCCGAACGGGTACGGACGCTGCGCGAGGCGTCGCAAGCGGACGTGGTCATCACCTCCTATCCACTGCTGCGCCGCGATATTGAGCAGTTCGCTGAACTGTCGTTCCATACACTCATTTTGGACGAGGCTCAAAGCTTCAAAAATCACGCCAGCCAAACGGCCCAAGCCGTGAAAATCCTGCAAGCCAAGTACCGTTTCGCCTTAACTGGCACCCCGGTGGAGAACTCGCTGGAAGAGTTATGGTCGATCTTCAGCGCCGTATTCCCGGAGTTATTCCCTAGCCGCCAGGCGTTTAACGATCTATCCCGGGAGACGGTGGCCAAACGCATCCGCCCTTTCGTCCTGCGCCGGCTGAAAACCGACGTGTTGAAGGAGCTTCCGGAAAAAATCGAGTCCCTGCAACCCTCGGAGCTGCTTCCGGAACAGAAGAAGCTGTACCTTGCCTACCTGGCCAAGCTGCAGCAGGAAACGCTCAAGCATTTGGATGCGGATACCTTCGGGCAGAACCGCATCCGCATACTGGCCGGGTTAACCCGGCTGCGCCAGCTTTGCTGCCATCCGGCCTTGTTCGTTGACGGCTATGACGGCGGTTCGGCCAAATTTGACCAGCTGATGGAAATGATCGAGGAATGCCAAAGTGCCGGCAAACGCGTGCTGATCTTCTCCCAATTTACGGAGATGCTCGGATTGATTGGCCGGGAGCTGGGCTACCGGGGGCTGCCTTTCTTTTATCTCGACGGGAAAACGCCGGCCGCCGAACGGGTAGAGCTGTGCTCCCGCTTTAACGACGGGGAACGCGATTTGTTCCTCATCTCGCTGAAGGCCGGAGGCACTGGCCTGAACCTAACGGGGGCAGATACTGTCATTCTCTATGATTTATGGTGGAATCCCGCGGTCGAGCAGCAGGCGGCGGACCGGGCTTATCGAATCGGGCAGAAGAATATCGTTCATGTCATTCGCATGGTTGCACAAGGCACTGTGGAAGACAAAATGTACGAGCTGCAGCAGAAGAAAAAACATCTCGTCGAAGAGGTGCTTAAGCCCGGACAAGAAGCCATATCTGCGCTTACCGAGCAAGAAATTCGCGAAATCTTGATGATCTAACCTGCAACTAAAAAAGGGATCGGAGGCGCCGAATCACTTCGGCATTTCCGGTCCCCTTCTTCATCTCATTGACCCGTGACTTCAAACTCGTAAAGTGAATACCCGTAAGGCGTCCCCCGCTCGATACCATACATGCGGACATATCTCGCTGGCTGCGGTGAGAGCGGGATTTCGTCGAGTCCACCATCGCCGCTTGAGTTCGAATACACCTCTTGCCAATGCTCTGGCGACCCGTTGTCCGTGGAGATCTCGATCTTGTAGCGCTTGGCGTATGCGGCCTCCCACCGCAGCTTGACGCCGGTGATTTGATGTACGGAACCCAGATCAACGTAAATCCATTCCGGGTCGGTACCTTCGCGGCTGGCCCATCGCGTCATCTGGTTGCCATCCACAGCTTTGTCCGGTTCAAACCCAACGCCTTCAATCGTGCTGGATACCGCTGTTTTATTCAGAGCTAGATTAGGCGCTTCCGGTACGGTTGCACCGCCGGGCTTCCACCAATTCCCCGATAGGAACAGCAAGTTCAGCAAATTGTAGCTGTCGCTGAAGTAGTCCTCTTTCTTATTCTTCATCCAGTCCCAGCCCGCATTCACCCATGCTTGATTACTGGAATTTGCTGTCCCCGCCGAGATGAATGGGGCGACAAATACCGCGGTGGCATAATTTCCGATCGCCGTACCGTCCAGCTTGTAGCCGTTTTTGATATTCGCGGGTGAACCGCCGGTTTTGTTCTTCATCCAGTTCACCATTTGATCGGCCAGCGCTTTCGCTCTTGTATCGCCGTATAACGCATAATCCATCACAATACGCAGCGGCACGCGGCTTGCATTATAGTAATATTGATTTGTCTCTTTGAACTCTTCCAGATACCACTCTGGCGCAGGTCTTGGCGGGTTGCCCACCACGAAGTCGGAGATCAGTCCGGTATTTGGTGAATACATTGTGGTAAACTGTTGATACACATCGTACAGATTATCAATGACATGAATCCAAGTCTCATCCCCCGTGACCTCGCAAAAAGCGCGCAAATGGCTGAGCATCCAGTCCGAAGGGCGTGTATTCAGCGCATCTTTACCGTCCCAATCGCCCAGATTGAGCCGATAGCCAGTCGTAACGTAGCTGGCTTTGATGCCGTCGGTAATCATTTTTTTCGCTTCCTGCAGGTAATTGATTTCCCCGCCCGAACCCCACTGGTTATGAGCTAAAATCAACGAATATGCGATATCCAAATCACCGTCGGTTGCCGAGCCAAAGTGCCCCTGAGCTGCTTTGCTGTCCGCCACAACCCAGCCCATCAAATTCGGGTTGCCGCTGCTCTTATACGCGCGTGCCGTTTTGAACAACCCGTCATAGATCGTCTTGGCGTTCGGATCATATCCGGCCATCAGCACCGTGATGATCATGCCGTAGCCTTGGCCTTCGGAAGAACCCAGCGCGGTAAATCCGTCGGGATCCCCCGTGATATTTCCCTTCACATAATAACCGCCCGGCAACGAGGTCAAATTATTCCTAAGGTAGGTCGCTTTCCAATAATCGTAATATGCCGCTACGGCCTGATTCATCGCCGCTTGGGTGACATGGCTTGGCTTGATTACTCCCGGATAGCTGACCTGCTGCGGGAACGGTTTCAGTTCGCCAGCGGCAGCAACGGGAGCGGCCGGTGCGATGGCCCCAAACGAGGTGGCTATGAATAAACACAGCAAAACTAGACAAACCTTATGAAGCTTCATCATCATTCCTCCTCAAAGCGAAAGTAGAAAACCTGTCTTTCGTTAAGCGATCTCGGAATTGCACCTAATGAAACGCAAGGATGTCCTAATTCCTATTTTATTCCAGCTCTCTCTAAATAT
>NZ_GG695970.1:498937-521884 GCF_000159955.1 Paenibacillus sp. oral taxon 786 str. D14 | reverse complement strand
TAAATATAAACTAAATTCTACGGGTCTGAAACATGAAAACACGGGGATCGGGATACCCTATGGAAGGTAATGACTACTACCGAGAGAATGACTTAAGGAGGATCAGTATGGAACATCAGAATCAACAAGCCCGCGATGAGGCCAAACTGCGCAACAAATTAAATGAACAAGGGGATTCGTTGGCCGAGAAAAAGAAGATTGAGAATGGAGTCGACATCGAGCCGGAGGCCGATGAATGGGTGGCCAAACCGGTGCCGTTCACTGATACGGATTCCACGAAATAACCTTCCTCTTTCGTTGATCCATCCGCAGGGCTCCTTATGGGGCCGCTGCGGATATTTTATTGTCCATCAGCGTTCCCAGGCTACAGGATAATGAACCTTAAGCGCGAATATCATGATACAGAGGTTGATTTGAAATCTGGGAGCGTGAATAGATGGAAGCGTTCGCAAAAGATTTATTGAAGGATAAGGTCATCCTGATCACCGGTGGCGGTACGGGGTTAGGACGGGCCATGGCCAGTCGGTTTTTGCAGCTCGGCGCTAAGGTCGCCATCTGCGGTCGACGTGAAGACGTATTGGAAAAAGCTGCTGAAGAACTATCCTCCGCTGACGGCAGTGAGGTATTCCCGCAACGCTGTGATGTTCGCGATCCCGGGCAAGTCCATAACTGCGTAGATGCCGTTTGGCGTCATTTCGGACGGATCGATGTGCTTGTCAACAACGCTGCCGGCAATTTTATCAGCCCGACAGAACGTCTGTCTCCCAATGCCGTCAATGCGGTGCTGGGCATCGTGCTGCACGGTACATTTTACATGACATTAGAGGTAGGAAAACGTTGGATTGAACAGCGGTTGCCCGGAACGATGCTGAACATTGTCACGACCTACGCTTCGACCGGATCGGGATACGTCGTTCCCTCCGCCGCGGCCAAGGCTGGCGTTCTCGCTCTGACCCGCTCACTAGCCGTCGAGTGGGCACCTCACGGGATCCGTCAGGTGGCGATCGCTCCCGGGCCGTTTCCAACGGAAGGTGCCTGGTCCCGCCTCTCCCCTACACCGGAGCTGGAGGCAAAAATGCTGGGACGCGTGCCACTCGGGAGAACCGGCCGCCCCGAAGAGCTGGCGGACTTAGCCGCCTTCCTCGTCTCGGATGCCGCCGGCTATATCAACGGTGAGGTGGTCACGATTGACGGCGGTGAATGGCTGCGCGGGGCCGGACAATTTAACGATCTTGCCGAGGTGACGGAAGAACAGTGGGATCGCTTGTCCGAGTTAACGCGCAAAGGGAAATAGCCGCTGCCTTAGTTCGTACTGCTTGCTTTCGCCTCAGAGGCGGAACCCGCAGCGCGATCTGCCGGATAATTCTTCGTGGAAAACCGCTTATTCACCAAAAAATGCGACGCAACGTAAACGACCAGGAACAACCCCATGACCCCGGCTGAATAACGGTACATCACCGCATAATCCGTGGCAGATGCGATAGCCCCTAGAATGATTGCACCAATGGCGACGCCAAAATCCGTAGTATTAAAAAACATGCTGTTCGCTACTCCATATTGCTCCGGTGTGCTGGTTCGCAGCATCCAAGCCTGCAGCGTGGGCTGGGTCGCCCCGAAGCCAAGTCCGTACAGCAGCGCCGAAACAATCAGCATCGGCAACGACTGGGTGAACGACAAGACAACCATGCTCGCGACAACAAGCAGCGCAGCCGGGATCAAGACGGCCACATGGCCCTTCGCATCAAAGATCCTGCCGGAGATCGGACGTATGATGATTACAGTCACCGCATTAAACAAGAAGAATAACCCCACCTGTTCAAGGTGAAGAAATTCGCCGAATAAAGCGATAAAGCTTAACAATCCGCTGTATGTAATCGACAATAACGTATTAAGAAAAGCCGGAAACAGGAGTTTACGGTTAAACGGCGCACGACGCTTAGGGGTCGAGTCGCCGGCTCCCGGCGTCGTCTTCATTTCAGTTAACTTCAAATTATTACTCCTCGGAAGTGCCCGGGTGAGCAGCAACAGCGGGATCACCACCAAGACGGCCATTGTCCCCGACAAGGTCAATGTACCAAAACCGAACTTCTGCAGCAAATTTAAGCCGATCATTGGGCCGATCGACATGGCCAAGCTGCTGGACAAGCCGAAATATCCGATGCCTTCCCCCATACGGGATGGCGGAATGATCCGTGACACCAGCGTAGGCAATATCGTGCTGCCGATCCCAAAGCCAAACCCATACCCGGCCCGCACCAGCAGCAAACCTCCAACCGAACCCACCCAATCATTTAACTCGGTCATGATTGCCGCAATGATCAAGCCGGCGAACAGCAGAACATTAGGTGAAAATTTCCGCAGCATCGCCGCCGCGAGAAAACGGGTCAGGATCGCGGATACGGCGAATATGCTGGTCACGAGACTGACCTCCAAATCGCTGGCCGCAAGTTCGTTTTTGGCATAGGACGAAAGAGAAGATAACAGCATTTGCAAATTCAAAAACAACAAAAAAGCAGAGATCGTTAATGATATAAACGATCTCGTCCATAATCGGTCAGATTCTTTGTATAAATTCATTTCTTCGCCTCTAATCTACTTGGATGTTATACTTTGCATTGGATCGCTGAAATGCCGATTAATTCGCTGGAGCAGCTCCATGAGCTTCTCGTATTCCTCCGCATCCATGATCCGCTTGACCTCTTCGGTCACACTCCGTTCTATGGGCAAGGTTTCGCGGATCAGCTCTTTTCCCCGCTCCGTGCTGAACACGAGGAACGATCTTCGATCGCGCTTCCCCGCTTGCTTGCGAACAAGTCCCTTGCTTTCCAGCAAATCGATAATTCGGGTGGTCGTTGGCTTGTCCTTTCCGCTTCGATCCGCGATTTCTTTCTGAATTAAGCCATCCGACTGATAGATCTGATGAAGCACGGACCATTGCTCCGGCGTAATGTCATAATCCTTCAGCCGATGCTGCAGTAAGGCAGAGATTTTCCGATAGGCCACACCCATGATAAATCCGACGGCCAGCTCGCTCCGTGAGTGGTCACTTGTCACTTTGAGTCACACCTGCTTTAATAGTTGTCACGACAATTATATGCTAACAAACTAATTGAGGTCAATCTTCTGTCTATTTTCAGGGCGGGTAGGTGATCATCTTTCCCTTTTCCATGAAGGCGGAATACATTACCATAAAAACATCTCAAAGGGGAACAGTATTCATGAAAACTGCCCGTCACCCGCGTCATATCACAAGCAAGCTTAAAAAAAATGAAGCGTTGATGCAAAGCAAAACATTACGGAGCTATCTCCCCGAAACGCATCGCTTTAATAAAGAGAATTTGCATAGTATGCTGATGAGATATCAGATGGTCTACGTCAAACCAGTGAACGGCACTTGGGGAAAAGGCGTCATGCGGGTCGAATATAAACCTCACTCCAGACACGGGATCTACCAATACCAACTTGACAAGAAGATTAGAACTCATAATTCGGTGGATGAACTCTATCGCTCGATTCGAAAACATAAGCTGAAAGGTCGTTATCTCGTTCAGCAAGGCATTGAGCTGCTCAAATACGATCAGCGCCGCTTCGACCTGCGTGTCATGGTGCAGCGTACCCCGCAGAAGGTTTGGAAGACGACCGGCATGATTGGCAGACTGGCCCATCCGAAGAAGATCGTCACCAATTATCACAACGATGGGAAGCTTGTGTCGGTAGAAAAGCTGCTCTCTCCTTATTTGAAGGGATCGCGGCTCAAGTCTTATACCAGCATGCTGGGAAACTTTGGGGAGGACATTGCCAATCACTTAAAGAAGAGCTTCCCCGGTCTTCGCGAAATCGGCGTAGATGTGGCGATTGACCAGAAGCTTCGGCCTTGGATTCTAGAGGTAAATACCGCGCCGGATCCGTTCATCTTCCGTAAGCTGAAGGCCAAGAGCATCTTCCGCACGATCATGAAATATGCCCGCGCTTATGGCAAATACAAGCGTAAATAAAAATGATAAACGGACGGAGGCTTGCCCATAGGGCATCCTCTCGTCCGTTTTTGATTGGGTAGGGTTTATGAACCAAACTGCCGGTAGATCCCGATCAGCTTCTTGGCGGTTTGCTTCCATCCGAACTTCTCCACAGCGTCCTTCCGCGCTTGTCTGGACATTCTAGCGGTCAGCTCCCGATCCCGAGCCAGCTTCAGAATCCACTTCGCATGCTCTTCGGGGTTGCGGTAGGCATCCACCAGGTAGCCATTCGAACCATGTTTGACGATCTCTCCAATCCCGCCGATATTGGATGCGACGACGGGAAGTCCGGATGCCATCGCTTCCAAATTCACCAGACCAAACGCTTCATGCTCCTGGGAAGGGCACGCAAACAGATCGGCCTGCCGGAACTTGCGATGAATGGAACGATGTGGAATTTTACCGGTAAATTTGACCGGCACACCCTTCGCCCTTGCCAAACGCTTGAGTTCCCGTAAGTACCCCGGTTTGCCGCCGCCAACAACGGTCAAGCTTACCGCCCCATATTCCTTGCGTACACGACTGATGGCCCGGATCAGAACCGGAACACCTTTTCGTGGAATCACCCGACCTGCGAACAAGACGCGAAAAGTGCCGGAACGCCCGCTTTGTCCGCCTGCCGGGCTAAACCGAGCGGTGTCTACACCTAGATGCACCTTGCGGAGTTTCCCCGCATGCCTTGGGAAACGCGCGGCTAAATTCGCTTTAAGCGATTCGCTGTTGGCAATGATCAAGTCGGCTCGGCCCAGACTTTCGTTCACTTTGGAGGTGGGTTTCACAAACGTAAGCGAATGCAGGAACAGCGTGACCGGAGTATGGGGAAACGCCGCCTTGATCTTAGCCATATAATGCGGACGATTATCGACCTGAATCAGGTCATAACGTCTCCCTTTTAAGTAACGCAAAACGGATGCAATATACTTGCTGGAACTTCCGCTGCTTAAGCGGACGATCGTTAAGTTCCCCATCCGGCTTACGTTGGGCAAGTTTCGGGCCTTTCTGCTGATCAGCGTAACTCGATGATTCAAAGCCAATTGCTTGGCGATGGCCAGCATGCTGATCTCTACCGAGCCGTTACCGGGAACCGGAATCTGCTCGGGCGCTACCATCAAAATATTCATAGGCTCCTCCTAACGCATATGCCTTGTGTTTATTCACCATATGCGTTAAGAGGACTCCCTGCGCAGGTATCCACCCAAGCCGTCAGGTCACGCGGAACGTTCCTGTTCCAAATGCACAGATTTCGCCTTGATCCAGACGGGCATAGGCCATCGTGGTGACCGATTTGTGCGATACGTGAACCAGTTCGGCGGTCACGGTGATCGACCCCTTTACGGCTTTGGTGACGTAATTCAGGTTCAAATTGGTTGTCACCACACTGGCTTCCGGTTTGGCGATCATCGCCAGCAGTCCCATCGCCGAATCGATCATCGTCGCGTGGACACCGCCATGGACGATGCCGATCAAGTTCAAATGATGCGGCTGAATCTGAAGGCGTATCACAACCCGCTGCTCATTCGCTTCGACCACTTGGCAGCCGAGATAATCTACAAATGAGCCAATCGCCGCCTGATTCCACAACGCCAAACGTTGCTGCAGCTCTTCTGAATCCGCTTTCATTTTAGATAACCTCCGTTCATCCCGCTGACTCAGCCCCCCTATCCTGTATCGGGTTAGGCGCATCAACGGTTACTTCTCTTTCGCTTGAGGCGGATTCTGACGCTCCGCTTCCTCCTCCACGAGCCTACGGCGCAGCACTTTGCCGGCCAACGTTTTCGGAAGACTATCCCGAAATTCGTAAACTTTCGGCACTTTATAGGCAGCGAGCTTCTCCTTGCACCAGCGTTTGATGCCTTCCTCGTCCGGTGTTGCACCTTCTTTCAGGACGATATACGCTTTGACCGTCTCGCCGCGATATCGATCGAAGATACCAGCCACGATCGCCTCCTCCACGTCCGGATGCTCAAACAACACCTCCTCGACCTCACGAGGATAAATGTTATATCCTCCGGCAATGATCAAATCTTTGCGCCGATCCAAAATGTAGAAGAACCCGTCTTCATCCATCCGCCCCAAATCACCGGTGAGCAGCCAGCCGTCGCGCAGCGTCTTGTACGTTTCCTCCGGACGGTTCCAGTACCCCCGCATCACCTGGGGCCCCCGCACGGCAAGCTCGCCGATTTCACCAACTGGTACCTCCTCCAGCGTATCCGGCTGCACGATCATCGCATCGGTATCGGGAAACGGAATGCCGATCGATCCGGTTTTCCGCATCCCCCAGATGTTGTTGGCATGCGTGACCGGTGACGCTTCGGTCAATCCGTAGCCCTCGATCAGCTTGCCGCCGGTTAATTCCTCAAACCGGGTTTGGACCTCAAGCGGCAACGAAGCCGCACCGCTGACGCATACATTAATCGAGGATAAATCGTACCCCGCTACGTCCTTGTGATTAATAATCGCAACGTACATCGTTGGCGCGCCGGGAAATACGGTCGGTTTCTTGAGATGGATCGTCTGCAGCACCTGATTAATTTCAAAACGAGGCATGAGCAGCAGAGTCCCACCTAAAGAAACCGATTGATTTAACAGCACCGTCATGCCAAACACATGGAAAAAAGGGAGCGCCGCCAAATACTTCTCCTTCGCCGGCCTAGCACGGTAAAACCAGAGCTGGTTTTGAATCGTATTGGCCACCAGATTCATGTGCGTCAGCATGACCCCTTTGGCAAAGCCCGTGGTCCCGCCGGTGTATTGCAATAACGCTAAATCCTGTTCAGAATCCACTTCCACATGGCAGGGCTCAGAGCTGCCGCTGGCAAGAAAGGCCGGAAAGGCGATTAAGCGATCATTATAGTTTAAATGAGCCAGCATGCCGTCTTTTTTGGCTTTGATCGGATACAGCATGTTTTTGGGGAAAGGCAAATAGTCCTTAATCGATGTTGCGATGATATATTCCATCGGATGCAGCTTTGTCGCTGTCCTTACCCGCTCCACGAGCGGGTCTAACGTCACCATCACGCGTGCGCCCGCATCGGTGAGCTGATGCTCCAGCTCCCTGGGCATATAAAGCGGATTCGTCATGACGGCGATTCCGCCCATGAGCAGTGTCCCGTAATAGGCGATCACCGCCTGCGGGCAATTCGGCAGCATAATAGCCACCCGGTCCCCCTTGCGAATGCCCAGCTTTCGCAGGGCATTCGCAAATTGGTACGACTGTTTCAGCAGAGTACGGTAATTGATCTTTTTTCCCATGAACTCCAGAGCTGTCACTTCGGGGAAACGAGCAGCGGAAACTTCTAAAAAGTGGGCGAGATTTTGCTTCGGATAATCATAGGTCGGTGGTACTTCAGCAGGGTAGAACTTCAGCCAAGGTTTACTCGACATACGCCTTGCCTCCCAACCTCGCAATTTTACAAAACGTATTTCTCCGCCCGGATCACCTCGGCGGCAATTTGCCGTTTTAATGACAGCGTATTCAGGGCTGACCGCTTTGTCAATTTTTTCAGGATGGAGAGTTGCGTGCGCAGCATATCCCCTGTCTCCATATAACTTAGCGTTTCCTTCGCCAAAGCTTCGATCTTGCCAAATTCCTCTTGAATGAACACCTTCGTCATAGCGATATAGAGTGCTGCCTTGTCTTCACCAGCTTGCGCAATGCGCTTCTTCGTGCGGAGCAACGCGCTTTCCATGGCATAGATGGCGATCATCATATCCGCCAAATGACTGAGCACTTCCTGCTCCCGCTCCAGCTTGAGCTGATATTTTTGCACCGCTTGGGCACCCACCATCAGGAAAATCTTCTTGGCCATGGACAGCAGGTAGGCCTCCTCCTCCAACGTGCCTTCGAAAGTGCGGCTTGGGATCGGCTCCATCAGCTCCGCTTGCAGCTTTTGCGCCGCCTGCAGCAGGGGGAGCTCGCCCTTCATCGCCCGTTTAACCAGCGCGCCGGGAATCAGGAGACGATTAATTTCATTGGTGCCTTCAAAAATCCGGTTGATCCGCGAGTCGCGATAAATCCGCTCAATTCGATATTCCTGTGTAAACCCGTAGCCGCCATGGATTTGCACGCCTTCGTCCGCAACGAAATCCAGCACCTCCGAGCCAAACACTTTGTTGATGGAGCATTCCAGTTGGTATTCGGCGATTTGCTTCGCCGATTGGTAGCCCACATCCGCGCTGCTGTAATCGACATCGGCTAATCCGACGTCAAACAGGCCGGCTGTACGATAGACCATACTTTCCAGCACGAACGTACGCGTATTCATCTCCGCCAGCTTTTTGCCGATGAGCGGGAAGGACGAGATCTTTTGCCCGAATTGGGTACGTTCATTGGCGTATTTTGCCGCATATTCGATTGCATCCTTGGAGGAACCAAGACATCCTGCCGCCAATTTGAAGCGTCCGATATTCAGGATGTTGAAGGCGATCAAGTGGCCTTTGCCCACTTCCCACAGCAGATTTTCGACCGGCACTTTCACGTCTTCAAGGATCAGAGGGCAGGTGGAGGAGCCTTTGATCCCCATCTTCTTCTCCTCCGGTCCGATGCTCACCCCTTCCATGCTCCGTTCAACGATAAACGTGCTGAAATCGGTGCCGTTCACCTTGGCGTACACAATGAAAATATCCGCAAAGCCGGCGTTCGTAATAAATTGTTTCGTCCCGTTTAACACATAATGCGTCCCATCCTCCGACAACACCGCGGTCGTCTTGGCCCCCAGCGCATCGGAGCCCGAGGAAGGTTCGGTCAAGCAATACGCCGCGAGTAGTTCCCCTGTCGCCAGCTTCGGCAAGTATTTGCGTTTCTGGGCATCGGTTCCGAAAAACACGATGGGCAGCGTCCCGATTCCGACATGAGCTCCGGCTGAGAGGGCAAATGAGGAAGCTTTCGTCAGCTTTTCGCTGATTAACGTTGTGCTGACTTTGTCTAGCCCCATGCCGCCGTAAGCCTCCGGCACGTCAGCGCCGAGCAGCCCTACTTCGCCCGCTTTGCGCAGCAAATCGGCGGTCAGCTCATAGTTCAAATGCTCGATCTCTTCGTCCCGCGGTAGGATTTCCGATCGGACGAATTCCTCCGTCGTCTCGCCGATCATGCGATGCTCCTCGCTGAAATCCTCCGGGGTCACAACCTGACGGTAATCTACATCGGTAAAGACAAAGCTTCCGCCTACGATTTTTTCCTTCGTTTCGTTGCTCATGCGATCCTCTCCTTCATTCAAATGGATTCAAGGGTGAACTTCAAAAACGCCGGCCGCGCCCATACCGCCGCCAATACACATCGACACGACACCGTACCTGCCGCCCCGTCGGTGCAGTTCGTGAATCAGGGAGATCGACAGCTTCGTCCCGGTGCAGCCCAGCGGATGTCCGAGGGCAATCGCGCCGCCATTGACGTTCACTTTGTTCTCATCCAGACCCAACTCGCGAATCACGTGTATGCATTGAGAGGCGAATGCTTCGTTGATCTCAAACAGATCCACATCGTCCAGCGTGATCCCTGCAGCCGCCAGCGCCTTCGGAATCGCCTTGACCGGACCTACGCCCATCAACTCCGGCTCCACGCCGGCCACCGCAAACGCGCGGAACGTTGCCAGCGGTTGAAGCCCTAACGCATCGGCCTTCTCCCGGCTCATGACGACGACCGCTGCCGCCCCATCGTTCATCGGCGAGGAGTTCCCTGCCGTCACGGTTCCCCCTTGCTTAAAGCTGGGTTTCAGCTTCGCTAAAGCTTCAAGGGTCGTATCGCTGCGGACACTTTCGTCAGTGTCAAACACAAAGCGCTTCACTTTGACCTTCCCGCGCTCATCCAAGCTGCGCAGCTCCGCCTCAAACGGGACGATCTCCTCCTTGAACTTGCCTTCGGCGATGGCTTGAGCGGCTTTCTGATGCGATGCCAAAGCGAACCGGTCCTGATCTTCCCGGGAGATGCCAAAACGTTCGGCAACGCGTTCCGCCGTATGGCCCATCGCGATGTAGACCTCCGGCATTTCAGCGACGATCCGCGGGTTCGGCGACACCTTGAACCCGGTCATTGGCACATGGCTCATGCTTTCCACGCCGCCGGCGATCAACACATCGGCCTGACCCAGCATGATCCGCTCCGCCGCAAAGGCAATCGCCTGCAAACCCGAAGAACAGAAGCGATTGATGGTAATGGCAGGCACCGTCACCGGAAACCCGGCGTAGAGCGCCATGATGCGTGCAAAGTTAAGCCCCTGCTCCCCCTCCGGCATGGCGCAGCCAATGATGATGTCCTCAACATCCCCTTTGCTCAGACCGGGTGCACGCTCAATCGCGGCTTCCAGCACGATTTTGCCTAAATCATCGGCGCGGGTTTGGACCAGACTGCCTTTCTTGGCTCTGCCCACTGCGGTTCGGGCCGCGGATACAATCACAGCTTCCTTCATCTGAACTCATCCTCCCCTTCGTTTAGTTCCGTAGCGGTTTGCCTTTGCTCAGCATGTGCTGCATGCGTTGCTGCGTCTTGGGTTCGCCGCATAAGCTCAGGAATGCCTCGCGCTCCAGGTCGAGCATATATTGCTCGGTCACCAGCGTCCCGGCGGGCACGTCGCCTCCAGCGAGCACATGGGCGAGCTTGTTGGCGATCAGCAGATCGTGATCGCTGATATAACCGCCTTCGTGCATGCCGAGTGCGCCAAGCTGCAGAACCGCTTTGCCTTCGGAGCCAACGACGCGGAATTTCGTCTCGGGAATCGGCTCATATCCGCTTCCCGCCAGCTTCAAGACGGCCTGCTTCGCTTCGTAAATCAACTGATCGGGATTTAACACCACCCGATCGGTGGACTTCAACAGCCCCAGCCGTTTGGCGTCATGACCGCTGCTGGATACGGTAGCCGTCCCAACCGTTTGGAAGTAGTGGTTGATGTATGGCTGCAAATCAGCCTCAGCCAACATTGCCTGCTGGCTGGCTCGCAATGCCAATTCCTTGCAGCCACCGCCCGCCGGGATCAGGCCAACGCCCACCTCGACGAGTCCGTAATACGTTTCAGCGGCGGCGATGACCTGATCTGCCGGCATGCACGCCTCCACACCGCCGCCCAGCGTCATGCGGTGCGGCGCCGCAATGACCGGCTTTTCAAACCGTTTCAGCCGGTACATCGTGTTCTGGAACAGACGAATAATGTCGTCGATTTCATCCCATTCCTCGTCCTGTGCCTCCATGAGCAGCAACATCAGGTTGGCGCCAACGCAAAAATTGCGGCCCTGGTTGGCAATGACCAGCCCTTCGAAGTTGTCCCGCACCTCATCCATGCTCTGCAAGATCATCTGCAAAATATCCGCGCCGATCGCATTGTTCGGTGAATGGAACTCCAAGCAAGCTACGCCGTCGCCAAGGTCGATCAGGCTGGCGCCGCTGTTGCTGCGCACCACTCGATTCTGCGCCTTCAAGTCGCGAAGCGAGATCTGTTCCGGCGGCAGCGCTACTGGCGCGTATCCTCCAACTGCGGCTTGGAATAGAGAGCCACCGTCTTTTTTGTAGAACGAGGTATTTCCCTCAGCAATCCAGTCCTTGACCCAGGCCGGTACCGTCAGCCCTTCCGCCTCCATCTTCTCAACGGTACGCACCAGGCCGATGGCATCCCACGTTTCAAACGGCCCCAGTTCCCAGTTAAAGCCCCATTTCATCGCTTCGTCGATTTCGCGGATGTTATCCGCAATTTCACCCAGCTTGGCGGCGGAATAAATCAGCACCTGCTTCAGTACATCCCATGCCAGCTGGGAGTAGCGGTCTTGCGTGCCAAGCAGCGCCTTCGTTTTGGCGGCCGCCCCTTTCGCCAGCTTGGCGGCTTCCAAGGAAGCGGACGTCACTTTGCGCTGCGGTGCGTACTCCATTGTCTGCAGGTTTAAGGACAGAATTTCGCTGCCCTTCTCCCCTTTGATTTTGCGGTAAAAGCCCTGCCCGCTTTTCTCGCCGAGCCAGCCTCGCGATACCATGTCCTTCAGCGATGACGGAGCGGCAAACACCTGCTTCTCCGCTTCATCCGATACGTTCGCATATACGTTGTCGGCCACATGCAGGAACGTGTCCAGGCCGACCAGATCCAAGGTGCGGAAGGTGGCGCTTTTCGGTCGGCCCATCGCCGGGCCGGTCACCGCATCCACCTCTTCGACGGTGTACCCCTTCTCCGCCATCTCGCGTAGCGTCACGAGCAGGCCATAGGTGCCGATTCGGTTGGCGATGAAATTTGGCGTATCCTTGGCCAGAACGACCGTTTTGCCCAGCTTTTGCTCGCAGAAGCGGCTTAAGCCTTGAACCAGCTCCGGATCGGTCGATTGCCCCGGGATGATCTCCAGCAGCTTCATATACCGCGGCGGATTAAAGAAATGTGTGCCGAGAAAATGTCTCCCGAATTCCTCGGACCGCCCTTCCGCCATCGCGTTGATCGAGATCCCCGACGTATTGGAACTGACGATCGTCCCCGGCTTCCAGTGGCGCTCTACCTGGGCGAGCAGTTGCTGCTTGATGGCGAGGTTTTCGACGACGACCTCGATCACCCAATCCACGTCAGCAATCAGGTGCAAATGATCCTCCAGATTGCCGGGTGTGATTCGCTCCGCGAAAGCGTTGTCATATAACGGCGCGGGTTTCGTCTTGGACAGACCGGCGATCGCCGACGTCGCTAAGCGATTGCGCACGAACGGATGGTCGAGCGTCAGCCCAGCGGCCATCTCCGCGTCGCTTAACCGTTGCGGGACGATGTCGAGCAGCAGGCAGGAGATGCCCGCATTCGCCAGTTGGGCAGCGATGCCGGAGCCCATGATACCAGAGCCGATAACGGCTGCTTTTCGGATCGGTTTGTTCATTTGATCTACCTCCTATGACCTTAAAAATTCATTGAGATAATGCGGGGACCGGATCCGCCGCCTGCTCGCCGAACACGGACAACGCCAAAATTTCGGCAATGTCCCGCGCCTTTACCTGGCCTTCCACTTCCTTAAGCTTGGTGCCGTCTTCCAGCATCGTCAGGCAATACGGGCAGGCGCTGCTGATCATGCTCGGATGTACCTCCAACGCTTGCTCGGTGCGGGCCAAGTTGATCCGTTTGCCGGCGGTTTCCTCCATCCACATCAGCCCGCCGCCGGCGCCACAGCACATCCCGTTCTCCCGGGAGCGGGCCATCTCAACCAGCTCCACGCCGGGCACGGCCCGCAGGACCTCGCGCGGCGCATCATAGACCCCGTTATACCGCCCAAGATAACAAGAATCGTGATAGGTAACCCGTTCGTTGACCTGGTGGGTCGGCTTCAACCGTCCCTCACGGATCAGCTGCTCCAGTAGCTGTGTATGGTGCTGCACTTCCACCCCCTCCAGACCGAATTCGGGATATTCGTTTTTCAACGTATTAAATGTATGCGGGCAAGCGGTAACGATTTTGCGCACCCCATACCGTTGGAACGTTGCAATGTTTTCATGGCATAGCTGTTGGAACAAGAACTCATTGCCCATCCGGCGCGGCGTATCCCCGGAATTGCGCTCCTCGTTGCCAAGGATCGCGAAGTTAACGCCCGCTTCGTGTAACAGCCGGACAAACGCCCGCGTGACTTTACGGCTGCGCAGATCGTAAGAGCCCATCGAGCCAACGAAATACAAATACTCAAAGGACGGATTATCCTTTACCGTCGGCACAGGAATACCCTCCAACTCGCCGGTCCAGGCTGCGCGGTCGTTGCGGCTGATCCCCCAAGGATTGCCTTGGCGCTCGATGTTCTGCATCGCCCGTTGGCCTTCCGCAGGGACGCTGCCCTGCATCAGGACAAGATGACGGCGCAGGTCCACAATTTTGTCGACGTGCTCGTTCCCCACCGGACATTGATCCTCGCAATTCCGGCAAGTCGTGCAGGCCCAAATTTCTTCTTCGGTCATGACGTCGCCGATTAGTTCAAGATCGGTTGCCGCTTTACCTTGGGCAGCCGGTTGCCAAGCCGCCTTTTGCCAATCCAGCGTCGGGCGGATGTCGGTGATGCCCGATGCGCGGCCCCAGTCCGGTGCCGCATGCGCCGCACCTGCTGCCACCGCGTGGACGCCGTCAGAGCCAAACACATTCGCCGGCACCCACGGCGATTTGCCTGTAACGGCGGCGCCTTTCTCGGTGAGATGATCGCGCAGCTTCGTGATCAGATGCATCGGCGACAGCGTTTTGCCGGTGCTTGCCGCCGGGCAGACGCTGGTGCAGCGACCGCATTCCACGCAGGCGTAGAAGTCGAGCATTTGCTTTTGCGTGAAATCCTCAATGCAGCCAACCCCGAAGCTCTCGGCTTCTTCGTCTTCAAGGTTCAGGCTCTGCAGCCGTCCATGCGGTTCCCGCCGGCGCAGCCAGATGTTGATCGGTGCTGTGATGAGATGGAAGTGCTTCGATTGAGGGATGTATACGAGAAAAGAAAGCAGGATCAATAAATGCAGCCACCAGAATACGTAAAATACAGCTTCTGCAACAGCTTCAGGCAACCAAGTGAATACTGCAGCAATGGCTGACGAGACCGGGGCGTACCATGAAAACTCCAGCCCCATCCATACACGTTCGAACCCTAATGACAGCAGAACGGATACCATCAACGCATAGATGAAAATTACAACGATTCCGGGTTTCCAACCCTTTTTGAGTCGCGGCAGCTTCTCGATATAACGGCGGTATGCGGCGTACCCCATCGCGATGAGAATCGCGAGCGCGGTAAACTCTTGGAACCAGCCGAACAGCTCGTATGCAGGCAACGGCAGATGACCGCCTCGCGACAGCCCTTTGACGATCAGATCAATCGCCCCAAACTGCAACACGATAAACCCGTAAAACACAACAACGTGCATCAACCCGCTTTTGCGATCCTTCATCAGCTTCTTCTGCCCGAGCACTTGCGACCAGAATTCGCCTTGGGCTCCCCCGTGCCTAGCACGGAAGTCGAACGGCCGGCCAAGCCGCAGATATAGGTAACGACGGACTACAGCCTGATAGAAAACGAATATGGCATATCCCGTAACGGCGGCAAACAGCAAAGCGTTTAGCGTAAGCCAAAACGTAACCATGAATATGCGTCCCTCCTTCGAACAATTCTTTTTGTGGAAAGAGATCGCTGATCGATAAAGTGTGTCAATGTGTGCGGGAATGCTGGTTCTGGCAGGACTAAGGGGTTCATTGATTTCACAACAGTCATAGCCGAAATGGAGATAAAGCTGAATTACTGGGGTCAAAGTGTTAATGAGTGATGAGTTCCTAGCACGATTGAGGTTGGCCCTCGTACAAGTCAACAGGGTAAACGTTTACAACATGGAGTTAAATGAAAATCTTAAGGAACGTCCCTTGACAATCGGTGAGTTCTTCCCCTAAGATTAAGAAAATGAATGACGGTTCATTCAGTTGTTTTAAATTTTAGCATTGAGGTGGCTCGATGACAAGTAGGAAACAGGAAAAATTTGAAATGATCTTGGATGCAGCGGAAAAAGTCATTGCGGAGAACGGGTTCCACGGCTCCCAGGTCTCAAAAATCGCAAAAGAGGCTGGAGTCGCAGACGGCACAATTTATTTATATTTCAAAAATAAAGAGGATATCCTGATCTCCCTCTTCCAGGATCGGCTGGGCAAGCTTGTTGATCTGTTCCATCAGAACATCCGTGAAACGAGCACAGCCGAAGAAGCGCTGCGTAAAGTGTGCGAAATTCACTTCACCCATCTGGAGCAGAACGTAAATTTTGCGTACGTGACGCAAATCGAGCTGCGGCAAAGCTCCCTCGAACTGCGCAAGGCAATCGGCCTTGCGGTGAAGCCCTACATCACGCTCATCGAGCATATCTTGAAGAGAGGGATTGAGGAAGGCTCGTTTCGCACCAACCTGGACACCAAGCTATCCCGTCAGCTGATCTTTGGAGCCTTGGACGAGGTCGTGACCTCCTGGCTGATCTCTGGTATGAAGTACTCTCTATCCGCTCAAGTGGAGAACACGGTAGACTTTTTCCTGCGTGCGATGAAGAAGTGAGCCCTTATTTCTGAGCAACACCCCACCTATCGGCTCTGCGCTAACGCTTGTGATCGACCTTATCAGAGGCAAAATCGGAATCTGCATCATATAACGCTTGTCACAGCGCTTATTTGCTGGTTTTTGAGGAATATCCCCCTCAAATCGTGCCATTAGCGTTACTGATCAGCGTTAGAAGTGAAATTCACTCCTTGTCGCCCAAATAAGTGCGCTGGCAAGCGTTAGCATGAACTTGAGGCAGAACATTCTTGAAAGGAGTTGGCCCGCATGCATGTCGTTGTAATCCTGAAACAAACCTTCGATACGGAGGAAAAAATCGTCATCACCGATGGTAAGATTGGTGAGGACGGCGTTAAGTTCGTCATTAACCCTTACGACGAATATGCGGTTGAGGAAGCGCTGCGCCTGAAGGAAGCCCATGGCGGCACGGTGACGGTCGTGTCGGCAGGGCCGGAAAGAGCGGCCGAAGCGCTGCGCACCGCCCTGGCGATGGGCGCTGATGAAGCGGTACGGATCGCCACAGAGACGATCGATACGGACGAATACGGCATCTCCCGCCTGCTCGCCGCCTACCTGCAAACGCTGAACTATGACCTTATCCTGGGCGGCAACTTCTCCGTGGACAACGGAGCCGGTCAAGTCGCCGTGCGGCTTGCCAAGCTGCTCTCGCTCCCCCACGTCTCGTCGATTACGAAGCTGACCGTAAACGGAGATCGGGCAACCGCCGTACGGGATGCGGAAGGCGACGCTGAAACATTGGAGGTGGCGTTACCCGCTGTTTTCACGGCCCAGCAAGGCTTAAACGAACCACGCTATCCGTCGCTCCCCGGAATTATGAGAGCAAAGAAGAAACCGTTCCGCGAATTGGCCCTCTCCGATCTTGGACTGAACGAAACCGACATCGCCCCCAAAACACGACGGCTTGGCCTCTCCCTGCCGCCGGCCCGCCAAGCTGGCAAGCTGCTCGCCGGTGCACCTAGCGAACAGGCAGCGGAATTGGTTCGACTGCTGCGCTCTGAAGCGAAAGTCATTTAACCCGAAGGAGGCGTTAATCATGAGCAAAACGTACGTGGTGATCGTCGAAACGAAGGATGGTAAGCTTCGCCAAGTCTCTTTGGAAGCGCTTCACGTCGCGAATGCGCTGCGGGGCGAAAGCGACCGACTTGCGGCGGTGCTGCTGGGTCATCAGCTGGATGATGCCGCAGCCGAGCTGAGCCGTCATGTGGAGGGCCAGGTGCTGGTCTTGGATCATGCCGAACTCCATGCTTATCAGCCGGAGCTGGCCTTTGAAGCGATACTGCAAGCCCTGGCCGTGCTGCCGGACGAACCGAGACTCATCCTGCTTGGACATACAGCCATCGGCCGCGATCTCGCACCTCAGCTGGCTGCCTGGCTTGATTGCGGGCAAATTTCTGACGTTACCGCCCTCACCAAGGACGGCGACAGTGTTGTATTTACGCGTCCAATTTATGCCGGGAAAGCCTTTGAGCAAAAAGAACTGGCAGACGGCAGCGGCATCGTGACCATCCGTCCAAACAACTTCCCCCCTGCAGCCCCAGCCGCTGCCTCAGGGACGCTCGTTCCGTTGGAGTTTACCCCGCCTGCAACGCTGCACACGATCCTCAAGGATGTGGTGCGCAAAGTGTCCGGCAAGGTCGATCTCACCGAAGCGAAGATCGTCGTATCCGGAGGACGCGGCGTGAAAAGCGCCGACGGCTTTAAAGTGCTGGAAGAACTGGCGGACACCCTCGGCGGCGCCGTCGGCGCTTCGCGCGGTGCGTGTGATGCCGGGTACTGCGACTATGCGCTGCAAATCGGCCAAACCGGAAAGGTCGTCACACCGGAAATTTATATCGCCTGCGGGATTAGCGGCGCGATTCAGCATCTGGCCGGCATGAGCCAATCGCGGATCATCATTGCCATTAACAAAGACCCTGAAGCGCCGATCTTCAAGGTAGCCGACTACGGCATCGTTGGCGATCTGTTCGAAATCGTTCCCTTGTTAACCGAGCAATTTAAAGAAGTCCTCGCTGAACAGACCTCCTAATATAAAAAAAAATGCCTGCATCACGTGATGCGGGCATTTTCCTCGTAAGGAATCAATAAAACATATTCAGGATCGACCGCAGTACCTTACCCATGCCGTTCGCTTTTTTCCGTTTTTTCACCGATCGCTTGGGAACGGTCATCCCTTCAAAGCAGTTAGGGTTGCCGGGTCTTTTCAACGACTGATGGAACTCTTTAATCTCCCGTTCACTTACGTAAAAATCTTGATAATTCATGGGATAACCTCCTTGCTTCCGGGGCTGGTAACGACCGCCCCTCTGCTTATTTCCATTATCTGCTTCAAAAGCAGGAAGAAAAAGAGTATACTATTCCAAAGTCATTTCCCCTTTTGCGTTTGCAAGGAGGACGGGGGCATGGAGGTGTGTGATCGTGTTAACCGCAGAGCGTTATTTGGCGCTGCTGAATCATTATGCGGAGGGAAGCGGCGATTCGGCAGAGCCTCGCGAAGTTGAGGTCGCGCTGGAGGATTTAACGAAGCTGTTTCATTGTACGGAGCGGAACGCCAAGCTGGTGATCCGCAAGCTGCAGGAGGAAGGTCTGATCGACTGGTCGCCGGGCCGAGGGCGCGGGCATCGTTCCCGTTTGGTATTTCGGGTGAACCGGGAAAATTTCTTGATCGACCTGGCCCAAAGGCTAGCGGAAAAAGGGGAATACCGCTTGGCCTTCGAATTCCTTCATCAGTACGAAGGCGATATCCATGCGCGGGAACGGTTCATTCAGTGGCTGAATGACCAGTTTGGAGCGGAACGACAGCTCGCCGCAGGTCAAAGCTGCCGGGACATCTTCCGCCTGCCGGTGTATAAAGCTCCGCTTACGTTAGATCCGGCCAAGCTGATTTACGACTTGGATTCCCATCTCGTTCGGCAAATCTTCGATCGGCTGGTACAATACGATCAGACGAAGGGTCAAGTGACCGGCATGATCGCCCATCATTGGGATCATGATGAGACCGGTACGGCATGGACGTTCCATTTGCGTAAAGGCGTGCGTTTTCATCATGGAAAAGAGCTCACCGCCGAGGACGTCGTTTTCACCTTTTCTCGGCTGCGGGAAGTCTCAACCAACCGCTGGTTGGTGTCGAGCGTAGACCGGATCGAGGCGCTGGATGCGCGAACCGTTGTGTTCCAGTTGCATCAACCAAATTGGCTGCTCCCCCGCCTGTTCTGCTCCTCATGTGCTTCCATCCTTCCTGCCGATTTACTCAGTAAGGACGAAACGGCATTTTGGCAGTTTCCAAGCGGCACTGGCCCGTTCCGGCTTACCCATTGGAGCTTGAACCGGATGGAGCTTGAGGTACATGCGGGTTATTTTCTCGGTCGACCTTATTTGGACGGCGTTACCCTGGTCTTTCTGCCCGACGATATTCCGAATTCCTCCAAGTTGAGATGGGAGCAACTGATCGTCAACGATTCACGGGTTCCCGCCCAAGCCGGGGACGATTGGAATCGAATCCAGACCTTAAGACGGGGCTGCAGCTTAATTTCCTGGAATCGTAACCGACTTGGACCGCAGCAATCGCTGGCGTTTCGGCAGGCGATTAACCTGGTGATTGACCGCCCTAGGTTGATCCGAACTACGGGGAAATCCGGATATCCGGCACGCAGCTTCCAGCCAACCGAGGAAACCACGCTGGGGGTTCATCGGCACGATCCGGCCGCCGCAAGGCAACTGCTGGAGGAAATAGGTTATATCGGCGAGCCGATCCGCTTGGCAGCCCATTATCTCGATAGAGAGGAAGCCGAATGGATCAAACTCCAATGCGATACGATCGGAATTCCGGTTGAGGTTGTGAATTATGAAAAAGGTGATATGGCAAGAACGGCTGCCCTGGAAGCCGATGCCGTCCTGTTATGCCTCGTCTTCGCCGAGGATGAGGTGTGCGAGTTGGAAAGCTTCTTGCAGGAAGACAGCTACATCCGTTTGCATATGCCGCCGGAATTAAGCCGCTGGGTGTTCGGCATGGTGGATGAAGTTTTTGCGTCCAGAAGTCCGGAGAAACGGCGGGTGTTGCTGCAGCAAATCGAAAATCGCCTGCAGGATGAAGCGCAGGTTACTTTTCTTGTGCACAGCATGTTGAACACGTATGTCCACCCTTCCATCCGCGGTGTTGCGATCAACAACCTCGGCTGGATGGACTTTAAGGACATCTGGCTGACCTCCACAGCGGGGTGAGTCCCCTAAAAAAAGCGTCTGGCTGTTGAGCCAAACGCTTTTTGTATTAATTGAACACCTTCATTCGGTTGTCAATCGGCCCAAACTCCTTGTCGCCAGCCGGAGCCTCAATGTTGCCAAACGGCATTTGCGCAATTAGCTTCCAGCTTTCCGGTACGCCCCATTCCTTCCGCATTTCCTCGTCGATTAAAGGGTTATAATGCTGGATCGAAGCGCCTACGCCTTCGTCCGACAGGGCTGTCCAAACGACATATTGTAACATGCCGTTGGATTGCTCGCCCAAACCGGGAAGTTCTCGGCGTATAAGGCAAACTGCTTCTGCAACCCTTCGATCACCATCTGTGTGAATGGAACCTCCCTTAATATGCCCCCAATAGACGTAAATCCAACCCATCCCGAAGCAGCTTCCGTTTACTCGCTGATGAGCTTTAAACCCACGGCTGCGCCTAAAATAAAGGCAATAAACAGCAGCCTCCGCCACTCGCGGGATTCGCCATAGAGCAGCATCCCGGCGATCGCGCTTCCCGCTGTACCGATTCCCGTCCACACCGCATACGCCGTCCCCATGGAAATGGTTCGCATCGCCAAGGTCAGAAACAGGAAGCTGAGCAAAAAACCGCCGGCCATCCAGGCATACGCACCTAGGCTCTTACGGGTGTTGATTTTGTTAATCCCGATCACGCCCAGCACCTCGCCAAATCCGGCAAAAACAAGCAGTATCCAATCCATCGGTTAAGCTCCCCCTTCCGTCTGCTTCTCTCCATCGGTCACCAGCTTCAAGCCGATAACGCCGACCAGCAACAGCAAAATGAGCAGCAGCTTAGCCCAGCGGAACGGTTCCCCAAACAACGCCATCTCCGCGATCACCGTACCTGCCGTGCCGATGCCCGTGAATACGGCATAGACCGTGCCAATCGGAAGCCGCCGTCCGGATAAGATCAGTAAGTACATGCTCATCACGATACAAACGGCCGTCGCTCCCCAGCCGAGCGCATCCCCGGCGTGCTTCAAGCCGATCACCCATCCAATCTCAAATAAGCCGGCAACGCCGACCCACCCCCAATCACGTTTCATGCTGCATGACCCACTCCTTTATGCAAAAAATAAAACCCGAAAGATATCAACAAACGATATCTCCCGGGCTTTTGTCCCTCCGTGTCCACGACATGATAAAGTGCCGCGCGTTCCCTCTTGGACCAGTCCGGCCGGTGTATCCGCCGCGGAACCCTAGGGAACAATTCGATAGCTATCTTAACCGATTCCTGCTGCAGGGTCAAGAAGTACCGATAATTTTAAGTATACAAAACTATACTATAGAACAATTTTGTGCGTACTTGTAAGTTGTAATCCGATCGACTAACATGGATATTGACTGAGGTTTATTCCATAACATTCTAAAAGCAAGAGAAGGAGTGATAGAGAATGAGCGCCCAACTATTTACCCCGTATACGATCAAACAGGTTACGTTTAAAAACCGGATCGTCATGTCCCCCATGTGCCAATATTCTTCCCACAACCGAGACGGAAAAGTCGAGGATTGGCACCGGGTTCACTACGCGTCCCGCGCCGTTGGCGGCGTTGGCTTGATCCTTGTCGAAGCGACGGCCGTCTTACCAGAAGGACGGATTTCGTATCGAGATCTTGGCATCTGGAGCGATGAACACATCTCCGGATTGAAGGAGCTCGTTGACCTTGTGCATCGTAACGGCGCCAAAATTGGGATTCAACTCGCCCATGCTGGACGGAAAGCGGAGCTCGAGGAAACGATTCTAGCGCCGTCTGCCATTCCGTTTCCGGAGAAAAAAACGCCTAAGGCCGCGGATGCCGAGGATATCCGGCGGATTGTGGAAGGTTTCCGCGACGGGGCACGCCGCGCGAAGGAGGCCGGTTTTGACGTCATTGAGATCCATGGGGCCCATGGGTATTTGCTGAACGAATTCCTTTCTCCGGTGACCAACCATCGGGAAGACGAATACGGCGGAAACGCCGATAACCGTTACCGGTTGTTGAGCGAAGTGATCGAGGCAGTAAATTCGGTTTGGTCCGGTCCGCTGTTCGTCCGGATCTCGGCGAATGAATACGATCCGCAGGGCAATTCGCTGGAGCAATATATCAACTATGCCCGCCGAATGAAAGCGCAAGGCGTGGATCTGATTGACTGCAGCTCTGGCGGGTTGGTTCCGGCACAAATTCAAACGTTCCCGGGATATCAAGTGAACCTGGCGGAACAAATCCGCCGCCAAGCTGAGGTTGCCACCGGTGCCGTTGGTTTAATCACGGACCCTTCCCATGCGGAAGAAATTCTCGGCAACGGGCGGGCAGATCTGGTGCTGTTAGGCCGCGAGCTGCTTCGCAACCCTTATTGGGCGTACGAGGCTGCCAAAGCCCTGAACACGACGTTAGAGCGCCCGGTTCAATACCAAAGAGCTTAAAACGGACCAGTGTTGGAGGCCCGTTTTCGCGATTGGCGAAGGCGGGTCTTTTTGCTTGGCATTGGCCTGGCTGGTTATGATCAAAACCTGACTTGGTTTTCCCGAAGCAGAGTTTTATAATTTGAAGAGTGAATTTGTCCACGGACCAAGGAGTTGTTCTTGATAGATGCTAAATCGTCCTCATCCCCAAATTTTGATCATGACGGCGGTAGAAGCCGAACAGCAGGCCGTCCTGCGCGGACTCGCCGGCTATGAAGGCACTGATGTGCAGCTG
>NZ_GG695970.1:492374-498528 GCF_000159955.1 Paenibacillus sp. oral taxon 786 str. D14 | reverse complement strand
GGCTCGCTGGGCTGCGGCGCTGCGGGAGGCCGGGCTGCCGGTCCACCACGGCCCGATCCTGACGTTATCCACCGTCACAGGGACGGCGGAAACGGCACGCCGGCTTGCCCAGCGTTACCCCGGCGCTGGCGCCGAAGCGATGGAAGGCTTTGGCGTGGCCGAAGCCGCCCGCCAGTTCGGCGTTCCCGTGCTGGAACTGCGCGCCATCTCTAACGCCGTAGGTCCAAGGCAACGGGAACTGTGGAAAATCGGCGATGCTCTGCAAGCTTTAGAGCAAGCTTGTGCTAAACTACCGGAGGTGCTGCAATCATGAAAATCGCTTTTTCGCCTTGTCCTAACGATACCTTTGTGTTCCACGCCTGGGTCCACGGGTTAATCCCGGGAGCTCCTGAGCTCGATGTCACCTATGCGGATATTGATATTACGAACGGTTGGGCGGCTTCCGGCACCGGACCTGAGGTGCTGAAAATTTCCTACGCGGCTCTCCCTTGGGTGCTGGACGAGTACGCACTGCTCCCGTGCGGCGGAGCGCTGGGCCGCGGCTGCGGGCCGCTCGTATTAACGGCGAAGGCATGCTCGCCTTCCGACCTGTCGGGCCGCCGCGTTGCGGTTCCAAGCGAACGATCCACCGCGTACCTGCTGTTTCGGCTCTGGGCAGCAAAGCATGTTCCCGGCGGCGTCGGCGAGATCGTCGTCATGCCGTTCGACGAGATCATGCCCGCCGTTCAACGCGGCGAATTGGATGCGGGTCTGGTGATCCATGAAGCACGTTTTACTTATCAAAATTACGGACTGCACCTGCTTCAAGACCTGGGCAACTGGTGGGAATCCGATACGGGCTTGCCGATTCCCCTCGGTGCAATCATCGCCCGCCGGTCGCTGGATCTGGCCGCAATTGCCCGCTGGACACGGGAATCCGTGGAATACGCCTGGGCGCATCCGGAATCTTCGGCGAAGTATGTGATGAGCCATGCGCAGGAAATGTCGCCCGAGGTGCAGAAAGCGCATATCGGACTGTACGTGAACCAATATACAGCGGATTTAGGTGAGGACGGCTACGCGGCCATCCGCGGTTTGCTGGACCGGGCGGCCGCCGAAGGCTTGGTGCCGAAGATCGATCCGGCCAAGCTGAATGCCAGCTGGTGAGTGTAAAGAATCCATCAAAAAACAAAGAAGGAGCCGAATCTCGACTCCTTCTTTCTTTTGTTGGGTGCAACTTTACGCCCCTCCCCCAAACCGTTTGCGATACCCGCACTTCCTGCATAGCTCCTCGACGGCTTCGCGCCGGGAGAAGCCTTCGTACAAGCGGTTCGCCCGCTCTCCTTCCACAATCTCCGAAAATGGCGTTTGATACACATTCCCAAGATTGATGATCCCTTCCCCATCCAGACAGCAAGGAATAACCGTGCCGTCCACGAGAATTCCGGCCTGGTTGCGCAGCGCATGGCAGAAGCCTTTGCCATCGTCCTCCGGAGCCCGCAAATCCGGCCAATCGAATTCGTAATCTTGGTTCAAGTAAATCCGCTCGGCTAATTTAACCCCGCTTCCGGGTGTGACCTTCTCCTCGATCCGATAATCTAGGTTGAATTCTTGCTCAATGATGGCAAGCGTCTCCCGGTTACGCATCCGTTGCAGGTTCGTCTCGTTATCCTGGGTCAAATTCCACAGGCGGAACGAAACGATCAAATCGGACGCAGCTACTGCCTCACGGACGAAGGACAACACGTTCCGCAAATACCCTTCCCGGTCGGTCGAACCTTCATGTCCGTCGAAGCTGTGCAACGAAAAATTCATCTGCCGCAGCGCCGGCTTGCCGAGCAGCTTATGACGCACCTTGGGGAGCAGCGTGCCGTTCGTGGTGATGTTGACCTTAAACCCTTTTTCGTGGCTAATGTCAAGCAACTGGTCGATCTTGGGGTGCAGCAGTGGCTCGCCTTTGACATGAAAATAAATATAGTCCGTATGCGGCTTGATGTCGTCCAGAATCTTGCGGAAGTCCTCAACTTTGATAAACTGCGCCTGGCGATGGGTCGGCGGACAGAAGCTGCAGGCCAGGTTGCAGATGCTGGTCGTTTCGATATAAAACTTTTTGAATTTTTTCATGGTGACCTACTTCATATAAATTTTAGTTACTGTCTTATTCTATCAATGAATCGCGGTTAATAAAAGATCATGTGGTCTTTGTCCGCTTTATAGTAATCCAGTCGGTCTTGTAACGTTCCGGTATGGAATTCGAACATATGCCCGTCCGGGTCCAGAAAATAAATCGACTTTTTGTCGCGCTGATCTCTTTCACGCCCTGGCAGCACTTCAACGTTTAATTCCCGGAGCCGGTTCTGAAAGGCCTCGAAATCCCCCTCATCGATCGAAAAAGCGATATGCGTATATGTACGATGCTGCTTGTCCCGCGGAATGTCTTCCTGATTTAAGGCGATCCACAGCCCGTTCAGGTCGAAATAGGCAAGCTTATGTCCTTTCACCAGGGGAGTCGCTCCAAAGACCTGCTCATAGAACGCCATGGATCGATCCAAATCCGATACGGAGAAACAGAAATGATTAATGCCATTAATTTTCATACCAATCCTCCTACTCTATCAAACAGACCGTGACAAGGCCCTGCCCCCTGCCACGACGACGAATTTTCATGCTGCTTCGCATTTTCCTAGTTCAGGACGTGGCTTTGGCGGTGATTCGCACGTTTTCCACTATAATCGGCGTGCCTGCCCCTATCATATCCTGCCCGAGCAACAACGTCAAAGACTCCGGCTCCAGTACAAACAATCTGCCTTCCTGCAGCATGCCATTGATAAATAAGTTGGTATAGGACCCTCCACCGATCCCGGCAAAAACCGCAGGCGTTTCCCCCTCGTCATCCGTAAATTGATTGGCAGGGATGTGAACGGTCCCGGTCAAATCGGCAAGCGGCGCAAAAAAGTAACGGAAAACTGTAGAGGTAACCCGAATATCGCCTGCAGGCAGTCCTGGTGGTCCGGGCTTTCCCCGCTCGCCTTGTGGACCTGTTAGCCCCATTGGCCCGGCTGCTCCTGGCTCGCCCTGCGGCCCTGGCGGTCCCATCGGACCGGCACTTCTCGGAGCGCCCTGCGGTCCTGCGGGTCCCAACGCTCCAGTTGCTCCCCGCATTTCGGCCAGATCCTCCGCAACTCCACCAGGAAACGGCATAAGATTCTTCGCGCGTACCAAGCGCTCATACTGCCGAAGTAACCGGCGGTAGCGGTGCAGGAGCCGTGCCGCTCGCAGATAACGAAGCCGCAGTGCATGCACGACCCGCTTCCGGCGCCGCTGACGCGAGCATGCCTGGCAGTGCTTTACCTTATGGGCTTGATACCGCCGTTTGTTCATGCGCGTTGCCTTTTTGCGCGCACCTCTTGCCGCTCCCATTCACCGCTTCCCCCTGGCCAGATGGCTCTTCAACTCTTACTTACCTATCCTATGAATAACCCGTCTTTGGCGCTTGGGCAATTGGCTTCCCCCGTCGTCCAAAAAATCCATATTCAACGGAGGTTGTCAGCCCTGTCACTTAACAAAGTTGCATCATTATATATGATGTATCGGACACTCTCGATACCCTCAAAGATTAGGAGGTGATGATAGATGCCTGTAATTAAACCCGTATTTACGGCAGTAGCATCGGCTCCAGTCGCCTCTGGAGGTGAAGTTACAACCGTAGTAACGCCGACAGTCACCCGTTACTTCGCCACGTTAACAGCCGACATGATCGGCGCTACCGAAACGACCATTCCTGCCGCCAGCTTCGTCGACGATGCCGACTCACCGATCACGGAACTGCCTGAGCTCACCGGTACCGATTATTTCAACGTTTACATTAACGGCGTACTTCAACAATCCTCGTTGTCAACGCTGACCACGGCCAGCCTCGTGCTCGACACCGTGGATTTGATCGCAGGTGTTCCCGTTCAGATTGAAGTGGGCAGCTTCAGCAACGTCGTTTCCACAATTACAACCCCGCCAACGATTTCGGCGCCCACCATTACGATTATCACGTAATCTGTATTGACGAGTTGTCCCCTCATAGCATAAAATGTTGCCAATGACAACGCAATAAGGCGATGGAGTTCGCCTAAACCGCTCGTTTGAGCTGATGACTCCTACCAGACTCTCTGGTAGGAGTCTGTCTATTTTTTCAGGAGGTAGAGCACATTGAACATCCTTGCATTAATTGTGGGTGGCTTACTCGGAACCCTGCTCCGGTACGGACTGTCCCTCTGGATTCCAAACATTGGAACTTTTCCACTTTCGATCCTGCTCATCAACTGGGCCGGTTGCTTATTTCTCGGCTGGTTGTTTACCGTCGCTGCCCTGCGAAAGATCCATCCCAGTATACGCATCGGGGCAGGTACGGGATTTGCCGGTGCATTTACGACGTTCTCCACCTTCACGGTCCAGACCGTTGATGCGATACATACCGGACATCTGGCTGCGGCAGTCGCCTATCTGTTGACCAGCTTGATCGGCGGTCTTCTGATGGCTTGGGCTGGAGTCCGCTTAGGTCAAAAACAACAGGCTCCTAAGGCAGGGGATTCCGCATGATCGGCATCGTGGGACTTGGCGGGATTCTCGGCACGCTCCTTCGTTACTATTTAGGACAATGGATCTCATCCCAAACCGCCCCTCGCGGCTCGCAATTTCCTTGGGGAACGTGGGTAATCAATCTCAGCGGCAGCCTCCTGCTTGGCGTCCTAGCCGGACTCCACACACGGCAGGCTATCCCTGACTGGGGCTGGTTGATGCTGGGGACTGGATTTTGCGGTGCCTACACGACGTTCTCCACCTTTGGATATGAAACGATCACCTTAATTAACAAGGGGCAAAAACAAAAGGCGGCCGTATATGTGCTGACCTCGGCTTTGCTCGGCGCGGCTTGCGCATGGTTGGGAAGCTGGCTTGTCTCAACTTAACGATCCCTCCATTACAAAGGCATCGGCCCGTATAACGATCAAGCGTCCCGGCGCCAGCATATAATGCAGCAAATCCGCGAATATGCGAGAAAAGGTGATATCTATTGGCCAGTTTTCGTAGAGCTTATTTGCTGAAGCAGCGCATTGCCGGGAAGATGCTGAAGATGAAGGGAGTCCATGGCGTTGGCGTCGGCTTGCGTGACCCGAAACGCCCCAAACGCGGCGCAGCGATCATCGTATATGCCGATCCCCTAACCACAGCCGCTGCCGCCAAACAAAACAAGTCAACCCGCACCACAGCATTACCTCGTTATCTAAAGCCTCGGGCTGGCGTGCCGTTTCGTATCGTCCGTTCCCCTAGGTTCTGCAAACGGGCCGGTAATGGGAACGGCGGCAGGTTCACGCGCCGAATTCGCCCGGTTATGGCCGGCTACAGCGTTGGCACATCGGACTCCTCCGGCACGGTTGGTTTGATCGTCAGCGGCGATGCTTCCGGATGCCAACGCTTGATCCTTAGCAACAACCACGTCCTCGTCGATAATAATACCCGGCGATTCTCTGCCACGCTGCAACCGGGAGGTGCTGATGGAGGGACTATCGCTAAGGACCGCATCGGTCAGCTGGACCGTTTTGTCAAGCTGAGCCGGAAACGGGCAAATTATATCGACGCAGCTACCGCCAAACCTTTGAGACGTTCTTTGCTGAAGCCAGCCTATGCTGTCTTTGGGATCGTCCCGGGCCATGTGCGATCCTATAAAATCGGTGATCGACTTAAGAAGGTGGGGCGCACGACAGGGGTTGTAACCGGTACGGTGGAGTCAATCCATACCGATGTGCAGGTCGATTACGGGGATTACGGCAATTTGGGGATGATTACCTTCAAGAACCAAAGCGTGATCCGCGGCAAACGCCCCGTTTCCTTGGAAGGCGATTCCGGCTCGGTGTGGCTGACGAGGAAAGGCAATCTTGCGACTGCGGTGAATTTTGCCGGATCCGAAAACGGATTGCTGTCCATCTCCTATCCCATTGAATGGTTTATGCAGGTGTTTGGCGCGCGGGTAGCAAAGCCCGGTTCAGGGCGGCTGCTTCGATCCGGGCGGGGCAACAGTAAGAAATTTATGTGCATCCGGCCGTTGCCGGCGAAGCTGGTCCAATCCCTCCGTCCGATTACGGCGTCTCCCCGCCCGCTCCGTCGGAGGACCACATAAGAAAAACGT
>NZ_GG695970.1:475451-492085 GCF_000159955.1 Paenibacillus sp. oral taxon 786 str. D14 | reverse complement strand
CCTGATATCTTTAAAAAAAGCTCCCTAAGGGAACCCTTAGGGAGCTTACCATGTTATTCCATAAAATCTTTCAGCCGCTTGCTGCGGCTTGGATGCCGAAGTTTGCGCAGCGCTTTGGCTTCGATCTGGCGAATCCGTTCGCGCGTAACACCAAACTCCTTGCCAACCTCTTCCAATGTCCGCGTCCGGCCGTCATCCATACCAAAACGCAGCCGAAGGACATTTTCCTCACGCTCGGTCAGTGTATCCAACACTTCTTCCAGCTGCTCCTTCAATAATTCATAGGCCGCAGCTTCTGCCGGAGCCGGAGCATCGTGATCTTCGATAAAATCGCCGAGGTTCGAATCGTTCTCTTCCCCGATCGGCGTTTCTAACGATACCGGTTCCTGAGCGATTTTCATAATCTCCCGCACCTTATCCGGCGTCAAATCCATCTCCTTCGCAATCTCCTCCGGAGTCGGCTCGCGTCCGATCTCCTGAAGCAGCTGCCGGGAGACACGGATCAGTTTATTAATGGTTTCCACCATATGCACCGGTATTCGGATCGTTCGGGCTTGGTCTGCTATCGCACGGGTAATCGCTTGACGAATCCACCAGGTGGCGTAAGTACTGAACTTGAACCCTTTCGAATAATCGAACTTCTCCACCGCTTTGATCAGGCCCATATTGCCCTCTTGAATCAGGTCCAGGAAAACCATCCCGCGCCCAACATAACGACGGGCAATGCTGACCACCAATCTGAGATTCGCTTCAGCCAATCGGCGCTTCGCTTCCTCATCCCCGTTCTCGATGCGCTGCGCAAGCTCGATTTCCTCCTCTGCGGATAACAGAGGCACGCGCCCGATTTCCTTCAGATACATTCTGACCGGGTCATCGATTTTAATTCCTGGCGGTAACGTCAGATCATCGGTGTAATCCAATTCATTATTCTTCAAGTCCTCTGTCATCTTCCAGACCCCCACCCTAAAAATTAAATGCGAAAACCACTCTATATCTCTAAAACCGTAAATCCATTTGACAAATGATTGATTTTATGCTATTATTGAGGAGATTATTGCGTGAGTTTTTTGTGATTGGCTATCCGTCATTTTACCACAGTTCATTAGTTTATACAACAATTAATTTATTTTTTTATTTTGTTCGCAGAACGAGACGCTGATCCTTAGGGATCAGCGTTTTTTGCATTTTCTTATTTTCTAAATCGATATTAAGACCGATCTTCCCATGCTCGTAACAATGCCCCTTGAAAAATTTCCAACGGCTGTGCCCCCGACACCGCATACTTACCGCGCAGCACAAAGAACGGTACGCCGCGAATCCCAAGTCTTCTTGCTTCGTTCTCATCCTCGCGGACAGCGTCGGCATACGTATTTTGCTCCAGCACTTCCCGGACGGCTGTGCCTTCCAAGCCAACCTCTTCCGCCAAACGAACCAGTGTTTCCCGGTCCCCGATATGCAGCGAATCCGTAAAATAAGCCCGGAACAACCGCTCCGTCATCTCCTTCGCCTTGCCCTGCTCTCCGGCATAATGCGCTAATCGATGAGCATCAAACGTATTTGTAGGAATGATCGTATCAAAGTTATACGTTAACCCTTCCGTTTGAGCCTGCTGCGCAACATTGCGGTTTGATTCCTGCGCCTGCTCCAGGCTGAGGCCGTATTTCACCGCTAACAATTCATGGATGCTCGACTCCGTATCCTTAGGGGCACCCGGATCCAGTTCAAAGCTGCGGTAAACGATTTCGATCTCATCCCGATGACCAAATAATTCCAACGCCCTTTCCAGGCGACGCTTGCCGATGTAGCAAAACGGACAGCCAAAGTCCGACCACACTTCGATTTTCACATCAATCTCCTCCTTTTTTTGCGCAAGGTCCTTACTGGATCAGACCTCATTCGCGAGCCTGCTCAAGCCGCCCCATCCCAATCACAATCATATGGGATTTCCTTGCGTTTATGCAGCACCGCCTCCCGCAAGATATGACTTGCTTGTCCAAGGCAGCTATAATAAACGAGAAGGATATATTTCCACATGAGGTGATTGCTATGAAAGTTACTTATTTGGGACATTCCTGCATCCTGGTGGACACAGGGAAGCATCGTTTGATCATCGATCCATTTCTCACCGGGAATCCGGCGGCCGCAGCCTCAGCCGATGACATTCAAGTCGATTACGTGCTTCTGACCCATGGTCATTCCGATCACATCGCAGATGCGGAAAGCATCGCCCGGCGAAACAACGCGCCGATTATCGCCATTGTCGAGCTGGCCGATTATTTTGCTGGCAGCGGACTGCAAACGGTCGGCATGAACCTTGGCGGCTCCCGCACGTTCCCGTTCGGTAAATTAAAATGGGTGCCTGCGCTGCACAGCTCGTCCGTCAACCAAAACGGCGTAAATGTATATCTTGGCGTGGCGGCAGGGATCCTGCTCGATATTGACGGAACAGCCATATATCATGCCGGAGATACCGCCCTGTTCAGCGATATGAAATTGGTCAGCTCCCGCGGCCCGGTCGATCTCGCATTCCTGCCGATTGGAGACCATTTTACCATGGGACCGGAGGATGCTCTGACCGCAGCTGAATGGATTGGCGCCAAGCACGTTGTCCCTGTGCATTACAATACGTTTGATGCAATCGCCCAGGACGGGGAACGATTTGTCGCAGATCTCGCACGTATCGGCATTACAGGTCATGCCTTGAAGCCGGGCGATTCTCTGGACAACTTCTAATTAAACGGATGAACAGCAAAATTGTTGCGGATCCGCAGCAATTTTGCTGTTTTTTAATCCGCCAGCTCCTTCCCCCGCGTCTCGGTCCCCAGCCAAAACACCGCCAGTGCCCCAATGACGATTGTTACGAAGAACATCCAGAAGATTCCCCCGATGGCGACGTGGCGAGCGACCAGCATGCCGACCAAGTACGGAGCGATGATACCGCCGATCCGTCCAAAGGAAGCGGCCAAGCCGACTCCGGTCGAACGCACCCGCGTCGGGTACAATTCCGGGGTATAAGCGTACATGCCGCCCCATGCCCCAAGATTAAAGAAGGATAAGCAAATCCCAGCGGCAATCAGCATTCCCTCACTAGTCGCATTTCCAAACCAGGCCGCGCTGGCTGCGGTGAGCAGCAAATACAGCACCAGCACAAATTTACGCCCAAACTTCTCAATGAAATAAGCGGCCGTGAAGTATCCCGGTAATTGTGCCAGTGTCATGATCAGCACGTATTCAAAGCTTTTGACCAGACTGAAGCCTTTCAGCACCATCACCGAAGGCAGCCACAGAAACATGCCGTAATACGAAAAGACGACGGTAAACCACAAAATCCAAAGCATCACAGTCGAACGACGGTGCGGGGAAGCCCAAACGGACTTAAACCTTTCGCTGAAGGAAGGCCCTCGTCCTTGATGATGACCCGTCTGCGCTTTAAATCGGGCCGGCTCCTGGATTGATTTGCGCAAGTACAGCGCATATAACGCAGGTATGGCACCGATGATAAAAGCGGCCTGCCATCCGTAATCCGGGATGACGAAATACGAGATCAACGCCGAAGCGATCCATCCGGCAGCCCAGAAGCTCTCCAGCAGCACGACGGATCTTCCGCGTTCCTGTACCGACACCGATTCGGATACCAGTGTGGAAGCGACCGGCAGCTCCCCGCCAAGTCCAAAGCCGGCAATAAAGCGAAGCAAACAAAGCATGGCAAAGCTAGTAGCGGCAGCTGACAAACCGCTGGCGATGGAGAAAATCAACAGCGTCCACAGGAGCACGGATTTGCGGCCAAACTTGTCCGCCATATAACCGGCAATCGCTGCGCCAAACGCCATCCCTACGGAGTTGATCGCCGTAAAGAAGCCGGTCTGCTGCGGCGTTAAGCTCCATTCCACCGCAAGGGCAGCAGCGATAAACGAAATGATCCCGACGTCCATGGCATCAAACATCCAGCTGAGCCCGGCGCTGAGCAGCAGCTTCCGCCGTGCTGCCGCGGGTTTTCCTGATAAAGCCTGTTCCTGAGTATTCAAACGACTCGCCCCCTATCCAATCTTATTCTCTCTGTAGCTTATCCCGGAAAGCGGTCGATCCATGCTAAGGTCTCATGCCTTCTTTCGTCTTGGATAGGAACCGGTTGCGAATGACAAAGGCGACGCCCAGCACAAGCAAAAATAGGGCGTAGGAGAGAATCAACTCCTGAAGATTCACCCCCGGAAACACAATCGATGCGCTTAAGATCCCGAACAGCCAAATGCTTGACAGATTCCCAACCAGGTTGGACCAGACATAAGAACGGAGCTTTAAATTCGAAACCGCCGACATAAACGAAATGAGATTGTTTGGCATAATCGGAATCGTGCGGAGAAAGATCACTGCCCACACCCCATAGCGGTCCAGCCCTTTTTGCCATTTTTCGTATTTTTGCAGCTTAGCCAACCACCTGCGGTTAAACCAATCAGCAAAAAAATATCTGCACATCAGGTAAACAACCATCCCTGCCGCCGTACCGGCAATCCAACTGGCTAATAAACCGTTCGCAATCCCCAGCAGGGAGAGATGCAACATCACGATCGTGGCAAACGGAAAAAAACCAAAAACTCCCTGCACAACGGCAAGTGGGATCGTAAAAAGCAGGATGGAGTACCCGCCTAACTGAGTCGTCTCCAAAAACCAGTCCGTGATTTCCTTAACCCATTCGTTCAAATAATTTGATCCCCATTCCCCAAAAGCATATTAAGCCTCAACAACACGTTTCCCCAAAATAACGAGATCCCGTTCCACGCCGTCTAAATTGGCCACGCGGGGCAAATGCGCCCAACGCTCGAAGCCGAATTTACTAAGGAGCTTAAGGCTCGGCTCGTTGTGACCAAACACAAACCCAAGCAGCGTATGGACACCAATCTCAGGGCAAATCGCAAAGGATCGATTTAACAAGATCCCTCCGATTCCGCGGGAACGGTAGGCTTCTGTGATATAAATACTGATCTCGGCCGTGCCGTTATAGGCCGGTCGCCCATAGAAGGACTGAAAGCTGAGCCAGGCGATGACCTTCCCCCCGGATTTCATAACCAAAAGCGGCCGGAAATCGGGCGAATGCTCATCAAACCACTTCCGTCTGGCGTCAACGGTCACCGGCTCCAAATCGGCGGTAACCATGCGTCCAGCGATCGTTTCATTGTAAATCGCCACGATCGCCGGCAAGTCCTCAAGCGTTGCATCTTCAATGGTATAGTCGAAATGTTCCGTCATATGTACATGCTCACAGTCCTTGAATAATTTTGTTATACATAGCTCTGCCTTCACCTGCTGTGGCTGTTCCTCGAGCATTCAGAATATCGATAAATCGCCGTCCCGAATTCAAGCTGCCGCCAAATGATTTCTTCCATTCTCTTTCCTCCTACTCCGTTTCATGCTTGATTTGCACGTAGTGTTCCACGGTAGGCATGGGATCGTAGAATGGATGAAGCAGCGCTTTCCATTCCTCATATTCCGGAGATTGACGGAAACCTACCTCATGTGCGGAAATGGATTGCCAACGCACGAGCAGAATATATTTATTCTCCGTCTCTACGCATTTATGGAGCTCATGTCCAAGATAACCGGACGCCCGGCTGATGATTTTGGAAGCCTTCCGGAAGTGGCTTTCGAAATCATTAATCATTCCGGGCTTCACTTGCAGCTGAGCTACTTCAAGAATCATCCTCTGCATCCCCTCCGTTCAACTGATTATAGCACGGACTTAATGCTTTATGAATCCAAATTGCGGCAATTGAGCCTTCCCCCATGGCCACGCTAACCTGTTCCGCATGAAGTCCTAGATCCCCAGCCACCCACACGCCGGGGACGTTCGTCTGCTTTGTGCGGGGGTTGACCTCCACATGACGGTTCTCGGAAATGCGTACGCCAAGTTGAGCGGCTAATCCAGAATGAACCTCATTGCCGCCAAACGCAATAAATCCCCGTTCTGCTGTAAAGCTCCGGCCATCCTGTAATTTCACGCTGCGGATAAAGCCTTCGGATTGTTGGACTTCGGCGATGGCCCCTTCCTCGTAGCGAATCCCCTGTTCCTCCATTTGCTTCAGGAGCGACGCAGCGACAGATGTCTGTTCATGATTAATGTAGGTTAAATCGCGGGTCCGCTGGATGAGCAGCAGTGCCATCTTGGCACCGGTGTCCCCCGCCCCCATTAATACCGTTTTCCGCCCCTCAATTTCGTACCCATCACAATCCGGACAGACATAGACGCTTAGCCCAAGCGTTGGAACCAAACCGGGGACATCGGGAAAACGGTCCAGCACACCGGTCGCCAGCAGCAGGGTTCGACCTGAATACGTTTGGCCGCTTAATGTTTTTACTTGAAATCCCTCATCCCGTTTCTTCGCTTCGGTTATTGTGTCTTGCACAAACTTTACGCCATAAGACGCCGCTTGCCGTCTCCCCCGACTGCGCAGTTCTTCCCCGGAAATACCTTCCGGGAACCCCAGCAGGTTATGATATTGCCGGCATAACGTGGATCTTCCATAACCCGCGTCAATAACCAGTACGTTGTGGACCGAGTACCGGCCTAGCTGAATAGCGGCTTGTAATCCGGCAATACCGCCGCCAATGATCATGCAATCGTAGTTTGTGGTTTGAGTCATGTTGTTGTCCCGCTTTCCGTAGCTATTAATTGACATCGTTAATTTGGTGTATAGCCGCTTTCCCGTTAGGAGAAATTAGAGCGTAAAACAAGGAGGTGAAAGGGTTGGACAAGTTTCTCGTCAAATTACTTGGAAATGGAATTATCGTCATCGTCATGGTAATGCTCTTAAGCAACGCCTCATTCATCTCAGCGCTGCTGACAGCCTTAGCGTTGTCTATTCTAGCCTATTTATTCGGGGATCTTTTCATCCTTCCGCGAACGAACAATGGGATCGCAACCGTTGTAGATGCGTTTCTCGTCTTTATCTTCCTGTGGGCGATTTCCGCCAACGCGGAATGGACGTTATCTCTTGGCGAAATCCTTGCCATTACCATTGTGATGGGCGTATTTGAATGGTTCTTGCACGCTTGGATGCTGCGCGACGGCATCCGCAGGGACAGCAGCGTACGAGTGCGCGATGCTCGTTAAAAGACAACAAAGAGCGCGAGTACAAGGGAATCCTCCCTTTGCACTCGCGCTTTGTGTACAGGTATAGTTGCAATTTAACTGCCCAGCATCACGCGATCATCGGACAGCTTGTGGCCGCTGATGCGTTCGAATTCGCCTAGCAGCCGTTCGATCGTTAACTCGCGTTTATTCGTTTCATCCACATCAAGGATGATCCGCCCGCCATCCATCATGATGAGGCGGTTACCCAACCGGATCGCTTGCTCCATGTTGTGGGTGACCATCAACGTGGTCAGCTTCAATTCGCTGACGATCTCCTGCGTAAGCTTCGTCACCAGCTCAGCACGGGCTGGGTCCAGTGCAGCAGTATGCTCGTCTAGGAGCAACACCTGCGGCTCGGTAAACGTTGCCATCAGCAGGCTGAGCGCCTGGCGTTCCCCGCCCGACAATGTACCGACCTTGGCGCGCAGCCGGTTCTCCAATCCAATGCCCAGCCTGCGCAGCTGCTCCTGGAACATCGCCCGGCGCTTCGCGTTCACCCCCAGCGCAAGGCCACGCGCCTTCCCGCGAGAGTAAGCCATCGCCAGGTTCTCCTCGATGGTCATATGCGGTGCAGTACCGGCCATCGGGTCCTGAAACACACGGCCAATCCACTTGCTGCGGCGATGCTCCGGAAGATGGCTGATGTCGACGCCGCCAAGGCGAACCTCGCCAGCATCCGGCTTGATGACGCCGGAGATCATATTCATCAGCGTGGATTTCCCCGCACCGTTGCTGCCGATGACCGTTACGAAATCGCCTTTGCGCAGATGCAGATTGACGTCAATCAGCGCGATCTTCTCATCCGGCGTGCCGGGGTGAAAGAGCTTCGATACCTGGGTTAACTTCAGCATTAGAACCCACCCCCTACGCTCTTTTGCCCGGCGGTTTGTGTAATTTCACCGGCGCGCCGGCGAGCTACGGCTTTCTGCTTCATGTTTCTTTGTGCGGTCGGAAGCACCAATGCGATGATCACGATAACTGCCGTAATCAGCTTCAAATCCGTTTGCTCCAGCCATTCGATCCGCAGCGCTAGCGCTACAACCACTCGATAAACGATGGACCCGAGAACCGCTGCCAGCGTTGCCCAGAATACCGTCCGCGCCCCGAAGATGGCCTCCCCGATAATCACCGAAGCCAGCCCGATCACGATCATCCCGATCCCCGACGAAATGTCGGCGAAACCGGACTGTTGAGCGATGAGCGCCCCGGACAAAGCCACTAGCCCGTTGGACAAACTGAGCCCGAGAATAATTGTGTTATCCGTATTGGCACCAAAACTGCGGATCATCCGTTTATTGTCGCCAGTGGCCCGCAGGGCCAAGCCAAGCTCCGTACGAAAGAACAAATCCAGCAGCAGCTTAATGGCGATAACAACGATCGGCATGAACACCAGCGGCGAAACCGAGCTGAACAGCGTTGTCTCCCCCAGCAAGCCTACATTAGGTTTGCCCATGATCCGCATATTGATGGAATACAATGCAATCATCATTAATATCCCGGAGAGCAGTCCGTTAATCCGTCCTTTGGTATGAATGATGCCGGTGATCGCACCGGCAGCCAAGCCGCCCAAAAAAGCAACGACCGTAGCAATCCAGGGAGAGCTTCCCCCTGCGATCATGACCGCAGCGATCGCACCGCCGGTCGTAAAGCTCCCGTCCACCGTCAGGTCCGGAAAGTCGAGAATTCGGAACGTAATATATACGCCGAGCGCCATAAGCGCATACAGCAGGCCGGATTCCAGCGCCCCCAGCAGCGAGTTCAACATGATGAGTACCTCCTCAAGAAATTAGGAGCGTGTGCTGCCTATTCGATCAGATTGTTTTCCTTATCCGTAATTTGAGCCTTCATGGCATCGGTCACTTCGATCCCTTGCTCGGCTGCCGCTTTCAGGTTCATGATCAAGTCGAGCTTATCCGGCACCGTCACTTTCAGGTCACCGACCTTTTTGCCGTTCTTCAGCACGTCGACTGCCATTTGTCCCACTTGGTACCCGTGGTCATAATATTTGAACCCAATCGTTGCAAAAGCCCCCTTCTCGACCGTATCCCGGTCACTCGAGAAGAAAGGAAGGTCGTTATCGTTGGCTACCTGGATCACGGTGCTGACGGCTTCAACGACCATGTTATCGAGCGTAATGTACAGCGCATCTACCCGACCAACCAGCGATTCGGCCGCTTGTTTAACTTCCGATGTATTGGTTACCGAGGCTTTCACCAATTTGATACCGTGGGCTTCCAATGCTTTCTCTGCATGGTTTGCCATAACGACGGCATTCGGTTCCCCTTGGTTGATCACCAATCCAACGGATTTGACATCCTTGAAGTGCTCAGCGATGAAGTCCATCAGCTTCGTAATCGCTTCCGGGTTCGTATCCGAAGCCCCGGAGATGTTCCCACCTGGATGATCCAAATTGTCCACCAATTTGGCATCAACCGGATCAGTAACAGCCGCGAACAGGATCGGGGAGTTCTTCACCTGCTGCGCTACAGCTTGTGCAGGCGGCGTAGCGATCGCGAGCACCAGATCATATTTCTCGCCGGCGATTTTTTGCGCGATGGTCGTATTGTTCGTTTGGTCCCCCTGCGCATTGTTGTAATCAAGCTCCAAGTTTTCCCCTTCTACAATGCCTGCGTCCTTCAAAGCGTCCAGGAAGCCCTCCCGCGTTGCATCCAAGGAAGGATGCTCCACGATTTGCGAAATCGCGATTTTATACGTTTTCTTATCGGAATCCGATGTATTCCCCGCACCCGCGGAATTTTCCGTTCCGGTTCCCCCGGCATTCCCCCCGTTTGCGGCATTTCCGTTGCCGCCATTGTTGCCGCAAGCAACAACGCCGACCAGCAGCAGCGACAAGGCGAGAATCATCCCAAGCTTCTTCTTCATGTTTTTGTTTCCCCTTTCTCTCTCATGAAATTAATGACCCTGCAGTGCCCCTGCAGTAAAGCATAATCTGATTAACGCTTTTGTTGATGAAAGGATTAAAGCGTCCGTGGACAAGGATTCGTCCAACATGGACACGAAGTATGATTCCTATATTAAATGGTGGTCAATTATACGTCAATACAGGTTAAGGGACTTCTGCCTCAAGATAGGTATAAAAAAGAGCCATCCAAAGCAAAACCGAAAATCGGCCTCGCATTGGTAGCTCCACATGTTCTTGGATCTACTTTTTGGCATCTAAATAAATATGTTGCGCCTGGATCGCTTGGGGAGTGATCTCAAGCACGCCAAAGCTGTATTTGGGTTCCCGCCGTTTGTCGGTAGGCGACCCGGGATTAAACCACAAGACGCCACCGCTTTTCGCAAGGTAAGGCTTGTGCGAGTGGCCAAACAGCACGGCGTCTACCGGTTGGCCAGCAAAGACGCGCTCCGCATTGTTCTTAGCCCCGTGCCCGCCGCCGGGGAGATGGCCGTGCGTCAGTCCGATCCGTCTGCCGCCCAGCTCGAGAATTTTATGCCAACCAAACTTACGGATAATGTCGTTTGGGTCATTGTTTCCTGCCACACCCTCAACCGGCGCTATCGTTTTTAACTGCTCGTATACCTCCATCGTCACCCAATCCCCCAGGTGGAGAATCATGTCGCAGGTGCGGAAGGTTTGCCGCAGCTTCGCGGGCAGTTCCACTCCGCGGCGCGGGATATGCGTATCCGATATGACTCCGATCCGCATAGGCGTTACCTCAACGGCGAAGCGGCCATACGCACATAGGTGTGCCGCCGCCCGCGGATGGCGATTGATACCGCTTGGATATTTTCTGGGATGGCCATGCCCGCGAAACCGGCATCCCCGATGTGTACAATGTCGGCGCCGGCAAGTTTTGCGCTGAGAGCAATCTCTCGCACCGTCGATTCGTCCGCGCCTTCCTGACTTGTGCCGATCGCCGCCAAAACCAAGGCCCCCCGCGCCTTGACTTCCGCAATGACCCGGGCCAGCTCCTCCTCGCGCACGCCCGGAACGGTCCCCGGAGCTGGCAGCAGCACGACGTCCGCGCCGGCTTCAACGAACTTGATCGCAGCCTCGCCGTCCAGCACGCTGCCGCGAGTACCAGCGCCATGCATTTTGCCAGCGATGATCAAACCGCCGAATTCCCGTTTTGCCACATGGATCGCGTGCAGGATGCGTTCATGGGTCACTCCGGTTTTCGGGTTGCCTGTAAGGCATACGAAATCCACGCCAAGCCGCTTGGCTTCGGCCAAGCTCTGAGCGGTTGCCTGCCGTCCTTCGGGCAGCTCGTGAAGCCCTTCAACCGCATCGGCCGACGCGTCGACCGGCTCTAAATTGATGCCGACTGGCAGTCCCGTTAATCGTTGCAGCTCCGCGATCGGATTTCGCGCGCTCGGCCCGGGCTCCCCACTGCCGCGATCCGGCGCAAACAAATCCCGCGGCTCTATGCCGCGAATCTGCGGGTGAAACACGTCAAAGACGTTCAGCAGGATCATGTCCGCGCCAAAAGCTTTGGCAAGCTCCGCATTGGTGATCTCGGGCAGCAGCGGCTGGGACGTAACCACCGTTTCCGCCATCACCGTTCGCCCTTCCGCTGCCAAAATTGCTCCCCTTAGAGCTTCGCGATCCATTTGGCGAAAATCCGAAGCCCGGCAGTCCAATATCCGTTTCATGGGCTACCCCTCCATTCGTTCCAAGTTCTGCACAATTGCTATATCTCCAGTGTAGCACGTCGAAATGCTGCAGGCCATCCGATATCCCCTTGAATCAATATCGTTTCAAATAAACCCTTGCTTCATAGGGGCGCAGCGGTAAGTTCAATACATCCTCGTGCTCCCGTGGAGCGTAGTTGGAGATTAACAGTTCGATGTCCTTCGGCTCCACCGCCTCAGAAGGCCATTCGAATACCGGCTCCTCGGAACTAAAATTCAGGATCACCAACAAACAGCTCGTTTCCAACCTCCGGGTAAACGCATATATCTGCGGATGATCGGGGAGCAGCAGCTCGTATTCGCCGTAGACGATCACGGCATGTTCTTTTCTTAAGCGAATCAGCTTTTTGTAGTAATGGTAGATCGAATCGGGGTTACGGATCGCTTCCTCGACATTAATCCGATCGTGATTGGGATTCACCCGGATCCAGGCGGATTCGGCAGTGGTAAACCCGGCTTGCGGTCCGGCATCCCATTGCATGGGGGTACGGGCGTTATCCCGGCTTTTTAGATGAATCGCCCGCAGGATGTCCGCCTCCGGAACACCGTTTCTTCGCTGCTCCTCATAGTAGTTGAGCGTCTCCACGTCACGATAATCGTCAATTGAATCAAAGACCGCGTTCGTCATGCCGATTTCCTCGCCTTGATAAATGTACGGCGTCCCTTCCAGCATATGAAGGAAGGTCCCCAGCATTTTAGCGGACGGAATGCGGTAAGGTTCCTGATCGCTCCCAAAACGGGAAACCGAGCGCGGCTGGTCATGGTTGCACAAATAATTGGCGTTCCACCCCCGCCCGTGCAGCACAGTCTGCCAGCGAGTGATGACTTCCTTTAAGTCCGTCAGCTTCCACGGAACGACGTCCCATTTGCCGCTGCCCGCAGAGCCCGCATCCAGAAACATATGCTCGAACTGAAACGTCATATTCAGCTCACGACGGTCATCGCCAACATAATTCAACGCCTGCTCCGGACCTAGCCCCGACGTTTCGCCTACGGTCATAATGTCATAGTAATACAACACGTTATCGTACAAGTTTTGCAGAAGTGTATGTACATCGTCCAGGTTCGAAAATAGCTCGTAAGCCCGAACCGTCGGTCTCTGCTCCGGATTGTCTGCATCCGGCAGTCCTTTCGCCTTGGCGATATGCGCAATGGCATCGAACCGGAAGCCGTCCACGCCTTTTTGAAGCCACCACTTGACCATGTCATGCAGCTCGCGGATGACGGACGGATTTTCCCAGTTCAAGTCAGGCTGATGCTTGGAATACAAATGTAAGTAATATTCATCGGTACGCTCGTCATACTCCCAAACCGAACCGCTGAAATACGACTCCCAGTTGTTCGGCGGGCCGCCGTTTTTACCCTTTCGCCAGATGTAATAATCCCGCTTCGGATTATCCTTGGACTTCCGAGATTCCAAGAACCAGGGATGCTCGTCCGAAGTGTGATTCAGCACCAGATCCATCATTAGCTTCATTCCGCGCGCGTGCAACGCTTCCAACAGCTCATCGAAGTCCTCCATCGTGCCAAATGCGGGATCGATCTTATAATAATCGCTAATATCATAGCCGTTATCATGCCCAGGCGATTGATAGATCGGACAGATCCAAACGACGTCGACCCCAAGATCTTGCAAATAATCCAGCTTGGACAGGATCCCGCGCAGGTCACCCACCCCGTCCCCATTCGAATCCTTGAAGCTGATCGGATAGATTTGGTACACGACGCTTTCCTTCCACCAAGTCCGCTTCATGTCCGACTCCCTTTCTCGTTTTTCCTTTAGCTATTTGCATCGAACCAGTTTTGTATTACGAAAAAAGCCCGGGAACCCAAAAGTTCCCGAGCCTCGTTATCTGCTAAGCATAATGCTCCACCGCTTGCACGTATTTCCGATGCGTTTCGGCCCGCTCCGATTCCAGCTTATGTTTGGCTGTTTCCAGCTCGCGTTGCACGTCGCTTACCGCCGTAAGTTGGTTTTGGACTTGATCTAAGCTGACGTTGATTCGCCCCTGCACTAGCCAATCCGAGATAAAATCGTCAAAGAAATAGTCGGAAAATTTCAGCAATCCCCCGATCTCCAGATGCGTCGAAATGTCCGCTCCGATGTCACGGAGTTCCCGCTGAAAACGTTGCAGACTTTGCCGCGCCGCCATTAGATGGCTCATCGCCTCATCAATCCGCGAGTGCTTAATATGTGTCGACAACATTCCGCCGCCCAGCATATCGTACACCCCCCAATTTTTCGCAGAACGCAGATCTTCCTCGGCTGCGCTTAAATCGTGAAGGGCGGATTGTCCGGCCTGCAGCGCTTCGTCCACCTCTTTCAGCTGCACGGTGAGGACCGCTTCGCGTTCGGCCAGCTCCCGCAGCTCTCCGTCTTCCTCCAGGATCTTCCGCTCTTTGGCTTGAAAAATCCGCTCATATTCGTTCTTCCAAGAACCCAGCTCGAGCAGTCTGCGCTCAATATCCGCAATTTGCCGCTCCATATCGCGAACCGCAGCTTCGGCGGCATCATACCTCATCTTGGCTTCCAGCACTTCCCGCTGCTCCCGATCCAGCTTCTCGGCTTTGTTGCCAAGCACGGTAGCCAATAAGTTTGACAGCGACATCGTCGACAGCTTGCGAACATCTTCTTCCTCTGCAGCCAGCTGCTTCTGCCAACGGTTCCGTTCTTCTTGCAGGCCGGTCAACTCCTGCTGGAGATTTTTGAGACGCTGTTGCCATTTCTCCTGATTCCGGGCTTTCTCTTTGAGTTCTGCCATACGAGCGTTAAGATCCTCGAACAACCTTGGTTCCTCCCTTTACCGCCGGAACGGTTGTCCTGTCCGGCCTACGTAGTTTCGCTATCCTGTTCTACGTTAGTCGAGACCGAAAGTTTCAAAGCGGCCGTTCCCAAGCCACAGCGCCGTTCGCCTCAGCGCTCTTCACAATCTCCTCGCACAGCCGATGGGTTTCCAGCGAATCTTGCAGCGAGATGGCCGGTTCCCCTCCTTCGCGAACACAGCGGATAAAATGATCGATGATCTGCACAAACCCCCGCCGGTACAACACCGGATCCCAGTCCTTAAAGGTCAATCGTTTCGCTTCACCGCCGGCAAAATGCTCCGTCGTGTTCAGTCCGTCCACCCGCCATTTCTGGCCGGGGCTCATCACCTCCAGGATTTCATCGTTGGCCCCCGAATCGCGGTTCATGATGCCGATGCAGGTAAAGCCGTCACCTTCCAACTGGAGCGTGACATGGTACAGCTTCCCCTCCTGCACTCGAGTCGAGACGTGAACGTTCCGGACTTCACCCGGTGCCAAAAACCGCAGCGTATCCACCACATGGATATAATCGTCCAACACGAAGCGGCGAGCATAGTCGGGCGATGGGGTGCGGTTTTTCTGCAACAGCACGAGCCGGCGGTCCGGCTGTTCCTTCAGGGCCGCGTTCATCGGGGCGAACCGGCGGTTAAACCCCGTCATGAGTAACACGCCTTTCTGTTCCGCAAGCTCACTCAGTCTTTTGGACTCCTCGTAATGGTAAGCGATCGGCTTATCCACGTAGACGTGGATTCCGTTCTCAATCAGTTGCTCCACAATCGCCGGATGGGACTCCGTCGCCGAATGGACGAATGCAGCATCCACGCCGGATTTCACCAGCTCGTCCACGCTGCTCACCGTTTCCGGGATGCGGTATTTTGCTGCCAGCTTAGACAGCGTCTCCTGATTTCGTGTACTCAAGACGAGTTCGACGTCCTCCCTCGCCGTAATGACCGGCAAATACGCTTTTTGCGCGATATCGCCGAGTCCGATGATTCCGATGCGCATCCTTTTTGCCTCCTGAGCATAACTTCATGATTTCGTTAGAGTGAAATGGTCAACGTTTCCTTTCATTTTGGCATAGGGAAAGGAAGATGTAAATTTGCTGCAGCAAAAAAGAAAACCCCCATGCTGATCATGGGGGTCTGCTCGGCTGATCGATTAAACGAAGGAAGGTTTTGTACGGTCTACGTCACCCGTCAGTACCTTCACATATTCCTTATCTCCGCCTTCGACGGACGGTCCAATATAGAGAATGCCTTTGGAACGGCTGGCTTGCAGCTTGCGTCCTTTTGCCGTCTTGGCATCCATCATCGCTGGGGACAGACGCTTGGAAGCCTTGGAAACCGGGGCAGCGCCTTGTTTCAGCTTCAAGTTACCTCGCTTCATATCGAATCCCCTCCAAGGATATAATCAATGGTTCGTAAGAGTTCATTATTATCGGATACAATGATGCCTAACTGCTCGTCGGTCAAGTGATGCCTGCCGGAAAAATGAACCGACAGCACATGCTCTCTACCTAAAGGATAGCATAGGATGTATACCTGTTCAACTTCAAGCCGGTTAAAGAAAGCCCATTTTGCGGTTAAATACGCATCTAACACGTAGATCGGCTGCTGGCCGGACTCCACTCGCTCTTGGTTCTCCTGAAAGGTGAAAAATCGGCCTTTCCCAACGTTACCGCCGACTTGCCCAATCCCCTCATCTCCCTGCACCTTCCAAAGCGCAGCACCGGTAACCAGATACCCCTGCGGAGGAAGAATCGACGTCCGAATCGCCTCGCTTAAACCGTTGTAACGATCCTGTTCATCGGGGACGGTTATATTTTTATTATAGGTCCAAAAAAGATGAAGGATCCGGCGTTTGCGCTCCAGCTCCATTTCCATTCTTGCGATTTCAACGTGGGGATCACGGTACACACCTTCGGCCAGGATCGCTTTAATCAGTGAACGGCAGGCAACGGCAACCGCAGCCTCCTCATTCCCATCCGTTCGCACCTCATATCTCAGTAACGTCAAGCCTTGAAGGTCGGATAAGAGATGATATTCTG
>NZ_GG695970.1:464292-474842 GCF_000159955.1 Paenibacillus sp. oral taxon 786 str. D14 | reverse complement strand
CACCGATAACAGCTCCTTAGAATAAGTGCTTTCTTTTTCCAATTGTACCACTTTAATATAGATTTCGTAACCTGATTCAACGATGAATCCCTATTAAGTACCTGAACATTCGGCAAAGAAAACAAAAGTCCCCTTATGACAGGCATAGACTTGTGAGCTATGCCTGCTAAGGAGACATCTTCAATATATTACATCATAAGATGATCTGTTCTATTCGCCGTACCAAAGCTTTACCCGGTTCTTAACAAACTGACCGTAAGCTTCTTCCATTTCTTCTACCCCGGCTTTTTCCAACTCCGCCATATAATCGTCCCAAATCTTATCGAACTCTTCCGGCTTAGCCATGACCGCTTCCGGAATCCTTTTCCAGGTAATGTCCTTCATCTTAGCCCCAAGAATGTTGGCGATATTATCGCTGGGCAGTGAGATATTGTAAACTGCGCCTGCCTTGCGTTCTGGGAATTCTTCCTCTTTCGGAAAAAGATCACGCCAATGCTGAACATTGTAAGCGGCCAATGCTTCTTTCTCTGGCTCACTGTAAGTGGCAGCCAGTAATTCTTCGTTATTTTTCGTGAAGTAGTTACCCGTGGAATCCTTGATTCCATCCCCGTAGTGAACCGAGAGATTCCAGTATGTCCCAAGACCCGACTCCTTCAAGTAACTGTTCCCCTCTTTATCCATTTTTTCCTGGACCTCCGGAGGGACTATTCTTTTGCCGTCTTGTACGATATAGTCAATGCCTTCAATCCCCCAGTTTATGAGGATTTGACCTTCTTCTGAAGCCAAGTAGTCCAAAAATTTAATTGCCTTCACCGGATCCTTACAGCTGCTGGAAATCGCAATTCCGTACCCACCATCAAATCCGGCTGGCCAAAAGCTGGTATCTTTGTATTCTTTGGACATTGTTACAGGATAATGACCGTATGTTTGGTCGTATTTCCCCTCCGATTTCAATGCTTGCTGCGCTTCACCATAGTCCCAGGCCGGATCGATCAAACCGAGCACCCGCCCGGAAGCCACCTTGGACAAAAACTGATCCCGCTTCTGTACAAAGCTCTCTTTATCCAGTAATCCGATATCGTTCATGTGATTCAGCCAGCGGAAATACTCCCGTTCCTCCGGACGACGGAAATGGTAAGTTACATCGAATGTTTCCTGATCTACATAGTATTCGCCGTCATCCGGCGCTCCGGTTGTAAAGAACCCCATATTCGTCACCTGGTACATATGCCAATCGTCTGCGTTTAACGTTAGCCCAATGTTTTTGTTGCCGTTTTCATCTGTCGGATGCTTATCCAGATAATCCTTTATGACCTTCTCAAAATCCTCAACTGTGCGAATCTCTGGGTAACCCGCTTCTTTGACAACGCGATGCTGTAATTGAAAACCGTAATCAGGCTTCAGTTTCCTTTCGTCTACTGAAGACCAGGTTGGTATGGCATAGATTGACGGATCTTCAAGACTGTATTGGGCGCGGACGATCTTATCGCCCAGCATTTTTTTAATATTGGGTGCATGCTCCTCGATCAGGTTCGTTAAGTCGAGGACCAGACCAACATCCACCAGCTTCCCCAAATCCGCTTTAGCTGCAATCAAATCTGGAACCTCACCGGTAGCTGCCATGATCGACACCTTCTGAGTAGGATCACCCACCGCAAACTCAGCATCCAGGATGACGCCCGTTTTCTCAGTGATCACTTTGCCGATTCGATCCTGCATATTATTCCAGTTCGCACTTGGATCTTCAGAAAAATAAGTTAACGTAATTGGACTGGAATCTGAAGCGTTATTGATTGGATCATTTTTTTCACTGGATTTAGCTCCCCCGCTGCAACCGATGAGTTGACTGAAAAGAAGTGTAGAAGCCAAGGCGGTAATAAACCCTCGTTTGGATTGCATCTTCAACATAGCTCAACCCTGCTTTCAATTAAATATGATTAGACAAGACCTGTCCTGCAAAACAAGTTATGACTATCCCCTTGTTCTATCAGCTCTTTACTGCACCAAGCGTCATCCCTTTAACAAAATACTTCTGTAAAAACGGGTAAACGACAAGAATCGGTACAGTCGCAACAATAGTAATCGCCATCTTCACAGAGTCTGGAGATACCTGAGCCATCAGTTGGCTCATATTGTCCCCTCTAACATTGTTAGCGTTCATCGAGGTGTTCTGCAGTACCTTCATCAGTTCATACTGTAACGTAGTGAGACTTTCATTGGATCCATTAAATAGATAAGTATCAAACCACGAATTCCACTGCCCGACAGCCAAAAACAAAGCAACCGTCGCTAATGCAGGCTTACAGAGCGGAAGAATAATCCTCCAATAAATCGTAAAGTCGTTCGCTCCGTCAAGTTTAGCTGATTCTTGCAGTGCGTACGGAATCCCATCGATGAAAGAACGAATGACAAAAATGTTGAATGCGCTTACAAGGCCTGGGAGAATGTACACGGCAAACGTATTAATTAAGTGCAGGTTTTTAATCAGGATGAAACCAGGAATCAAACCTCCAGAGACATACATTGTTACGGCTAGAAACACCGAAACAAATCGTCTCCCTTGAAAATCTCGCCGTGCTAGTGTATAAGCGACCATCGATCCGCTGACCAAGCCTGCTAACGTGCCCACGATCGTCCGAAGCACCGAAATTTTAAATCCCGTGATCAGTCCAGTGTAACCAAAGATCACCTTGTAATTTTCCAATGTGAACTCCCGCGGGTAAATGGTAATCCCGCCCCTAACGGTATCCACGGAATCGTTAAATGAGATAGCCAGCACATTGAGAAATGGATATAAGGTAACTACTGTAATCAATGCGATTAACACATACACAACCGCGTCAAAAATCCAATCCTGGAGAGGCTTGGAGGCCCGTTTTATTCGGTTCGTGCGATGATTGGCTATCGAGGAACCTGGTGCTGCCATATCAGATTGCCTCCTTAAGTTACATGATGCTTTCATTTGTGAATTTTTTGAACATACCGTTTGCGACGAACAGCAATACCACACAGATCACGGAATTAAAAATATTTATCGCAGTACCGAAAGAATACCGTCCCATAGATAATCCGTAATTTAGAGCATATAGGTCCAGCACCTCAGAATAATCGCTCACCATGTGGTTACCCAACAGAAACTGCTTCTCGAACCCAATTCCAACCAGATGTCCAATCGACATGATCAACAACACGATAATCGTCGGACGAATACCTGGCAGTGTAATATGCCATATCTGTCTCAACCGGCTGGCGCCATCTACTCTCGCAGCTTCGTATAACTCTGGCCCGATGCCGGAGATCGCTGCCAAGTAAATAATCGCATTCCAGCCTGTTTCCTTCCAGACATCCGCACCGGTCACAATTCCCCAAAACAGACGGCCATTGGACATGAACTGAATGGGCTCATCGATTATATGAAGGCTCATTAGTAACGAGTTAACAACACCGCCGTCCGTCGACAGCATTTTGGAGACGATTCCCGCCGCCACAACCCAAGACACGAAGTGCGGGAGATATGACACGGTCTGTACAAAACGTTTTACAAACTGAAGTCGCACCTCATTAAGCAATAATGCGAATATCACCGGGAACACAAAACCAGCCACCAGTCCCATAAAGCTCATCGCCAAGGTATTTCTAAGAACTAAGTAAAAATGGTCGTCTCTAAATAACGTCTGGAAATGCTCAAACCCGACCCACTTCTGCTCCAGAAATCCTTTACCTGGCTTATAGTTCTGAAAGGCCATTGTCCAGCCCCAGAGCGGCAGATACTGAAATACAAACACCCAGATGACGAACGGAATGGACATCATATACAGATACTTCTGGTTCCTGAACACCTTCCACCAGTGTGTCTTCTTCGCCGGCCTCACTTCAGTCCTGATTTCTGCTGTTATCGCTTTCATCTATTCGTTTCCCCCCTCTCAGTAACCATCATAAAGGATACCAGGGGGCTGAAACATAACTTGGATTCCGTAGAAATTCATCCAAAGATTTAAGATTCTTACTGTTAATTTCATTGTTTTTCAAGGAAAGGGGGCAGCCTCCCCTGACGACCCTTACCACTTCAGACCGTCCAGGGGATCATTCCCCGAGAATTACTCGGACGAGCGGGTCAGCTTCACATAATCCATGCTCACCCCGGCTCCAATCGATGGGAACTCAATTACATTCTCTCCTTTTGGCAGCGTGATCTGTCCTATAGGGATCTCCTTCCACGTCTTCGTAGCTGAAAGGGTATACTTTATCGCAGATTGGCTGTTCACAATGGCCTTGCCCTGTTTCTCGCCTTTGACTGCTTTGTATCGCACCGTAACCGTATACGTTCCCGGCGCAACATTAACCTTGAATTTCAGCTTGCCGTTTGTTCCCTTCTGACTGGAAACAAACCCTGATGTCGTAGAACGGTGTCCCTCTTCCTTAAATAGCCCGAATGGTTGTCCGTATTCCGCCTTATAAATAAGGCTAGTAAATAAATCCGCAGGCAGCTCATCAAGCGTTAAAACATAATCGTGGTGGTATACCTTATGCAAATGTTCCAACGTATTCGTCTTACCGTCTCTGATGTGGTCACCAGTCCATGTAGTAAAGAAACTCCAATCTGCCCCGTACCCCTGCAACAAATCAGGGTCTGGGATAGGGCCATTCTCCGCTAAAGCTGCGATTTTCTTGCTGCTCGTCAAAGAGAGTAATTTGTCGTATTTTGAAATATTGGGATGGTAGTCACCCGTAGGGTTGTAAATATCGACAGTAACGACATCGACAACATCATCACCCGGATACCATTCTTCCTGCACAGAGTTCCATACCCAAATCAAGTTGTTCAGCTTATGATGGTTGGTCAATCGGTCATACATCAATCTGTAGAGTTGCTTCGCCGGTTCCGGTCCCTTCGCCCCCCACCAGAACCAACCTCCTTCTGCCTCATGAAGCGGTCTCCAAAGCACGGGGACATGATGATCCTGCAAGCGCTTCAGTTGAACGGCAATTGCATCAATATCCCTGAGCAATAGCTGATAATCCTCAGACTCCGGATGTTGAAGCGCATACTCTACGTCAAAAGTAGTGAATTCGGTGTAAAATCCCCGCCACCATTCACGGTCTGGCTCATCACCGCCGATTCCCTTCGGCGCATTCCAGTGCCAGCATAAAGATACAATCCCGCCTCGTTCATGCCATTGGAGTAATTTCTCAATTTCAGAGGACACCGCTCCCTTCTCGACACGAGAAGGAGAGTAATCCATCAAATCTGATGATAAAATTGCCGGATACTTCCCAATTTGCTGGTTGATCCACTCGGCATCCTGAAGCGTATGCTGACCGGAAATAATTTTTCGTCCGTATTGGTTAAGCAAATAATTCATCAGTGCCCTGGCTTCGAGTGTCGCGTTGGGGTTGGTTAGTATATCGGTGGCCTTTAAATATCCGGGCTCCGGTGGATCTGCAAGGTCTAGCTTGATATATTCAATACCGTAGTATCCCCATCCCCGCATAAATTGGATCGTATTACTGCCGGCATTCAACATGATTTTCGTAAGCATCTTCTCTTCTCGGACTTGCTCTGCAGGCAGTGCCTCAAGCGTCAACTCCTCTGTTCCCATGCCATTCACCTGGATAACTGTTGCTTTATTGCCATATCCCTGGGGAATATAGTAACCAACCGTCAGCGCATACAAGCCAGCTTCAGGCACGTTCACCTTAAACGTGGCGCTGCCAATTGGATCGGAAGTGCTTTTATTCTCTTCGAAAAAGAATGAGACATATCCTTCACCGTTATACAGCGTATCATTTGCTTCCGGAACGCGTTCCCTCTTTTCGATGCCATATCCCTCTAATACCGCTTCCTTGTAAGTAACCGTGATGCCGGCCATCCGCTTGGCTGAAGTCTTCTCCCCCGAAGAAGAATCAGCCGCAATCGCAGCAGCGTTGTTCCCGATCACTCCCAGCAAGAACAACAAAGCCGCACAAATTACCAAACTCGATTTTCTCCATTTCATAGGCTGAACCTTGGATAAGTGTGTTTTCCTCATTTCCATTCATCCCCTCCTTATGCTTCAAGCATATGGTAAACGGGGTGCTGGAGCCATATCTTCAATTCTGACACTTTTCATTCCATGATCTCCAATCATTTCTGTAAGCGCCATCATTTTTCAGATCGGCTTTTTTTTGATAGGACGACGGAGAATGCCCTACGAGCTTTTTGAATTTGTGATGAAAATAATTCACGTTGGCATAACCAACCTGTTCAGCCACTTCGTATACTTTCATCCCTTGCCTCAGCAATTGCTTTGCTTTTTCGATTCGAACTTTGTCCAAATAAGCGTTGAAATATTCGCCCGTCTCGTTCTTAAATAGCTGACCGAGATACGAACTGCTATAGTTGAACACTTCTGACAACGTCTCCAGCTTTAAGTTCTCTTCGTAATGTCGATCGATATAGTCGAGCATGCGCCGAATTTCATTACCTCTGCTGCAATAATTGGTACAACGGGCCAACCTTTCCAAAACATCGCCGACCTTGTCGACGAGTTCCCGGAAGGTCCGTGCACCGCTAAGGTTTGCCAAAAACAGGGAGGCCCCTCCTCCCTCATATCCTGCCTCATCCCATACCTTTACAGGAACATTGCGCACTGCTTCACTGGCTAAGTAGAAGAATCGTTTGCGAACCTCCTCTTCACCTTCTCCCTGGTGAACCATCCGTGCTGCAATTCGATCCAATAAGGTACGGATCATCTCCGTCTGCCCCACCTCGACGTAATAGGAAAGGCGGAAAGCTAAATCCTCTTTAGCCGGTATTTCACCGCGTTGGTCAACCATCGAATAGCAAACCGGAGTTTCTGGAGTCAGCAGCTGCCCCCTGTCATAAAAAAAGCTGCGATCCAACAGTGAACGGGCGGTATGAAACGACATCGGAATTTCGCTCAACGAATGAACCACTTCACCTGCGGCCATGTTCATCTCATCACGCAGGTCTTCAGCTAGCAAATACATCTCACGGTAAAATCGTTCCCGTTCAAATTTACCAGCGTGTAATCTCCCGAGCAACAGTACAATCGACGAGGTCATACTCAGAACGACGCTGTTCCTGTCCGACGCACAGATCTTGTTTAGCCGCTCCCGAAAACGAACAATGCGCTCATCCTCCTCCGAACCAATGCCTGAAAAATCCAACAGTACAATCTGATATTTCGACCAGACAAGTCCAAGCGAAGCAGACAACTTATCGAGATCTTCCTTCTCGTCCAGAGAACCGGACAACAGCGAATATACCAGCCATTCCCTGGTGTATGTCTTATTTTGCTGAGCCTGCTGCTCAACCAGCCGAGCATGCAGTTTCTCGAGCAGAGCTGACATTTCTTGCTTGTTCACGGGCTTGAGTAAATATCCTTCCACACCGTATTGCATCGCGCGGCGGGCGTATTCAAAGTCAGCATAGCCGCTCAGCACAACGGCATGCACCTTCCACCCCCTTTGTCTTATCTCTTGGAGCAGTTGTAAGCCGTCCATTCCAGGCATGCGGATGTCCACCACGAGTAAATCGGGAACATCTTGCTCAAGCGACTGGAGCGCTTCTTTCCCGCTGGACGCAGTACCCACCACCTCATAACCCAGATCACTCCATGGTATCAACGTCTGCAGGCCGAGGCGTTGTTTCGGTTCATCATCAATGATCATCACAGTGAACATAGACTCCTCCCTCCTTAGGGATACAAAATGAAATTTGGGTCCCTTCCCCCTCTTGGCTTCCAATGGTCAATCCTGCGCCGTCTCCATAGATCAGCTTCAACCGGTCGTGTACGTTGCGCAAACCGATTCGCTGACCTGCTTCTTCCTCAGGTTCGTTTAACATGCGGTTCAGTTCCTGCAGTCTCTTCGGAGCAATTCCAGCACCATCGTCAAAAATGTTTACACAGACTCTGCCGTTATCATCAAAGTATGCTCGAATCAGTATCGTTGTTGCTCCCTCCTCCTTCTGTTCCAATCCATGAAGAATCGAATTCTCCACGAGAGGCTGGATAATCAAAGGGGGAATCTCAATTTCCTCGATACCCGGCTCAACTTCCAGCTTATAGTTCAACCGATCCTCATATCGGAATTTTTGCAATTCCAAATAACATTTGACCATATCAAGCTCCCTGGACAGCGAGATTTTACCGTTGTCGACTTCTAAGCCATTCCGGATCAAAGCGCTGAGCTGCCAGATTGCATGTGCAATCTCCTCCTCGCCGCGCAGATGGGCTTCCATCCGGATCGATTCCAGCGTATTAAACAGGAAATGCGGATTGATTTGGCTCGCAAGCATCTTCAACTTGATCTCGCTTTGCCTTTGTTCTAACTTCCGTTTCTGACGGTTAGCCTCATCCATTTCTTTCATCAATTGGCTTAGCCTGCCTACCAGAGCATTGAATCGCTGGGATAGCTGACCGATCTCATCCTTTCCATCCAAATCGGGATAAACCGTCCATGACCCTGTTCCAACCTTAGACATATGACGACTTAAACGCAACAGTCTACTCGTCATAAGAGTTGCTGAGGCCTGAACGAGCATGACAGCAACAAACAGGCATATTCCGATAACGAGAGCAGCATAACGAATCACCCCATTCACTTCGCGGAAGATGGCGGATTCAGAGAATACGGAGATCACGCGCAGCCCATTCCAACTGTTTGCCGGTACTAAATCGGCAATAACCACTTTGGAAGCTTTCCCGTCCACGATTGCATCAAAGCTCCCTACATTCTGAGTCAGCGTATTTGCTGCAGAATAGATTTCGGAAAAATCACTATCGTACAATTTCGAGTGATTTGCAGCTACAATACGGTTGTGGTCATCTACAATAGCGGTTGGGAAAGATTCCTGGGACAGGACGGAATCAAGCAGTTCAGTATTCACATTGATGACAAGCACGCTGTCCTTGCCAGGAACATCAAGGTTGATCCTTCGCACTAAGCTAAGATAATCTTTCTGATCACGCTCATCTTGAATGATCCCCCATCCGACCAATCCTTTCTTCGCCAGAGCTGTCTGGTACCAATCAGCCTGTATCGTTTCGTCGCTTGGCTGCATAAACTCCCAGTTGTTCAGCATCGTTGGATTTTGTGTATATAACCGGATGGCACCAACTTCCTTGTACAACCTTACATAATCACGGATATCCGTGTATTCCCGATACGTTTGAATAACTTCGATATAGCTGTCATACCTGTGGTTTGCGATCGACTTCATCCGTGTATCGTTGGATAGCTGATATGAGACATCCAATGGAACATTAATGATTTCTGCAGTCCGCTTCCGCACGCGATCAACATTATCCTCTGCTTGTTTCATGGCATTCTCAACCATGATCTCTCGTAATTTTCCAGTAAAGAAGATCCCGCATACGAGTAAGGGTATAACTGCTACCGTAATAAAAGTCAGCGATATTTTCCTTTTAATCCGAATGTCATTAAATAATCTAACAATCTTCATACGGTTGCCCCTCAAACTTCGCGAATATGAAAACAACCCCTTTTACCGACAAGGGGCTGTAACGGCCTGATGTTAATATTATAAGGTGTATCAATATAATCTGGGCAAGCGATCCAGGGTGATAGCATAGTCATGATGATACGCCCTGCGTAGTTCTTCTTTGGTTGTAAATAACTCAGACTTACCGTAATCGTTGGACCAGGTCATAAACCATAACCAAGGGACCCGTGTTTCCGCCAGCGCGGGAATACTGGGAATAGAGCCGATCTCACCTAATGCCGCCAGCTTCTCGGTTGGCGTAATTTGGATTAGCTCCTCATACTCCTGGCGAAGATCCGTGTGCTGATGGGCAGGCGGATACAAATCCCTGGAGATGATATCAACCTTGTCGTCCCCGACGTACCCTTGCGGTAACGGTGAATTCCATACCCAAATCAGATTGTTCAGTTGATGCACACGGGTATAACGGTCGAACATGATCAGATAAAGTTGCTTGGCCACCTCAGGCCCTTGACTTCCCCACCAGAACCACTCACCTTCCGCCTCATGAAAAGGTCGCCAAAGAATCGGTACTCGCTTGTCACAGAAGGGCTTAAGCAAGTCTGCCATATAATCCATATCCGATAATAACGCTTTATGCTCAGCCGTTCCTTCCACAATCGCCCGCGAAGCGTCAAAATCTGTATGTTCTGTATAAAAGCTCTTATCTTTTCCACCCATGGGTGAAAACCAGTGCCAGGTAAATGTGATCAGTCCTTTTTGGCGAGTTACCCATTCCCAGGCGTTATCCAGGGTGTTCTCGTTTTCCTTCACCTCAAGGAGGCATTCTTCACTGCTTTGAAGTCGATTAATATTCGGGGAGTAACTCAGAAGCTCAAACCCACAAAGAGCAGGCAGTTTACCTGTGGCTTCCTGAATATACTTCAATTCCTCTTGTTTTGTGGTCTGAGTATGCTGACCCGTGATAATTCCATTACCTGACAGCTCGTTAAAATAGTTTAATAACGCCTTCACTTCTTCTGTTGCATTGGGGTTGCAGGGAATCACGTTAAACATGCCTAACCCATCCTTTCCATCACCT
>NZ_GG695970.1:462483-464036 GCF_000159955.1 Paenibacillus sp. oral taxon 786 str. D14 | reverse complement strand
AAGTCCGGTGAAAAAGTCCGCGTAAGCAGGCCTTTATCACGGGTTTGTCGAATTTATATCGTAACACGATGATCGAAAGAGTGATTGAACATGAAAGCCTATAAGTCATCGGCTATCCAGCCTCAGATGTTCCAATTTGTGGATATGGATGAACTCGTACCGAAAAAGCACATCCTGCGCCAACTGAACGAAGCGCTTGATTTTTCCATCGTCCATGATTGGGTGGCGCCGCTGTATACGGAACGTACCGGACGCCCGGCGGCTGACCCGGAGCGGATGGTTCGACTCATGCTGCTTTCGTATTTGTTCAACCATTCCGAACGGGAATTGTATCAACTGTTGCCCATGCATGGGGGCTACTTGTGGTTTTGCGGACTGGATTTCGAATCCGTCTTGCGCCCGGATCCATCCAGGCCGTCCCTGCCGGATCGGACGACCTTGGTGAAGACCCGGAAATTGTGGCGAAAACACGGTATTTTCGACACGCTCATGAAACATGTCGTCGATCAGTGCATCGCCGCCGGACTGGTCCAACCCGATGTAGATGCGGGAGTCGACGGTTCCCAAGTACGCGCCAACGCTTCTATCCACAGCTTGAAAGAAATCACTCTGGCCCCTGTGGAGTCGATTGAAGACTACCTGGCTCGCATGGCCCGGCAAGACGAGCAACCCGAAGGTGACGCCGCTGATTCCGATGATGACAGACGGCCGCCCGCACCGCCCACGCGAACAGAACGGCGTCTGGAAGACGAAGCGACACATGAAGATTTTCATGGCAAAACGTTCTCGAACAAGACCCACCGCAGCGTGACGGACCCGGATGCTCGCTTGTACAAAAAGAGCAACGGTCAGGAAGCGCATTTGCGGTATTTGGTGCATCATGTGACGGATGTCAAATCCGGCGTCATTCTGGCTACGCAAGCGAGCATCGCGTCCGGAACGGCTGAGCGCGAGACGAGCTTGCAGCAGCTGGCCGCGATCCGTTTTGCCCATCCGCAAATCCGGATTCGCACGCTTTCTGCCGATAAAGCCTACGGTACGACAGATTATCTGCGATCGCTGTTCGAGCAAGGGATTATTCCTCTGGTTTCGCTTCGCAACCTGGCACTGGAAGATGTACCGACTTGGAAACGCCAAACGAACGATCCGGAGAAACAACGCAAGCGTCTGGCCAAAATCCGAGAAATCCAAATCCGCAACAAAGCCAAACAAATTCAGCTCAAGGGTTCTTACCGTCATCTGCAAAAGTTACGGACGCGGTGCGAGCATGTGTTTGCCGAAAGCAAAGTCGCGCATGGCCTGGGTCGCGCGCGGAGCCGCGGCCTGGATTGCATGCAGGAGCAGGCACTGCTCACGGCAATCGTTCAAAATCTGAAAAAACTATGCCGGTTTAAGAAGAAACGACCTCAAACCGGTATTTCGGCATGTCCAAAACCGAAATCCGTGATGATGGAGGTGGTGTCGGACCTGCTCATTTCGGTGTTGGTTGGGTTGTTTTCCTCTTTTTTCATGCCGAAGAGACGGATACAACTGACTTAAATCACCGGACTTTT
>NZ_GG695970.1:434167-461753 GCF_000159955.1 Paenibacillus sp. oral taxon 786 str. D14 | reverse complement strand
CACATCCACAACTCCACAGCTCCTTGAAAAACGAATCATCTTTTCCTAATTATACCATCCTGATTCGTTTTGTGCAGGTTGATGAAATAACTGCGGGTGTATCACACCGATTCATACGATGGACCCGTACCAGCGTGATGAATGCAACGATATACAGAACGTCCGCCACATTGAACAAGGTCTGCGAACTCCATAACCATAAAAAGGACCGTTTCATCCCCGTGTATCACTCCTTTGTTCCAAACCAAATAACCCGGAAACCCCGGGGTCAAAAAAAAGGTTAGGTTCAAGAGTGCAGGATCAAATCGGTCCCATGCTTAAGCTCCTTATATCATGTTGATTCATCAATGTTCGCCTTAAGGCTCATAAATCATCTTCCGCGTCATCCCGCCGTCTACCACCAGATGCGCGCCGGTAACAAACGTATTGTCCGGGTGAGTCAAGTACAAGCAAGCCCGGGCGATATCCTCCGGAGTTCCGACCCGTCCTGCCGGATGCTGCTTGTGATCGATCTCGCGCAGAGCGCCGTAATCCCCGGTTTCAATCCACCCCGGACTGATGCAGTTCACGCGGATGCCATCCGGGCCAAGCGATACAGCTAACGCATGCGTAAGCGACACAATCGCTCCTTTGGAGGCGGCGTACGCCTCCGAACCGGGCTCAGACATGAGCGAACGCGTGGAGGAGATGTTCACGATGGCTCCGCCCCGGCCGCTTCCCTTCACACGTTTGGCCATCTCACGGGAAGCTAGAAACGTACTGCGCACGTTGGTATTCAGCACATCGTCCCATTCCTCTACCGTAAGCTCGTAGGTGGATTTAAACCGCGATACTCCCGCATTGTTGATCAAAATATCAATCCGCCCCAACTCACGCTCGGCCGTTTCCATTAAGCGAACGATATCAGCCTCCTGGCGCACATCACAAGGCACGAATAGGGCTCGGTCCCCGGCCTTGCGAATTGCCTCCGCCGCCGCTCTGCCGGTTTCTTCATTAAGCTCCGCCAGTACGACGGACGCACCTTCCCGGGCATAAGCTTCCGCCACACCGCGGCCGATGCCGTGCCCCGCTCCCGTTACAATCACAGTCCTATTTGCAAAAGACATGTCTCGAAACTCACCCCTTCTGTCCGCTTTCCGCGATGTGACAGATTAACCCCGACAGCCAATCGTCCAGCGCTTCGAAACGATATCCCGCCTCATGCGCTTTAGTATTGTCCATCACCCACGAGCTTGGGATGCCAAATGGAGATCGATGCTCCTGAGCCGTTTCGCGTTCGATCAACGCTGTTTTGCCGGTGATGGATTCAATGAGGCGGATGATTTCTCCAATGGTAATTTCCCCATCGGAACAAGCATTAATCGGCCCGGTCAGTTCGGATTCCCCCAGCCAGGCCAGAAACTTCGCCGTTTCCGCCGAAGTGATAAACGAGATCGCCGCGTCCGGGTTCGGTACGCCAATCGGCAACCCCTGCTGAACATGCTCGACATGAAAATGCAACCGCCGTGTATAATCATCCGGCCCTAATACAATTGGAATCCGCAAGGCGCTCACCGGAAAATCTGCCTGTTGGAAGAATGCCGCTTCAGCCAACCGTTTTCCTTCCCCATAATCAAACGCCTGCTTATCGCCAAGCTTCAGTTCATAATGATAGGGATCAAAATCAGCTTCGGTTAAAGGCGATTTACCCAACTTGTAGACGGATAAGGTGGAGGTCAAAATATATTTCCCGACGCGCTCCTTGAATGCCCGCACCGCGGCAAGCGCTTCGTTAGGCGAAAAACAGATGTTATCGTACACCAGATCCCAAGGTCCAGCCTCAGCCGCCGCTTGCAACGATTTCTCATCTGTACGGTCCAGCCGCAGCTGCGTAACTGGAGAATCAAACTGGACCTCTGTTTGTCCCCGGGTCGCAACCGTTATCTCGTGCAAGCCCGAACTTGCCAGCAGGTTAACCAATCTTTTGCCAAAATAACGAGAGCCGCCAAGCACTAAAATCTTTGCCATTTCTTCTTCCTCCTCCATCGCCGGATATTGAGTCACCTTCTAACGAGCTTAACGCGTCGCAAACGTACTTTTGATCAAAGATAAAGCGCTTAGCATCCCAAAGAAAAACAGTTGCGGATCTCGCACGATCTCGAAATAACCTACGATATAAATCTGTTTCACATAAATTGTAATAATCGGATAGATCAGCAACAGGAAGCTCGGTACAAATACGAAAGCAAACAGCGGCCGATGGAACTTCCGCCGGTTTGGAAAGCCGTTCAGGAAGCTTAAATACAATCCAAATGCTAACCCGTACACGATTTTGCCGATCAAGCCGTAATCGATTTTACCCAGCGTTTGCGTCTTGTTGTTCATCATGTCGATAAACTGATGCCCATAATACATCAGCACCAGCGCTCCCAGCATCCAGATAAAATAATAAAAATACCCTTTTGAGCTCTTCATGTATCCTACTCTCCCTATGTATGGATCAAAACCAATAATAATCAAATTTTATCATGAAACGCAGGGAGAAGCAGGAAGTTTTGTTGCCGGAAGGGATTGCATAAAAACCTAACGGACCTCAGAGTCCTTATTTCGTTGATTTTGTGCTTGTAAAAAATCTAACGGACCTCAATGACGTTATTAGCCCTTGGTTTGCCTTGAAAGGAGCAAATTCCAGGATATAAGGTCTCTGGAGTCCGTTAATTATCGATTTTAAGCGTTTGGACTCAAAATAACGTCATCTGAGTCCGTTATCTGTTAGGTCTTGGCGATACCCCCTCGTTCAATGAGGTAGCCGCAGCCCCTCCTCCCCCTCGACCAGCTTTAACAGCGGCCAGCGTCTGAGCCAATCTTTGCCGTTGACCCGCTTCCGGAACACGTCGTGATCGTGAAAATACGGACCCTGCCGAACTTGAAGTGACAGGAGATCGTCCAGCCCAAAGGGCGCGATCAGCTCGACCTCCCCCGCAGCGTTCAAGCGTGCGCCAACGGCTGTCGCTGTTTCCGGCCAATGGCGCATGGCATCCTCGACGGAGCGGTAAGGGGCCGTCCCATTACGTAAATGCATGCGCGCCTGATTTTTCACCGACCAATTTAGCCGAGGATTTCGTTCGCGCAGCCGTGCATCATAAACTTTCTCCGCCTCTTCATCCAGACACGCCGGATCATAATACAGCACGTCCACATCGTGCAGCGGCGTCCGTTCGGCATAGCCATGAAGCACGTCCCAGACAAAGTTGCGGATATAACCGGCGGCAATGCAGCCCTGAGGCAACCTCAGCTCAGCAACGAGCTGCAGATCGGCCATTATCTCCGGCTGACGACGGATCGCCTCGCGCAAATCGGCTGCACCTGCAATCGTTGGCATCATCAACTCCCCGCCTCCTGCTCTTTTAATGCTTCATCCTTTGGCAGCAGGACGGTGAGCAGACCGATCAACGGCAGCAAGGAGCATACCTGCATAATGAACAGAATGCCTGCCTGATCGGCAAAGTTCCCCAACACGGCGGAACCTAAGCCGCCAAGTCCAAAGGACAAGCCGAAGAACAGGCCGGAGATCAGCCCTACCTTTCCCGGCAGCAGCTCCTGCGCATACACAACGATAATCGAAAAAGCCGAGGACATGATCAGGCCGGCAATGACGACAAGTACACCTGACCAGAACAGGTTAGCGTAAGGCAGTAGCATCGAAAACGGCGCCGTTCCAAGAATAGATACCCATATGATGTTGCGCCGACCATAGCGGTCCGCGATCGGCCCGCCAAAAAACGTACCCACCGCCGAAGCCGCCAAAAAGGCGAAAATATACCATTGTGCCGTATCTTTAGCAACGCCGTAATGGTCCATAAGGAAAAACGAATAAAACGTCGAGATGCTGATCGAGTAGACGTTTTTGGAGAATAACAACAGCACCAGCACGGTGATGGCCAGTATGATCTTGCCCCGGCTGAGGCGGCTCTTTGGCCGAGCGGCTCCGCCCGCGGCTGCCGAACCTGTTGTACGCGGCTTACGCGGTTTCAGATCCTGCCCGCTGTACCATTTTGCCACGCAAAACTGGATGACGATCGCCGCCACCGCCGCCAAAGCAAACCAAGCGACGCTGGTCTGACCCAAAGGGATAAAGATCAAAGCCGACATGATCGGACCTAACGAAGCTCCGATATTCCCGCCGACCTGAAAAATCGACTGCGCCAGCCCGCGTCTCGTACCTGCCGCCAAATAAGCAACGCGCGACGACTCCGGGTGGAACACCGACGAGCCCAGCCCGATAGAGGTGACCGCCAGCAGAATCAATGGATAGCTGGGGGCAAAGGCCAGCATGACGATGCCCGCCAGCGTAAAGCAAACGCCAAGCGGCAGAATATAAGGCCGGGGCCGAACATCCGAGTACAAACCGACCAATGGCTGAAACACGGAAGCCGTCATGTTCATGGCGAACGAAATCCAGCCGATTTGGCCGTAGGATAACAACAGAGATTCGCGCAGTACCGGGAATAAAGCCGGGATCGCGGATTGCATCGTATCGTTTAATAAATGCACCGTGCTGATCGCAAAAAGAATCGGATAGACCGTGAATGCAGGGTTAGCCGTTTTGACGGCGGTTGACTGGTTCATCTTGACCTCACATTTTTATCTGATATAGGATGGTTTGCTTCATTTACTTTGGAACGTTTTTATCCGGATCCGACCCAAAACGTTGGTTGCGGTTTAACCCATCCATCGCCTGAATCTATGCCTTTCAGTAACTCATGCTCCAGCAAATGACCTTGGCCCAGCGGCGAGGCTTCCAGATGAAACGCAGTCTTGCAGATGATATGGCAACTTCGACATGGGTTTCGTCCTCCTTAGGTTCAGGTGATTTCTGGTAATATCCTACATCAAGTAAACCGAATTGAACAGAGAACAAACCAAAAAGACTGCCCAAAGGCAGCCTCAAAGGTGAAAATTTCATATTTAGATAGTTAAGTATGATTAAGTATAAGTATATAAGATCAGGCTGTTTCTCTAGACCGGCGCAGCTTTTGTCTGGCGCGATACAACACGATTTTGAAATGGGATAACGAGATGCCCATCAAATCCGCCGACTCCTGATAAGAGAAGCCCTGTACGTCATACAGCAGCACCGCATGTTGTTGATTGGGCTGCAAAAAAGCCAGCTGCGCGTATAGTTCCCGGCGGTTTTCCTCGCCAAGCACGGATTTCTCCGGTGTATCGTCACTCGGATAACGGTGGAAAAATTCATTTTCGTACGAGGACGACCGGCTTTCCTTCCGCAGCAAGTCGATATAAGCGTTATGGGCGACGCGAAGAAGCCAGGCCTTGGCCCTTTTCCCCTCTGCTTCGTGCAGGTGCATCAGCGCCCGGCAAAACGTCTCCTGCATCAAATCCTCAGCGATATGCGAGTTACGGCACATACTATACAAATATCGAAAAACGTCATTTTTATATTCGCGGTAAAGCAAATCCATAGAACGAGTCTTCATGATTGATTCCTCACTTTCTCCCGGCTTTCAGAACAAGGCTGTCTTTATATCTCCGCCATACTTGGTCCATTATGCCGAATAGAGTTTGCGTCCCGACTAAGAAATTGTTAAGTTTTCCTTAAGAATTTACTGCGTTTTCCTTAAACAAAAAGACGCCATCTGGCGTCATCATGCGAATTCTAGTTGATAGTTCATGCACCGTCCCGGCGTAACCGCACCGTAAACGCGGTACGATACTCGTTGCTGTCCGCTGAGATTGTGCCATGATGCAAATCGACGATATGCTTGGCGATCGCGAGGCCAATGCCGGAGCCCCCCGTCTGGGAAGCGCGCGACTTCTCCACACGGTAGAACCGGTCAAACAGATGCGGCAAGTCGACGGTCGGGATCGGATCGCCGTAATTCACAACCTCTGTGATGATTTCATCGCCTTCCTGCCAGCCGCGAATATCCAAATACTTGCCATCGTGGCCATACCGGATCGCATTGGTCATCAGGTTCTCGTAGACTCTGCGAAGCTTGTCCCCATCCGCCTGAACGTACAGCGGCCCATGCAGGTACAGCCGGCATTCCATGCCGTTCTCCTGCAACTGCCAGCCGAAATGGGCAGCCATTTGATGGAGCATCTCCGCCAGATTAATCCGCCTGAACTCCAGCTTCATCTCCTTATTCTGCATACGCGTATATTCGAACAAGTCCTGCAGCAGCTGCTTTAATCGAAGCGACTCCTCGTAGGCCATGCTGACATAATAACGCAGCTCAACCTCATCGCGGTAACGGTCCTCTTCGATCAGTCCCAAATAACCGGTAATCGAGGTAAGCGGGGTGCGCAAATCATGGGATACGTTGGTGATCAGCTCATTTTTCGTCTGCTCCGCCCGTCGCTCGTCCTCGATGGATGTGACCAACCGATCGATCATCCGGTTGATATCGGTCGCGAGCTGTCCAAGCTGCCCGACGTTCTGCACAGGGATTTTCCGTACGGAGCCGGCTTCGATTTTATGGACCTCTTCGATCAGCTGCTCCAAGTATCGCTTCTCTTGACGGCGGAGGCTGCGGCGGTAAAAATATAACGAAAACAGCATAAGAATCGGCACGCCGGTTAAATAATACGCTTCCGGGAAACCGATATTTCGGTTAATCCACATCACCACATTGTACACCGTCATACTCGGGAAGGTGAGGAAAAACAACCGCGCCAGCAAAATAAGCAGAAACAGCGAAATGAGTGAAGTGACGACGGTCCAGAACAACCAGGCAACAAAACGCAGGCTAGCTTTCAAGTTTGTAGCCGACCCCCCATACGGTACGAATCAGCTTCTCCCCATCCATTTCCTTCTCCAGCTTATCACGGAGGCGGCTGATATGCACGGTTACAGAATTGCTGCTGTCCAAATATTTGTCCTTCCAGATCAGCTCGAAGATCTCTTCAGAACCAAACACCCGCCCGGGATGGCTGGCTAACAAATGCAAAATGCCAAATTCGATAGGCGTCAGCTTCAGCGGGTTGCCGTCTACGGTCGCCGTGTGCGTTTCTTTGTCGATCGCCAGCGAGGCGATCTTGATGATATGATCCTGCGATGACTGCGTTGAGCTTGGCGGCTGTGCTGTATAGGAGGAGCGGCGAAGCAGCGATTTGACGCGGGCGACGAGCTCCAGCGGATTAAACGGCTTCACCATGTAATCGTCCGCTCCGGTCATCAGCCCGGTAATCTTGTCCATATCGCCGTCCTTGGCGCTAAGCATTAAGATCGGCGTGGTCTTCGATTCACGGATCTTCATACAGACAGATATTCCGTCGAGCCCGGGGAGCATTACGTCAAGGATCACCAAATCAACCTCATCCTGCTCGGTGATCTCCAGCGCCCGCAAGCCGTCCTCCGCCTTCAGGACATGATAGCCTTCATTCATCAGATATATTTCGATCAGTTTTGCGATTTTTTCGTCATCATCGACAATTAAAATACGTTTACTCATTCATCCAATCATCCTTTATTTGAGCTGGTTAGACACGAGCACACAATACCATCATACCATGTCTCTTGCCTCCAAATCCAAATAAAAGGTTACAATTTCCACCGATTATGGTTTCCAGCGGAAAGGGATGAACACGTTAAAGCTTGAGCCCTTGCCAGGCTCGGAAGTCACCGTAATCTCACCTTGATGGATGTCCACGATTTTTTTGACGATCGACAGTCCCAGCCCGCTGCCCCCATCGCTGCGCGTGCGGGATTTGTCCGCTTTATAAAAGCGCTCAAAAATATGAACCAAATCCTGCTCGAACATACCGATCCCGTTGTCTGCCACCGTCACAACCGCCCGTTCCCCTTCAGACGTGAGGGAAACTCGAATTTCCCCGCCTTCCGGCGTAAACTTGATACTGTTATGAAGCAGATTCATCCAGACCTGGCTAAGCAGATCCTCGGCGCCCTCCACCTCCAACGCTGAAACTTCCATCTGTATTTGAATGTTCTTGGCGAGCCACTGAGGTTCACAAGCCAATACTACGTTTTGCAGTTGGCGATCAAGCCGAAACCGGTTCGTTTGCAGCGAGGCACGGTCCGTCTCCAGAGCGGAGAGCTTCAACAAATTGTCGCTCATCTGCGCCAAACGGCGGCTTTCCGATTCGATGATCTCCAGGTAATGGTTCCGTTTCTCTGGAGATAAGTCCGGTCTGCGCAAAGCTCTGGCAAAGCCGCGGATCGAGGTCAGCGGCGATTGGATTTCGTGCGACACGTTGGAGATGAAGTCTTGTCGCATCGTTTCCATTTGTCCCAAAGCTCCGGCCATTTCGTTAATGCTGTTAACGATGGTTTCAAACTCTCGCATCCGTTCGAATCCGACGATCCGAACCGAGAAATCCCCTTGGGAGATCCGGCGAATCGCGTCGATCACGATGTTCAGGCTTCTCAGTTGACGGGGCCGGAACATCGCGGAGATCAGAAGCACGACCAAGAAAAATAAGATGACTCCGAAAATGACATTCAGCAGATCGATGACATAAGCAGAAAAAGGAGGCTCCCATTTTCGGTAAACCGCTGCGGTTACCCAGCGCGCCAAAGACCAAGTCGTACCAAAACAGGCGAGGATGACAAGGATCTGGCCGATTCGGAGCAATATCTCTCCTGCTCTCCTCCAGAAGGTCAACGTTCACACACCTCCAAACGATACCCGAGACCGCGGATCGTACGAATCTTAAATCCAAACGTTTCCTCGGGAAACCGTTCGCGCAATCGATTAATATGCACATCTAGCGTGCGTTCATTTCCTTCAAAATCGTATCCCCAGATTTCCTCAATAAGCTGCTCCCGGGTGAGGGTTCGCCCTGCATAACTGCCAAGCTTGAACAGCAGCTCGAACTCCTTAAGCGGCAGCGTAATGCTGCTTTCGCCGCTTTCAACTTCAAATGTTTTGCGGTTCATTCGCAGCGCGCCAATCGTCACGGTTTGGGAGATCGACACCTGATAGCGCTTGAGCAGCGCCTTCACCCGTGCGACGAGCTCGGCCGGTTCGAACGGTTTGACGAGATAATCATCCGTGCCCAGCTCGAAGCCCTTAACCACCTGCCGAGTCTCCCCCTTCGCCGTCAGCATGAGCAGCGGCATATCATAGTAGCGGCGCAGCTCACGGCAGAGGTCCCAGCCGTCCATCTCCGGCATCATGATGTCCAAAATCACCATGTCGACCTTCTCCGATTCCACCAGAGCGAGCGCCTTGCGTCCATTCTCGGCTTCCATCACCTGATCGATGCCCGCTTCCTCCAGGAACAGGCGAACCAGCTCGCGGATATGCTGATCGTCGTCAACTACGAGAATTTTAGCCATGTTGCATCTCTTCCTCCTCGTTTTCGAGCGGTTCCGACTCTTCTCGGCTTGCGGCGATTTGCAGCTGCTGCGAGGCGAACTCGCGATACATGGCGTGCTGACGCAAGAGCTGCTCATGTGTGCCTCGGCCCGTAACCTTCCCTTTTTCGATAAAAATCAGCTGATCCGCCCCAATGACGGTGGAGAGACGGTGGGCGATGACAATCGTCGTCCGGCCTTTCATGAGGTTATTTAGCGCCTTCTGGACGACGATTTCCGAGCGGCTGTCCAGGCTCGAGGTCGCTTCGTCCAGCATGAGGATTTTCGGATCGCGCAACAGGGCCCGTGCAATCGCGATCCGCTGCCGCTGCCCGCCGGACAGCTTAACCCCGCGCTCGCCGACATCGGTATCGAACCCGTTCGGCAGTTCGGCGATAAAGCCGTCAGCATAAGCCATCTCCGCCGCCCGCTGCAGCTCCGCTTCGCTGACTTCGCGCTCGATGCCGTAGCACAGATTCTCACGGATGGTTCCGGCGATAATCGGGCTTTCCTGCGAGACGTACCCAATCATCCCACGCCAGGAGCGAAGCGAAAACGAATCGATGGGGTCATCTCCCAGTCGGATACTGCCCTGCTGCGGCACGTAAAACCGCTCCAGCAAGGAAAATAACGTCGTTTTGCCGCCGCCGCTTGGGCCAACGACCGCCGTTACCGTCCCCGGCTCCATCGTAAAGGAAACGTCCTGCAACACCGGCTCGTCCGGTTTGTACCCGAAGGTAACCCCGTCCACGATTAACGGCTGATCCGCCTTCGTAATCTCCTGACCTTGGCCAAAAGGCTCCTCCTCGGCATCCAGCGTTTGGAGAATCCGTTCCGTAGCGCCTTTGGCTTTCTGAAGTTGGGTGAAAAACGTCGTCAACTGCGTCATCGGCATGACGATCTGAACGAGGTACAGAATAAACGCCACCAGTTCCCCGGCGGACAACCCGCCGCCCGCCACCTGCATCCCGCCGTAGCCAATTACCACGACGAGCAGCATCATCATGACAAAGGCCATAAACGGGCTAATCCATGCCATGACTTTGCCCTCCCGCACGCCGAAGGAGAGCAGTCTGCCAATCGCTTGGCTGCCGCTTTCATATTCCTTCCGCTCCGCGTTCGATGCTTTGACCAGGCGGATTTCGGACAACACCTGGCTTAAGGCCGCTGTAAAAGATGCGGTCTCGTCCTGCATGGCCAGCGAAATTTTATACATCGTCCGGCCCAGCGGTACAAGAATCAAAGCGGCAAGCGGGATCACCGCGAACATCACCAGGGTCATTTTCCAGTTCAAGTAAAATAGAACGGCCACCGCACCCAGAATCGAGATGATTCCGCTGATAAAGCCGGAGACCTGTTCGGAGATCAACGTTTTGATGATCCCGGTGTCATTGGTCATTCGGCTGACCGACTCCCCGGTCCGATTGTTGTCGAAGTAAGATACCGGCAAGCAGAGCAGTTTCTTCCATAAACGATCCCGCAGGCCAGCAACCATGCGCTGACCGGTATAATTCAGCAGGAAGATCGATAGTCCCGAAGCGACGGACATCCCGACAAATGCGGCGCCGATCCACACGATCTGCGAACCGCTGATGGAAGACAACGAAAAGCCGTCAACAAGATTCTTCGTGAACATCGGAATCACGAGGCTGACCAACGTTGACAGCAAGCTGAGGACGATCGCGACGGCAAACAGCGGCAGCGGCGGCTTCGTTTCCCGCAGCAGGCGGAAAAACGCCTTTGAGCTTCCACCACTTGTGCTCACTTGACGATCGGTATCTTTAAAATTGAAGTTATTCCTTGGCATGTGTTTCTCTTCCCTTCCATCTCTATCTGAAACAAGACGAGCCGGAAATACCGGCTCTAGGAAAAAGACTACATTCGGAATTTAAACTGAAGTTAAACAAAATAAAACCTTAACTAGAGATTCTCCACTTCCACGCTGATGACATGGTTAATCTTCCGGAGAAAATGGTACAGCTCCGTCGTATACTCCTTCTCCGATGCGGTAATCACCATATCGATCCGCTGGCGTCCTTCCTCCAAGTCTTTGATTTTCAGCCGCCGAATCCGGTGCTTGTTCACTTTCGTTCCTTGTTCTGGATCACCGCTGCATTCGATGATACGAATCAGTTCGGTTACGTTGCCGTGATCCTCCATGACGATTTTGATGGAGACATCGCGCTGATTCAGCTTATAGGGTCCAATCCATTTAATGATATAGGGTACGACATTCACGGAAATGATCAACAGAACCACCGTTAATGCAGCAGCCAGATAAAACCCGGTTCCGATTGCGATCCCAATCCCGGACGCTGCCCAGATCATCGCCGCAGAGGTAAGGCCGGAGATCCCCTCATTGCTTCGGCGAAGTATCGCCCCTGCCCCCAGGAAACCGATCCCGCTGACGATTTGCGCAGCTAGCCGCATCGGATCCATGTTCGGATGATCCGGTCCGGCGAATTTGGCAAACGCCTCGATCGACACGATCGTAACCAAGCAGCTGGCAATACAAATAACCATACTCGTCTTGATTCCCAGCGGTTTCTGCTTTAATTGCCGGTCGATACCGATAAATAACCCGAACAATAGAGCTAGGCCAAGCTTTACAACCATTTCCATTTCGTTGTTCATGATCGCAACTCCTTCAAGTATATAAGGTGAGTATAATTGTATTCGGCACTTTGGTGCAAATCGAACATACCCTAGTGTAAAAAAAGAAACCCTTACTAACGGGGTCTCCCCCCCATTAGCAAGAGTTTCATCATTACTACTTTACGAGTTCAACAAAGATATCATCGGGATTGGCATCGATATGAGACTCTACAAATTGATCATAAGATCCCTCAAAAGTGAACCTTCCTTGATTCAAGAGATGAATCTTACAATCCACTTTCTGAAAATCATGCAGCGTATGGCTTGATAGTTAGAGGGATAATTTTCTAATATTGTTAGATTTTCTGTTAGACTCATTTTATTTTTTCCCTGCTTCGTTGGTCAAGAAGAAAAAAGCCTGAACCGTCTTTAAACGGCTCAGGCTTCCCAAATTGCATATCAGATAAATTAGAATCTTGCAGCCAGCTCGGCAGCGCGTTTTACGCCATCTTGAATAATTTCTTCGGCGCGGTCTTGGAATTGATTATGCCCCTCGACCACAACGGCTTCCGGATCGTTAATGCCCCAGAAGGCCAAGGTGTTCTTTACATAGTTCAGAGACATTTCCAGCGCACTCATTGGACCTTCGGAATAAACGCCGCCGCGCGCTTGCAGCAACGCTACTTTCTTGCCGCCGACCAGGCCAACCGGACCTTGCTCGGTGTACTTAAACGTTTTACCAGCTTGGTTCAAGTAGAACAGGTAGGTCAACAGCTGTGCCGGAATCGTGAAGTTCCACAACGGGAACGCAAATACGACTTTATCCGCATTCAAAAATTGCTCCAGATAACCATTGGCCAAGTCAGCAGCTTTTTGCTCTTCTGGCGTTGTCGGGATCCCATTATTGACTTTGAACAGCCCGTTTAGCATATCCAAATCATAATAAGGCAGGTTCAACTCGAACAGGTTCAACTCGGTGATTTCATCATTAGGATGAGTTTCTTTGTAAGTTTGCAGGAAGCTTTCATACAACTTTACAGTAGCAGATTGCTCTGCTGGGCGATTATTGGCTTTGACAAATAAAACTTTAGACATCTGTGGTTTCCCTCCAACTCTTTATCTTTACTTTCTTTTTTCTAGTTACTCTATATTATCTTGTAACTGATTTAACAATGGTAATGATAAAGGCTAACTACCACTTTGTCAATTACAGATTCAAAAAAATCAAACTTCCTTCACTGCCGTGTTGCCTGCGTTCCACGTCCAAATTTGCTGCGAACCTGCTCTGCTGCCGCCGTCATTTGCCGCAGCGCTGCGACCGTTTCGTGTTGTCCTCTCGTTTTCAAGCCGCAATCAGGGTTCACCCAGAAAAGTTCCGGGTCCAAAACTTGGAGCGCCCGCTCGATCAACCGTACCATCTCCTCCGCAGACGGGACGCGCGGGCTATGAATGTCGTAAACCCCCAGCCCAATTCCAAGCGGATACGTATGCTTCTCAAAACTCTGGATCAGCTCGCCGTGGCTGCGCGACGTTTCGATCGAGATCACATCGGCATCCAGCGCACGGATCTCCTCCAAGATATCGTCAAATTCGCAGTAGCACATATGCGTATGAATCTGCGTCGTATCCCGGACCGATGAGGTCGTCACGCGGAACGCCTTCACCGCCCACTTCAAATAGTTCGCCCAATCCTTCTGCTTGAGCGGCAGCCCTTCGCGCAGCGCAGGCTCGTCCACTTGGATCATCTCGATCCCCGCTTCCTCCAACGCCTCGACTTCCCTTCGCAGAGCCAGAGCAATTTGATAAGCCACCTGCTCCCGGGACAGGTCGCTGCGAACAAAGGACCAGTTTAGGATAGTGATCGGTCCCGTTAGCATCCCTTTCACCGGTTTGTTCGTCAAGCTCTGGGCATAGGCCGTTTCCTTAACGGTCATTGGCCCCGCAAATTCGACGTCTCCATAAATGATCGGCGGTTTTACGCAGCGCGTGCCGTAGGACTGTACCCAGCCTCCTTGCGTAAACGCAAATCCCGGAAGCTTCTCTCCGAAAAATTCCACCATATCGGTGCGCTCGAATTCACCGTGCACCAATACGTCGAGCCCGATCTCCTCCTGGAGCTCAACCCATTTGCGGATTTCCGCTAGAATGAACGCCTCGTACTTCTCTGGGCTCCACTCGCCTTTACGCCATTTCTGCCGGGCGGCCCGAACCTCGGCGGTTTGCGGGAAACTGCCGATCGTTGTGGTCGGCAGGAACGGCAACTGCCACTTTGCCTGCTGCTTCCGCCGCCGATCGGCGAAATCGCTGGCGCGCTCGGCCGGAGCCGCTGCAGTCTGCGCTGCTTCTTCCCGCACCGAAGCAAGGCTGCGGGCCGGATCTGCGGCAAGTACAGCCAAGGCGCGACGATTCTCGGCGAACTGCACCGGCTCTGGTTCTTCCCCATTTGCCGCCCTGCTTAAGCTCACCAACTCCTCCAGCTTCTGCTCGGCAAAGGCCAACGCATCGCGCAATACCGGATTAAGCCGCTCTTCCCCTGCAGCAGATACCGGGACATGCAGCAAGCTGCAGGAAGGCTGCACGATCACATCCGGCGCTCCGGACTGGAGCGAAATCGTCTTCACCAGGCTAAGCGCCTCATCTAAATCCGTGCGCCAAATGTTCCGCCCGTCAATCAGTCCCGCTCCCATCGTCTTGCCAGCGGGAAAGCCGTAACGCCGGAGCGCTTCCAGGTTACCGTCCCAGCCGTGTACGAAATCCAACCCCAAGCCGTGCACCGGCAGTTCAATCAGATCTTCGTATCGTTCAACCGCATCAAAGTAGGTTTGCAGCATCAGTCGCAGTCCCGGAACCTCCTGCGCGATCGCCTGGTAGATCAAGCGAAGCCGGTGTACGTCCTCCTCACTTAAAGAGACAACGATAGCCGGTTCGTCGATTTGCACCCAATCTGCGCCCGCCGCCTTCAGCTCGCGCAGCACCTGTACGTATAGCGGCAGCAGCTTGCGGGTCCAAGTCTCGACTTCCCCCGCCGTTTCCCCCTTGGACAGCTTCAGCAAAGTAAACAGCCCAAGCAGTACAGGCCTTCCGTTGATCCCGAGCTCCTGTTTCGCTTCCAGATAAGCCGCCAGCGGCCGATTGACGGTCAACTTGGGATCTCGGTTCCCAAGCTCAGGCACGATATAATGGTAGTTCGTATTAAACCATTTGGTCATCTCACTGGCGGTCGCTTGGTCGTCGCCTCTTGCGATGGCGTAATACAGATCAAGCGATACTTGGTCACCGTTCCATACGAAGCGCTCCGGTACTAGGCCAAACATCGTCGCTGTATCAAGGACGTGATCGTAATACGTAAAATCGCCCACCGGGATGACATCAAGTCCCCGATCCCGCTGCAGACGCAGGTTGTTCAAGCGAATCTCTTTTAATCGAGCATGGAGCTCCGGCTCCGTGATTTTTCCTGCCCAATAAGCCTCGATCTGCTTCTTCCATTCCCGTTGTCTTCCGATTCTGGGATACCCCAGATTTCCGCTAACAAATTTCCCCATATTCATTGCCTCCCATTGGTAAGTTCAAAACGCGCCAATCCGTAAAGCACAAAAAAGGTCCTCGATAGCATGGCTAAAGAGGACCTTCGATCCGTTGTTCGATGGCTTGCAACTTTAACACCTCCCTATCTCCCGTAGGTACAGCAGTGCTGTCGAAATAGGCAGGTCTCCTGGCTTCGGCATCATCGCCGGATGTGACCTTCCCAATGATTACATCACCAGTGGCATCTCACACATCCGACTCCTCCGTTACAGTGGCGGGACCGCGCCGGCATTGCACCGGACTTCCCTTTTAAGCTCCGGCCAATCTTGGCCGGAACACCTATTTCCGCTATATTCGGTTGGAATATACCTACCATCTTACTTCATCTGCCCCGCGAATACAATATCAAACAGATCGGAATTAACTCATTTATGCACTGAGAATGGGAATCAAATGACAACATTTTCGACAACTTTCATGTGATACATATCACAATGCGGTCTTCGGACCCATCGTACGATGAAGGTACATCAAGGAGTTATTGCTTAGCCATTTCAGATAGAAAGAGGAATGACCGATGAAATCGCGGAACATCCCGAAGCATCTATTGCTTAGTTTGTGCTGTCTGGTCATGATTGCCGCAGCATGGTTTGCGTTCCCATCGGAGACACCCCAGGTCAGTGATACCGTCCTGCAAGAGGAAGAACAGCATCTCCATCCACCGCCAGTTGAGCCAATCATTCAACGGGAAGGCCATACCGTCCGCATTGAAATGACCGCGCAGCAAGCGGATATCGAGATTTCCGAAGGCGTCACTTATCCCGCCTGGACACTTAACGGTACCGCCCCCGGGCCGGTGTTGCGCGTGAAGCAAGGCGATCAGCTGGAGTTTACCTTAAAAAACCTAGATCCAGATATGCCGCATTCGATGGATTTCCATGCGGTCCATGCCGCTCCAAGCGAGAAGTTCGTTGAAGTGATGCCTAACGAGCACGGCACGTTTACTTATCCCGCCAACACGCCAGGCGTGTTCATGTACCATTGCGGAGCAAGTCCGGTACTGCTGCATGTAGCCAATGGGATGTATGGGATGATCATCGTTGAACCGAAGGACGGATACCCTACGGACTCGGATATCGACCGAGAATATACGATCGTCCAAAGCGAGTGGTATGCGGCAAATGATTTGGATGCTTTTCAACAAGGTGATCCGGAGTATGTTGTGTTCAACGGCGATGATTTTACGTTAAAAGAACACCCCTTGCTCGCCAAAGTCGGCGACAAGGTTCGGCTGTACGTCATCAATGCGGGACCAAATCATGTTTCTTCGTTCCATGTGGTTGGGACGACCTTTGATCGCGTCTATCTGGACGGGAATCCAAGCAATCAGCTGTACGGCATGCAAACGGTGTTGCTTCCGGCCGGCGGCGGCGCAGTCGTTGAGTTTACCGTCATGGAAGAAGGCGATTATCTGATTTTGACCCATCAGCTGGGTGATGCTAACCTCGGAGCTACGGCGATCCTGCGCGTAAGCCAGGACGGGACAGATCATGGAGAACCGGTGATGAGCCATTAATGAAATACCATTTTCACGCAAATTCATAAACGAGGTGACGTTGGATGAATCGACAAGACGCCAGAATTGTAGAGCTGGACGTTCGAGAGCAACTACGGAACAAACTGGAGCCGTTCCAGCTCATCATGGATACTGTCAAAAAGCTGGAAAAAGACGATCTCTTCGTGCTTCACGCCCCCTTCAAGCCGACCCCTTTGCTCAAGCTTCTGAAAATGAAGGGACTCGTCGGCAAAGCGGTGATGCTAGACAAAGAGCATTGGATCACGACATTTGTCCATAAGAAAAACAAGGCATGGCTCGAAGAGGAAAACGAATCCGTACCAGTTGAAGCAACCGCAGAGGTTGCTCCGGCATCAACGGGTGGATCCGGCGAATCTGCCGCCACCCCTAACATCATCACGCTGGACAACCGTGGTCTGGAACCGCCGCAACCGATGGTTCGAACGCTGGCAGCCTTGGATCGCTGCAAATCAGGTGATGAGGTGCATATTCACAACGACCGGGTACCGGTATTTCTTATCGAGGAATTAAACAGCTTGGGCTGCACCTATACGGTGGAAGAACAACCGGATGGGACGGCCAAAGTCCAAATTCGCAAACCTTAAGGAGGTGAACCTGATGCCGGCCATGTCCCGCCTGCCCTTTCTCTTTATCGTCACCGGAATCTTCGGATTCGTCCTGTTTCACGCCACCTCCCTGATGTCACTCACAGGCTGGATCGGCGATGAGATCCGCGGCCCGGCCGGCTGGTTCCAGGTGCACCTGTTTGTGCTGGGCTGGGCAACCATGCTGGCGATGGGTGCCGTCTACCAGCTGATCAACGTTATTTTGCAGTCGAAGATCTACAGCGAACGTCTCGGGTATGTGCATTATACACTTTTTACGATTGGTCTGTTTGGTCTGCTATTTGGCTTCATTCAAGGCGACACGTATTGGATTGGCGGCTTTGCCACACTCGCATTCTCTGGAGTTGTCCTGTTCGTTTGGAACCTGGCCGCCACATTGCTGCGGGCCGAAACGTGGAACGCGATCACCATTAGCACTGCCTGCGCGGTGTTTTACCTGCTGCTCACCGGGTTATCCGGGATGGCGATGGGGATCAATTTTGCGACCGGTCTTTACAACGATTTGCACGAAAACCTATTTGGTACGCATATCTGGCTGGGGACGCTAGGCTGGTTTGGTCTGTTGATCACCGGGTTCAGCTACAAGCTGTTGCCGATGTTTTATTTGTCCCATAACTATCCAACCCGGCTGGAATACGTCGTCTTAGGGGTATGGAACGCAGGGGTTCTGCTAGGCGCGACTTCCTTTCTGTTTGGTTTGCCAACAGGCTTCAAAATTGCCGCGCTGCACCTGATTGTTGTTGCCGTTCTTTGTTATAACGTTCATCTGTTGCAAATCCGCAGCAAACGGCATAAACGCAGCCCGGGGGCAGGCATTGAATGGACAGTCACCGGAAGCCAAATCTTTGCCGCCTTTGCGCTCATGTTTGCGGTGCGGGCACTGGTGTCACCAGGGCAACTGCTGGAAACTCAAACTGTTCTCACAGCCGGCTTTGTTTATTTAAGCTACTGGGTGTCGTTCACGGTGCTTGGATACGTGTCCAAAATCGTACCGTTCCTGTGGTGGACCTACAAATACGGCAAGCAAGCCGGACGCCCGGGAACGCCGGTACTGGCCGACCTGCTGGACGAGCGGAAAGTGAATCTCGGGTTAACCTTGATTCTCTGTGCGAATTTGACCGTCCTCATCGGCATCGTGACCGGCTCATCGATCGTTATTGCCATCGGAGGCGCCGTATTATCCATCGTTTCGGTGGCTTATATCGCTTTGATCGCAATGGTGTTTGCTCATTAACGACAATGCAAATGGAGGTTAGTGGCCATGAATAAAATTGAACAAATCCGTGAATGCCTGCGTGAGGTTTATGATCCCGAGCTGGGCGTAAATATCGTTGATCTAGGGCTGGTATACGACATTCGGGAAGAAGATGATCATGTCTACATTCAGATGACTTTAACAACGCCGGGCTGCCCGATGCATGATACGATTGTTGGCGGTGTTCGTTGGGTTCTTAACGATCAACTTGGAATCCAAAACCCGGTCATCGACGTCGTCTGGGAGCCGCGCTGGTCGCCGGAGCAGATGTCGGAGGCAGCCAAGGAGCAGTTGGGGTATTTTTGAGGTTGTGATGCAACGGGATAATCACGTAAGGGATGCCACACGCATGCAGAAATACAGCTCTCCTTATCAAAAAAAGCTGGCGACTTCATCTGCTGGATGAGCCGTCAGCTTTTTATTTTACGATCAAGATGCCTTTCATCTCCTTGTGGTTCTTGCCGCAGGAGATGTTGCAGGAGTACTCAAAGGTTCCGGCTTGGTCAGCCGTAAACGTAATCGTTTTGCCTCCGCGGACTTCTTTGTTGTATCCTTTGATTTTCAACGAGTGCATCCCCTGCTTATTTTTGAGCGTAATCTGCACCGTATTGCCCCGTTTGACCTTGATTTCCGTCAAGTCGTATCCCGATGAGCTGGCATGAACGGTAAACGACTTCACCGGTCCTGTTGTTTCCGCCGCCGGCTCAGATTCGCCAATATAGCGCCCTGGGGCGTCGGCACATGCCGATAGCAGAAGCATCCCGGCCGCGAGCAAACAGGCAACAGCACCCAAACGTTGATTCATCAGCTTCTCTCCCCTTCTTGAACTAAGAGCTACTCTCAGTTTAGAACGGGAAGGCTTCACGCTTTGTGATTTCCGTCACAACTTCGACATTTGTCCCTGCAGCCATTGAAATCACCCTCGCGGGTCGATCCACCCTTGCTCCAGCGCATAACGCGTGAGTTGTACCCGGTTTTCCAAGTGCAGCTTTTGCAAAATGTTTTTAAGATGGTTTTTTACCGTCTGATCGGAAATGTGCAACACCCCGGCAATCTCCCGATTGGTCATGCCCTGCGCAACCCAGCCAAGGATCTCCCGTTCGCGGGCAGTTAGCGGAGGTTGTTCACCGCTTGTCCGCCTGTTCACCGGAAACTCCTGCAAAATCCGCAAAGCCAGCTCACTGGATAATGGCGCTTCATCGCTGGCGATCGCCCTTAAATATTCCAACCAAGTTCCGGGCTCCAAGTTTTTGAGCAGGTATCCCTGGGCGCCTTGCTTCAGCGCTTCAAACAGATGAGCGGCGTCATCCGATACCGTAATGAGCACGATCTTCACATAGGGGTAGCGCAGCTTGATCTCGCGGGTCGTTTCCAAGCCGTCCTTGCCCGGCATGCGGATATCCATCAAGATCAAATCCGGCATCCACCGCTCCGTCTGGGCAATGGCCTCGTCGCCATCTTCCGCGTAAGCCACGATTTCAAAGGAATCATCCTCGGCTAATATCTCCCCGATCGCTTCCCGGGCATGAGGATGATCATCCACGACCAACACGCGAACCTTCATCTGAACCGCCTCCTCCCCGAATTTGAATCGTCGTCTCTCCTGGCTGGGACGCAACCGTCAGCTCCCAGCCCATCTCGTTCGTCCGCTCTCGCATGATCTGCAGGCCGTAGCGGCCTGGTCTCGCCGCACCCTCCTGCGCAAAGCCGCACCCGTGATCTGTGATCGTGACGGTGAAATCCTGCGCATCTCCCGATGCCGAGATCTCGATGGCTTGTACGCCCGCATGCTTGGCTGCGTTAATCACCGCTTCCCGCAGGCAGGACACCAGCTCCATCTTCGCCTTCGCCGGCCAGCCCGCTTCCTCCAGCTGCCAGTCCAAATGCAAAGTGAGCTGCTGTTCAACAGCGATTCGACGGACGATTGCCGACATGGAGGCTTCATCCGCTTCGCCTTCCCGAGAGTCTGGCGGAATCCGCAGGTCGGAAATCGCCTCCCGCACATACCGGTTCACTTCATGGATCGATTTGCGCAGCCCGTTCCAATCATACGAACTACCTGCCGCCTGCTGCTGCCGTTCTGCCCGGTCCACCTTGACGGAGAGAAGGAACAAAGATTGCGCGATCCCATCATGCAGCTCACGAGCCAGCTGCTCCCGCTGCTCCAAACGGGCCTTCAGCGCCCGCTCCCGCTGTAATTCCTCCTGCATGCGTTCCAAGTTCGAAAACCAGCGATATTGCAATGTAATACTCACCGCAAACAAAATGACCGGCGTCAACACATTCCCTAGCTCCATCGACACAAACGGCATGAGAAATTGGTGGCGTACCACCTCCCACACCCCGACCACCAGTGTTGGAACAATCAGGATCAACCATTTCGTAAATTTATAGGACATCGTCTAACCCCTTAAGCCGTTTTCCTTCGACTTAACTTTACATAACCCGAGATTGGGCTGGCAAGCGTTAGACAAAAAAATTGAATCCTTTCGTTAGATAAAGCCGTAAAATAAAAAAGCAAGGCGGAACTGCCATTCCGCCCTGCGATGCAATACGTGCGTTACCTTACAGCATCTTTTTGATGTCATCCTTGATCGCTTCGGATTGCGGTCCGAACACGACTTGGACTGCGCCTTTGCCGAGTCTCATGACGCCCGATGCGCCCAACTGCTTCAATGCGGCATCGTTCACCTGTTTATCGTCCTTGACGACGAGGCGAAGGCGGGTAATGCACGCATCCACGGACTCAATATTTTCCGGTCCGCCGATGCTGGCCAGGATTTTGGCCGAACGGTTGTCGGCGGCAGACTTCCCTGTTCCTGAAGCCCCTTCCTCTACCACTTCTGCGATATCCTCAGCATCTTCACGACCTGGTGTTTTCAAATTCAACTTGACAATCATGAAGCGGAAGATGACATAGTACACAACCGCCGTAACTAGACCAACTGGGATGAGCAGCAACGGCTTGGTCGAGATTTGATAGTTGATTGCATAATCGATGAAACCGGCCGAGAAGCCGAAACCAAGTTTCATACCAAGCGCGTAAGTGACATAAGCCGCAATCCCCGACAGTACTGCGTGAACCGCATAAAGCACTGGAGCAACAAACATGAAGGCAAATTCCAACGGTTCTGTAATCCCCGTCAGGAACGATGCCAATGCCGCCCCTAAGAAAATGGAGCTAACCATTTTGCGTCTTTCCGGTCTAGCCGTATGAATAATCGCAAAGGCTGCAGCCGGAAGACCAAACATCATGATCGGGAAGAAACCGGTCATGAACATACCTGCGGTCTTGTCGCCAGCGAAGAAGCGGTACAAGTCGCCATGAATAACGTCCCCTGCAGCATTCGTAAAATCTCCAATTTGGAACCATACGATCGAGTTGATGATATGGTGAAGACCAAACGGAATCAGCAAGCGGTTGGCAACGATATGAATTGCCGAACCAATGCCGCCCAAGCTGGTTACCCAATCGCCAAAGACATCCAAGGCAGCTTGTATTGGTCCCCAAATCAAGCCGAAGATCAAACCTACAACAACCATCGTTATCGCAGTGACCATCGGAACAAACCGTTTGCCACCGAAGAAGCCTAACCAATCCGGCAGTTTGATATCATGGTACCGTTTGTACAAATAGGCGGAAATACAACCCACGATAATACCACCAAGAACCCCCATATCCAATTTGGTATCGGCGGATTGCATGAGTCCTGGAAAAATGCCGGGTACTCTACCAAGCACGTTCAGCAAAATCAAATGACCGATGACTGCAGACAATGCGGCTACCGCATCTCCGGCCAAACCGATCGCAACGCCAACAGCGAAGATCAGCGGAAGATTGTCAAAGATCGTTCCTCCGCCCGCTGCTAGAAACGGTGCGATATACGTGTTGAGAAATCCCCCAACTCCATCCCCCAGGTGAAAATCCTTGATGTAGTCGATGCTGCCGAACCTGAGCAGAATCGCCGCTGCAGGCAGTGTTGCAACCGGAAGCATCAATGACTTACCGATTTTCTGGAGAAAAGCTAGCATGCACAAACCATCCTTTCCTTACTTCTTGTATTTTATTGTAAAACCGCCTTTAAAATGACGCTGCTGCCTGCCGTCACAGGACCGGTGATGGGTTCTACGCTGCTCGTCACTTCTCCGGCGTTTGTTACTATAATTGGCGAAATCACCGGATAACCAGCTTCGCGAATGGCTGCCAGATCAAATTCGATTAGCAGCTGACCTGCTTTGACTTTGTCCCCCACGGAGACATGGGCAGTAAAGCCCTCGCCTTTGAGCGACACGGTATTGATTCCGAGATGAAATAGAAACTGCAATCCGGACGAATGCTCCATCATCACGGCATGGTTACTTTTGATGACATGAACGACTTTGCCGTCAAACGGCGCAACCAGACGTCCTTCGCTGGGTTCAACAGCGATCCCCGGACCCATATGGCCCCCTGCGAACGCTTCATCTGGAACTTGAGCTAACGGTACAGCCTCCCCGGTTAGCGGCGAGAGGATCTCCAGCACTTTACTCTCCGTATTTTTCTTTCTCCATTTTGAAAACATATGGCCCTCCTCCTAATTCTGATTACCTATATTCTGGCATCTTTAAGAAATCAATATGCCCTACTCTCGGATATTGGGAGATACAGGCGAAAAAAAAGAGCCAAGAAAAGAAGCCTATTGTTTATCTAGGTCTGCTTTCCTTGGCTCATGCCCATTCTGAATCAATGGTAACACGCCAAAAGTCATTCAATTGTCGGTCGGTTATGTGACTATAATAATTCAAGCTCTCGCTAGCGTCAATAGAAAAATGAAAGCGCACACAAGATGTTAATTATTTAAATTTTTATCCTTATAGAGCCTGAAATAACGCGGGTACCTTATCCGGTTCCCAGCCAGGCAGCGACGTGTGGGCTTGAATTACTTTATAGGTTACACCGTTATACGTTACGAGCTGATTCACAGTATACGACGTATAAGGTGCCCAAGCTGTCGGCCCCGTCCCTGCCGAATCTGTGGTGACCGTCACCGCATTGCTTGCAGGCGAGAGATTACCGGCGGCGTCTTTCGCTTTCACGGTAAACGTATAGGAAGTAGATGGCGAAAGTCCGTTAATCGTAGCCGTTGTCCCCGTCACCGTCGCAACGAGTTGACTACCGTTGTATACCTCATATCCAGTCACGCCGACATTATCGGTCGATGCGCTCCAGCTCAGGCTGACGCTGGTCGAGGTTTTGGCCGTCACCGTAACGTTGCCCGGCGGGGTGGGAGCGATTGTGTCGCCCGGGTCGGTTCCAGGCTCGGTCGTGACCGTCAGCGGAGCGCTGGCCGGTGAGACATTGCCCGCAGCATCCCGTGCAACCACCGTAAAAGTATACGTCGTTGCGGGGGCAAGACCGCTGATCGTCGCCGTCGTCCCGGTTACGCTGGCCGCTTGCGTTCCGTTCCGGAAGACGTTGTATCCAACAACGCCGACATTATCAGAAGAAGGCTGCCAGGTTAACGTGACAGAGTTCGCCGTTTTGGAGGTGACCTTTACACCGGTAGGCGTAGACGGAGCCACCGTATCTCCCGGCGGCGTTACGCCTCCGCTCAGATCGTTGTTCAGCTTGGTGAGCAGCGTTTTGTTGCGGTCACCGCTCAGTTCCCAGAACATGGCGCCGGCAAGACCACGGCTCTTGATATAATCGGTTTTGAAGCCGATGGATTGTGGATCGTCATAAGAGATAAACCGCCGTACCGAAGGATTATACAGGTACGGCACCTTGGCCGTATCGTTCCAATAGCGGCTATACCCGTTCTTATTGATATAATTCGCTTCCAGGTCGTAGTAATCAAAAGAACCAGCCTCCCAAGTTCCGACGGAAGACGCTCCGCTGGCGCTTTGGTATTGCCCGTTGCCGGCGTTGTTTACGCCATCCCAACCGCGACCGTAGAATGGAATGCCAAGCACCAATTTATTGGCGGGAACACCGGCATTTAAGTGGCCTTGCACTGCGGCGTCGGCATTAAAGACCGAGGCGCTGGGCACGCCGGCGTTGCCTGCGGCCGGATCGTAGTACAGCGGTGCATTGTGAGCCGTAATTTGCTGCCATCCGCCGTTAAAATCATAAGTCATAATATTAATCCAGTCGACGATGGATGCGATATTGCCGAGCTCCGTATTGCTAACGAAGGAAGGCGAAGCTCCGGAAGCGATCGTCAGCAAATATCTTTTGCCATCCACCGTTCCGGCTGCATCCAGCTTATTCCGGATCTCCTGGAGCAGCTTCGTATAGTTCTGCTTATCCTCCGGACGATAGCTATTCCCGGGCAATCCACCGGCAACCGGATACTCCCAGTCCAAATCGATGCCGTCGAAATTGAACTTCCGCAGGAAGTCAACGGCCGAGTTGGCGAACGTTTCGCGCGTGACTTGGCTGGCAGCCACATCGCTGAATCGGTTGGACCAGGTCCACCCGCCCACCGATATAATCGTCTTCAAGTGCGGATTCGCCTGTTTGAGTTTATTTAGCTGATGAATATTGCCTGCGTACGGTTGATCCCAGGTGTCGCCGGGAAATAGCTTGCCGGTATCGATCCAAGGATCGCCCAAGACGATCGTGCCGTTGGGCACGTTAATCGTTTGGCCCTTCTCGTCCTGCGTCGGCCAGGTCACAGGGTTCGGCCCGGCCGGATCCGGATTGCCGTGACGGCCGTCCCAGGCGATATCGGCGAAGGCATAATTGATATGGGTGATTTTGGAGGCATCGATATCATAGACATTAAAATTGCGGTCATAAGCCCCCCAGGATGGGTAATAGGCAACGATTTTGTAAGGATCGGCAGCCTCAGCGGCTTTCGGTTGGAGCAGGCCGCCCGGCAGCAGCAGAGATAAAGCCAGACAGGTCAGAGTAAACAGCTTCCACTTCTTGGCGAAGCTTCGGGTTCTTATCGATTGCATCACTTAAATCCCTCTCTTTCAATCGAAATTGAATTGGAATAAAGCTAGCAGCAAGAACTCTGGCTGTAAGATCCACAAAACGGACCAACGTCACAAATCTTCCGTGCTCGTCAGCAAATCTCCTTTCCTTATGGAACTAACCGATGGACTCCTCGCTTGTCCTCTGTCCGCCGCAGCCGATCACCTCCGCAAATTCAGATCTCATTTCATTCCTTGTAAGCCCTCAAAGCCACTCCCGGCGCCTATAGGATTTCTCTGAAGTGTTTACAAAACTATTAAATCATAATAGATTTGGTGATAAAAGGATAAATTTCTATTATTTAATCGAACATCGGCTATAAAGCGCAATAAAAACGCGACGATCTGAGAAGATCGCCGCGTCTTAAGAATGATATATGCACGCTGGTTCGGTCGATATATTCGATTTTTCATACACATTTTGTGGCAAAACGTTGAAATTGGGAAATCTATATGATTTTTCATATAAAAATGTGGCTTTCGGCTCCCCGCAGCCCGAATCTATATGAAATTTCATATATAACTGGCAAAAATGGCCCCCTGTCCGCTGAATGTATTCGATTTTTCGCATACAATCACGTGCAAGTCCGGATCTAGCCGTCCGTTTACTTCCAAACTAAACTAACGTTGTCCATCCGGCCTTACTTTTCGGGTCGCGGTGGCCTGAAGCGGATCGTCCGGCCAGTAATGCTTCGGGTAACGGCCTTTCAGGTCTTTTTTGACCTCAAAATAAGTGTGTTGCCAAAAGCTGCGCAGGTCCGACGTGACCTGAACCGGCCGGCTGGCGGGCGACAGCAAATGCAGCGTAATTGGAACCCGTCCAAACCCGATCCGCGGCGTTTCCATCATGCCAAACACTTCCTGCAAGCGTACTGCCGCATAAGGGGCTTGGGGGCCGTCGTAATGAATTTGAATTTTGGAGCCGCTGGGGACAAGCAGGTGCGTTGGCGCTTCGGCGTTTAACTCCTGCTGCTGCGGCCAAGTCAGAAGGCCCTCCAGTATGTTGTATAAGGACAGCGCCTGCAGATCCGCCCGCTTACGCACGCCGGACAAATACGGTGCCAGCCATTCCTCGGCGGTTGCGGCTAGCGTCTCATCCGATACATCCGGCCAGTCAGGATTTAGGCGGTGCAAAAACATCAGCCGCTCCTGCAGCTTCCGCGCCTTCTCCGTCCACGGCAAGATGGCGACGCCTTTGGCGGCAACGGCCTCGAGCAAGGCTTGTGTGATCTGCTCTGGACTCGGCGACGGGTCCGGCTGCTCCCGCAGAACGATCGCGCCAAACGTCCGGCGGATTCTCGCCCGCACCGTTCCCGAAGCGTCATCCCATTCCGCGCTTCGCTCCTCGGTAATCCCCTCCGCATGATGGCGGTACACGTCCTCTTCCTCCAGCGGGGCCGCCAGCAAAATACGTCCTTCTGCTCCTTCGTCGTCAACCTCGGCAATCGCCAGGAACGCGGATTGGCCTAGGGAATCCTTGTGGAGCAACTGCGCCCCCCGCCCGTTCCGCATCAAATACCGCCCATCCGGGCGGCGGAACGCGATCCGATCCGGATAAGCGAAGGAGACCAGCAAGCCGCAGCAGCGGTCCAGATCCGTTGGAACGGAGGCTGCCGGCACGGGAGCTGTCGGCGGCGTTGGATCGGCCAGCTCGGCACCGGCCGCTGCTTCGCCGTCCGGCGGCTCGAAATCGGGGTCGTCTCCGGCATCCGGGACGACCCACTCGCCGA
>NZ_GG695970.1:417110-433652 GCF_000159955.1 Paenibacillus sp. oral taxon 786 str. D14 | reverse complement strand
CGGAGGCCGCTGTCGATCACCACGGTCACGCCGTCCACGGTCAGGCTCGACTCGGCGATCGACGTCGCCAGCACGACCTTGCGCTGTCCCGCCGGCGCGGGCTCAATCGCCCGCCGCTGCTCCGCTTGCGGCATCGCGCCGTACAGCGGCGCCAACATCACACCCGCCGGCAGCCCGCCCTCCGCCAGCAGCGACTCGGTACGGCGGATTTCCCGCGCTCCCGGCAGGAACACGAGCACGCTGCCGTCATGCTCCACAAGGGCCCGGCGAACCGCACGGTCCACCTTGCGTTCCAGCGGCTCGTTTGGAGCTCCCGGCGCATATACCGTCTCCACCGGGAACATGCGTCCCCGGCTTTGCACAACCGGTGCGCCGTCCAGCATCTCCGCGATCGGCCGGGCGTCCAGCGTCGCCGACATGACGAGCAGCCGCAGGTCGTCGCGGAGCAGCTGGCGGCTTTGCCAAGCCAAGGCCAAGCCAAGGTCAGCATGCAGGCTGCGCTCATGAAATTCGTCGAAGATGACCAGACCCGTCCCGAGCAAGGCCGGGTCCTGCTGCAGCATTCGCGTTAAAATCCCTTCGGTGACGACTGTAATCCGCGTTTTGGCCGACACCCGGCTGTCGCCTCGCATGCGGTAGCCCACCGTCTCACCAACCGCTTCACCTAGCTGGGACGCCATATATACAGCGGCAGCCCGAGCCGCTAACCGGCGCGGCTCCAGCAGCAAAATCCGCTGTCCCCTAAGCCATGGTTCGCTAAGGAGCGACAGCGGAGCACGCGTCGTTTTGCCCGCCCCGGGCTCCGCCAGCAGCACGGCGGTTCCCGTTTGGTCAAGCGCTTTTTGCAGCTCAGGGATTACTTCATCAATAGGCAAAGGAAACTTTGTCATGATTCTCTCCTTACGGGTTACACTATGAAAACATTTTACCATACGGTTCTAAGAAACGAAGGGATCGGAGGAAAAACGATTGTTGAAGCTGCTCGTCCTTTTACTGCTTATCGTCTTCACCGCATTGTTCGTCATCATTGAAGCGTCGCTGCGTTCATTGCACCCGCGGACCATCGAAGCTTGGGCGCGGGAAGGCCGTCGTGGGGCCTCCGCCCTCCGCGCCCTGTCGCAACGGATCGACCAGGCGTTGTCGGCCTGCCAACTGGCCATTACGGTGAACTCGCTGACCCTGGGTTGGCTGGGCCAGCCGGCTGTCCGCAGCCTGCTCGCCCCGTTATTTGTTCGCCTGCCCTTATCGGATTCCGTAGAAACTTTTTTCTCTTTTCTCATCGCGTTCGTGTCGATTACCTATTTGCATGTGGTGCTTGGCGGATTAGTCCCGCAGGTGCTGGCTGCTCAACGGGGCGAAGCCATCATCTTGGCGTTTGCCCGGCCGCTCCTGGCATTCAGTACCCTGCTGTCCCCGTTCCTCTGGCTGCTCAACCGTTCCTCCGGCCGCATCGTCGCATGGCTAGGCCTTAAACCTGCTGCGGACTGGGACGACGCGCACAGCGAGGAGGAACTGCGAATATTGCTGAGGGAAAGCCTAGCCAACGGCCGGATTAACAAAAGCGAGTACCGCTTCATGAACCGGATTTTCGCCTTTGATGATCTGCTCGCCAAAGATATCATGGTTCCGAGAACCGATATGGTCTGCTTGGATGCGGCCAAGTCGCGCGAGGAAAACTTGCGGATCATTCGCCGGGAGCAATACACGAGATTTCCCGTCATCCGTGGAAATAAAGATAATATTATCGGGGTCATTAATACAAAAGCGTTGTTCCTGGCCCCCGAAAATCAGGCGGATGTCCCTTTGGCTTCCCTGGTCCGGCCTGTGATGACCGTCTCGGAGAACATCCCCCTTCCGGCGCTGCTGACCAAGATGCAGAAGGAACGTTCGCATATTGCTGTGCTGATCGACGAATACGGCGGTACGAGCGGGATGGTGACGATAGAGGATATACTGGAGGAAATCGTCGGCGACATCCGCGACGAATTCGATGCGGAGGAAGAGCAGGAAATTACCGAGGTCGCGGCGAATCACCTCATAGTTGACGGCAAAGTTTCGGTGTCGTTGATCAACGAATTGCTGGACGCCGATTTGAAGGAAGATGACGCGGATACAATCGGCGGCTGGATCTATGGGCATAACCTGGACATCGAAGAAGGAACCCAGCTGGTCTATGGGGACTTGCAGTTTACAGTCCTCGAGCGCGAAGACACCCGGATACGGAAAATTGAAATCAAAAGGCTGGACATGCCCCTCATGGACAGCGCGTATACATCAGAGGGTGAAGACGAAGCCCGGAACGCCCAAGGCCCCGAAGCAGGCTTGTAATGCTCGTTCCGACGTCGTCCTCGTCCACATTCATCAAATGGGACATTCGGACAACTCTACAAAAAGTGAACAAGTGAACAATCGAGGAAGTGAAGCATCATGAAACGCGGACGATTTGCACCTACGCCATCCGGCGACATGCATCTAGGCAACGCCAAAATCGCGCTGCTCTCTTGGCTGCAAATGCGCGCAGCCGGAGGAATCTTCGTGCTGCGCATTGAAGATATCGACACCCAACGCTCCAAGCCGGCGATCACGGAACGGATTCTCGCCGACCTTCGTTGGCTGGGGCTGGACTGGGATGAAGGACCAGGCGCTTCGGATGCGTCCGGTCCTTACCTGCAAAGCCAGCGGACCGAGCTTTATGAGGAGGCGCTGGCCAAGCTGGACGCGGCCGGCCGGCTGTACCCTTGCTTCTGCAGCCGGGCGGAGCTGCTCGCGGTGGCCGGGGCGCCGCACGGCTTGTCCTCGGAAGGGGCGCCTTATCCCGGAACATGCCGCGGCTTAAGCCCGGAGGAGCAGCAGCGCCGAGCGCAACACAAAGATCCGTCACTCCGATTTGCGATTGGCCCGGAGGAAATTCGCTTCGTCGACGGCATCGCCGGGCCGCAGGTTTTCCCGCCGGGCAGCGGCGGGGATTTTGTCGTGCGCCGGGCCGACCATATGTATTCCTATCAACTGGCGGTGACCGTAGACGATGCCTTGATGGGGATCACCGATGTACTGCGCGGTGACGATTTGCTCGACTCCACGCCCCGCCAGCTCCACCTCTATGCAGCGTTAGGCTTGACGCCGCCTAAGTTCGCCCATGCCCCGCTCATCCTCGGAGAGGACGGACGGCGGTTGGCCAAACGGCATGGCGACTTAGGGCTCCCCGCGCTGCGCGCCGCCGGTACGAAGCCGGAGACGGTCATCGGCTGGCTGGCCTACATCAGCGGCTTGATCGACCGCCCTGAAGCTGTAACGGCCAAAGAGTTGATCCCCGGCTTCCGGCTGGACCGGATCTCGCGAGAGCCGTTTCTGTTAACCGAAGCGATGATACGGAAGCTGATGCCTGACACCCCAATTTGACTTCCTATTCCAGCTTCCGGCGGATTGCATCTTCATACTGCCGGAACGCCGGATTCGTTGATAGACCGCGCTCGCTCATTAGCATATTCAGCCTCAGCTCCTGCTCCGTCAGCCGCTTCTTCAAAGCCTGCCTCTCCGGCCCGTCCTCACAAGCGGCAAGCAGGTCGGTAAGCCGAACCATCTCCTGCTGCAGCTGAATTTCTTCGGGAACGTAACCCGCATTTTTCATCAGCTTATAGGCCATCCGCAAATCCTCCGGAACCCCGGATAAATCCTCCACCTTCAGCGGCTTGCCCTTCCCGGGCAAATGATCAAACTCCCCGCGGGCCATCGCTTCTGCAATCTTCTGTTCCGCTAACCAGGACAGCATATCCATCCCTCCTCAAGCGTTTCCTTCCTGTATCATACCACAGCCGCCATCGGAATCATCTCCGCAGATGCCATGCCCCGAAAGTTTATACTTTCTGAATCTTAAAAAAACGCCTCCGCGATTGCGAAAGCGTTAACTCTAGGATCGTTTCTCCATCAGGTGAAACGTTATAACAGCGACTCCGCCCCATCGATGACAATTCGGGCTCCGGTAATGTGGATGGACTCGTCCGAAGCCAAAAAGGCGACGAGATCCGCGACGTTCTCCGGTTGACCCGGGCCGTCCGCTAAGGGCTGCGAGCCCTTTGGATATTTTACCGGAATGACGATCTCCTGCAGCTCCTTGCTCTTCTCCGTTGATGTATCGATATTGGTGGCGATGGCGCCGGGACTGATGGCATTAACGCGAATTTTGAATTGGGCCAGCTCCAGCGCCAGCATTTTCGCGAAAGCAACTTGTCCCGCTTTCGTCGTACTATAAGCCGACATCCCAAAGCCGGAAAATTTATCATTGCCGTTTATCGAACTGGTAATGATAATACTGCCGCCGCCCCGTTGCTTTAAGTAGGGAACCGTATATTTCACGGTCAGGAACGTACCCGTCAGATTGATGCTCAGTGTCTTCTCCCAATCCTCGAAGCTTAAATCCTCGACTGGCGCCAGCTTGCCGTTGACGCCTGCATTGGCGAAGACGATATCGATGCCGCCAAAATGCTCGGCAGCTTCGCGTACCGCCTGTTCGACCCGCGCCGGGTCCGCCACGTCGACATCATACGCGCGGGCCGCACCCTCGCGCATGGCATTGATTTCCCGCGCTGCCTGCTCCGTGCGCTCATCCAACAGATCGAACAGCGCGACCCCCGCCCCCTCGCTGGCCAGCTTCACCGCAGCCGCCTTGCCGATCCCGGAACCGGCTCCGGTGATGATCGCCGTTTTGCCCCGAAACCGTTCGCGGTTCGTCGTCTGATTGCTTGTCATGACTTCACACTCCTGAAGATGAAATGGGTTCATTGGTGAAACTTTTTACCTGCCTCTATCCAGATTGCCCATTTCGGAGTGTTTTTTAGTCAGGGATGGCTGGTTTATACCATGAAAAAAACTTGGGTTTCCTTAGGTCCCACTCACTCAGCGTTATGCGGCTTACGGAACCACTTCAGCAAAATCTTCTGAAATTGCTGGCGGGGCGTGGGCGTCGCAATCATCCAATCCTCTTCGTCCTTCGCGCTGCAACGGATCAACCAGTTCAACTGCGGGTTGTTCATAAACTGCATCTGCTGGATCTCCCAGCGTCCGCCGCAGTTCGCATAGAACCGGATATCCCCATGCGCGAGCGGAGATTTCATACATTTTGCTAAGGCGATACTGCCTTCTTCATCGTTCGTCATGTCAGCCAGGAGGGTGGCCAAGCGGTTAAGTTCCAGCTCCCGGGCCTGGCTCAGTGCTGCGTCAAATTGTTTTCTTGACATCATCAAGGCGGGAAGCTCCCCCGGCGTGCGCGAGTTCCACTTCATCCGACCGGCTAACAAAACGCTTAGTTGTTTCCCTTCGGTAATTCGTTCGACGAATAAGCGGTTGATTTTCCCGGGCAGCCGTCTGAATCGGATAATCTGATTGCCGGTGATATGCAGATATTCCTCAGAAGTTTGCTTTCCGCAAGTATAGGTTAGCCAGCAAGCCTTGACGGCCGCCGATGCGGCGGTCAGGTCGTCTAGGACGTGCTGCGGCAAGCTGATCCGAGCTCCTTGCACCGTCTCCGACACCTCTTCCTTGCTTTTCAACGTCTCACGCGTGTCTTCGGCATCCGAATCTAGCATCGCCTGCAAAAAAACGTGAAAGGGATGCTCTGGATCCTGCCACGTTTGAATTCCTAACCACTCTATCAAAGTTAGCCATTCTTTCGCTTGAAGCACCACATTTTCCTTGCGGGAGGAATCTGTCATCAATTTCTTCCACCTCCTACAGATTGGGTCTCGCTTCCGATGCAGTAATCATACCACTATTCAATTTCCCTGTGCTCGGAATTTTTTACCAATCTATTACAATGTACCCATAAAAATAGGAGGTGAAGCACAATTTTTTAAAGATGCTGAAACTTTTTAATCCGCCTATCCGTAATATTGATGTAAGCGTGCAAAACCGAGACTTCCGTCCTGTTTCGTTCGCTGTCATTAAACATTTATCGAAATATCATGTTTTTTTAATCTTTTCTTAAGTTTTTCGATCTACAATGTTTAATATGAAACCACTGTATAGAGGTGATTCTAATGAAAATCCTGATCAACTTCCAAAATAATCTGGTTCCGGTTTATTTCAACGTCGATAGCAAGCAACCTGTGCAGCGTACATTGAAGCTGCTGACGAGCGCGCTCGAGTACAAATACTATAACGGCAAGCAAGCTTTGAAGAAGTGCTTGAACTCCTTAATCAGCATTGAAATCGAAGGTTCCGAAGCGATTCTCCACAGTAAGAGCGAATTTGATTCTCTTGCGCTTTCACTCTATTAATCTAGTATTAGTTGCGATGACCGTTTTGTAGAAAAAAGGCTCCGTACCTCAGCATCACGCTGATGGCACGGAGCTTTTTTTCAAATCGATATCCATCTTACGTTCCGTTTCGTTCCGGCTACCCTCTCAATTTCGAACTTCGCTTTCGTTCAAGCGGCGGTTTCCAAAGAGGGACTTGAACCGGAGTGTCATTGCCGTTACTGCTAGGATTGACCCGTTCAGGACAAACACCACCGGGATAGAGATCCATGACCCGAGCGCCCCGCCGGCAATCGGTCCGAACATATTGCCAAGCTGGCTGGCGGACTGGTTCAAGCTGAAGGCGCGGCCGCGGAATTCCGGTTTAGTCGACTGTACGATCAAAGCGTTTAACGCCGGGAACACGGCGGCGAAGAACAAGCCGTACACAAAGCGCAGAATTCCGAACCCAACCAACGAATGAAAGAAATGCTGCAAAATGTTGCCAACCCCGCCACCAATCAATCCGATCATCAACGTGTTGTGGTAGCCGATCCTCTCCCCAATTTTGCCCCAGAACGGTGCGGCGATGATCGTGGAGATACCTACCGCCGAGAAAATAATGCCCGAGCTAAGCGAAGCGTCGGAAGCCGAAGCGCCCAGATCCAGCACATACAGCGAAAGCAGCGGCTCAAGCACCATCACGGAAGAGGTGACGATCAGCACGACAAGCAGCTTGCCCATCAACGGTCGGTTAGCTGACGCCTCCTTGAGATCATCCAGCACATGCGAACGCTCCCGGTTACGATCGAAGTTCTGCTCCTTCACGAAGATCAAGGCTATCAGTGCTGAGATCAACACGACGGCACCCGACGCCAGAAACGCCTCCCGATAACCGATAAACTTGCTGAGGGAACCGCCCACCAAAGGTCCGATAATACCTCCGGCCGCTCCAGCTGTCGACATGACTCCCAGCGAATATCCGACATGCTTCTCTGGCGTATTGGTTGCAACCAACGCAATCGCGGAAGGCACATACCCGGCCAAGAGCCCGGACAAAATGCGGACGGCGATCAGCTGATAAGGATCCCGGACGAAGAAGTAAAGGATATACACCGCACTAAGCGCAAACCCGGATCGAAGCAGCATCGGCTTCCGGCCGTACTTATCCGACAGCGAACCCCAATACGGAGAGATCAACGCGCCGGCCAAAAACGTCACCCCAAACGCGATCCCCGACCAGAGGGTGAGATGCTTCGTTACTCCAAGATCATGAGCAATAAACAGAGACATGAATGGAATGACCATGGAATACGCGGTGCTGCAAAAAAAAACGCCAAGCCACAGCACGTACAGATTTCTTTTCCAGGGGAAATTCACTTCATCCACCCCCAGCATTGTTACTTGCCAACCCTGGAACTAACCCGTTTTTTTATTCTAGCACAATTCGTTGACAACTGTTCGAAAGATTTCGAATTTTAGATTTCGAGGTCAAGATGTTCGAGATATAATGGAAGTTGGATGATCTGTTTAGTAAAAATAATCCATGCCCGTTTCGGTAAGCGCTTACTTGCTGTTTGCACCGAGATGGCATGGAGCCAAAGGAGCTTGAGCATTATGGCACTATTTCAATGTCGTTTTTTCTCCGAAGTATTAGGGCTGAGCACCTCCATGACCGTCATCCTGCCGGAACCTGCGCAATCGCAAATCGGGATGTCCGCACCGGCGATCGCCGGACCTTATCCAACCCTCTATCTGCTGCACGGCATGTCCGACGACGACTCGATCTGGCTGCGCCGCACCTCGATTGAACGTTATGTTTCGGGTATGGGTCTGGCCGTAGTGATGCCTCAGGTTGATTTGAGCTTCTATGCGGATATGGCGTACGGCAACAACTATTGGACGTTCGTCAGCGAGGAGCTGCCTCGCCTTTGCCGGTCGTTCTTCCCATTGTCCGATCGACGCGAGGACACCTTCGTTGCCGGGTTGTCGATGGGCGGCTACGGCGCCTTCAAGCTGGCGTTGCGCAAGCCCGAGACGTTCGCTGCTGCTGCCAGCTTATCGGGGGCGCTTGATATCGCGAACAGCCGGCATGGGCTGTCGCCGCTGTTCCTGCGGATTTTCGGCGAATCCGGACCTAAGGGCACGGATAACGACCTGCTGACACTGCTGGACCCGCTCGCCAAGGCCATGCAGGAAGGGAAGCCGGTTCCGCAGCTGTACCAATGCTGCGGGACGGAAGATTTCCTGTACGAGGACAACCAAACGTTCCGCGAAGCATGCACCCGCGCCGGCCTGCCTCTCACCTATGAAGAAGGACCTGGCTCCCACGAATGGGGCTATTGGGATGCGAAGATTCAGGACGTGCTGAAATGGCTGCCGCTTCAACCGAAAGAAGCTTAATCTTACAAGTACACTTAGCCGGCTGTGAGCTTCCTCTCGGCCGGCTAGGTTTTTGTCCGCATTTATGAATTCAAACTGCAGGCAGCCGCTCATTTCAGCCCAGCCTTCTCCCCGCTCGGTTGCCACGCGATATTTGTGGCCATGATCCGCGATGATCCGCCCCGGTGAGACATGCTCTAAACCCATTTCGCGAAAAGCGTTCTCCCGCTCCGGGTTCCATCCGAGTTCATATAAATTCAATCCCAATTCCTATACGATCAAAATGGTTCAACCCTGTTCCAACTTCCCTTCCCGTCTCCTTAGCCGCAAAAAAAGACGCGGGATCCTCGCATCCCGCGTCTTGGCAAGCTTTGTCAATCCATTTTTGTCCCGCATAGCTTCTGGGTATATTGGTCCAACAGCGCCGGGACTTCCTTCAGCTCGTGAATCGTCCGCCACGGTGTGCCGCCTTCCAGCGTCTCGTCCCACTCATGCTTGCGCTTCAGCCAAATGCCGCGGATCCCCACCTGAGCGGCTCCCCAAATATCGTTGCGAGGATGATCGCCAACGATCACCGTCTCCTCCGCTTGAACACCAAGCCGATCCAATGCCAGTTGATAGATCCGAGGATCGGGCTTCTGGATGTCCACGTCCCCGGATACGATGATCGCATCGAAGAACGGCCGCAGGTGGATCAAATCGATTTTTTCATGCTGTCTGTGGCTGTGTCCGTTCGTGACGATCCCCAGCCGAAGCTGCTGATCACGGCAATACCGCAGGGTATCCTCCGCATAGTCCATCGCCTTCGCATAGGTCATATAATGTCGGTTGTAATAGGCTTTCACTTCCTCCAAGCTCGTCTCTTGACGCCAAGGCAACCAATCCAACAGCTCCTGAAAAAAGCCCTCCTTCGGCCGATATCCATCGTTATCCCGTTCAATCATCTCAGCGATCAACGCTCCCCGCTGCGTCTCGTCTATTGGCACCAGGCACTCCTGTACTAATTGAGAGGCGAAACTGCGGAACATGTGATCGCGATCCATTAACGTATTATCAAGGTCAAACAGTACGGCTTTTAGCTGCAAACTTTTTCCCCACTTTCCCCAGTTGTCTCTCTCTATTGTAAAACAGTCTGTCAAATCAAAAGCGCACCTCCGGCTCACCGGAAAATGCGCTTTCCGCGTTATATCACTTGTTTGGGGCGATGGGTCAACAACATCTCTTGATCTGTCACGTACAGCGGAAACGGCGGCATCTCCTTCAAATAATGCTCCCGCATCAGCAGACGATAATCGACCTCCAACTGGCGAGAGTCCTCCAGCACCGGCAGCTTGCCTTGGTCCTCCACGTAATGATCCACCGCAACCTGCACCATGTCTAGATAATAAGGGATGTCACGCTCTTCTTCCGGAAATATTTCATAGGTTTCCCTCGACAAGTAAAAACGTTGGTCCGTCACTCCGCCCAAATATCGCGACAGGCGTTTCATATCCAGACTTCCGTCCGGCAGCAGCAACGACAACCGGTTGATCCCTTCCGGCATGTCGGCTTCATAACGCAGCACCGCGCGTCGAACCTCATCCAACGTAACCTTGATGGCTGTAGGAACCATTACCTGTTTTACCTGTTTGGGCTTGCGTTTTTTAAACCAGGACAGCATGTTCGGCACCTCCTTCACTTTCTAAACCAAGGTAACCGCTTACACTATTAGTGTACTCCAAATCTCCTGCTTTGAACCCCCGAAGCCAAAGATTTCATAGGATTGCCACATCCTTCCCCTGGAAAATCCGCAGCGGATGGTTGGCAATTCTCCGTCATTTGCGGTAGGATGGAATTGTTTTGAAAATTCGTTTGAACTCAATGTCTATGAGGAGGTTCTCATGCTGGATGTGATCATCATCGGAGCAGGGCCTTGCGGTCTATCGGCAGCCATCGAATGCCAGCGTCGCGGACTGCAGGTGCTTGTTCTAGAGAAACATTGCCTTGTCCATTCCATCTACTCTTATCCTACGTATATGCAGTTTTTCAGTACCGCTGAGCTGCTAGAAATCGGAGATGTACCGTTTGCTTCGGCGAACGACAAACCTTACCGCCATGAAGCGCTAGCCTACTACCGCAAGGTCAGCGATCATTATAACGTCCCGGTATCGGCCTATGAAGAAGCCACCGAAGTGGTGCGGCAGCCGGACGGCACGTTTGTGGTTCGTTCGGTGAAACGCGGCGGTGAGCAGGCGGAATACCAGGCCCGTTATGTCATCATCTCGACAGGTTATTTCGATCACCCCAATATTTTAGGAATTCCGGGAGAAAATACCGACAAGGTGACGCATTACTTCCAAGAGGCGCATCCGTACACCGGTACGAAAGTGACGATTATCGGCGGTAGCAACTCCGCAGTGGATGCCGCGCTGGAGCTGGTGCGTGTGAACGCCGAGGTTACTGTCGTGTATCGCGGAGAGGACTTGTCCGCGAACATCAAGCCTTGGGTACGGCCGCTGTTCGAAAGTGCGGTCAACAAAGGAAAGGTCGCTTTGCGCCTGAAATCCCGGGTCATCGAAATCCTGCCTGACCGCGTGATCATCGAAGGTGCTGACGGTAAAACGTCCGAACTGGCAAACGATTTTGTCTTGGCGTTAACCGGGTTCCGCCCTGATCGCAAGCTGTTGTTCTCCGCCGGAGTTGAAATGACCGGTGACATGGAGAAGCCGGTGTTTAATCCGGAGACGATGGAAACGAACGTGCCCGGTCTATACGTTGCCGGGGTTATCGCTTCCGGACGTAACGCCAACGAGGTGTTCATCGAAACCGGTCGCGGCCACGGGAAGCTGATCGCAGAGCATATCGTAGGGTCGAGAACTTCGAGCAACGTATAAATTATCGATATTCACCGCAGGAGGTGGATCATGCAACAAATTGACGTGACAGCCTTGCTGCTGTTGTTGTTAGCCGCGCTGGGCATTTTCAGCAGCAACATGCCCATTACCGTGGCGATGATTGTCTTGCTGCTGCTTCGCGTGCTGCATCTGCACTATACCTTCCCTTGGCTGGAGAAATACGGCTTGACGCTGGGCATCATCATCCTCACCATCGGCGTGATGACGCCGGTCGCCAGCGGCAAAATCTCCATCCAGACGCTATGGGCTTCCTTCTTCCATTGGAAGTCCCTGCTCGCCATCGGCGTCGGCATGCTTGTCGCCTGGCTCGGCGGTCGCGGCGCGACCTTGATGGGCAATCAGCCGACTGTCGTCGCCGGCCTATTGATAGGCACCGTGCTGGGCGTCGCCTTCTTCCGCGGCGTCCCTGTCGGCCCGCTGATCGCCGCCGGCATTTTGTCGCTGGTGATCGGGAAGCTGTGAGGCTCAGCATTAAGCTGCAGTAAGAAAAACGCCTATCGACGTACATTCAAAGTAGACAGACCGCGTTTAGCGGAAGTTTTTCTTGCGATATCAGGATGCCAATGCCCCGAAGTTTATACTTTCTGATATCTTAAAAAAGGCTGAATTCTAAACAATACGTTTAGAGTTCAGCCTTTTTGCATGCTCGTGGGCGCGGGCGGGCCCTGGGTCCTTGGGTTCGCGGGTCTGCGGGTCCGCCGGTACGTGGGTACACGGTTCCGCGAGTCCGTTGGTTCGTCGCTCCGTCGGTCCACGGCGCTCTAACGGAACCATATGACCTTATTCCGCCATTTCCCCGCGATTTCCCATCCTAACGGAACCAGAAGGCGTTATTAGCGCATATTGGGTATCATTTGAGGCGCTTTGGTGCAAATAACGTCCGTACGTTCCGTTAGAACGGGAATAGACCTCTTGGGACTAAAATAAGGTCTTTCAGTTCCGTTACGTGCTCCGGCAGCGAGCGCGAAATCCTCCCTTAATCTCCCGAAACGATCTGCACCGCATTCTCCTTGATCTGATTCACCACATCCACAAGCTTCTTTTGTTTACTTCCATCAAACAGCTTGATAAAGCTCTGCGGCTTATCAAACGGCGGTTTGGTCAGTTCTGCTACATTATCGATATAACCGTTCTGCACGATATAATCGATCACTTTTTTCACAAACACGATTTGCGCTTGCGTCAAGGATTGGTCATTAATAAACTCGGAAAACGCCTGATTGGCTGCCTCTACTTCCAATTTGGCTACTTTTCGTACAAGCAATCCAAACGGTGTATCCTTGAATTCCCGTTTATAATCTTCGGCGGTTCCCAGCTCCCCGGTGAATACTTTCTCCAGGCTCTCATAGTCCAGCGCCGTCAGCGGGATATTATTCCGTAACTTATAGATCGCCACATTGTCGCGGTTCAACTCGATATAACGGTTGACCTTGAGCTTGTAATCCTCAAAATCATACGCCGCGTACATCGCCTTCCCTTCCTGAACCATCAATACCTCATCCGCCAGGTTCGTATCGATCGGGTTACGCTTTCCACCTTCATCAACGGTATACTTGATCAGATCCCGGAGCTCAACACGAACCTTTTCGAAGGTCAACAGATCGGCATCCTGCCAAAACTCCTCCGTTAGTTCTATCATAGCAGAAAAAAACATCCTAATTAGAGTGATTTGATCACTTTTTGACCGCGATTCCCCAAAATGTCCCCATATGTAAGTGAGTGAGTTAATTAATCTTCCATTGGTCCAATTTACATATATATCAGCAGTAATAAATGCCTTCGTAACATTATTGGCAAGTACATTACGGTACTGATGACTCCCCTCTTACAAAACCATAACCAGCGTACCAATCGTGATCAAAATGGAGCCAATCAGCGACTTGTATGTAAATTCCTCATGTAAAAAAATAAGTGCCAGAACCAGCGTGATCACGATGCTTAATTTATCGATTGCCACCACTTTGGAGGTATGTCCCAACTGAAGAGCTTTAAAATAGCAGAGCCAGGATGCACCGGTAGCCAAGCCGGACAGGATCAGGAAAATCCAGCTTTTTCGGCTGATCTCGAACAGTCCGCTCTGGGCGTGGGTGAGATACACCATCCCCCATGCCATAATGACCACCACAACCGTGCGAATCGCTGTCGCCAGATTGGAGTTAACCCCCTCAATACCAACCTTCGCCAAAATTGACGTAAGCGCCGCAAAAATAGCGGACAACAAAGCGAGTATAAACCACATTTACGAGAGACTTCCTTTCACTTTCATAGGGAGATTTAAAGTTACTTTACAACATGATCCGTCGACCTAGTGTCATAGGTACGCACTCCAAACAATAACGGAACTTTTTACCCTTATTTCGCCCAAATGAGCTAAATCCAAGAAAATAGCGGTAAAAAATGTCCTTATTCCGCTCAGAAACTTGCTGAAACCCGGCTCAAATGTGCCCACTCCCAGCAATAGCGGAACTTATTACCCTTATTTCGCCCGTTCAGCCACAAAAGGGCGAAATAACGCCCTTTTATGGCCTTATCTGTGGCGAGGAAGGGTAAACTTCTCACCCCAGCTCCACGCTCTCCGCCGGGCTGAGGTGCTGGATGTTGTACAGCTGCGCGTACACGCCGTCCGGGATCGCCATCAGCTCGTCGTGCGTGCCGCGCTCGACGATTTCGCCGTTCTTCAGCACGATGATCTGGTCGGCGTGGGTGATCGTCGACAGCCGGTGCGCCACGATCAGCGTCGTGCGGGCGCGCGAGAGCTGCTGCAGCGACTGCTGGATCAGGTGCTCCGACTCCAGGTCAAGCGCGGATGTCGCCTCATCGAGCACGAGGATCGGCGGGTCTTTCAAGAAGACGCGGGCGATGGCAATCCGCTGCTTCTGCCCGCCGGACAGCTTGACGCCGCGCTCCCCGACCTCGGTGTCGTAGCCCTGCGGCAGCTGCATGATGAAATCATGCGCGTTCGCCGCGCGGGTCGCCTCGATCACCTCCGCCTCGGTGGCGTCCGGCCGGCCGAACAAAATGTTGTCGCGCACGCTGCCGCTAAAAAGGAAATTGTCCTGCAGCACCATGCCGATCCGGCTGCGCAGGCTTTCCATCGTCCACTCGCGGACGTCACGGCCGCCCACCGTCAGCGCCCCCCGCTGCACATCGTAGAACCGGGGAATCAACCCAACGAGCGACGATTTCCCGCCTCCGCTCATGCCAACGAAGGCAACGGTTTGGCCGGGATTGACTTCGAATGAGATATTTTTGAGCACCCAATCGCCATCTTCCCGATACTTGAACCACACATCCCGGAACATCACGCCGTGGCTGCCCTGCGGCAATACCTTTGCATCCGGCGCATCGATCATATCGTACGGCTCCTCCATCAGCTCGAGCACCCGCTCCCACGAAGCCGAAGCCTGCGTTAACGTGGTCGAGGAGTTAATTAATCTCCTTAACGGTGCGTAAAGCCGATCGAGATATCCAAAAAAGGCCACAAACGTCCCCAGCGTCAAATCGCCGTGAATCACCTGATACCCGCCGTACCCGATCACCAGCAGCGGCGCGATATCGGTCAGCGTGTTGATCACGGCAAACGTCCACGCGTTCCAGCGGCTGTGAGCCAACGCTTTTTGCAGAAACCGGCCGTTGGTCCCTTCAAATCGTTTGCGGTCATAACGTTCCAACGCAAAGCTTCGGATAACGGAAATGCCCTGAATCCGCTCATGCAAATAAGCCTGGATCCCGGCGAGTGCCGCCGAACGGTCTTTGGTCAGCTTCTTCAAGCGCTTGTACAGCACTTTCACCGCGATCGCGTACAGCGGGAAGATCGCAATCGCTACCAGCGTCAGCCAGGGGTTCAGATAAAACATAAATCCCAGCACGAACACCAGCGTAAACATGTCCAGCCAAACGTTCATCATGCCGACCTCGACGATGTTCTTGGTCTGCTCGGCGTCGTTAATAAAGCGGGAGATGATCTCCCCCACCTTCGTGTTTTGGTAGTACCGCAGCGAGAGCCGCTGCAAGTGCGCGTACAGCTTGTTGCGCAGATCAAACAAAATCCGTGCCGTGATCAACTGGGCAAAATATTGCCGCGCATATTCCACCGGACCACGCACGATCACAAACAGGAACAGCGTGGCCCCCAGCACGATCATCAGCTGCGAAACCTTCTGCTCCAGCTCCATCGCACCGCCCAGCAAAATATCGTCCACTACATATTTCTGCACCAGCGGCAGCAAGGAGGGAATGCCAAATTTCAGCATCCCGATAAACAAGGTAAGTATGATCCATTTCGTATAAGGCCTAACAAACGTCAAATAGGCTTTCCAATGTTTCAATTTGTTAGCACATCCTCTATTTGTTTCTTACCGTTCGGTGGCGGAGGTATCCAGCTTCCGGATCAGTCGCTCCGCGTATTCGTCCAACCGGCGGGCGAGAAGCTCCGGCGTTAACCCGTTCAGTCCCAAATCCGGCCAACCCTGGTACACTTCGGGCGGACCTGGCAGCATTTCGATCAGGCATAGCATATCCCAATAGGGATCGTTTACGTCGCACCCCTCCCGCCGCGCTTGAGCAAGATAGTTGTCCAAAAAAGCATCCGCCGCCTCCACCCCATACATCTGCACGAGATTCAATCGGCAGTGGCCGGTATCGATCCCGGTCGGCCCCATGCAGGCATTGGCCCAATCCACGACCCCGCTGATCGCCCCCTCCTGCCACAACACGTTAGCCGGATGGTAGTCGCGATGAATGAATTGCGGCACGTATGATGGTACAGGTCCTTGCACGCGATCAATAATTCTCCGCCACGCCTCAGGAACACGGGACCACTGGGGCACAGACAATCGGGACACCTCGTTATAGGTAAAATAGTTCCATCTGATCGGCTGAGCTTCTGCCGCATGGATCTCCACCAGCATCCGGGCAAGCCCGTCCAGCCATTCCGGCAGATCCGAAGGGTTCAACACGACCCGGCCAGGCAGCCGGGTCATCAGCACGGACGGCACGCCGCAAGCACTGCCGTACGAATCGCAGGCGAGCGCACG
>NZ_GG695970.1:318855-416489 GCF_000159955.1 Paenibacillus sp. oral taxon 786 str. D14 | reverse complement strand
GCCGTCTCGTGCAACGCGAGCTCCGGCTCTTCCTGCAGCCACTCCCTGTTGGTAAATTGCCTTAGCACCGCTTCGTGGCAGGTGTCTCCTTGGGTTATTTTTACCCCGTAAACCACCGATGAAGTGCCGCCTTTCAAGGACAACGCCGAGACCACTTTGGCGCCTTGCCCGAACTGTTCCTCTACCCAGCGCAGCGTTCGCTGAGAGAGTCCGAAAGTTTCTTTCTCCATGTTTGCTGTCATTCGCCACTTCCCCCTTCCCGTAGATGAAAGCCGATTTTCGTGCGGCAAAGCTGAATTTATTAACTGGTTATGGTATACTCCTTAATAAATTGAGTTGTCGTAAGATACTTAAGGCAGCAATGAGTTACAGGCCGTTTTAGGAGGATGACCATGTCACGCCGATTTGTGATCGAAGCCGTGATGGTGGCGATATATGGTGAATTGCTGGTGCCGGGTGCGCCTGTGGAATATATTGTACCTTACAACACCGTCATGGAGCTTTATGAATTTCAAAACAGTCCCGAGCCGCTGATGAACGACCCCGTCGACGATATGCACGTGAAGCAGAAAATCAGCGAATTGATCGCTTACCTCGAAGAACCGCTGAACCGCAAGAAGCTGGAGCGGGCACTCACCATTCCTTGGGCTAAGAGTCCTTCGATCTTATTCGGTGATCATGTCACCTGGACCGTGGTGAACGCGGTGGACAACGAGCAATACGGGGAGTTCCTCGATCCGATCGAAACGGAGATCGTACTGACGGCCCATCGGGAGAACGTGCCAATCCTGACCGATCAGCTGGAGCTGATCCGGCGGATCATCGAAGCCGAGGTGCCGGTGCAGGTATACGATATCGGCGATTTTGAATTTGCGATGGAAGACAGCATTATTTGACGATTGACGGGCCCGCGCCCGTCCGTCTGATCCTTCAAAGGAAAAGGCCCGTGAATGGACGGGCCTTTTTGTTCTTGCGTTTATTGCCTTGGCTTAATTAGGTGCCGCAACCTCGTACTCATATTCAATGTCACCCAACTGCGGATCATAGGTCACGTTGAGGTGATATCCATCCAGATACCACAAATCCTGGTCTTCCATGTAGAACGTAATGCCCTCGACTTCGGATTTGATCCCCGGGGATACGGGTTGATCAACGTCGATCCCCAGCGAGAAGCCCGGATGCAGCTTGCCTCCCGCGCTATAGCGCGCAAAGAAGCGTACTGCCTGACCTTCCTGAAGTCCCAGTTCCTTCTTAAACCACGCTGCGGCTTCGCTGCTCACATGAATCATGATCGTTTCTCCCTCCTCTTTCTATTCAACCTTCTTGGTGCTCCAAGTGAAACTGAACAACGTTCCGTACCACACCATCTTCCCTTTTATTGTAGTCGATACCGGGCCAAAAGCCAAACCTTTGTTCGAGCCGTTAGGAGGCATTGGATAGTTACTGAAAAAAATTAATGTTTGACATCTTCTTTGGCACGATGCTAAAATCGGGAACATACGAGATCGCATTTCAAATAATTACCATTCAAGAAAGGGTGAAGCACGGTGTTTAAAGTTAATCTTATGTCAGTGTATCTTCATGCGCATCCCAACACACAACTAAATACCGGAGCAACCCCTGCAGGATTGGTTCATCTCATGCGATAACCGCCCCTTTGGCTTATTTTCCAGTTATTGGGTAAACGTGATATCATACACGCGGAGGTTGCTTATCATAAGTAACGGACGCGACATATGTTATGGTTTTAAGGCATATCGTTTTCGGACGATATGCCTTTTTGCGGTTTTTGGCAGGTTTCGGACACTTGTAGAGGTTCTCCGGCAAGTTAGGCAATCGGGAATTCAAAGGAGGAAACCCCACTATGTTTTCGGTTTTAAAAAATTTAGGTTGGTTTTTCAAACGGGAAAAAAGGCGGTACATCATCGGCTTGTTCCTGCTCATCTTTGTGGGCATCGTAGAACTAGCACCGCCGCGGCTGCTCGGCAGCGCCATCGATGAAATCGTGGCCGGCACGGTCACTTGGGCATCGTTAACCCAATATATTTTGCTCATTATCGGCGTACTGATCTTCATCTATCTCATTACGTACATATGGATGCATTCCCTGTTCGGAGGCTCGAACCTCGTGGAGCGGCTGCTCCGCACCCGGTTCATGAGCCATCTGCTGCGGATGACGCCGCCGTTCTTCGAGCGGAGCCGCACCGGCGACCTGATGGCCCGGGCGACCAACGATTTGCGGTCGGTGGCGACAACCGCTGGTTTCGGGATGCTGACGCTGACCGACTCGACGGCGTACCTCACGGTCATTTTCCTGGCCATGAGCACGCTGATCAGCTGGAAGCTGACGTTGGCGGCGATCATCCCGCTCCCTTTTATCGCCTTGGCGATGAAGATTTATGGAAAAATCATCCATGAGCGCTACACCTTGGCCCAGGATGCCTTCGGGGACATGAACGACCAGGTGCTGGAGTCGGTCGCCGGGATCCGTGTCATTCGCGCCTATGTACAAGAGCGTAATGATGAGAAGCGTTTCGCGGAGATCACGGATGACGTTTACAAGAAAAATTTGGCGGTGGCCAAAGTTGACGCTTATTTTGAACCAACGATCCGCTTATGTGTTGGACTCAGCTATGCCATTGGACTCACGTACGGCATTTATCTCGTCTTTCAAAATGAACTGACGCTGGGCGATCTCGTAACCTTTAACATGTACCTGGGGATGATGATTTGGCCGATGTTTGCGATCGGCGAGCTGATTAACATCATGCAGCGCGGCGGCGCTTCGCTGGACCGCGTCAACGAAACGTTAAACGAAAAGCCGGACGTCGAGGACCTTCCGAACCCGATTTCGGTAGAAAAACCGGAAACAATCGAGTTCAAAGATGTGACCTTCCGTTATCCGACTTCAACGATCAATAATCTTGAGCATATTAACTTAACGATTAAACGCGGCGAGACGCTGGGCATCGTCGGCCGTACCGGCAGCGGGAAATCCACCCTGCTGAAGCAACTGCTGCATGAATATCCGGTGGGCAGCGGCGAGCTGACCATCTCCGGCGTGCCGATTCAGCAGATTGCCTTGAAACGGCTGCACAGCTGGATCGGCTATGTGCCGCAGGAGCAAATTCTGTTCTCCAAGACGGTACGGCAAAATATCCAATTCGGCTGCCCAGGCGCGTCCGACGAGAAAATTCTTGAGGCGATCCGCACCGCAGCCTTCGACCAGGATCTCGGCACCTTGTCCGACGGCTTGGATACACTAGTCGGCGAGAAAGGTGTCGCCCTTTCCGGCGGCCAGAAGCAGCGGGTCTCCCTGGCGCGGGCGTTTATCGCCGATCCGGAGCTGTTGATTCTCGACGACGCCCTGTCCGCCGTTGATGCCCGGACCGAAGCGCGGATCATCGAGAACATCCGCCGTAAGCGCGCCGGCAAAACGACGCTGATCTCCACGCACCGCCTGTCCGCCATCGAACACGCGGATTGGATCGTCGTGCTGGAGAAAGGCAAAATCATTGAAGAAGGTACCCATGACATGCTGCTGCAGTTAGGCGGCTGGTACCGCGAACAATACGAACGTCAACAGGTCGAATCGAACCTGACTGACGGGGAGGTGTCTTAAGCGATGCACACCCATACAGGAAAAGCACTTTTCAAATACGCCTTAACGGCGAAAAAGACGTTTATCCTCGCGCTCGTCATGCTGGCGATTGGGGTCGCGGCCGAACTGGCCGGCCCGTTTATCGCCCGCACGATGATCGACGATCATATGCTGGCGATCGAACAGCCGTTTTACGAAACCACGGTCAAAGACAAATATACCGCCACGTATGACGGCCGCAACTTCAAACGCGGCGACCGCTTTGCGGAAGGCGAAGCCAAAGGCGCCGAGGTCCGCGTGCTGCAGGTCGGCAAAAGCTTCGTCTTCGTGGAAGCGGCCATCCCGGACGTCTCCGGCGACCGCAGCTTTAAAGACGGCATACTGACCCTTACCGGGAACGACGGCGCAATTAGCGAATATCCGGCGCAACAACTTAGCGCATCTGGCCTGTTTGCTTTTTACAAGCCGGAGGTTCCTGGCATTCTGTCGCTTATCGTCTGGTATTTCGTCTTCCTGGCCATTTCCATTGTGATGGAATTTGGCAAAACTTACTGGCTGCAATCCTCGGCCAACCAGGTTATCCGCAAGCTGCGCATGGACGTCTACGCCCATATTCAGCGGCTGCCGGTGCATTTTTTCGATAATCTGCCTGCCGGGAAAGTCGTCTCCCGCGTCACCAACGACACGGAGGCGGTAAAGGAATTGTTTATCGCTGTGTTGGCGAACTTCTTCTCCGGAGTCATCAACATGCTGGGCGTGTACATCGCTTTGTTTATCCTGGACGTGAGACTTGGACTGATCTGCTTATTCGTCGTTCCGATCATTTACTTATGGGTCGTTCTTTACCGCAAATTCGCGACGAAATATAACACGATTATCCGCTCGCGGTTAAGTGAAATTAACGCCATCATTAACGAATCGATTCAAGGGATGTCCATCATCCGGATTTTCCGCCGCGAGGAGCAAACCAAGGAAGAGTTCGAGAACCTGAACAGCGATTACATGAAGCACCAGAACAAGATGCTGAACCTGAACGCATTCACTTCGCATAACCTGGTGAATGTCCTCCGTAACTTGGCATTTGCGACCGTGCTTTGGTATTTCGGTTCGGTGCAGCTTGGGGGTTCCAGCGTCATTTCACTTGGCGTACTGTACGCTTTCGTTGACGTGCTTGGACGGTTGTTCCAACCGATCACCGGGATGGTCAACCAGCTGGCCGCACTGGATTCCTCGATGGTCTCCGCCGGCCGGGTGTTCGCGCTGATGGACGAACCGGGTGAGCCTGTCGTGGACGGCTCGATGCCGCGCTACAAAGGCAATGTGGAGTTTAAGGACGTCTCGTTCGCCTACAAGAAGGACTATGTATTGAAAAATATTTCCTTTGAGGCGAAGCAAGGCCAGACGGTTGCGTTGGTCGGACACACAGGCTCCGGCAAAAGCTCGATCATCAACCTGCTGTTCCGGTTCTACGATCCGCAGAAAGGAACGATCACGATCGACGGTAAGCCGGTAACGGAGCTGCCGAAGCAATGGATCCGCCAGCATATGGGGATCGTCCTCCAGGATCCGTACCTGTTCACCGGGACGATTCTGTCGAATGTCACGCTGGGGGACGAACGCATCTCCCGCGAGAAGGCGGTGAAAGCGCTGATCGACGTTGGTGCGGACCGGATTTTGGCCCACTTGCCGAAAGGTCTAGACGAACCGGTCGTGGAAAAAGGCAGCACGCTGTCCGCCGGCGAACGTCAGTTGATCTCCTTCGCGCGGGCGCTCGCCTTCGACCCGGCGATCCTCATTCTCGATGAGGCGACCGCCAACATCGATACGGAAACCGAAGCGTTGATTCAATCCGCGCTGGAGGTACTGAAACGCGGCCGGACGACATTCATCATTGCGCACCGGCTGTCGACGATCCGCAGCGCCGATCAGATCCTCGTTCTGCACCGAGGTGAAAACGTCGAACGCGGTACGCACGAAGAGCTGCTCGCCCTGGGCGGACGGTACTATCAGATGTACCGGCTGCAGTCGGGAGCTGCTGAGGCACCAGCCGTACCCGGCGCCGGTCCAGCGATCTCGCCGGTGGCGAATCCGAGTTAATAAAAACAACCGTTCCTGATGATTAGGAACGGTTGTTTCCTTTTGCCGTTATTCGGACAAACGCTTGATTTCCACCTGATACTCGCTGGAGACGTACGTTTCCGCTTTCGTATCGGTGATAACTTGGATGTAATCTTTATCGGGCTCAGGGGATAGCAACTCATAATACACGGTAGCCGTTTTCCCTGTGAACTCGACTTTGGCGACGCGTATGCCGTAGCCCGGATTCGGCTGCTGGGCCCGGGTCAGGACCACTTTATTGATTTGCTCATTTACTTTCTCGACTTCAAAGCTCACCTGATCCTGCACGTCTTGCTCCGCTTCCTTATATTTGTTTACGAAATCAGCAGCATTGTGAACGAGCCGGGCTGCTTCAATCCGCGTAATCGCCTGTTTCGGGTGAAATTCCCCCTGCTCATCCAGACTAGCGATCTTCATCAGCAGCAAGGTCTGAATGCTGTTCGCATAATCCGGATTCATTTGGTCGGCATCGGCGACCTCAATATACATTTTAATGGTCGGGTAATTTCCCGTGACGTTAATGGCCTGCATCAGAAGATCGGCGAAGGCTTCCCGGCTCAGCTCGGCATTAGGCGCAAAATCCTTCGGCAACTTAATGCCGTTATCCTCTGCAATCCGCAGCGAGGATGCGTACCATTCAGTATGACCCGAAGGTTGCAGTGAGCCGCCGGCTTTCGGCTTGAGCTCCAACGCCTTCACGATCATATGAATACCTTGCGCACCGGTCAGCTTGCCGAGCGGAACGAAATGGTCTTTCGTGATCCCTTGAATGATCCCTTTCTGTTGCAAAGCTTTCGTTATCTTCGCGTCCTGTCCTTGAACATCGCTGAAGGCGGACACAGAGGAGGCCAGAAGCAGCGAACTGGTCATCATAAGGCTGGCAGCCAGTTTTATCTTGCGGTGGTTATTCAGTTTGGATTTTAGTTTTGTTTTATTCATGTCTTTATCACCTCTGCCCCTCCTAGACGGCCTGTCCACCAAAAAGGTTGCACCCTTTCCCCTTTTACGTCCGACAAGGGATCCACGCTTACCCGGGTTGCTCCTTCTGCCGTTCTTCCGCCCAGCGAAGCCAGCCATTCGCTTCCAGGATCTCAATAAATTTGCGAAGCCTTGGCAGGAGCGGCTCTGCGGCTTCCCCGAACCTCGTCTTGACCGTTTCGGCGATCTCACCTACCGTATGGGTGCCGTCGCAGCGGGATACGACCTCGCTCCCAAGCTCATCGAGGTGCACATGAATGACCGGCGGTTGTTTCAGATAACGAACCGATTGACGCTCCAGCCAACTGCGGCGCGGCAGCAACAGTTCGGTCCGTCCATCCTCCCCTGTCGCCACCTTCAGATGCGGCTGCAAGCAAGGGATCATCTCCAACAGGTTAAGTTCGGGCGCTTTCAGGTGACGTTGTTTTTGGTGCGGTCGATCGTCGTCTTCTCGTTGAATGCGGAGCGCTGCATCAGGCCGTTCAGCGTGGAGCGCAAGGAGCTGTACAGCATCGGCAACGTTTTTATGAGCGTAATCAAGCCGCCGGCGGCTACCGCCCCTGCGCCGATATAGCGAATGTAATCGCCCCAAATCCCCCAGGCATCAAGTTCGGCGATTGGGGTCAGCGAAGGCGCTACCGCCCCCGCCGAGTTGGCGCCAAAAAAGCCGATCATCGGGATCAGCACCAGCCAGGCCAGAATCCCGCCGGCCAGCATTTGCCCGGCGATCCGGGGTCCGATAATATAGCCAACGCCCAGCAGGGCTGGATACGTATCCATCCCGATGACGGCGTTTCTGAAGCGAAAGATTGTTGTTTCAATCTCCGTCTTAAATAACATGAAGCCATCGCCTAACGCTTTGACCAGGCCGCCAACGCCAAAGCCAAGCGAGACCATGCGGGCGCTCCGGCCGCCGGTCTCCCCGGAGACCAGCACCTCGGCACAGGCCGTCCCTTCCGGATAAGGCAGCGTTTCATGTTCATTCACGATCAACAGCCGTCTTAGCGGAACCATCATGGCTACGCCCAGGAACCCGCCGATCAGCACGACAAAGCTGATCATTTGCTGGCCGGGATTCAAATCCCACATATACAGCGCCGGGAGGGTAAAGATGGCGCCAGCCGCCACCGCTTCACCGGCGGTTGTCATCGTCTGCACGATGTTGTTTTCCAGGATCGATTTGCGCCGGAATAGCCCTCGCAGCACCGCCAAGGATATCACCGCCGCCGGAATGGAGGCGCTGACGGTCAGACCGATTTTCAGCCCTAGATAGGCGTTCGCCGCGGCAAACACAACGGCCAAAATGATCCCGAGAACGACGGCAACAGCCGTCAACTCCGGCAAGGAGCGCTTAGCTGACACATAAGGAACGAACTTCGTGGAGTTTTTCGATTTTCCATTCATGTGATTCTCTCCCTCTTCAAGAAAAAAGCAGTTTTAGGTTACCCCGGGGAGATTTAATTTAATCGACGCCAAAAAGAAGAAAACCGCGATGGACTCGCGGTTCTCTTGGTCAATTTGGCTTAACGTTCGTTACTATTATCCGATACGTTGCGCTCCAGGGCGTGCAGCCGCTGTGCTAAACCCTGCTTGTCGAAGTGCTCTCCGATAAACACGGCAACGTCAGGCACGTCCCCTTGCGGTGTGATTTTCAGGTAATCGGCTTCCCTATACGCATATTGGAACAGGAACCGGCTGGCTGTATCGGTAAATCGCAAAACCCCTTTGCCGCGGTAGACTTCCCGGGGCAGCTCGGCAATAAATCGCTCAAAGTCCTCGCTGTCCACCGGCCCGTCGAAATAGTGCGTATAGACAGTAACATGCTCATGCGACGCGTGAGGATGTCCATGGTGATGATCATGACTATGCGCCGCATGATGATCATGGTGATGCTCGTGGTTGTGACCCTCATGATCGTGGGTGTGATCATGAGCTTGGTGTTGCGCCCATAATGACGGCAAATCAACTTCACATTTCACTGCCGGAATGATTCGAGCGTAAGGGTTCATGCGGCGAAGAAACGCCGTCATTTCCTGCTGGCGATCAGGCTCAAGCAAGTCCATTTTATTTAAGATCAATACGGACCCGCAGCGGATCTGCTCCACCATAAGCCGGTAGGACTTCCCCTGCTGGGATGCGTACAGCTCGGCCAGATGGGCTGCATCCACCACGGTCACCATCGGCTTGATGTCCAGTTTGAGATAAAGCGACACTTCGGTCACCGCATCAAAGATTTCCATCGGATTGCCCGCGCCTGTCGCCTCAATAACGATCAGGTCCGGCTTCTCCCCTTCGATCAGCTCCGCCATCTGCACGCTCAAGTCGCCGCGAATCGTGCAGCAAATACAGCCGCCCAGCATCTCCGCCATCGGCACTTCGCTGGAAACGAGCAATCCATCGAGATTGACGTCTCCGATTTCGTTCATGATCACGGCCGGACGAAGCCCCTGCTCCTGCCAGTGACGGATCAGCCGCTGGAGCAGCGTCGTTTTACCGCTTCCTAAAAATCCGGACAATATAAAAACGGGTGTCACCCTGCTTCCCACCTCAACAACCTCCTGCAATCGGGATAAAGGATAAAGCCATTCGAATGCGAGTGTACACCAACCATCCCGGACATGCAACCACATTTCCTGTTCCGCCTCAGATCTGCTCCTGGACAAGCTCAAGCCCGTCAAACATGGTACAATGGAATTAACCTCCAAGGAAAGGAAGCGAACACGATGAGATCCGTCGATGAACACCGGATGGAAGCGCCGGATGAAGTATCTTGTTTCGTCATTACTGTCTCCGATACACGGACCGAAGAAAACGATACCAGCGGCCGGTTGATCCAAGAGCTGCTTCGGCAGCACGGGTATCACGTTGCCCGCTATATGATCGTTAAGGACGATTATAACGGCATCCGCCAGCTGCTGCGGGAAGCGGCTTCGGACAATACGATCGAAGCGGTTCTGCTAAGCGGCGGCACTGGCATTGCGCCGCGGGATACGACGTTTGAGGCGGTGCGCAGCCTTCTGAACAAAGAGATGCCGGGGTTTGGGGAAATTTTCCGTTACCTCAGCTTTACGGAAGATATCGGCTCGGCCGCCATCCTCAGCCGCGCGATCGCCGGAACGATCGGCAATACGGCGGTTTTCTCCATGCCCGGTTCGCAGGGCGCAGTCAAGCTGGCGATGGAACGGATTATCCTTCCAGAGCTGCGTCACGTCATGCGAGAAATCTATAAGAAGTAGAAATCGGATAGGAGGCTACCCATTAATTGAGTAGCCTGTAGCGGACTTTCACCGCCTAGTTATCGCCCATGCCGGGCGCACATGCAAAAAACCAACCGCTCTCCTTCCTTAAACGAAGGCAGCGGTTGGTTTTGTATTGGGAAACGCTTTGCCATTTACTTCGATGTATTATTCATTTGGTTCAGCAGTTTACCAAATACCGCCTGCATCTCTTCCCGGTATTGACTGTCCTTCTGCGCGCTGGACGAATAAACCAAGGCGGCGTTGCCCTTCACCGAGATGACGGCAGCCTGACTGGAAGCCGACTGCGCTGAGATCGCCTGCTTGCCGTCCCCGGTTCCATAAATCTCGGAAATTTCGCGAATCCGTTCTTGCTCGCTGGGAAATACATGTACGATAATAAAATGCCGCGCATCCCCGTTAATAAAATAACTGTAGCTAATATTCCCGTCCAGCCCTTCGGCATAGGTTTCATGGGTCAGTTTAATCCCGCGCTTCGCGCATTCCGCTTTCAAAGATTGCAACAGCGCCGTATTAAGCGTCTTCCCTGTCGTTAATTGGCGTTCGTTTCCTTGCCGATAGCTTTGCATGCTATACTTGCTCATTTCTTCCTTGGCGACCCGTTGCACATTACCGCACCCTACGGTTAAAGAGAGCGCCAAGGCCATTCCCAATCCTGCCTTCCACCATCTCATTGGTATCCCATCCTTTACCCTAAGCTAAGCCAGCTTCGGCCGATGGTGTTAGGTTGTCTCAAGATCCCCCAATTTATACCATGAGTTCCGTTTCAGTTGATGAAGGAAATGACCTGGCGTCCGATGGCTTCCCCGGCCAGTACGGTACGAAGCGCCTCCGGGAGCTTCTCCAGCGGATACTCGGTGATGCCAGAGGCCAGCACCGGCTCCGGCTTCCACGGTCCGGCCAGAAGCTGCCAAAGCTCGCGCCGCAGCGGCTCCGGACAAAATACGGAATCGATCCCCAGCAAATTCACACCGCGTAAAATAAAGGGATACACGTTCGTTTCGATCCCGCTGCCGCCGGTTAACCCCGACAAGGCGATCGAGCCGCCATAACGAACCGATTTCAGCAGATCGGCCGTCATAGCCCCCCCCACCGGGTCAACGATGGCCGCCCAGCGCTCTTTGCCAAGGGCGCCTTTGGCTCCCGAAGCCGCCTCCTCACGGGAGAGGACCTCGGCGGCGCCGAAGGCCGCCAGCTTCTCCCGCGCCTGCGGCTTGCCCGTGACCGCGGTGACAGTAACCCCAAGCCGGCTGAGGATCGCCACGGCCATGCTGCCCACGCCGCCGGTGGCGCCGAGGACGAGCACCGGCCCTTGTCCGGGCGCCAGCCCGTTATCGAGCAGGCGCCGGACCGACAACGCTGCCGTAAACCCGGCCGTTCCGATTGCCATTGCTTCGCGGAACGAAAGGCCTTCCGGCAGCGTCACCAGCCAGTCGCCCGGGACACGGGCGACTTCAGCAAACCCGCCCGCGTGCGTCACGCCAAGCCCGTAACCGGTGCACAGCACCCGGTCCCCGGGCTTCAGCCGCGGATCGCGGGAGGCGATTACCTCCCCGGCCAGATCAATGCCGGGGATAAATGGATAGGTTTTAACGATTTTTCCCTCTGGTATGCTTGCCAATCCGTCTTTATAGTTGACGCTGGAATAATGCACCTTGACGGTCACATCGGCGTCAGGAAGCGCCGAGAAGTCTACCTGCTCGACCCCTGACCGAAACCCGGACTCGTCCTGGTGTACGCGAAATGCACGAAAGGATGGGTTCATCCTCTCACTCTCCTTCCATTCGGGATGTAAGCTTCCGAATAACGCTTTGATAAGAAAAACGTCTATCGACGTACATTCAAAGTAGACAGACCGCGTTTAGCGGAAGTTTTTCTTGCGATATCAGGATGCTAATGCCCCGAAGTTTATACTTTCTGATATCTTCATAAAAGAAGCTGCACATTGCCGCTTCCCCTAATATCGTGTTTTGTCCACTTTCTGGCCTGTTTTTAGAGATAAGGATGTTCGTGTTTAGCCAGAAGGATTTTCCAACGCCGTTCTACCTCTTGTTCGAACTCCGCAAGAGCCTCAGCGTTCTCCGGCTTCGTCAAATGACGGGTCTTGCCCATCGTCTTCAGCCAATCCGCCAGCGGAATGCGGTTGCCCTTCTCCTCCGGATTGTACGTGATTGTGGTTTGACCATGCTCCACCTCGTACAGCGGGAAGAAGCAGGAGTTAACGGCAGCGTCGATGATATTCGTGCCCTGATCGTCCGGCGAAATCCAGTTGAGCGGGCAGGCTGTTAATATTTTACCATAAACCAGTCCTTCATTTTGTCGCGTACCATTGGGCTTTGGCTGCTTTCTTCACCAAATCCTGCGGGTAAGCCTCGCTGCCGGTAAACACGTAAGGAATGTTGGTGGCCGCCATGATTTGCGGCGTGTCTTTGTGCTGGAACGTTTTGCCTTGCTGCGCTTTGCCGATGTTCGACGTAGAGGTACGGTGGCCAAGCGGGGTCGAATACGACAGCTGTGCCCCGGTATTCATATATCCTTCGTTATCATACTCGATGATGATCATTTTATGACCGCGCAGCGCCGCTCCGATCGCCGGCCCCATGCCGATGTCCATGCCTCCGTCGCCGGTAACCATCACGAACGTAAAATCGTCCTTCAGGCCAAGCTCGTCGAGCTCACCGCGGCGTTTTCTTTCCCAGAACATTTCGACGACACCGGACAAAGTGGCCGCTCCGTTCTGGAACAGGTTATGGATGTACGTCGCTTTATGGGACGAATACGGATACCCAGTCGTGACGACCATCGCGCAGCCCGTATGGAACAGGGCCACGATGTCGCCTTCGATCCCTTTAAAGAACAGCTCTAGACCGGAGAAAATCCCGCAGCCCGGACAGGCCCCATGCCCCGGTGCAATCCGCTTTGGCTTCTTCGTTAATGCGCGAAGCGGCGGAATGCGCACGCCAAGCTTGCCGGTTTCTTCATTCTTCGTGACCGTGATCAGGCCGGTCTTCAGGTCCTCAAACTTCAGCGGATTCAGCACCCGCTTAGGCGCTTTCTCCGGATCCCCCGGGGTATGTCCATAGTAATCAAACGGCACTTCTACCCGGCCTGTTTTCGCCGCTTCGATCGCCAATTGGAAGAAGTGATGCCCGTCCTCGGCATAAAACTCCTTGCCCCCCAGACCGTATATCCGGCTGATGACCTTCGTTGTATGATTTCCATGCGTGAACAGCGCAGCTTTAATCTCATTAACCATATTACCGCCATAAGCGCCATAGGAATCACCGCGGTCGCCGACCGTGATCGCTTTCACGTTCTTCAGCGCTTCGGCAATTTGTCTTTGCGGGAAGGGCCGAATCATATTTGGTGCGATCGAGCCGGCTTTGATGCCTTGGCGGCGCAAATCATCCACGACGTCTTTAATAATTTCAGATGCCGAGTTCATGAGGAAAACCGCCACCTCTGCGTCTTCCATCCGGTACAGATCCAGCATTTTGTACTCGCGTCCGGTCAATTCCGCATATTCGCCGGCAATCCGTTCAAAGACGCGTTCCGCGTTATACATCGCTACGGACTGCTGATAGCAGTTATTGATGTAATCCGGCTCGTTCATGTACGGCCCGACGGTAATCGGGTTGTTGCGATCCAGCGTATGCGGGAAGCCGCCCGGCGGGCGTTCACCAACGAATTTCAAAACGTCCTCACGGTTTGCGAAGGTATGCACGCGCCGCTTTTGGTGGGACGTAAAGTATCCGTCGGACGCGACAAGCACCGGCAGCCTTACCTCCGGATCCTCAGCCAGCTTGATCGCGATCAGGTTCATATCGTATACCGCTTGCGGATCTCGGCACATCAGGATCGGCCAACCGGTGTTTAGCGCAAAATAAAGGTCCGAATGGTCGCCGTGAATATCCAGCGGTCCGGAAATGGAACGACAAACCAAGTTCATGACCATAGGGAAACGCGTGCCGGACTGCACCGGCATTTGCTCCAGCATGTACAAGTAACCTTGAGCACTGGTCGCGTTAAATACCCGACCGCCGGCGGTTGAAGCGCCGTAGCAGATACCGGCCGAGCTATGTTCGCCGTCCGATGGAATCAGCTTGATGTCATGCTGTCCGTTTGCTTTCATCAAATCGAGAAATTGCGCTACCTCGGTGGAAGGGGAAATCGGAAAGTACCCCATAATATGATAATTGATCTGGCTGGCCGCATAAGCTGCCATTTCATTTCCTGACTCATAAACCACGCGCTGCTCAACCGTGCCGGAGCGGCGTTCTTTCTCCAAATCGATCGCCATGATGAACATACCACCTTTCCTGCGTATTAGCGTATCGCCAAATCAAACAGATGCGGTACGCGATGCGCCTCCGCATACCCTTCTTCCTCCCGCTCCCCGGACAAGGCGTCCGTTGGACATGCGTGGATACATTTTAAACAACCTTTACAATATTGATAGTCGATGCCTTTTAGGAACATTTGCGGTCGGCCCTTCTTATCGGGGCGTTCCTCCCATACGAAGCAATTATCCGGGCAGACGTTGTCGCATTGGGCGCAGTGAATACAAGACTCTTCCTTGAAATGCGGCATCATCCCAGAACGGGAAATACTAAGGTCCTTCAGGATGCTGTTGCCCGGATTGATAATCAACCCGCCGATCGGCTGTGTTTCATAACCAAGCACCGGCGTATCAGCACGAACGAAGGCCGGCATACTTACACCTTCCGGCAAAGCAAACGTTTCAAAGACAACTTCATGATAACCCCGTTCGAACGTCGCAATAGCTGGGGCTACGGTTTGCGGATATTTCTTCTCCAGCGATTTGCGGATGACGTCTTTCATCGTTTCAGGATCGAGGAATGGGCACAACCGGAATAAGGCACCCAACATCGCCATGTTCACCCGGTTTTTCTCTTCGAGCGCAATGCCGGTGGCATCGATCACCGCGATCGTGCCGCCGATCAGCTTCATTTTCTCCTTAAGCTCCTGCGGAGTTTTGCGCGAATTCACCAATACGGTGCTGTCCTCGTAAATGCCGCTGATCACGTTCACTGTCTTGGCGAGCGCCTCATGAAAGATCCCCACAATATGCGGGCGTTCTACTGGCGACGTATCGCGAATCGGCGTACTCAGATCGCAGAAGCGGATATGCGCCTTGACCGGGGATCCTTTTTTCTCCGAGCCATAAGAAGAAAAGCTGACCCCATTCAATCCGGCTCCCTCAACCCCGGCTTCGGCCAGCATTTTCCCTGCCAAGTTCGCACCCAGCCCACCAATGGATTCCAAACGGATTTCAAAAAATCCCAGCTCGTTTAATTTCGGTAATTGTACCACGCGCTTGACTCCCTTCTTCGCAAATGCGAGCTCTTCACGACGTAAATAAGTGCTAAACATGACATCAAACGATATCTTTCTTAATTTTAAAATTTATCATAGATGCGATGTGACTTATGTAACAAATGTCATATAGACATTCTTGTCTAGGCGGATACACCACCCCGCCCAGGAATGAATAGGATAGCGGTAAAACAACTTCAGGAGGAACCTCAAAGGATGATACCCAAGTACCCTTATTACAGCTCGAAAACGGTCTGCCAAGAACAACCAATTACCTTCCCGCCGCAACATCAACCAAGACAACCCGGCTTAGAAACCCTGATGGTTCCGCCCCCGATCTCCGAAAACCCCGCTTACGTCGGCAGCGGCAAGTTGAAGGATAAGGTCGCAATTCTGACCGGCGGTGACAGCGGCATCGGGAGGGCTACGGCGATTGCTTTTGCCAAAGAAGGCGCAGACTTAGCCATCGTTTATCTGGATGAGCACGAAGATGCCCAGGCAACCAAACGGCGCGTTGAGGAACTGGGACGACGGTGCCTGCTCATTCCCGGCGACTTGCGCCAAGAGGCTTTCTGCCATGCAGTGATTCATCATACCCTGCATCATTTGGGGAAAGTCGATATCCTGGTGATCAATCAGGCGGTTCAATTTCCTCAGCAGCAAGGGATCGAAGCGATTTCGACCGAACAGCTGTACCAAACCTTTGCCACCAACATCTTCCCTCATTTCTACTTGACCAAGGCCGCGCTTCCCTATTTGCGACCCGGTAGTACCATTATTAGCACCGCCTCGATCACCGCATACGCCGGCGCTCCGCTGCTGATTGATTATTCCTCTACCAAAGGCGCTGTCGTTTCCTTTACCCGCTCCCTGGCGCTGTCGCTCGTTCATCGAGGCATTCGTGTCAATGCCGTGGCGCCGGGACCGATCTGGACCCCGTTGATTCCATCCAGCTATTCTGCGGAATACGTGTCTACGTTTGGCCTGGAAACTCCGATGAAGCGAGCCGGGCAGCCGTTTGAATTGGCACCGGTCTTCGTATTCCTGGCTTCCGACGATTCCAGCTATGTGACCGGGCAAACGATCCATGTCAACGGCGGCGCGATGGTTACGAGTTAACCTTCGGGGAGAACGACAAAAGCACCCTTTCCAAAAAGAAAGAGTGCTTTTTCGCATGTTTGCTTCAATATATTAATGCCCCGCCATCAGACTTGGGTCTGGTTGCGTTCCTTCGGCTGCTGAATTCTTGCCTGCTTCGGTTTGCTTCTTTGGCTTAGATAAGAATAAAGTCAGCAGGAAGCCAGCAGCGGCAATGCACGAAGCCAGGAAATAGGTATCCCCAAAGCCGGATGCGGCCGCCTCCAGCGGATTTCCGCCTTGTGCTGCCTCCTTCATATGGCTGCTGATTTGGGAAGTCAGATAGCCGGTTAAGCCGGCTACCGCGAAGGAGACGATAACTTGCTGCGCCGCCGTCATTAGCGGGGTAACCCGAGCCACCAAATGGCGCGGCGCTGAGTTTAGAATATGCGTGTTCAGCGGCATCATCGTCAGACCCATCCCGCCGCCGAGCAAACCAAGCGGCACCAACACCATCGCCAGCGGCGTTTCCGCTGTAATTCGCGACAGCAGGAACAAGGCCGTCGATACGATACCAAGGCCGATAAAGGCCAGCGGCCGCGCACCAACCCGGTCAAACAAGCGCCCGCTGATCGGCATGAAGAACGCCGACATCAATGCTTGAGGCAGCAAGTAAATCCCGGTTTCCAACGCGTTGTAGCCTCTGACTTGCTGCAGGTATAACGGAGTCAGAATCATCGAACCAAACAACGCCGCTTGGGCAATCCAGACCAAGATGATCCCCCGGGTGAAATGAGACGAACGGAACACACGCAGCTCAAGCAGCGGTTGTTGATGTCTTATTTCAACGAAGATGTACAGAAGTAAGGCAAGTCCTCCTACGCTAAGACCCGTAATTGTCGTCGCTGAGGTCCAGCTGGTTCCCCCTTCACTCACGCCGTAGGTCAGCATCGCAAAAGCGATCGGAGCCAGGATCATCCCCAGCTTATCCAACTGTGGCGCCTCCCGTCGACTGGACTTCGGCAAGAACCGCAGCCCGATCAGAAACGCCACAATCCCAATTGGCAGATTGATCAGAAAAATCCAGTGCCAGCTGACGTTCTCCACCAGCCAACCGGATAGTACCGGACCTAGCGCAGGCGCCAGCAACATAGGTACACCCAGCGCCCCATCACGGCTCCGCGCTTCTCAGGTGGTGCCAGCTTAAACACCATCGCAAACCCGATCGGCGATACCATCCCGCCGCCCAGACCTTGAATGATGCGATAGATGATCAACTGCTCCGGCGTCTGCGCTACGGCACACAACACCGAACCAATCGTAAACAACGCGATCGTCATCAAGAAAATGCGTTTCTCCCCAAATTTATCGGTCATCCATCCCGCTAGCGGAATGACGGCAGATAAAGCCAGCGTATACCCTGTGATCGTCCATTGCACCGTCTTTAAATCGGTTGCGAAGAAGTCGACCAGCTTAGGTACGGCCACGTTAACCACCGTGCTGTCCAAAATGACCATAATCATCCCAACGATGACCGCCATCAGCGGTGCGATAATCGACCGGATGGAAAATTCTTTGCTTTCGATCGAACTCTCCACAGTATTCGGCATCCTCTCACTCAGCTTTCTTTCTAAATTTAAACACCGTTTAAAACAATGTTTAAAACAAATTTAAATGGATGCCGCCGTTTTGTCAAGGCATTTGTCATCGGTGGCTTCTGCAAGATCTGGTTCGCTCTTCCTTCCCCGCTGCGCCTTATTCTTGACACCTGGAGTGAGAGCGTATTATGGTAGTTTCTATACGGGCAGTAGATTGGATGGCATAAAGGAGCGAAACTATGAGCAATTGCGCCGAGGGGCCGACAACCAAACAGAATATTCTACAGGCTACGTTGGAGCTCATTAAAACCGAAGGGGCCGATCAAGTCACCTTACGCAAGATCACGGCTGCGGCCAATGTCAATTTAGCTCTAGTGAATTACTACTTTGGCTCGAAGGACAACTTGATTAACGAAGCGCTGAAACTGCTGCTGACAACGTTTCAGGAGAATTTCTCCGTCTTGGACGATACTTCGCTACCCCCTAAAGATCGATTAAAGGCATTTCTTCTCCAATACGTGGATTCAGTACTGCAATACCCCGGTTTGTTGCATGAAGTCTTAGGCAAAGGACGAATTACTTTTGAATCCCGGCAGGACTTCACCGGTTTTATGAAAACGACCGGATTCAGCAAGATTACTGGCGTGCTGGAGGAGATTACCGGCGAGACCAATCCGGATATTCTTTTTATTATGATGATGCAAATCAATGCAGCCGTCCTCTTCCCGCTCGTCTTGGCAAGGCAGATTAAGCAACTGGAGAACCGTCCGGGCAAAGAAATCGTTGAGCGGCAAATCGATATTTTGTTTGATCACTACTTCGCGAAATATGAGTCGTGTCGTTAACTTGTCGAAATCAGCCTTCTATCCGCCGATTTATAGCGCTTTTTGCGCTTTCCCGAGAAATAATTTCCCACGCAAATAAAGACCGCTTCGCCGCCGATTGGCGAGAAGCGATCTTTCTGTCTTAAGGGGGTTAGAAGAAGTTAATCCTCATGCTGCCCCATATATTCTTCGATCATCTTTTGCTTTAACTCCCAGGCTTCCTGGCTTAAGCTGATGCGGTAAATTTCCGGGTTCAGCTTGCGGAGATATTCTGGCCAGAATAAATTTAACTGCTCGCGGTGGTACTCACGAATTTCATCCAGCGTTGGCAGCTTGTACACGAGCTGACCATCCACAAAGATCGGCTGCAGCATGGACACCGCTTCATAGTTTTTGACTGACTTTTTGATATAAGGATGTACCGGATCAAACAATCGGAGTTTGCCGCCCGTCCGCGCTTGCTGTTCATGCGGAAAACAGATGTAATCGGCAATCGCTTTGCCGCTGTCTTTGCTGACAATGCGCAATACGTCTTTTCTGCCGGGGGTTGTGACTTTTTCCGGATTACCGGAGATCTTGATCGTGGGCACCATCTGACCGTCCTTCTCCCGTTCAACCAGCTTGTAGACGCCTCCGAGAGCCGGTTGGTCCGCTGCTGTAATCAACTGAGTCCCTACGCCCCAAATATCGATCTTCGCACCTTGTGCCTTCAGGTTAAAAATCGTATTCTCGTCCAAGTCGTTTGACGCGACGATTTTGACATAAGGTAAGCCAGCGTCGTCCAGCATTTTGCGGGCTTGAATCGACAGATAAGCTAAATCGCCGCTGTCCAAGCGGATGCTAGCCAGCCGCTTGCCTGCGGCTTCCAGCATTTTGCCGGTGCGGATCGCATGCGGAACGCCGCTTTTGAGCGTATCATACGTATCGACCAGCAGGGAAACCTGATCCGGCAGCGCTTTGGCATACAACTCAAACGCTTCCTGCTCCGAGTCGAAGATTTGCACCCACGAGTGGGCATGCGTTCCTCGGGTCGGAATGCCAAAGATCTCACCAGCGAGCAAGTTGGACGTCCCATCAAACCCGGCCAAATAAGCAGCCCGAGCCCCCCAGATGGCCGCATCTGCTTCTTGTGCCCGGCGGGTGCCGAACTCCAGCAGCACGTCGTTCTCGGCGACCCGTTTCACCCGTGAAGCTTTGGTGGCGATCAAGGTCTGGAAATTCATAAAGTTTAGCAACGCCGTCTCAATCAGCTGTGTTTCCATAATTGTGCCTTCAACGCGGATCAACGGCTCGTTCGGGAAGCAAAGCGCCCCTTCGGCCATCGACAGCAGCGTGCCTTTAAATTCAAAGTTACGCAGCAATTCCAGAAATTCCGGCTTATAGTTCTCTTCTTGTTTGTCCAAATACGCTAAATCCTCTTCCGTAAACCGCAGCTGCCGGATATAGTCCACGATCCGCTCCAAGCCTGCAAACACCGCATACCCGTTGCCAAACGGCAGCTTGCGGAAGTAGGCCTCAAATACGGTCCTCCGCAAATGCGTTCCGTTCATCCAATGCGCATAGATCATGTTGATCTGATATTTATCGGTATGCAGTGCTAAACCCGTGGTTGGCATCGCCTGTTCATCCTCTCTGGCTGTTCGTTACGTTTGCTCCTAAACTGGTGCGGAAATGCCCCAGCGCCCAGGTATGTCCCTCCGGGTTAAAGCTGGCTACCGCATCTTCGTATACTGTAATTGCAAATCCCTTGTTATAAGCCTCCACCGCCGTATGCAGCACGCAAATATCCGTGCACACGCCGATCAGATGCACCTCCGTAATACCGCGTTCCCGGAGCTTCAACTCCAGGTCCGTTCCACAAAACGCGCTGTATCTCGTCTTATCCATCCAATAGATGCGGTCCTGGTTCTTCGCATAAACCTCAGACAACCGCCCGTACAACGCACGGCCTTCCGTATCCCTCAGATTGTGGGGAGGAAACAGCTTCGTTTCCGGATGCAGGTGGTCTTCCCGCTCGTGCAGATCTACGGCCATCACGACAAAATCCCCTTGCGCCACAAAGGATTCCGTTATCCGGCAAATCGCCGGTTCAATATCGATGGCCGGCTGGCCCACCGGAAGGTTACCGTCCACGAAATCCTTCGTATAATCGATGACGATCAGAGCTTTCATGATTTCACTCTCCCTTCACACATTCCATTTGCCGCAACTAATATTTCATTATGTAAAATATCTTAAGTGTAAATCGAAAGCCGCGGGGTGTAACCAGTAAATCGGTACAATTGAGCCGGCCGTTGCGAATATTGGTTAGACAACATCGGCTTGCCATTCTCGTCACGCACTTCTTCCAGTATCCCCTGACGACTGCGCGTCGATGTAATTTTGCGGATAAAATTTAGCTCTTCAAAGTCTGGAACGACCGTTTGAATCACCTGATACAATTCGCCGAGAGTGAAATGCGGCGGCAAAAATTGCTTCGCAATCGTCGTATGCAGCATCTGCTGCTGAATCCGTTTATAAGCGTCTTGCAAAATCTCGCGGTGGTCGAAAGCGAGCTGCAGATCCTCTAAGGCTTCTCGAACGGTAAACAGACCAACCTCTTGGGCATCATCCGCCGATTGCCGTTTCTCCAGCACCCATTCCTCTACTAACGCGAAAAAAGCGTGGGAGATAATCCAGCCGCGCGGGTCCCGCCCCGGCTTGCTGTAGACCCCCAAATATTCAAGATGTGAGCCGTCGACACCGGTTTCTTCCTTCAGCTCGCGACGCGCGGTTTCGTACAGCGATTCATCCTCCTGCGAGAAACCGCCCGGCAATGCCCAGGCCCCGGCGAACGGCCAGCTCCGCCGACGGATCAGCATGACCTTCAGATCGAAGCGCGGCAGCGATTTGGTCGATGCTTTTCGTTCCTGCCTCGTCAACGTAAACATGACGATGTCGGCCGGGATTCCGTCCGGCGTGCGATATTTTTTAACCTCATTAACTACCTGCTTTTGTTCTTCGTTCATCACGTATCACCACATCGTCTAGGATAACGCCGGCCGATTGAAGTCCGGCACTTACGAATTCAAGCGATCTAACCCGAAAGACGGTCCCCTGCTCACTTCGGCAAGCGGAACGTTGCCGTCGATATGCATCCGAGGGTCCCTTCTTCGTTACGAACCTCGGAGCGGAGCGTCATCGTCCGATGGGTCTCATGGATTGGCATCGCCGACACCACCAGTTCCCCTGTTCGCATGGGGCTGAGAAAATTGACATTCAAATGGGTGGTTAGCCCAAGCTTCCCTTTAATCGTTGCTACCAGCGTGCCCATCGCTTGATCCATCATGGACGACAGCACGCCCCCATGGACGATGCCCATGGAATTGAGGTGGGAAGCCCCCGCTGTAAGTCCCAACTTTACCAGGGATTTGTCGGCAGAAATGAGGCGCAGTCCCAGCAGACCCCAGAACGATTGCTCATCCCGCCGCAGCACTTCTTCGCTCCAATCATCCATCTCGGTGTCCCCCCTATCCTTGCTTCTCTTTATATTATAGTATTCCGATGCGACGTTGCTTCAATCATTACAGACAAGATGAAAAAAAGCGGAGGGGTTGCCTCCGCACCAACTGCCTCGTATTACTCTCCGTATCCGGATGAAACAGCCGGCTCGCTGCCCGACTCGACGTTCACTTTGCTGGCTACCGTATCGCGGATGACAGAAACGACGAGCTGGAGCAGATAATTGATATCGCTTTGGCTCTGCTGGAACTCCGTAACGAGCGGAATCTGATCGAGTTCGTCCTGCAGCTCCTCGATTTCACGTTCGATCTTCTGCACCATAGCTTGGTTCTGGAACGTTTCAAATGCGACGATTTCCTTCTGTTTCTTCTTAATTGCACTGATCAACGCCTGCACGCGGTCATGCTTCTGGATCAGCTTCTCCGCCTTCTGAAATTGCTGAACCTCTTCACTGGTACCGATCAGTTCAGCCAGCTCTTTGGCCTTCTTCATAATATCCTCGCGGATGACCAGGTCCCGCGAATCATACTTCGGAATTCCGCAATCGGTTTGATCTTTGTGCTGTTCCACTGTCAATAACCTCCCCTGCATTACGCCAATTTGGCGGTTTGCTCTACGAGCTTGCCTTTGATGTACCAAGTCATCGGATCGGTAATCTCCACCTGGACAAACGTTCCGATCAATTCCGTTCCGCCCTCAAAATGGACAAGCTTGTTGGTGCGTGTACGTCCGGATAACATATGGGCGTTGTTCTTACTTTCGCCTTCGACCAGCACTTCAACGATCTGTCCGCGCAGCGCTTCGTTACTGTTGCGGCTAAATTCGTTGAGGGTATCGTTTAACTTCATAAGCCGCGCTTTCTTCACTTCCATCGGGACAGTATCTTCCATCACGGCAGCCGGCGTACCTTCCCGCGGCGAGTAGATAAAGGTATACGCCGAATCGTACCCCACCTCGCGCACGAGGGATAAAGTTTCCTCAAACTGTTCCTCAGTTTCACCCGGGAATCCAACGATAATGTCCGTGGTGAGGACGACGTTTGGAATTTTCGCCTTGATTTTACGCACCAGTTCAAGGTAATGTTCACGGGTATATTTGCGGCTCATCTTCTTCAGCACTTCGCTGCTGCCCGATTGAACTGGCAGATGAATGTGCTCCACCAGATTTCCGCCTTTGGCCAGAACATCGATCAGCGCATCGTCAAAATCGCGTGGATGCGATGTCGTAAACCGAACGCGCGGAATATCGATTTGACGGATATCGTCCATCAGATTCGCAAACGTATAGTTGATATCGGTAAAGTCCTTACCGTAGGCGTTGACATTTTGCCCCAGCAGCGTAATCTCTTTATAGCCCTGACGCGCCAGCTCACGAACTTCGGCAATGACGTCCTCCGGACGGCGGCTGCGCTCCTTGCCCCGCGTAAACGGCACGATGCAATACGTACAGAACTTGTCGCACCCGTACATGATGTTCACCCATGCCCGCATGCCTTCGCGCTTCTTCGGCAGGTTCTCGATGATGTCGCCTTCCTTGGACCAGACCTCAACCACCATCTCTTTGCTGAACAAAGCTTCTTGAATGAGATATGGCAAACGGTGAATGTTGTGCGTCCCGAAGATCATATCCACAAAACTGTGCTTCTGCAGGATCCGCTTCACGACACCTTCCTCCTGCGACATACAGCCGCAAACGCCCAGCAGCAGATCCGGCTTCTCCGTCTTGAGACTCTTCAGGTGACCCAGCTCACCAAACACCTTATCCTCTGCGTTCTCCCGAATCGCGCAAGTATTCAGCAAGATAATGTCCGCCACTTTGCGGTCCTCGGTCGCACGGTAGCCCATCTGCTCCAGCAAACCTTTGATCGTTTCGGTGTCATGCTCGTTCATCTGGCAGCCAAACGTATAGACGATATAATGCTTGCCAACGCCAATCCCCTTCAGTTCTTCGGGAACGGCATTTTCATACAGCACCTTCACGTCTTCTTTCCCGCGTTGTTTCTCTTTGCGTTGGTTCGGCTCGGACAAAATTTGAATATCCCGGCCACGGATTCGGATTTTCTTCCCTCGCTCATCCTCCGAAATGACCCGGGCGTCCGAGAAGTCAAAGTATTTGGCGTAATCTTTCGTTTCCTTAGCCATGTGCCCGTTCACTCCTTTACCTGATCTATCTTCGTTCCATATGGGCATCGTTATCATTCATAAAAATGCATTACACTAAATTATAACATGGCCAGGCTTCGATATCCAGATAAACGCCGTATACGTGGAAACGCAAATAGACCCGTTCGAATGAACGGGTCCTTTCTAATCACAGTTAGAATCCCTTGTATTGAGGTTCTTCGCTTTCCAGCTGCGCTACGCGGCTTTCCACTTGCGTTACGATTTGCTGCGTTTGTTGCGCGCATTGCGTAAACAGATCCTTCGCTTGCTGGTTTTGCGTGCTTAACGCGAATTGCTCCAGGCTCGCTTGCGCGCTTTTTAACGAAGCTAAGGCCGTTTTGACTTGAGATGCTACTGTCACAATTTCACCACCTTTGTTTTGGCATGTTGCTTATGAACAATGCATAATTTCACCTGCTCGAAATTGATTCATACGCCCTGTTCCCCTTCCACATATTACCTTAGTAAATTTACGCATCCCCGCGCATAATTGGGATATCTCGCCTTGGATTGTCTACGAAAGGAGTATTCCCCATGCCAATGTGGTTGGAAGTTATCGTCCGAACGTTGGTGGCCGTCGTCGTGTTATTTGTGCTCACCCGGCTGCTCGGAAAGAGGCAAATTTCACAGCTTTCCTTCTTTGAATACATCACCGGGATTACGATTGGGAGTATTACCGCCTACATCTCCCTGGATATTAATACAGACTGGTATCTCGGGCTAATTGCCGTTACCGTCTGGTTTCTCGTATCGCTTGGCATCGAATTTTTGCAGCTCAAAAGCAAGAAAGCCCGGGATATGATTGACAGCAGCAGTACCGTGCTGATCAAGGATGGCAAGATTCTGGAGGAGAATCTGAAGAAGGAAAAGCTGACCAACGAAGAGCTCATGGAGCAGCTGCGGAAGAAAAGCATTTTCAAAGTGGCCGAAGTCGAGTTTGCGGTCATGGAGCCCGATGGACAAATCAACGCGATGCTGAAGAACGAATATCAGCCGATTACGCCGGCTCACTTGGGGATCAAGGTTGCTCCCCAGCCGGAGCCGCAAACCGTCATTATCGACGGGAAAATTATGGACGAGCCGCTTGCTACACTGGGTCTCAACCGGAAGTGGCTGAATACCGAGCTTGAGAAGCTGGGCGTATCCCTGGATAACGTCAATTTAGGGCAGGTTGATGCGTACGGCCAGCTTTATGTCGATTTGTACGACGACCAGATCACCGTGCCGCAGCCTCAAGAAAAACCCGTTTTGCTGGCCCAGTTGAAGAAGTGCGAAGCCGATCTGGAGATGTTCGCTCTCTCGACGGATGAGGAAGAAGCCAAGAAACTGTACGGCGATTGTTCGGTGAAGCTGCAGAAGGTCATCGATCAAGTCAAACCGTTATTAATCCAATAGGAGGATGGGAGCATGGCCAAGAAAAAAAATAAGCAATTGACTCCTACACAGCAACAGTATCAACGGCTGGCACATGCCCATGAGCCAAAGCGCCCGGTAGCTGTCAATTGTCTGAGAGCCTTTTTGGTCGGCGGATTGATATGCCTGATTGGAGAATGTATCCGACAGGCCTTTATCCATTTTGCCCATATGGGCGAAAGAGAAGCCGCTAACCCGACCGTCGCTATTCTTGTCATCTTGTCCGTGCTGCTCACAAGCTTTGGTGTCTATGACAAAATCGCTCAGTGGGCCGGAGCAGGTACCGCTGTTCCTGTCACGGGCTTTGCCAACTCGATGGCATCGACGGCGATTGAGCATCGCCCGGAAGGTCTGGTGCTGGGCGTAGCTGCAGGCATGTTTCAATTAGCCGGTTCCGTCATCGTGTTTGGTACGGTGGCTGCTTTTATCATCGGGGTGATTTACGCGGTGTTTATCCCCGGGTATGCCGGAGGTGGGCACTGAAATGCTGAAAGGCCATCAAAGCTGGGTATTTGAAAATAAACCTAAGATCATTAGCAGCGCTACTGTGGTGGGGCCATTTGAAGGCCAAGGGCCGCTCGCTGAAGATTTTGATGTGATCCATGCCGACCTCTATATCGGCCAAGACAGCTGGGAAAAAGCCGAAAAGACGCTGCTCGAAGAATCAGCGCAGCTGGCGATTAAACATGCTGGGTTAACCAAGGAACAGATTCAGTTCTATTTCGGCGGCGATTTGATGAATCAGATCATCAGCAACAGCTTCGCCGCACGGACGTTAAGCATTCCGTATATCGGCATGTTTGGCGCTTGCTCGACCTCGATGCAGACGCTCGCGATGGCCGCCTACGTTGTCAATTCGGGAGGCGCGAAATATGCCATAGCCGGAACCTGCAGTCATAACGCCAGTGTGGAGAAGCAATTCCGCTACCCGACGGAATACGGATCGCAGAAGCCGCCTACCGCCCAGTTTACGGTCACCGGGTCAGGCTCTGTCGTGTTATCCCCTGAAGGGGACGGTCCTTCGGTGACGTCAGCTACCATGGGCAAAGTCATCGATATGGGCATCACCGACCCATTTAATATGGGCGCTGCAATGGCACCGGCAGCCGTCGATACGATCCAGGCCCACTTCCGCGACTTAGAGATCGAGCCGTCTTACTATGACCTGATCGTCACCGGGGACTTGTCCAAAGTCGGATATGCCATCGCGAACGATTTGTTCGTCCGGCACAATTTCCCCATCAAGCAGACGACCTACATGGACTGCGGCATGATGATTTATGACTACGAGAAGCAACAAGTTCAAGCCGGCGCCAGCGGATGCGCCTGCTCCGCCGTCGTCACCTACGGTCATCTTCTGAACCGGATGAAACGCGGGGAAATAAAACGAATCCTCGTCGTGGCCACCGGGGCGTTGCTCTCTCCGCTCTCCTACCAGCAAGGCGAAAGCATCCCCTGCATCGCCCACGCGGTGTCCATCGAAGCTTAAGCTGTTCACACCAAAAAGGGCTTGCCCCACGGCATTTACAGCCGCTGGGCAAGCCCTTTGCTTTTTTTTCAAGTGTAACCGATTAGTCGATGATTTCTGCCGTGTCGCCTGTTTTCGCACCGGCAGCGTTCGCTTCGTCCGTATCGATATGCATATCGAGGGCAAAGTTGTCAGATACGCGCGCAATGACGTTCTCCAACACCAAACCACGTTCTCCGCTCAAACGAACTTTCAGCAGTTGCTTGTCTTTAATGCCCCATTTCTCAGCATCGGAAGTATGGAAGTGAATATGGCGAGCAGCGACGATCACGCCTTGCTCCAATTCGATTTCGCCGGCAGGGCCTTTCACCTTGATGCCAGGCGTGCCTTCAATGTTGCCCGATTCGCGCACCGGAGCTTTAACCCCAAGCGCAAAGGAATCCGTACGGGAAATTTCCAGTTGGGACGCCGGACGGGCTGGACCCAAAATGCGAACTTTATCGAACTGTCCTTTTGGTCCGATGACTGCCACTTGTTCGTTCGCAGCAAATTGTCCCGGTTGGGACAGCGGTTTGAATTCCGTTAATTGATAGCCTTGTCCAAACAAAATTTCAATGTGCTCCTGCGTCAAATGGATATGACGCGCGGATACGCCGACAGGTACAGTTTTGCTCATGTCTACAAACACTCCTCGTATATTCTCTATATCGATGACGATTCACATCGCTACTCATTATACACCTAATGGCGAAAAAAAGGAAAAGGCGTCCACCAGAAATGGACACCTTTCACCTGATTATTTGAATTCTGCAACAAGATTGTCAAACTCGCTTTCAGAAAGTGCCAGCGATTGATGGACCAGCGGCTCTTTCTTAAAGCCGTGAACCAGATCTTCGTAGCATTTCTTCTCTTTGTTCTGATAGATCAATCCGGTGATCATGCCGTTTGTCTCCATCAGCTTCGCCATGGCCATCGCCCGGTTGCTTGGATCATAATCTGGAACGGTCTCGAGATTGATGATGTTCTCTTTGAACCAATCGTACGTATTTACCTTGTTAAAGGTGACGCACGGGCTAAACACGTTGATCAAGGAGAAGCCTTCATGCTGGATGCCTTGCTCGATCAAAGAAGTCAGCTGCTTCAGATCGCTGGAGAACGATTGAGCCACGAAGGTGGCACCGGACGCCAGAGCGATTTCGAGCGGAGACAAAGTCGATTCTACCGAGCCTTCCGGCGTACTCTTCGTCTTAAAGCCTTCACCGCTGCGCGGGGAGGTTTGCCCTTTGGTCAACCCGTAAATTTGGTTGTCCATGACAATGTAAGTGATGTTGATGTTTCGGCGAATTGCGTGTACCGTGTGCCCCATCCCAATCGCGAAGCCGTCGCCGTCGCCGCCTGAAGCGATGACGGTCAGGTCGCGGTTGGCCAGCTTTACACCTTGGGCGATCGGCAGCGCACGGCCGTGAATCCCGTGCAATCCGTAAGCGTTGATATATCCGGAGATCCGTCCGGAGCAGCCGATCCCGGAAATCACGGCAAGTTGCTCTGGCTCAAGACCCACATTCGCTGCAGCGCGTTGGATTGCGGCTTGAATGGAGAAATCGCCGCAGCCCGGACACCAGTTAGGTTTAACGTTGTTACGGAAATCTTTAAACGTTGCCATTTTTCACCAACTCCTCCTGCGCTTTCTTCCCGGCTGCCTTCTTGCACTCTTCGTAGACTTCCGAAGGAAGGAACGGATTGCCGTTATATTTCAGGACATTCACGATTTTGTCGTGGTAACCTACGTTTTGTTTAATCAGGTTAGCCAACTGGCCTGTTGCGTTGTTCTCTAGGACAACCACTTTCTTCGCCTTCTCAATTTGCGGTAGTACTTGCTCCGTGGGGAACGGATGCAGCAAGCGCACCGTCATGTGGTTCGTCTTCAAGCCGTCCTCCGACAGACGGATGCGGGCTTGATCAATCGTACCCCCCGTGGAGCCCATGCCGATGATCAGCAGATCCGGTTCAGTATGCGGGGCTTGCAGGTGAATCGGATTCGTGACTTCCAATTGGGCCAGCTTCCGCAACCGCTTATCCATCATTTTCTTCCGGTTCACCGGACTTTCCGACGGACGGCCGGATTCGTCGTGTTCAACCCCAGTCACATTGTGAATGCCGTTCTTCTCGCCCGGCAGCACCCGCGGGGAGATCCCGTTTTCCGTAAAGGCGTAGCGGTTGAACATGCTTGAATCCTCACGGTCCGGAATATCCTTCACAAGGTAACCGCGATCGATCGTGACTTTGTTGAAATCGAGCATTTCGCAGGACTGCTTCCCGAGGGATAACTGCAAGTCCGTAGCCACGATAACAGGCACTTGATATTTGTCAGCCAGGTTGAAGGCCTCTACCGTATCGTAGAAGCACTCTTCGATCGAACTCGGCGCGATCACGATCTTTGGAATTTCCCCATGGGTACCGTAGATGAGTGCGTTGATATCGCTTTGCTCCTGCTTCGTCGGCAGACCTGTACTTGGGCCGCCCCGTTGCGTATCGATGATCACGACCGGCGTTTCGGTCATGCCAGCCAGTCCGATTGCTTCCATCATCAGGGACAAGCCGGGTCCCGCCGACGCAGTCATCGAACGGACGCCCGCATAACTCGAACCAATCGCCATCGTAATAGCTGCAATTTCGTCTTCCGTCTGAATAACCGTACCGCCAAATTTCGGCAATTTCTTAATTAAATATTCCATAATTTCAGAAGCAGGGGTAATCGGGTAAGCACTCATGATTCGGCAACCTGCCGCAACGGCCCCCAGCCCAATCGCTTCGTTACCGATCATAAACAGCTTCTGCTTGCCATCCGCCGGCTCGAGTCTAAACTCCTCCAGAGGTCCTCCAGCAAGCTCAAGCACGAAATCCGCGCCCCGTTTAACTGCTTCGATATTTTTCTCAACAATCGCAGGTCCTTTGCGGCCGAACTCTTCTTCCACCGCTTTGTTAAATACCTCAAGCGGAAGACCGAGCAGCGCCCACGATGCACCGGAAGCAACCATGTTCTTCATCAGCGAAGTTCCAAGCTCTTCGGCAATGCTCGTAATCGGCACCGGGAACAAACGGGCATCCACGCCCTCCGGTACGGTCGGGTTAAACTTAGCGTCCGCTACAATAACCCCGCCGCCGCGCAGTTCATGTGCATTCAAATCGATACTTTCTTGGTCAAAAGCGACTAAAATGTCCAAGTCGTCGGAAATCGCACGAATTGGCTTGGTACTGATCCGGATTTTGTTATTCGTATGACCGCCTTTGATACGGGAGGAGAAATGCCGATACCCGTACAAATAATATCCCAGCCGGTTCAAAGCCGTCGAAAAAATCCGGTCTGTACTTTCAACGCCCTCTCCCTGCTGTCCACCGATCTTCCAAGACAATTGACTAATCAAGATCGCCCACCCCTTTAATCGTATCGCAATGGAAAAATAGAAATAATAATAAAAGTTGTAGAATGCTAACGTGCAAGAGGTCACATTCCGGCCTATTGTTTGTGAACATTCTGTTTCAGAGTCATGTCAATTTTATGTCTCAACTTGGTAAAAAGCAAGCGTTTTCTAGCCTTTTTTCATATAGTAGTTTTCGATCAATTCGTTCTCACAATTGGATGAATTAAAGCGCTTACTTGTGGGAAGGCAACCAAGCCCGCAGGAATGCGGCTGCATTGTCGTACAACCATCCGCGAACAAGCTCTTCCGGGTAGTACTTCAGCAAAGTTTCCTGCCAATTTGTGTAATGTCCCGCATGCCGGAAATCGGTCAAATGGGTGTCGATCCCGTCGAAGTCGGATCCGAACATCAGGTTCTTCGCTCCACCCAATGAACATATCCGCTCGATATGCGGCAGCAAATCTTTGCTGGATGCATTTTTCCCCTCTTTGACGAACCAAGGCACAAAGGTCACTCCAATTCGCCCGCCTAACTTAACGATCGCCTGGATCTGGTCGTCACGAAGGTTCCGTGCATGCGGGCAGATCTGATAGGCGTTGGAATGGGAGGCGATAAACGGCTTGCCGGCAGCCTCCGCGAGCTCCTGCAGCTCCCAAAATCCTTTGATCGACAAATGTGAGACATCCAAAATGATGCCGAGCTCATGGCATAACTTGACCAGTTCCAACCCAGCCGGGGTAAATCCGCCGTTTCGCGGCTCCATGACCCCGTCAGCGGCCCAGTTGGCATAATTCCAGGTTAACCCGAGTAACCGCACGCCTTTCTCATAACAAACACGGACATACTGCAGGTTCCCCTCAAGCCCGTCCGCTCCTTCCAGCGATAACAGCCCTCCGATGACCTCTCCTTGCTCCAGGGTATGTAAATCCTCGACAGACTGCACAGGGAGCACGCCTAGCGGGAGAACCCGTTCCCGAAACAAATCGATTTGTCCGAGGATATGTTCCATTTTCGCTGGCCCCAACTCGCTGGACAGAAATATGGCGAACGTTTGCAGCTTCACCCCGCCTTCCTCCAATCGGCGAAGATTGACGTCCAACCGGCGGTCACGGGCAAAGTCCAGCTTCGGGTCCAACTGCAATTTGCTTAACACATCACAATGAAAATCGATAATCGGCAGGCTCATGATTTTTCCTCCTCGGTTACCATTATTTTAGCTCAAAAAAACAAAAAAGCCTGTCTACGGAACGTAAACAGGCGTCATTCTATCCAAAACTTATCTCGGTTCTACGATCAGTTTAATCGCGGTCCGATCCTCACCATCGATGACGATGTCGGTAAAAGCAGGAATGCAAATCAAGTCCACGCCGCTTGGCGCGACGAATCCCCGGGCGATCGCAACGGCTTTGATGGCTTGGTTAAGAGCACCCGCCCCAATGGCCTGAAGTTCAGCAGCGCCACGTTCTCTAAGGACGCCAGCCAACGCACCGGCAACGGAGTTGGGGTTGGATTTTGCTGAAACCTTTAATACTTCCATGGTTAGTACCTCCCTGGGAATATTCGTTGGATTCCACTACTTAGAAGATATTCGTGAGAATTTGGGATATTCCTTCTTTTTCCCCGAAGAGAAAGTTTCGAGAGGCCTTGATTTATCGGACTTCTTGGCGATTAACTAATCCATAATCCATTCGTCTTCCAGTAAACGGATTTTTTGAATCTTCTGAGCTTTGCCCGTGGATTCATCCACATCGACGATCACCGCGTGGAAATGCCACTTCCCTTCGCAGACTTGGAACCGGACAGGAAGCTGTGTGGTGAACTTGCGCAGCACCGCCGTCCGTTCCATGCCCAGGATGCCTTCACGCGAGCCGACCATACCGGCATCGGTCAAGTAGGCCGTCCCCTGCGGCAGGATCGTGTCGTCATTGCTTTGCACATGGGTGTGCGTCCCCACTACGATCGAGGCACGGCCGTCTAGATACCAGCCCATGGCGATTTTTTCCGAAGTGGCCTCGGCATGGAAGTCGACCAGGATACACTTGTGCTTCTTGGACAGTTGACCGATGATCTCATCTGCAACCCGAAACGGGTCGTCGAGCGGCGGCAAAAAGGTGCGGCCCATCAAATTGACCACGGCCAGCTCCTTCCCATTGGCTTTAATCACGGTGTAACCTAATCCTGGCGTACCTGGCGGGTAGTTGGCCGGCCGGACCATTCGCGGCTCCTGATCGATGAAGTCGAAGATTTCTTTATTGTCCCACGTGTGATTCCCCATCGTTAAACCGTGAATGCCCTGATCGAAAAACTCTTTGGCGATGTTGGCGTTAATGCCCCGGCCTGCCGCAGCGTTCTCCCCGTTAGCGATGATGATATGCGGGTTGTATTTAGATTTCAAATGAGGCAGCGTGGCCTTCAGCGCTTTGCGCCCCGTATTTCCAACGATATCTCCGATAAACAGAACTTTAATGCTGGTTCCCTCCTCTGACTACTACCCCTTGCAGCATGTGAGCTCAAGGCTTATCCAAGTAATGAAAAAGCGGCCCGCGAGGGGCCACTTTTCAGCATAACCTTTACTTGGCGTATTCAACCGCCCGCGTCTCGCGGATTACGGTTACTTTGATATGACCTGGATAATCCAGTTCATTTTCAATCGTCTTCGTAATGTCACGCGCCAAGCGGAATGCTTCCGCGTCGTCAATCTTATCCGGCTGCACCATCACGCGAACCTCGCGGCCCGCCTGAATGGCAAACGATTTCTCGACGCCTTCAAACGATTCGGAAATTTCCTCAAGCTTCTCCAACCGACGAATGTAGGTTTCGAGCGTTTCCCGGCGCGCCCCCGGTCTTGCTGCCGACAATGCATCGGCTGCGCCAACCAACATGGCAATGACTGAGGTGGCTTCGCAATCGCCGTGGTGAGAGGCAATGCTGTTGATAACCACCGGATGTTCTTTATACTTCTTAGCCAATTCCACGCCGATTTCGACATGAGATCCTTCCACTTCATGATCAAGCGCTTTGCCGATATCGTGCAGCAAACCTGCCCGTTTGGCAAGAGTGATGTCTTCGCCCAGCTCTCCAGCCATTAATCCGGCCAGATAAGCGACTTCCATCGAGTGTTTCAGGACGTTTTGGCCGTAGCTTGTCCGGAACTTGAGACGTCCCAAGATCTTGATCAAATCCGGGTGCAAAGCATGTACGCCCACCTCGAACGTAGCCTGCTCGCCATATTCGCGAATCCGTTCGTCCACTTCTCTCCGGGATTTCTCGACCATCTCTTCGATCCGGGCTGGATGAATCCGACCGTCCGCCACCAATTTCTCCAAGGCGGTCCGAGCAATTTCGCGGCGAATCGGGTCAAAGCCCGACAGAATCACCGCTTCCGGTGTATCGTCGATAATGAGATCGATCCCGGTCAATGTTTCGAGAGCACGAATATTCCGGCCTTCCCGACCTATAATCCGTCCTTTCATTTCTTCGTTTGGCAGTGTTACGACGGAAACAGTTGTTTCCGCCACATGATCAGCTGCGCAGCGTTGAATGGCCAGCGTAATGATCTCGCGGGATCTCTTATCCGCTTCTTCCTTCGCTTGCTGTTCAATATCTTTAATCATCTGCGCCGTTTCATGGCGAACTTCCTGCTCTACGTTGTTCAAAATGATCGTACGGGCATCTTCCATGGTAAGGTTGGAAATCCGTTCGAGTTCCTGAACCTGACTCTTATAGATCAAGTCGATTTGTTGCTGGGTTTCTTCGATCCGTTTCTCTTTGCTGACCACTTGCTCTTCTTTACGTTCAAGCGATTCTAATTTTTTATCCAGCGACTCTTCTTTTTGCAACAATCGTCTTTCTTGTCGTTGTATTTCATTCCGACGTTCACGAATGTCTTTATCAGCTTCGGCTCTGAGCTTGTGGACTTCGTCTTTGGCTTCCAGAACCGTTTCCTTTTTCAGTGCTTCCGCGTCCTTCCTAGCATTCTCTAGGATTTGGCTGGCCGCGTGCTCTGCACTGGAAATTTTAGCTTCGGCAAGAGACTTGCGAATAAAATACCCGATCACGAACCCAAAGAATAAAGCGGCTGCAACGAGAACGATCCAGATTACTGGGTGCATCTGTTCACCTCCCCGTTGTTTCCTCCAAGGCATTCCTTGGGATGTTTGCAGTTGTAGTTACTTTTCGTTTCTTAGGTTCATCATTCCATACAAAGAATTCATGACTTGCCCTTTCAGCTCAGCACTTCATGCTGCAAAAGCATGACTCCTCCGCAGTAGCCTAGCGGACGCACTTTGCCTGATTGGAGAACATAAATCCTATACCTTCAGACCCATAATTTTGGAAGGAAAAAAGGGGCCCTCAAGGTATGGACTCAAATTCATTTTATTATTTGTGAAAAGATATTGTCAAGCAAATGACAGGAGTTACCTCGCCCTGTTATTCTTCGTCCCATTCATCCATTCCATGCATTTCTTCGCGGTTGCCAAGTTCCCGCATAACCCGGGATACGACGCTTCCGCTATATCCGCGGCGCTGCAGGAACGCCCCGGTTTTACGTTTTCGGTCAAGCAATTCCCCTGTGGTTGAACGCCACTTCTTCATGCCCAGCTGCAAGGCACTCTCAAACTCGTCCTCTTCGCTGACCTCACCAAGCGCCTCCTCGATATACGCCTTGGAAATCCCCTTCTGGCGCAATTCATGCTTGACCCACAGTTTCCCCTTCCCGCGCAATTTCACGCGCTGAGAAGCCCATTCCTGTGCGTATGCAGCGTCATTAACATAACCTTCTGATTGCAATCGGGTAAGCACATCTTGAATCGTCTCTTCGCCCCAGCCTTTCTCGCCTAGACGTTGTGCAATTTCATAGGTGGTTCGCGGCTTTAAGCTTAAATATTTCAACGCATCGGCATACCCCTGTTGGCGCTCGTCGGCTGCTACGATTTCCTCCAGTTCTTCTTTTGTAAATACCGCACCTTTAATCATGCGGTATTTGATCATCACGTCCTCGTGAACCTCCAGCGTATATGCCCCAAAAGAGATCCGATAACGATGCTTCGGCCGCTTTAGCATCAACACGGACGTGATCGCAAGCTCAGTGTCCTCAGGGAAAGCGTCCAATCCGGCAGGGATTTCGCCTTCCGTCTCCTCTCGGTTCGAATCCCAGCCGGTATCCCGCGGCCGCGGCTCCCAGAACGCCTCGTCGGAGATATCTACGATATCGTCCTCTCTCCGTTCGCCAGAGTTAGCTCCATCTCTTCTTCCCGCAGCCTTCCTGCGCGATTGTCCCCACGTACTCACGTCCTATCCCTCCTGTCTATGCCCTAGGCGATCCATCCGCTTCCTTAAGTACTGCAAAAGCGCCCTGACCCGGCATATTGCCGCGGTCAGAGCGCTTGATAGTTACGGCTTAACAAGCTTATTCATCTGCGAACAGCGCTTGCTCTTCTGCAAACTCCGCTTCCAGTTCGCTGGCGGAAGCCGAAGCTACTGACGTCGTCAGATTGCTGGATTCGCGGATCTTCTGCTCAATTGCATTTGCAATCTCCGGATGTTCCTTCAAGAACTGCTTCGCGTTCTCGCGGCCTTGTCCCAAACGTTCGCCGGCATACGAATACCAGGCGCCGCTCTTATCCACGATATCCAGTTCCGTCCCGAGATCGATAATGCTGCCTTCCTTGGAAATGCCTTCTCCGTACATAATGTCGATTTCGGCCTGTTTGAAAGGAGGCGCAACCTTGTTCTTCACAACCTTGATCCGCGTCCGGTTCCCGACCATGTCGTTGCCCATCTTGATCGTCTCAACGCGGCGTACATCCAAACGAATCGTCGAATAGAATTTCAGCGCGCGGCCCCCCGGCGTCGTCTCTGGGTTCCCGAACATGACGCCGACTTTCTCACGCAGCTGGTTGATGAAGATCGCAATCGTCTTCGACTTGCTGATTGCCCCCGACAGCTTCCGCAGCGCTTGAGACATCAAGCGGGCCTGCAAGCCGACGTGCGAGTCCCCCATTTCGCCTTCGATCTCCGCTTTAGGTACCAATGCCGCAACGGAGTCGATGACGATAATGTCCACTGCGCCGCTGCGCACGAGTGCTTCAGCGATCTCCAATGCTTGTTCCCCCGTATCCGGTTGGGACAGCAGGAGTTCGTCGATGTTGACACCCAGCTTGCTGGCATAGGAAGGATCCAGCGCATGCTCGGCGTCGATGAAGGCAGCTTGTCCACCGATCTTCTGAACTTCAGCGATCGCGTGCAGCGCTACCGTCGTTTTACCGGAAGACTCCGGCCCGTATACTTCAATAATCCGTCCGCGTGGAAGTCCACCTGTACCAAGGGCGATATCCAGAGCGATCGATCCACTTGGAACGATCTCGACCTGCATATGCGTCGATTCTCCAAGCTTCATAATCGAACCTTTACCGAATTGCTTTTCTATTTGGCGAAGCGCCATCTCCAGCGCTGCTTTACGATCTGACAATCAGCTCACATCCTTAAATGTTATATAAATCATTGAATACTTAAAGTTACTGAATTCAAGTATACTTCGGACCTCTCGTAACTGCTTTCGTATATCATTGTACCTTGTTTTAGAATGTTTGCCAAGCGTTTTTTCGAACATACATTCGTAAAATTTCTCCACCTCCCAAACCGCTGACTCTCCTCTCCCTATCCCTCTTTTGCCGTAAGGGAGGGCCCCCAAAGGCCTGCTGCCCTTGGGAATCCGTAAACTGGACAAACGTTGGTGTGACTGAGGCGCTTCTTAGATGCTCTATTGTGCGGTGAATCGCTGAGTTTGTTACTTGGCAGACCTCTCCTGCTCCTAGATGCGGGTACTTTTGGAAATGTGCTACCAGGGTGATGGCGCGGTACATGGTGCGTTACATGATATGTTGCATAAATGCGTTACATAGTGCGTTGCATAGTGCTTTAGTGCGGTACATGCGCTACATAGTGCGTTTGCATAAGTTCGTTACTTGGCGGTCACATACTGCGCTACAACTTGATATGTATGAATTTTCATATATAATTCGTCGAAATGAACTGGAATCGCGGATTATGTTCGATTTTTCATATATATTTGCTCGTATCGACTCAATAGTGCTGGATTATATTCGATTTTTCATACATATCACGTAAATTTGCTCTTACGGAGCACTATTATATATGATTTTTCGAACAGATTCTCTGCCCCCACCACGCGCACGCACCAAAACGAGCCTACCGACAGCCCGACCTTTCTTATTTTCCTATTTACTTGCTTGTTTGTTTGCTTACCGGATTACCAGATACTTACTTTCTACTGCTAACCAGCTAACTAGCTTATTTACTTGTTACTTCCTTATTTACTTCCTTATTTACTTCCTTACATACTCACTTAATTACTTCCCACTCTCCCCTCCCCATGGTTTCTCTTACAACAAAAAAAGAACCGCAGCACAACTAAATCAGTTTGCTACGGTTCTTCCGTACCTTGATTATATGTCATAATCTTCCAAAGCACAAGGGCCTGCTTAACAAAGAACATTCACCCATCCGGATTGCTGAAGCGCTTCTTCCGTCATCCCTGATTGATCGGGATAATGCGCGAAAGGAAGCCACGAAGTACTAAACTACCGAACACGCAGATGGAGCACTACATACAGAACACTGCACACAGAGCAGCGAAAGCACGTGACCGAGAGCACATGACCACAAGAGCACGAGCCCCCGAGAGCATTAAAGCACTAAAATCCCTGTTTCCCCTGCAATACCCGCCACAACTGGTAGAACAGCGACTTCACTGCGCGCAGCCGGATGATCTCGCGGTTGCCCTTAAGGTTCAGCTCGAAGACGGCGGTGTCCGCTCCCTCGCGCGCAATCGCGATATACACAAGCCCCACAGGCTTGCGCTCGGAATGGGCGGGGCCGGCCACGCCGGTGATCGCCAGGCCAAAGTCGGTGCCTACGGTCAGGCGCACCTGCTCCGCCAGCACTTTGGCCGTTTCCGCGCTGACCGCGCCGGGCGCGCCTTCGCCTTCCAGCAGGTCATGCGGCACGTTGAGCAGCTTCTCCTTCATCTCATTGGAGTAGCAGACAATCCCGCCCGCAAACACGGCTGAACTGCCGGGCAGCGCGGTGAACATCTCCATGAGCAGCCCGCCGGTGCAGCTTTCGGCCGCGCTCAACGTAAGGCCGCGCGAAGCCATCAAATCGAGGATCGTCTTCTCAATGGGTTCATCCACGTTTGCATACAAATGCTCCGGCAGCCGCGAGGCAATCTCGCGTTCCATCGCATCCAGCTTCACCGCCGCTTCCTGCTCGTTTGCCGCTTTGGTGGAAATGCGAATCGTGACCTCGCCTTCCTTCGCATATGGCGCTACCGTAGGATCGCTTTGCGCCTGGATCAGGTCAAGCAGTTTGGTTTCCAATGCAGATTCGCCAATCCCGGCAAACTTCAACATCCGCGAAAAAATCGGCATCTCGCTGGTCAGCACATGCTTCAAAATCCAAGGCTTCGCTTGATGTTCGAACATCGGCTTCATTTCCTTTGGCGGCCCAGGCAACACGATATAGAACTTGTCGTTCAATGCAATCGCATTGCCCACAGCCAGTCCGGTTTCATTCGGAAGCGGCGTGCCTCCTTCAATGGCGAGCGCCTGGCGGCGGTTGTTCTCCGTCATCGGGACCCCCCGGTCTTGAAAGAAACGCTCGATGTTCGCCATCGCATCCGGATCGATATAAAGCGTCCGACCGAGTACCTCAGCCAGCGCCTCTTTGGTGAGATCGTCCTGGGTCGGACCCAGCCCGCCGGTAAGGATCAGCACATCCGCCCGCCCCGACGCCGTCTTCACCGCTTCCGCCAGCCGATTCATATTATCTCCGACCACGGTTTGGAAATAAACGTCGAGCCCGAGTGCGGCTAACTCCTGAGACAAGTACTGCGCATTCGTATTTACGATTTGGCCAAGCAGCAGCTCCGTACCAACCGCAATAATTTCCGCTTTCATCTTCGCATGCCTCCTTTTTCTCAGTTCCGCCTAACTCATCAACATCATTTATATTTTGGAAAAAGAAAGCACGCTCTTATTTTTCACGAAATAATCGATCCCCGAATACAACGTGATGATAGCCGCCAGCCATATCGCGATATCATCAAACGGGAACGACAGCCATTCGAACGGAAAATTGTTCAGCAGCAGCGCTGAAATGGCGATGATCTGCGTGATCGTCTTCGCCTTGCCCCACTTGCTGGCCGCAATGACGGAGCCTTCCAGAAGCGCAACTTCACGCAAGCCGGTCACCGCAAACTCCCGGGCGATGATGATGACTGCAATCCAGGCATCGCATTTGCCCAAGGCCACAAGACCGATCAGCACCGTTCCAACAAGCAGCTTATCCGCGAGCGGATCCAGGAGCTTGCCTAAGTTGGTGACCAGATTATATTTACGGGCGATGTAACCATCGATTCCATCCGTACTGGCAGCGATGATAAACAGCACCGCCGCAATCAGTTGATTTACCGGCAGCGAGTACTCGCCAAGCGTAAACTCATAGGCGAGCCATCCGGCATCCAACAGCAAGAAGACCAGCATCACCGGAATCATGAAAATACGAGCTAATGTGATACGGTTGGGCAAATTCACAGGACAGCCTCCCCGGATAAATCATAGTCAAAAGCATGCGTAATCCGCACTTTGGTCAGTTCCCCAAGCCCAACAGGGCAATTCGTGACGTATACCTCGCCATCGATTTCCGGAGCGTCGTATTGCGAGCGGCCCACGTATACATCGCTGCGCCCGTCATAACGCTCGATCAGCACATCCAGAACCTGACCAATGTACTTACTGCTGTTGGCGTTTGCAACTTCCCGCTGAATCTCCATCAGCGTATTAGCCCGCCATTCTTTTACCTCTTCATCAACTTGATCCGGCAAACGCGATGCCGGCGTATCCTCTTCCTTGGAATAGGTAAATACGCCAAGGCGGTCGAACTTGATCTCACGCACAAACTCACATAACCGCTCAAAATCTTCCTCCGTTTCCCCTGGAAAACCAACGATCAAGGAAGTACGCAAGGAAACGTTCGGAATCCGCGCACGAATCTTAGCAATCAGCTCACGGATATCGCGATTCCGCCCAGGCCGGCGCATCCGTTTCAGAATGGAATCTTCACTGTGTTGCAGCGGCATGTCCACGTATTTGCAAATTTTCGGGTTGGTCGCCATCATCTCAATCAGCTCGTCTGTAAAAAAGCCAGGATAAGCATAATGCAACCGCACCCACTCAACGCCTTCCACCTGGGTGACCCGATCCATCAGCTCTGCCAATTTAAACTCCCCGTACAAATCGGTCCCGTAATTGGTGGAGTCCTGCGCAATCAGGCTGATTTCCTTGACGCCTTGGGCCGCCATGCTCCGTACTTCCTCCAAAATCGATTCCATCGAGCGGCTGCGGAACTTCCCGCGCATGATCGGAATGCTGCAGAATGTACAGTTGTTGTCGCAGCCCTCAGCGATTTTCACGTAAGTCGTATAGCGGGCTGTAGACAGCTTGCGCGGCAGCGCTTGCTCATAATTAAAGACAGGGTTGCCGACCAGCGCCGGCTTCTTGCCCTTAAGCGCTTCGTCAACGATCCGGTTGATTTGGTGAAAATCCCCCGTACCCACAATCCCGTCGATCTCCGGCATTTCCTCCATTAAAGCTTGCTTATATCGCTGCGTCAAACACCCGGAAACGATCAGCGCTTTCAGTCTTCCGCTTTCCTTCAGATCAGCAAGCTCGAGAATCGTATTTACCGATTCTTCCTTAGCCGCATCGATAAATCCGCAGGTGTTGACGATAATGACGGTTGCATCCTCGCGATTATCCACCAAGGAATAGCCGCGCTGCTCAATCAGACCCGACATGATTTCCGAGTCCACCAAATTTTTCTCGCAGCCGAGTGTCACGATTTTTACCTTTTCTGTCATGAACCATTTCCCCCATCGTTGAAAGCCAAAATTCCCGTCAAACTTAAGGATTAAACAACCTCTACAAGTATAATATTCAGAGACCGATGCTGTCAAAAATATGAAAAGGGCCTGCCGCAGCTAGAAATTCCCTGCAGGAGACCCTTGCGCTTTATTTGAAATTGGTGAACTGCAAATCCACCGATAAATCGGCTTTACGCAGCATCTGAATGATCTCTTGTAAATCGTCACGGCTCTTGCCCGTCACGCGAATTTGATCGCCTTGGATCTGGCTTTTGACCTTCAGCTTGGAATCGCGGATCAGCACATTAATTTTCTTGGCATTTTCCTGATCGATCCCTTGTTTGAGTTTAATCCGCTGACGCACGGTACCCATTGAAGCCGGTTCCACTTTGCCGTAATCCAGGTTCTTGATCGGCAACCCGCGCTTAATCATCTTCGATTGCAGGATATCGATGACAGCCCCCAGCTTGTATTCATCGTCAGAAACGATCACCAGTTCGTCTTTCTCCAGCTTCAGCTCGCTCTTGCTTCCTTTGAAATCGAAGCGGTTCGCAATTTCCCGCTCTGTTTGATCGATTGCGTTGGTCAATTCCTGCATGTCCATTTTTGAAACGATGTCGAAAGAATTTTCCGAAGCCATAAGTCACATTCCTTTCTCGGTTTCCAATCTTATCATAAATAAATTATATGTAAAAAAAATCGCAAAGTCGAGCAATTCAGCCACCACCATCCGTATACAGCCAAAAAAGCGCCGTTTGACCTGACCGGTCCTCACCGCGCTTTGATTAAGCGAATAAGCGATCGGCTTGTTGCCGCCCTCGCTTATTCGTTGCCTTCTGTGGTTGAATTCGTTCCGCCCGTATCGGCGTTATTCGTAACGGCGCCTTCCGTTCCGGTATTTCCGGTGGTACCGCTGCCTGTCCCGTCGTCAAGGTTCAATAGGAACTTTGACGTCGTTTTTCCATCCTCGATTGTCTGTCCGGCGACCGTGATCACGGTTTGAGAGGAATTCCCCGATTTGACGAATAACCCTTCAGGTCCGATATCATAGGTCAACACGTCGCCTTCTTTGGTGTTGTCATAAAACAACTTCTCACCCTTAGAGTTCCCTTTACGCACTTCAACCCAACTTTTTCCGCTAGCCGTAATGACGACTTGCACGGGCCCCGTTCCAGGGTTTTGAATCTTGAACTTCGTTGTGCTGCCTTCCGCTCCATCCGGTACGATCGTTACCGTCTGATTGCCGGTATCATTCGTCGGGGATTCGTCTCCCGTGTTACCCGCATTCCCGGTATTCGTATCTGTCCCCTGATTTATTCCCGGTTCCGTACCATTGTTCGTCCCGTTCTCGACGCCATTGTTCCCGCCAACGGCATCGCCGCCGGTTGCGTTACCGGTTTGGTTGCCATTTTGGCTGGTACCCTGAGTTACCGGCGTAGGATCCGGTTCCTTATTGCCATCCGCTTGATCGTTATTGTTTCCCCATACCGAGAAATACAGATAGATGACAATCAAAATCAGCACAGCAAACGACCACATCAGCGTCGTAGACAGCCATTTCGAGTTGCGCTCGTTGTGCTGCCGGCTGCGGCGTTTTTGAATCACCGGTTCCATCGTAGGTTCCGGAGCTGTAGAAGGCACGTTTTGCCGATGTTCGGCAAGCAGTTCGTCCGCGTCCAAGCCGACGGTCTCCGCATACGTCTTAATAAAAGCCCGAACATAGAAGCTACCAGGCAGAACCTTATAATCCCCCATTTCGATGGCTTCCAAATATCGTTTGCGAATCTTCGTCATTTCCTGTACGTCATCCAGCGACAAACCTCTGGCAAGGCGGGCTTCTCTTAACTGCTGGCCCAAATCCGACACGACCATCACCTCCTGCTTATGATTTCATTATGCGGCACATCGTTTATAGATCGTCCGTATAAATTGTCGTGAACGTATCGTAAACGATTTGCTCCTCGGGATTGTTACGCAATTCAATAATTATGTCAAAATTGTCATAACTATATTCAGACTCTTTCACGAACACATCCGGATGTTCGATGACTTTCGTGGAAGGCATGGACATCAACTCTTGCAAGAGCTGATGATGCTTTTCATTGGAACGAAGAGTACTTATGATACCGTCGATAATAAATACATTGCGAGGATCCATTTCATTCTCTGACAATTGGCTGCGTACCGTTTGTCGCAAGAGCGTTGAAGATACGAACGTCCATCGTTTCATCGCGCAGACGCTTCCAGCGATAATCGATTCCGTCTTCCCCACGCGGGGCATCCCTCGTAATCCGATCACCTGATGGCCATCCCGCTTAAAAATTTCGCCGAGAAAATCAACCAAGATCCCCAGCTCATCCCGCGTAAACCGAAAGGTCTTGCGGTCGTCAGAATCCCTATCAATATAGCGTCCATGGCGGACGGCGAGCAAATCGACCAGACGCGGATTACGCAAAGCGGTGACCGTAATACTGTCCACCTTGTTCAATAACTGACTGACTTGTTCGATTTTTCCGTCATCGTTGGTTTCCAGCAGCAGCCCGCGCGTCTTGCCTTCCACGCCGTTAATCGTTAAGATGTTGATCTCCAACATCCCTAACATGGAGGCAATATCCCCCAAAAGTCCCGGTCGATTTTTATGTATTTTGTATTCCAAGTACCATTGTTTCCCATCCATCCCAGACACCTTCTCCATATCCTCTTGCTCTTTCGACAAAATAGGTCTTAATTCCTGCTAATTTACAGAAAACAATTTATAAAGAACAAATCTTCCCATTCCTGATAACCGATATTCATATGTGTTTTATGATATATAAAATGAAATTGAAAGGCAAGCGGGCGGAGAAAATGAGGGAAAAGCTCCCGAAGCGGGAGCTTTTCCAAAGCGTGACTATGCGTTTTTCTTGGCCAACTTCACCATCAGACGAGCAATGGTCTTCCGCTCTTCCTCCGTACCCACATCCCAAATTTCTTTGAGGGCGCGGTTGGATTCGTTTTGCGGATCCACTTTGTCGTCCAGAAAACCGCCGATTTCGTAAGCAAGGTTGGTAATTGCCTCTTCGCTAAAACCGGCATTTTCCGCATGCTTGACGCGCTCACCCAGGAATTTCTTCCATGTATCAAAATTTTTGAGTACTGTTGACATGATAAATCCTCCTTCGCTTGGCGATTTAAAATCAACAGTTGTAATATGCGAAAATCCCGGGGAATTTATGCGCGCACCGAGCTCGAACCCTTACTCCAAAACCTGTGAATGCAGGGGTCTCAAGTAATCCAGCCGCCGTTGGGGCTGATGATTTGCCCTGTGATGTAACCCGATTCCGGCAGCGCCAAAAAATAAACTAGCGAGGAGATCTCCTGCGGCGTACCCAACCGCCCTGCCGGAATATCCTCCTCCAGCTGACGAAGCTCCTCCGCATCAAACCGCTCCATCATATCCGTCTTCACCGCGCCTGGAGCCACCGCATTCACCGTAACGCCGGAGGGTGCCAGTTCCTTGGCCAGCGCTTTGGTAAACGCATTAACTCCGCCTTTGGCTGCCGAATAGGCCACCTCGCAAGAGCCGCCCGTGATTCCCCAAACGGAGGAAACGTTGATGATGCGCCCGAAGCGCTGGCTGATCATATGCGGCATAAACAGCTGGCTGCACAGAAACACGCTTTTTAAATTGACGTTCATGATGTCGTCCCATTCCGCTTCGGTCACATCGGACAAGAGCGCATAATGCGAGATGCCCGCGTTGTTGACCAAAATGTCGGGATACAGCCCATAGTTCTCAAGCCGTTCCTTCATCCGCAGGATTTGCTCCTTGCTGCGCAGATCCGCCGCAACTGTATAAGCCTTGGCTCCAAGCTCCAAGCATTTGCGGGCTACCTCATTCGCCGCTTCGTGAGAATTCATATAGTGAATCACCACGTTCATGCCCACCGAAGCGAACCGCAGCGCCACCTCGGCGCCGATCCCCCGGCTTGCTCCGGTGATGAGGACGGTCATGTCCGCGATATTTTTTCCTATCCCATGATTGGTCTGCATTTACGGGCTCACCACAATCGAGACGGCGAGCTGTTCCCAATCGATATGCTCGCGCAGCCGCGCGTTGATCTCATCCAGCGTCAGCGATTCGTAAATCGGAAGTACAGCAAACAGGTCGCCGCCGCGGAATTTGTAACGGGTGAATTCATGGGCGATGTTCTCCGGTGAATTCAGCATGCGCAAGTACCCGCCGATCTTCTTCTTGCGCGCGCGTTCGAAATCCTCCTGACGGAATCCGGAAGCAAGTACCGCCTCGGTTTCTTCCTTAATCACAGCCAGCATCCGGTCTGGATCCTTCGTATCCCCGCCAATCGCGGAAAACGCATAATTCGGGTTGCTATTGTATTCGTGGCCAAAGCTGTCAGAGATGAGGTCCAGATCATAAAGCTTTTGGTACAGCTTCGTGCTGGCCCCAAACAGCAGGTCGAGCGCCAGCTTGGTGGCCAAATCGCGACGCAGCAACTCCTCGCCGGTAAAGCCGAGGCGCGTCTCCTTAAAGCCAAACAAGCATTTGGGCTGCGACACTGGCAGACGGGATTCCCGCCGTTTCTCCGACACCTCACGCGGCTCCGGATCAAACAACCGCTCGATGGATCCTTGCGGCTTGTATTCCTTTTTCGCTTGATTGTACCGGACCAGCTTGAATACTTCCTCCGGATCCACGCCGCCAACGACGAACAACAGCATGTTGCTCGGATGATAAAACGCATTGTAGCATTTATATAACGTTTCCTTCGTAATGGTGCCAATGGATTCCACCGTGCCGGCGATATCGATGTGAACCGGATGCACCTTATACATCGCTTCGATCAGGCCAAAATAGACCCGCCAATCCGGGTTATCCCGGTACATGCCGATCTCTTGGCCGATAATGCCTTTTTCCTTCTCGACGTTCTGGTCGGTAAAGTAAGGATGCTGCACGAAATTAATCAGCGTCTCCAGGTTGGCCGCAATATTCTCCGTCGCAGAGAACAGATAGACCGTCTGGTCGAAGCTGGTAAACGCATTCGCGGAAGCGCCTTGGGAAGCAAAGGTGGCAAAAATATCACCTTCGGGCTCCTCAAACATTTTGTGCTCCAGAAAATGGGCAATGCCATCCGGAACCGAAATGTCGTCCTGGCCTTCTACCCGAAAATGGTTATCGATTGAGCCGTATTTGGTCGCGAACGTGGCGTACGTTTTCTGGAAGCCCGGTTTCGGAAGCACATACACCTGCAAACCGTTGTCCATCGTTTCGCGATACAGCGTTTCCTGCAAAGCGTCATAACGTATCGTTTCCATCCGCCTACCCCTCCTTCTGGCCTGTCAAAAAGTATATCGTATCAAGCTGGACGGTTTCCGCGGCCGCTACAACGTCCTGAGGCTGAACCTGCTCGACTTGTTGAAGCAGCTCCTCCGCCGGCCGGTCTTTTCCGGACAAGACGCGGTTGAAGTCATAGGCGATCATATCAAAAGCGGAATCCTGCATCTCCAGCAGACTGTTACGGATCATCGCCTTCGTCTGACTCATCTCAAGCTCGCTGATTTCTCCGGCGCGCATGCTGGCCAGCTGAGCTTCGATAATGCGAAGAGCTTTCTCGTAATTGGCGATTTCGATGCCGGATTGAATGCTGACGATGCCTTTATGCCCGTCGTAACGGGAGGCGGCGTAGTACGCCAAGCTTTCTTTCTCCCGAACATTAAGGAACAACTTGGAGTGTGGATAGCTGCCCAGAATGCCGTTATAGAGCAGCAAGGAAGCGTAGCGATCGTCCCCGTAAGTGATCGGCGTGCGGAGGCCTAAATTCAACTTCCCCTGATTGACGTCGAGCACTTCCTTCACGGTCCGGACTTCTTTGCCGCGAAGATCCACCTGCTCCGGTTGATATTCTGGAGTGGTTGAGCGATTTAAGCTAAAATGCTTGGCAACCAGCTCCTCCACCTCGGCCAGCGTCGTGTCGCCAACCACATACAAATCGAGGTGTGCCTGCTGCAGCCAGCTTTGATAGGAGGCGTATAAGGATTCGGGCGTAATCCCGTCCAGTTCGCTTCGCTCACCCAGCGGATGGAGGCGATACGGATCGTCCTTAAACATCTCTTCCGTACAGCGTTCAGCCGCATAGCGGATTTTATCATTGATGATCCCTTCCAGCTTCTTGCGGACGGACTCCCGTTCGGAATTCACGTAGGCGGTGCGGAACACCCCGTTTTCCTTAGCCGGTTTGGTGACGACTTCCCCGAGGAAAGCAAAGCTTTGACCCAGGAGTGAATCGTTGCTCTTGACAAAAGAATCATTAATCGTGTCCATACGGAACTGGACCATTTGGTAATTGCCGCGTTTATATACATCAAAGCCGAAGCCCGCTCCGTACATATGCTCGAGCTGCTCGCGGAACTGCGTGGTTTCCGGATACGATTCCGTACCCCGGCGCAGCACGAACGGAGTGAGGGCCGTTGCGGTGACCGTTTGCTCTTGCAACGGCAAGCCCGCATATAGGGAAATGGCAAAAGTTTTGAATCGGTTGGTCGGCAGGACATGCAGACGAATATGGCCTACGGTGCCGCGCTCAAATCGCGTTTTGTTCAAAACCAAAACTCCTTTACAAGAAAGTCAGTTCCATTCTATACCAATTCAAAGGAAAGAAGCAACCTGACGACAAGCGGTTGCTCCTTCGATACTCAGCTATTTACATGCAGAAAATATGCTCTCCGATCGTCTTCACCTGCGGACGTGACCAGATCCATTTCGATGTCGCCGTTTTCGGGTTAAAGTAATACAAGCAACCGCCGGTTGGATCCCAGCCGTTTAACGCCTGCTGCACGGCTTTACGCGCCTGTGCGTTTGGCTCCAGCCAGATTTGGCCGTCAGCAACGGCTGTAAATGCTCCGGGTTGAAAAATAACGCCGGATACGGTGTTAGGGAAGCTCGGCGACTTCACCCGGTTCAAAATAACCGCCGCTACCGCAACCTGGCCTTCAAAAGGTTCCCCTCGCGCTTCCCCATATACCGCGTTCGCCATAATTTTCAAATCGTTTTCCGACAGCCCCATGGTGTTGGAGGCGGACAGTTCATCGGATTCCGCTTTGACGCTGCCACTGCCGGACTTATTAGCTGCACCGGCTTGCGATTTCTCGTTTCCGCCGGCATTAGCGTATTCCATGCCTGGCTTCCAGTTTTTTGTGGCATTGTACAGCTTCAGTTTCGTTTTTGGTCCAGCCAGTCCGTCAACCTTCATGCCAAATTCCGATTGGAACCATTTGAGGGCCCCGAGGGTTTTGGGCCCAAAATAACTGTCCAACTTCCCATGATAAAAACCAAGATAAGCGAGCCGTCCCTGCAGCTCATACACGTCCTTCCCGTAAGCTCCATAGTCGATAACCTGCTCACTGAACGCGGGCTGCGCTTTATAGGTATTGACTTTGCCCTCGGTAAGCGTATGCCGGAGCACATCGGCCCCGTATCCGATTCCGAACAAAAGCAGCACTAAACCGGAGGCAAACCAGATCTTTGCTTTCTTCATACGTTTAGCTCTACCTCTCTTCTTAGAAGTTGTTCAACAAGGATGGGTAACTTTAGTATGACAAGCGTTGTCCCTTCCTATGCACCCATAAGGTTCGAGCTATACGAAATAAAGAAAAGGGAAGGCTCCCTTCGATTCTACAGAATCAAGAAGAGATTCTTCCCATTTTATATTGATCGATGGACATTAACACTTCCCGCGGTTTGCTGCCTTCATACGGCCCAACGATTCCTCGCGCCTCCATGGAGTCGATCAGCCGAGCAGCGCGAGTATACCCAACCCGCATACGCCGTTGCAGCAAGGAGACGGAGGCCTGCTTGGCTTCCAGTACGATTTGGACGGCTTGATCAAAGAGCTCGTCCTGTACCTCTTCGGTCTCCTGTACTTCATCGCCCACTTCAGGAACCAGGCTTTCGTCGTATTCGGCTTGGCCTTGCCCGCGCACATAGTTTACGATCGCCTCGACCTCTTGGTCGCTCATAAACGCTCCCTGCACCCGGATCGGTTTGGACGCGCCCATCGGCATATAGAGCATGTCACCGCGGCCCAGAAGCTTCTCCGCACCGGCCATATCCAGAATCGTCCGGGAATCGACCTGGGACGATACGCCAAACGCGATCCGTGACGGGATGTTGGCCTTGATTACGCCGGTGATGACGTCAACGGACGGCCGCTGCGTAGCGATGATCAAATGGATCCCCGCCGCGCGGGCCATTTGCGCCAGTCGTGCAATCGCATCCTCGACGTCGCTGGCTGCAACCATCATGAGGTCAGCTAACTCGTCCACAATCACCACGATATACGGCAATACCGCCTCAGGTTGGTCCGCCATCATTTGGTTGTAGCCTTCAATATTCCGCGCTCCCGATTTGGAGAACAACTCATACCGTTTCTCCATCTCCACAACGATCTTCTTCAGCGCCAGTGAAGCTCGCCGTGGATCGGTCACAACCGGGGTCAACAGATGCGGGATGCCGTTATACACATTTAATTCGACCATTTTCGGGTCGACCATCATAAATTTCACTTCATCCGGCTTCGCTTTGAACAGAATGCTGGTGATAATGCCGTTAATGCACACCGATTTCCCGGAGCCTGTAGCCCCGGCCACCAGCAAGTGGGGCATCTTCGCCAGGTTGCCAACGATCGTCTGGCCGGAAATATCCCGCCCGAATGCGATACTCAGCTTGGACTCCGCCTCCATAAACGTTGGCGTCTCCATCACCTCGCGCATCGTCACCAGCGATACTTCGTTGTTCGGCACCTCGATACCAATCGCGGATTTCCCTGGAATCGGCGCTTCCATCCGAATATCCTTCGCTGCCAAAGCCAAGGCGATATCGTCCGTCAAGTTAACGATTCGGCTTACCTTCACGCCGATATCCGGCTGAATTTCATAGCGCGTCACCGCCGGTCCGCGTACTACCTCCAGCACCCGGGCCCGCACGCCAAAGCTTTCGAGCGTGGCTTCTAGCTTACGCGCAGTTTGCATATAGTCCGCTTGATCGCCGGACTTCCCTGCCCCGACCGGCTTCGATAAGAGCCGGAACGAAGGCAGCTTGTACGGCTTCGGAACAGGCTTAGGCGCAGGCGGCGGCACCGTGGCTTGTCCGTCGCTGTCAGCCTCTTCGGCCGCAGGATTCCCGAGTCCAGATTCGTCACCGCCCCCGGAGAATTCCCCTCCTACGGGATCTAGTGCATCCTGTGCCGCCTCATCGAACAAGACTCCATGGGAGCTATGTAGCCCAGGCTCGTCCTCATCGTTGTCCTCATCTTGATGCAGGCTTTCCCGCTGAATATTGTCGAAGAAATCGCGGATAATCGGCCCGGTGTCACTGCCAGCGAATCCGTCCGACTTCCTAAGCTCCACGTCCTCATCCCTGCCGATGTAGTTCACCTCATTCCAGTTGATTCCTGTATCAGCAGCTTGCGTAGCAGGCTCCACGACCGCAGGTTCCTCTTCCTCGATGGACGCTGTCTCCACGGGTTCATCCGATCTTCCCTTGAAGTTCAGCAGCTGAAAAAACACCGGCTTCTTGCTCGTTGCCGCAGGCACCGTTTCTTCGTCGAGAGGGGATTCTTCATCCTCTGGATCATCATATGAGGTGACCGCAGGCTCCGCCTTCTTCACCGCCCGTTTGGCTTTGTTCCGCACTGGGATCGGACGCAGCATGCGCATTTTTTTCCCGAAGCTTTCGGCCAGCACGGCCAATCGGGAATGCAGCATCCGGAATAAATCCACATACGATAGTCCGGTCACCAGCATAAAACTGATAGCTAATAGCACGATCATAATCAGCTTCGCACCGGCCATGCCAAACAAAGAGTACAACAAGGCAAATTCTAGTGCGCCGACATACCCTCCGCTAATATCCAGCCCCAGCAGGCTCATGCCGGCATCGCTCACCGCAGGCTGGAACAGCGCTCCTTGCAGATCGCGATGAATCTGACCCAGCACGTTGCCTGCGGACAAAGGCACCGCCGGCGCCAGCTTATGCTGCATGGCCGAAATGGTGCTCATCAGCGTCAGCGCCAACACCGCCAGCAGCACACCGCTGCGGCGGGCATTCCAGCGATTCGGCCATTTCCGGTTGATCATGACAGCTAGTCCTATGTAAATGCCAATTAAGGGGATCACAAAATAAAATTTGCCGAGGATTAACGCAGCCATTTTCGATAGCGTCCTTCCTACGGCAGCCTCCCCGCTCAAGGCGATAATGGATAAGGTGATCAGGATGATTCCGTATATTTCGTATTTCAGCATGCTGCCGATGGCAGCTTTCCTCTTCTTCCGTTTCCGTGGCAAGACGAAAACACCCCCTAGATGAATATTATACCATATTCACCGAGGGGGGCCTAGAAAAGATGCCGTCACCGGCATAGATTCTCAATTTAATAAGGTTGGATAGAAGGTGATTTGCCGCCCGGGCGCCAGATCGGGATTCAAATAATCCTCCAGCCGGCAACGCAACAGCCGTACGATGGTCGCCCGATTGCCTTCCTCCATCCGTATTTGCATCAGCACGCCGTTTAGTTCGATTTCACCGTACGCCGCCTGGTTTTCGGCATTCTCCCAATAAGCCTCTTCCGGTAAGATCGTATAATGCGTCATTGGGTAATCCCTCCTGCTTGCTTCGCTTGTCGCTTCGATTCAATCATCGAATTCAGCTTGGCCAATCCATCGCCAATCCCGCCGATGGCATCGATCAGCCCGTACTTCACCGCATCGCTGCCGCCAACTGCTGTACCGATGTCCCGGTTTAACTCACCCGTCTTAAACATGAGCTCCTTGAATTTCTCCTCGGAAATTTTCGAATGTGTCGTTACAAAACGCACGACCCTTTCTTGCATCTTCTCAATATACTCAAAAGTCTGAGGAACTCCGATCACCAGCCCGGTCATACGAATCGGATGGATGGTCATCGTGGCGCTTTCGGCAATCAACGAATAATCGGAGGCTACGGCGATCGGAACGCCGATGCTATGTCCGCCGCCGATGACAACCGTGACGGTAGGCTTGGACAAGGAAGCAATCATCTCCGCAATGGCAAGTCCGGCCTCCACATCGCCGCCTACGGTATTTAATATAATTAACAGTCCTTCAATCCGCGGGTTCTGTTCCGCTGCCACTAATTGGGGGATGACGTGCTCGTATTTCGTTGTTTTATTTTGCGGCGGAAGCACTAAATGTCCTTCGATCTGACCGATAATCGTTAAGCAATACACATTTGATTCACCGGGAGTCGGCACCGCCGTTTGCCCGAGCTGCTGGATCATTTCCGGTACCGTGGCTTCTTTTTTCTCCGGTTCGGTTGTTGGCGGAAGTTCAGATTCACTGCGAACGCTTGATTTGCTTAGGTCCTTATTCATGATTAAGCCTTCCTTTCGGTGTCGGCAATCGACAAAGTCTCGTTACTCTATGCAGCCCTTAGTATGCCGACAACCTTCTTCAATCTATACAACGATACCTCAAGTCAGGAACCTTCCGCCATTTCGCGCTAAACGACGAAAAGCCCCTTTCCTGCGGAAACCGTCCAAATAACCGGCAGGAAAGGGGCGACTGTGTGCTTAAAGTTATTGATTTCTTCTTTATACTTCCATGATGATCGGCAAGATCATCGGTCTGCGGCGCGTTTGCTCATACAAGAAACGGCCGAGAGCATCCTTAACGTTGGTTTTCAACGAAGCCCATTCGTTTACGTTCTCGCTCATCAGCTTCTCCAGCGTGCTGGAGACAATGCGGTTTGCTTCTTCCAGCAAACCTTCCGATTCACGCACATAAACGAAGCCGCGGGAGATAATATCCGGTCCGGATACGATCGTTCCGTCCTGCTTGCTCAGCGTTACAACAACAACCAAGATCCCGTCTTGGGATAACAGCTTACGGTCGCGCAATACGATATTGCCGACGTCGCCTACGCCAAGACCGTCGATGAGCACGTTGCCGGCAGGAACTTTCCCGGCTTTGCGGGCTACACCGTTCTGGATCTCAATCGTATCCCCGATATCAATCAGGAAAATATTGTCCGGATCAATACCAACCGACTCACCAAGCAAAGCATGCTTCCGCAGCATACGGTATTCCCCGTGGATCGGAATGAAGTATTTCGGCCGCATCAGGTTCAGCATGAGCTTCAGCTCTTCCTGGCTGCCGTGACCCGAAACGTGCACGCCGGAATTTGATCCGCTATAAATGACTTCCGCACCGAGACGGAACAATTCATCAATCGTCCGGCCAACGTATTTCTCATTGCCCGGTACCGGTGTTGCCGCGATGATGACCGTGTCGCCTGGAAGAATATCAACCTTGCGATGCGTCGAGCGAGCCATCCGCGTTAAGGCAGACATCGGTTCACCTTGGCTGCCTGTGCACAAAATGACAACGCGATCTGCAGCCATCTTGTTGACTTCTTCCGGCTCAATGATAATTCCGTCCGGTACGTTCAGATAACCCAACTCTTCTGCGATCGTCACAACGTTCACCATGCTGCGTCCAATGATGGTCAGCTTCCGGTTCGTTGCGTGTGCCGCATCGATGACTTGCTGAATCCGATGCACGTTGGAGGCGAAGGTCGCCACAACAACGCGCTGCTTCGCTTTGTGGAAAATATCGCTAAGTACAATGCCTACATTCTTCTCCGATGGCGTAAAGCCCGGTCTCTCCGCATTGGTACTGTCGGATAACAGCGCAAGCACGCCGTTCTTCCCGATTTCGCCCATCCGGTGCAAATCCGCATATTGATCATTGACTGGGGTATGATCAAATTTGAAGTCACCGGTATGAACGACATTCCCTTCCGGAGTTTCGATGCATACACCCACCGAATCCGGAATACTATGATTCGTCCGGAAGAACGAAGCTTTCATCGTTGTTCCAAGCTCGATTACGGAATCGGCATTGATCAGCACGCGTTTCGTTTCGCCGAGCAGTCCCGCTTCCTTCAGCTTGTTCTCAACCAGACCTAAAGTTAATTTGGTCCCGTAGACCGGAACGTTTAAGTTCTTCAGCACGTAAGGCAAACCGCCGATATGGTCCTCATGCCCGTGCGTCAGCACGATGCCTCTTACTTTATCGCGGTTCTCCGTCAAGTAAGTGATATCGGGAATGACGATGTCGATGCCAAGCATGTCCTCTTCCGGAAACTTAAGTCCGGAGTCGATGACTACAATGTCATTGGCATATTGAACGACATACATGTTCTTCCCAATCTCTGCGACGCCGCCCAATGCGAAAATCGTCAATTTCTCATTATTTATTTTTTTAGACAAGTGAATCTAACCCTCCTAATTATTATGGACGTCGTATCGAAAACTCCTATGGAAATGGCTCCGACCGCTGCATATAAATTCCAAAGCCTGTAAATTGCAGGAATAAACAATCGCCTTGATTAAGACGATCTCGCCGTTTCTCAAAGTCATTATCAAATGGTTGCTCAATCAAGTTCTGGTAAACTCCACAGCTTCATCCATTCCAAGCGGTCTGGTAAAACGTTCTCCGTACTCGCTTACACTGGCAGAAGCCAACTTCTTGAACAAACCATTCAATTCAAAATTCACCGCACCCAGTCACTTGAACTCATTATACATGATTAAATTGGCAAAAAACAAGTCAGCGCTTTTCCCTACGTCTAACCTTACCTTGTGCCATGACAAAAAAACCGATGCCTGCGGATCAGGCATCGGTTTCTGGGAATACGCACATATCTGGTTATAGAAGTAGGCCAGCAGCTATTTGAGGAAGCTGCGAATCCGCTGCGCTTCCTGTTCATTTGGCGGCACCAGCGGTAACCGAACCGTTCCTACAGGATGGCCGGTTTCATTTAAGGCATACTTCACGGCTACCGGATTCGGACATTCAAACAACACCTTAAATAACGGCAGAAGCTCGCGATGCAACTGGCTTGCCCGCTCTACGTTCCCGCTAAAGAATTGTGCGACCATCTCTTTGATGGAGCGGCCTGCGACATGACTGGCCACGCTAATGACACCGTAAGCTCCGACCGCCATCGCCGGCAGTGCCGAGGCGTCATCGCCCGAATAAACCTTGAAATGCTCCGGCGCTTGGGCGACGATCATAGCGATCTGATCCAGAGGCGCGCATTCCTTGGTCCCCACGATATTCGGGATTTGCGCCAGCCGCAGCGTCGTTTCCACGCTCAAGCTGACAACTGTACGGCTTGGCACATTGTACACAATAACCGGCAGACTGGTTACGGCCGCAATCGCTTCAAAATGGCGGAAAAGGCCTTCCTGATTCGGCTTGTTATAATACGGAGCGACCAGCAAAATTCCGTCTACTCCGCATTTTTCAGCTTCGCGCGTCAAATGAACGGAATGAGCGGTATCATTGCTGCCCGTGCCGGCGATAATTTTGCAGCGTCCGGCTGCATGTTTCACCGCGAAGGCAAACAGCTCAAGTTTTTCTTCATCCGTTAGTGTAGGGGACTCCCCCGTCGTTCCGCTCACGACCAAACTGTCAGATTGCTGCTCCTCCACCAAATAGTCGATCAGGCTTGCGGTTTGGTCCCAGTCGATTTTTCCTTGATCATTAAAAGGCGTTACCATGGCTGTAATCATTCTTCCGAAATCAATCACGCCATATCCTCCTCCCGTCTCCCGCTTCGCTTATTTATTGCCGTCTTCTCAGTATGCCTTCCATTTCTTAAGCGATGAACTCACATGCCTCGTTAGCGGCCCAGTTCGAACTTGGCATGCAACGCCCGCAACGCTTGCACCATATCGTCCTTCCGCACCAGCACCCAAATCGTAGTATTCGAATCAGCCGATTGCAGAATCTGAATGCCTTGCTCGGTCAAAGCCTCAACGATCTTGGCCATAATTCCGGGAACGCCGTTAATGCCTCCGCCGATGACGGACACCTTGGCGCATCCGGTGCATATTTGCGGTGAGAGGTCCAGCGATCTCAACACCGCTTCTGCCTTCGCCGAATCTTTATCAAAGACCGTATAAACGACACCGGTTGGGGTCACATTAATAAAATCAACACTAATGTCGTTCTCTGCCATGGATTTAAAAACTTGCAGCTGCAAATGATCCGGGCCGTTGCCAGCGGATTCCACCCGGATTTGAGTCACATTCGCCACATATGCAATCCCAGTCACGTAACGGTCCACAATCCCCAGCTGTACGTCCTTAAATCCTTCGGGGTTGGCAACCAATGTTCCTTCCCCTTGCGAAAAAGTCGAGCGAACGCGTACCGGAATCCCCGCTTGCATCGCAATTTCTACGGCGCGGGGATGGATCACCTTAGCCCCTTGATGCGCCATATTGCAGATTTCTGCGTAGCTGACGTATTCCAGCGGCTTCGCATCCTCGACGATCCGGGGATCCGCAGTTAAGATCCCATTCACATCGGTATAAATATCAACCATTTCGGCGTGCAGCGCGGCGCCCAAGGCTGTAGCCGACGTATCGCTGCCTCCGCGGCCCAACGTCGTGAAGTCGCCGTCTTGATTTTGACCTTGAAATCCTGTCACGATCACGACATCCTTCTGCTGCAGTTCTTCCAGCACCCGAGTCGGAACGATATCCAGAATTCTCGCGTTGCCAAACTGGCTGTCCGTTCGGAATCCAGCTTGAGCTCCAGTCAATACGACCGAAGAGATGTGCTGTTCAGCCAGCAGGCTGCACAGCTTGGCTGCGGAAATAATTTCGCCGCAAGCCATCAGTAAATCTTGTTCGCGGGGCGGTAAATAGCAATCCCCTTCAGAGACCAAATCAAGCAAGGTATCCGTCGCGTAAGGATCCCCTTTTCGGCCCATAGCCGAAACCACCACGACGAGCCGGAAACCGTTATCCAGTTCCCGGCGTACGTGTGAGATGACATGCTCTCTCGCTTCTTTCGTCGAAAGAGACGTGCCACCGAATTTTTGCACCAAAATGCGCATGGATATTCCTCCAGTTAATAAGTGCGGAGTAAAGCGATGACTTCATTCCGTTAGTAATAGCAAGATTAACGAACCCAGAGCTTCGAAAACATACCCCTTCGCCGCAATGATCTCCGCGATTGTATACGGCATTCCATGCTGCGCCTTTGAGCAATTTGTTCCGATACTTCCCACCTATATTGAGTCCGTCCTGTAAAGATCACGGCGTGAAACAACCCGAACGGTGCTTCGTACATGGTATGCCGGCTGCGCTGCATTATCCATGAAAACGTTCGATGATTAACGGTTGCAGCTGTTTTCCTTCAAGCGCGGCATAGCAAGTTTCAGGGATCAGTTCCATGTTTGCTACGAGCGAATTCGGTTTGCCAGTCGGATTGTCTTGACCAAACGGAACGAAATACACGTTCTTGGCCACAATTAATTTCGCGATATTTGCCAAATTAAAACCTAAACCGTCATTCGTCGACACCGCGATGACAAGCGGTCGCCCGTTTCTCAGCTGGGCTTTTGCGGCCATCAGAACGGGACTGTCCGTTATCGCATTTGCCAGTTTGCTCGTCGTCGTTCCCGTGCAGGGAGCGATCACCAAGACGTCCAGCAGCTTGCTTGGACCCAGAGGTTCGGCTTCGACAATTGAAGAAATAATATCATTCCCTGTAATATCTTTCAACTGTTCGCGCCAATCCTCCGATTTACCGAAACGGGTGTCGGTCGTCAGTACCGACTGGGATATGATCGGCACAACCTTCGCCCCTCCGTCGACAAATCGTTGGATCTGGGGCATTACCTCAGCAAACGTACAATGCGAGCCCGTAATGGCGTAACCTACCGTTTTACCCTGCCAATTCACTGTTCATCCCCCCGTAATTGATACTCATCCATAATCGACTGACAAATCGTGTTTGCCATAATAATTCCAGCCGATTTGGGAGCGACGATTCCGGGGAGGCCAGGGGATAAAATCGCCTTCACTCCGCGCTTCTCGGCGAAACGGAAATCCGTTCCTCCAGGCGCCGAAGCAAGGTCGATAATCACTGCCGTACGGGGCAGTTTCGAGATGATTTGCGCTGTGACTATCATAGTCGGAATTGTGTTAAAAATCAAGTCAACATCCCCTACGTTGGCGGCCAAATCCCTTGTCACAAAAGGCTTCCAGCCCATTTGTATCGCCCTAGCCACATCATCTTCCCGACGTACCCCTACCCTTACATTCGCTCCCAAACCTTGCAGCGTTCCTGCCAGCGTAAACCCTGTCCTCCCGATCCCAAGCACAATACAGTTCGAACCGTGAATCGTGATGTCCGTGTTCTGGATCGCCATCATCACTGCGCCTTCCGCCGTTGGAATCGAGTTGTAAATGGCGACGTCGTCACGTTCGAGCACCTCAATGATCCGGAAGCCGTGCTCCTCGCCCATTTGCTTTAAGAAGCTCTTGGCAATTCCGGTATAGACCAGCGTGCTTTTTCGGACGGATGCAAACCATTCCCGTTTGATGACCAGTTGTTCTGCAGCGAACGGCGCCGGGACGACACCGTGATCATCGCAACCGATTACCGGAAGGATAATTACGTCCGCGCCGGCCAGCAAGCCGGGGCTTAACGTCTCCTGCGAGACTCCTTTAAGGGGTGTCTCCAATCGGTCGAAGCCAACAACCCGTACCGTAGCATCCAGTCCGACACATTTGTTGATGACCTCCACCTGCCGGGCATCCCCACCGAGGAATACAATTGTGATTCCGGTCAGCATTCTTAGACGGCACTCCTTCCAAGCAACACAGTATAGACCATCTTATGCCGTGGCCTACGAAGTGGTGAAAGGCTAGAATGCCTCGCGAAGCTGAGGATAGGAATATCGTCATTGCAAACCTTCACAGCAATTTTGTAGGATGTATTCCATATTATTACAGGTGGTGGAGTGAGTTGAGAAAGCCAGGAAAACGGGCTGTGATTTATGCAATTTTTTTGATGATTCTTTTGATATTGGCGTTTGCAGGATCTGTTGTTATTTCCTCACCGGAGCGGCCAGCGTCTGAGGTCGAACCATTCACCTCGCCTATACAAAGGCTGGGCGAAGCGGATCCCGCAGAAAGTGCTCTCTTGACGCCCGATACGATGAAAGCGGATTTCGATTACCTTATAAGCACGCTGGAACAGGTTCACCCGTCACTGATCGACGGATGGCAGAGAGAGCAACGAAAAAAAAATACGGGATACTTACCGGATGATTCAAGCAGGTCCGCTGCCCATAAGCCGTTTTTATATCTCCGCTGTAGAAATGATCGGGCAACTGCATGACGCCCACACGAGCATCAACCCTTATTCCCCTTCCCTTTCCTATTTGGAGCTGCCGTTATACTGGACTGCGGAAGGCCCGGTGGTGATTCGATCAACGCCGTTGTTACAACGGGGCGACCTTTTACTTGAGTTAGGCGGGCTAACCCCTCCACAGTTATTAGACGAGCTGTCCAAGGTAGTGCCAACTGAAAATGAACATTGGTTAAAAATCATGGGAAGGCCCATGCTAGCTCATCCGTTAACCCGTTTAACGATCACTTGTATCTATTGATCTCCCCCAAAACGTTCAGCGCCGCAAATGTCTTTGCCGTCACCTTCAAAGATAATGGGCTGGCCACTTTGATCGGAGAACCAACGGGCAATCAGCCATCTTGTTATGGAGATATATTCGTGTTTAAGATGCCTCACTCCGGATTTCAATTTACCGTATCTTATAAACATTTTTCTCGGCCGGATCAACGCTTGACCCACGAAACCTCCTTAGAACCGGATATCTATGTTCCAACAACACGCCAAGACATTATCGGCGGAAGAGATGCCCAAATGGAAAAGTTAATGGAGATCATTACTGCAGCAAAATAAGGGACTTTTCGGGCCTTATTTCAGCGAAATTCTTCTAAGCGCAAAAAATAGAGGACATTTTAGGCCTTATTTGGAGCGGAACCCACCATAACCGCCACTTTTGAATGCGATAAATGAAAATAAGGGTAAAAAAGTCCGCTATTCCCGGCCATATCCCTCTCCTAACCGAAAATAAGAACCTTTTTTACCCTTATTCTTCAACACCTGAACATAAACATGCTACTCAGGTTAAACGTGCCTCAGTCCCTTACTTCGTGCCCGTATGACCAAACCCGCCGGCGCCGCGAACCGTCTCCGACAGCTTGTCTACCTGCACGAGATTCACCTCAGGAACGATCTGGAACACCATCTGCGCAATCCGCTCATTCCGACGGATCACAAACGGTTCCTGCCCGAGGTTAATCAGCAGCACCTTGATTTCCCCGCGGTAATCCGCGTCGATCGTCCCCGGCGTATTCAGGCACGTAATGCCGTGCTTCAACGCCAACCCGCTGCGCGGGCGAATTTGCGCCTCTAGGCCGCCGGGCATCGCGATAGCGATCCCGGTCGGTACGAGGGCACGTTGCCCCGGCTGGAGCGTCAGCTCCTCCGTAACGGCGGCGTAGAGATCAAAGCCGGAGGCTAGCTCCGACATTTTACGCGGCAGCTCGATATCTTCATTTCCTGCCAAACGGTTGATTTGCACTTCAAACGACAAGCTCATCTCTCCTAACTCCCGATATCACGCGATCTGACGATCCCACCATGGCGAGCGAAAACGGTTGGCTAAACATGCCCTTCAACACCTGATTGACATCGTCCATCGTCACCGCCTCGATGCGGGCGATCATCTCATCCAAGGAATAATGTTTGCCGATCATCAGCTCATTTTTGCCAAGTCGGTTCATGCGGCTTCCGGTGCTCTCCAAGCTCAAAATCAAGCTTCCCTTCAGCTGTTCTTTCCCCTTGCTCAGCTCATTTGGAGTAATCCCGTTCACCGAAACATCGTGCAGGATCTCCTTGGTCAAATCCAGCACTTCCTTCGTTTGGCGCGGCGCGGTTCCTGCGTACACCGTAAACAGTCCGCTGTCCGCGTACGAGCTGTGATACGAGTACACCGAGTAGGCCAACCCGCGTTTCTCACGGATCTCCTGGAAGAGCCGCGAGCTCATGCCGCCGCCCAGCGCATTGTTCAGCAGCACCATCGCATATTGTTTCTCATCCCCGATCGGCAAACCTGGGAAGGACAAGCAAATATGGTTCTGCTCGGTCTTCTTGCGATGGAATTTCAATCCCCCCAAGAACTCTGGCGCAGCCAAAGGGCTGGAGCTTCCCCGATTCGAAAAATCACCGAAATATTGCTCCAGCAGATCAATCACCTGTTCATCGATATTGCCTGCCACGCTGATGACCGTATTTTCGATTGTATAGTGCTCGCGCATGTATTCCCGCAGGTGCTCGGATTCCATGGCGCGCAGCTTCTCCTCCGTCCCTAAGATCGGCAGAGCCAGCGGATGGTCCCCGTAGGCTGCCTGCGTCACAAGATCGTGGACCATATCGTCCGGCGTATCTTCGTACATAGAGATTTCCTCTACGATCACGTTTTTCTCTTTCCGCAGCTCTTCCTTATCGAACAAGGAACGGAAAAACATGTCGGACAACACGTCAACCGCAATCGGTAAATGCTCATCCAGCACTTTCGCGTAATAACAGGTATATTCCTTGGACGTAAACGCGTTAACATTGCCGCCAATCGCATCAAACTGCTCTGCGATGTCCTTGGCGCTGTAGCGTTCCGTGCCTTTAAACAGCATGTGTTCGATAAAATGCGAAATTCCGCCCCGCTCAGGGCGTTCATTGCGGGAGCCGGTTTTGACCCATATGCCGAACGAGACCGAACGGCAAGTCGGTATCTTCTCCATGACTACCCGAAGGCCGTTTTTCAATTGCGTTCTCTTCACGAAAGGCCCCCCTAAATGTTATGCGATGCATTGGTTAGCGTCGTTAATAAATGCATCCCTATCCTACCAAAAAAAGGCGGAAAGCTCAACTCTGCGGAGCAGGGACTTCGACGCGGTCCGGCGACAGCGTTTGCTCCACGGTTCCGAGCACCAACCCTTTGCTGCGAATGGCCTGAATCATCCCTTCCAGGGCATCGCGGCTGGACGCCGTCGGATGCATCAAGATCAGCGATCCTGGCCCCACTTTGCTGCTGATCTTACTAACGATGCTGGCTGCGGGCGGATTTTTCCAATCTACTGTATCCACGGTCCACAATACCGTCTTCAGCCCCTGCTCCGCCGCCAGCTTGACGGTTTGCATATTATAATCACCCGAAGGCGGCGCAAACCAGCGATTTTCCACGCCCAGCTTCTCCTTCAGCAGCTCCTTCGTTTTGGAGATCTCCAGCCGGGCCCGGGTTTGCTCCAGTTGGCTCATATTCGGATGCGAGTAGGCGTGGTTTTCGATTTGATGCCCGCGCCGCTTGATTTCGGCGGCAAGGTCCCCGTTCTTCTTGAGCCAGCTGCCATCGAGGAAAAAGGTCGCCTTGACCTTCTGCTGATCCAACGTATCCAGCATAGGCACCAGATATTCATTGCCCCAGGCGACATTGATCATGAGCGCTGCCATCGGCTTGTTTGGGTTCCCCCGGTAAATCGGCTGCGGCCCTAAATCCTCGAGATTTACTTTCGGCCGAAGCTCCCGATAGACATATTCGATGTTCGCGCCCTCCGGCAGCTGTTTGGCCTTCTTGTAAGTGCGTTCGATATCCACCTCACGACCGTTATAGCCGGGAATGGCTTTCCAGACCCGGTCGACCACCGCATCGATCGGCTCGATCCGCTGCTTCTCCGCCTCTTCGCGGATCTTGGCCAGCAACGGATCCGTATCCTTCGCTGTCCCGCCGCTAGCCGGGTCAGGCTGGTTCTGGGCCCCCAGGTCACCGGTCAGGTCATGAATCAGGCGGAAAGCGTAGCTGCCGCCATTTTCCCCCGAGCTTTTGGCAACGAAGGCCCGAATGCCGGCAAACTGCCCCAATATCATCATAAACGCAATGCATATCGCGATGACCGCAAACTTGTTCCGCCCCATGCTAACAGCTCATCCCCTTAAACGGTTTTTGTCCCCATCATATGTTGACAAGCCCAGGGATATGCGAACGCAATAAAAAAGAGCCAGAATTTAATTATTCTGTCTCTTTTCCCGCAAGGGTTGCCTGCGTCGATATGTTATCTCATTTATTTGGATGGAGTTTTGTCCGTTTCGGCGGTTAATACCGCTTTGCGGGAAAGATTGATCCGTCCTTGGTTGTCGATCTCGGTCACTTTCACCGTTACCGTATCGCCGATCGCCACAACGTCTTCGACCTTGGCAACGCGTTCCGTCGAGAGCTGCGAAATATGCACTAAGCCGTCTTTACCCGGCAGAATCTCAACGAATGCACCAAATTTCTCGATCCGTTTGACGGTCCCGACGTAAATCTCACCGACCACCACTTCTTTGACGATCCCTTCAATGATCGAACGCGCTTTGTTGTTCATCTCTTCATTGGTAGAAGCGATGTACACGCGGCCATCCTGCTCGATATCGATCTTCACGCCGGTTTCCTCGATAATCTTGTTGATGATCTTGCCGCCGGCCCCGATGACATCGCGGATTTTGTCCGGATTGATTTGCATGATGGTGATCTTCGGCGCGTAAGGGGACAGATGCTCCTTCGGCTTCTGGATCCGTTCCATCATTTTGGACAAGATAAACAATCGACCTTCTCTTGCTTGCTTCAAAGCGTCGGACAAAATTTGCCGGTCAATGCCGTCAATTTTGATATCCATTTGGATGGCCGTAACGCCTTCCGCGGTACCGGCTACTTTAAAGTCCATATCGCCGAGATGGTCTTCCATCCCTTGGATGTCGGTCAAGATCGACACATGCTCGCCGTCTTTGATCAGCCCCATGGCAACCCCGGCAACCGGAGCTTTGATCGGTACGCCTGCATCCATCATCGCCAGCGTGCTAGCGCAAATGCTCGCCTGCGAGGTCGAACCGTTGGATTCCAAAACTTCCGATACGAGACGAATCGTATAAGGGAATTCGGATTCCGGCGGAATAACCTTCGACAACGCGCGTTCGCCCAATGCGCCGTGACCGATTTCGCGGCGGCCTGGAGCCCGCAATGGACGAGCTTCACCAACGCTGAACGGCGGGAAGTTGTAGTGGTGCATGAAGCGTTTCGACTCTTCGAGGTCGATCCCGTCGAGAATTTGAACATCGCCCAATGCCCCAAGTGTACAGATGCTCAGCGCTTGCGTTTGTCCGCGCGTGAACAGACCGGAGCCATGCGTACGCGGCAGCAAGCTGATATCGCATTCAATTGGACGAATCTCGTCCAGTTTACGACCGTCAGGGCGTACTTTTTCATGGGTGATCAACCGGCGCACTTCTTCCTTAACGATGTCGTGAAGCACTTCCTTCACATCGGCGAGCAGCTCCGGCGTTTCTATGTATTTCTCTTCGAAATGAGCCACCGTTTCGTCGTTAATGGCGTCAATCGCATCCTGACGTGCATGCTTCTCTGCGATCTTCACGGCTTCAATCAAGCGATCCTGGGCATAAGCGCGAACCTCACGGTTCACTTCTTCATTCACCGTATGCAGCTGCACCTGCATCTTCTCTTTGCCGGCCACTTTTACGAGATCTTCAATGACGGCAACGATCTTTTTGATCTCTTCATGGCCAAACATAATGGCCTCAAGCATAACCTCTTCTGGAACTTCATTCGCTTCCGCTTCCACCATCATGATGGCGTCCTTCGTTCCAGCAACCACGACGTAAATGTCGCTGGCTTCCTGCTGTGCCACGTCCGGATTAATGACGAACTCCCCGTTCACCCGGCCTACAGCTACGCCGCCGATCGGCCCGTTAAACGGAACATCGGAAATGCTCAGCGCTGCAGAAGTCCCAATCATTGAGGCAATTTCCGGTTCGCAATCCTGATCCACACTCATGACTAAGTTTACGATTTGCACATCGTTACGGAAGCCTTCCGGGAAGAGCGGGCGAATTGGACGGTCGGTCAAACGGCTGGCCAGAATCGCTTTTTCACTCGGACGTCCTTCCCGTTTAATAAAGCCGCCGGGAATTTTACCGACTGCATACAGTTTCTCTTCATAATTGACGGTTAACGGAAAAAAGTCCAAATCCTTAGGTTCCGAAGAAGCCGTAACCGTACAAAGCACCGCCGTATCGCCGTAGCGAACCATGACAGCCGCATTGGCTTGCTTTGCCAATCGGCCGGTTTCCAGAATGAGAGGTCTTCCTCCCAAATCCATTCTCACTTCAGTCTGCATGAAATCCCTCCTTATCACCAATACAAGTTCGGTACTGAGTTCATTATTTCCTGCTTTTCACCAATTCATAATGAGAAGCGGCGCTGGCGCAGAAGAATGTCCTCATAACAAAAGCTCCTGACGGAGCTCTTCATGAAAGCTTATCGCAACAAAGCCTAATTTGTAAAAAGCAACCCGGCCGCACACCGCACGCTTCGCCAGCGTCCGCCATGCAACTAGGCTGCTTTTATACAAACTTGTTTAATTAACGACGCAATCCAAGTTTCTCGATCAAAGCGGAGTAACGATTTACGTCTTTGTTCTTCAAGTAAGCCAACAATTTCCGACGTTGACCAACCATCTTCAGAAGACCGCGACGGGAATGATGGTCCTTCTTGTGTGTACGCAAGTGGTCCGTCAAATTCACGATGTTCTCCGTAAGGATAGCAATTTGCACCTCAGGGGATCCGGTATCGGACTCATGAGTTCTGTGCTCTTGGATCAATTGTTGTTTACGTTCTTGAGTCAATGCCATCCTGTTCACCTCCTTTATCTCAAATCGCCGTTAGCCTCGTCGCCGGCGGTGAAACCGTGCAACCAAGCCAAGGTTCTCGCTGCCGATTGGAAAAAGCAAAGTTCTTCCGCATGACAACGTTACATAGTATACCACAGCCGATGGGCAAAGTAAATGCCGGATCGGTTTAGTTATCAGGAATCTTTCAGCAATCGTTTAGCCGTTTCCGCATCCTGTCCAATTTGAGCGATCAGCTCATCCAGGGAGCCGAACTTGCGCTCCGCCCGAATATAATGAACTAATTCCACAGACAAGCTTTCGTCATAAATCTCGCCGGAAAAATCAAACAGATGGGCTTCCAGCCAAAAGATTTTGCCGTTCTCATGAAAGGTTGGCTTAACCCCAACGTTCATCACGCCGGAGTACGTCGTACCTTCGCGCGTAACTCGCACGGCGTAGACCCCGCTGGCCGGGACGACGTAGTGCTCCGCCAGCTTCAGATTGGCTGTAGGGAATCCGAGCTGGCGGCCGCGTTTCTCGCCGTGCATGACCGTCCCTCTCAGCGTATACGTCCGCCCAAGCCAACGATTCGCTAGCTCAATCTTCCCTTCCTGCAGCGCTTTGCGAATCCCTGAACTGCTGACCTTCTCCCCGTCGATCAGGAACGGCGGCACGGTGTGCACGTCAAGGACGTTGCCGCTCAATTCACGCAGCATGCTCGCATCCCCTTCGCCCCGGTAGCCGTAACGGAAGTCAAAGCCAACCACCGCGGTGTGCACCTGAAGCGGCACCAGGATGCCGGAAACGAAGTTCTGCGGACTTACCCGCGAGAAGGCATCGTTGAATTCAACGATATATACGTAATCCACGCCCATCTCGCGCAGAATACGCTCCTTCTCCTTCGGCGGCGTCAAATATCCGTCGTAGTCGCCTTTTTTCATAACTTCCTTCGGATGGGGATGAAAAGTCATGACGGAGGCAGGAAGACCTAGTTCGCCAGCCAACCGGACAGCCGAATCAATCACGCTGGCATGTCCCAGGTGAAGGCCGTCAAATTGGCCGATCGCCAGCACTTGCGGACGGGCATGTTGTTCTATAAATCGTTCATTTAGTGGATATGATAAATGTATCGTTTCCATGATCGTGTCACCTGCAATTTCCCTCGGAATGCGCATTTCTTGAGGCTATTCGGGTAAAAACACTTTAACCGCCTTCACGGCCTTCGTTCCCTCTTCTACCCGGAAGATGCCTAAAAATTGCTGTTCGGGGCTGTACAGCCGCAGGGTCTCTCCGCGCTTAACCGCCGGAGAGACCACAGAGGGGGACAGCCGCTGACCTTGCAATGCTGCCTTGACCTTCTCGGCAGCAACCGTGTGAGCCGGCAAATGCTGAACAGCTCGATCGACCGGCAGTAAATAATCTTGCAGCGATCCGCTTGCCGCGTGGCGGGCCACCTCATCCAGCGTGAGACAATGCGACTCCGTGATCCCCGCCGACATTGTCCGCTTCAGCTCCGTCATCGCTGCAGGCACGCCTAGTGCACGTCCGATATCAACGCAGAGCGTACGGATATAAGTTCCTTTGGAGCATAACGCACGAAAAGAGATCCGCGGATGCAGCCCCTCCGGATGAAAAGCAAGCAGCTCCAATTGATAGATTGTGACTTCCCGGGGCTTACGCTCCACGGTCTTCCCTTCCCGTGCCAGTTCATACAGACGTTTACCGTCTTGCTTCAGCGCCGAATACATCGGCGGAATTTGCGAGATCGTGCCAACAAAACGGGACAACACGCGCCGTACGTCCTCTTCCGTCACCTGAACCTCATTTACCTGTTCGATGATTTCGCCGGTCATGTCCTCTGTATCGGTCGCAACGCCAAGCACCAAGGTCGCTTCGTATTCCTTCGGCAAGTCCTGCAAATACTCCACCATTCGCGTTGCACGGCCCAGGCATAGAGGCAGCACTCCGGTGACCGCCGGGTCTAACGTACCCGTATGGCCGATTCGCTTCATTTTCAAAATCCCCCGGCATTTGGCAACCACGTCATGCGATGTAAAACCGGCCGGCTTGTGGATGGGCAAAATGCCTTCGTATGCGTTCATAGCTGCAGCCTCACTTGTTCCAACACTCTAGGGACAACCGTGTCTAGGGTCCCTTCAATGCGAGCACCCGCGGCCCGGACATGGCCGCCGCCGCCAAAGCTTTGGGCCACCTTGGCCACGTCAACTTTTCCCGCCGAGCGCATGCTCACCTTTATGGCTTGTTCGTTAATGACTTTAAACAACAGGCCTACTTCGACCCCTTGGATATTTCGCGGATAGTTGACGATGCCTTCCATATCCTCGTGAACGGCGCCAGTCGCTTTCAGGTCCTCATCTGTAACCGATACCCAGCCAATCTTCCCGTCTTCCGTAAGCTGAAGACCGTTTAAAGCCCGAGTCAGCAAACGCAGCTGCGGAAGCGTCATTTGCTCTAGCAGCAATTCGGATAAAGCGGGACCGTCCACGCCGTATTCCAGCAGTTTGGAGGCAGCCGCCATCACCTTCGGCGACGTGTTGGAGTACCGGAACCCGCCGGTATCCGTCAGCAGTCCGGTATAAAGCACCGTTGCTATCGTTTCATCCAACGGCAGACCCATATAGTTGATCAGATCAAACAAAATTTCAGCGGTCGCCGCCGCATTTGGCACTACAAGATTCACCGAGCCGTAGTGGTCGTTGGTCGGATGGTGGTCGATGTTCAGCAGTCGTGCCCCTTCGGCAAACCATTCATGCGTCGTGCCAACCCGTTTGAAATCCGCGCAGTCCACGCAAATCACATGATCAAATTTGCGGTCAAGCGGCGTCACCGACAAATCGAGAATCTCGTCCGCATGCCACAAATAATGCATCCGCTTTGGGATCGGGCCTTCGTTGACCATCACGAATTTTTTACCCAGACATGACAGAAGCCAGCCCACCGCAAGGGTGGAACTGACTGCGTCACCGTCCGGCTGAACATGCGACACAATTAGGAAATGATCATTCTGAGTCAGGAACTCCTTGGTCTGACTCAGCTCCCTTTCATAGGTCGTCTGCATTGCCGTCTCCTTTAGGGACCTACAAAACTCATCCGCTCATCTTCATTCAAGGGTGGCAGATGAGTTATCGATTCCCTTTCATATTTCATTCTTTGTGCTCTTGCGTAATTTCGCCGAGAAGCTTCTCTATCCGGCTGCCGTAAGCGATAGATTCGTCGATTTTGAAAATCAGCTCCGGCGTGTGGCGCAGCCGAATTCGTTTGCCAATTTCGGTGCGCAGGAAGCCGGTCGCTTTCTCCAGCCCTTTTAAAGATTCGTTCTTCTGCTCCTCGTCGCCAAATACGCTGAGGTAAACTTTGGCCTGCGACAAATCATTTGTCACATCGACCCCGGTCACCGTGACAAAACCGATGCGCGGATCTTTCAGTTCACTCTGGATGAGCACACTAAGTTCTTTCTTAATCTGTTCGCCTACGCGGCCGGTACGATTTTTGGCCATTTTAGACACCCACCTTACTTCGGTTCAACAGTTTCCATGACGAACGCTTCAATGACGTCGCCTTCTTTAATGTCGTTGTAATTGTCCAAGGTAATCCCGCACTCGTAACCTTGAGCAACTTCCTTCGCGTCGTCCTTGAAACGTTTGAGCGAATCGATTTTGCCTTCGTATACGACGATTCCGTCACGAATCAAGCGGACTTCCGCCGTACGGGTAATTTTACCGGAAGTCACCATACAGCCTGCAATCGTTCCGACCTTGCTGATCTTGAACGTATTACGGACTTCCGCGTGACCGATAACCGACTCTTTATAAACCGGATCAAGCATCCCTTTCATCGCTTGCTCGATCTCTTCGATTGCGTTGTAAATGACGCGGTGCAAGCGGATGTCAACCTTCTCTTGCTCCGCTGTCGCTTTCGTTTGGTTGTCCGGACGGACGTTGAACCCGATGATAATCGCGTTCGAAGCCGCCGCCAAGATGACATCGGATTCGGTAATCGCACCGGCCCCGCTGTGGATAATCTTGACGCGAACGCCTTCGACTTCGATCTTCTCGAGTGCGCCTCTGAGCGCTTCAACCGAACCTTGCACGTCGGCTTTGATGATCACGTTGAGATCCTTGATTTCGCCTTCCTTGATATGGCGGAACAGATCATCCAGTGTAACGCGCGTATTGGCACCCAAATCGGATTGACGCTGCATCGTAGCCCGTTTGTCCGCGATCGACCGCGCTTTGCGTTCGTCCTCGAAGACCATAAACGGATCGCCGGCTTGCGGTACCTCCGTCAGACCGGTAATTTCCACCGGCGTCGACGGACCTGCTTCTTTCAAGCGGCGCCCGCGATCGTTAACCATCGCGCGGACGCGGCCGAAGCAGTTCCCTGCAACGAAGGCGTCGCCGACCTTCAACGTTCCGTGCTGTACCAACACGCGAGCTACCGGACCGCGGGTTTTATCGAGCTCGGCTTCGATGACCGCACCGCGAGCGCGTTTATCCGGGTTGGCTTTGTACTCGTTCACTTCGGCTACCAGCAGAATCATTTCGAGCAGGTTTTCCAAGCCGATTTTTTGCTTCGCAGAGACGTTGACGAAAATCGTGTCGCCGCCCCATTCTTCCGGCACAAGCTCATACTCCGTCAATTCTTGCTTCACTCGATCCGGATTTGCCTCCGGTTTGTCGATCTTGTTCACAGCAACGATAATTGGCAAGCCTGCTGCTTTGGCATGGTTCACCGCTTCGACCGTCTGCGGCATCACGCCGTCATCCGCAGCAACGACGATAATCGTAATATCCGTTAACTGGGCACCGCGGGCACGCATCGCTGTAAACGCTTCGTGGCCTGGCGTATCCAGGAACGTGATCTTCTTGCCGTTGATTTCGACTTGGTATGCCCCGATATGCTGCGTGATCCCGCCGGCTTCGCCGCCGGTGACGTTGGTGGAACGAATGGCGTCCAGCAGCGTCGTTTTCCCGTGGTCAACGTGACCCATGATCGTAACGACTGGTGGACGTTCTTTCAGATCTGCCTCATCGTCAACCTCTTCGATCGTTTCGAAACGGTCTTCTTCCACCGGAATTTTCAATTCAACCTCAACGCCGTAGTCACTTGCCAGCAGCTGGATCGTGTCAAGGTCAAGCTCTTGGTTAATGGTTGCCAAGACGCCGAGCAGCATCAGCTTTTTGATCACTTCGGAAGCGTCCTTATGCAGCAATTTGGCGGTTTCGCCAACCGTCATCGTGCCGCGGACGATAATTTTCTTCGGCGTATTGTCGATCTTCTCGCGTGGAGGCTGCTGCGGAGCACCTTTGCCGCGCCCGCCTTTGCCGCCGCGATTATTTTTGAAATTGGCGCCGTTGCGGTTATCATCGTAACCTCTTTGGTTTTTGCCGCCGTTATTATTTCCTTTTCTTTGCCCTTGACCTTTGCCGCCGCCGTTTCCGCCGCCAAAATTGTTGCTTGGCGCAAAGCTGCGGTTTCCGCCGCTATTTTGGCCTTGAGCTGGGCGCTGACCGCTATCATTCCGCTGGCCGCCTTGACCGGCTCCCCGGTTCCCTTGCGGGTTCCGGTTTGCACTGGAGGAATTTCCTCCGCCTTGGCCTTGCGGTCGTGAGTTTTGATGATTGCCGCCGTTCGGACGGCTGGATCTTTCTTGAACTGCCGTACTGCCACCTGCATTGGTTTGGTTTGTTTTTGGTTTATTATTCATGCTTACCTGCTTTTCCTGTTGATTTTGGTTTTTTACGGGTGCGTTTGCGCCGCGTCCCTGATCTCCGCGATGACCGGAAGATTCTCCGGATGTAGCTTTCGGTGTTTGGCTCCCTCCTGCGGAAGCCGATGCCGGCGATTTGGCAGAGGAATCGTTGCGTCCCGAGCTTTCTCGTTTCGCCGCCGCGTTGCTTTTAATATCCTTGAAAAACTGTTCCACACGGGCTACTGCATCGTTCTCCATGACGCTCATGTGATTGTTGACCGGGATATTCAGACGCTTAAGAATCGTGATAATTTCTTTGCTGCTCATGTTGAGCGATTTAGCGTATTCGTACACCCTGAGCTTATCTTGTTTTTCTTGTTTACTCAATATACTCCACCTCCGATGTTTTCAAGATCGCTTTGCGGATCATCTCGGTAAACCCTGGATCGGTGATCGCCAGAACAACCCGTTCCGGTTTGCCAACACTTCTCCCGAGCGCTTCACGGTCAAATCCGATGATCAGCGGAATGTTGTAGGTCCCGCATTTGTCCCGGAATTTCTTCTGTGTATTGGCGGAAGCATCCCCCGCAACGATGACGAGCTTGGCTTCTCTTGAACGAATCGACTTCAGGACGAGTTCGTCCCCTGTCACCAGTTTACCGGCTCGCATGGCGAGACCAAGACCGGACAACGGCTGGGCCTTACTCATCTTCATCCTCATCTCGAGCCTGAGCAGCAAGGAATTCATCCTCGACGGCCAAGAAATCGCGAGCGAGCTGTTCATAAACCTCGTTACCAACCGGAGCTTTGAGCGCCCGATCAAGAGCACGCGATTTATGAGCGAGCTTAAAGCATTCCGTCTTGCCGCAGAGATAAGCGCCGCGGCCCGACTTTTTGCCCGTTAAGTCGATCGATACCTCGCCCTCCGGGGAACGCACAATCCGGATCAGCGTCTTCTTGGGCATCATTTCCTGGCAAGCTACGCATTTGCGCAGCGGTACTTTTCTTTGCTTCATCCTTGCCACCTCCCGTTAATCCACGGAGATGGAATCCTGAGGCATTTCGCCTTGATCGGTTTTTTCTCTGCCGAATTCCTCTTCCGCTTGGGTTTCGCTCTTGATGTCGATTTTCCAACCGGTCAATTTGGCGGCGAGACGCGCGTTCTGTCCTTTAATGCCAATCGCCAGGGACAACTGGTAATCCGGCACGATGACGCGGGCCATCTTCTCCGCTTCAAACACCTGCACCTCGAGCACTTTGGACGGGCTCAGCGCATTGGCTACATATTCCTCAACATTTTCCGAATAACGAACGATGTCAATTTTCTCTCCGCGCAGCTCGTTAACAATCGTTTGCACACGCGTGCCCTTCGGGCCAACGCAGGAGCCAACAGGATCCACTTCGCTGTTGCGGGAGTATACGGCGATTTTGGAGCGGAAGCCGGCTTCGCGGGCTACGGAACGAATCTCCACGACTCCGTCGAAAATTTCCGGAACCTCCAGCTCGAACAAGCGCTTCAGCAAGCCCGGATGCGTACGGGACAACAAAATTTGCGGTCCCTTCGTCGTATTTTCCACTTTCGTAATATACGCCTTAATCCGGTCGCCGTGCTTGAACTTCTCGTTTGGCATCAATTCGTTCAGCGGCAAATGGGCTTCCACCTTGCCAAGATCAACGTAGATGTTACGTAAGTCCTGACGTTGTACGATCCCGGTTACGATGTCCTCTTCCTTCTCCACGAACGCATTATAGATTAGTCCGCGCTCGGCCTCGCGAATGCGCTGCGTCACGACTTGCTTCGCCGTTTGTGCCGCGATCCGGCCGAAGTCCCGAGGAGTCACCTCAATTTCAGTAATGTCGTCCAGATGATAGTTTGGATTAATCTCACGGGCTGCCTGCAGTGAAATTTCCGTCCGCGGATCAAGGACTTCTTCTACGACAAGCTTGCGCGCATAAACTTTGATTTCGCCGGTATGGCGGTTCATATCCACACGCACGTTTTGCGCCGTATTAAAGTTACGTTTGTAGCTGGAGATCAGCGCGGCTTCGATCGCTTCGAACAAGATGTCCTTGCTGATTCCTTTTTCCCTTTCCAATTCGTTCAAGGCTTCGATAAAATCCATGCTCATTTGCCTCGATTTCCCCCTTTCATAATTCCCCGCAGGTCACACTAGAAAATAATGGCCAATCTTGCGCTGGCAACTTTGTTATATGGAATGGCGTGACGCTTCTTCCCGACTTCGACAACTAATTCGTCCCCATCGAAGGAAAGAAGCCGGCCTTCAAATTCTTTCAGGCCGTCTACCGGTTCGTATGTAGTCACAAAAACGTCTTTGCCGACCGCCTTGGAGACATCCTCGGCTTTCTTCAAGGGGCGTTCCGCTCCCGGCGAAGACACTTCCAGAAAATAAGCCGACGGAATCGGATCATTCTCGTCGAGCTTCTCGCTAAGGTATTCGCTGATCCGGCCGCAGTCATCGATGTCGATGCCACCTTCTTTGTCGACAAATACGCGGAGGAACCAGTTGCTGCCCTCCTTGACGTATTCCACGTCAACCAGTTCAAAGCCGTTCTCCTCCAAATAAGGCGTGACCATTTGCTCGACGGTCGCTTTGATCTTTGGTGTGCTCAAGCGTACATTACCTCCAATAATTCAATCCTATATACCAAAGATTAAAGAGTGGGTTTCCCCACTCTTTAAACAACGGTTCTATCTTCATGATTGCCAAAAAAATTATAACATAGTACATACCAAGTGACAAGTAAAACACCTTTACTCCTAAAGGTAGTTTAAAAAGCCATCTTCGGATCACGAAGCGAATACGAGAAGTTTATTCGACGTCGAATCTTGAACTCAGCCCGGCCCTCCGTTGCTCACGTACCTCTTTGTACGCTCCGCTACTCAGTCCTGACTTCGTCCAACCTTCTTGGTGCTCCAAACCTGTCTTTTTAAACCTTCAATAAACCAGTAGTTTAAAAAGCCATCTTCGGATCACGAAGCTAGATTAAAATAAGGACAATTGATTGCTTTCCGGCAGGCCGCGGAAGCAGCCCATGGAACCTAGGAGCTCCATGATCGTTTTGCTCGCTTTGGATTTCTGCTGGAAGTCCTCGATCGACAGAAATTCGCCTTGCTCTTTCGCTGCAGCGATATTCTTGGCCGCGTTCTCCCCAATCCCGGCAAGGGCCGAGAACGGCGGAATCAGCGAATCGCCGTCGACGATAAACTTCGTAGCGTCGGAGCGATACAGGTCGATCGGCTTGAAATGGAAGCCACGGGCCGTCATTTCCAGCGCCATTTCCAAGATCGGCAGCATGTTCTTCTCCTTCGGCAGCGCCTGGAAGCCCTTCTGCTCGATCTCTTCAATTTTGCGGTAGATCGCCTCATACCCTTGGCAGTACAGCTCGATATCAAAGTCCTCACCGCGGACCGAGAAATACGTCGCATAATATTCGATCGGATAATACAGCTTGAAATATGCGGTCCGCACCGCGGAGATAACGTAGGCAGCGGCGTGCGCCTTCGGGAACATGTACTGGATCTTCAAGCAGGAATCGATGTACCATTGCGGTACTTTACACTTTTTCATTTCCTCGATCCATTCCGGCGTCAACCCTTTCCCTTTACGGACGCTCTCCGTAATTTTAAAGGCCAAGCCGGCATCCATCCCCGCTTTATAAATCAGGTACAACATGATATCGTCACGACACCCGATTACGGTTTTGATGTTACAGGTTCCGTTTTTGATCAATTCCTGAGCATTCCCCAGCCATACGCCGGTTCCGTGTGACAGCCCGGAGATTTGCAGTAAGTCAGCAAAGGAAGACGGCTGCGATTCCACCAGCATCTGGCGAACAAACTTCGTCCCCATCTCCGGGATCCCATAAGTGGCAACCGGGGTACGGATCTGTTCCGGTGTAACCCCGAGGGCATCCGTTGAGTTGAACATGCTCATCACTTTCGGGTCATTCATGGGGATCGTCGTTGGATCGACCCCGGTCAAATCCTGCAGCATCCGCATCATCGTCGGATCATCGTGCCCCAGAATATCCAGCTTGAGCAGGTTCGCGTCGAAGGCGTGGTAATCGAAATGGGTTGTTTTCCATTCGGATTCGGTATCATCGGCCGGGTACTGTACGGGAGTGATATCTTCCACATCAATGTAATCCGGTACGACGACGATCCCGCCGGGATGCTGCCCGGTACTGCGCTTGACGCCGGTACATCCCGCCGCCAGACGGTTCAGCTCCGCCCCGCGCCAATGCTTGTTATGCTCTTCTTCGTATTTCTTGGCAAAGCCAAACGCGGTTTTCTCCGCAACCGTACCGATGGTTCCTGCACGGAATACGTTCTTTTCACCGAACAGGACCTTGGTGTAGTTATGGGCGACCGGTTGATATTCACCGGAGAAGTTAAGGTCAATATCGGGGACCTTGTCGCCTTTAAAGCCCAGGAATGTCTCGAACGGAATGTCCTGGCCTTCGCCCTTCAGCTTGCCGCCGCATTTCGGGCAGCTTTTGTCGGGAAGGTCGAAGCCGCTGGGCACGCTGCCGTCCAGGAACCATTCGCTATATTTGCATTCGGGATTTTGACAGATATAATGAGCCGGCAGCGGATTCACCTCGGAAATCCCGAGGAACAGCGCGACCACCGACGAACCGACCGAACCCCGGGAACCCACGAGATACCCGTCTTGGTTCGACTTCTTCACCAGCCGCTCGGAAATCAGATAGTTGGCCGAGAACCCGTATTTGATAATCGGCTCCAGCTCTTTCTCCAACCGCTTAACAATTACTTCAGGCAATTCTTCGCCGTAAATCGATTTGGCGGTATCGTAGCACTTCTGACGGATTTCCTCGTCGGCTCCTTCAATGATCGGAGTAAACAGCTTGTCCGGGAACAATTCAATTTCCTCGAATCTATCCGCCAACGCCGAAGTATTGGTAACCACCACTTCCCAAGCTTTCTCCTGGCCCAGGAACGCGAATTCCTCCAGCATCTCCTCCGTTGTCCGGAAATGCGCATCCGGCTTGCGGACTTCCTTCAACGGGCTGAACCCGGTGATCCCGTGGATCGTAATGTCACGGAACAGCTTGTCTTTCGGATCTAAGTAGTGCACATTCCCGGTGGCAACAACCGGCTTGTCCAGCTTCATCCCGATCTCTACGATTTTGCGAATCGCAGTTTGCAGTTCTTCCGTGCTGCCGACGAGCCCTTTTTCTACGAGATGCATATACATCGTCAGCGGCTGAATTTCGAGCACATCGTAAAATTCTGCAACCGCTTCGGCTTCCTCCACCGATTTGTTCAATACGGTCTCGAAGAATTCGCCCTTCTCGCAGCCGGAGAGAATCAGCAGACCTTCCCGCAGCTCCACCAGCTTGGATTTGGGAATACAAGGCACCCGCTTGAAATATTCCGTATGCGACAACGAGATGAGCTTAAACAGGTTTTTCTTGCCGACCGGATTCAGTGCATAAATGCCGCAATGGAACGGACGGGCATTGGACAAGTCTTTCCCGACCTTATCGTTCAAACGGTCAAGCGTCTTGTATCCTTCAATCTTGACCGCATCATCCAGCAGACCGTTTAAGATCTCACCCAGCGCCACGGTATCATCGATCGCCCGGTGGTGGTTCTCCAGCGAAACCTTGTACTTGGCAGCCAGAGTGTTCAGTCTGTGATTTTTCATCGTCGGGAACAGCATCCGGGCCAGCTCCAGTGTATCAAGCACCGGGTTTTCCATGATTGGCAGACCCAGCTCCTTGAGCTTAGCATTAACAAAGTCATAGTCAAACCGGGCGTTATGGGCCACCAAAATCGCATCCTCGGCGAACTCCACGAACCGTTTCAGCACCGGCTCCACATCAGGCGCATCCTTCACCATGTCATCGTTGATATTGGTCAACTGTTGAATATGGTACGGGATCCGTTCATGCGGATTCACAAAGGTCGCATACCGGTCGATCTCTTTGCCTTCCCGCATCTTCACGGCCGCAATTTCAATAATTTTGTTCTGCGTTACCGACAAGCCGGTGGTCTCGATGTCAAAAACAACGTAGGTCGCCGTCTTCAACTCGTCCCCTCTCGGGTTCAGCACGACAGCAACATCATCGTTCACGACATTGGCTTCTACGCCGTAAATCATCTTGATGCCATGCTTCTTCGCAGCCTTCGCTGCGTCCGGGAAGCTTTGCACGCCGCCGTGGTCCGTAACGGCGATCGCTTTATGTCCCCACTTTGCCGCCATCTTCACATAATCGCCAATCGGCGTGACGGCGTCCATCGTACTCATGGTTGTGTGCAGATGGAACTCAACCCGCTTCTCCGACGCGTTATCCATCCGTCCCGGAGGTGCAGGCACCTCACATAGATCCGATGGAATCATCACCAGCTCGGGTACCGGCATAAAGCGGTCCATCTCCACTTTGCCTCGCGCCTTAATCCACTTCCCGTTGGCGAGTTGCCCCATGATCTTCAGATCTTCTTTATTTTTGGCGAACAATTTCAGCTGCAGGGAATCGGAGAAATCGGTCAGGAAAAACGTAAACAACGTGTTGCCGTTTCGCAGCTCCTTGCGGTCCAGTCCAAAAATCGTCCCTTGAATCGTAATCTTCTTCTCTTCGTCCTGGATTTGCTGAATCGGTACCGGCGGCTCCTTGATGTCGTTCCCAAGCTGCAGCTTGATCACTTCGCCATCCTCTTCTTCCGAAGGAGCTTCCACAGTCATGCTCTCCATCATCTGTTGAATGACTTCGCGTTCTTCCTCTACGATCCGCTGCTGGAACTCTTCAAACGCTTCGACGTTCGACTCCCCAGTTTGTAGCTTGATTCTTAACGGCAGGGCAAAATACGTCTCGTAATAAACGGTGATGGCTTTGTCGATCTGTTTCTTGCGCGCCAATTCCAGCGCCATGGCGTCGCCAAACGTCACAGTGACCATATCGCCGTCGATATCCAGCCCGGCTCTTGCCATCCAGCCGTTGACCGACGGAATCTGGCGTTTCACCCATTCGAGAAAGAGCGGCCAATACTCTTCAACGATGTCTTTGGCGGTCAACCCGCCGCCGTAATGAAACTCAAAGGAAATGGTGGCGATATGCTCCATCCGTTCTCTGACCCGCAGGCAAAAGGTGCGGTAGGCTTGAGCCGGCACCAGCGTGTCCTTCTGAATGGTGATTCTCCATTCCCGATTGCTGCGGCTGACCTCTACTTTTTCGATATGCCCGTCAAGAAAATACGGATCGATCAGCGAAGCGGGCACATCCGCCTGCTTCATTAACAGCTCCAGCCGGTTTCTCTTGTCTTGCGTCTCGGTCATGTCCTCTCCCCTCACCTTGCTTGCTGACTTCTTCCCATGATTCAAAAAAAAGGCTTCCGGCGGTGATGCCGGCGGCGTGATAAGCCTGCAGGCGCCTTACTGCCGAAAGCCCTCTTGTGGTTGTGCCATTCGCCCGCGTCCCCAGCTTCCCCAAACTCTAGCGGGACGGTAACGCGAAAGTTATTCTTAATAGGCTCTGGCAAAAACAACGGTATGTTTCGCTGGATCCCCGCAAACGAGGCAGGTATCCTTCGTCGTTTGAGGATTAAATGGGATATTGCGGCTGGTTGCCCCCGTTTCTTCCTTCACCGTGCGTTCGCAAGCCTCCGAACCGCACCATCCAGCCAGGGTGAAGCCGCGTTTCTCTTCGATGCTCGCTTTCATTTCATCCAGCGTATCGACACTGTAGAAATGCTCTTCGCGGAACGCTTTGGCCCGCTCGTACATTTCCTGATGAACCTGCTCCAGCATTGCCTGAACCTCTTCGACCAATCGGTCCTGTTGAACTACCTTCTTCTCGCCGCTGATGCGGGAGACAAGGACGCAAACGCCGTTCTCCATATCGCGAGGCCCAATTTCCAGACGAACCGGTACACCGCGCATTTCGTATTCGTTAAACTTCCAGCCTGGGCGGAAGTCGGCGCGGTCATCAATGCCAACGCGAATGCCCGCTTTCTTCAGCTCGGCGAACAGCTCGTCCGCTCTGCCTACGACGGCTTCCCAAGTTTTTGGCGGGCCGATTGGAATAATCATAACCTGCTTCGGCGCGACCTTCGGCGGTAACGCCAACCCGCGGTCATCGCCGTGCACCATGATAAGCGAGCCGATTAACCGGGTGCTGACGCCCCAAGACGTCGTATGAACATATTCGCGTACGTTCTCGCGGTTGAGATATTGAATATCAAACGCCTTCGCAAAATTAGTGCCCAGATAGTGCGAAGTCCCTGCTTGTACAGCGCGGCCGTCCTTCATCATCGCTTCGATCGAATAGGTATCGACCGCCCCGGCGAACTTCTCGGACGGCGTTTTTTGCCCAACGATAACCGGAATCGCCAAATAATTTTCCACGAAATCGCGGTAAATTTCCAGCATGCGCATCGTTTCTTCGCGGGCTTCCTGCTCGTTCTCGTGCGCAGTATGGCCTTCCTGCCACAGGAATTCGCTCGTGCGGAGGAATGGCAGCGTCCGTTTCTCCCAACGGACCACGTTCGCCCATTGGTTGATCAGCACCGGCAAATCACGGTAGGATTGGATCCATTTTTCGTACATATGCCCAATCATCGTTTCAGAGGTCGGACGGATCGCCAGACGCTCCTCCAGCTTCTCACCGGCAGCCTCGGTCACCCAAGGCAGTTCTGGGTTAAAGCCTTCAACGTGCTCTTTTTCCTTCTGGAAAAAGCTCTCGGGAATAAACAGCGGAAAATAAGCGTTGCGATGTCCCGTTTCCTTAAAGCGGCGGTCCAGCTCGGCTTGGATATGCTCCCAGATTTCATAGCCGTCCGGCTTAAATACGATACAGCCGCGGACCGGTGAGTAATCCATCAGATCCGCTTTTTTGATAACGTCGATATACCAACGGGAAAAATCCACTCCCTGCGGGGTAATCTCCGTGACGAATTGTTTCTCCTCGTTTGCCATAAGAACCTTTGTCCTCCCGTTAAAAACCACAAGTTTAATATTCACCTGCGCCGTCAGCTGCGTATCCGTCTTAAATCAGCCGTGAATCAAGCGCAAAATGTCGTTATACGTGACCGCAATCATCAGCAGGAATAACATCGCAAATCCGATGAAATGTACCATACCTTCGCGGTTGGGATCAATCGGTTTGCCGCGCAAGGCTTCGACCCCTAGGAAGATCAGACGACTTCCGTCGAGCGCCGGGATCGGCAGCAGGTTAAAGATCCCCAAATAGAGGCTTAAAATCGCCGCCCAATAGGTTAACTGAACAATCCCTTGCTTCGCGATTTGGCCGGTCACTTCAAATGTGCGCACCGGTCCGCCCAGATCATCCATGTTAAAGCGATTGATCAACTGTTTGAACCCGAGAAAGATCGCCTTCGTCGTGTTGACCATGTCCTCCCCGGCGACTTGGAACGTCTCTCCAATGGACGCGCTGCGCGTCGGGAAAACGGTGACGATCGTGCTTCCGATTTTGCCGTCCTCATTCTCCGCCCCTTTCGGGGTAATGGTGACATTCAAAGTTTCGTCCCCGCGTTTAATCGTCCACGTCATCGGCTTGTTTTTCGAATCCTGGATCATGTCGATCATTTTATTCGCATCGGTTCCTACCGGAGTTCCGTTGATCTTTTCGATGATATCGCCCGTTTTGAGCCCTACTTCCTCAGCCGGCATGCCTTTCATCACCTCGCCGATTTGCAGGTGGCTGGGTTGATCCAACGGAATCCCCGCCATTTGGGTATGCAGGGCGAACAGCACAAACGCCAAAATAAAGTTCATCAAAGGACCCGCGAAAATCGATAGAGCCCGCTGCCCTACGGTTTTGCTGCCGTACTGCCGGTCTCTCGGCGCAATTTGCGTCTCTTTGCCTTTCGCCACCAGCATGGCTTGCGGATGCACGCGGTAGGTGAGCGCTTCGCCGTCCACATCCAATCGTACCGCAAGATCGTCCTCAAGGTCGATGTGCTGCACTTCGCCGCGGATTACGTTTTTACGACTGTCCAATCGGTCCAGATAAATCTTCCGAACCTGATCGTTCTCCAGACGCAAGGCGATGGTTTGTCCGTCTGAAATCTGGATCAGCTCCGGATCTTCCCCCGCCATACGCGCATAACCGCCGAAAGGAAGCAAACGCAAGGTAAACTGGGTCTCACCCCGTTTAAAAGACAGCAGCTTGGGGCCAAACCCGATGGCGAACTCCCGTACCAAAATGCCAGCACGCTTCGCAAAGAAGTAATGTCCCCATTCATGCACCGTAACGATGACGAAAAACATGAGCACCGTCAAAAATATGATTTTCAGCAATTCCAAGCGTAAGCATCCCCCTTCTGGCCACGGATCGTCCAACGTTACTTTAGATTAATATATTCTCCGATCAGGCACAAGAGAATACCGCCGCCTACAGCTTTTGATCACGAGGTTCTTCTAATGGTGCGAAAGCCTCACCGCGATTAAAGCGTCTCAGCAAGGGCTCTTGCCCAACGATCCGCTTCGCGAATCGTTTCCAGATCCGGATGGGACTGTACCTCATGTTTGGCTAACGCCGTTTCAATAATCGCCTCGATCTGCAAGAAAGGAATCTCCCCTTTCAAAAAGCGGGCGACTGCCGCTTCATTCGCGGCATTGTAAACGCTGGTTGCCGTACCTCCTATTTTACCACACTCATAGGCAAGTCTTAAACAAGGGAACCGCTCGAAGTCCATCTCCCGAAAATGCAGCTTCCCGATCTCGGCCAACGACAACCGTTTCGCCGCCGATGGCCAGCGATGCGGATAGGTCAGCGCATATTGGATCGGCACGCGCATGTCCGGTGTCCCTAACTGGGCGATCACGCTGCCGTCACGATATTCAACGAAGGAGTGGATGATGCTTTCCGGGTGCAGTAAGACCCCGATTTGCTCAAAGGGAAGCCCAAACAACCAGTGCGCTTCGATGACTTCCAATCCTTTGTTGACCATCGTGGCCGAGTCGATAGTAATTTTAGCGCCCATCGACCAGTTGGGATGCTTTAAGGCGTCCTCTACCGTGACATCCCGAAGCTGATTTCGCGTCAGATCCCGGAATGAACCGCCGGAAGCCGTCAACGTAATTTGACGAACTTCTTGCTTGTTTTCACCGTTCAGGCATTGGAAAATGGCTGAGTGCTCGCTGTCGACCGGAAGCAGCGCGACTCCTTTGCGCTGTGCCAGCTCTGTGACCAGGTGCCCGGCCGTCACCAGCGTTTCCTTGTTCGCCAACGCAATGTGCTTGCCTTCCTCGATTGCCGCAAGTGTCGCGGGCAGCCCTGCGCTGCCGACAATGGCCGTCACAACCGTATCGGCATCGGTTCCCGCTGCCACTTCGATCAACCCTTGCTCGCCATAGTAGAGCTCCACGCCTTCCGGCAGCTCCGGACGAATCCGGTCAGCCAATTGTTTGGTGGCAACTGAGGCTTTACGGGGCCGAAACTCATGGACTTGTTTAGCAAACAACTCCAGATTGCTGCCCGCCGCCAATCCTTCCAGCCGAAACTCCCCGGGATACGCCCGGATCACATCCAGCGTTTGCGTGCCGATGGAACCGGTCGAGCCAATCAACGCGATTTTCTTCATTGTTGCACCTACCTACCTTCTAACGGACCGTAGCGCCGTTATTTATCTATTTCCCGACCATTTCCCGCTGTAACGGACTCCAGGGATGTTATTTCAAGCCAAAAGCATCTCACTTGATGTCTTTTGCCCAATTAAGGTCTCTGAGGTCCGTTAGCTTCTGTAACCCTTCTTATTTACACCAATAAGACCTCTGGTGTCCGTTAGCCCGGCTGAATTCAAGATTCGACGCCGATTCCGCACCCCTGAGTTCACTTCGTGATGGGGAGCCGATTTTAAATCCACCAGTTCAATAAAAGATTTAAAATCGGGTTTTCAGCACCAAGAAGGTTGGATGAAGCTAGGGACTGAGTAGCGCAGCGTACATGGGGGTACGTGAGCAACGGAAGGCCCGGCTGAATTCAAGATTCGACGCCGATTCCGCACCCCTGAGTTCACTTCGTGATGGGAAGCCGATTTTAAATCCACCTTACTAAGGAAGAAGGGTTAGGATATGTATGAACGGGAACACCGTAATCCAACTGTCACACCGGTCCAAAATCCCGCCATGACCCGGCAACAGCTTGCCGGAATCCTTGATGCCATATACGCGCTTGTACGCCGATTGGATCAGGTCGCCAAATTGGCCGACGACTGCGGCAGATATCCCGATCAGCACGGCTCGTCCGACCGTAAGCAACCCGCCGGAAGCGAGCGCAAAGATCACCGCAACGATGACCGCCAGCAAAACGCCGCCCAGCGCCCCTTCGACGGTTTTGTTCGGACTGATCGCAGGCCAAAGCTTATGCTTCCCGAACCGCCGCCCGGCAAAATAAGCGCCCGCATCACTGCTCCAGATCGACGCCAGCATCAGAAACGTCCAGAATAAGCCGTGACCATCGGTCGTATTGCGAGTTTCCGCAATCGCCGCAAATCCGATGCCGACATAAACCATACCTATATAGAGCAAGGCGACCTGACCGATTGGGATCTCGTTCTTACTGATCACGGTCACCGCCAGGAAGAGCAGCATGAATAGCCACAATACCGCCGAATCGCTCAGCGGTCTGTCGATCTCAAGCAGCCGCCACGGAAACGCAAGATAAACCACGCCTAAATAGCCCAGGATGGCCGTGCCCTGGAACGCTGGGATGCGCGTCATGCGTACGAATTCGTAATATCCGATGAGCGCCATAAGCATGATGAGTACATGATAGAGAGTTCCGCCAAGCCAGCACATTCCGAGGAAAAAGCCGCCGGCAATGATCCCCGTTATCAACCGCTGTTTCACCAGTCTACACCTTCCATCGCTAGGTTAATCCACCGTACCGCCGCGTGCGGCGTTGATACTCCGCCACCGCTTGAACCAAATGCTCCTTGCTGAAATCAGGCCAGAAAATATCCGTGAACCAAAGCTCACTATACGCCGTTTGCCATAACATAAAATTACTTAATCGCAGTTCTCCGCTCGTCCGAATCAGCAAATCCGGATCAGGCAACCCGGCGGATAACAGCCGGGATTCAATCGTATCCGGCGTAATGTCCTCCACCGACAGCTCCCCGGATTGTACAGCCTTCGCGATACCCTTGACGCTTTCCGTAATTTCGCGACGGCTGCCGTAATTCAAAGCAAAATTCAAGATCAAGCCGGTATTGTGCTTCGTCCGCTCAATCGCTTCCTCCATTGCCGCAATCGTATGCGCGGGCAGCTCATCCGTATGTCCCATCATGCGAACCTGGACGTTCTTTTCAACCAATTCATCCAGCTCGATCGCCAGAAACTCCTGCGGAAGCGACATCAAATAGTCCACTTCATCCTTCGGCCGTTTCCAATTTTCCGTTGAGAAAGCATACAGCGTCAAAATGGAAATGCCAAGTTCGTCGGCAGCGATCGTCGCCCGCTTGACGGCTTTCATCCCCGATCGATGGCCGACGATTCGCGGCATACCAAGCCTGCGCGCCCATCTTCCGTTCCCGTCCATAATAATCGCAACATGTTTCGGGATATTGTCCGGGGACAGGCTGACGAATGCCCCAGGATTTTTCTTTTTCCGCCAAGGTTGAAATAACTTGATCATTCCTTTTCCTCCAGCCGATGATGAAAAAGAGACAAAACCCCACCGTAATAGGAGGGGCCGCTTTTTGTCTCTTAGACTTCCATGATCTCTTTTTCTTTCGCAGCGAGGACCTTATCCACTTCCGCGATAAATTTATCCGTTGTTTTCTGAATGTCTTCCTGATGCCGGCGCGATTCATCCTCGGAAATGTCGGTTTTCTCCAGCTTCTTGATGTCGTCGTTCGCATCGCGGCGAATGTTGCGGATCGCCACCTTTGCTTCCTCACCGAATTTCTTCGTCATCTTCACGAGCTCGATCCGACGTTCTTCCGTTAAGGCTGGAATCGTCAAGCGAATGGACGAACCATCGTTTGCAGGCGTTAATCCGAGATCCGATTTTTGAATCGCCCGCTCAATTTCCGATAGCGACGATTTGTCCCAAGGCTGGATCAGCAACGTCCGGGAATCCGGCGTGTTGATATTGGCCAACTGGTTGATTGGCGTCGGCGAACCGTAATAATCAACCTGAATGCGATCAAGCAGCGAAGGCGTAGCTCTACCGGCGCGCAGCGTCGAAAGATCTCTTCTCAGCGCCTGAATCGCTTTCTCCATGCGTTCTTCGGCATGTTTCTTAATCGTTTGCGGCATTAATCTACACTCCCTTTGACGATCGTCCCGATTTTTTCACCGAGCACGACGCGTTTAATGTTCCCTTGTTCAGTAATCGCAAAAACAATCAACGGAATATCATTGTCCATGCACAGCGAGGACGCCGTAGAATCCATGACACCAAGGTTCTTGTTCAGCACATCCAAATACGTGAGAGATTCGTACTTCACCGCGTTTGGATCTACAAACGGATCTGCGGAGTAGACGCCATCCACCTTGTTCTTCGCCATCAGGATGACTTCCGCCTCAATTTCAGCCGCGCGCAGCGCTGCTGTAGTGTCCGTGGAAAAGAACGGATTGCCCGTACCCGCCGCGAAAATCACAACCCGACCCTTCTCCAAGTGGCGGATCGCCCGACGCCGGATATAAGGTTCGGCAATTTGCTGCATCGCAATCGAGGTTTGCACCCGGGTTGGCACCTCGATTTGCTCCAGCGCGTCCTGCAGTGCCAGGGAATTCATCACGGTCGCGAGCATTCCCATATAATCCGCCGTTGCGCGGTCGATCCCTTTGGCACTCCCGGCAATCCCGCGCCAAATGTTGCCGCCGCCGCATACGATGGCGACCTGTACGCCCAGCTCTACGACTTCCTTCACCTGTTGGGCAATGGATGCGATCGTATCGGCGTCGATGCCGTAACCATTTTGACCGGCTAATGACTCCCCGCTAACCTTTAAGACAACACGTTTAAACACTGGCTGTTCCAAATGTATACCTCCACATCGAACTCTTTCGCGGGTTAAAAAAGAAGGAACACGGCGTGTTCCAACTTTCCTTCACATGTATGTGAGATGGTTTGCTTATTTGTTCACTTGAGACATAACTTCTTCTACGAAGTTGTCCACTTTCTTTTCCAGACCTTCGCCAAGCTCGTAGCGAACAAAACGACGAATGGAGATGTTTTCACCGATCGTGCTGATTTTTTCTTTCAGCAATTGCTCAATCGTTTTGTCTGGGTCTTTAACGAAAGCTTGTTCCATCAAGCAGAACTCTTCGTAGTATTTGCCGATGCGGCCTTCGACCATTTTTTCAACGATTTTTTCCGGTTTGCCTTCGTTCAGCGCTTGAGCTTTCAGAATTTCCTTCTCTTTCTCGATTTCCTCTTGCGGAACTTCTTCACGGCGTACGTAGCGAGGGCTCATCGCAGCGATATGCATCGCAACGTCGCGTGCAAATTCTTTGAACTGTTCGTTCTTCGCAACGAAGTCCGTTTCCGTGTTGATCTCAACCAGAACGCCGATACGGCCGCCTGCGTGGATATAAGATTCAACAACGCCTTCTGTCGCGATCCGGCCAGCTTTATTTGCTGCAGCAGCCAGGCCTTTTTCACGCAAGATTTCAACAGCTTTCGTCATATCGCCGTTGGATTCTTCCAACGCCTTTTTGCAGTCCAGCATTCCCGCGCCGGTTTTTTCACGTAGTTCTTTGACCGATTTTGCATCAACAGCCATGTTTAATTCCCTCCATATCGATATATAGGGGATACCCCCTGTAACTGTGAAGGCATAAAACCAACTGCAGATTGAATAAGATCGTACTGCAGAAGATTCTATCCCGTCCTTTCCCTTTAAAAAAAGGGTAGTGAGAGGTTTGACACCTACCAACCACCCTTTTCATTTAATTTATCGATTTAGCGTATGGCCAAAGCCATTAAGCCGTCGTTTGTTCGCCTTGATGAGCTTCGATCACGGCATCCGCCATTTTACCCGTCAACAGTTTTACGGCGCGGATCGCGTCGTCGTTACCCGGAATGACGTAGTCGATTTCGTCCGGATCGCAGTTCGTGTCGACGATACCCACAATCGGGATACCCAATTTGCGAGCTTCGGCAACTGCGATACGTTCTTTGCGAGGATCGATAACGAACAGAGCGCTTGGCAAGCTCTTCATGTTCTTGATCCCGCCCAGGAATTTCTCAAGACGTTCTTTCTCTTTGCGAAGAATGATAACTTCTTTCTTCGGCAATACGGAGAACGTGCCGTCTTCTTCCCAAGTTTCGAGTTGTTTCAAACGTTCGATCCGTTTTTGGATCGTTTGGAAGTTCGTCAGCGTACCGCCCAGCCAACGTTGGTTAATGTAGAATTGACCAGCGCGCTCAGCTTCTTCTTTTACAGAATCTTGAGCTTGTTTCTTCGTGCCCACGAACAGAATGGTGCCATTCTCTTCAGCAATGCGTTTTACGAAGTTATAAGCTTCTTCCACTTTCTTGACCGTTTTTTGCAGGTCAATGATGTAAATACCGTTTCTTTCGGTGAAGATATAACGATCCATTTTCGGATTCCAGCGACGAGTCTGGTGACCGAAATGAACACCTGCTTCAAGCAGTTGTTTCATGGAGATTACTGCCATCTTCACGCACCTCCTAGTTTGGTTTTTTTGATGCTTCCTCCGCAGGTTTCATTTCCCGCTAAGACTCCCTCTAATCGTGAGCACCCTTAGCGAAATCATCCTGCGTGCGTTATAACACCGTAATTAATATACCATAACTAAAATAGGGATGCAACCGAAGTTTGACGCAAAATGACAGCAACATAAAAAGGCACCCGAGGTGCCTTTTTATACATCTATTTTATTTGCTCCCGGAAGCCTTTATGGAGATTTTTGAAATGATCGAATCATAACTTTCGCCAACTTGAAAAGTATAGGTGCCTGCGCGAACCTTACGGTTGATTTTCTTATTGATCGCGGTTTTCAGAAACGCATCCTGATCCTCAATCACCCCGGCTTGCTCCAGGCCTTGAGCTACGCCTTCCAGCGTTGTCCCAGCAACAATCTTGTATTCCACCGTCGCTGGCTGAGGCGGGTTCGGGGAAGCGGGTTCGTTCGTTCCTCCGGCCTTGGCGTCCGAAGAAGTAGATCCTTCCCCTGCTTCTGGTGCGTCCGGAGCTTCGGGAGACGCAGGTGCATCTGGCTGCTTTGGATCGGCCGGCGTTACATCACCGTTCTCGTCCTCATTCCCAGCCGAATCGGATGCTAGTCCGGAACGCTCCATCCATTCCTCTTCCGTCAACAACTCCTGATCCGCCTCTACGACCTTTAAACCGGCCAGCACAGCAGCACGTTCGATCTGTTCCTTCGAATGGAGATCATTGTTGCTGCCTTGTCCAATCAGCATGAGCTGCAGAAGCAAAGCCCCGGCGATGAGTCCGCATCCCAAACCAAGCATAAACTGGCGGTTTTTCATCATCGGGACTCCTCCTTCTTGGCCAGCTGCAGGATCAGCTGAACCTCCCCCCGTTGGAAGCCCGTCGATTTGGCGATCATATCGATCGATTTCCCTTTGTCATACAACTCGAACAGTTCGGGGTATCGATCCCGAACCAGCTCTTGTTGCGGCGGCACCGGTCCATCCGGTAATGGTGTTTGTTCTGCAGACAAATGGTCGGACTCTGCGGCAGCCGCAGCCTCAAGCTGAGGCTGGATGACTTGCGGAGTCTCCTCAGGCTCTGAGGATGCATCACGAACCGCCTTCTCCTTCATGGCATTTTCCACAAGTTCAAGCCGTGCTTCCGTTTGCTTTGCGTAAGCTTCCGCATCCCCCAAACGTTGGCGTAGCTCGGCAATCTGCTCTTGCTGGGCTAACTGTTTGGATGTTAAATCCTGCTTCATCTTCGCAACCATATCGATTAATTCTTGGTTTTCATTTTCGATTTCCGCCATATACTGCTCCAAAGTGGCCTCCAGCTCCCTGGCCATTTCCGCTTTGGGTGCCGCTGCTTGGCGTCCCGGCAGCAGCAGGGCATAGACAAGTGCCGCTGCCCCAAGCAACACGATGTAAAACCAAGGCTCTCCAAATGACAATCTAATCCTCACCCTTTGCGTTCATGTGGTCTCCTCTATAAAGACAGGTCGATATGTTTGCCCTTATAAGGATGTTCCGCCTTATGCCCTTGTCCTTGTTCGTCCGGCTTGTCCTGGGAGTTGCCATGTTCCTGCTCCGACGTGAAAGAACCTTTCCCTTCGCGCTTTACCGTCGTATTATGAGCACTCTCATCTACGTTAGCGCTGCGCCGGCGCTCGATCTCGCTGTCCTTTAACCCTTGAAGCGATAACAGACCCTGGTCATGAAGAGGCCGTTGCTGCTGATCATGTTGAACACGCCCCGCCTCACTTGTCCGAGGGACTGCGATTTGCATTTCCACGGATTTCATATTCATGGGATCACCTCATGATTCAACGAAGGGAATGGATAATTCGAATATCGTTCCTTGGCATGCCAGTCCTAGATGAGAGGCGACATGGAAATATCCCCTTCGCTAAAATAGAAAGTCATTCGCGAAATGGGCTCCTTAATGTACTTGGTATATCTTCCAATGACGATTTTGGAACCGCCGTAAATCATTTTAAGGACATCAACCCGGGCTTTCCCCGTATCCTCGAGCGCCTTCTCAATCGCCAGAATGCGTTCCTTCATTAGATTCAGTTCCTGCGTGTTCGATTTCTTGGTCATATTCAGCTTCGAACGCATCTCGACCTTGTCCGGCGGCAATTTGCCCATGGAGGCCAGCTGATCAAGCAGCGTCAGCGCCTTCTCCGTCTTGTCCAAATTCGCCAACTGGTCCTTCACCTGCTGCCGCAGCTCTAACAGCTCGTTCCGCAGTTCTGGCAAGGCGCCCACTTCGATCGAGGTCGTTGTCGACATCGGGTTGCCGATAATCCGCGCAACCACTTTCTCGCCGGCCTGGATGTTCCCCCCGACGATCAAGCCCTTGGCCCCGTTACAGATGACGTCGCGGCCGGCACGAATGTTGGAGTGCATAATGCTCTGCGACACGATGACGTCTTCTCCCGCTTGGACGTTACCGTCTTGGATAAACGAGCTTTTTACATGATGTCCCGCCTTTACCAGTCCTTTGTTATATCCGATGATGCCCCCGGAAATTTCGATGGACCCGTCCGCAATCAACTCGGCTCCTTCAACCCCGCCAACGACGCGAATGTCCCCGGCAGCGCTGATGCGAAAGCCTGTCAGCACATTCCCGCGGACAACGACCGTTCCTACGAAATTGATATTTCCAACACCGTAATCGACGTCCCCGTTAATCTCATAAACCGGGAACACATTAAGCTTCCCCTTCTCCGTCCGCGTCACCAGGCCGTCGATGGCTGCATACATCGCGGTCTGTTCCGCGTTTAACACGACGTTCTTGCCGACCTTGAACCGCGCTTCTCTACCTTCGCGGCAAGGAATCGCTTCGCCCGTTACCGCCGTTCCGTTGCGGCCCGGAACAGGAGGTACCAGCTCCGCGATTAGTTGCCCTTTGCGGATATTATTAAGCCGCGTGACATCCTTCAAATCAACTTTGCCGTCTTCCGTTTCAACCGGCCGATGTTGATGATCGTCGTCAATCGAAATGGCATAGCGGATAAACCCGTTTTCCCCATGAACCGGCTCTTGTCCCATCGCGATCGGCGTTCTACTGAAAAAGTACTCCTTGGGATTCGCTGCAAATCGCTTGACGATATCCTCCTGAATCCCATACTTGATGCCTTCGCTTTGCAGGAAGTGAAGCAGTGCATCCGGCGTACAGGAAAAATCATCTTCTTTCTTTAAAAATTGCAGATAGGCCACCGTCTTATCATCGTTCAGCGTCACGCTTAAGATCTGCTTTAAATCATCCAATAGCTCCACGAAGCCGTCCCCCCTCATCATTCACTCGTTATAAAATAACCCGTCAGTCTTCAGCCAGCAATAGATCGCGCTGCTTCTCTAAGCTGCCCCGAAGGCGCAAGATCGCCTTAGAGTGCAATTGCGAAATCCGCGAGGGCGACAAAGACATGACCTCGGCGATCTCGCTCAAGGATAAATCCTCATAATATAGTAGGGAGACCACTGTACGTTCCTTCTCGGTCAACTTCTCAATCCCTTTTGCAAGGGATTCACGAAGATAGAACTCCCTAACCTTATAATCCGGGTTTTTTGCCTTTTCGTCAACGAGTAAAGTAAGACGAGTCTCCGATTCTTCTTCGCGGATGGGATCCTCCAGCGAACAAAGGGTCATGACGGCAACTTCCTGAAGCATACTTTGAAATTCCTTCTCGCTAACATTGAGATAGGAACTCATCTCAGCGTCTGTGACGGAGCGGAGATATTGCTGCTCTAGATGCTGGTAACCCTCTTCGATTTTCTTGGCTTTCTCTCTCACGGATCGGGGAACCCAGTCCCCTTGCCGCAGGCCGTCCAAAATCGCCCCCCGAACCCGCCAAGATGCATAGGTTTCGAACTGAAGTCCCCGTTTATAGTCAAACTTTTCGACCGCATCGATCAATCCCATAACACCGTTGCTGGCGAGATCGTCCTTGGATACGTTTTTGGGCAAACCGACAGCGAGACGTCCTGAAACGTAGTCGACAATGGGCAGATACTTCTCGATAAGTTGTTTCTTGGCCTCTAAATCACCGTGCTCTTTCCATCTTTCCCAAAGGTCGGCATGATTCAGAGTGGATGTCTTCCGCTCGTTCAATTGCCTTCACCCTCCTTATTGTTCTGTCAGGTGACGAACGACCTTAACCAGCTCTTCAGGATCTTTGCCGTCAGGTGTCTTCACTAATTTTGGCGGATTCAGCGGCGCAAATTGCTTCTCCGCATCCGAAGCGGCCGGAGCAGGCTTTAACAGATCATTGAGCTGCTCGCTCTCGTCTGGCGTCAGCAAATCGAGATTCGTGCCCTTGCCCTCCTCGGACGTAGGGTCAGCTTCCGGAACAGGAGCATAATCCCCCGGCATTTCCTTCAGGAACCCCAACATCCAGTTGGCCGCAAACGCCAACAGAAACCAAACGGCAAACGAAATAAGCCCTCGAACAAAGCTGGTCATGAATAAATTGTTTCCTGCCGAAACGGCAAACGTAATTAGAAAACCGATAAAGCCCGACATCAAGTAATATCTCAATTTTCCTGGCATGGCTACAATTCCTTTATCCCCATTTGTACACTTCGCACATATAAGATCCCCGTCATGCTGTCCAGTTCGATCGTTCGGCCGTAATTGCCGCCCGTATCCTCCGCGAGCAATGGGATGCCGAGTTCAGACAGCTGTTGCTTGCAAGACTCCACATTACGTGGACCAATCCGCATCGTGTCGTTGCTGCCGGCAAAGGTAAACATTTGTGAACCGCCGGCCATCTTAGCAACTAGGCGGCTTGGCGCTGCTCCAAGGTCCAGCAGCTTCCGGTAGAGGGCCGGAATGGCTGTATCAGCATACTTGGCGATATTCAGCGCCCCTTCCCGGGCAATGTCCGAGGAAGGCAACATCACGTGCGCAAGACCGGCAATTTTAAGCTGCAGGTCGTATAAGGTCAATCCTACACAGGAGCCTAGGCCCGTTGTCCGTATCAATCCCTGCTGAGTAATGACATTCAACTCGGCCATGCCTACCTTGACGACATACTGCTCATCGATCATGATCAATCGGTACTCCAAGCGCTGCAAAGATTTTGGCGAATGAATCCGGATCCGGAATGAGGAAGAACTGACCTTCCACCTCATCTTGGCCTTCAATAAATTTCGTATCGATCAGTAGGGCGGAATCCCCCATTTCGCCAAACTGCAGGAGTCCGTAACTCAAGATCGCACCCGCCATGTCCAGAGCTAAAGCAGGTACAGTAGGCGACATTTGCAGGGAGGTGAAATCGGCCAACGATGACAAATACGAACCGGCCAAAATATTTCCGATTTCCGATAACGCCGACCACCCCATCTCAGAGAAGGTTCCACCATCATCCACCGTGATACCGGCCAAACGAGTCAGCAGCTTCTTCGCGGCTTCCGGGCTTAGGATGAAAAACAGATTGCCCGGCGCATCCCCTTCCACACGGAAGAATACGGCCAGCACCAAGTTTTCCGCGCCGCCGACACGATCCGCAATCGCTTCAAACGGGAGCATCTGGACCATAGGAACGGCCATATCGATCGGCTTGTCCAGCAGCTTGGACAACGCCGTAGCGGCATTTCCCGCGCCGATATTGCCGACCTCCTTCAAAATGTCTATTTTGAAGTCTTCGAACCCTCTGAACAAATCCACGGCGTTAGCCCTCTAAGCTTTCTAATTGAATGATTTCCTTACGGCTAAGCACTTCCGACAAATTCAGCATGACCAGCAGCCGTTCCTCGGAAATTCGGGCTACCCCGTGAAGATATTTAGCTTTGATGCCGCCAACGACATCCGGCGGCGAGTCGATCAAATCGGTATTCAGGTCGATGACATCATTGGCAGAGTCAACGATGAAGCCTACCTGCATTTCGTTAGCCGAGACAATAATGATCCGGGTCTGATCCGTGTATTCGGTCTCCGGCAGTCCAAAGCGGCCGCGCAAATCGATCACCGGAATGACGACGCCGCGCAGATTAATCACGCCTTTCACAAATGAATAGGTTTTGGGAACGCGCGTGATGGGCATCATGCGTTCGATCGTTTGGACCTTGTCCACGTCGATGCCGTATTCTTCATGCCCTAACTTAAATACGATAACTTTTAATTCCTCTCCCATGTGGAAACCCTCCCTTAGAGTGTATAACTGACCTTATTTAATGAAGGCGTTCGGATCGATGATGAGCGCAACCTGACCATCGCCCAGAATCGTTGCACCGGCAACCCCTTGAATCGATGGCAGATATTTGCCCAGGTTTTTAATCACGATTTCGCTTTGGCCAATGAAATCCTCGATCGCTAACGCAGCTAACCGATCACCTTTGCGGATCACGACGATTTCCGTTTCCTCTTCATCATTCTCGGAGAAGCCCGGAATGTCAAATAACTTCGCGAGCGACATGAAAGGAATATGGGTATCGCGGTAAGCGACCATCGTATAACCGTGCACTTCCCGAATCTGGTCGCGCCGGATTAAGCCGGTTTCGACGATGGAGGACAGCGGAATCGCATATTTTTCTTCCCCGACCTTAATGAGCATGGCCGAAATAATCGACAAGGTCAGCGGAAGCTGTACGGAAAACTTCGTACCGACGCCCAGCTTCGATTCTACCGATACTGCGCCGCTTAAGGATTCGATTTTGGATTTGACGACGTCAAGTCCAACCCCGCGTCCGGAAATATCGGAGATGACCTCGGCTGTACTAAAGCCCGGAGCAAACAAGAGCATGTACACCTGCTCGTCCGTCATCGAGGCGGCTTCGCTCTCTTTGATGATGCCGTTTTTGAGCGCTCTTTGCAGTACTTTATTGCGGTCAATGCCGTGTCCGTCATCCTCGATTTCGATAAACACATGATTACCGCTATGGAAAGCCCGCAGCTGAATTGTCCCGGCTTCCGGTTTACCTGCGGCAATCCGTTCGGCCGTGGATTCTACCCCATGGTCAACGGCATTCCGAAGCAGATGCACTAAGGGATCCCCGATTTCGTCGATGACTGTGCGATCGAGTTCCGTTTCCGCACCCACGATGTTCAGATCGATTTTCTTGTCGAGCGATTTCGCTAGATCGCGAACCATCCGCGGGAAGCGGTTGAACACGGTATCGACTGGAACCATCCGCAGCTTCAGCACAATGTTCTGCAAATCGCTGCCGACACGGCTCATATGCTCAACCGTTTCAGTTAAGTCGCTTCGTTTGACTTCTGTAGCCAGCTGCTCCAAGCGAGCACGGTCAATCAACAATTCGCTGAGCAGATTCATCAGCACGTCCAGGCGCTCGATATCCACCCGAATCGTACGGGCGGGAGCGGAGGCTCCTCCAGCTGGGCGAGCGTTCGTTTTCGCTTCAGGCGCTGCAGCTGGTTTAGCTGGAGCTGGTTGGCTTGGGGCCTGAGCAGGAGCTGGTGCTACGGCTTCGGCCGTCGCAGCCGCCTCCTTCGCTCCGGCATTCAGCTGTGCTAAAGTTTCATGATCCAGCGCCGCAACCTGGGCCGAATCAATTTCCGACAGATTCATGATCATACTTTGAATCTCGGCGGAATCTTTTTGGGTTATGTAATAAAGGGAAAAGCTTCGGTCAAATTTCTCTTGCTCGATATCCTGTACAGATGGCGAAGATTTCACGATTTCCCCGAATCTTTCCAGGAGATCAAAGACGAGGTAGGCGCGTGCCGCTTTCAGTTGGCAATCCTCCCGGATCGCCACTTCGATGTACAACACCTTATGTCCTTCCGTGATGGACTGCTCCAAGACGGAATATTGATATTGATCCAGTTGGATAGCCGATGTGCTGTTCGCCGCGGCCCCAGCTGCTGCCGGCTTGCTTGCCGCCGAGCTTCCGCCTTCCGTAAAATCCCCGCGTACGATGGACTGCAGTGCATCAACGATATCGCTGACGTCCGCTTTCCCTTCGCCGCCTTGGGTAATGTCCTGCACCATCATTTGCAGCGCATCCAGGCTCTTAAACAGGGTGTCGAAGATAAATTCCTGCATTTTCAGCTTTTCGTTCCGGACGAGGTCCAGGACGTTCTCCATCTGGTGCGTGAGCGAAGACAAATCCTCGAACCCCATCGTTGCCGCCATCCCTTTCAGCGTATGGGCCGATCGGAAGATGACTTGAACGATGCTGATATCGTCGGGGTTGTTTTCCAGCTCCAGCATTTTTTCGTTTAATGATTGCAAATGATCGTTCGACTCATCGATAAACATGGATAAATACTGATTCATGTCCATGGTGAGGCACCTCCTCCAAGAGATTCCGTTAATAACTCAATTTCGTGGTGAGCTAAAAAAGGGTTAGGATTCTTCACAAGCTGGCTTTTTTAGCTACTTCTTGTACAAGCTTGGGGCCAATCTCGTATAGCGGTAATACATGGCTGACGCATTTCAGTTCGATTGCCGAGCGCGGCATACCGAATACGACGCACGTCTCTTCGCTCTCGGCAATGGTGGAAGTCACGCCAGCGTCATAAAGCCGCTTCATGACTCTCGCCCCGTCGCTGCCCATCCCCGTTAGCAGTACGATATGACGTTTCAGCGCTTGCAGCGGGAGCAGCGATTCATACAAGACGTCCACCGAAGGTCGATGTCCGTTGCAAGGCTGGTCGGTCGTCAAATGTACGCGATAACCGCCTGCCGGACTAGGCACGACGTTCATATGGAAACCTCCCGGAGCAATGTATGCCGTCCCACTTTGCAGCTCCTGGCCTTGCTCCGCCTCAACGACGTTGAGCTCGCATAAGCTGTTCAGCCGCTGAGCGAGCGACTTGGTAAAGTTCGGCGGCATATGCTGCACGATGACAATCGGTGCCGGAAAGTCCCCCGGGATTTTCTCCAAGACGGCTTTGAGCGCCTTGGGGCCCCCGGTTGAAGTACCGATCGCAACAAGATCGGTGAACTCCTCTGGAGGGCGTCCGCAGCGGGGACG
>NZ_GG695970.1:295820-318413 GCF_000159955.1 Paenibacillus sp. oral taxon 786 str. D14 | reverse complement strand
TTCGCCTGCATCGCGGCGCGCATCTGCTCGCGCAGCTCGCGGCCCACCTGCTCGATGTCATGCTCGCTGGTGGTAGCCGATGGCTTGCGGATGAAATCGAAGGCGCCAAGCTCCAGCGCCATGATCGTCTCCCGCATGCCTTGTTCATTGATGCCCGACAGCATAATTACCGGCAACGGATGTTCCTTCATGATGACCTTGAGCGCGTCCAGACCGTTCATTTCCGGCATTTCCACGTCCATCGTCACCAAATCCGGTTGAACTCGCGCGATTTGCTCAATCGCTTCGCGTCCGTTCTTGGCCGTTGCCGAGACCTGAAAAGCCTTGTCCTGTTCGATCAGGTCCGAGATGATCTTACGCATAAACGCCGAATCGTCTACCACCATCACTCGATAAGACATCAACGTTCCACTCCTGTTCCTTTACGAAGAATCATTTTGCCAGTTTTAACCATTTCTGCATAAATCCCTTGATTCCCGATAAAGTATCCTTCGGCTTGGTTTGCGGAACATTCAGATAAGCCAAAGCCAATCGCTGAATATCGCGCGTTGCCGAGCAACCGGGGAAAGCGATGGAGAAAGGAACCTGCTTCTTGACCGCCTGCATCACATGCGGATCGTCGTTGAGATAGCCGAGCACAGGGATTTCCATATCGAGGAAACGGCTGGCGACCAACGAAATTTTATCGGCGACCTGCTTCGCCTCAAGCTCCCCGGAGACCCGGTTAACGACTAACCGGAATGGCAACTCTTGATCCATTCCATGAACAACCTTGATCAAGGCATAAGCATCTGTGATCGAGGTTGGCTCCGGCGTCGTGACGACCAGGCACTCATCGGCAGCGGTGATGAACTTGAGCGTTTCCTTCGATAAACCGGCACCTGTATCAAAAAGGATAAAATCCATCTCCTCGGAAATCATCTCGATCTGCGAGGTGAAGTAATTCAGATCCCCTTCGGACAGGGTGAACAGTTCGGTGAGCCCGGAGCCGCCCGCAATAAAAGGTAACGCGTGCGTGCCCAGCTCCACGATCTCCGTAATGTTCTTTTCTCCCTTCAGCAAGTGATACAAGTTATATCTCGGCCTGATGCCCATTAACACGTCGATATTTGCCATACCGATATCCGCATCAAAGATCAGTACTTTACGTCCAAGCGACTTTAGCGCTAAGGCAAAATTCAGCGTAAAGTTGGATTTGCCTACGCCGCCCTTGCCGCTACTGATCGTCAAGATCTTGGCAGAACCCTTGCGGGCCGTAGACCCAGCTGCCTCTCGATGCGAAGATACCAATTGTCTGAGTGCTTGGGCCTGGTCATTCATGGCTTCCGCTCTCCCAGCAGCATATCAACCATTAACTCGGCGTCCGCCTGCAGCAGGTCATCTGGTACATTTTGACCGTTGGTCAGGAAAGACACCTTGAACGGGTACTCGTTTAACAGATTAAAGATCGCGCCGGTCGTTTCCGTTTCATCCAGCTTCGTAAAAATTAACTTATCCAAGTTATATTTGCTAAAGTGCTCGGTGATCCGTTTCATGTCCTGCGCTTTGGAAGTCAAGCTAAGGACCAAATACGTCTCGCTGACATCCGAAGGGGCAAGCAGGCTGTGCAGCTCCGCCACAAACAGCTCATTCAGATAGTTCCTTCCGGCCGTGTCCATCAGGATCAAGTCACAGTGCTCTAAGCGTTGCATGGCCCGTTGTACATCGCCGGGAGACTGAACCACCTCCAGCGGTACATTTAAGATGGTTGCGTAGGTCCGCAGCTGTTCAATTGCCGAAATCCGATAGGTGTCCGCCGTGATGAACCCTACCTTCTTGTGCAAGCGGAAAATTTGGTCCGCCGCTAGCTTGGCAATGGTCGTCGTCTTCCCGACCCCCGTCGGCCCGGCGATATATACGATCCTTGTCTGATCGCCAATCCCCGCATCGATCCGGTGATCCAGGAAGCTGTTGACGATGGTCCGAAGCCTAGCTTGCATGTCGTCATCGCTTAAAGTCTTGCCGGAGCTTAACCAAGCCTCGTAAACCTCTTCTACCCAACGATCTGCAAGCTCCGGGCCCACCTCTTGGCTCATCAACTGCTGTTGGATAGAATGCAAACCCGGCGGCATTTCGCGGCCATTGGTTTGCTTCTTCGCCAGCTCGCTGAGCCACATCTTCATTTGCCGAATTTCTTCGAGCAAGCGCTCTTCTTTGGCGGAGTTTACGCTCCTAGCCCCGGTCGGGGCCAGGAACTGTTCGGGGTCGGCCGCACGTGCGATCGCCGCCTCCAATCGAGCTGAAGCCGCGCTGGAAGCGGGTTCAATGGAGGTTTGGCGCAGCTGCGGCTCCGTGACCGGCGGCTGAGGCGCTGGCGGCATGACCGGGGTGATAATCGGCTCCTCCCGTTCCTGAACGCCAATGGCCGTGAGAACGGGGGACGCAGACCCAGCCTGCGGCGAGGCAGCAGGCTGGGCTAACTGCGACGTTTTGCGGTATGCCTCCGGCACGGCTTGGCGTGCAACAGGAGCCGGAACCGACGGCTGTGCCGGCAGAAGCGGTTTGGCTTTAGGTGCCGGTGCCGCCTTCTCCTCCGTCGCAGCAATCACTTCAATCTTCTTTTTCTGGAACATGCCGAGGAAACCGCCGAGCTTTACTTCCTTCGTACTCAAGATAACCGCATCCGAACCCAGCTCATTGCGAATTTTCAACATGGCGTCAGGCATCGTGTCGACGATATATCGTTTTACTCTCATAAATTCACCACCCCGACACTTTGAATTTCAACATTGGGTTCCAACTCGCTGTAAGATAACACCGGAATATCCTGCATGCTGCGCTCAATGATTTGCCGCAAATACATCCGGATCGTTGGCGAGGTGAGCAGGATCGGTTGATGGCCCGTTTGGACCAAGCGGTTGATTTGCTCCGTCAGCTTCTGGAAGACCGTCTGCGTTGAAGCTGGATCCAGTGCCAGATAGCTGCCTTGTTCGGTCTGCTGCACACTCTCGGCGATTTTCTTCTCCAGGTTAGGTCCCACAGTGATTACGCGCATCGTTTCACCTGGTTGGGTATATTGCTGCGTAATTTGTCGGGATAACGCTTGTCTGACGTATTCGGTGAGCACATCCGGATCCTTGGTATAGGTTCCGTAATCCGCCAGCGTCTCGAAAATGGTCACCATATCTCGAATCGAGATTTTCTCTTTAAGCAATTTGGCCAGCACCTTCTGGACGTCACCAATCGACAACACCGACGGAATTAATTCGTCGACAAGAACCGCGTAATTCTCCTTGAGGTTGTCGACCAGGGCTTTCGTCTCTTGACGGCCCAGCAGCTCATGCGCATGCTTCTTAATCAGCTCCGTCAAATGCGTTGCCACGACAGACGGCGGATCAACTACGGTATAGCCCGCCAGTTCCGCCCGATCCTTGGTCGCTTCATCGATCCAAAGGGCCGGTAAACCAAACGCAGGTTCGCGGGTCTCGATACCTGTAATCGTGTCGTCATCCATCCCTGGACTCATGGCTAAATAGTGATTAAGTAATAATTCACCACCGCCTACGACATTTCCTTTTATTTTGATGACATATTCATTCGGTTTTAGTTGAATATTGTCGCGAATGCGAATGACGGGAACAACCAGTCCAAGTTCAAGCGCACATTGACGCCGGATCATGATGATCCGGTCCAGCAAATCCCCGCCTTGCCCCGTATCAGCAAGAGGAATCAGCCCGTAACCGAATTCGAATTCGATCGGATCCACCTGAAGCAGGTTGATGACGCTCTCGGGGCTGCGAACTTCTTCGATTTGCTGCTCCTCCTCCTGTTGCTCCTGCTCGATTTGCCGCCGGTCCATATTTTTCTGCATCTTAATCGCGGCAAAGACCATTAATCCGGCGAACGGATAAGTTGTCCAAATACCGATCGGCGTAAAGGTGCCAAGTAGGGCGATCGTCCCAGCTACTACGAATAACAGCTTCGGATAGGTGAACAGCTGCCCCGTAATATCGTCTGCCAGATTGCCTTCCGAGGAGGCGCGGGTTACGATCAGGCCGGCTGCGGTAGAAATCAGCAATGCCGGAATCTGACTGACCAAGCCGTCCCCGATCGTCAGCAGCGAATAAGTCGAAAGGGCATCGTTAAAGCTCATGCCATGGATCGTCATCCCGATAATAAAGCCCCCGATCAGGTTGATCAGGAGGATAATGATACTCGCGATGGCATCCCCTTTTACAAATTTACTCGCACCATCCATGGCGCCGTAGAAATCGGCTTCCCGTTCAATCTTATTACGGCGCTCACGGGCTTGCTGCTCATTAATGAGGCCGGCATTGAGGTCGGCATCGATACTCATCTGTTTCCCTGGCATCGCGTCGAGGGTAAACCGTGCAGCAACCTCAGCTACACGTTCCGAGCCTTTGGTAATGACGATAAACTGAACGACCACGAGAATCAGGAAGACGACAAAACCGACAACGGGCTCTCCATGTGAAACCCATGATCCGAATGTAGCCACCACGTGGCCGGCTTTGGCCTGTCCCAGAATCAGCTTGGTCGTCGATACATTTAACGCCAAACGAAATAAGGTCGTCACGAGCAGCATGGCTGGAAAGATGGAGAACTGCAAGGCCTCCTTGGTGTTCATCGCAACGAGCAAAATGATCAGTGCGAGGGAAATATTGATGATCAACAAAATATCCAGCAGCCAAGTCGGGATCGGAACGATCATCAGCAAGACGATGCCAATTATGCCAACAAGAATAAATAAATCTTTAAATTTCTTCACGTAAGTTCCCCTCCGATCCCATTATGATTTGGGTCTGCCTTTGATTCGATATACGTAAGCCAGCACTTCGGCAACGGCTTGGAACAAATCCGCGGGGATCGTATCCCCGATTTCGGTTCGTTGAAATAACGCCCGTGCCAGCGGCTTATTTTCCATCGTAATTACGCCATGTTCTTTGGCGATTTCCTTAATGCGGAGCGCCACATAGTCCTGCCCTTTGGCGATGACCTGCGGGGCATCCATTTTGGATCCGTCGTACTTCAGAGCGACCGCAAAGTGGGTCGGGTTGGTGATAATTACATCGGCTTTCGGCACTTCCTGCATCATCCGCTGCAGAGCCATCCGCCGCTGGCGTTCCCGAATTTTCCCCTTGATGAGCGGATCGCCTTCCATTTTCTTATATTCATCTTTGATATCCTGCTTGGACATCTTCAGATTCTTCTCATGTTCATATCGCTGATACATATAATCCAGTACCGCGAGTACGATTAGAGCGGCTGCGATTTTTAACCCTAAATTCATCGTTAACTGGGCGGTAAAATGAAACGTATCATCCACCGATACATGCCCTAATGCGGACAAGCTCCCGCGGTACCCCCAAATCGTGGAGTAGACGAGATACCCGATAATCAGCAGCTTAAATAGCGTTTTGACAAATTGAACCAACGAGCGCATGGAAAAGATGTTTTTAAACCCTTTGATCGGATCCAGCTTACTGAACTTGATTTTAAGCGGTTCTCCGACCAACATGAAACCGATCTGCGCATAGTTGGCAACAACAGCCACGACGATGACAACCAAGAAGATTGGAGCCAGCAGCAGCAACACCTGCACTGCGTACTCCCCCATCATCGCCATCACGTTCGTTTTCGTTACCTCCATGGACAGCCGATGATAAAACACGTCAACAAACAAGCCAATCAACCGGTCCTTGAAATAACCAGCAAATGCAGTCAAGCATAGGAATCCGGCCATTAATAACAAGGCGCCGGTCAGTTCCTGGCTCTTGGCCACCTGACCTTTTTTTCGGGCCTCCTGACGTTTCTTCGGAGTCGCTTTTTCCGTCTTTTCGCCAGCGAACAGCTGCAGATCAAGCGAATACCGATATGACATAGCGATCCTCCATCCTACTGCGGCCTTTGTCCTATCGTTCCGAGCAGATCATGAAGCGCTCGGAACAGCACCTCGAACAAAGCTTGAAACGCAACGATAAAGCCCGGCACAAGCACCAACAGCACAAGTAACCCCACGATGATTTTGACCGGAATCCCGATAACAAAAATGTTGAATTGCGGTGCAGTTCGAGCCAAGAATCCAAGCGCTACGTCGGTGACAAACAGAGCTACCACCAGCGGAGCTGACATTTGAAATGCCAGCATAAACGCCTGGCTGAAGGTTTGAACTAAAAATTCGGACAAGTTCCCGTTATAAATTTGTTGGAACACTTGATTGGATAAAGGGACCCAGTTGTAGCTCCGAATAACCGCATCCAGTAAGTAGTGATGGCCGTTCATGCTGAGGAAGACCAATGTGGCAATGATATACTTGAGATTCCCCAAAACGGGCGCAGACGCACCGGTCATAGGGTCGATCACGTTCGCGATCCCAAAACCAATTTGAATATCGATAAATGAGCCCGCCATTTGGATAACGGAGAAGATCAGATTTGCCACGTACCCCATCAACAGACCTACCAGCACTTCACGAATAATCACCAATATGTATCCCAAGTCGTTTGGTATCGACTGATTCGGACCAATGGTCAACAGAATGACAACCGCGATGATACCGGCAAAGCCAACCTTAAACGTATTCGGCACCGATCGGGATGAAAATATAGGCGAAACTACAAAAAAGGCTGTCATTCGACAAAAAATAAGCATAAAAATAGAAATTCCGTGCAGTATCGTATCCATAACTTCGGCAACCTAACCGATATAACTAGATAGGTTATTTAGAATTCCGTAGGTGAAGTCGACCAGCGTCGTCAAAATCCAAGGGCCAAACAACAACAACGCTAGTAAAACAGCGACGATTTTGGGAACGAAGGCAAGCGTCTGCTCCTGAATTTGCGTTGTCGCTTGAAAGATACTTACCAAGAGCCCCACCACGAGAGCGATCACCAGCATCGGTGCGCTGACCTTCAACACGGTATACACGGCTTGTCCGGCCAAACCGATAATAAATTCCGAACTCATACACCGTTTTCTCCTTCCCTGAACCTGAACCTGAACCTATCCTCTATGTGTTAAAGCTGACTAACAGTGATTTGACGATCAGATACCAACCATCTACCAGCACGAACAGCAAGATCTTGAACGGCAGTGAGATCATGACCGGCGGCAGCATCATCATCCCCATGGCCATCAGCACGCTGGAGACAACGATATCTATAATCAAAAAAGGAATAAATATCATAAAGCCCATTTGAAATGCCGTCTTGAGTTCACTGATCGCAAAAGCAGGCACCATCACCGAAAGCGGGATGTCCTCATAGCTCTTCGGCTTTTCCATTTTGGTATAACCCATGAACAGCTGAAGATCTTTGGTTCTCGTATGCGAGTACATGAATTTCTTCATGGGAACCGCCGCCTTGTCCAACGCTTCAGTCTGGGTGATTTCTCCCTTGATATAAGGCTGTACTGCCACCTCATTAATTGTGGAGAGCGTTGGGCTCATGATGAATAACGTTAAGAACAAAGCTAAGCCAATCAATACCTGGTTTGGCGGCATTTGTTGCGTCCCTAACGAACTGCGGACAAACCCCAGCACCACGACAATACGGGTAAAGCTGGTCATCAGCACCAATATTGCCGGCGCGATACTGAGTACCGTAATCATTAAGAGAATCGACAACGAAGTGGTACCTGATGCCCCGCCCGAATCCGAATTACCGATTTGAATGCCAATGCTCGGAATCGGGTCAACGGGTTCGGCCGATGCTACGGAGACTGCGAGTATGCTCCATATCGTCAGCAACAAGCCGACAATTAACAATTTTCTCTTCATGACTCCCTCGACCGATCTGTAGATTGTTCTTCCGGATCCTGCAAGAGTTCTTCCATTTGCCGTTTCCGGTCCGGCATCTTCCGCAGCTGCGATTGAAACACCTCGTGGAAAGCGACACTGTCCAGTTCTTCTTCCTCCCGAGGCGGTTCCTTTCGAAACCGGGAGATCAAGCCGGACAAAGTCGACGACAATCCGGCAAGTTCCGCTCCTTCATTTTCGAAGGCTTGTACCAGCGAGGCTACCTCGTCCGGGTTGGATATTTTGTCTACTAACGAAATGTCCTCACCGACACCCACAAGATAGATGCTCCCCCCGAGTTCGATCACTTGCAGGGATTTGTTTGGTCCGAGGCCAACGGCTCCCAAAGTGCGAATGGCATGGCTCTGGGACAAATACCGGTTCCTTTTACCTAGAAAACGGACCAGTAATATAATTAAAGCGATTATGAGGCCAAGAACTACAATGACGGTAAACAGGTTCCCCCAAAGGTTTACGTCCGGGAGAGTATCTTGCGAGTTATTCATCGCTCAGTTTACACCCCAAGCGTTTTGTTGATCGCTTCGATAACCCGATCAGATTGGAATGGCTTCACGATGAAGTCCTTCGCACCCGCTTGAATGGCATCGATAACCATCGCTTGCTGCCCCATCGCAGAGCACATGATCACTTTCGCATTAGGATCCAGCTTCTTGATTTCTTTCAACGCTGCAATCCCGTCCATTTCCGGCATCGTAATATCCATCGTGATCAAATCCGGATGCAGCTCTTTAAATTTCTCAATCGCTTGCGCACCATCCTGTGCTTCCCCTACGACTTCAAACCCGTTTTTCGTCAAAATGTCCCGGATCATCATTCTCATAAATGCTGCGTCGTCTACGATAAGAATTCGGTTAGCCATTGATCTAAAATCCTCCCTAAACTTCTACTATTGTAATTTTTGAATGCGGTCCCACTGGCTTACGATATCCGTGACGCGTACGCCGAAGTTCTCATCGATGACGACAACCTCGCCCTTAGCAATCAGTTTGTTGTTCACCAGAATATCCACCGGTTCACCAGCAAGCTTGTCCAGTTCGATGATAGAACCTTGAGACAATTCCAGGATATCTTTAATTTGCCGTTGGGTCCTACCTAATTCTACGGTGACTTTAAGGGGTATGTCCATCAGTAAGTTTAAATTATTTTCGTCAACCTGGTTAAAAGCTGGGTTCCCCAAATTTGCAAACTGTACAGGTTGTACATTCAAATTACGCCCAGGTGCCTGTCCATAATGATGCGGTTCGCCGTACGGCTGTCCTTGAGGCGGATACCCGTATGGAGCTTGCTGCCCGTAACCATAACCCTCTTGCATCGGCGGCTGCTGCATCGGTTGGGAAGGCGCAGAAGGCTGCTGATACGTTGGGGCTTGATGCGCAGGCGATGGTGCAGGCGTTGGCGTTGGCGCAGGCGGTGCGGCCGCCGCCGCGCTTTCCTTCGCGCCGGCATTCGTTTCTGCCGTCGATCCGCTGATCAGGCTGTCCACCATCTCTTTCGCGAATTTAACGGTGAGCAGCTGCATGATGGTCGAATCGATCAAATCCCCGATGGTCAAACGGAATGAGATCTTGATAAGCGGATCAGATTCCGGCAAGCTGCTCAAGCCATTCCCGTTGGACATGTTCAGGATATCGACACCGGGCGGCGAGATATTAACGAACCGATTGAAGATCGTGGACATCGATGTCGCCGATGACCCCATCATTTGGTTCATCGCTTCTTGCACGGCACTAATATGAATCTCGTTTAACTCTTCCTCTGCTGGATCCCCTTCCCCGCCCAGCATCAGATCCGCAATCACTTGGGCATCTCTCGTCTTGATAACCAAAGAGTTCATGCCTTCAAAGCCATCCACGTACTGGACGTGAATCGCGACATGCGGCTTCGGAAACTCGGCTTCAAACTGGGAACGAGTGATGACGGAAACCTTCGGCGTCGTGATATCCACTTTTTTGTTTAACAGCGTGGAGAGCGCCGTAGCTGCACTACCAAACGTAATGTTCCCGATTTCACCCAAGGCGTCCTGCTCTAGCGGAGTCAGTACGTCGTTTACCGACAGCTCTTGGGTCGTCTCCTGATTGGCTTGTTTTAATAATGCGTCTATCTCTTCCTGAGACAAGTAATCATTGCTCGTCAAGTTCCTCAGCTCCTTCGCTGACAATTTCATCGATTTGGACCGCAAGCCGGTCCTTCACCGTACCGGGGCTGCCGATATATTTCAATCGATCGCCAACCCGGATTTGCAGTCCTTCCTGAACGGGTTTATTTAATGAGATAACGTCACCGACGGACAAGCTCAGGAATTCACGGACCGTAATCTGCGATTCGCCCAGCTCCGCGATGATCGGCAACTTGGCTTTGTTCACCCGGTTTCGCAACGCCTCGACTTCTTCGGGAACACGCGATTTCTTCTGAGAGACAAACCAATGGTGAACCGAAAGCTTCGGCATGATCGGTTCGATAACCACATGTGGTATACAAAGGTTGATCATCCCGGAGGTATCCCCGATTTTCGTGCTTAGCGAGATCAGTGCAATCGTCTCGTTCGGCGATACGATTTGCATAAATTGAGGATTTGTTTCCAGCGCCTCCATCCGCGGATTGATATCCACGACGGTTTTCCAAGCTTCTTGCAAGCTTTCAAAGGCCCGGCTAAAAATCCGTTCCATAATAATTGTCTCGATCTCCGTTAGCGTTCCGACTTTCGAAGGTGCCGTTCCCAGACCGCCTAACAGCCGGTCCAGCATGGCAAAAGCGACGTTGGGATGCACCTCCAGCACCATTCTTCCTTCCAGCGGCTCCGCTTCAAAAATGTTCAAAATCGTCATTTTCGGAATGGAGCGGATAAACTCGTCATAAGGAAGCTGCTCGACCTGAACGACGTTAATTTGCACGAACGTGCGTAGTTGAGCCGAAAAATAGGTAGTGAGATAACGGGCAAAGTTCTCGTGAATTCGAGTCAAGCTTCGAATATGATCTTTGGAAAATCTAACCGCTCTTTTGAAATCATAGGAACGAATCTTCTTCTGCGTCTCTTCCTTTTTCAGTTCCTCGGCGTCCATTTCACCCGATGATAACGCAGCAAGCAACGCATCGATTTCGTTCTGCGACAACACATCAACCAACCATCTCACCCCCTTAGAAAAATCCCTATTCGTTCGATATTCGTTAGATCGTCGACATGATGAAGTCAGTAATATCGATCTGAATCAATTTCCCTTCCGGCAGCGATTTGTTGATCAGGTTGAGCAATTTGGAACTCAGATTGTCTTTTCCCAATGCACCCGTCAATTCCTCCGGCTTGGTATCCGCCAACGTTTTGATAATAATCGGCTTGATTTTGTAATCCTTGATTTTGTCGAAGGTTTCCTTAGATGCTGCGCTATCCAATTGGAACGCAAAATCGATGACCACCACATAATCCGGATCGGATAAATTCGTCTTGATGTCGTCGATCGTAGATGTCACCTGGACGAGTTCGTCGGCCGACAATTTCTTCGGTGCAGCTACGCTGTCAACAGCAGCATTCACTTCGGTACCTGGTTCAGGTTTGTTCATTTGATTCACCAGTAGGAAGGCGGCCAATACGATTAATGTGATGGCAAGCAAAATCGTAATTAACCATGGCAGCATTCTTTTCATGACCATTCCTCCGTTTGTTGCACTTTAATAGTTGCTGCGTGGATGCCGATCTCCCGATAATAGTCTCGTATCATCTGGATCACATCGGCCGCCTTCTCCAGCACGATAATCCGCTTCCCTGTGACCAGGGTGACGTATGTATCCGGTGTTTCTTCCACAGTCTCGATCATGATGGCATTCAGCCACATCTGAGAACCGTTTAGGCGTGTTACTGAAATCATGATTTCCCTCCTAAGCGATCAAGGAAGCGGGGATATCCGCCGGGGAACGGCGGTTTCCCCTTCCCCGGCTACCCCTTCGCTTAACGTTTCAGATTAACAACTTCCTGAAGCACTTCATCGGAGGTCGTGATGATCCGCGAATTCGCTTGGAACCCCCGCTGCGCTACGATCATTTCGGTAAACTCGCCCGTCAGATCGACGTTGGACATTTCCAATTGGCCGACGATCAGAGCACCCGTCCCCTCTTCTGCGTTATTCGGGTTCGTATACGTCAATTCTCCGTCTGCGATGGCATTCAAGGTGACCCGATAAAGGTTACCGCCAATCTTCTCCAGACCTTCCGGGTTCGTGACCCGAGCTACCCCTATAATCTCACCAGGATCTGTTCCCCCTTCAGGGTTTTTCAGCATCATCGTACCATCAGATGCAATCGTAAAGGCTGTTACCGCTTCGAAATCGATTGGCTCCATAACGTCACCATCGCTGTTGCAAACGAGCAAACCGTCCGAAGTGACCAGTTGGCCCGCAGCATCCAGATGAAAGTCTCCCGCACGAGTCAGGAAAGGAACCTCTTGATCGGGCGTCAGTTTTACAAGAAAAAATCCGTCACCGTCAATCCGCATATCCAGCGGATTATTGGTTGTCATCGCACTGCCGCCAGTATGTAATGTATCGATAGAGCCGATGGAGACCCCAAGTCCAATTTGCTTGGCATTCACGCCGCCAGATTCACCATCGACTGGAGCCGTAACCCCGGAGACCGTCTGGCTCATGATATCCTTAAACATAACGCGTCCTGATTTGAAGCCTACCGTATTGACGTTTGCAATATTATTGCCGATGACGTCAAGCTTGGTTTGGAAACCACGCATTCCAGATACGCCAGAATACATTGATCTTAACATTTGCTCTCATCCCTTCCACTGATTAAAATGATTGCTTCGGCCGCTTCAGTCGATCCGCAGCCGATTGGCTCCCGTAACCGGTCCAGCCAATTTTAAGAAATGATGACGGCGCTATCGATTTGAGTAAATACGTTATTCTTCATGCTGCTTCCGTCCATCGCGGTAACGACGGTCCGATTGTGGACGTTCACAATCAGGGCCATATCTTTCAATAAAATAAGGGACTCTTTCGCTCCTTTAGCCGCCGCGCTGTCAATCGCCGATTCAATCTTGTTTAAGTGCTCCGGCTTCAGCTCGATTCCGCGCTGCTCCAAACGTTTTACCGCATGGTTGCTGAAATGGACCAGTCGATCCTCCAGCATCTCCTTAAAGTTACTTTTTGCAGCATTTAGCGGCATGCTTTTATTTGCCGTTAGTGCATTAGGCCCGATTCTGCCCGCATATAGCTGGCCTACTCGGATCGGCTCGTTCATAACAGATCCGCTCCTTGGCCAGCGCCGTCAGACGCGTCAGCAGGTACGCCTACTTGTTCAATATCGGAGATTTTAATCTCCTTATCTCCTACTTTCACGTAGTGGACACCACTGCGAACGATAATGGATTCTACAATGCCACTTTCCTTCTCAATAATGACTTCAGCTTTACCTGTGGAAACATCGTAATTACCTGTTTTGGTCTCAGTCACCCATGTCACTTCTTTTCCGATCAGTCCGGAATCATTGCCTAAGGACTCTCCCAATGCAGCTATCTGTTCTGAAATGTTGGTCAACTGCTCGACAGAAGTAAACTGGGCAATTTGTGCAACCATTTGCGTATTGTCCATTGGGGACAACGGATCCTGATTTTGCATCTGGGCGATCATGAGTTTAAGGAAAGCATCTTTGCCCAGCTCATTGCTTTTCGTGCTGGCCTTTTGAACGTTACTCTGTGAATAATTCGGCCACGACACCGAAGAAAAATACGTATCAGCCACGGAGGTACCTCCTTTCTGCGAATTAAGGCGAATTAAGCCCGGGCGACAAAGGAACTGCCGTAGCTTTGCTCTTTGGCTCTGACTTCAGCAACCCATTCGTTCCATTCTTCGTTCAAGTCATGGATGGCCAGCGTTTCGTCCTCTGTTATTGGACGACGTTTTTCGCTTTGTTGTTGTCCTGTGCCTCCGCCGGATTGCCGGCCATCATGGTACATATGGGAGGACAATGACGTATTTTGCGTGACCTCCAGTTTGTTAACCTGAAGACCCTGAGATTGCAATGCCGATCTAAGTTGTGCCATTTGTTGTTCCAGCGATTCCTTAGCAAAAGCGTGCTCCGTCATAAATTGGGCAGTTAATTGGCCGTTTTGCATCGTAATGCGTACGTCAACCTGTCCCAAATGCTCCGGATACAGTGAAATTCTCGCCTCGGACACACCCTTCAGATTCACGATCTCCAGTTTATTGACCAGGAAACCGCTCATTTCTTTCGCGAAGTTCTCAACTGGAACCGATTTTGCAACATGCTTCACGGACTTGATTCCGTTGTCCCGGAGTGCCAACTGTCCTGCGGTCACGACTTGACCAGTTTGAACGGGATCTTCATGTACTTTAGCTTCCGAGGTCCCCCCGTCAACTGCCGGATCAGCTTTGAATGCCAGATCATTGACGCGGAATGCTGCCGAATTGCTAGATTGTGAACTCGATTGAACAGCACGAGCATCTCCTCTGTTCAGCATGTCCCCATTTTGGCCTGCACGTCCTTGTTGGCTAGCTGTTGCACCTGGATCTGTCGTGAAGGTACGAGGTTGTAATCCTGTTGCTTCCGTCCCTTTTCCGCCATTAGACTTCGCCTCCGCCGAATCCGATATTGCATCTAGCACTTGTTGTAGAGAATCCAGCATAGTAACGGCTTGTCCCTGTACACTTGCGGTCAGCTTAGCGGCACCTCCGTTCGACTCCGCAGCTGCTAATAGTTGAACAAGAGTATCCTGAACCGCAAACCGCATCGTCTCCGGCTGCTGAGCTAGCACAGGCAGGGCGTTGTCGCCCTCAGCTCCTAAACTCGCATTGTCAGACAAACCTGCCTGTTGCAATAGGGGTTGAACACTTTGCAACCAACCTTGCAATAACGAAAACAACGCAGGATCCGCTTGAAGTGCATCGTCCAATTTAGACAATTGCTCCAACAATCCTTCGATTGTCGCGACAAGCGTATTTTCAGTCGCTTCGGAATATATACCTTCCGTACCACTTGGCAATCCAGCTAACGAGATCATCTGTGCTGAGGCTTGTCCTTCCTGCGGCTGGGCATTACCAAGCAACATGGCGAGAAGCTTCTGATCAAATGACAAAGCAGCCGCTTGCCCCGTTTCCGCCTTGCCAGCCGATCCGTACCACAACGAGTTAACCGTCCCGGCTTTGGTTACATTCACTTGCGACATAGATGAATTCATTTTGTTTCACCTCCTTTCAATGCTAAATTTCTTCATTATATTACTTACTTACCAGCTGATTCAGGATCTTCACTGATGTCTTCTCGTCAGACTTCGCCATTTCCGTCAAAATCTTAGAACGAGCAGTTCCGTTTACCGATTTGAGGATTTTCAGCCCCTTCTCGGGACTTAGCTTGTACGTCTGAAGCACCAGCTTGGCGGCATCTGTTGCAGCCATCGAGGAGAAGGTTTGCCCCAGCTCCGTATCGCTTAGCCCTGCTCCATTTGCAGCAGCTGCAGTATCCGCTGTTGATTCCATTTTGAGTCTCGATTGCAGCGCAGCGATCGCCAAGTCCTCGGACGTCTTCACATCCTTCAGCTTAATCGAAAGATCCGCGGCCTTTTGCGGGTCCATCTTCTCCAAAATGGCCACTTTACTCTCATTGTTCATTACACTTAACATCTGCAGCGACTCTTCCGTTGTCAACTTATTAAAAATCGCTGCCGCTTTGCTAGGACTCATTTCCGCATACAGATTGGCCAGCTTCTTAACTTCCTTCTGATAGGCCTCCAATTCTGCCGCTTGCTGCTGATCGTTCTCTTTCTGCTGAACGGAAGCCAGTTGCTCCTGCAGCTCCTTTACCTTCTCCTGCTGTTCGGCTGCTTGTTGGTTCGCGGTTTGCAGCTCAGCCTGCTGCTTAGCCAACTGCTCCTTTAGTTCCTTCACAGTAGCTTCAGTGCTCTCCCGCTGCTTATGCTCTTCCTTCGCAGCATCCTTTGCTTCACCCTCTGGAGCAATTGGATCCGGAACCAGGTTTTTCACCAGCGGAATCCGGTTCCCCCAATCAATCATGGTGTTACGAAAGTCGATATTAAATAAGGTTAATAACACCCCTAGCAGAACAACCGTAAAAAGAATAGGCGTCATGAAGAACAGAAAGCGTGAAAATCCGCCCCCTGTCTCCTCATCCAATTCTTCGTCCACCACCGTTTTTGCCATCTCTATCCCTCCTTCGAACAACCGTATGGGCGCCCGTTACTTTATCGGGCTCTCATGGCGAACCGGACTGTAGCCATTTCATCCAGCTCGTTTTGTTCCCGAAGAAGCATTTCGTGCCGAAATTTATCCATGGCCTTCTCTTTCGCTTTAAGCCATACCTTTTCGTCCAGCATTTTCCCCTTCAAAATCGTCTTCTTATGCTCGACGTTGACCTCCGCTGCGCGAATGTCCGCCAGCTTCCGCTCAATCGCTTGGTCAAGAAAATCCATGTATCGCTGAAGTTCCTGCAGTTTGATCATGGAGGCAGTACTCTCCGCTTCGGCAGCGATTACCGCTGCGGTATTGGCTTTCTCCTCCAGCAACTGCTCCAACGAGCGTTGTTCTGACTGCAATCGCCCAATAGCTGCAGATAACATCCATTCGGCCTGCGTTTTTTCGTTGGATTTCAAATCAACTACTTTCTGATACACGTAACGGAACTTCATTCTCTACGTTTCATCTCCTTGCGAATTCGGAAATTAGCCGTTCCTGGACTTCGGCGAGCGTGACCTTCTCATTAACCTTCTGCTTCGTAAAGTTCCATATCTGCTGAATGGCCCCAATTGCTTCATCAATGTCCGGGTTCGATCCGGGTTGATAAGCGCCGATATTAATTAAATCCTCGGAATCCTTATAAACAGCCATCAACCGTTTCAGATTTTCGGCCGCCTCATTTTGCTCATCCGACACAATATCCTTCATGACCCGGCTAATGCTGGCTAGGATATCAATCGCGGGGAAGTGACCTTTGTTCGCGATCCCGCGGTTCAAAACGATATGCCCGTCCAATATCCCGCGTACGGCGTCCGCAATCGGTTCATTCATATCGTCACCGTCAACGAGCACGGTATAGAAGGCGGTAATCGAACCGGTTGGTCCCGTTCCTGCCCGCTCCATCAGCTTCGGCAAGGCGGCAAACACGGAAGGGGTGTAACCGCGCATGGCAGGAGGCTCACCTACGGCTAACCCTACCTCACGCAGCGCCATCGCGTAACGGGTGACGGAATCCATCATCAGCATGACGTTGAGCCCGCGGTCCCGAAAATACTCCGCAATGGTTGTGGCGATCAAAGCCCCTTTCATCCGGATTAAAGCCGGCTGATCGGAGGTTGCAACGACGACAACAGAGCGCTCCAATCCTTCCGGGCCAAGATCCCGCTCAATAAAGTCAAGCACCTCGCGTCCCCGCTCCCCAACGAGCGCAATCACGTTTACATCTGCTGAGGTATTGCGGGCAATCATCCCCATCAAGGTACTCTTCCCGACCCCGGAGCCGGCGAAAATCCCTACCCGTTGGCCTTTGCCAATTGTCAGCAAACCATCGATAGCCCGTACTCCAATGCCAATCGGTTCGGAGACCCGCGGACGATTCAGCGGATTCATCGGCTTATTATAGGTAGAATAGTGGCCCATCCGTGAAGGAAGCAGCGATCCGTCCAGCGGTTGCCCCAAGCCGTCCAGCACCTTACCAAGGAGCTCCGATCCAACCTGTACCGTCAAAGGTTTGCCGGTCCCAACGACATCACAACCAGGTCCGATCGATTGCAGCTCACCGAGCGGCATCAACAATACCTTGTTATCGCGAAATCCGACGACTTCAGCCTGCAAAGGTTGCGCCGCTTTACTCGGATAGATGTAACAGAGATCGCCGATACTGGCATCCGGGCCTTCGGATTCGACCATCAGCCCAATGACTTGCGTCACCTTCCCGTTGATTCGGATCGGATCAAGCTGTCTGAGATGATCAATGTAACGTTCAGCTTTCAAACTCGTCATTCGCTTGCCCCCGCTCCTCCATCTGTAGAGAAACCCGCAACAATTCCTTCTTAATCTCCGTCAATTGTGTATCAATTCTGGCATCCACGCTGCCGAAGGAGGAGCGGATGACACAGCCGCGATCCTTGACGGTCGGGTCGGGCAAAATTTGAAGTTCAGCCTGCGAGTCGATGGCAAGGCTGAGCTCCTCCCTTGCCGCCTGCACGAAGGCAAAATCGCTTGGCGAAACGCACAGCGTCAAAATTCCTTGCTCGCGTTTGCGTGCCAGACTCTTCTTGATCAGCTCGATAACGTATTCCGGTTTCAACTCAAGCTGCTTGTCGATGACTTTCTCGGCAATCGCACAGCTTAATTCGACTAGAAACGGCTCGGCTTCCTGAATGATGCGTTCTTTCTCCACATAAGCCTGTTGCAGAACGGAACCAGCTTCATTCATCATCTCTTCGATCTGGGCGCGCATCGTTGCTTCGGCCTGCGCTTTCCCTTCCTCGTAGCCTTGAGTGAAGCCCTCCGCTTTAACGGCTTCGATCATCTGTTCATCCTGCTCACGGCGCTCTTGCCACCAGGCTTCGATTTGCTTCTGTGCTTCGGCCAGCATGCGTTCCGCTTGCTCCGCCGCGTCCCTGACCTGACGTTCGGCGAACTCTTTCGCATCCGCCAACATCTGACGTCTCGTCTCTTCGGCCGCAAGATCTTCAGCGGAAGGACCTTGAACGACCGGATTCTCGGTGTGAGTGGATGACGGGTCCTCGGTTGTCGGATGAACCTTGGCTAAATTCAGCTGCTTCAAGATTTCAACCGGTACGTATTGAGACACCTTGATCAAATTAGACAATGATGTCATCTCCTCCGCCGCGGGCGATTATAATTTCACCTGCTTCTTCCAACCTGCGAATGGTAGCTACGATGCGGGTTTGTGCTTCTTCCACGTCACGCAGCCGCACCGGCCCCATGTATTCCATCTCTTCCTTGAACGTCTCGGACATCCGCTTCGACATGTTGCGGAAGACCGCTTCGCGAACTTCTTCGCTGGCCACTTTGAGGGCAAGCTGCAAGTCGCTGTTCTCGATATCGCGGATAATCCGCTGTATGGAACGGTTGTCGATATTGACGATATCCTCGAAGACGAACATCCGCTTCTTGATTTCTTCAGCCAGCTCGGGATCCTGGATTTCGAGCGAATCGAGAATCGTTCTTTCCGTCCCCCGGTCGACTCCGTTCAAGATTTGGACGATCGATTCAATGCCGCCGGCGCTGGTGTAATCCTGCGTAACCGTAGCAGAGAGCTTCTGCTCCAGCACGCGTTCCACCTGAGCGATGACCTCCGGCGACGTGCTATCCATCATCGCGATTCTCCGCGCTACTTCCGCTTGCTTCTCCTGAGGAAGTGAAGACAAGATGGCTGCCGCCTGTTCAAATTGCAAATAGGATAACACCAAAGCGATTGTCTGCGCGTTTTCGTTCTGGATAAAGTTCAGAATTTGATTTGGATCTGCCTTACGGGCAAAATCGAATGGCCGGACCTGAAGGGTTGCCGTCAAACGGTTGATGATGTCCACCGCTTTGGACTGGCCCAGCGCCTTCTCCAGAATTTCCTTGGCGTAAGTGATGCCCCCCTGGGTGATATACTCCTGCGCCAAGCAGATCTGGTGGAATTCCGCCATAATCATTTCTTTCTCGGCGCTGTCAACTTTACGGACGTTGGCAATTTCCAGCGTGAGCTGCTCGATTTCATCATCCCGCAAATGTTTGAAGATTTGCGCCGACACTTCCGGCCCTAACGTAATTAACAAAATGGCTGCCTTTTGTTTCCCGGTCAAAACCGGACTCGATGTTTTGGACAATACATTCACCTCTATTCATCAGCCAGCCAGGTGCGAAGCAAGTTAACGAATTCGTCAGGCTTCTTCTTGGCCAACGTCTCCAGCTGTTTACGCACTTGGTTCTCATTCGTGACTGTATCCAAATTGATCGATGGAAACTCAGGCGTAAGAGGCAGCGCGATCTCTTCTTCCTCTTCTTGCGCTTGCTTGCGGCGGCGGAACAAGACGATTCCGAGACCGGCCAGCGCCAGCAGAGCTGCACCTCCTACTCCCCATACCAACGGGCTTGATAAACTCAACCCGGCTTTTTGGACAGTATCCGAATGGAATGGCTGAGACAACACTGAAACTTTTCTCTGCAATTCTTCGTCTGTATATGTAGTACCAGAGTCAGCCAAATAGGATCCAACGATATTTTTCAGAATATTTTCGATCGCGGACCGAGTATTTTCATCCAAAGTTTCCTGACCTTCGGGTGGTTCAACGGCCACATTAATGGTTAAATCCTTAATAACATAGGGACTGGCGATAATGTCCTTCGTAATTCGATTAACCTCGTAGTTAATCGTCGACGAACTTTCTTCCGAGGAAGACCCGCCGTTCGTTTCCGACGAAGGATAGTTCACAACATCTTCTTCCCCAGTTCCAGGTACCCCGCTCGTTGGATTCGCCGATCCGGTGTAGCTTTTCTGCACTTTTTGTGCGCTGATCTCGATACCTTTCATGTTTTCGGTATCCACTGGAGTGACCAGATTGTCTTTCTGGCTAACTTGGTCGAAATTCAACTTGGAAGCGACCAGCACTTCAATCTTATCCGGACCGGTCAGTCTGGATAGGAATTGCTTTACGCTTTGGCGCACATCGCTTTCGAACTTCTTCTGCAGCGCCATGTTCTCTTGAACCGCCGAGGTCAGTGAGCCTGTCGTCCCGCCTTGTCCGCTTGGAAGCAAGATCGTATCATCACTCGAGGAGAGCGAGATATTTTCCACCGGCAAGTTAGGGACCGACGTTTTAACCAAGTTAAAATATCCATCGATGGCTTCCTGATTCGGACGATATCCCGGCTTGAACGTGAGGACGATAGATGCTGTCGCTTTCTCCTGTTCATCCGGGCTAGCGAACACGTTTTCTGCCGGCAAGTTAATGAGTACCTTGGCATCGTTAACGCCCTGCATTCTCTTCAGCAGCTGTTCGACCTCGCCGTTGATGGCGTTTTTGTACTTGACGTTAAATTCATTGTCCGTCATCCCGATTAAGGAAGAACTTTCATTGAAGGCTTCCAAACCGATCGAACCGTTCTGTACGATTCCCTGTGAACCGACATCAACCTTAACCCGTGCCGCGTCTTTGCTAGGCACCGAAATGGTCGTACCGTCCGGTCCAAGCTTGTACGAGATTCCGCCGGATTCCAAGTAATTGATAATCCCTGCCGCATCAGTCGAATCGAGACCCGTAAAGGCTACTTCATATTCCGTTTTGGAAAATTGAATCGTCAGCAAGATGATCGCGAGCAGGATAAAAGTCGCCGTCGAGACTAATAACGTTTTTTGTTTTTTGCTAAATTGGTTCCAGTACCCTAAAAATCGATCCCGGTACTGTGTAATTCTCTCATTCACAATGTCACCTCATCCGAGCATGTTTCAATCCTTAAATTTGCGTACGCATAATCTCTTGGTAAGCTTCGATCACTTTATTCCGGACTTGCGTAGTCAACTGCAAACTTAACAAGGCTTGCTCCGAGGCGATCATCATCTCGTCGGCACTTACTTTTCCTAACAGGAACTGGTTGTTCACTTGTTGGGCATTGGCTTCCTGAGCAGCGACTCCTTCCAGTGCATCGTTTAGATAGGAGCTAAATTGCTTTATCGCTTGCGCAGGCGTGAGGTTCTGTTCATTACCGGACGTCTGCATTCCGGTTAGCGGCTTCAAGGAGTCAAAACTCATTCTCTCGATCAACGTGCAACACTCCCAATCACAAATTATGTAAGTCTACTTTTGGTCTATTTCCCGATTTGCAAGGCTTTGGTAAACATCGCCTTACTGGCGTTAAGCGCCGTTACGTTTGCTTCATAAGAGCGAGTTGCCGAAATCATATCTACCATTTCTTTCAAAATATCAACATTAGGCATATAGACATACCCTTCGCTGTCCGCATCAGGATGGGTCGGATTGTAAACCGGTTTAAGCGGTGAGGGGTCCTCTTGAATTTTGGTAATTTTCACCCCTTGACTGCTCACTTCCTTACCCATTACTGAATTCAAGGCACTGTCGAAATCCATTTCCTTGGGGGCCATGACCACCGTTTTGCGCCGGTAAGGAACGGCCTTGCCGTCTACAATCTTAGCCCGGGTTGTTTCAGCATTCGCGATATTGGAGGAAATCACATCCATGCGAAGACGCTGTGCGGTTAAGGCGGAAGAACTAATCCCAAAACTATCACTGATATTCAAGTCCGATTATCTCCCTTCCACGACAGTGCGTTTCATTTTGATTAAATAGTTCAATTGTTCGATGTACGCATTGTATCTCAGCTGATTTTCGGCAAGTTTGGTCATTTCACTGTCGATATCGACATTATTCTGGTTGTTGTTCATTGCCGTACTCTGATCCACACTTACCACCGGCTCGGGAACCTCCGTCGTTGGTCCTATAACGAAATGCCTCACGTCCGTTCTTCTCCCTTGGAGTGCCGGCATATTACCGTTCATTTCCGCTTGCAGCATGCTTTCAAAGGACACGCTGGAGCGCTTAAAGTAAGGGGTGTCTACGTTCGCAATATTGTTAGCGATAACCCCTTGCCGGAGATTTGCGGCCTGGATGGCAGTCTCAAGCCTGTCAAATCCCAGTCCGTTCAACAACTGCACTTTAATTCCCCCCTTAGGCTCATTTGATCTTAATCATTAATGATTCTACAAACAATAAATAAATCCTCTTTTTTTGACAATTTTTTGCTAATTATGTCTTT
>NZ_GG695970.1:281381-294204 GCF_000159955.1 Paenibacillus sp. oral taxon 786 str. D14 | reverse complement strand
TCTTTCTTTTTGTCTTTCTAACGTCCTAACATGAAATTTGTTTAATAATGTCATATATCCTAAGTTTCATGGAGATTCGACATATTTACAATAAGAAAAAAGCCCTATCTTTCGATACTTTATCTCGTTTTTTGGTCAAAAATGAAATTTTTACATAATCATCGCCATTATCCAACAAAATCCAATAAGAAAGACCACCCGCCATTACGGCAAAGTGGCCTAATTTTCGTCAAAATTGTGAAAAACGGATTAGGTCCTTGAAAAACAAGGCCCTAACCCCACGTTCATGAATCTTTCTACAAAATAAATTGACTGAGGTCTCGATCCTGGGCAATATTTCCTAATTTCTCCCGCACGTATTCCGGAGTGATGACCATTTTATCCAGCGTCAGCTCCGGCGCTTCAAAGGACAGATCCTCCAGGAGCTTCTCCAGGATGGTGTGCAGCCGTCTGGCACCGATGTTTTCGGTATTCGCATTCACCATGGCCGCAATACGGGCGATTTCATGGATCGCTGCGTCCGAGAACTCGATTTCCAGATCCTCCGTTCGCAGCAATTCAATATACTGTTTCGTCAAGGCGTTCTCCGGTTCCGTTAAGATCGACACAAAGTCCTCCAGCGTTAAGCTGTCGAGCTCAACCCGGATCGGGAACCGCCCTTGAAGCTCAGGAATTAAGTCAGATGGCTTGGCAATATGGAAAGCTCCTGCCGCAATAAACAAAATATAATCTGTTTTGATCGGACCGTATTTGGTCATCACCGTCGAGCCTTCCACGATCGGCAAAATATCGCGCTGTACGCCCTCACGGGATACGTCGGGACCCGAGCCCTGTCCCCGGCTGGCAACTTTATCGATTTCGTCGATAAAGATGATCCCGGATTGCTCTGCCCGCGTGATTGCTTCCTGAATCAAATCGTCTTGGTCGATCAGCTTCGCCGCTTCCTCCTGCGTCAGCACTTTGCGGGCTTCCTTGACGGTCAGCTTCCGCTTCTTGGTGCGTTTCGGCAGGAGATTGCCAAACATTTCCTGCATGTTCATGCCAAGCTGGTCGTTGCCTTGGCCGGCAAACATATCCATCATCGTTGGCGTGTTGTCTTCAACTTCAACTTCCACGATATCGTTCTCCATCTGACCGGACAACAATTTGAAGCGCACCTGACGTCGGCGTTCGGCCAGCGTGCTGTCTTCCTCCGGCTCCTCCTGAGCGGAGGTGTTCGCCCCGTTACCGCCCCCAAACAACATCTCGAACGGATTGCGAACGCCTTTTGTTTTATTTTCTGAAGGAACCAGGATCTGAACCAGGCGCTCGTTCGCAAGCCCTTCCGCTTTATCTTTCACCTTCTCGGTACGCTCAAGCTTTACTGTCCGGATCGCCGTTTCGATGAGATCGCGCACCATCGACTCGACGTCTCGACCTACATAACCAACCTCAGTGAACTTCGTTGCTTCCACTTTAACAAAGGGAGCACCAACCAGCTTGGCGAGACGGCGGGCAATTTCCGTCTTCCCCACCCCGGTCGGTCCGATCATCAGGATGTTTTTAGGTACAATTTCATCCTGAACCTCCTCCGGGAGCAAGCTGCGCCGGTAACGGTTCCGCAACGCGACAGCAACCGATTTTTTCGCTTGTTTCTGTCCTACGATGTATTTATCCAGTTCGGCTACGATTTGTCTTGGCGTTAAATTTTTTTCGGTCATGATTCGTCCCCCTGACACGATAGTATCAACGATACTCAAAGCTCCTCAACAATAATGTTGTTGTTCGTATATACGCAGATTTCCGAAGCGATCTGCAAGGATTCGCGGGCGATATCCTTCGCCTCCAACCCTGTGGCATGGCGTTTGAGAGCCCGCGCAGCCGACAGAGCAAAGTTCCCCCCTGACCCGATCGCCAGCACATCATCATCCGGTTCAATAATTTCCCCGCCGCCGGAAATCAGCAGCATCCCGGTTTTGTCCATGACGATCATCAAAGCCTCCAGCTTGCGCAACACGCGGTCCTGGCGCCAATCTTTGGCCAGTTCAACCGCTGCCCGCTGCAGGTTCCCCGAATGCTCTTCCAGTTTCCCCTCAAATTTCTCAAATAACGTGATGGCATCGGCGACCGAACCGGCAAAACCTGCAACCACTTGACCGCGGTACAACCGGCGGACTTTCTTGGCCGTTTGCTTCATCACGACGTTCTGCCCAAACGTGACTTGCCCGTCACCGGCAATGGCGCCTTTGCCATTGTGGCGTACAGCGCAAATCGTTGTAGCGTGAAAAGATAGCTCCATGTGTTTGTTCGCCTTCCTCTCTTGTATGTTCTCAGCCCTTACGTTTTTCATCAATTCGAATTTACGCAGGAGGGACTGAGGCAATGGGTTCGTTTACTACGTATGATAATGGGCCAGTTCTATCATATGAACGTCCTTGATTTCAGCATAACCCGTTTACCCCCTAGATTGCAAAAAAACGGTGGATTAACCCAACCGTTCTTCTGCCATAAAGGATCGCAAGCTATTCAGCGCGCGCTGCGCGAGCGCTTCGTTTTTCTCTGCTTTTTTGCGGTAGCGGGTATCCAGCTTCGGAAACAAGCCAAAGTTGGCGTTCATCGGCTGGAAGTGTTCGAAGTCTGCGGTGGTGATGTAACGCGCCATACTGCCCAGCGTTGTGTCCGCAGGGAAGACGATGCCCTCCTGGCCTGCGGCAGCTCGGGCTGCGTTAATCCCCGCAATCAGACCGGAAGCAGCGGACTCGACGTAACCTTCGACACCAGTCATCTGACCCGCGAAGAAGAGCGACGGCCGTGCCTTCAACTGATACGTTGGCATGAGCAGCTTCGGCGAGTTGATAAAGGTGTTACGGTGCATCACGCCGTACCGGACGAACTCGGCATTCTCCAGACCTGGAATCATCGAGAAGACGCGCTTCTGCTCGCCCCATTTCAAATGGGTCTGGAAGCCTACCAAATTGTACAACGTGCCGGCTGCATTATCCTGACGCAGCTGCACCACAGCATACGGGAGCTTGCCGGTGTGCGGGTTGACGAGACCAACCGGCTTCATCGGCCCAAACAGGGCCGTCTGCTTGCCGCGCCGCATCATCACCTCGATCGGCATACAGCCTTCGAAGTAAATCTCCTTCTCGAAGTCTTTCAGCTGAGCTACCTCCGCATGAATTAACGCATCATAGAAAGCGTCGAACTCCTCCTCCGTCATCGGGCAGTTCAAGTAGGCTGCTTCACCTTTGTCGTACCTGGAAGCCAGGTACACTTTGCTCATATCAATCGAATCTTTCTCCACAATCGGAGCGGCAGCATCGTAAAAGTAAAAATAGTCCTCGCCGGTCAACCGCTTAATTTGCTCCGAAAGGGCAGGAGACGTCAGTGGCCCGGTGGCAATCACGACAATCCCGTCCTGCGGGATCTCCTTGATTTCTTCATTAATGACTTCGATCAACGGGTGCTCTCTCAGCGTCCGGGTAATCTCTCCAGAGAAACCGTCCCGGTCAACGGCCAGCGCGCCGCCGGCCGGCACCGCATTGCGATCCGCCGCACCAAGCACCAGCGAGTTCAGCATCCGCATTTCTTCTTTGAGAACGCCAACGGCGTTCGTTAACCCATTGGCCCGCAAAGAGTTACTGCAGACCAGCTCGGCAAATTTATCGGTATGATGCGCCGGCGTCTTCACAACCGGGCGCATTTCGTACAACACCACGGGGATGCCGCGGCTCGCGATTTGCCATGCCGCTTCACTGCCGGCCAATCCCGCGCCGATGACCGTTACTTTATTCGTCATGTTCATGTCCCCCTACTAAATCTCATGCTGAATTTCTAAGCTGTCTCAAAGCCCGCACAAACGCGGGCTCATCTTAATCATCTGTATCGTCGTTATCTTCAATGGCTTCCACGTAGTCGCAGGAGGTACATTGCAGCTTCCCGCCTTGCTTATTTCGCTTCTCTACGAGCATCGAACCGCATTTCGGACAAGGCTTCGGTGAAGGCTTATCCCACGAAACAAAGTCACACTCCGGATAACGGTCGCAGCCATAGAAGACCCGTCCCTTTTTACTCCGGCGCTCGACCACATGGCCTTCTTTACATTTCGGACAGGTGACGCCGATGTCCTTGACGATCGGTTTCGTATTCCGGCATTCCGGAAACCCCGAGCAGGCCAGAAACTTCCCGAAACGTCCCAATTTATAAACCATCGGTCTTCCGCATTTTTCACAGATCTCGTCGGAGACCTCGTCTTCGATTTCGACTTCCTTCATTTCTTCTTCCGCAACCCGAAGCCGTTTCTCAAACGATTTATAAAACTCGCTCAGCACCCTTACCCAATCCTCGGAGCCTTCCTCAACATGGTCCAGGTCCTCCTCCATATGGGCGGTAAACTCCACATCGAGGATTTCCGGGAAGAATTGCTCCGTCTGTTCGATGAGAAGCTCGCCTAACTCGGTAGGGACGAACTTCTTGTCCTCAATCGCCACGTAGCCGCGTTTTTGAATGGTTTCTAGGGTTGGCGCGTACGTACTAGGGCGTCCAATGCCGAGCTCCTCCAGTGTTTTAACCAAACGCGCCTCCGTATAACGAGGCGGGGGTTGGGTAAAATGCTGCTTCGGTTCGATCGACTCTTTCGCCAGCTCTTCCCCTTTCGTCAGGGGTGGCAAAAACTTGTCGTCCTCATTGGCGTTGCCATCATCGTTGCCTTCCACGTACACCTTCATAAAGCCAGGGAAGCGGATCTTCGACCCAACCGCGCGGAACGTTGCTTCGCCAGCGGCAATATCCACTGACATCGTGTCCAGCACGGCAGAAGTCATTTGGCTGGCCATAAAACGATCCCAAATCAATTTGTACAGCCGATACTGATCCCGGGTGGTGAACTCCTTCACCGATTCCGGATCACGCATCGCCGATGTTGGACGGATCGCTTCATGGGCGTCCTGCGCGCTGGCGGCCTTCTTGGAATATTGACGCGGCGTTTCAGGGGCGTAGGCTTCACCGAATTTCTCCAGGATATATTGCTTTGCTTCCTCTTGGGCTGAAGTGGCGATCCGCGTCGAGTCTGTACGCATGTAAGTGATCAGACCGACGGTCCCTTCTTTGCCGAGGTCAACCCCCTCATACAGCTGCTGGGCGATCGACATCGTTTTGGCTGCCCGGAAATTCAGCTTGCGCGCAGCCTCCTGCTGTAGGGAGCTGGTTGTAAACGGCGCGGCCGGATGGCGGAGACGTTCCTTCTCCTTCACATCGACCACGCTGAACTTGGCATTCTCGATCGATTTCAGAATTACCTGAACTTGTTGTTCGTTTTTCAGCTCGATTTTCTCGCCTTGGTACTGGTGAAACTTCGCTTCGAACGAAGAGCCTCCGGTTTTCAGCTTCGCCGTAATGCTCCAGTATTCTTCCGGAACAAATTCAGAGATTTCATTCTCCCGGTCCAAAATGATTTTCACCGCTACGGATTGAACGCGGCCAAACGACAACCCCTTTTTGATCTTCTTCCACAGCAGCGGGCTGACTTTATAACCAACCAGCCGGTCCAAAATCCGTCTGGCTTGCTGCGCGTTCACCAGGTCCATGTTGATGGGGCGCGGGTTTTTGAAGGCGTCTCTAACCGCTTGCTTCGTAATTTCATTAAATACGACGCGGCAAGTATCCTTTTCATCCACGTCCAGCGCATGGGCCAGATGCCAGGCAATCGCTTCTCCTTCGCGATCGGGGTCGGCTGCCAGATAGATTTTTTTTACTTTTTTGCTGGCATCCTTTAATTCTTTTAATACAGAACCCTTCCCACGGATTGTAATATACTTCGGACTGAAGTCGTTCTCTACTTCAACCCCAATTTGGCTCTTGGGCAAATCGCGAACATGACCCATTGAGGCTTTCACGATGTATTTGCTGCCTAAGTATTTGCCAATCGTTTTCGCCTTGGCAGGCGATTCCACGATGACGAGTGAATCCGCCACAGGTTCGTCCTCCTCTCAAACAATACGAAACTCAAAAACTGGTGTTCATTGTAATCAGGTAAAATACTCATATAGTCATATATTCAAGCCACTCTCGGTTAGGAATGGACTATATTAGCTGGTATACGGAGCCGGGGAGTTGAACCGCCGTTTTTTTCATGATTAAAGATAACAGAACTGAATGTAAAAGTCCAAAATCCCACCCGGTCTGCACTAGCAGATCATCAAAACTCGTGATGCCCTGCTCCAACATATGGTATATGCGGCGCTCCTCATCTGTCAACTTGTTTCCTGTTACCGCTTCCTTTTTCGTCTCCTTCGCGGCAGGTAAAAAGGCCTCGTAATCCTCCCAAATATCCTTGGCTTCGGTTACGATTTTGGCTCCCTGCTTCAAAAGCCACAAGGTGCCCCGGCTTTTCGGCGAGGTAATCGGCCCGGGGACAGCAAACAGGTCGCGATTTTCCTCCAGCGCCTTATCGGCCGTGATCAAGGAACCGCTGCGGGCGTCGGCCTCCACAACCACCGTACCATGAGCAATTCCCGCGATGATCCGGTTGCGCTGCGGGAACATCCCGGGATGGCCAGGTGTACCGATCGGATATTCCGAGATGACAAGCCCTTGCTCGGCGATGCGGCGATACATCGAGACATGCTCCGGAGGATAAGCAACGTCGATCGCAGTGCCTAATACGGCTATGGTTGTTCCTCCTGCCTGCAAAGCCGCTTCATGGCAAACTCCGTCAATCCCGCGGGCCATCCCGCTCACGATCGTGATCCCAAGGGCGCAAAGCTCACCGGCTAAGGCAGCTCCTACCTTTCGTCCATAGGCGGTTGGCGTCCGCGTACCGACCATCGCGACAGAGAGGCCGTTCAGCAGCCTGGTATCGCCTAGAGCATACAAAACCCATGGCGGCTGAGCGGTCTCCTTCATTAAAATAGGATACTCCAAATCCAGCCTTGTAATTACCTGTATGCCTTTACCGTCGTACTGTTCCAGTTGGGCCTCAATCCAGTCCCGAGTGAACCGCTCCGACAGCCGAAGTGACAGTTCTGGACCCAGTCCCCGCTCCCTCCAGTCCGCTGCGGTAAACTCGATGGCATGCTCCCAGTCCTCATCATATGCAACGATTTGCTGCAACGTTTTCCAGCCTACCCCGGGGAATTCATGTAATCCCGCTAGTACCCATTTCTTCTCCACATCTAATCCCTCCTTGAAAAATAAAAAAAGCAACCTCCTCGAGCCGTTTATGGCTAAGAAGGTTGCTTACCTTTGGGTATGATTATATCAAAAATAGCTTAGCGTGTCGTGCACAATTCTAAAAGGCCGCGTTCTTCCAGAACACTAACCAGCGTTGCGCCCATCTCCGAAGGCGTAGGCGCTACTTTTATGCCACAGGACTCCAGCTTAGCGATTTTTTCCTTCGCCGTTCCTTTACCGCCGGAAATAATCGCACCGGCATGCCCCATCCGTTTCCCTGGAGGAGCCGTCACACCGCCGATAAAGCCAACGACAGGCTTCGTCATATTTTTCTGGATCCATTCGGCTGCCTCTTCTTCGGCCGTTCCGCCGATTTCCCCGATCATGATCACGGCATGCGTGTTGTCATCATCATTAAACCGGCGCAAAATATCGATGAACTCCGAGCCCTTCACCGGATCGCCGCCGATGCCAACCGCCGAAGATTGCCCGATGCCGCGAGTTGTCAATTGATGCACCGCTTCATACGTCAACGTACCGCTGCGCGATACGACGCCGACATGACCTGGCAAATGGATATAACCCGGCATGATGCCGATTTTGCATTCGCCTGGTGTAATGACGCCCGGGCAGTTCGGACCGATCAGTACGGTCTTTTTCCCTTCCATATAACGTTTCACCTTCACCATATCGAGGACCGGAATCCCCTCTGTGATGCAGATGACCAGATCCAATTCCGCTTCCACGGCTTCCAGAATCGAATCGGCTGCAAATGCCGGCGGTACATAAATAACGCTGGCGGTAGCCCCCGTCGCTTCCTTCGCTTCGCGAACCGTGTTAAACACCGGCAGGCTGACGGTTTCGCCGCTCTCCAAGGTAATATCTACCTTCGTGCCGCCTTTGCCCGGAGACGTTCCCCCAACCATTTGCGTGCCGTAGTCAAGCGCTCCTTTGGCATGGAACAATGCGGTTTTCCCGGTGATTCCCTGGGTGATGACCTTCGTATTCTTATCGACCAAAATACTCATATTTCGAGCCTCCCCTTATGGATAGGTGATTGCAATGTGAGGTACCACTCTAAATTACGAGACGAGCGAAACGATCTTCTGAGCGCCATCCGCCATCGAGTCTGCCGAGACGATTGCCAGCCCCGATTCAGCTAGAATTTGCTTGCCGAGATCAACGTTTGTTCCCTCAAGGCGCACAACGAGCGGACGGTCCAAACCGACCTGCTTCGCGGCTTCCACGATCCCCGAAGCAATCACGTCGCATTTCATGATGCCGCCGAAAATATTCACGAAAATCCCTTTCACCTTGGCGTCCGACAAAATAATTTTGAAGGCTTCCGTGACCTTCTCCGCCGTTGCGCCTCCCCCAACATCCAGGAAGTTCGCCGGGTCTCCGCCGTAATATTTGATGATGTCCATCGTCGCCATCGCCAGACCGGCCCCGTTCACCATACAGCCGATGTTACCATCGAGCGCAATGTAGCTGAGGTCGTACTTCGAAGCTTCAATCTCCTTCTCGTCCTCTTCTTCCAAATCACGCAACGCCAAAATGTCCTTATGACGGAACAGCGCATTGGAATCGAAATTCAGCTTCGCATCCAGCGCCAGGACGTTGCCATCTCCAGTGACGACAAGCGGATTAATCTCCGCGATGGAGCAATCTTTGTCCACAAAAGCTTCATACAAAGCCATCATAAATTGCGTGGCTTTGCCTACTAGTTCATTTGGAATATTAATGGAGTAAGCCAATCTGCGGGCCTGGAACGACGTCAAGCCAACAGCCGGATCAATCACTTCTTTGAAAATTTTCTCCGGAGTTGCGGCAGCCACTTCTTCAATTTCCGTCCCGCCTTCCTCAGAGGCCATCATCGTCACGCGGCCTGTACCACGGTCCACGACAACGCCAACGTAATACTCCTTCTTGATATCGCAGCCTTGCTCGATTAAGAGGCGTTTAACCTCTTTCCCCTCTGGTCCCGTTTGATGGGTGACCAGTACCTTGCCGAGGAGTTCCTGAGCATAGGTTCTCACCTCATCCAAGCTTTTGGCCACTTTGACGCCGCCGGCTTTACCGCGGCCTCCGGCATGAATTTGCGCCTTGACCACGACAACCGGGGTCCCCAGCGCTTTCGCCGCTTCCACAGCTTCCTCGACCGTAAACGCTACGCGTCCTTCAGGAACGGCCACACCGTACTGCTTTAGGACTTCTTTTCCTTGATACTCATGGATATTCATGCGTAAAATCCTCCTATCAACAGGCGGTATTTTAGAGGGTCCAAAACCTGCGGCTTGTGGTCCCCCTTCTCGAAAATATCAGCTGAAACCCAGATTATTGTACCACTTTTTTGAAACGCTTTCCTCAAAAAGTTCATCATTTATACACAACTTTTTTATATCATTTTCATCTCAAGTTGAGATGAATAATTGACGCAGCAGGGGAGAATGGCCAAAGTGCAATGAATCGCTTTCAAAGTTTCAAGGAGTTGCAGGGACAGGAAAAACTCGCGCCAATTTGTTCAGCCCAAAATTGACACTGCGCCCACACGCATCTCATCATGAGATGGATTTCGACGAATTTCAGCAATTTATGAAAATATCTTAGGTTGTGAGAAAAATGCTTGCCAGCTTCCTCCCGAAATCACATTCTGATACCTCCCCTGCTTCGCCTTAGCAGCGTAGGTTTGCCAACTTGACAATCGTTAACGTTCGTCCTAGAATACGTGTAACTAAATGAATCGGGAAAATAAGGAAGCACCTTTTTCCAATCCAGGCTTTGCCCAAGCAAAGCTTAAATCGATAGGAATGAGGTGTTTTTTTGTTATGTACGGTAAACTACACAGCGCGTGCTTGTACGGCATTGACGGCGTGATCATCGAGGTTGAGGTTGACTTGTCCAGCGGCATTCCGCAAACGAGCATCGTCGGCTTGCCGGATTCGGCCGTTCGCGAAGCGATTGACCGGGTCCGGGCAGCGATCAAAAACTGCGGCTATCGCTTTCCGCTTCAGCGCGTAACGATTAATTTAGCGCCGGCTGACCTGCGCAAGGAAGGCTCGGCCTTCGATCTGGCCATCGCGCTGGCAATATTGGCGGCTAGTGACCAGGTGAGATTGCCGCCGGAGGAGCGCTTGTTGATCATCGGAGAGCTGTCGCTGGACGGCACGCTGCGTCCTGTACCAGGCGTTCTGTCCATGGTGGATCGGGCACGGCGCGATGGCTTTACGGCGGTGCTGCTCCCGCAGAATAATGCCGAAGAAGCGCTGCTGCTTGGAGGTATTCGAGTTTATGCCCTCAGCCATTTGAGCGAACTCGCCCCTCCCTCGCACGAAGCGAAGGACTCGGAGGTGGCAGCTGCGTTGCCTTTGCACTCCATTCAGGTGCATCAAGAGCAGGCTCCGCTTGTCCTTCAAACCTTAAACCATCTTGAGAAAAAGCCGGAAGGCACGGGGACAACGGCCGAGCTTCCTTCCCTGCTCGATTACAGCGACGTGATCGGTCAGCGGCAAATTAAACGGGCGCTAGTCATCGCTGCCGCCGGGTTCCATAACATCGTGCTGATCGGGCCGCCCGGTACCGGCAAGACAATGCTGGTGCAACGACTGCCATCCATTCTGCCTCCCTTAACGCTGGAAGAATCGCTAGAGGTCACGAAAATCTACAGCTCTGCCGGCAAGTTCAATGACTCCGGACAAGGTCTGATTCAGCGCCGCCCTTTTCGTTCGCCGCACCATACGATATCCGCCGGCGGTCTGATTGGAGGGGGCGGAATCCCGAAGCCGGGGGAAGTCAGCCTTGCCCACCACGGCGTATTGTTCCTTGACGAACTGCCGGAGTTCTCGAGGAATGTGCTGGAGGTGCTGCGCCAACCGCTGGAGGATCGCGTCGTCACCATCAGCCGTTCCCGGGCGTCGTTCACGTTCCCTGCTCATTTCCTGCTTGCGGGATCGTTAAATCCGTGTCCTTGTGGCTATTTCGGTGCCGAGCCGCCGCTGCCCGCCTGTACCTGCTCGCCTTGGCGAATCGCTCAATACCGCGAAAAAATATCCGGCCCCTTATTAGACCGGATTGATATGCAGGTGGAGGTTCCTCGCCCGCAGCGTTGGCAGGACGATCCTCAGCCGCTGGATTCCGCAGCGATGCGGGAACAGGTGATGGCAGCCGAACGGATTCAACAGGAACGCTATCGTGGCTGCCGGATCTCCCGGAACAGCGAGCTGTCCGGCAGCCTGCTGCGTCGATTTGCCCGGCTAGACCGTGATGCCGCCAAGCTGCTGCAGGATTGTTTTGCCACGCTGGGGCTGAGCATGCGGGCATATGACCGGATCATCAAGCTGTCCCGAACGATTGCCGATCTGGAAGGAGAAGTCCATATTCGTGCCGAGCATGTCGCAGAAGCGATCCAATACCGGCAACTGGACCGGCGGCATGAAGTTGCGGGATGAGTCCCCATCAGAAAGCGGCTTGAATATGCTCCAGCGCGATATTATCGCCTCGGCCGAACGTCACCGCAATTACATCAAAGCGAAGGTTGGCGTCCGATTGACCCGTACGATGCAAATAAACCGCGGCTGTATCACGAACCTGCTTGATTTTGCGGGCATTCACCGATTCCGCCGGCGTGCCGAAAGCCGCAGCCTGCTGGCTGCGGCTTCGGACTTCTACGTTCACGAGAACGTCTCGCTTCCTGGCAATGATGTCGAGTTCTCCGCTGCGGCAGCGCCAATTTCGCTCAAGAATCGTGTATCCCTGTGAAATCAGATGCTCGCAAGCGGCCTGTTCCGCTTTCCGGCCGCGTTCTTTGCGGCCATCTCCTCTTCGCCCATTGATGCCAAGGTTACTCAAAGAACAACCCTCTTTCCACCATTTTATCCGATCGATAAATAAAGGTCAGAATTTCGGCAACCAGGTCATACAGTTCGGCAGGAATCTGTTGATCCAAATCCAGCTTGGACAACACCTCAACCAATGCGGCGTCCTCCTGGATTGGAATCCCGTGCTCCAGCGCTGCGTCAAGGATCCGGTCAGCGATCAGGCCCTTGCCTTTGGCCACAACGACCGGAGCCTCTCCCTGGCCGGGGTCGTATTTCAAGGCGACTGCTTTTTTGAAAGCCAAGCTGGGCGCTTGCGGTTTCTCCTTCATACGCGGTAATCCACTCCTTTGTATACGCTAGGCGCATAAGACATCGGCTGGCTGAAATCCGCTTCGTTGCCTTCCTCCCCCTCCGGCTTGATCAAAGGCTCCGCCTTGAGCGACAAGAGCCGATAGCCCGCCTTCTCCAACGCCGTACTCACTTCTTCCTGGCGGGATTCCAAAAAGGCTCCGGTCGTTTCCTTTTCGCTGTAGATTTTGAGCAGCACCTTCTTGTCGGCGACCTGTACGTCGACCATGATTTGCCCCAGCGTCTTCATCTGCAAATCGAACCATAACCGGCAATTGGCCGGATCCAGTTCGCCTTTGCGTCCGCGCCGCGACTCGATGTGCACGGCGGCGGTTTGCCGTCCGTCCGGACCGATCAAGGGCAGGAACATCGTCACCTGCGCAAACGGCGCGGTCCGGTCGGTATTGAGCAGCAGCTGCTGCCCGGTCAGCTGCTGTACGAGCTGGCGCGCCGCCTCCTGGAGCGGCGCGGGCAGCTCGTCTGAGGCCATCACCTGCAGGAGAAGG
>NZ_GG695970.1:253515-280730 GCF_000159955.1 Paenibacillus sp. oral taxon 786 str. D14 | reverse complement strand
GCCCTGCCGGGCTAATTGCATCAGCCCCGCCGCCTGATTCGGCGGAGCTCCTCCGCCGTTCGGCAGCGTCCCTGCTTGTGCTGCTCCCCAGGCGGCCGTCCCGGCATTCGACCCGGGCGCTGGAGAAGCGGTGCCCCCCGCAAGCAAGGGGGATGCCGATTGCCCTGTCTGAGCCGATGAGCCAGCTGCTGCCGGGCCTGAGCGGGGTTGCCCCTCGTTCCCGGTCATCTCCGGCCCCAATTGGCGCAAAAAGCTGGCGATCTGCTCCTCCAGCGAGGACAGCAGGACGTGCAGCGGAGGGCCAAAAACAGCTTGATGCAGCCCCGCTACCGTTTCACCGGTGATCGGAAGTCCCCGTCCAAAGGCGATACCCACCGCCTGAATCCACTCCGACAATGGTACTCCAGCCGGCTTTAGCCCGGAGACCTTTTGCAGGAGCGCAAAATTTTCCCGTGTTAATGGAATTCCGTTTTTCTGCATCATCTGCAGGAATTCCCGGTTCGCCGGCGAATTCTCAAGTCCCAGCGATTCGAGCGCCTTGGCGAGAGAAGCAGGAGACAGGACAGTCCCCGGGTCTGCGGAAATTGGCTTCAAGACCGCCAGTCCGTCCTTCGATTCCGGCTGCACCTGCAGGAGCGTCGTTTCTCCTGGACGCATCGGCGTCTCCAAGGCAGCGTGAAGCTTCACACCTTGGACCTGAATGACGGCCACTTGCTCATCATCGGAGACGGACAACACCGTGCCGCGGACCACTTGCCCCGTCTTGAGTTCCAGCGATTTCGCTTCCCCGGAACGAACGTCCCCCATCATACTGCGCAGCAGCGGTCCGATATTCATAAGCTCCCCCCTTAGACTGGATTGAAGATATGGAAAACCCGCCTCCATCGACAGCGGGTAAGAAAGGCCGGTTAAAACAAAGTTTGTTCTTCAACGAACAAATTGCGCATAAAGCTCTTGCGATGCATGGGCGTTGGCCCCAATGCCAGAAGCTGTTCACGGTGCAGCTTGGTTGCATAACCTTTATGTACGGCGATTCCGTATTCCGGATATCGTGCATCCCATTCGCCTTGGCACAAACGGTCACGTGTCACCTTGGCAACGATCGAAGCGGCTGCGATCGACTGACTGGTGGCATCCCCTTTGATTACTGAAAGTTGGGGAATGGGCACATCCACCTTCTCTGCATCGATGAGCAGATATTCCGGCTGAATCGACAGTTGTTCTACCGCCTGCTTCATCGCCCGCCTTGTCGCCTGCTTAATATTGATTTGGTCAATGGTCGCCGCATCCACGGATCCGATCCCCACGGCAATCGCCTGCTCCATAATGAGATCAAACAGCTTCTCCCGCTTCTTGGCGCTTAATTTCTTCGAATCGTTAACGTCCTCAAGCACGAGCCCCTGCGGCAAAATGACCGCAGCCGCTACCACATCTCCAAACAAGCAGCCTCTGCCCACTTCATCGATCCCCGCAATATGCGAATATCCCGCTTGCCAATACTCGCGCTCATATTTTAATAAATCTTCCATAATGCCTCCCTTTACTCGCGAAACTCCCCCCGTGGTGAGCTGTTCTATGTTGTTCTCTTTCTCTAGATGCGAAAATGAGGGTTCCACGCCTGGAGCGCATCCATCATCCTATCGGTTTCATCTATGTTTTACGATGCTTCCCTTATTTTATCGGCAATCCTCTTTCGATTCTACAGCCTTTCGCTAAAAAAACAAGCCGCCGACAATCTGAAGTAGAAACTTCAAACTGCCAGCGGCATGCATTTATTAATAGGGGGATTCTAACGAATATCGGCCCAGCTTGCCGGCTCTCAATTCGCGAAGCAATATCCCCGATGCTTTCTCCAAATCCACGCGTCCACCGCTGATAAGGCAACCGCGTTTTCGCCCCACTGCTTCCATGATCGCAACGATTTCGTCCGGATCGTCGAAGTCTCTCGGCGGTTGATCCAGTTCAAACCGTTCTTTGAACGGTTCCCAGTAATACCGAACTAAATATTTTACGGCAAAAAAAGCGATGTCTTCCACATTCAAAATCTCTTCGCGGATCGCTCCGGTTACAGCCAGTCGGTAGCCGACGTTCTGATCTTCAAACTTCGGCCACAAAATGCCCGGCGTGTCGAGCAACTCCATCTCCGTCCCTACCTTAATCCATTGCTGACCTTTAGTGACGCCGGGTCTGTCGCCGGTCGCCGCAATTTTACGACCCGCTAAACCATTAATCAGCGTGGATTTCCCGACATTTGGGATTCCGACAATTAAAGCGCGAACCGCCCGAGGCTTGATACCTTTGGCGATTTGCTTCTCGATCCGCTCCTTCAGCAGCTCCTTGGCCAAGCGGGGAATTTCCTTTAGGCCTTGCCCGCTTGCCGCGTCGGCTTCAACGGCCAGATGCCCTTCTTCTTTAAAATAAGCGATCCACTGCCGCGTCACCGCAGGATCGGCCAAATCGGATTTATTTAAAACAATCAAGCGCGGCTTGCCTTGCAAAATCTCATCGATCATCGGATTTCGGCTCGACAGAGGCAACCTCGCGTCAAGGAGCTCGATGACCACATCGATCAGCTTCAGCTTCTCTTGGATTTGCCGGCGTGCCTTGGTCATGTGGCCGGGAAACCATTGAATTGTCATATACCTTCACCTCACTGTCCCAAGAACGCGCCTTCTCTCACGTTTCTCCCATTCTACTTTCCCAGCATCTAGTGCCGGATCAACTTCAGGTCCGACAGCGGCCAGAACACCAAATCTGCCCGACCTACGATGTCTTTATATGGTACGTAACCGATCCGTCGGCTGTCCGTACTATTCGAGCGGTTATCCCCCAGTACAAAAACGTATCCTTCCGGCACCGTTCCATCCGGAACCAGCTCGTTCGGAAAATTCGCCTCCGTATTGTACAGCTCGTTATTATTATGCTTCTCTACCACAACATCTTTAATGTATGTTTCATCTACAACCTTCCCGTTGACCGTCACCGTATCCCCTTCCACTTGGACGGTATCTCCAGGGACGCCGATGACCCGTTTGATGAAATCCCGGCCTTCCGACGGAACGTGGAAAACAATGACTTCACCGTGTTTTGGAGCGCGGATATCGTAAATGATCTTGTTCACGATGATCCGTTCCCCCGTATGAAAGTTTGGTTGCATCGACGGGCCGTCGACAATAAACGGAGCAAAGAAAAGCCAACGAATCAGGAGAACCAACACAATGGCGATGGCGATAGCTTTCAGCCACTCCAACGCCTCACTTTTTTCCTTCTTGCCCGCAGGCGGCGTTTGCACCGCTCCTGGCCCGTCTGGCGACTGCTCCACCCGTCCGGAAGACGGCGAAACCTCCGGATAACCCTGACGTTCATGCTTCTCCATGGATCGTGACCTCTCCTTATCTCATAAAATATGTACTGGAGGTAGTGAATCTCGAAACTTCCCGAAGAAAAAGCAAAGGGGCTTGATTGGATACAAGCCCCCTCTTCGTTAACGAAAAATTAACGACGTACTTCTTTAATTCTCGCTGCTTTACCGCGAAGTTCACGAAGATAATACAACTTCGCACGACGCACTTTACCACGGCGAGCCACTTCGATTTTATCGATTTTCGGGGAATGAAGCGGGAAAGTTCTTTCCACGCCTACACCGTTCGAAATTTTACGAACCGTAAAAGTTTCGCTAATTCCGCCGCCACGACGCTTAATCACAACACCTTCGAACAATTGGACACGTTCACGAGATCCCTCGATAACCTTAACGTACACTTTCAAAGTGTCACCAGGACGAAAGCTCGGAATATCCTTGCGAAGCTGTTCTTGCGTAATCGCTTGTACGATATTCATCTAGGACTCCCTCCTTCCACTCAGGTGTTCATGCCTCTTCCAAAGAACCTCTTGTTCTTCTTCATCATCCGCAGCGGACCACCGAATTCACAACAAATTGAATTGTACCATAATCTCATAGGCTTCGCAAGAAAAATATAAGGTTAACAACGCAAGGGTTAACAGGGGATATCCTTAAATTTATCTTATCCGATTTTGAACAAAAAAATGCCTCCAATCCCTTGGAGGCGAACGTTTTAACCTTAAATTAAAGCAATCGCCAAGAGCGTGAACAGGCTCAGCGTCAAAATTTCGTCGGCCGCTCCATAAGGACCGTACCCGTAGCCACCATAGTAGGGCGGATAAAATGCCGAGATTTGAGCCCGGCCTTTCCCCGATTTTTTTAAATATACGTTGTTCCGGTCAACCTTCACAATCGTGCCTTCGTGTACAGCCCCATCACGGGTTAAAATCCGAACACGCTTCCCCATGCATTGTAAGCAATTATAATATATCTCTTCCATTCCCTTGTTCCCCTTCCTTATGCAAGCTAATGCATAGTATGAGAGCAGTGGACGAACGGTATGGGCGACTAACGGTTTGAGGCAACTGTCTTGATAGCTTGCGCGGTATAAAAAAGGAACAGGCAAAATTCAATTGAAATTTGCCTGTTCCTTCGGTTTGCTAAAGATCGGAGTAGCGGGATTCGAACCCACGGCCTCACCCACCCCAAGGGTGCGCGCTACCTGACTGCGCCATACCCCGATAATCACTCATGGTGGTTAACGATTTGCCGTTCAACGTTAACCTTATGTCAATCGCGTAGTTCCATTATAAGCCATAAGCGCGCACCCTCGCAAGAGCTTAGGCGCAAGCCTAAGACCCAATCTCTCTTGGATTAGGGCTAGTCCCTTCGTCCGATCTGCTCCCAGCAAAATAACCCACAAATCCTATATCATTAGATAAGCTTCTATGTAATATTTTTAAAGGACGATAATCGATTGGAGGGAATCGAATGAAAAAGTTCGTACTCGCGGTTACGGCGTGTGCCTTAATTGGCTCGGCATCCGTGGCGGGGGCTGCTCCTGCGGTAAAAACGGTCAAAGCGACCATCAAATACTTCAATTACGTGGTGAATGGGCAAACCAAGCTGACCGCGGATGCGCTGGTCTTTAATGGAACGACTTATGTCCCGATTCGTGAAGCCGCAAGCTTGTTTAATTACAGCACAACCTACGATGGTGCGACCAAAACGATTTCGTTCAGTTCAAAGAAGGAATGGATCACCTTATCCGATCTGATCGCTGCAAACCCGCGCCTTTCCGCTTCGCAATCTGAAGATACCGCCAATGTATACGTTGTTCGCGCGGGAGGCGAAACCGCATTTAGCCTTAATGCCGCAAACCTTAAGGATGGAGAAACGACTTCTGTCGTTACGAACAAGTCTCATTTGATCACTGTTAAGAAAGAGCTGGGGTCGATTGTGTTAAGCAAAAAAGACGTCATCGCCGCCGGATATATCGTCGAATCATTCGAATAAGCAAAACCCTCGGTAAATCTACCGGGGGTTTTTGGTTTTGATGTAGGCTAACAAATCGTAACCACTTTTTTGGAGAGAGCGAATAAAATAGATCTAATAGAGAAAAATAGGAGTTTGTGGAGAAATGAGAAGAAGATTAGCAAAGTATGTACTATTTTTCGCAGCAATTTCGATTTTTGTGTATTCGGCCGCAGTGACCCATCCGAATACGGTAATGGCCCGTAAGGCTTGTACCACATGGGATATGGTAAAAACGAAGGTGTTTACTTCAAGCCATGCGAAGCATGAGGAATATCCCACCCTGCCGAAGGACTTTGCGGTTGCCCCAGGCACCGCCGCACAAGTGCCCGTACTGATGTATCATTACATAACCCCGAAGCAATACAATCAAGAGCCTGGCAACAAATCCATCATCAATCTTGAGGCTTTTGAAGCAGAGATGGCCTATCTGCATGAGCAGGGGTATTATACCGCCTCTTTAAGCGAACTTGAACAATACGTCAGAGGACAAATCTCCCTGCCGGCCAAGAGCGTGGTGATTACCTTTGATGACGGCTATCAAAATAACTATATTTACGCTTATCCGATTCTCAAAACCTATGGATTTAAAGCAGCCATCTTTGTCATCGGCAGTAAAATCGAAGAAGAAACCCAAAACTTTGATCCCACGAAGAAAACGTATCTTTCAAAGGAAGAAATCCATGCTGCGCGCGATGTATTCGAGTTTCACAGCCACACGTACAATCTGCATTACAAAGGCTTTCAAAAATGCGGGGTTGCTGCATCCGCAGGGCTAGACTCCACGTTGATCCAAGCCGATATCGACAAGATGAAGGAAAATGGGGTCGACTCTCCTTACTTTGCTTACCCGTATGGCGAGAAATCCCAACAGATGATTTATGAGCTGCAGGAGAACGGCTACCGCATGGCTTTCACCGTTCGCCAGGGCTTTGTTCAACCCGGTGACCGGTTAATGGCTTTAAACCGCTTAACGGTCACATCGGACACAGACATGGAGAAGTTACTTAATCCTTCCCTTTCGGAGCATTAGCTTTGATTTCTTCCAGCCAGCGCAAGTCCTTAGGGGATAACTCCACCTTCTCAAGCAGATCGGGGCGTCGCTCCCACGTCCGCCGTAACGCTTCCTTGCGCCGCCATTCATCGACGTTGGCATGATGTCCACTGAGCAGAATATCCGGCACTCTCCAGCCGCGAAACTCAACGGGACGTGTGTAATGCGGGTATTCCAGCAGTCCGGTGCTAAACGAATCGGTGACCGCGCTTGTTTCATTGCCTAACACCCCGGGCAGCAGGCGCGTCACACTGTCGATGACAACCATCGCCGGCAGCTCGCCGCCGGTCAGCACATAATCGCCGATCGATAACTCGTCGGTGACCAAATGCTGGCGAATCCGTTCGTCGTATCCTTCATAATGGCCGCAAATAAAGATCAGGTGATCTTCCTGGGCCAATTCTTCCGCCTTCTTTTGCGTAAACGTCTCGCCTTGCGGACACATCAGGATAATGCGCGGTGGACGAACGGAAGGGTTTGGCGTCAGGTCAGGTTCTGCAGCAGCTGCCGGATCTTTCACTGTATCTCCGGTTTCCCCATCAACCTCCCGTCCAAGCAAATCTTCAACCGCACGAAAAATCGGTTCCGGCTTCAGCACCATCCCTCCGCCGCCGCCATAAGGCGTGTCATCGACGGTCCCGTGTTTATTACCCGCGTAGTCCCGGAAGTTAATGGCGTTGAATGACACAATGCCCTTGTCCTGAGCTTTGCCGAGGATGCTGCTGCCAAATACGCCGGCGAACATTTCAGGAAACAAGGTCAACACATCCACGCGCATCCTACAACAGTCCTTCCATCATATGCACTGTAATGATTTTCTCCTTCACGTTGACGTCCAATACAACGTCATCGATCACCGGAAGCAGCAGCTGTTTACCGTTTGGCAGCTTGGCCACCCAAACGTCATTGGCGCCGGGCCGCAAAATCTCCACGATTTCACCTAACTCTTCCCCCTCATCGGAAACAACTCTGCAGCCGATGATTTCATGGAAATAATATTCGTTTTCCGGAAGCTCCACCGATTCCGCCTTGCTCACCTTCAAGTCACGGCCTTTGAACCTTTCCACATCGTTGATGTTGGAGAATTCGACGAATTTGACAATATACATCTGTTTGTAAGGCCGCGCCGATTGTACGGTGACCTCCAGCCGTTCCCCGGTTTCGGGATGAACGATCAGAAGCCGGCTTTTCGGAGCAAAGCGCACCTCCGGAAAGTCCGTCTGCAACAGCACGCGAAGCTCCCCGCGTATCCCGTGTGTATTTACGATTTTGCCTACCGTTAACAATGAATCCGACATATTAACCTCCCAAGTGCTATCTCCTCGTCATACTCGCAGCTTGTCCTAACTGCCAGGATCCTTCTGCTTCAGCATGTACGAAAAAGGGCTAGGACAAACATCCTAACCCGCTTTCGTCTACCATTATGAAGTTACCGTTCAAGACATGATATCCACGGTGACCCGCTTATCCATCTTGACCGCTGCCGATGCTACGACGGTGCGAAGCGCCTTGGCGATTCTCCCCTGCTTGCCAATAACCTTCCCTACATCGTCGGGATGTACGGAAAGCTCATACACAATCAGGTGGTCCTTCTCCACGACATCTACGCGCACGTCGTCCGGATGATCAACAAGAGCCTTCGCAATAACGCCGACTAATTGTTCCATTTACGACCCTCCGAATCAGCAATTATTTCTGCTGTCTAAGCTCATGGAATTTCTTCATAACGCCTGCTTTGCTCAGCAGATTGCGAACGGTATCGGATGCTTGTGCACCGTCTTGGAGCCATTTCAATGCTTTCTCTTCATCGATGTTGACTACGGCCGGCTCAGCAACCGGGTTGTAGTAACCAATCTCCTCGATAAAACGACCGTCACGCGGGGAACGGGAATTCGAAACCACGATACGGTAGAAAGGAGCTTTATGAGCACCAATACGTTTCAAACGAATACGAACTGCCACGAAATTCACCTCCTTCTAAGAATGAACCTTGCTATCGATTAACGGAAAGGGAATCTCATCCCTTTGCCAGCCTTGCTTAATTGCTTTAACATTTTGTTGCCTTTGCCTTTCGGCCCCATCATGTCGGAGAACTGCTTCATCACACGGCGCATCTCGTCAAATTGCTTGATCAAGCGGTTGACGTCGGCGAGCGTGGTTCCGCTGCCTGCAGCGATCCGTTTGCGCCGGCTGTGATTGATCATATCGGGATTCTGCTTCTCCTCTTTGGTCATCGAATGCACGATGGCCTCTACCCGGCTCATTTGCTTCTCGTCCACCTTGACGTTCTGCATCTGCTTCATCTTGCCCATGCCGGGGATCATGTCCATGAGCTGATCCAGCGGGCCCAGCTTCTTCACCTGCTCCATTTGCTCCAGGAAATCCTCGAACGTAAACTCCGCATTGCGCATTTTCCGTTCCATTTCCTTCGCTTTTTCCGCGTCGATGTTGGCTTGGGCTTTCTCAATCAGCGACAGCATGTCGCCCATGCCAAGAATCCGCGATGCCATCCGTTCCGGATGGAACGGTTCCAGCGCATCGATCTTCTCGCCAAGCGCGGCAAACTTGATCGGACAGCCGGTTACGGCCTTAACCGACAACGCCGCACCGCCGCGGGTATCGCCGTCGAGCTTGGTCAACACGACGCCGGTGAGCGTCAGCTGTTGATTGAAGCTCTCCGCAACGTTAACCGCGTCCTGACCGGTCATGGCGTCCACCACGAGCAAGACCTCGTCCGGGTTCGTCACTTCATGGATTTGCCGCAGCTCCTCCATCAGCTCTTCGTCCACATGCAGCCGGCCTGCGGTATCGATCAACACATAGTCGTTGCCGTTATCCTTCGCATGCTGCAGCGCCTGACGGGCAATTTCAACCGGGCTGTTGCCCTCCGGCAACGTAAACACCGGCACTTTGATCTGCTCGCCGAGCACCTGCAGCTGCTTGATTGCCGCCGGACGGTAAATGTCCCCTGCGACCAGCAGCGGCCGGTGATTCTCCTTCAGCAGCAGCTTGGCCAGCTTCGCCGAGGTTGTCGTCTTCCCAGCCCCTTGCAGACCCGCCATCATCACGACAGTTGGTGGCCGATTGCTGCGAGCCAGCTTGGCTTGGCTTCCGCCCATCAGCTCGGTCAGCTCTTTGTTGACGATATCGATGATGACCATGCCCGGCGTAAAGCTGTCCATCACCTCTTTGCCGACCGCCTTCTCCTTCACCTTGGCGATGAATTCCTTGACGACTTTAAAGTTGACGTCCGCTTCCAGCAACGCGAGGCGAACCTCACGCATCGCTTCGTTCACATCGTCCTCGGAAACTTTGCCCTTGCCGCGAAGCTTGCTGAACACGCTCTGTAAACGGCTTGTCAAACCTTCAAATGCCATACCTCGTCACCTCCATCTCTATAAGAATCGTTCCGTATTCCTATTGTCATCTTACAATTGCTCCGCCTCGCGAAGCAAATTTCTTGCGGTTTCTTTATGTAACGGGGACATGTCGCTGTCTTCGACCAGCTGCCCTAACCGGGACAACACGAGGCTCCGCGCTTCGTGCTTCTTCAGCAGACCCAGCTTCTCCTCGTACGTTTCCAGCATGCCTTCCGCCCGTTTGATATGCTCATAAACCGCCTGACGGCTGATCTCGAACTCAGCGGCAATTTCGCCCAGCGAGAAATCATCGAGAAAATAATATTTCAAGAACGTCTGCTGCTTCTCCGTCAGCAGCGCTTCATAGAAGTCAAACAAAAGGTTGATCCGGTTTGTCTTCTCAAGCCTATTCTCCTGACTCATCTGGGCACCCCCTCCGTCAAGGAAAAACACTTTACAGGCATCAACTTTTCCTATGATACCGAATGCCGAGATGGATGTCAAGCACTTTTCCTTAACATCAGTTCAGGACATAGCCAAAGCCGCTGTTCTATGCAAAAAAGCCGCTCCCAGTGCTTCGGAAAGCGGCTTGACGCCTAGTTCTCTTAATGATTCGGCAAGAGATACAGCAATATCGCAAAGAAATGCGTTACGCTGCCGCCGAGGACGAACAGATGCCAGATCGCATGGTGATAAGGAAATCCGCGCCAGACATAAAATATCGTTCCCAGCGTATACGCCAGCCCGCCTGCAACCAGCAGGACGATCCCTTGATGCGGCATCGCCGCGGTCAGCGGTCCCCAGGCAATCACGATTAACCAGCCCATAATCAAGTAGAAAAACGTCGATAGGAACAGGAATCTTTTGACGAAAAAGGCTTTAAACACAACGCCAAGCAGCGCGATCCCCCAGACGGTGCCAAACAGGCTCCAGCCAAGCGGTCCCCTAACGGCTACCAGCAGAAACGGGGTATACGTCCCCGCGATGTAAATGTAAATCGAGGAATGGTCGAAAAATTCGAACAAATCCTTCAGTTTCCCTTCCTTGAAGCTGTGCACGAGGGTCGAGCATAGGTATAACAGCAGCATGCTTGCACCATATATTGTAAAGCTGACAACGTGCCAAGCTGTGCCCTTCATGCTGGAAAAAACGATCAACAGCACTAATCCTGCCACACTGAGCAAGGCGCCGATGCCGTGAGTGATCGCGTTGGCAATTTCCTCACGGCGGTCATACGTATGTGTATTGGCCATCCTGTCACCTCCTAAAATTCTCTTGATTAGTTTGTCTTGCCGGGCGTTTGCCTATGAGCATCATACGAAGGAACCCCGCAATGTGTTACTGGGACTTGCCCAATTAAGCCTCATTGGGTTCCCCTTCAGCTTCTTCCTCCTCAGCAATCAAGCCGGCAAACAACCCATGCACGAATTGCTCGGAATCGAATTTTTGGAGATCTTCCATCTTCTCGCCTAGTCCAACGAATTTCACCGGAAGGCTGAGCTCTTGACGGATGGCGATGACAATACCGCCTTTAGCCGTGCCATCCAGCTTCGTGAGCACGAGACCGGTCACGCCGCTCTTCTCGCCAAACAGCTTGGCTTGGCTAAGCGCGTTTTGCCCTGTTGTTGCATCAAGCACCATCAGCACCTCATGCGGAGCGCCTGGAATTTCGCGCTGGATGACGCGGTAAATCTTGTTCAGCTCCTCCATCAGGTTCGACTTGTTCTGCAGCCGTCCCGCGGTATCGCACAGCAGAATATCGGCCCCACGCTGCTTGGCGGCTTGAACCGCGTCGAACATCACCGCTGCCGGATCAGAGCCGGCCTGTTGCTTGATGACATCCACTCCAACTCGATTGCCCCAAACCTCGAGCTGCTCAATCGCCCCTGCACGGAAGGTGTCGCCGGCAGCCAGGATGACCTTCTTACCCTGTTGCTTATAGAAATGGGCCAACTTACCGATCGTCGTCGTTTTACCGACCCCATTAACGCCAACGAACAAAATGACGCTGATCCCGTCCGGGTTCAAATGCATTTCGCTGTCCTCATCCCCGCGCAGCAGCTGGGTCAGCTTCTCGGAGAGCAGCGGCTGGAGCTCCGAGGCGTTCTCGATCCGGCGCTGCTTCACTTCGGCCCGCAGATCATCGATCAGCTTCATTACGGTGTTCACGCCAACATCGGCGCCAATCAAAATTTCCTCCAGCTCTTCGAAAAATTCCTCATCGATTTTTTTGCGCCGGGTTACGAGCTCTGTCACTTTTTCAACAAAGCCTTTCCGGCTTTTCTCCAGCCCGTCCCGGAACTGTTTCGTTACGGATTCCGTTTTAGATGCAATGCTTTCTCTCAGTTTCTTAAAGAAACTCATAGGAATATGTCCTCCTTCATCACTTCGAACTCAATTATCTCATACCGCAGGGGGCCTAAGCAATTTTCCGCCCCAGACCGCGTAAACACAAAAACGTGGCAGGAGAGCCAAGCTGTCGTCTTGACCCCCAAGCCACCGTAAATTGTATTTGAGAATGTTCTGTTGGCTTAAGCGATTTCGACCGTATCTTCGTCCTCCAGCTTCACCGAAACGAGCTTGGACACGCCGCCTTCCTCCATGGTCACCCCGTACAGCACGTCGGCTTCTTCCATCGTGCCTTTGCGGTGAGTCACCACGATAAACTGGGTTTGCTCCGAAAATTCGCGCAAGTACTGGGCAAAACGGACCACGTTGGCTTCGTCCAGCGCCGCCTCGACCTCGTCGAGCACGCAGAACGGCACCGGCTTCACCTGCAAAATCGCAAACAGCAGCGCCATCGCTGTTAATGCCCGCTCCCCGCCGGAGAGCAGCTGCAGGTTTTGCAGCTTCTTGCCCGGCGGCTGAGCCACCACATCGATCCCTGTGTCCAGCAGGTTGTCCGGATCGACCAAGATCAAATCCGCCCGCCCGCCGCCGAACAGCTTCGAGAAGACGATCACAAATTCGCGGCGAATGGCGTCAAACGTCGTTTTGAAGCGTTTGGACATCTCCTCGTCCATTTCGCGGATTACCTGGTACAACGTCGTTTTCGCTTCGACGAGATCATTCTTCTGCTCGCTGAGGAACTGATAACGTTCCGACACGCGGTTGTATTCCTCGATCGCGCCGAGATTCACTTCCCCAAGCAACGTGATCTGCCGCTTCAGCTCCTTCACGTCGGCCTGGGTCTGCGGCACATCCTCCGGCACGGCGTAACGCTGCTTCGCCAGCTCGTAGCTCAGCTCGTAATCCTCAGACAGCTTGCGCAGAATGTTATCCAGCTCCACGTCGAGGCGGTTCGCCTGGATTTCTGTCTGGCGCAACTGCTCCTCTACGGCCTTGAGCCCAAGCCGCTGCTCTTTCGTTTCGCTTTCGCCTTCCTCCAGCTTCTTCACAAGCACGGCGCGCGAAGCGCGTTCCAGCTCCAGCTGTTCGCTGGCCCGTTCCTTCTTCAGCTTAAAGTCGTTGAGCTCTTCCCGTTGCTTCACGGTCTGCTCCTCGTTTTGCTTCAGGTCCGCTTCAATCGACTGCAGGATCGTGCGGGTCTGCCCCAGCTCACGCTCCTGCACCTTGAACTCTTCCTCCGCGCGGCGCAGCTGCTCACGCAGCGACTGGCATTCCTGATCCAGCTTGCCTTCCCGGACCTTGAGCCCGGTCAGCAAATCCTGCAGCTCCTCCTTGGCCGATTCGCTAGCTTTACGCGCGAACTCGGCTGCCCGGATCGACTGCTGCACCGTTTGCTCTTCTTTCTCCAGCTCAACGAGTCGCGCTTCCGCCGCGGTCTTTGTCGCTTCAAGCTCCTCGAGCTCTTTCAGGTAGTGGCCTTTCTCCTGGCCATAGAGCTCAAACTGCTCGGAGACACGGCGCCATTCGTGGTCGATCTGTTTCAAATCACCGGCGCATTCTTGCTCCTCTACCCGTTTGGCATCGCCGGCTTCCCGCAGTCGCGTTAACTCGCTTTCGGCCTTGGCCAGCTGACTGCGTACGTCTGCCAACCCTTTGCGCAGCTTGTCCAGCATTTCCTCGCTTTCGCGAATATCGCCGGCAAGCTGGTCGAGCTGGCGTTTACGCCCCAGCAGGTTGCTGTTCTTGCGATGCTGGCTGCCCCCGGTCATCGAACCGCCGGCATTCACGACATCGCCTTCCAGCGTCACGATCCGGAAGCGGTATTGCAGCCGTGCGGCCATTTTGTTCGCCCGCTCCAGATCGCTGGCAAAGACGACATTACCGAGCAAGCTGCCGACAATGTTCTCATACCTCGGCTCGTAGCCCACCAGATCGGCTCCAATGCCGATGAATCCGTCCGCTTCCTCCAGTAGACGTTTGTCCGCTGCGGAAATCTGGCGCGGACGAATTACGTCGAGCGGAAGGAAGGTCGCTCGGCCCAGCTGCCGCTGCTTCAGAAAGGCGATCGCCTGCCGCGACACCGCTTCGTTTTCCATGACGATATGCTGCATCGCAGCGCCTAGCGCCGTCTCTACGGCGACTTCAAGCTTCTCCGGCACCCGAATCAGCTCCGCGACAGCACCGTGGACACCGGACAACGTCGACCGTTTGGCCGCCTTGAGCACTTCCTTAACGCCCAAGACAAACCCGTCGTAGTCGTCCTCCATCTCCTTCATCGTGTCGCGGCGGGAAACCAACGCTTCGCGCTTCTGTTCCCACTTGCGGATGTTGCTTTGGCTTTCTTCCACAAGCTTCTGCAGCGAATTCACCCGTTCGCTTTCCTGGATGTACTGTCCGCGCAAATCGGCAATCTCTTTGCCCAGCTTGTCTAGCACCTTCTCCAGTTCAGCCTTGCGCGCTTTGAGCCGTTCCAGCTCCTCCGTCCATTTGACGCCTTCCTCTTCCGCGCGTTCCATCCGGCGTTTCACGCTTTCCTTCTGCTGTTCAGCATAATGGATCTCGTTGCGCGCTTGCGCCATCTGGTTCATGATGTCCAGCAGTTGGCCTTTCAGGCCGTCCTCCTGCGCTTGGCTGATGCCGCCGGTCACCCCGATCAGCTTCGCCTCTTCGGCCGCCAGCTCATTACGCAGTTCATGAAGCTGCTGCTCCGCTGCGGCGAATTTGGCTGCCAGCTGCTCCTTTTCCTGCTGCCGCTGGGCGAACCGCTCTTCACTAATCTCCAGCGATTGAAGCAGCTGCTCGCGATTTTGCGTCAGATTTTTAGCGCGTTCCTTCAGCACTTCGCCGTAGCCTTCGCTTTTCTCGTAGCTTTCGCTGTATTCGAGCAGCTGACTTTGCAGCAGTTCGATTTGATCCTCAACCTGACGAAGGGCCAGCCGGTCGCTCTCCAATTTGGCATCATGCGCGGAAACAACGGTCGACAGCGCCAGCTGCTCCTCCTGCAGCTTGGCCAGCTTGGCGTTGGCCTCGCTCCACGATTCATGGATTTGCTCGATCTGATGCACATATAGCGAAATTTCTTTATTTTTTAATTGCTCACGCAATTCCTTGTACTTCAGGGCTTTCTCCGACTGCTCCTTCAGCGGCTCGATCTGATCCTCCAGCTCGGACACCAAGTCGTTGATGCGAAGCAGGTTCTGCTCGGTTTCATCCAGCTTGCGGCGGGCGTCGCGTTTGCGGCTCTTGTATTTCACAATCCCCGAAGCCTCTTCAAAAATGCCGCGGCGGTCCTCCGAGCGTGTGCTCAAAATTTCCTCAATCCGGCCCTGCCCGATGATAGAGTACGCTTCCTTCCCGATCCCCGTGTCCATAAACAGCTCGGTGATATCCTTCAGCCTGCAGGGCTGCTTGTTGATGAAGTATTCACTGTCGCCGCTGCGATGGACTCGCCGGGTCACCGTCACTTCGCTGAAGTCAAGCGGCAACGCTTGATCGGTGTTGTCCAACGTCAGCGATACCTCACTGTAATTCACGGCCTTGCGCGCGTCACTGCCGGCAAAAATAATATCTTCCATCTTCCCGCCGCGCAGCGACTTGGCGCTTTGCTCCCCGAGCACCCAGCGGATCCCGTCGGAGATGTTACTCTTACCGCTGCCGTTAGGTCCAACCACGGCGGTAATTCCGCGGACGAATTCCATCTCCGTCTTATCGGCGAACGATTTGAAGCCCGCTAACTCTATCCGTTTCAAAAACATACGTTCACGATCACCTCTACCGACTATTGTAACATACCCCAAGCCCTGGAGGACAGGCTATCCGTCGCGGAAGATTGCGCGGCATGACGCTTCTCTCATTCGCTTGAAATTTAAGGCACTTTTTGCTAGTGTGATAGAAAAAAATCCAACCTCTTATATCGGTAAAAGGAGCAACATTGATGAGCATAAAAAAACTTTCCCGCCTGGCCGGCATCATGATATCTGTATGCCTTGGGACGGCTTCCCTCGGATCGCCGGGACTGCCAGTGGCTTCCGCTTCGCAGACGCAGGCGGGGAAATCCGTAACTGTGACCGTAGGGGGGCAATCCGTTGCCTGGACAACCAAGCCCCTCATTTATCGCGGCGTGACCTATGCCCCTTTGCGTGAAGCGGCGGAATACCTGGGTGCAGAAGTACGATGGAATACTACGAAACGTGCTGCCGAACTTCGGGTACACGGGGACACGATCCTGCACCGCACGGGTACGGATCTGTTCAGCGTCAACGGCAACCCGCTCCGGATCGGCGTAAATTCGTTAGATCAAGGCGGCGTCACCTTGGTGCCTTTGCGGGCTTTAGCCGAAGTGATGAAGGCTGAGGTGGATGCCGTGGCAATGTCAGGAACGATGCATGTTGCCTTGACCCCGGACGCAGCGACAATCCGTTCTTCGGAAACCGAGGTAGCTGACCGCTATTTGCAGGCCCAAAAGTATTCCGGGATTGCATTGATTGCTAAAGATGACCGGATTCTGTTGCGCAAAGGTTACGGATATGACGGCGATAACCAGCTCGTTCGGGCCGATTCGAAATCGCGCATTGGTTCTCTGACCAAATCGTTTACAGCGGCGGCCGTCATGAAGCTCGCGGAGGAGGGAAAGCTTCACCTAGACGATACATTAGAGTCGTATTTCCCCGGTTTTCCTAGTGGGGATCGGATTACTATTCACCTGCTGCTATCCCACCTGTCCGGCATCAACCCCAACTTTCCACGTGTTGCGGGCATGACCTTGCAGGATACGATCGAAGCGATCCGCTCCAAGCCGCTGCTGAGTGAACCGGGCAGTAAATTTATGTACAGCAACAGCGGTTATGTCGTGCTGGCAGGGATCATCGAGAAAGCCTCGGGGATGAGTTATGGGGAATATCTGAAGCAGAGCATTTGGGAGCCGCTGGGTTTAAAAGACACCGGCGAAGCGAAGCCCTCGATTCCGGTCCTTCAGGGCTACGTTAGTGCCGGGGACCAACTCTGGGCGCCGGCCGGCCCTTATATCTCACAATCCGGGACCGGCACGTTATACTCCACTGCCAACGACATGTTGACGTGGATCGCCTCATTTGAAACGGAACGCGTACTTAGCCAAGCGTCGATCGACCAAATGTTCACCCCGTATTCTGAGAAAAATTACGGCTACGGCTGGATGATTCAGCAGGAAAACGGGACAACACGCGTCTTCCACAATGGCAGCGGTACCGGCTACGCCACCGGCATGTCCCGGGAGCTCGGCGGCGGGTATACGATCATTCTGCTTGGCAATCATGCCGGGATGGATACGCTGACGTTGATGACCGAGCTCAGGATGCAGTTGCCGTAAATCTTAACAGAGCCTCTGAACGAAACATAACTAAGCTTAGGAATTTCTTCTATTTTAGAATGTTACAATTTAATCTTTTAGATCAAAGTCAAACAGAACATTGAATTTTTCTCAATACTTATAACCCCCTTCTTCATACTTAGTAGTAAGATCAACTAGACATAGTGTTCATTTTCGTTTGTAACACGATGTTAAGTATATCAATATATTAATCTTGCAGATGAATTTCTCTTAAATCAGGAAACTGCGGGATACAGTTATCTTGGATTTATATCCTAGGGAAAGCTCACCTGCAATAATCAATAGGTGGGACTTAGGATGGAAAACAATAAGTTAATTAAACTGCAAGTTGAAGAACCAAGAATAAAAAGCGCAACTAACTTTTTACAAGACAAGGGGGTTTCACTCGAACTAAATAGTCCTCAACTTTACAAATATAAAAATACTAAGTATTTAATCTTATCTGCTAAAAGTAAACCTGAACTTTTTGTCCTGTCTTATAACGAAAATGATGAACTAGTGGAAGTAACAACGAAAAGTACACTTCTGAATCAATCGGGGAATGTAATAGAAAATCACTTCACAGCATGCGCTGCAGCTAAAATAAAACCTAGCTTGTGTATCAATATGTGCACCAATAATATTAAAACGTGTGAAACAGATTGCTTTCCTATTGACGGCGGGATACCCACATAATACTAATTTATATTTTTAGCTTCTTCTATTCTTTGCTTCAGTTGGCGCTTTTTTTCTTCTAAACGTAAAATCTTTCGCATTGTAATAAATGACAAAAAACAAAACAGAGTATATTTAGCATTTATAAAGTCCAAATCGTTATCATAAACAAACTTATTCACTCTCTTTCACCTCTTTTGAACAGAACCTGAGCAATACGCTTTCCTAAGAAAAGCTGTTGTTCAGGTTCCTCTTGTAATGAATGAACTTCAAAATAGTAGTATGATGTCTTATCCGTTTTATTTTTTTATTACGTAACATTATATTCTATTTCAAAATCATCTTAAAGGAGAACATTTCTATGTCAAGTTTATGTAGACATAAACTATTAAAAAGCATTCAGGCGGTTCACGGCGCCGTAATTTCTTATGCCAACTGTGTCTGTGAAGATATTTCTGAAAAGGAAAAGGAAATTTTTTTTAAGTTCGGATTGGAGCTAGCCGTGCAGTTACAAGAATTACGGAGACTTTATATTTCCCTGTATCAATTTGACCCATTAAGTGGGATCCCCACAGTAGATACTCAATGTTGTACCTCAAAAATAAATCACTCAGAACAAAATAAAACCGATAAGGATTGAATATCTCCAGTGGTTTAAAGTAACTAACAGCACGATCGGTCTGATCTAAGAGAAGAAGGCCTCCCTGATCAATCTTGGGATGCCTTCTTCTCTTCCATATTCACTTCTCATGCAATGTTCAAAGCTCAGAGCTCTTAAGCAACTCCAGCGCCACGGCGGCGGCCTGCTGCTCGGCTTCCTTCTTGGATCTGCCAGTACCCTGGCCAAGCGGACGCCCATCCATGCGGACCTCCGCAACGAATTCGCGCTCATGGGCCGGTCCCCGTTCTTCAATGATCCGGTATTCCAATGTGCCCATGCCATGATGCTGCGTCAGCTCCTGCAGCTCCGTTTTGAAGTCGCCGGTTGACAGCTTGCCATCAAGGGTCAAATTAGGGAATACATGGCGATGAAGGAACGCAGTAACTGCTTCCAGGCCCTGGTCCAAGTACAAAGCGCCAATAAAGGATTCGAACACATCCGCGAGCAGAGCAGGACGAGTTCGCCCACCCGTCAACTCCTCGCCTTTGCCTAGCAGGACGTATTTTCCAAACTCCAGGTTTTCGGCGAATTTCACGAGCGACGGTTCACAGACGATCGCGGCGCGCAATTTGGTCAGCTCGCCTTCAGGACGATCCGGGAATAACCGATATAAATGCTCCGAAACGGTCAATTCGAGAACGGCATCGCCCAAGAACTCCAGCCGTTCGTTATCCTCATATTGACTGAAGCGATGCTCATTCACGTATGACGCATGAGTGAAGGCTTGTTTCAGAAGCTGCCGATTTTGGAATGCCAGTTCAAGTTTTTGCTGTAACTGCTTCAGATCTCCATTCACCGGACTTAACCCCTTATGCTTCGTATTTCTTCATGATGATCGTGGCGTTGTGTCCGCCGAATCCAAACGAGTTGGACATCGTGACGCGGACATCCGCACGTCTGGCTTCGTTCGGAACGTAGTCCAGATCACATTCCGGATCCGGATGCTCCAAGTTGATCGTTGGCGGAATGATGCCATGCTTCAAGGTGAGCCCGCAAATGACGCCTTCCACCCCGCCGGCAGCCCCAAGCAAGTGGCCGGTCATCGATTTCGTCGAGCTGACCGCCAATTTATAAGCATGGTCTCCAAACGCACGTTTGATCGCAATCGTCTCCGAGCGGTCGCCAACCGGGGTCGATGTCCCGTGGGCATTGATATAATCCACTTCTTCCGGCGCAATCCCGGCATCGCGGATCGCCATCTTCATGCAGCGTTCCGGTCCGTTGGGATCCGGCTCCGTCATATGGTGAGCGTCCCCGCTCAAGCCGTAGCCGATAACTTCACCGTAGATTTTAGCACCGCGCTTCTGTGCATGCTCCAGTGATTCCAAAATCAGAATCCCGGCGCCTTCGCCCATGACAAAGCCGTCTCGTTCCAGATCAAACGGCCGGCTGGCTTTCTCCGGTTCGTCGTTGCGGGTCGACATCGCCCGCATCGAGCAGAATCCCGCCATACCGGTCGGACGGATCGTTGCTTCCGCGCCTCCGCAAATCATCACATCGGCATCACCCCGCTGGATAAGCTTGTACGAATCGCCGATGGAATGAGTTCCGGTCGCGCACGCAGTTACCGCCGTCGTGTTCGGACCCTTCGCTCCAAACATGATCGATACATGGCCCGAGGCCATATTGGCAATCATCATAGGAATAAAAAATGGGCTGACGCGTTTTGGACCTTTCTCCAGCAAAATATTGTGCTGGTCTTCCCAAGTTCCAAGACCGCCGATCCCCGAACCAATCATAACGCCAACCCGTTCCGGATCGGCCGTCTCACCGATGGTGAGTCCGCTGTCTTTCATGGCGCTGATTGCCGCAGCGGCTGCAAATTGCACGAAGCGGTCCATCTTCCGCGCTTCCTTCCGATCCACATAATCCTCTGGATTAAAATCTTTCACGGAGGCGGCAATTTGCGTCGGGTATTCGCTGACATCAAACGCTTCGATTCTCGAAACGCCGGATTTCCCCTGAACAAGGTTATTCCATAGCGTATCGAGGTCTTGTCCTAGCGCCGTCACGACCCCCATTCCTGTGACTACTACTCTATGCTTCAAACACATTCACCTCGTATGGACTTCATGTGTACTAATCATTCTAAGTTCTTAAGCACGAATGCTTGCAGAAGCTGAAGATGAGGAGAAGTCCCGCCTGCTATGTAGGAGGTACGGGACTTTTGGATGACATTAGGTATGAGATTGTATGTAGTTTACAACTTCACCTACAGTCGTAATCTTCTCTGCATCTTCGTCGGAAATTTCCAGATCGAATTCATCTTCCAATTCCATGACCAACTCAACTACGTCAAGCGAATCCGCACCCAAGTCGTCTTTGAAAGACGCTTCCAGCGTCACTTCGGCTTCATCAGCGCCGAGGCGATCCACTACAATGCGTTTTACGCGATCCAAGATATCGGACATCCGGTTCACCTCCTCTTTGGTATTATAAGAGATTTGAAGTTAAAATGCCATAGAAGCGAAAGGCGTGATTTTTACATATACATTCCGCCGTCTACGTGCAGCGTTTGACCGGTCATATATGCCGCGCTGTCCGAGGCGAGGAACAGAACCACGCTGGCGATCTCCTCAGGTTGTCCCAAGCGGGCCAATGGGATATCCGCCAGCAGCTTCTGGCGATACTCCTCCGGAAGCTCGCCCGTCATATCGGTATCGATAAACCCGGGGGCGACGCAATTCACGGTGATCCCGCGCGAAGCCAGCTCGCGCGCCGATGATTTGGTCAAGCCAATAACCCCGGCTTTGGCGGCGACATAGTTCGCCTGACCCGCATTGCCGAGCACGCCGACCACCGAAGAGATATTGATAATTCGTCCCGAGCGCTGCTTCATCATCGGGCGGGTCACGGCTTTGATGCCGTTAAATACGCCTTTGAGATTCGTCTCGATGACTTGATCAAATTCTTCTTCCTTCATGCGCATAATTAAATTATCTCTTGTAATCCCTGCGTTATTCACGAGAATATCGATCCGGCCCCACGCATCCAGCATGGATTTCACCATTTCCTCGAACTGCTCGCTGCTGCCTACATGCGCTTTAACCGCGTAGGATTTCACACCAAGCGCCTCGATTTCGGAAACGACGCGGGCGGCGGCTTCTTCATTCCCCGCATAGTTTACAACAACGTCAGCTCCCGCCTCGGCCAAAGCAAGCGCAATGCTGCGGCCAATTCCACGTGAAGCCCCCGTGACCAAAGCGGTTTTCCCTTGCAGCGGTTTGCTCATACGGTTCATCTCCTTTCGCCTAACCTATGCGAAGCATTTAAAAATCAAAGCTCTAGATTGCCTCTATGATCCTATCGCCATTCTTTGCGCCAAGCGGCACCTTTGCGGCGATGGTAAAACCTAAGGCTAAATCGGCCTATTCGGTTAAAGCTGCAGCCGTTTGTTCCAGGCTGTCCAATCCGCTAACGTTAAACAGCCGCGCCGATTTATCGATTTTTTTGATTAATCCGGTTAAGACGCTGCCAGGCCCGATCTCTACGAACGTATCCACGCCTTGGGAAAGGAGCCAACTCACGCTATCCTCCCAAAGCACAGGAGAATAAACTTGACGAACCAGCAATTCGGCAATCTCTGCCCCGCTTTGTACGGGACGAGCCGTCACATTAGCGACAACCGGCACCTTGGCATCGCTGAACGAAGCAGCGGCCAGCCGTTCGCCCAGCCGTTCCGCAGCCGTCTTCATCAAAGAAGAGTGGAACGGTCCGCTGACCTCCAGGGGAATCGCCCGTTTGGCCCCGATTTCCTTCACCCGCTCAATGACGAGGTCAACCCCTTCTCGGCTTCCCGAGACCACAATCTGCCCAGGGCAGTTCACATTCGCCAGCTCAACTAGCGCACCGCCGGCGGTAATGTCGGCGCACAGCTTGGCAAGCGCGTCCCGTTCGCCGCCAAGGACGGCTGCCATCGCGCCTTGCCCGCCCGGCACCGCTTGTTCCATATATTCACCGCGCGCACGTACAAGCTTCACGGCATCTTCGAAGTTAAGAACGCCGGCTGCGGTCAGCGCGCTGTATTCCCCCAGGCTGTGGCCGGCTACATAGTCCGGCTGAAAGCCTTTGGCCGCAAACGCCTCATACAACGCCACGCTAGTCGTTAAGAGCGCAGGCTGCGTATTGGCCGTTTGCTTCAGCTCCGTATCCGGGCCGCCGAAGATCAGATCGGTGAGCTTGAAGTCAAGCTGCTCATCCGCAGCTTCAAACCGCGCCCGCGCCTCCGGCAGCGCGTCATATATATCCTTGCCCATTCCAACGCTTTGGGAACCCTGTCCCGGAAAAACAAAAGCGGTTTTGCCCATCCTGTGCACTCCCTATCGTAAAAGTCCGGTGAATGACCATCCACCCGCATGTCCTATGGCGAAAGCCTAGATTACCATACGAGTACGGATGCGCCCCAGGTTAATCCGCCCCCGAAGCCAACCAGCAGGATGGTGTCGCCTTCCTTCATGCGTCCATCCTCTGCCGCTTCAACCAGAGCCAGCGGGATCGAAGCCGCCGAAGTGTTGGCGTATTTATCCACATTGATCACGCATTTCTCCTCCGGCAGATTCAGACGCTCCCTCGCCGATTGGATGATTCGGATATTCGCCTGGTGAGGGACAAAGAGATCGATGTCCTCTTTGGTCTTCCCTGCTTTGCGCAGCACTTCTTCGGTTGCCGTTCCCATCACGCGTACGGCAAACTTGAACACCTCGCGGCCATTCATATAAATGTAATGCTTGCGATCCGCCACAGTCGCCTCCGAAGCCGGAAGCCGGGAACCGCCCGCTTCGAGCTTCAGCAACTCACCGCCGGCCCCTTCCGCGCCGAGATCGAAGGACAAGAACCCGCGGCCTTCCGGCACCTCGCCGAGAACGACAGCCCCGGCTCCGTCCCCAAACAAGACGCAAGTGTTCCGGTCCGTATAATCCGTGATGCGGGACAAGGTATCCACACCGATCACCAGTGCATTCCGGTACATTCCGGTCTGAATGAATCCGTTGGCGGCGGCCATCCCGTAGACAAACCCCGAGCAAGCAGCGGACAAATCAAAGGCGGCCGCCTTTTTCGCACCGAGCTTATCCTGCAAAATGCAGGCGGTCGAAGGGAACGCCATGTCCGGGGTAATTGTAGCCACGATGATCAAATCCAGCTCCTCAGCCCGCAAACCCGCAGAATCCAACGCCCGAACGGCCGCTTCATAAGCCAAGTCGGAGGACGCTTGGTCCGGTGCGGCGATATGCCGTTCTTTAATTCCTGTACGCGAAACGATCCATTCGTCGTTCGTATCTACGATTTTCTCCAAATCGGCATTCGTCAGCACCTTTTCCGGAACGTATTTCCCGGTCCCGATAATTCCAACCGAACGTAATTTTGTCACGATCGTCATTCACTCCCCGCTGATTTCACGTGCTATACTCTCCGTCAATTTGCTTTGCAGCGCCGTTCGCGCTTGGCGTACAGCGTTCTTAATGGCCCCTCCGTCAGAGGAGCCATGTCCCTTCACGACCAACCCGCTTAATCCCAGAAGCGGCGCTCCGCCATGCTCCTTGTAGTCAAGCGTCTTCTTCAAGCCGCGCAGCGACGGCATTAACACAGCTGCAGCCAGCTTGTTCTTCAACGATTTCGAAAATTCCTTCTTCAGAATCGAAAACATTGTGCCCGCCGTACCTTCCAGCGATTTCAGCAAAATATTTCCCGCAAAGCCGTCACACACCAGTACGTCGCAAGCTCCGGTCAAGATGTCCCGGGCTTCCACGTTCCCAACAAAGTTGATCGGCATCGACGTAAGCAGCGGGAAAGCCGCTTTGGTGAGCTCGTTTCCTTTCTTCGCTTCGGTGCCGACATTCAGCAGACCCACCCGCGGTTTGTTGATGCCGTGCACCTTCTCGCGATAGATACTGCCCATCAGAGCATATTGGGCTAAATGCTCCGGCTTCGCATCCATGTTGGCACCGAGGTCGAGCGCTAACACGCCGCGCTCGTCCACCGTCGGGATCATCGGCGCGAGCGCGGGCCGCTCGATCCCTTCCATCCGCCCGACCACCAGCAGTCCCGTGGTCATCAGCGCACCGGTGTTGCCGGCGGAGATCATCGCCTCTGCTTCCCCTTCGCGGACAAGCCGTCCGGCGACGACCATCGAGGAGTCCTTTTTGCGGCGAACCGCCTTAACCGGCTCGTCCTCCGCTTCGATCACTTCGGACGCGTGATAAATTCGTAAATTTGCCGGCGCTCCTTGCAGCATCGGCTTCAGCACTTGCTCATTACCAACCAGAATGATTTCGGTATCGCTCCATTCCTTGGCTGCGGCCAGTGCACCTTGGACCGTGCTCTGCGGCGCGTGATCCCCGCCCATCGCATCAATGGCGATTCTCATGCTGACTTCTTCCTCCTTCTGAAGTGTCCTCCCCGGTGGACCGGTAGATGACGAAATTCCCCTGGAATACCATTTCTTCGCCTACGTAAGTAAAGACCTCAACCTTGGCTTTGCCTTTTTGGCCGGAATTAGGTCTTACATAAGCTTTCGCAATGCATTTCTCTCCGAGATGCACCGAACGGATAAACCGGATGTCTGCAGAGAACGTCAAAGCGATTTCATCGTTGATCACAGCCACCGCCAAGGAGTTCGCCTGCGCGAACACATGGTGTCCACGGGCGATCCCCGTTCGGGAGAACACATGCTCCTCGCGGATTTCAAAGATAGAGATCCCGCTCTTGTCCAGCTGCAGATCGACGATTTCCCCGATGACCTCATGCAGCGGCAAGGAACGAACCTGGTCGTACGACCGTTCCGCCATCAGCTTCATCCGCTCCCGAAGCTCTGGGATGCCCAGCTCCATGCGGTCAAGACGGATCGTCTGAATGCTGACTTTCAGCTGACGGGTCAGCTCTTGGTCCGTAATAAACGGGTTGGCTTCAATCATTTGGACGAGCTGCTGCTGCCTCGCCCGCTTCGGCAAACGTTCGATGGGTATCCCCCCTTTTCAGCAAGCAATGATGGTCTATCTATAAATAACGTTCCCTTATATGTAATAGTTGGCGAAGCTTTTCTTTAGAACCTGGTACTAAAATGTAGTATAAAGCATCCCGTTCCAAAAGAAAAGCGAAATTGCCATAAACCTGACGGGAGGCCGTGACAACAAAGACAAAAAAAATAGCACCTCATCGAAATGAAGTACTACTTTAAGTTGTTGCCTAAGCTTATTGGCCAATGATTTCTCTCGATTTGTAAGTTCCGCAAACTTTGCAAACGTGGTGAGCAAGCTTCAATTCTCCGCATTGTTCACATTTTACCATGCCCGGCACAGCCAATTTGAAATGCGTGCGGCGTTTGTCGCGGCGCGTTTTGGACGTTCTCCGTTGAGGTACTGCCATGGTTCCCACCTCCTTATTCAAGTCAACCCTAACCGGGGCTTTATTTCTTGTTTACTTGCTTATTTTTTGAAAAAATCGCCGAGCGCTGCGAGTCGCGGATCGATCTTGTCCGTATTGCAGCCGCAATCCCGCTCGTTCCGATCCGTTCCGCAAACCGGGCACAGCCCTTTGCAAGATTCCTCGCACAGAGCGGCATACGGAAGATGAAGCAACAGCGTCTCTTCCACGTACGGCACGAGATCGACTTTGTCGTCGGCGACATAATGCAAGTCATCGTCTTCTTCCTGCGCCTGTACGTCTGTCTCGGGATCGTCGCCTTGTTTGAAGCTTTCTGAAAACTCCGCTTGCACGACCTGCTTCAAGGGCTTCAGACACCGGGAACAGGTCATATCGAGCTCTGCAGTCAGCTGGCCTTTGACATCGACAACGTCTCCGCCTGCGGCTTCCGCCTGCAAATCGACCTGAAGCGGACTGATCGCGGTAATGTCCCTGCGACCTTTAACGACATGGCTTACGTCCAAGGCTTGATGAATCTTCACCGGAGCTCCGGACGAGTTCACCTGACGTAAATGAATAATCATCAGCATCACTCCAAACAAACAAAAGTTATTATACCGATTTTAAGTAAGTTTTGTCAACAATAAAGCGATTTTCCCGCGGAAAAGCCGCAGCCGACTTCATCCTTGCCGTACCGCGGGGATTTCGTGGTATATTGTGGTATATTCATAAATAAAAAATCGAAACTATCACCCCGGAGAATAAGGAGTCGAGTCCTTTGAAGATCGTAGGGATCATCGTTGAATATAATCCGCTGCATAACGGTCACGCCTACCATTTCGCCGAGGCCAAGCGACTGACTCAGGCGGACGCGGTCATCGCCGTGATGAGCGGCGATTTCCTGCAGCGCGGCGAGCCGGCGCTTGTCGACAAGTGGGCGCGGGCCGAGATGGCCCTCCGCCTCGGGGTCGACGTGGTGCTGGAGCTGCCGGTCGCCTACGCGGCCCAGCCGGCGGAGTGGTTCGCCTACGGAG
>NZ_GG695970.1:212556-253120 GCF_000159955.1 Paenibacillus sp. oral taxon 786 str. D14 | reverse complement strand
TATCTCCCGCCGTTCACGGCGGAGGTCCTCGCCCGCGAGTTCGCGGCGGGACGCGGGCCCGTGACGTGGGAGAGCTTGGCCGCGCCGCTCTTCCATCAGCTGCTCCTGGCGTCGCCGGAGCAGCTGGCCGCCCTTCATGAGGTCACCGAAGGGCTGGAATACCGGATCAAAAAAACGCTGCCCCGCTTGTCCGAGCCCACCGTCGCCGAGCTGCTGACGCAGCTCAAGACCAAACGCTACACGCATACGAAGCTGCAGCGCACGCTGCTGCATATTCTCTTGCAGCATCCCCGAGAGCTGCTGGCGCCCGAGGTGCTCGCGCAAGGCCCAGGGTATCTGCGCGTGCTTGGCTTTAGCGCGGCCGGGCAGCAGCTGCTGAAGCGGATGAAACAAACGGCCCGTCTGCCGATCCTCACCCGGGCTGCTGAAATGGAGCACCCGCAGCTGAATCTCGACATTCGGGCCGCTGCCGTATATGCAAATGCGATGCCAAAGCGAAGCGCAGAGGAGCTGCTGCGCGAGTACCGTCAATCCCCTATTCGCCTGACGGATTAATCGCGCCGTTACGCTCCAAGCCTCACGCCGCCAAACCTGGAATCGCTTGCCCTGGATTATGGCGCCTTCGGCTCCAACGAAGCCAAATAATCCAAGGCATCGTCCAGCGTCTTCACCGGAACGAGCTTCATCTTCGAACCGATTTCCTCCGCTTTGGCCTTCGCAACCTTATAATTTGCCTCTGGAACAAAAAATATTTCCGCCTTCTCCCGATCCGACGCCACAATCTTAAACTGGACGCCGCCGATCGCTCCTACGGTGCCGTCCTCGGCGATCGTGCCGGTGCCAGCCACCCGGTAGCCTTTGCTTAAGTCCCCTGGTGTCAGCTGATTATAAATCTCAAGCGTAAACATTAAGCCGGCCGACGGACCGCCAATCCGCGTGTCGGCAAACTTCACTTCCTTAGCCTGATCCGCGGCCTGTATCTTCCGCAGTTCGCCTACCGATACACCTAATCCGGCCTTGCGCACGCCGTCAGCCGCCTTAATCTCTACCAGCTCCACCTGCTGGTCGACCGATTTGCCTCCCCGTTCCAGACGGACATCAACCACATCCCCCGGTTGATTGTCCTGCAGCAAGGCGCCAAGGTCTTCAAACCGTTTGACTGGCTGTCCCTTCACCGCTCGAATTATATCCCCGGAGTGAAAATCTCCCTTGGGCGGGCTATCCTTAGACAAGCCGATGATAAATACGTACTCCGGGACGATACCGTACTTGACGCCGGCTTTATTATAGGCCGCCATAATCGCATTGGATTGGGAGCTGTTCATATAGTATCGCTGTTGCGTTTCGTATTCCTCGTCATTGCGATCAGGTTCCTTCTTCACGATCTCGGCATGCTTGTTGAAGCGAGCCGTCGCCAGCATCCATACGTTGGCGTAACTGACGGAAACCGTTGTGAGCATAAAAGTGCCCTTCTCCTCAGGATCTCCCGACGGGATGGAAACCATCGGTTTGATTTCCTCTGCCGTCCCCGGCTGATTGATCATATACGGGGTAGACATATAGACGACAATATAGACGATCACCGCAAGGATCAGCACATACAGTCCCGATTTTAACGCTTTGGCTCTGGATGGTCGCATCCCGTTTCTCCTCCCTTCCTGTGTGACGGCGCTTTCGCATCTTCTCAGCCGCCGCTCCTCTGCCTGCACCTGCCATGCGAAACCGGTAGTCTGTCCTTCGCCGCTGATGCATAGCATGTACTATGCGTATATTCGCTATCGATCTTTATCTAATGACAAAGAAGGTGGATCTATACATATGAATTTCCGACGTTTGGCCGCCAGCCCGCTCTCTACATGGTTAACCGGATTTTTGGCCGTTTTGCTCGTGATCTGCGTCGTTTACGCCCCCGGCGAAGCGTTCAAAGCTTCGGGGGAAGGCTTGGCCATATGGTGGCGCATCGTATTCCCAGCCTTGCTGCCATTTATCGTTCTGTCGCAAATGCTGATCGCCTCAGGATTCGCCCATGGTCTGGGCGCGTTGCTCGAGCCTTTCACCCGCCGCGCCCTGGGTCTTCCCGGCTCCTTCGGCTGGGTGCTGCCGCTGGGGATGACGGCCGGCTTCCCTGCCGCAGCCGAAGCTGCGGTGACCCTGCATAAGCAGGGCAAGGTCACCGCGCGTGAAGCCGAACGTCTCGCCGCGGCAGCTCACTTCTGCAGCCCGATGCTGCTCGTCGTTGTGATTGGCGCAGGCTTCTTAAGCCGCCCTGAGGTCGGCTTGCTCTTGCTCGCCGTGCACTGGATTGCCGGCCTCGCCGCCGGCGTTACGCTGCAGTTGGTGTTCCCAGACCGCTCGAAATCAGCGGTGTCTCCGCCGGTAAAGCCTGCAGCCAGGCCGCGTGAATCCATCCTGCGCCTGGCCATGCGCCGGATGGAGGAGGCCCGCCGCGAAGACGGCCGCAGCTTTGGCAAGCTGCTGGGCGACGCGGTCGCCTCGGGCGTTCAAACGCTGATGATTATCGGCGGATATATGCTTATTTTCGCAGTCGTGATTCACGTTATTCTGCTCGCGTTCCCTAATCAAACAATGGCCGTTGCAGTGAAAAGCGCTCTCGAGGTCCATTTAGGCTCCTATGCCCTGTCCGGGCTGGCCCCTTCCCTTCCTCCGGCCCTCAGCGCCTCGTTACTGGGTGCGGTGCTAGGGTGGAGCGGCCTATGCGCTTACCTGCAAGTGCGTGCCATCCTCGGCCCCGCAGGCATCGGAGAACGGTCGTTCCTGCTCAGCCGTCTGCTCCATGCAGCTTATGCTTATGTCCTGACCCTGCTGCTGTGGAAGCCGGTCACCCGCTGGCTGCCAAGCGTTCTCCCCGCATTTGGCGGCAGCGAAGCCTCCCCAATAGGAAGCGACACCCCGGCCGTCAAGCTGCCCAGCTGGCAGCAAGCGTTCGGGGTGATGGAATGGCAGCTGTGGATGCTGACATTGCTGACGGTTGGCTTCTTGTCCATCGCGCTCCTGTGGCGGCGACAAGAGAAACCTTAAAGCTCTGAGCCTTGCTTAGCTCGGCCCCAGCTTATCCTTGAACTTCTCACGCAACGCCATCTCAACCTCCGGCGGAACGAGATCGCTGACATCGCCGTGGAAGCTGGCTATCTCCTTGACGACGCTGGAGCTCAAATACGAATATTTGGGATGCGTCATCATAAAGATCGTCTCCACCTCACTGTTCAGCTTATGATTCGTAGAAGCCAGCTGCAGCTCATATTCAAAGTCGGTGACGGAGCGAATGCCCCGGACGATTACATGGGCTTGTTTGTAGTCCATGTAATTGACCAGCAGATCCCGGAAGCTGTCAATTTCGACATTAGGAAGATGCCCGGTCACCTCTCTGAGCAAGGCCTTGCGCTCATCGACCGTAAATAACGGCTTCTTGCTCAAATTGTTCAGCACGGCCACGATCAGCTTGTCAAACTGGCGCGAGGCCCGCTGGATGATGTCCATATGCCCTTTCGTTACAGGATCAAAGCTGCCCGGATATACCGCCACTCGCGGTTGCCGCTGTTCACTCATGTTGTTTTTCCTCCTGATCGTCGGTTTGAACCGTGTTCAACTCGGTATCGTAAGTATAAATGGATACGGAAGTCTCCCCGTATTCCGCTTTACGTATTTGCACAAAAGGCCCAAACCGCTCAGGATAAACATACGAGGCTTCGTATTCGAGCACGATCGTGGCCTCCGGCTTGAGCAGCTGCAGCTCGTCCATCTGGGTCATCAGCGCATCCCCGTGTTTCAGGCGGTACGGCGGATCCAAGAACACCAGATCAAATGACGCCTCCCGTTTCGCCAGAGCTTTCAGCGCACGTTCAGCGTCGTTTTTGTAGACTTCAGCCATGGTCTCGAATCCGGTCGCCTTCAAATTCTGACGGATCGTCTCAATGCTCTTAAAATCTTTATCGATAAACACCGCCTTGTCCATGCCGCGACTTAACGCCTCAATCCCGAGACCGCCGGTTCCGGCAAACAAGTCCAGCGCGGAGCCGCCGTCGAAATACGGACCGATCATGCTGAATATCGCTTCTTTGACTTTGTCTGTGGTTGGCCTGGTCCCCATGCCGGGTACGGCTTTGAGCGACCTGCCCCGGGCTCGGCCCGAAATAACTCTCATCGATTTGTTCACTCACCTTTTATGCCTGGAAAATTCCTGTCGATATCGTACCATAATCCGCCTTGGAATGAAAAATGAAAAAATCATCGAACTTTTTTGCGAATGGAGGTATAAAACCCCTCTGCCCGGACACACTTAGAGTATCGACATCACCAAATGTCGTAGACAACCGCGGAGAAGACTTACGTTTCCCCATAAGCTCTTCGTCCGGTTTCTCCTCTCCCATGATGGGCATCCCGCAAGGGATGCCCGGACAAAAGCCCTTGTAGCAAGGAATTCTACGAGGGCTTTTGTCCTTTTTTTATTTCAGCTTTAGCTTCGCGAAGTAACGATCTACTAACTCCTGTCGTAAGTTGCTCGCCTCTTCACCGGATGAAGCCGGGCTAATTAACCAAATCTCCGCATCGGGGAACTTCGGGTGGGTCAACTCAGGAGGGAGCTCTGACTGAGGAATGGACCACGCGATGCGTACCATCTCTGCATCGAAATAGCTTGCCCCAAGCCGAATCAAGTTAGCGCCTTCATAACGATGTCCGGACCCGTTGACGAGGAAGCAATTGTCATACACCTGTCCGTTAATCTTTACTGCACCCTTAAATTGGGCGTTTCGTTTGTCATAATACCCGTCTAACGAAAGATGGACCGGCGGTGCAAAAGTCGGGTCCTCCTCCATCCAGGCCGCACCGTCAAAGGTTTTCGTCACCTTCACTGGAGATACGTTCTCGATATACCACCATGTATACATTGCCAGCAACAAAACCAATCCGGCAACCGCGGATATCCATAATCGCTTGCGAATCGTTACTCCCTCCCTCGCGGCAGTTCCTTAATCTTCCAACCCATCGTACCACCGGGGGACGCTGATGACAACCGTCTAAGTCCTGGCTTATATCCCCTTGTCAAACAAGCCCCGACGGTGCATCACGGTAATGATTCGGTAAAAATCCACGCTGCCCTGCTCCGGGTTCATCAACAGCGGATCGTCTTTGCTGTATTTCACCGCCGCCTCCACCGCTTCCTTGGCCCAGGCGGGAATCCCCGGCTTTGTCCATTTCTCCAACTCGGCGATTTTCTTCGCCTGCGCTTGGACGAGGTCTTGAAGCGCTGCAAATTGTTTTTTCTCCTCTGCAGTCATCGGTTCATCTCCCTTCGTTGCATCATATTGCGTCAAGCTGTAGGTATTCATCAACTGGATCAGCTTGTTGGCATATTGCGGATCCGTCGCGTATCCGGCCGCTGCAACGGCCCGCGCCGCTTCCGGACCTGTCTTTCCAATCGCCCCGGCATAGCGCGGCGCCGATAATAAACGGGCGTGATCCGCAATCGAATCTGCCCATGACCGGTATTTGCGAAAAGCCGCGTTCACCGTCACCGCTTTGCCGCCCCGATACTCGGTTGTGGGCAGAATCAAGCTGCCTGCCGGACCGGTGCCTTTTAACCCAAACAGGTTATTGCCTTGGACAGCAAGACGACTGGTCCCCCAGTTCGATTCCAAAACGGCTTGGGCGATCGTCAATGAAGCCGGAATCCTGCTTTCCTTCGAGCTGGCGACGGCAAGGGGGGCGATTTTCTGAATAAACCCGTTTTTATCCAATCGCATTCACCTCCACCATAGTTTATGTATCCGGTTGGACGAGGGATTGGACCCTTACCTTGACGGCCTCGGGATCTGCTTAATTCGATGTATAGCCGTGAATTCGAGGGGTAACCTAACGATGGTTTCACAACCTAACTTAACTTTAGGAGGATCCTTAGCAGATGTACAACAATGTCAGTCAACAACTTCGTGAGATCGAACAAACGATGCGCCAGCTGGAACAGCAAACCCGTCAAGCTACGATGATGTACCAGCAAATGCTGCAACAGGAACAACAAAACGCGATGCAGCTGGAAGAGCTGGCTCAACGCGAGCGTAGAGCCGTGCAAGTGATTCAATCCGCACTCCAAGGGCATCAAACTGCGATGCAGCAGTATCAACGCGTAGCACAGCTTGCGAATCAACTGGAAAGCAGCGTAAACTCGATGTCTGGTTTCGGCACGAGTTATACCCAGCCTGGCATCGGTCAAACCTCCTACAGCACGCAAGGAATCGGTCAAAGCAGCTATAGCGGTGGCAGCATCGGCTCTTCCATGAACAGTCACCAGCCAAGCTCCACGCACACCGGTTCTTTGAGCTCCATCGGCTCCAGCGCTGCCAGCTCCATGGGCTCCTTGGGTTCCGCAGGCTCCATGAACTCCACGGGATCTCACACCTCGGGTTCGATCACCGGTACAGGTTCGATCGGCTCCACAGGCTCGTTTCGCAACTTCCAATAAATCAATGTGACAGCCGCCTCGAGGCGGCTGTTTTTATTTTTTCCTCGTCCTCCTTCCCCTGTGATATAATTGGAAATTATCATGTGATTGCGGAGGACTTTTCATGAGTAAGATATTCCTGTTTTTTCTCTTGTCTTGGCTGCTAGGCAATCCGTTTCTCGCCATCATCGTCTTGCTCCTCATCCTTTACTTCATTGATCGGCGATATGTTGGGTTGTTTCCGAGCCTGAGCAAACCGATCAAACGCAGCCGCAATATAGGTCGTCTCCGGCAGCAGTTGGCCGCAAGCCCCTTCGACGTCTCTGCCAAACGCGAGCTTGCCCGCTTACTGCTGGAACGCAAGAAATATGCCGAAGCTCATCGCTTGCTCGAAGAGGCGAAGGACTTCTCTGAGTCGTCGGCAGAGTTTTGGGATGACCTCGGGACGGCCTGTTTAGGACTGGGACGGATCGAGGAAGGGGAAGCGCATATTTTGCACGCCCTAAGCCTGAACGAACGGGTGAAATACGGTCAACCTTACCTGCGCCTCGCCTCCGCCTTCCGTGAGCGAGATCCGCAGAAAGCGCTGCAATACGCCGCGCGGTTTGGCGAAATCCAATCCTCCTCCAGTGAAGCGTATTATTTGCTTGGCTGCTTGTATCAGTCGCTGGGCAGCAAGGAAGAGGCAAAACGCGCTTACAAGGAGTCGATTGAGGTGTACCGTTCTCTACCGAAATATAAGAAGCGTCAAGAGCGCGGATGGGCGCTGCGCAGCTTCCTCAAACGCAGCACGCTTGGTTAAGGTCAAGGTATCCACAACAAAACGCCGGCTTCCCTCCAAATTGGAGAAGAAGCCGGCGTTGCTTTTGTACACCTGCGGTTTACAAATTTACACTGTTCTCTTGCTGCGTCCCTTCGCCGAAGCGGCGGTGAAACGGCCACCAGTTCGCTTGCCCAAAAAGCTTCACCATCACCGGGATGAGGAACGGCAAAACGACTACGGAGTACAGCACCAGGCCGGTTAACACCAGCGTGGCGATTTGCAGCATGGACAGCACGCCGGACGGATACATCGAGGCCATCGTCCCGCCAAGAATGATCGCTGCGGACATAATCACCGTCCCCATATTGCGCATCGAATGCAAGATCGCGTCGCTGACGTTCCACTCTTTGTTCTCGTTAAAGCGGTCCATCAGGAAGATGCTGTAGTCAACGCCCAGCGCTACCAACAGAACGAAACCGAAGAATGGCGTCGCCCAGCTCACGCCGGAGTACCCAAAGATGTCGACGAAGACCCACTCCGTAAACCCGATCGAAGCGTAGAACGTCAACACCAGGGACAAAATGATGTAGACTGGCATCACCAACGAACGAAGCAATACCACCAGGATAATGAAGATCCCAGCCAGCATTAAAAAGACGGTGCGCGTATAGTCGTTCCCCGAAATCGTCTTCAGATCGTTAAACGTACTCGATACGCCGCCGATCGCGATGTCGGCGTTTTCCAGCGGCGTCCCTTTCACCGCCGTTTGCACCGCAGCTTCCACTGCATCGATCTGGTCAATCGCTTCCCGGCCATAAGGGTTGCTGGAAAAGACGACTTCAAGCTTCATGACTTTGCGGTCCGCGGACAGATACGTATCGAATACTTGCTCGATCTGTTCGTTCTCCAGCGCTTCCTTCGGAACGTACCAGCCGTCCAGACCGTTGTCCGTGCTTCCAACCTCCGTCAAGTAGTCCTTGGCAGTTGTTAATCCGCCGGACACTTGAGCCAGGCCGTCAACGCTTTGATTCAGCCCATCAGTAAGCTGCGTGATTTGACCGGAGAATTCGCTGAATCCGGTTTGTACTTGCTGTTGCCCGTTTTGAATTTGCGCCAGACCGGATTCGACTTCAGGCAGCTGCCCCACGATCTTGCCTTGACCCTTGGCAGCCTGATCCAATCCCGTTTGCAGCTTCGCCAGCCCAGCAACGATTTGGTCCAGGCCCCCAGCCAACTGCTTCCCGCCGGCTGCCGCCTGCGCGTAGCCTTGGTTAGCTTGATTCAGCCCGGCCGCAACCTGCTCAAGCTGTGCTTCGATCTGCTGAAGCCCGGCCGTCAGTTGCTCCAGACCTTTGCCGGTTTCCAATACCGTCGTGCGAATCGTTAAATAATCTGGATCCGACGCTAAATCAGGATATTTGCCCTCCAGGCTGCTGAAGCGACCCGTCAAGGCGGCTAACCCCTGCGAAGCAGCCCCTAAAGGTTCGCGGATTTGCGTCAGACCGTTACCCAGCCCGGAAACCCCTTGAGCCAACTGCTGATAAGAGTCAAGCAGTTGATTGTGGGCGTTCGCCAAATCCTCAGCGCTCTTTTGCGCTTGTTGTAATCCTTGCTTCAACTGGCCGGCCCCAACCGAACCTTCCCGAATCCCTTTCTCAATCGCGGCAAGACCTCCAGACAGCTGAGAGATCCCGTTCTTCAGCTTCGCGGTGCCGTCCACCAGCTGCCCGGTGCTGTCGGCTGCTTCCTTGAGTTTAGGGGCGTTTTCCGACAGGGCCTGGCTGGCTTCCGCCAATCCATTTTGAATCTTGCCCAGCCCTTCGCCCCCTTCGCCTAATCCTTCACCAACGATCTTCACCTGATTACTTAATGCAAAATCCTTGAGCACTTCCCCTGTTGGGCGGCTCATCCCCCGAATGCTGGCAACGCCGTCCGTTTTCTCTACCTCGCGGCTGATCTTCTCAGCGAGTGCCATATACTCCGCATTATCCATGGGCTCGTCATTTTTGATCACAATGGTGGACGGCAACGACTCGCCGGGTTCAAAGCTTTCGGAGATGATGTTATACGCTTTGACCGATTCATATTCGTCACCGATTTCCTCCATGCTGTTGAAGGACACATTGCCGGTATACGAAATTACGAAAGGTACCGTTACCGCAGCAACGATCAGCAGCGCTGCCCAGGGACGCTTCAAGGAGAAGCGGCCGATGGCGCCCCAGAAGCGGTTCTCCTTATGTTCCAGTGAACCGCGGACAGGCCAGAACAACTTTGTGCCCAGCACAGCCATAAAGAACGGTACAACCGTTACCAAGGCGATCAGCATCACCGCGATGCCGACCGCTACCGCCACCGCCGAACGGTACAACATAAATTGCGATAAGCCAATTGTCGTGAAGCCGACCAGGACGGCAAGTCCGGAGAAGAGCACCGTCTTCCCTGCTCTACGGTACGTCTGGACAATCGCCTCCCATTGGTCGTTTGTATGCTGCAGTTCTTCCTTAAAGCGGCTGATCAGCAGAATACAATAGTCCGTCCCGATCCCAAACATCACCGCCACCATAAAAATCTGTGTATATGTTGAAATCGGGAAGTTCACCGTATCCACCAGGAACGCAACGATGGATTGGGACACCAGATAGCTGAGCCCAACCGTCAGCAAAGGAATAAACGGCGCCACCACCGAGCGGAAAACTACAAACAGGATCAACAGAATAAAGATGACTGTAAAATATTCCGATTTCTTCAGCCCCTGCTCCGAACTGACGATCATATCCTCGTTAATTTGCTTTTGCCCGGTCAGATAGTGCTCGACCTTCAGCGAATCGAGGGTTTGATGAATATCTTGCTCGATCTCCTTGAGCGGACGCTGCTCGTCAAGCACCGACAAAGAGGTTAATATCGTTTTACCGTCCTTGGAGATCAACTTATCTTTCGCTTCCGGCGTGCTGAACGGATCGGTAATTGAAGCGATGCCGATCTCCTCCATATGGTCGCGCAGCGCGGAGATGCCTTGTTCAATCTCTTTCTGCTCGGCATCATCGATGCCTTGATCATCATGAAAGACGAGGGCGATCTGAGTCTCTGCCGCTCCGCCCTTCAGCTTGGCCGCCTCCGCTAATATGGCGGAAGCTTCAGAGGAGGAATACCCGTCCGGAACGGTGATCTCCCCGTTCTCCCGCACTAAATCTGCCATGGAAGGCGCTGTTAGCATCAATGCCGCTGCTAAGGCGATCCACAGCAGCAATATCCACCATCTTGCCTTCAGTATGAATCTCATTTCTCTGAACTCCCTTCGCTGATCAATCTGGCTAATTTTTCGAAAGCGCTGATAACCCCTTCAACCTCTTCCGCACTAAAATGCACCAAATACTTGGAGACCGTGCTCATGATTTGTTCTTGAACGATTGCGTAATTGCGCTCTCCCTGCTCCGTCATCGTTAAATATACGACCCGACGGTCCTCTTCATCCCGAGTTCGCTGTAACACCCCTTTATCAACCATTCGCGTGGTCATCGCAGTAATGGAGCTTTTGCCGACGCCAAACGTGTCTGCCAGTTCCGTAGAGGTACACCGGCCGCGAGAGGCAATATACTTCAAGATCTGAAATTGCTCCATGGTGACATCCTCTTGAATCATGTCGCGGATTTGCCCGTTCAACCGTTTCGTGACCTCGAAATAAGCGGCCAAATAACGTTCAATTAACTGCATCGTTTCAATATTCACTGCCTTACATCCCTCCAGCTCAAACCTGTCCAATTAGTTCTATAGTCGAATAGTTCGATAATCAAACTACAAATGAAACTATAGGTGATTGCCGCCTGAAAGTCAAATTTATCCTTGCGATGAATAGCAAAAAAAGCCGCGGATTTCCCGCAGCCTTTCATCCAGACCTTACTCGTCCTCTTCGTTCTCTTCCACTTCATAAATGCAACGAAACCGTTCTTCCCCAGCAACTTCATCCCAAAACCCGGTAATTTGAAACCCAATGTTCCGGAAGAAATCTGCTCCTGCCTCATCCGTAATAGCCTCCATCCGCTCAGGAGATGCTTCCGTGAGGGCGAGCAGCACCAAGGCACGTCCATACCCTTTCATTCGCTGCTCCGGATGGACAGCCAGGTGGATAATTTCAAGCGTCTGCGAAGCATTAACCCGATAGCCGATAATTCCGGTAATCCCTGCTTCCTCTTCCTCATATCCAAACAGCTGATATGTATCCTCTTCCCGGTACAAACGAGCCGCATCCTCCAGTGCATCCGGGTCAAACATCACGGCATATTCCAGCAGCTCCCGAATGGCAGGCTCGTCCACTCTTACTTTCATTGATTTGAACATGAAGCCTCCTTGATTTCCGTACGCCCATCCTCGTAACCAATCACAACCGTGTGTGCAATACCCACGAACAATCCATGCTCAACAACGCCCGTCATCGCCTTCAACTCGTCGCTTAACCGGGCTGGGTCGGTTATCTGTCCGAAGGCCGCATCGACAATGTAGTTGCCGTTATCCGTCACGTACAACTGATCCCCTTGCATCCGCATCTCGAACGGCACATCATAACGGCTCTTCAACTCCCGCAGAGTCCATTCGTAACAAAACGGAACCAGCTCAATTGGCAGTTTGAAACGCCCTAATGTAGAGACCATCTTCCCGTTATCGGCGATAACGATAAATCGATCGCTGTTGATCGCAACGAGCTTCTCCCGAAGCAGCGCTCCCCCGCCGCCTTTGATCAGCGCCATTTGCGGATCCACCTCATCGGCCCCGTCGATCGCCAGATCCAATCGGTCCACGTCCTTCGCCTCAATTAGCGGGATGTGATATTTCGCGGCAAGCTCCTCTGAAGCCTTCGAAGTTGCGATGGCACGAATTTGCAACCCGTTCCCCACCATCTCGCCGATTTTCTCGATCGCATAATAAGCGGTTGACCCCGTCCCGAGACCAACGGTCATTCCGTCCTTTACCCATTTTGCAGCGCGGTAACCCGCCGCCTGTTTGGCATTCATGTCTACCCCTCCAAAATCATGATGTTCGTACCTTTGCCCGCTCGAACACCTCTGTCCCAGCGGCACTTTCGCTCCTAATCATACCAAAAAAGCCCGGACAATAGAACAGCAGCGTAACCGATCGGTCCGCTGCTGCCGAGAGTCCATGCCCTTATGCCTAGCTGTGATAGAAAGCCTTTACCACTTTCGTACGTTTTCGGGGCTCCTTGGGCTTGATTGCGCCACCGTGCCCGGATTCCGGCTTGACCATCGTCAGCAGCAGGATGACCGCCACCAGCGACACTCCGGCGATGACGAAAAACATCGTCATATGGCCAGCCTTCATCAGCAGCGACATCACCGGCGGCCCCGCCGATACACCGATAAACCGCATGCTGCTGTAGAGTGAAGTAATCGTACCTCGCATTTCCTTGTCGACACCTTCGGTGATCAAGGCATCGGAGCTGGGCAGGACGATGCCGATACCAGCGCCGCAGACGATCAGGCAAACGATCACAAAATAGATGTTGTTGAAAAAGCCGATGCCAAATAAGGCGCCGGTCGATAGGATTAAGCCTGCGACGCCAGACCATTTCATCAGCTTTTTGTCCTTGCCGATTTTTTTCCCGGTCACATAAGAAGCCAGACATAAAGCTGCCAGCGGAATCGCCAGTACCAACCCCTTGATCACACCGTCCAGGCCGTGTTTTGCTTCCAGTTGCTCAGACAAATAAAACAGCACGCCAAACAACAGGAACATCGAAATGCAGCCGATCGCAAAGATGGCATACAGCCAGCGGCCTTTTTGCTTCAGCACCGCTTTGACGGCAGAGATAAATTCCCTCAGCGGCTTGGCCTTCTCCCGATCTTTCGGTTCCCGCACCAAAAACAGCACCAGCAATAGCGAGATCAAACATAATACCGGAATCGACAGAAGCGGCACATACCAGATCCAAGCGCCAAGCAGTGCACCTAAGATCGGGCTGAGCACTTTGCCAAACGTATTGGAGGTTTCGATCAAGCCTAAATTGTGGCTGACTTCCTCCTCACTTTCATACAGATCGCCGACCAGCGGCAACACGATCGGGAAGGCGCCGGCCGCTCCGATCCCTTGCAGGAAGCGACCGCCTAGGATCAGCCAGTATACGGCCAGCCCGTTCACAAACCAATCCGCCACGCCAGAAATACAGCCGCCGACTCCCGCGATAATCAAGCTGGGCACAATGATCGCTTTACGGCCGAATTTATCGGAAAGATAGCCGGCAATCGGAATCAGCAAGATCGCAACCACCGCATACACGGTGATCAGCATACTGACCTGAAAGGAGTTGACATGAAGCTCACGGGCAATCTGTGGCAATATCGGAATCAGCATGGAATTTCCCAGCGTCATAATAAGCGGTATGGAGGCCAATGCAATCAAATCGCCTTTTTTGCCGAGCATCTAACCATCAGGCCACCCTTCACGAATGAAGTTTAAACAGACCCGGTTAGTGTGATACATTTAGCCGAAATTATACCGCTGTCAAGGAACCAGAATATAGGTTGATTTCGAAGCTTCCCGGATAAACCGGCTAGGTTCGCCTACGGAGTAAATGCGCAGCAAGTGCATCGCTCTTGTGCAGGCCGTATAAAACAGCTTCCGTTCGGCTTCTCTCGTGTACTTCCGGTCGGAACCGTCGTAAATCAGTACCGCATCGAACTCCACACCTTTGGCCAAATACGCCGGAATGACATGAACCCCTTTCTCAAAGGATAACGTCGTCTTCTTGATCAGCTTGGCCGGCAGCTTAGCGCTAAGCCGATCGTAGGCTTGCTTGCTTTCCTCCGCCGTTTTACAGATGACGGCAATCGATTCATATCCGTCCGCGCGCAGCTGACCGATCATCGCCTCCAGCGAAGCGTGGAGCTTATCTGCATCGTCAACCAGGTGAACCTCCGGCATCTCGCCTTCCCGGTTAAACGGAACGATCGCCTCCCCGCCAGGGATCATCTCGCGGGTGAACTCAACAATTTGGCGGGTGGAACGGTAGCTTTGCTCCAGCGTAATCAACTCGCTCTCCTCCGCACCGTACAAATCGCTGAATACAGAAGACTGCTGAAGCACCGAGGCGTGAGCATAAATCGCCTGGTTCAAGTCGCCGAGCGCCGTCATTTTGGCCCGCGGGAACAGCCGCTTCAGGAAGAACAGCTGGAACGGCGAATAATCCTGCGCTTCGTCGATAATGACGTGACGGATCGACGTGTTGGACCGGAAGCCAAGCAGCAGCTCTTTTAAATAGAGGAAAGGCGTAATATCTTCATAGAACAGCTCGCCCCCCGCAATCTTCTGCAGCGTTTGCTCACAGATATCTTCCCACTGATCTGGAAGCTCTTCTTGATGGACTTCTCGGAAGATCGTCAGGTCGCTGAACAGCTGCGTATATAGACGCGTCACATCAACGAACCGCAGCGATTTGACCCATTTCCGGAGCGGTTTAAGACGATCGCTGACAACCATTTTGGCCAAAATCGTCTTCTCATCCTCGTAATCGCTGAATGAAGGACTTTTACCATGCTGCTTGTGCCGCATGCGCTGGTAAGCCCGCTGGTAGTCCTCTGCATCCAGCAGCTGAATTTGTTCCTCTACCCAAGGCTGATCCAGCTCGGACTTACCAAAGGCCGCGATGGCCTTCAGCAGCCAATCTTTTAACAGCTCACAACGGTTGGCCAGCCGGATCGCGGGATCATAAGCATAAAATTGCCGGGCAATTTCCTCCACGCCAACAATTTCCTTGCCTTGAAAGCGGAGCGGTTTAAAGATCATCCCTTTCTGCTCCAGCAGTTCCTTATACCGCGTGATCGCATGCAGGAACTGTACCGACGATTTAAAACGGATTCCGCTGACCCGAGCTTGATAAGCCTCATCCTCAGGAGCAGAGAGGACAAATTCGATTTGTACAAACGGGTCCTCAAGCTGAAATTCTCTTCCAAGCCGATGCTCCAGATACTCCTGGAACGTCGTTTGCAGCATATTTTCTTCGCCCAGCTCCGGAAGCACCGTTGAAACATAGCTGTTAAACATCGGATTGGGCGAGAACAAAATCATCTGATCCGCTTGCAGCACCTCGCGGTGCTTATAAAGCAAGTAAGCGACCCTCTGCAAGGCGGCCGATGTCTTGCCGCTGCCGGCGGCCCCTTGCACGATCAGCATCCGGCTGCGATCGTTGCGGATGATTTTATTTTGCTCACGCTGGATCGTGGCCACGATGCTCTTCATCTGCGCATCAGAGCTGCGGCTTAACACCTGCTGCAGCAGCTCGTCGCCAATCGTGACGCCGGTGTCGAACATCACCTTGATGCGGCGTCCGTTGATCACGAACTGACGTTTTAGCGTCATCGTCCCTTTGATCGTACCGGACGGCGTCTCATAGGAAGCTGGACCCGGAACGCTGTCATAATAGAGATTGGAAATCGGGGCACGCCAATCATAGACGAGGAACGTTTCATCCCCCTCTTCGAGCAATGAAGCAATCCCAAGATAGATGGCTTCCACCGGTTCGCCGTCTTCAGCGAAATCAATGCGCCCGAAATAAGGAGACTGCTTTAGACGTTTCAGCTTCCCCAACGCGATAGAGGCATGCTGGTGGCTTTTCTCCCGCTCTGCGAGCACCTGGGACTGCTGCCGTAAGCTAGTTGACGTTTCACCGACATCATCCGCTTCGCTGAAGTTCACCGTTACTTCGTCCCAAAAGTTCTTCCGCATCTCAACGACATCGCCGCGTACGCTGCCAACCTCCCGCTCCAGCTTGCGGATTCTGGCGTCGATTTGGTCGGCCACGTACTCCACGCGGCGCTGTTCTTCCTGCCATGCCTGATCTGTATGGTCCAATTAAATCGCTCCCTTGAATGACATCTAACTTTATCTACAGCTGATATCTTGACAAATGATAAAAAGCATGTTATAATTGATTTGGATAAAATCTGATCTGCAACAACGATTGATAGTCTATCTTTTATTGTACCAAGATGAACTTTACTTATCAATCTATGTTTACACGATGAATGACATGAAAGTCCTGCCTTAAAGGCAGGACTTTTTTTGTTATTCCCATTAATCGCCGGTCGCTGCTGTGGAGTGATCTGCCAACCGGTTGAGCCGCTCCAATTGGTGACCGTATTCATACATTTCGGCTGACACAATCGATAAGCGCAGCACGCCTGTGCGCTCGGCTGCATATCGGTCCAGCATCCGCCGCAGGAATTCGTCGTTTTCCGTTTCAAATTGCATCGATTCGCAGTAGCCCGGCTTCAGCTTGTCATCAAACTTCAGCATGACATGCTCGTGGAATTTGGTCAGCTTCTCCAGATGCTCGTCAAATTCTTGATTTAATTCCGGCGTGCGAGCCGCCTGGAAATAATGCTGCTCCACCGCGTTCAGCACCTCAAGCCCTTGGCGAAGCGTGCGCAGCATTTGCTTATACACCACAAGTTGACGATGGTCGCTAAATTTCGGTGCTTTGATTTTCTTCTGATCCTCCTCCATCAGCTTATACTTATCTGCTAATTGGCTGATGGTATCCTCAAGTTTACGCTTATCGGACCGGAACACCGCTTCCTTAATCTCATCGGAAATCGCCGTTCTTAGCAGCAGCGACAGCCGATCAAACGTTTGCCGGACCTGTTGCTCGAACTGTACCTTTGGTTTGGGCGGGAACAAGACGATGTTGATAATAAAAGCTGAAAAAATACCAATTAAGCTCAACAGAAAACGGTTTAACGCAAATTCCCACTGGCCTGACGCCTCCATCACGGACACGACCGTAACCAGTGTAATGCCAATCGTATCCCCCATTTTCAGCTGCAGACAGATCATGATCACTAGAATGCAAACCAGCCCTACGGCGATGGGTTCATTGGAGAAGACCATGCCGCCCAGCATCGCTAACACGGCCCCAAGCGTATTCGTCTGCAGCTGATCGATCAAGTAACGCCAGGAACGATAAATGGTCGGCTGCATGGCAAAAATCGCGGCGATCGCCGCGATCACCGGCGAGGATAATCCCAGTAAAGTACCGGCATATAAAGCCAGTGTAACCGCAACCCCCGTTTTTAGCATTCTTGCGCCAAATGTCACTTCCATTCCCCCTACGTCCCCCAGCACATTCCATTTATTTTAAGCAAAATTTTAACAAATATTAAGGTTCATCTCAGATATCCTGCCTGTTTTTGGTCAAAACTGATAAAGGCAAGGACCAAATAATTCTATACGAAGAGGTGAAAAATGTCCATGTTTATGGAGAACTTGAAACCGATGGCTGGCAAATTGACCCTTGCACTTCTGCTGGCTGCCGGTTCGGCTGCTACGGCGGGCACCGCATATGCGGAAACCGGCGCTCCGGCGGATCAAACGCCGCAGGTGAGTCCAAGTCCGTCGCAGACGGAAACCAAGCCGCATAAGCATCACCCGCACGGCCATTTCCGCGGCGGTCACATCGTCAAAGATACGGCCGAAATGCTGGGAATCGAGCCCAAAGCCCTGGTAGACCAACTGAAGCAAGGCAAGACATTGCTGCAAGTCGTGCAGGCCGAGAAAGGCTGGAGCGAAGAGGAATATCTGAAGAAGCTGACCGAGTCCGCGAACCGGAATATCGACAAAGCGCTGGCTGAGGGCAAAATCGACCAGGAAAAAGCGGACAAAATGAAGTCCAAGCTTCCGGACAAGTTGAAGAAGGTCATCAACCGCAACTGGAAGGACCGGATACCGGGACAGCCTGCAGCGGATTACCAAAATAACAAGGTCAACTGGAGCCATATGGTTCACTAACCCAGGTGAATAACTACGGACAACCGTGAAAAAACCGCTGGGCGGCCTAAAAGGTACGCTCAGCGGTTTTGCATGATCTAACGATTTATTTCTCTTCCGGCGCCCCCGTCTCCACTGCAGGTCCTACCGCTTTATGTGGAGTCCCTCCTACGGGAACCTCAACGATATCCAACAGGAAGATAAAGATCGGTACACCAACGATCAGTCCCCAGACCCCAAGGAAATGCTCAGAGACCAGCAGAATGAGGAAGGTGAAAAAAATCGGCAAATGCGTTTTGTTGGACATGAATTTCGGGTTTAAGAAGTACGTTTCAACTGCATGAACAAGCGCGATCATGATGAGGACATAGACGATTTTGATCAATCCGCCAATTTTAAAAGCGATCGCACACAGCGGAATCAGCGAAATGATAACCCCCATAACTGGAACAAGCCCTAGCAGGAAGATCATGATCGCCAGGGCGATCAGATTCGGAAACCCTAAAATCCATAGGAAAATGGTCGATAATACCGCATTTACCGTTGCAATCAAAAACTGCACTTCAATCACTTTGCCGAAGGACTGAACGAATTTGCGACCGAAGTACTCCAGCTCCTTGAACAACCCTCCGATCCGGCTTTCCCGAAACTGGACGGCAAAGTTCGTGACCTTCTCTTTCTCCAGCAGGAAGAACAAGCTGAGTACGATCGCGATGAACAGATTTAAGCTCCATTCGCCGATATCCGTCAGCGTGCTGAGCAAGAACGTAAACCCGTTGTTAATATATGCCGATAGATCGATATCTTTCAAGTACTCCACGATGTAATTCAAAATCGGGTTATCCGGGAGCACCGGCGGGTTCGAATAGAACGAAATCACCTGGTTGACCAAGTCGGTCAGCTCGGTAAGCAGCACCGGCATATAATAGTAGATGGCGGAACCAAGCAAGGTAATTAGCACGACGTAAATAAACAGCACGGTGACGGTTCGATTGATGCGAATCACCTTGGCTACGTTCCGGCTGATGAAATTGTGCAGCCGATTGATTAAATACGTCAGAATAAACGTAATGAGCAGCATATTCAGCATACTGCGGGCGAAATACAAAACGAGGACGACAAACAGCAGGGCAAGCACCCTGCGGAATCCCGCCATTTGAAACAGTTCCTTAAAAAACGTCATGAGTCACAAACGGCTCCTTCACAGTTACTGGAGGGTATTCCCCTGCGTTAATCTTAAGCGAGCCGTTAAGACTTTGCAAATAAAATAGTTAGAACCATACCGGCTTTACGCAAACCGGCTTGGATACGGATACGGTTCGGCCGGTAAACGTTAAGCGTCCGCTATCGGGATCAACCGTAAAGACAGCCAGCAAGTTGTTATCCCGGTTCGCCGCAATCAGATGTTTACCGTCCGGGGTAAGCGCAAAATGCCGCGGATGACCGCCTTCGCTGGAGACATGTTCAACCAAGGTAAGCCGTCCGCTCTCCGGATCGATTGCAAACTGCACTAAGCTGTCATGGCCGCGATTGGAACCGTACAGATAACGGCCGTCTGCCGAAATGGCTACCTCTGCCGTGGTGTTCTCCCCGGTATAATCAGCAGGCAACGTGGGTACGGTGTCCTGCAAGGCCAGCTCTCCGGTTGTTGCATCATAAGAAAAAAGAGAAATCGAGGAATTCACTTCATTGATGGAATAAAGCCACTGCCCGTTCGGATGGAATGCAAGATGTCGCGGACCAGCCCCCGGCGGCGTAGACGCTTCGCTTCGGTAAACCAGCTGTCCGGATTCAGGTTCAAACGAATAGACGAAAATGCGGTCCAACCCCAAGTCGGCCACCAACGCGTATCGGTTATCCGGGCTGAAAGTAACAGAATGGGGATGCGGACGATCTTGGCGCACCGGATCAGCCCCTTGCCCTTCATGCTGGCGCTCGTCAACCAACTTGCCCACGGTTCCGTCTGCTTGAAGTGCCACAAGGCCAACGTTCCCTCCGTGATACCCCGATACAGCGGCAAATCGACCGCTGCGGTCAAGTTGAATATGCGAGGAGGAAGGGCGAATCGTCACTTCCCGGTTCAATTCACGAAGCTTGCCGCCCGCATCCACATCAAACGCAACAACTTCCCCGATCCGCTCCCCTCCCAAGGTCGTTTCGGAAATCGCGTACACCTTGCGGGAATCTTGATGGATGCCCAGGAATGTGGGGTTCTTTAACCCGGACGCTTGATCCAGGAGACGGAGCTCCCCTGCGTCCAAATCCATTTCATATGTGTAAACTCCGGGATCGCTCGCTTCAGCATACGATCCCACAAATATCAGCAATCGTTGTTGTGAGACTGACAAATGAAATTCCTCCTTCATATGAAGCTTGTTTAAATGATGTCCCCTATATTTTTCCGTAATTCACCCAAAAAGTCCAGTCTCGCCCGGGATAAAGTTAAATTTGAAACTGAAATGAGGCCAGCTACCCAAACCAGATAAAATATGATATACTGTAAGCGCTTCCGAAAGCATCTTCTAAAGGGGGATTTGGAATGATGAACGTCGGACTCGAAGAAAGAGGCGTCTACGAGGATCTTAATCCTTACGAGACGTATTTCTTCAAGATCGGAGCTCACGGACTGGTTTGCTTCCATGGACGGAATTACAGTATTAAACAGAGATTATCCGCCGAACAGACCTCGAAGTTGATCTCAGACCCTCGCTTTTACCGCATCAGCACGAACTGCTATGTGAACCTGACCCAAGTCTCGGAAATTCGCGATAACGTTGTTTGGTTCCGGGATGAACGGCATGGGATCAAGACGATTTCGGTCCCCAGACGTAATCTGGAGCAATTGAAACGGCTGATCCCGTCTCAACGCGGCAAAGTCACTGCCGGAGTGAACTAACCCTCCGCTGAACTGACCTGCCAAGCGGCCAAAGGCAAAAAGCAGCCTGACTCGCACCGTCGTAGACGGCCGGGTCGGCTGCTTTTTCCGTTGTCCCTCTTATTTCACGTATAGACGGGCGCGTTCCTCCCAAATCTCGCCGGGAAGCAGGCTAAACAGACCAATTTCCTCTGCCGGTAAATTCGACTTTGGTGCGTTCACCAGATTGATCTGCGGCTCCGGACAGAAGAAGCCTTCCGTCGCCCCGTTATTCCAAATCATCCATTGCTTGTAGGAGGTCCCTACGTCATACACGAGCGTCTTGCCGAGCTTCGTATCGGTCAGCTCCATCCGGTTTCTGCCGTTTTGCGGTACCGCCGTGTAATGGTTATCCATCGAAGCGAAGAACGGATAGACGCCTTCCCCTTTCATCTGCTCTTCTTCATCTGTCAGCGGCTGGAAGGATCCGGTTGGGAGCATCCGCTCGCTCATTTGCCAACGCTGCCCGATCGTGAGCTTGACCTTGTAATCCTTTGCCGTACTTTCAGGCGCAAACGGTGCATTCACCGCGGTATGGAAGGCTAGCAGACATGGCATCTCTTTGTCGCCGTCATTGCGGATGAACACCTGCTGAGCCAAGCCATCATCGCTCAACGAATATCTCAGCCGCATTGTAAATTTAAAGGGAAGGTACCGATACACCTCGTGGTTCTCGTCAACCGACACTTTGACAGAAACGTAACTTTCCAACGGGGTCTGTCCGAAATCCTCAACCTCCCAGGCCGTCGTATGTAGAAATCCGTGCAAATGGTTGTGAGTTGCGGCCTCGTTCACCGGGAATTGAAGAACTTCATCTTTCCACGGGAATTGTCCGTCTTCATAACGGTTGGGCGGGAACAGCACCGGGATCCCGTGGACGCCGGGATTGCTTTTGAACGCCTCCATCTCCTGTTCACCGGGCTCACGCAAGAAACGGTAACCGCTTTCGACATCGCGGAAAGCGATCAGATTGCCGCCGATTTCCGGCAGCATCACCGCCTCATAACGCCCGGATTTGAGCCAAACTGCTTTTTCTCCTTGATAAGTGCCTTCATAAGCCGTTCTTTGTGCCATGGATGGTAATCTCCCTTCATTGCTTAGCGCTCATCTTGTAATATACCTTAAAGCGCCTCCAAAAGTCACCCCTGTCCATCACAACAGCTTTAGGGTCGCAAATTATCATGTTGTCTCCATCCGCTTTACATCATGCATCGCGCAAGATTTTGCGACCCAAGCTTGCAGCCAAGACGATCATGGACGCCCCAACGAACAGTTGCATGCCAAAGATTTGCGTCCACATCGGCCACGATTCAATCCATTCCAACACCTGCCCGCCGAGCAGCGGACCAAAGAAAGAGGCCACCCCCGTGATCGCCGAATACATCGCCATATACATCGGACGCTCCGATTTGGGCGTGTCGCCAATCATAAAGTTAAAGGCCAGTTGGTTAAATCCGCCGACGCCAACCCCAAATATCATATGGGCCAGGAAGAGCACAGGCAGCACAGGCAACACGGACAGTCCGCCCCAGCATAGAATCGCCAGCGCAATGATCGGTAGCGTCCAGAACAGCAAGCGACGATTGCTGTAACGCGCATTCAGATTCCCCCACACGTAAAAGCTTCCCATCATAAAGACCGTCTGGGTCACATTTAAAAGCGAGATCGTCTGATAATTGATGTGCAGCAGCTCCAACATCACGTACGAGTACAGCGGCACGACAAGGTTCTGCAGCAGCAGGAAGCCGGCCAGAAACAACGTTGCTTTCATAAAGGCTCCGTCCTGGAGCGGTTTACGCAGCATCGGCATAAACTTGCTTTCCGCTGAGCGCTCGAAAGCCGCATCGGGATAGAACATAAACACGATGATGTTGGCGATCGCGCAAATCCAGATCACGATATATAAGTAAAAGAACCCCTGCGCCGCCGGATAATGGTCCAGCACCATCCCACCCAAAAACATCACCAACGTGTTCAGCGCATTAAGAAACGTATTACGGATTCCAAAATATCTTCCCCGTACGCGGGTCGGCACAATATCGCTAATCAGCGAGTTCCACAGCATCGCTCCAACCGTATTAAATATAAACGCCGCGATATATAGAGCGATAAATCCGGCAACCCAATAATGGCGCGGTAAAACAAACGGAACAAGGCCCGTTGCACCCCACAGAATGCGATGCAGCCCAACGAACAGCACCAGCGCCCATTTGCGGCTGGTTAATCGCTGAATGAGAAAAGCAACGGCGATTTGAGCAATATTCACGAAAGTCGTTATCGCCAGGACAAAGCCGATTTGCGCTGAATTCGCCCCGAGATACAGCAGAAATCCCGTCAGGAACTGACCGCCAAGCAACGTTTGGAAGATCGTGGAGGGCACGCCCTCCCAGGTCGCGATCGCCAAGTTGCGGCGCTGGCGGGACGGCTTTCTCGATACAAACGATTTTTGCATAATATTGCTCTTCATTGTTGATGGATGCTCCTTTGATTTCTCTCTCCGAATAGTTCTGTCTCTTTTTTTACATACTTCAAGTGATTCGCTAATCTAAATGAATGGAGTGCTAATGATCTTATGCGGATTTCCTTGAGGTTTGGGATGTTCCTTGTTTGTTTGACCCTGCCGCTGACCATGATCACTTCCTGCGGCCAGCAGGATCGGCTCCGCTCGAATGCTGTCCCTCCATCCGGCAATTCCCCGGTGAGAACAGAAGCCATCACCGAATCCAACGGCACAACCTGGGTGCCGTTAACGCAAGTGGCTCAGAGCCTTGGCCTGCGATTGCAGGAGAACAGTGACAGCGCCAATCTCGGTTATACCGATGTGATGTTTACCGTCCAGCCTAGCCAGAGACATGCGATTTCCTTTGGGCAGCCGATCGCTCTGCCTCAGGCGCCGGTGCGTGAGAACGGTCAGCTCTATATGACGATGGATGCCGTATCCGCCCTGCTGCAAACCAAAGCGAAGATCGATTCCCGCACGGGAAAGCTTAGCTTTGACCGCATTACCCCGGCGGGCGGCAATATTCCACCGCAGACAGGAACGAGCCGGTACGGAGTTCTAGGCGTTGCCGAACATCAGGATGAGATGGTCGCCTATGCCAAGCAGTTTTTAGGCGTACCTTATGAATTTGGCGCCGCACCTTACGAACAGTCCAAAAAATTTGATTGTTCGTCCTTCACCCGTCATGTCTTTAAGAAGTTTGGTCAAGACCTGCCGCGGCTGGCCCGGGATCAAGCCAAAGAAGGCGTGCCGGTGACGCGGGATCAACTGCAAGTGGGAGATTTGATCTTCTTCACGGTCCCCGGCCGGTTTCAATCCGACAAAATTCCCGGCCATGTCGGCATCTATATCGGCGACGGCAAATTTATTCATACCTGGGGTGCTCCCGGAGTTCAAATCAGCCCGCTGGACAGCGGGTATTGGAGCACAGTGATCCTTTCCATGCGCCGGGTCCGTTAGTTTCAACCACCCCAAGGCTTAAAGTAAAGGCCGGGGAACCGCAAGGTTCACCCGGCTTTTTTCCTGCCGATCAGCGATTTCCCTTCGATACAAATACAAAGTATAATGAATGTAGGCATCACTTTCCATATAATATTTATACATTAAAACCTTGATGGATTTAGAGGAGAAAGACGATGGACAACGACAATCTGAAACAGGCTTATGAGGTGCTTGGACTTCCCGAAAACGCTTCCCGCGAAGAACTGGAGAGAGAATTCGACATTTTGCTGCGCAAATCCCGCTCACGCAACCTTGATCCCGGCGAAGCCGAAGAAATCGAGCGTAAGATCCAGGCTTACAAGCGGATCGTGGAGACGGAGGAACAGCGCAAGCTCGCGGAGTTAACCCGCAGGCGTTATGAGAAGTGGGGCAAATTTGCCGGGACCGCTGAGAAGGTTGACGATTTTTTTCGGCTTTATCGCAATTATGTGATCATCGGAATCATTGCCATCGCAGCTATTATTTGGGGGACGAATGCTTATCTTAACCATCTTGAAGAACAAAAACGACTGGCCGCCCTGCCTCCCATCGATCTGTCGATCATCATGGCCGGCAATTATTTGACTGACGACCAGAACGGCGGTGTCGACGCTCTGGAGCAAACGATGACAGCGCAAATTCCCGGATTCCAAAGAGTGGAAATTGAAATGCTGTACTTACCGCCGCAAGGAGAAGCCTTGAGTACCGCGGATATCGCTTATCAGCAAAAAGCGATGGCCGTGATCGCTTCGACAAGTCCGGATATTTATATAACCGATGCGCCTACCTTTGAGTGGTTATCGAATGGCGGCGCTTTTCTCAGCCTCGATGATTTGGTTAACGGTGAATTAAAGGATCTTCTGACGGAAAACAACCTTGTCAAGGATGTATCCGACGAGGACAATACCGAGCATGTGTACGGCATTAAAGTCACCAACAGCACTCTCGTCAAGGAGCTGCCGCTGGGTTATACAGACTTGATTATTTCGCTCCGTGTCGACGCGAAGAACAAAGACAAAGCGATCACGATGATAAAGACCTACTTGGAGAATCTCCCGAAGGCGGCGGAATAGCCGCCATTTTTTCGTGCGTTTTTTCATAATTGATTAATTTCAGGGGATGCTATAAAATAACCCTATAAACGCGCGTTTACGAAAGTGGGGACAAACCTTTATGCGCAGTGAAGACATCGCCAAACTGGCCGGGGTGTCCCGCAGCACCGTATCACGGGTGATCAACAACTATCCGAACGTTCCGGAAGCGACCAGGGCCAAGGTGCTCCGCGTCATTGAGCAGCACCATTACGAGCCGAATAGCTTCGCCCGGGCGCTCGCCGGCAAACGGACGGATACGATCGGCCTGTTCGCCATCAGCATGACAGAGAAAGAAGACACAAGCCGCATCTACCAGAACAGCTACTTTGCCCCGATCGTCGACATGGTCGTCGATACGGCCAATGCCCGCGGATTTTATGTACTGATTCATACCGTTTATTCGCCGGGCGATTTCCAGAAGGTGAAGCAAGCCTTCCTGCAGAAGCGGATTGATGGCGGAATTCTGGTGGGCACGCAGAAGGACATCGAGCTGGTTCGGGAAATGGTGGATCAGGAAGCGCCGTTAGTGCTCGTCGATTATGACATCGCGGAAATCATGACCGAGCGCCTGAACAAAAATCATCTGGCGGTTATCAACTCCAGTGACTATGAAGGCACGGTCCAGGCGATCGAATATTTGATTGAACTTGGGCATCGCGACATCGGCATTTTGAAAGGCAGCATGAATACGTACTCGGGTCGTGAGCGATACTTAGCTTATGAGCACACGCTGCAGAAGCACGGATTGCCGCTGCATGAAGCGTATATCCTTGAGGGCGAATTCCTGAAGGAAAGCGCCTACCGCGAGGCTCAGCGACTGATCGAGCAAGGAAACTGGCCAACGGCCTTATTTTGCGCCAACGACGATATGGCCATCGCTGCGATGGAAGCGTTTGCAAGAAAAGGGATCAGCGTACCGGAGCAAGTGTCGATCATCGGCTTTGACGATGTCGAGTTAGCTTCCCGGGTTACACCGAAGCTGACGACCGTCCGGCTGCCCATCGATGAGATGGCCAAGGCTGCCGTATTCAAAGTGATTGAGCTTTGCGAAGCGGAGCAACCTACCTTCAGCACAGTCAGCTTCCCAACTCGTCTGGTGATCCGGGATTCCTGTCAACCCCCGGCGAAATAACCAAACACCCTACCCTCCTCCCCGATCTTTTAACGATCGCCGGAGGAACCTTTTCTCATCAAAATAAACGCGCGTTCACAAACGAAGGGAGAGTTCCTGTTCATGAAATTTGGAGCATTTGACGATCAGCGTAAAGAGTATGTGATTCATACGCCGCAAACCCCTTACCCTTGGATTAACTACCTTGGCAATGAGCAATTTTTCGGACTCATCTCCAATACCGCCGGCGGTTATACATTCTATCGCGATGCGCGCCTGCGCCGGTTGACCCGCTATCGCTACAACAATATTCCGCTGGATACCGGCGGACGTTACTACTATCTCCGCGACCACGACAACGGCGATTTCTGGACGCCGGGCTGGATGCCGGTCAAACGCGAGCTGGATTTCTACGAATGCCGGCACGGTTTGGGATATACGTCGATCACCGGGGAACGCGGCGGCATTTCGGTCACTCAATTGGCGTTTATTCCGCTGGGCTACAACGGCGAAGTGCATCGCCTGACAGTGAAGAATACGAGTTCCCAGACGAAGAAAGTCTCTCTCTTCTCTTTTGCCGAGTTCTGCCTGTGGAACGCTCAGGACGACATGACCAACTTCCAACGCAACTTGAGCACCGGCGAAGTGGAAGTGCTGGATTCCGTCATCTATCATAAAACGGAATACCGTGAGCGTCGCAATCACTATGCCTTCTATTCCGTGAACCGCGACATCGACGGCTTTGATACGGACCGCGAATCGTTTGTAGGGCTGTATAACGGCTTGCACGAACCGCAGGTCGTTGTAGCCGGCAGAGCTTCCAACTCCGTAGCCAGCGGCTGGTCCCCGATCGGCTCGCATGAAGTGACGCTGAAGCTTGCCCCAGGCGAAACGCAAAGCCTGATCTTTATCCTCGGTTACGTTGAAGTGCCGGAAGAAGAGAAATGGGAATCCCCAGGTGTCATCAACAAAAAACCAGCGCTCGAGATGATCGAGAAATTCGCAACAGACGCCGACGTTGACCGCGCTTTGGCTGATCTTGCTGCGTACTGGGACGGCTTGTTGTCCAAGTATCAAATCCAAAGCAGCGACGATAAACTGAACCGCATGGTCAACATTTGGAATCCGTATCAATGTATGGTGACGTTTAATATGTCCCGTTCGGCTTCCTATTTCGAATCCGGGATCGGCCGCGGGATGGGCTTCCGCGATTCCAACCAGGACTTGCTTGGCTTTGTGCATCAAATCCCGGAACGGGCTCGCGAGCGGATTCTCGACATCGCTGCTACGCAATTTGAGGACGGCAGCGCGTACCACCAATATCAACCGCTGACCAAGAAAGGAAATAACGAAATCGGCAGCGGCTTCAACGATGACCCATTGTGGCTCGTGCTGGGGACGGCGGCTTACATCAAGGAGACTGGCGACATCAGTATCCTGGATGAACAGGTACCGTTCGATAACAATCCAGACAATACCGCAACGCTGTTCGAGCATTTGAAACGTTCCTTCTACCATGTCGTACACAACCTGGGACCGCATGGCTTGCCGCTCATCGGCCGCGCAGACTGGAACGATTGCCTCAACCTGAACTGCTTCTCCAAGGAGCCAGGTGAGTCGTTACCAAACGACCGCGAACATCGAAGGCCGCGTAGCAGAGTCCGTATTTATCGCCGGCTTGTTCGTCTTCGTAGGCCCAGACTTCGCTGAAATCTGCCGGATCCGCGGGCTGGAATCCGAAGCGAAGGAAGCGCTGGATTGGACGGAGAAAATGCGTAAAACGACGTTGGAACACGGCTTTGACGGCGACTGGTTCCTGCGCGCTTACGATCATTACGGCGAGAAGGTCGGCAGCAAAGAAAACGCTGAAGGCCAAATCTTCATTGAGCCGCAAGGTATGTGCGTCATGGCAGGTATTGGCGTTGAAGAAGGCCTGGCCGCCAAAGCGCTTGCTTCGGTTGAGGAGCGCCTTGATACGAAATACGGGATCGTGCTGCAACAGCCGCCGTATTCGAAGTATTATCTGAACCTGGGCGAAATCTCCAGCTACCCGCCGGGGTACAAAGAGAACGCCGGGATCTTCTGCCATAACAACCCTTGGATCATGATCGCGGAAACCGTATTGGGCCACGGCGATCGGGCGTTTGAAGTATACAAAAAAATCGCCCCGGCTTACCTGGAGGACATCAGCGAAATCCATCGGATGGAGCCGTACGTCTACTCGCAGATGATTGCCGGCAAAGACGCCGTACGTCACGGCGAAGCGAAGAACTCCTGGCTCACCGGGACGGCAGCCTGGAACTACGTAGCAATCACGCAAGCTATTCTTGGCGTGCAAGCTGACTTTAAAGGGCTGAAAGTGGATCCTTGCATTCCGTCGGCATGGGACGGATACGAAATCACCCGCGTCTTCCGGGGGGACACGTACGTCATCCGCGTGAGCAACCCGAATCATGTGGAAAAAGGCGTGGCCAGCATCACGGTGGACGGCCAGCCAATTCAAGGCAACATCATTCCGCCGGTTGGCGACGGCGGCGTTCACCAAGTCGAGGTTGAGCTTGGGTAAGCCCCTGTTCTCAATAAGGTGCGAAAATGAAAAAGGTACAACTGCTCCAATCGAGTGGTTGTACCTTTTCTAATTATGGGAGAACTCACTAAGCCTTCGCAGGTTTCATGCCGGTTTCCTCTTTCCCAGTTCCCTGACCTTCTTTATTTACCTGCACTTTGCGGATAAAGAACGATAAGATGAGAGCCACCAGCGTAATCCCCGTCGCCACGACAAAGGCAAAATCAATCCCGTTGATCGTCGCATCCCGAGTGATCAAGGCGACTTGTTGGGCGTTAGCCGGGTCTTTCGGATTAATTCCGGCCGCGAGAATCATTTCGGCCGCCTTATCCTTGGCACGCGAGGACATGATCGTCACGAGAAGTGCGGTCCCCAATGCTCCCGAGATGGTCCGCAGCGTGTTGGACATCGCGGTGCCATGGGCATTCAGCCGCGCCGGCAGTTGGTTGAGACCGGCCGTCTGAATCGGCATCATTAACATCGACATCCCAAACATCCGTGCGGTGTACATCAAGATGAGATGAGTATACGTCGTATCTACGGTCAAATTGCTGAATTCCCAGGTCGTTACGGTGGTGATGGTCAACCCGATAACCGCCAGCCAGCGAGCGCCAATCCGGTCAAAGATCATCCCGGTAATCGGCGACATAATCCCCATCAAAATTGCCCCCGGCATCAACAGCAGCCCGGATTCCACGGGGGAGAAGCCGCGGATGTTCTGCAGGTAAATCGGCAGCAAGATCATCGCCGCATACAGCGCCATGGTGATCACCACATTGATGATCGTAGTCAGCGAAAACATATCGTAACGGAATACGCGGAACTCCAGCAGCGGCTTATCCGATATCAGTTGACGCCACAGGAACAAGCCCAAGGTGATAACGCCGACAATCAGGCTGACGACAACATCTGTCTCGCCCCAGCTGGTGCTGCCAGCTTCACTAAACCCATACAAGATACCGCCAAAGCCGATTGTCGACAAGATGATCGACAAGACGTCCAGGTTTGGACGGCCAACCTGGGTTACATTTTTCATAAAGATTACGCCAAGAATAATCGAAAGAACCGCAAACGGGAAAATAATCCAGAACAAAACATTCCATGGGTGATGCTCAATGATCCAGCCGGAGAGCGTTGGTCCAACCGCAGGGGCGAAGATCATGGCGATCCCCATCATCCCCATCGCTTGCCCGCGCTTCTCAATCGGAAAGATCGTCAGGAAGACGACGGTCATCAGCGGCATCAGCACACCGGCGCCGGCCGCCTGCACCAGTCTCCCGATGAGCACCATTTCAAAGTTAGAACCGATTCCGCAAATGAATGTGCCCGCCGAGAACAAAACCATGGCGGAAATAAACAGCATCCGTGTCGTAAATCGTTCCATCAAAAAGGCGCTGATCGGAATCAAAACGCCGTTCACCAGCATAAATCCAGTCGTTAACCATTGGATCGTCGTCGCTCCAACGCCCAAGTCGTCCATCATTTTCGGCAGGGCAACGTTCATCAAGGTTTGGTTCAGGAGGGACACAAATGCCCCGATTAATAGCGCCATTACAATCGGCCATCTCTTGAAGTTAACGGCCGGTACAGCAGCAGTATTACTGTTCATAGGTTTCCTCTCTCACTTTCTCTAAGGATGCGATAATTTTGCGGTGGGTTTGCAGCATCTGGTCGATGTCTTCCCCCGCTGCCTCCAGGACCGCCGAGAACGCCCGGGTATATTCGAGGTCCGTCTTCCGATATACCTCCATTCCCTTGTCGGTGATTTGCAAGAACACGGACCTCCGATCGCTGTCCACCCGTCCGCGCTCCACGAGCCCCGCTTTGACCAGACGATCAATCACGCCGCTGACCGTGCTGTTCCCCATCCGCATCTGTTCGGCAAGCTCCGTCACCCCGATTTGCGGATGATGATGAATTCGCTTTAAGGTCATGAACTGGATGCCGGTGATGCCGAAGGGCTCGGCTTGTTTGGATAGCAATTGGTAAAAGGCTCTCTTCACCTCGCGGAAGGATTCCACGATCTCATGCATGCGTTGCTTCTGGTCCAAACGGTGCTCATCCTTTAACACTTAGTTCTACTCTTTAATATTTCGTATGCGAAACAATCCATTACTATATTTAACAGAGCATCAAGTTTATTGTCAATATGGGTATCACAAATATTATCAATAGACAAAATTGGATGATTTTCAACCTTCGGATAGCATTTCGCGGAAGATTTCATTCTATACCCCTGACGTGTTGAATGATATAATCATGGTAGAATTCACCTATTACTTAAGGAGGACATGAATCCCATGACATGGTTCAACCGACTTCCCTTATCCGGAAAGATCTCCGCTGCCTGTTATCTTGTGGCCGCGCTCTTTGCCGTACCATCGCTGCTCGCCTTCATCCTGCTGGGACATATCGTCATCGGTATCTTGCTGATCGTCGTGTTGGCAGCGCTTACCTTCCCGCTTTCGCGTTACCTCCAGAAAGCGCTTACGGATTCATTCGACGATATCACCAGCGCTTCGGCCAAAATCGCCAAAGGGGATTTTACCAGTCGAATTTCGGAATCCGGAGGCATGGATGATCTCAGCCGCTCCTTCAACAGCATGGTGGACAAGCTGCGCAAGATCCTCCAGGAAACGTCGGATATCACCCGCAAGGTGATGGATTCCAGCCGGAAGATTTCCGACCGCAATCAGGAGCTGATTGAAGTCATGACCCAAGTCACCCACTCCTCCAACGAGCTGGCTCTTGGTGCCAACGCCATCTCCGAAGATGTCAGCGGCATGAAGGACGCGATTGGCGAGATTGAGCAGAAGGTGAGCAATTACACCGAAGCCTCCCGTGAGATGAATCAGCGTTCCGAAGAAATGATTCAATTGGTAGAGCGTGGACGTGAGTCCGTCTCCCGTCAAGCGAGCGGGATGCGCAAGAACATCGAAGCAACTGAGAAAGTGGCTGAGTCCATCGAGGCTTTGGCGAAAAACGCGCAGGGGATCACCAAAATTACGGCAACCATCTCTGAAATTGCTGAACAGACCAATCTGCTGTCGCTGAACGCTTCGATTGAAGCGGCGCGGGCGGGCGAACATGGAGCCGGGTTTGCCGTGGTTGCCCACGAGGTTCGCAAGCTGGCTGAAGAATCCACCGCCTCAACCAAAGAGGTATTTAATCTGGTTCGCAGCATCGAACAAGACGTGAAGCAAGCTGGACAGAACATTAAAATCAATGAAGAAGTTGTCCGGCAGCAAAGCGAAATGATCCGGGAAGCAGAGCAAATCTTCCAAGAGATCGTGCAAAGCGTGCAGTATATTAGTGAGGAAATCGCCGCATTCGCCAGAGAGAGCGAGGAGATGCTGGAGAGTGCGCAGAACATCTCATCGGCGATTCAGAACATTTCCGCCATCACCGAGGAATCCGCGGCAGGCACGGAACAAGTCTCGGCATCCATGAACGAGCAGATTACCTCGATCCGCGCGATGGCCGAAGAGGCCGAAGCGATGAAAAATGCCGTGTTCCAGCTGCAGAAGACGATACATATCTTCAAGTTTTAATCGAACCACCCACCGCCCAGTCCCTTTTGCATAGGGGCTGGGTTATTTTTCTTTTTTTCGTATAAGATATGAGGAGTCTAGCGTAAGCACAAATCATTATCCAATGGAGGGATTTGGGATGAAAGTTATCAACTGCTGGAACCGCATCGCCATTTCCACGGGGATGTTCCCCGGCTGCCGTGATATAGTGAAACCTGCGTAAGCATCATCAAAAAAAGACCTGATGGAGTTAACCTCCCTCAGGTCTTTGCGTTATTTATAACTTCGCTTTCAAGTGAACCATCTTGCTGCTGAAATCGCCGCGCACCGAAGCCATGGACAAGCCGGCGTTCATCAAACGGTCGCCGCCATACACTTCGCCGCTTCCGACCACCTCGTAATCTTTGGCCGGGTCAAGTCCTTGCAGCTTGACGCTGCGCAGCGGGCCATTAGGTTCCGCAAGGACGCGGAAATAGAACAGCAACGCTTCGCTCTGATCCGGGCTAACGAACATCCACGCCGTCTCATTTCCTTCGAACGGGCTTTGCAGACGGTACAGATCCCCTTGCTGCACCAATCCGCGGATTTCTTTGTAGAGTGCGATCTGGCGTTTGGCCGTCTCCTTCTCTTCTTCCGTAAACCGGGTAAGATCTAATTCGTAGCCAAAATTGCCGGACATGGCCACATCCCCTCGGAACGTCAGCGGGGTCGTCCGCTCTACTTGGTGGTTTGGCACCGCCGAGACGTGCGCGCCCATCGTCGACACCGGATATACGATGCTGGTGCCGTATTGAATTTTCAAGCGCTCCGCCGCATCCGTGTCATCGCTCGTCCAAGTCTGCGGCATGTAGTACAGCATGCCCGGATCAAACCGCCCGCCGCCGCCGGAGCAGCTTTCGAACAAAATCTGCGGGAACTCGCTCGTCAGACGCTCCAAGAGCTCGTAAAGCCCCAACATATAACGGTGGGCGACTTCCCCCTGCCGCTCCGCCGGGCTGACCGCTGAACCAATCTCCGTCATGTTCCGGTTCATGTCCCATTTCACGTACGTAATCGGCACCGTCGAGAAAATGGCACTTAAGCGCTCATACAGATACTGACGCACATCGCTGCGCGACATATCCAGCACCAGCTGGTCGCGGGCTTCTGTCCGCCGCCGCCCCGGAACGTGCAGACACCAGTCGGGATGCGCCCGGTACAGATCGCTGTCCGGGGAGACCATTTCCGGCTCGAACCAAAGGCCGAACTGCAGCCCGGTGTCCTTCACGCGGCGGGCCAGGTCCTTGAGCCCGTCAGGCAGCTTGCGGCGGTCCTCGAACCAGTCGCCTAACGAGCTGTTATCCCGGTCGCGCCGGCCAAACCAACCGTCGTCGAGCACGAACAGCTCGATGCCCAGCTCGCTGCCCGCCTTGGCAATCGCCTCAATTTTGTCCGCGTTGAAATCGAAATACGTCGCTTCCCAGTTGTTAACGAGAATTGGCCGTTCTTGGTCACGGAACTGCCCGCGGCAGAGTCGAGTCCGGTACAACCGGTGATAGGTGCGGGACATGCCTCCCAGCCCTTCGGCAGAATATACCAGCACGGCCTCCGGGGTTTGGAAGCTTTCGCCCGGCTCCAGCTTCCACGTGAAGTCGAAAGGATTGATCCCAATCTGAACCCGGGTTGTCCCAAACTGCTCCACCTCGGCCTCAGCGGTAAAGCTGCCGCTGTAAACCAAGCTGAAGCCATAGACCTCACCCTGCTGCTCTGTCGCATCCGGCCGCAACAGCGCCAGGAACGGGTTCTGCTGGTGGGAGCTCGAACCGCGGCGGCTGCTGATCCCGGTCACACCAGGAGCGAGCCGTCTGCGCTGGACATGGCGTTCGCGCGCCCAAGCGCCGGATAAATATAATGCGTCGTAAGCTGCATCCGGGAAATCTACCGAGGCGCTGAGCGCCCGCTCCAGTTGAAGCGGCTCGCTGCTTCCGTTCGTCAGCCGAGCGGAACGGGCGATAGCGTCAAACTCGGCAAACACGGTGTAGCTCAGCACAACGACGAGTCCGGAAACACGGTCTTCCAACTCTAACTCGAGCGTTTCCGCCTCATGGTCTTGCTCGACATACACGGCAGGCAGCCCCTCCAGCGCCAGTTTCCCCGGAACAATCCGGTGGGAGCGATACGTCAACTCCGTGGCCCGCGTACCGTTCGCCAGCCGCACCTGATAAGCCGGACTCCGGAAATCGCTTGTGCCGTACTGCGGATATTCCTGCGGAAGAGAATCCAGTGAAATGGACTTATCCTCAGGGATCGGGTTCGGACTAAATGAGGCGCGTTCCTGGAAGGTCAGCAGCTGATCGAGGTTGCTGCCATGGCGCAGCTTCGCCCCAAAATAAGCGTGGGCAGGATACCCGTGAACCAATTGAATGATGTAACTTGTATTGCGGGATTGCAAATGGAAGAGACCTTGCGCTTCATCGAAAAAGATAGGCATTCTCGATCCTCCTGGTAGGTTTCTTATCTGAATTGGAATGGCGTTCATCTTCTTCCATTCTACTATCAACCCCAGGAGGAGTAACGAGAATAAAGTGATCTTCTATATGGATATTTGTGATTTATTCTGGCTTCGCCAAACTCGTTCTGTCGCTCAGCAAAGATTTCGTCGCACTTCCAAATTGCTGAGCATAATAACGGTAGGACAGCAGGATGCCGATATGCAGCAAAGCCAATACCAAGGCGACATTGGAATACACGGCGGAACCCTCAAATGGATTTAGCGGATTCCAATGGGACGTCGCTCCGAAATCTACAGCTTTGCCGTAAAGACTGATGGCCACCGTGCCGGACAAGAAGCTCAGCATCGACAACATCCCCATGCCAACCCCCGTCAGCTCTTTGGGCAAGGTGCGGGATATCGTGTTGGACAACGCTAACTGCATGAACATCTGCCCCACATTCCCAAGAATGAGAATCGCGGCAACCCAACCCGCCGGTGCCCCGGACCCCCCGGAGTAAAGCAAGAAGCAACTAATGAGCAACGACGACGCCAGATAAAACACAAAGGCATTGCCCTTGGCGTCCGCCAGTTTGCCTCCCTTCCGTCCAAGGATGGCCGAAGCGGCAGCCCCCGGCACCATCGCAAATCCGATCCAAACGGCAGGAAGCCGGTTGACTTCAGCCAACAGCTGTGGCGTAAGGAACGGCAGCGCATACCCAATCCCCATAACCATCGCTGACAACACGAGACCAAACGAGTAGCTTACATTCCGAAAGAGCCGCGGGTTCACAAACGGTTGCCGGGCACGCACAATGCGCCATACAAACAGCAGAAACCCGATGAAGCTGCCGACATACAGCTCCCATCCTCCATAGGTCACCGCAAGTAATAACAATGTAACCGTACCGGCAAGCAAGCCTCCCCCAAGCCAGTCGACTTGGACGGATTGAAGCGGTTCATCGCTGAGGTATTTCCGGTAAAACGGCAACGTCACCAGCATCAGCATCGGCACGCAGAACAACCATCGCCAATCAACTACACTCACTAGCAGTGCAGATACAACAGGCCCAAGCACGCCGCCGATGGCAAGTCCTGTAGCGGTAATTCCGAGCGCGTATCCGCGGCGTTCCGCAGGGAAATACCGCACCGGTATAATCATCGCTGCAGCTGGTACGACAGAGGCTCCAGCGGATTGCAGCGTGCGGCCTAGCAAGACCATCCAATATGCCTGCGCCGATAGTCCGATTAATGAGCCAAGGCAGAACAGGATAAATCCAAAGGTCAGCAGTTTTTTCAATGGAAAAGCATCGGCCAATTTCCCATAGATCACCGAGCCGATGGCATAAATCAGCCCATAAATTGTGGTTACCCAGCTGACCTGAGCCACGGACAAGCCAAATTCCTCTTTCATATCCGGAAGTACGATATTAAAAAGCGTGGCGCCCATGGATGATAAAGTCATTGTAAACGCCAAGATGCGGATCAGTTTTTCACTCGCAGCAGATATGCCGGTAGAAACAGCATTTTTCATTGCAATCTCCCTTCCTATCGATCTCCTCACCACTTATTGTATGATTGAATAATAATAATGAAAAATATATATTAAATTATATATTCATACACTTGAGGTTATCGATTAAAGTAAACCAGAAGGAGTTGATGTCGAGATGGAGCTGTTGCAATTGGAATATTTTCGTACTGTTGCTCGTTTGGAGCATATGACCCGAGCCGCCCAAGAGCTGCATATCGCCCAGCCGGCGCTCAGTAAGACGATCTCCAGGCTTGAGGAGGATCTGGGGGTGCCGCTGTTTGATCGACAGAACCGTCAAATTCGGCTCAACGCTTTTGGTAAAGCTTTTCTGAAAAAAGTGGAGACCGCGCTGGATGTTCTGGAGGAAGGGCGCCGAGAGGTGGCAGATCTGGCGGGGATGGAGCGCGGCAGCATCCATTTGGCGACCAATGCGCTAGGGCGTATTACAGGGGCGCTGGGAGCCTTTCGCGAGGTTTATCCGGAGGTTAATTTCCGGATTCTCCAGACGTCTCCCGCATCCGCTGCGGAGATGATTCAGCTGCTGGAGTCCGGCGAGGTGGATCTGTGCTTCACCGCTTCCTCACTGGATTATCCCGGGGTGTGTGAACAGCCGGTGCTGAATGCCGAAGTCTTCTTAGCTGTACCGCCCGGCCACCGGCTGGCAGATAGAGAAAACATCCGCCTCGAAGACGTGGCGGACGAATCTTTCATTGAATATAAAACGGGGCATCCGTTTCACAAAATCAACGAGTCGTTTTGCCATGCCGCCGGCTTCCGTCCGCGCATCGTGTGCGAGGTCGATGAACCCAGCGCGTTGGGCAGCCTCGTTCAAGCCGGATTAGGCGTTGCCTTCATGCCGGCCTGCCGGAAGGATGAACGCCCAGCCTACCCGATGCTGCGAATCGAAAGCCCGGATTGCCGGCGGGTCTACTCCGTTGCTTGGCTGGAACGCCGTTATTTGTCTGAAGCGGCGCGGCGCTTCCGTGAGTTTTTAAGCGAATACTTCAGTGAGGCTTAAATCTTGTGATTACCGGTTGCTGCTGAGCGGCGTCCGCTTCAGCATATAGGCGCCGGCCAACGCCACGGTTGCTAGCGGCAAATACTTGATGTCTCTCAGGAGTTATAGATAATCTCTCAGCATCCATCTTCAAACCTTTCACTTCCGCGTTTTGTTCCGTTATCTTAACATAGAACGAAATTGAATTCGTTTAAGTTTAGTTTAAGATGAAGTAAATTGGATCCAGTCCCACACAAAAAAATAAGCGCTAAGGACTTTTTTTTCCTTGGGCTTACTTTTTTATTCGTTTCTTGAATTTAATGTTCCTCCGGGTGATCCACATGACCCACATCCTCTTGTTTTTCCTCTGTACTGGAGGTAGGCATCGTTTCCCGTTGCGGCGAGGTCGCTTTGGAAGCCTTAAGCTCAGCACGGCGGCGTTCGCGCTGCTCCCGGTTCTTCCGGCGCTTGATCCAGATCGGGATGACGATAAGGGCGGCAATGACAAGCGGCGGCAGCGCCCCTGCTGCGAATACGACAAGCCACTGGAAGAAGAGCGACAAGACGTCGATGCTGCCGGTCAAGGCTTTTTTCATCCGTTCCAGCAAGGGCGTATCATCGCTGGATGCCGCTGTCAGCTTCGACGGATCCGGCTGGAAGACGCGGATATCAATCGTTGAATAGGACACATTGCTGTCGAGGTACCGCATTCTCCCTTTAATTTGCTCGATCTCCGTTTGAATCCGCTCCAGCTCATTAACGTATTCAACCAGTTGCTTGGTCTGGGTCGCTTCCTCGACGAATTTCAGGTACCGTGCTTCCATCGCTTGTTTGACCTTTAATCGGGATTCCAGATCAACATACTCCTCCGAGACATCCTGTCCTTGGATGTTCCGCTGCAATGACTCGGGCTTTAATCCCTCCAGCCGGTCCAGGAACGAGGAGAAGCCAGCCGCCGGTACTTTGAGTACAAAGTTGCCGCCAAGCTCGTGCTGCGATTGGTTCTCGGAAAATTCTACGATGTAGCCGCCCGCCAGCGTCACCAGATTGCGGATCTCCGATTGTGCCTTGGCGTAGTCCTTCACTTCCATCACGACGTGTGCCTGGTAGATCAGCTTGCGGTTGAGCCCGGCATCGGTACTAGCTTGCTGAAGTCCCGACGTGGAGTTCACCGCCTCGCTGTCGTTCCCCACATTCCCAGCCGCCGCTGAATCCGGTGCGACAGAGCCGGTCGCGGGTGCTGTGGCCACATCAGTTGCAGTCTCAGCAGCGCCTGCTCCATCCATTTCGGTTTCCGCCCAGCTGCTTGCTTGATTCATCGCTTCTTTAGAAGCCGACGAATTCGAGGCAACGTCATTGCTTGCACTCCCGCAACCGCTAAGCAGCAGAGGCAGAAGCATAATGATAACGCCCCAAACCGTTATCTTTTTTCCCCTTTTCCCCACCAATATGCCCCCCTGTGGTTTCAGATTTCAAGACTTCCGCACGATGCCGGCTTTGTCGGATTCATCTGTATTTCATCCTGCGGCGTCCCTTACCTATCCTAACGCGTAAGGGCTACCTAATGTTGCCTGACCTGTGAAATAAAAATAAACCGTCCCGCATCGACGGGACGGTTGGTTGGGTTGAACCTATTCCTCATATTTACGCACGACGATCACGGCGTTATGTCCGCCGAATCCAAATGAGTTGGATAACCCGATCTTAAGCTCGGCCCGGCGCGCCTCATTGGGCACGTTATCGAGATCACATTCCGGATCGGGGTTCATCAGATTGATCGTCGGCGGGATGATGCCTTCCTTCAGCGTTTGGACCAGGGCGATAGCTTCCGCGCCGCCAGCCGCACCAAACATATGGCCGGTCATCGATTTGTTAGCCGTAATCGGAATGCGATGGGCGTATTTGCCAAACGCCTTTTTGATCCCCTTCGTCTCCCCAAGATCGCCGACCGGGGTGCTTGTCGCATGGGCGCTGATCACATCAACCTGCTCCGGCGTGATCCCCGCCGAGACGAGCGCTCGTCTCATCGCCAGATAGGCGCCTGCGCCTTCGGGATGCGAAGCGACCACGTGGTAGGCATCGGAGCTTGCACCGTAGCCGATCAACTCGCCGTGAATGCGTGCTCCCCGGCGTAATGCGTGCGACAGCGACTCGAGTACCACGATCCCGGCGCCTTCGCCCATCACGAAGCCATCGCGGTCCGCGTCAAACGGCCGGCTGGCTTGCTCCGGAGCTTCGTTCCGCTTGGAGAGCGCGGTTGCATTGCCAAAGCTGGCCAGCGCAAGCGGATGCACCGCCGCTTCGGTTCCGCCGGCGATCATCACATCGGCTTCGCCGCTGCGGATCAGCCGGAACGCCTCGCCGATCGACGAATTGCCGATCGAGCAAGCCGTAACCGGAGACAGCGTCTCGCCTAACGCGCCGAAACGGATGCTGATCTGAGCAGCCGCCATATTGGAGATCATCATCGGCACCAGACTCGGGCTCACCCGGTTAGGTCCGCGATTTTCGAGCACTTTAACGTTTTCCGCCAACGTTTCAATCCCGCCGATGCCCGAGCCGACATACACGCCAAAGCGCTCGCGGTCGATCAGCTCCGGATTGAGATCGGCGTCCTGAACTGCCTGTTCTGCGGCGAACAACGCGTATTGGCAGAAGAGATCCATTTTGCGGGCTTCCTTTCGCCCGAAGATTGCCTCGCCGTCAAACCCTCGAACCTGCCCGGCGATCTTGGTGCTAAAATCCGTAACGTCAAAACGTTCGATCTGCGATATCCCGGAGCGTCCTTCTTTTAACCCTTGCCAAAATGTATCTACATCATTGCCCAGCGGGGATACAATACCCATTCCGGTAATAACCACTCGTTCCATAAAACAT
>NZ_GG695970.1:196252-211018 GCF_000159955.1 Paenibacillus sp. oral taxon 786 str. D14 | reverse complement strand
AGGCATTTCATATGCAGGAAGTACAATCTGTCGTAATCTATTGTAGCTGCAGATTATCCTATTACAAGTTTTTAGTTATCCTAGTATAATGGGTAACATATTAAGCCATGATTCAGGGAGGATCTCCGCGGATGAGCACGGAACCGAGATTAGAAGCCTTATCGAAATTTTTAAAAACGCAACGCGCCAAGCTGCATCCCCATACCGTAGGCCTTCCGGCAGGCTCCCGCCGGCGAACGCCCGGCCTGCGCCGCGAGGAGGTCGCCCAGCTCGCCGGGGTGAGCACGACATGGTATACCTGGCTGGAACAAGGCCGGGATATCAAGGTATCCTCCTCCGTTCTGGACGCGATCGCCGGAGCGCTTAGACTAAACGCCGACGAACGCAAGTACCTGTTTGACTTGGCGTCCGACAGCGGCTTTCATCCCGATTGGGTTGAGAAGGAGCCGGTAATTACCCCGTCGCTCCATAAAATTTTGCAAGAGCTGAAATATTGCCCGACGATCATCTCCGACCGCCACTGCCATATCGTAGGCTGGAATCCTGCCGCTGCCCAGGTGTTTGTGGACTTCGAGCAAATCCCAGAGCAGGATCGCAACTTGATCTACCTGCTGTTCGCCAAGAAAGAACTGCGCAGCCTGGCCGTGAACTGGCCTCATTTCGTCAGGGGGTTCCTGGCTATCTTTCGCGCGTATTACGGACAATACGTTGCCGACCCTTGGTATTCACAATTTATCGACCGGATGTCACGGCAATACCCGGATTTCCAAGAGCTATGGAACCAGAGTGAGGTCAGCGCGGCTCCGGAGGTCATGATCGAATTCCGCCATGCCAAAGCCGGCAAAATGCTGTTTAATTTAACCTCACTTCAGGTTCAGGGGGATGCCGATTTGCGCTGCAGCGTGTATACCCCAATCGAAGGAACCGCAACCGAATCGAAGCTTAAGAAATTGCTAGAAGATACCTTTAAGAATGAGTATTGACAAACCGTGAAGAAATTCGTATTGTGGTTCATAGTGTGATAGTGAGAATCATTATCATAAATATGTGAACAAGGAGAATCACTCATGAAGAAGCTGTTTATTCCCCTTATTTTAGCCTTCACGGTTTTGGCTGGTGCTTGCGGCAATGAGACAGCACAGCAGAATTCTGCGGCAAACAACTCATCAGAGACCAATCAGACGAGCGGAAATGACTCCGCGGGGGCGGAGACGGCTTCCGGTACGGTTACATATCAATCGGAGAACGGTCCGATCGAAATTCCTGCCAATCCGAAGCGCATCGTGGCTCTGACGTACGCTCCAAACGTCGTGGCCCTGGGAGGATCGCTGGTTGGCGTTGATACCTGGACGATGAATAACCCGCTGTTTACCGAGAAATTAAAGGACGTCGCCGTCGTGTCCGAAGACAATCCGGAGCAAATCTTCGCTTTGGAGCCGGACCTGATCATTGCCGGATCGCATATGAAGAATCTCGATAAACTAAGCGAAATCGCTCCAACGATCATTTATACATGGGGCAAGCTGGACTATTTAGCCCAGCAAGTAGAAATCGGGAAAGTGCTCAACAAGGAGGCAGAAGCCCAAGCTTGGGTTGAAGATTTTACGAAGCGGGCCAAAGCCGTAGGCGAAGAGATCAAAGCCAAGATCGGCAAAGACGCCACCGTGTCTGTGTTTGAATATGATACGAAGAACTTCTATGTATTTGGGGACAACTGGGCCCGCGGAACGGAACTGCTGTATCAGATGATGGAGCTGAACATGCCGGAAAAAGCCAAACAAGATGCGTTGGGTCCGGGCTACTACACCTTATCAAACGAAATCATTCCCGAGTATGCTGGAGATTACATCGTACTGAGCCAGAACAAAGAAGCCCAAAACGAGTTCTTGCAATCCAATACGTGGAAAAATATCCCGGCCGTCAAGAACGGTCACGTAATCGAAATCGATACCGCAGCTTCTACCTACAGCGATCCGATTACGCTGGAGTATTTGCTGGAAATCTTTAAGGACGGATTCCTCTCGATGCCTTAAAGCTTAACTGGACCAAAATTAAAAAGGATGTGCCCCGCTGTGATGCAGAAGGGCACATCCCTTTTTTATGGGTTAAATAAACTCGATCCAGCCGATCTCCAGCCCCGGCTTGATATAATCAAACTTCAGCTCGTAATCGCCTTCCGTCAGCTCGATCCGGAGCTGCTTCTGCGTGACCCACTTGCCAAACGTACCGTTCGTCTGTACCGTGGTCAGCAGTTCTCCGTTCAGCAGCAGATTGCAGGCCGACTGCGACAGGTTCATCGCTTCGTAACGGATATGCGCTGTAACAGTGTACACCCCAGCTTCCTGAACCTTCACCACCGCAGTTCCGGCATCCGCCATAACCTTAGCGCTTTGCGAATGGGACAGCGTATATACGTCCGTTCCTTCGCCAGCAACCGGCAGATCACCTTGAACAGCCTTGATCAGGCGGACTTCGTCAACCGGTTTCGGTTCCCGCGCTAATGCAGGCGCATTCAGTAAAAATCGGCAAATGTTCATGGCACACCGTTGCAGTTCGCCAACCGTCAAGGTGCCGTTAGCCAAGGCTTCCAGCGTATTATCCCCCAGCGAATTGATTTCCGCACCATTGTTGTTAACGACCATATATAGATCGTTTTGCGCGCGTACCATAAAGGACGTGTTCTTCGCGTCGGCCGGACCGCCTTCAACGCAGTCGTTCATAACCGCCCACCAGTCCGTCATGACAATGCCCTGATATCCCCATTCATTCCGGAGAATGGTCGTATTCAGATCATAGTTGGATGCCGCCCAATGCCCGTTCACCGGGTTATAGGAAGTCATGATCGACGAGGCTTCCCCTTCCTTGACCGCCATTTCGAAGCCTTTGAGATAAATCTCGCGCAACGCCCGTTCCGAGACGACCGTATCCACTTTCGAACGCGCCTTCTCCTGGTTATTGCCGGCAAAATGCTTCACGGTTGCGGACGAACCGCCCTTCTTGATGCCCCGCGTCACCGCCGACGCAAAGCAGCCCGTCAAATAAGGGTCCTCGGAAAAATACTCGAAGTTTCGCCCATTTAACGGATGGCGATGGATGTTAATCCCCGGGCCCAGCAAGGTGTCGATTTCATTTTGCAGCAGCTCTTGGCCCTCCAGCACATATAACGACTCTACGAGGTTAACATCCCAGCTGGATGCAAGCAACGTTCCGATCGGCAGCTGAGTCGCCTTCAAGCCGCTGTCCATGCGGATGCCGGAAGGACCGTCGGCGCTACAAGCCACCGGGATTCCGTATTCTAACAAGTTCTCCCCCACCCCGCCAAAAGCGGAAGCCGTTCCAGGTGTAACCTTCGGACTGCTCATGCCTTCACCGCGTACAATCGTAGCCAGGTCCGCATCGCTCAGTTGGGCGACGAACTCCTCCAAGCTCGCTTTGCCGGCTTGAACGTCCTTTAATTTAATTCCGCGGTTCCCCGTTTGCGGATAGGCTTCCGGCAGTCTGCTTTCGATGCGTTCCTTCAGCGAAATGGTGCGCTGCGGCACTGCCTCCCGGACGATCTCATACGTCCCATCCGATTTCCGGCTTCCTGGTTTAATCCGGGAAAAACGTTCCGTAGGAGCCGCAGCTTCCTCCAACTGCTCCACAACCACCAGTTCAGCCAAATGGTAGGCGGCTTTCCCGTCCACCGTTACCCGCTCCGTATTTCGGATGCTGTTGCCTACATGAAGCTCATAATTGCCAGCTTCCAGCACGTAACAGGATTTATGCCCGGTATAGCCGCCATCGTCATAGGACGCCATCCGCCGTACCGGCAGTTGCAGGGTCAGCACATCGGTCTCGCCAGGCTGAAGCAGCTTCGTTTTCGCGAACGCTCCAAGCGCCCGGGCCGGTTTGCCCAATACGCCTTGCGGTGCTTCATAATACAACTGAATTACTTCTTTCCCGCTAAAATCCGATCCGGTATTCGTTACCGCCACTTGGACCTCCAGCCGGGCATCTGTATCCGCTCCTTCGAGCTTCACGCCTTGCACCTTCCAGGCAAAGGAGGTATAGGAGAGCCCGTATCCAAACGGAAACAGGACCTTGTCCGGACAAAACGTTTCAAAGTAACGATAACCGACATAAATATCTTCCTCATAGAGGTTCCGTTCTTCACTGCCGAAGTTGGCTGTGGACGGATAATCCTCAATGTGATAAGCGATCGTGTCCGGCAGTTTACCGCTTGGCGTGACATCCCCCGAGAGCAGGTCAGCCACGGCATGACCGCCAATCATCCCGCCCTGCCATACGAACATCACTGCCCGAATCCGGCCTTGGTGGATCGGATCGTTGATCCAGCTCATATCGATGACATTGGCCACATTCATCAACACAGCCACCTGATCGAAATGCCGGGTAACCGTTTCCAGATTCAGCCGCTCCTGTTCCGTTAACCGATAGCTTCCTTCGGTATCGGCGTTATCCTTATCCTCGCCGGCCGTCCGGCCGATGATGACGATCGCCTTGTTTGAAGCTTGCTTCGCTTGCGCTACGATTTCGTCGGTTAGCGGCATTTCCTTCTGGCACCAAGGCTCCGCAGCCCAACCGCCGCCGCCGTTATCAAACGGATTCTCGGAAATCCATTGCTCATATTGCTTCGCCAGCTGTTCATTCACTTGGATGCGAGGATTCGCCCGGAGTCCGTCCAAAATGCTGACGACATAAGGGACGTTCACCGCACCGCCAGAGCCTGTCCCGCTGCGATAGTAATCAATTTGGCATCTTCCGAAAACGGATACAATTTCATGCTCTCGAATCGGAAGCATAGCGTTTTCATTTTTTAGCAGGACGCCGCCTTCAGCTGCCGCGATTCTGCTATACTCGGCAAATCCTTCCAAAGGAACGCCTAACATCAATTTGCTCATCTCTCTGCTCTCTCCTATCCGTTAGTAGATCCCAACCCGGGATGCATCAATAGTAGTCCTAGCTTCTACTATACCAAAACCAACGTGAGGTTGGATAGGAAAACGTACATCTTGCCATGCAAAATTAAGCAAAAAGATTCGCATAAATAAATATTCCGAGATAAGGAATCACCCATAATAACGGCAGCAGATTCCACCAAACTGCCTGTTTGTACTTGCCCTTGGCGAAATAAGTCCAGCCCAGGATCAGCGCGAGCAGCAGACCACCAGGATAAGCCTGAAGATAAGCGAATAATGCTCGCATTCCTAGGTGAACCTCACCGGAATCATGAAAGAGATACGCGGAAATGCCAAGCACAATCAACCATGCCACGGAGAACATCGCATAAATGAGCTGCGACACAATCAGAAAGATTAAGGTTTTTCGTTTAGGAGTCATGGGGTGAAACCCGCCTTCCGTTCAGGAATCGCCTAACGTTAGTCAAACCATACTTCGGTGCTGTGCCGCAAATCAAACAGGCGTTGAATCTGTTTGGGCGTATTTCGTTCAAGCGATAAAGGCGGAAGCTCGTCACGACCGAAAAATCCGACCTCCAACGTCTCCATTCCGGCTTCCGCTTGACCTCCGACCCTCTCGCACAAAATAAATATTTTGTAGATATGGTACGCCTCCGGAGGATGATCGTGGAATTTCTTGTCCAACACCGCCAGCAACCGCACAGGAACGACGGTGAGACCGGCCTCCTCCTTCACTTCCTTAACCGCGACTTCTTTGGGCGAAAGACCGATATCGGCCCAACCTCCAGGCAATGCCCACGCCCCGTCAACCCGTTCCCGGACGAGTAGAATCCGGTCATCCTGGAACACTACGCCGCGCACATCAACCTTTGGGGTGGCATAGCCGGTTTCGCCTGCGAACAGCGTTTTAACCTTCTCCGTCTCGACTTCGGTATAACGGCTGAGAATTTCCACGCTAAGCCCACGCAACATCTCAAAGCGTTCAAGATCGTACATATCTTTGGAATAAGCCAGCCCGGCCTGACTGATGGCCTGAATTTGCTTTGCCCACTCCAGCCATTGCAGCTTCGGAATCGAGTCCGACATCCTATCGCAACCTTTCGGTAGAAGTCTAAATCCACTGCACCACCATGGCAATCATATATGCAGCAGGGAAGATGATGAGTTGTGCCGCTAATGTTCCGATAAATCTGGCGCCCATCAACATAATATAGATCCTCCCCAGCTGCTGTCGGGACTCCTCCTCATGCATCGCCCGATCGGTAATGAGCCCCAATTGCGGATCGATGAAGATCGTCAGCAGAATCGTAGCGATACCGTTAATGATGCCGGAAGCCTGCGAAGCGGTTGTACTCAGCTCCGGCACCAGATAAGCAGCATACAAGGAAGCCAACACGCCAACCGTATAGAAGGCAGTCACCGCGATATTCAGCAAAATAAACCGTTTCGGAACCCCCAGCAAACGATACGAACGGAGGCGAAGGGTTGGTTTACGTAAATGATGCCTGACGTTTTTGAGCTGGGTGATTGTCACGCTCGTTACGAGCTTGGGCAAGGACCCGGTGACCTCCAGCTTCGCGATCACACGTCCAAACAGATTCACACAAGTCGGAAACAGAAGCATCGCCAATAGAGTTCCGACAGAACCAGCGAGCAGAATGATCCGCAAGTAGTTCATGACTTGGAAATCCGGGTGCAGCTTGGAATAATCAATGAATTTGGCGGTCATCGGCGACTGAATCAGATTGGCCGTTCTGGAGACGAGCACAACAATGCCTGTCAAGGACAGCGCCACGGCAATTTTGTTCAGTTTCACACCGGCATAGCGTATAGAATACGACAGCGTCTCCGCCGCATGAATAATCATGGTTAGGACGCACACGATTACCAGATAGGTGGTCACTTTACTTCCCTCTCCAACTAACTTCCACTATTTTTCGTTGCCGTGTTTAAAATGCCCCGTGGCTTTCGCCATGATCAGTTGGACTTCTTTAGGAGTCGCCGCGCTCTGGATACGCGTGATAAACTTCTCCGCTTCTTTCCCCGAGAGTGTGGTGACCCTGCACCCATTCCAAGAAATGAACACTTTTCGGTTTTTCGTCATCTCGTAAGAAAAAATCTCTTCATCCAAACGATTGCGTTTATCTACGTTTCCCAAACCAGGGCCTCCAAATTAAAGTTAAATTTTTTTCACATACTTGGCCATCAACGTACGATAATCGAACAGAACTTCTTCTTTTTCTTCGGTATATACAAATCCATTGGATTTATAAAAGAGCGTGCCGATGTCGTTCTCACGTTCACACCAGGCGTAAATTTCTTTAATTAACGGGTTCAGACGAATCAACTCATTAAGCAATTTCTTGCCGATGCCCTTGCGCTGATGCTCTTTTAAGATATAAAGTCGAGTCAGTTCACTAACCCCTTCATCATCCGCTTCCGTTAGTTGGCCGAACCCGACGATCTCCCCTTCCCATTCCGCGACCAGAAACTTCCGCGCGGCTTGCGCTTCGTCCAGCGTAATGCTTTGCTCCAAGCTGCTTTTCGCATAGGCGTGGGTTAAATACGTGGCGATAAAATGCTCCGGATAAATCGTTTCATAGGTACTGTTCCAGGTTTCCACAGCTACCTCGCGAATGCCGTCGATGTCGTTCAGTGTTGCCGGACGGATCAGCAGTGAATCCATCAGCTTCAATCCTTTCTGTTTCGTAAATAACGGGACCCAGCTTCGGATATGGACCTATCTCCAGCCGGGTCGTATATCAAAAACGCTTCACTATAAAAATTACTTCTTACAAAAACTATGATACACTGACCTCAACCGAGAAAGCTACCCCTATTCATGAAATCGCTTTCTTTATTACCAATGTAATCGGCAAAGCCTTGTCTGATGCGTTTCCAAGCTAAATTTCATCGCCAAGGAATAGACGAATGTTGTCAGTTTCACAAACCATATATATAAGAACAAAGGACTGGTTGGTGTTACGGTGCTGACGGAAAGCGGGCCGTCTCCTTCGTTCAAGCGAATGTTGATGGTGGACGGGGAGCGTGTCGGGAAGGGGGGTGGGTGACCCTTCTTGGTGAGAGAGAGTCTAGGATTTTACCCAGCGCTTCCCCAACTCATGCCCGGCCAGCACCAGGGGCACAACCAGCAGGCCTACCGGGAGGCTGAGCAGGATTTCTCCACAAGTCACTACTTTTTCCGAAAGTAAGCGGTTAAACAGCAGTAACGAATAAGGCAGCACAATAAGGATAGCAGTGACGACGCCCGGGGTGTACATTTTCAGATACAACGATTGGGCGACATGGGTAAACACATGCAAGAAGAATAACGTATTAAACGCCAGAAAAATAAAGTACCTCCCCTGCTCCGCCGCTATCAGCGTAAACGGAACAAAAACGATAAATTCCAGGAGCACGGCTACGGCGAATTGACCGCTAGTGATGTCCAGCATCTGGGTTAACGAGCGCTTCAGGCTCGCCGGGACGGCGGCCACCACCTTCTGGCGATTCCGCTTCGCCCAAGGTCCTACCCAGATAATCTCCTCCATGTCGTGAATCACAAACACCACGAGAAACAGCCAAACCAGAGACGAAAGGCTGATATGGCTCATTTGTGGCACCTCCTATTCAACAAGACTCCAACCGATTGCAATTTCGCGTTTCACCTCGTTGCCGATCTGGATTTCTTTGCTGCTAAAGGGTTTGCCCCCCATGCGAAGGTAAAAGTCAATTGATGGGTTACCCTCCAAAACCCAAGCCATCATCGATGTATTACCTTTGCTGCGCAGGTGATTGATGATATGGTTCAGCAGTTGCTGTCCTAGACCCATTCCTTGGTATTCTTTGAGAATATAGATGGAGTAAAGTTCCCCTTCATAACCTAATTCAGCTTCCCGACATTTCCCACCGTGGGCAAAGGCAACAACGCAATCTCCATCTTTGCCTACTACGATTCTATCGTCATCCTGAAGTGAGGCGAAGATGTCTAACCATAGCTTGACTCGACGTTCTTGGGTGATTGGGTCGAGAAATTCATCAGCAATTAACCCTCGGTATGTGGTTTTCCAGCTTTCAATATGAACGTGTGCAATACCTTCGATGTCCCGCTCTACCGCCTGCTCCAGCCTAATCACGGTCTATCCCCCCTTTTCATAAACCATAATCCAACTAACTCACCCCATCAAAACACCGATGATCGTCCAGACGCCGGAAGCGGCGATCAGCCACAGGGCGATGCGCTTAAACCGCTGCTCGTTGAGCTTCTTCAGTGCACGTATGCCAACGAATACGCCAACCAGCATACTGGGCACGAACCACGCCGTATAATGAAGTGTCTCCGGGGTCAGCAATCCCCCATACAGATAGGTTAAGATCGTCACAATGTTCAGGAAAATGCCGTACACCGAAATATTGGCCCGAAACGTCTCCTTGCCTACGCCCTGATTGGATAAAAACAAAGCAACCGGCGGGCCGCTCATCGAGATGCTGCCGTTCAGCAGCCCGCTCGCTGCACCGACGGGCAGGTAGGCCAATCGGTCCCGCTTGATCGGAAACGTCTTGCCTGCCAGCTGCAGTGCAGCTACAAGGACGATGACTACACCCGTTGCCAGCTTTAAGATGTCCGCACTCAGAAACAGCAAGAGATACGTCCCCAGCGGAGCCGCCAGCAGACTGGAGAGGATCAGGAGCCATATCTTGCGAATATCAGCGTGTTTGTAGCAACCGGCAAATACGATCCCATTGGTGCAAAGACTCAATATCACGACGATGGGTACGGTTTGCTGCAGCGGGATGATCTGACCCAGAATCGGCGTCGCAATCAGCGCAAATCCAAAGCTCGTCAGCCCTTGGGTAAATCCAGCAACAAAGATAACGATGACTCCAAGCAAGATAAGAACGGACAACTCCATGATCCCAGGCTCCTTTTGGGGTAAAAAACTTCCACTAGTTATGCTTCGTCTACTTTACCACCATCGACCATTTCTTTCTATGCTCCATCTCTGGATTCGGTCGAATCACTCCCCGAAAAAAGACCTCCCCCGAAAAGAATCGGAGCAGGTCTTGGATCATAAGCGGCCTATGCTGTTAATTTTTCTTTTTCGTCACGGTCGTCGAGTCCGATGCTTCATCCGCCGTCTCCCGAACATCGCGATTACCGGTGATCTCCTCGGCCGCTTCCATCAGCGGCGCAGGAATCGGGCGTTGACCGGACGCAGCCGGTACTCGATTCCGTCTCTCTTTCACCCAGTAGATCCCGGCGAGCAGCGCAGTTAATCCTAATCCAACCACCAAACCAGTTCCTTGTCCGGAAATAAAGGGCATGCTCACAATGATAGCGACCATGCCGATAAGACCAACCCAGGACGTATACGGGAAACCCGGAAGCTGACATGCAGCTTCCGGAGAGCAAGGCGTTACACGCCGCCAGCGATAGTGGGAGGCCAAAATGATAAAGTAGGAGAACAACAGCGAAAATCCGCCGCAGCTGACTAGAAAGAGGTACACCTGCTGAGGCAGCAGGTACCCCATCGCCAAGCCGAGCAGCATGGCGGCTCCCGAGAACAGGATGCCCTTGTACGGGATATCATGTCGGTCTTTAAGCCATGCGGGGGCGTGGCCTTCCGCGGCCAGCGAACGCAGCATCCGGGCAAGCCCAAACGTCGAAGCCAGCATGGTGGACAGAATCGCCGTAATCATCACGATATTAATCAGTGTCCCGGCCCATCCCATTCCCCAGCGGGTTAAGGCTAAAACTAACGGGCTTTGGTCCGCAACCATTCCTTGCGTCGGATACAACATCAGAATCACGGCGATCGCGGCGATATAGAGGGCTAGCAAACTGATCAGGGTCATATTAATCGCCCGGGGAATTGTCTTTTTCGGGTTCTCCACCTCGGAAGCGGCTAAGCCGATCACCTCAAATCCCGAATAGCTGAACATCACGATAAGCATACTGCCTGCAATCCCTGCAATCCCGCCGGGAAACCACGCTTCGCTTCGCAGCTCGCCTAACCCAGCGGCCGGAGTCCCCGGAATCCAGCCCGCAATCAAGGCCAGGCCAATGACGATGAACCCGACGATGGCCAGCAGCTTCACCGCCGCCAGACCGCTCTCAAGCTTGCTCAGATAATCGGCCCCAAGCAAATTAAGCAGCGTGATCCCCACGATGATGAGCATGCCCATCGCGACCTCCGGAAAGTTCGGAAACCATTCCCTGAGAAAGGTGGACGCCGCGATCGATTCACTGGACATCGCCAGAATCAAGCCCACCCAATATACCCAACCGGTAATAAAGCCAATCCCGCGGCCAAAGCTCCGCTCCGCATACGTCCGGAACGAGCCCGGCACCGGGTCAGCCGCCGTCATTTCCGAGAGGGCATAGAGAATGATGTATACCAGCAATCCGCCCAGAATAAACGATATCAAAATGCTGGGACCCGCTGCTTTAATCGCCACGCTGGAACCGAGAAAAAACGAACCTCCGACAATCGTCCCCAGCCCCAGCATCGTTAAGTGAAACGTCGAGATTCCTTTTTCGCCAGCCTTGCCATTGCCCATAAGCCAAGCCTCCCTCAAGCTCTTAGTAAACTATAGGGAGTATTGGCGAAAATTAACGAAATTATGTTGTATAACCTTATGTCAGGACTACAAAGCGGCTTCTTCCCGCCATCGCTCCGCTTGTTCCCGAATCATCAAGACGAATTGCTCCAACGCAGGGGATCGCCACTTCTTCCGGTGTAATGCCAACTGCGTCGCCACCCGCTGCGATTCGTCATTCCAATTCAGCTTCACCAGCTTGCCTTCCGCAAGCTCACTGCGCACGGTGACCAGCGGTAAGAAGGAGACTCCCAGCCCGGACATCACGCACTGTTTGATCGCTTCGATGCTCCAGAACTCCAAATTCGGGTCGGGAAAAACGCCGTGGCTATTCAAGTAACGCTCAAATAAAGTTCGATAAGAGCAGCCGCTTTCGGTGTGCAGGATCGTCTGATCCTTCAGTTGATCCGGCACAACCTCTGCTTCATGTCTTAACGGATGGTCGGCCGGAGCTACCAACGCCATCGGTTCATGAACCAGCGTTTCGATCTGCAAATCCCGATCTTCCACCTCCGGTTGCAGCAGGAAGGCCACGTCCAGTTCCCCCGAACGCACCAAATCCCTTAATTCCCAGCATTGACCGGGCTTAAGCACGATCTGCACCAGGGGGTAACGTTGCCGGTAATGACGAATCACCTCCGGCAATCGGAACGCGGCCAGGGATTCCGGTGCGCCGATTTTAAGAGATCCTGCCATTTCGGCCGCGGGGTGCAGCGCATTTTTGGCCATTTCGTGGATTTTGGCGATCTCCTGCGCGTAAGGAAGCAGCCGCCGCCCCGCATCGGTCAAGACGATTTTTCTGCCGATTCGATCGAACAACGGCAAGCCGATTTCTGCCTCCAAAGCCTGAATCTGCGCCGTCACACTGGACTGCGCATAATCCAGCTGCTGGGCAGCCCGGGTAAAGCTGCCGGCCTCAACCACCACCAAAAACGTAAACAAATGACGCGATTCCATACGTTCATCCTCTCCCATCGGAAATTCGAATGGATTAAATTCGATAATTCTGTTTTTCCTATGGATCTATTATCTGATACGCTGGAAAAAAACACAACGAAAGCAGGAATCGCTTCATGAAACAAACAAGCAGCAAACTCCAAAAAGGAATTGGCCTGCCGCAGGCTATCGCTTTATACATCGGCGCTGTACTGGGCTCTGGTGTGCTCATCGTACCGGGCCTGGCGGCGGAGATGGCCGGACCGGCCTCCCTGCTCGCATGGGGATTCATGACATTGCTAATCTTACCGATGGCATTGTCGATGGGCCTCCTGTCAGCCAAATATCCAAATGCCGGGGGCGTGTCTCACTTCGTCACATTGGCTTATGGAGATAAGGCGGGGACACTGGTCGGCTGGTTTTTCCTCATGTCGGTGCCGATTGGTGCCCCGGTCGCCGCATTAACCGGTGCCGGGTATTTAACCGCTGCGCTGGGTTGGGGAGAAGGAGCCAAGCTGGCCGTTGCTGCGGCGATGCTGGCTGCCGGCCTGTTGATGAACTGGATCGGCATGCAGCTTGCCGGCAAAATCCAGATCGCGGTCGTCATCGCCATCGCCGCTGTATTAATCTTTGCTTTCGGAGCCGCGCTGCCAAGGATGGAAAGCAACCATTTCACCCCGTTTATGCCAAATGGTTGGCTCAGCGTGGGTCAGGCGGCTTCCATGCTGTTCTGGTGCTTTATTGGCTGGGAGGCGGTATCGCACTTGTCCGAGGAGTTTAAGGATCCGCAAAAAGCGGCGATCAAAGGAGTGACCGCCGCTGCGATTATCGTAGGGATCTTATATTTTCTATCTGCGCTGGCCACGGTTGGCACGCAAAGCTACCTGAAAGGCGGCTCGGAGTCTTCGATGGTCTGGATCATCAGCCAGCCGCTGGGCTCCTGGGGCGGCATTGTCGCGGGGGTCACCGGGTTGTTCATTTGCATGGCCGGAATCATCGCTTATACCGGAGCCGCTGCTCGGGTGGCTTATGCGATGTCCCGCGAAGGAAACGCCCCGAAATGGTGGAACTCGTTGTCACCTCGGTTTCATACGCCAACGGGTTCGCTCTTGTTTCTGATGTTCTGCTTTACGGCAGTCATGCTGCTTTACGGTACCGGGACGGTCTCTCTAAGCACGCTGATCCAGTTTCCGAACGCGACTTTTATTCTGACGTACATGGGCGGCTGCGCTGCGGGAATCCGTCTCCTCAAAGGCAGCCGAACCGGCGTTGTTCTCAGCTGGATTTCGTTTGCGGCTACAGCCGTCGTATTTCCGTTCACCGGTTGGGCCATGCTCTACCCGCTACTTATTGCGCTGCTGTTTCTCGTGATCCAGCTGCGCTTCAGCCGGCGGAAGGCAACTTCACTGGATGCCTAATTTGAGACGGTCGGGACGAGGCTGCGGCAGGACAGCATCCTGTCTGTCCATCGCAGCCTTGCTCATATCCGCCCCTCATCGAAATAGGTGACTTCCACCCCTTTTGCCACGATGGAGCTAATCCCTTTCGGATAATATGGCATCAGTTCGTCCGCGCGCTCCACGTCGACCCATGCGATGTCCAAAATCTCGTCCGGACGGGTGATCTCAAGCTCGCCACCCGTAATTTCCGCCCGGAACGTCAGCAGGATGACATGCTCCTCGTTGTCCATATGTACGAATTCATTGACGGCCACGATCCCGTGCACCTCGACATCCAGCCCTGTCTCCTCTTTCCCTTCGCGGATCGCCGCCATCTGCAGCGTTTCGCCAGGCTCAACCGCCCCTCCAGGCAGCGTCCAGGCTTCATTTTCATTTTGCACCATGAGCACCTTGGTTCTCGTCTCATCGGGAATTAACAGATATACGACATCCGTTCGTTTCATCGTTAGCCTCCAAATAATAAGTCCAATATCGTCGAAAATTTACCCGATGGCTGTCCCCGAAGCACATCCGGATCGTAGATTTCCACATGACCGCAGTTCAGGCAGGAGACGAATAAATAATGGTTATGCTGAATGTCCATCAGTTTACTTAAGCCGGTACCGGTCATGGCCACTTCTTTCACCGCAGCTTCCTGGTTTCCACACTTGCTGCATTTGAACCGACGCTTCAGCACCTCTTCCAAATCGAAGTAATCCCCAACCCGAGGAGGGTCAACAGGATCGCCCGATACCGGTCCGGGGAATCCTTCCAGATGCTCCGGCAGCACCTCATGTTTGCATTCAGGACAGACGTCACCAACCAATATGACCTGTTCTCCGCACCAAGGACACTGAATCATGCTTTCG
>NZ_GG695970.1:184891-195466 GCF_000159955.1 Paenibacillus sp. oral taxon 786 str. D14 | reverse complement strand
AAGGATTAGGCCTCAAATATTTTGCCCATATAATACTCATCAACGTAGTTTCCATCCACTCGAATCGAATTTCGTTTGACGCCCTCGACTTCAAATCCCATTTTCTTGTACAGGGCAACGGCCCGTTCATTAGGGATCATCACCGTTAACTCGAACTTGGTGAGCTCCGTCTGCGCACGCCATGCCTCAGCTGCCTGGAATAAGCGTGTTCCTATCCCTTTGCCCGAGTAGGCTTGAGTGATGCCAACCACGATGTAACCCACATGCTTCGTTCGCTTTGCCTGCCCGCCAAACACGGCCAAATAACCCACCAACTGGCCTTGATCCTCCGCTACCAGAATCGTGGAGCCAACCTCGGACAGGATCGATTGAATCCGCTCCCGCTGTTCCTCAGCCGTCGTGGTACGTTCTCCCGGTTCATAGAGCATAAATTTCGTTTCTTGGTCCAGTTGCAGGCATAGTTTCAAAAAACGCTCAGTGTCATCCACTCGAATTTCTCTAATCTCAATCATCTAGATCTCTCCATTGGTTACTCATTCTCTTTCCCGTTCTCCTTCGCTCCCCACTTGGCTGCCACCTGATCCTCGCCTTTGAAATAATCGACTTGGCCGGCGCTCTCGTAAACTTCCTGGTAGGGTAAAATATTGATCTTCCCTGAATCAGGATATTCACAAACGTCCAGCCCCATGTTCGTTCGGATATCCAGTTACTTGCACGGCTTCTCCGTATGGTTAAACAGCTGGTGCGCCCCCGAGGGCCCCATTTCGAAGAACACGATATCCCCGGCATGTACTTCCTGATGCCCTTCCGGCGTCCGAAGCATCGCACTGCCTTCCAGAATGACGAAGAGTTCCTCCGCATTGCGATGAAAATGATAAGGAAAGGAGTACTTCCCCGGATCCAGCGAACGGATATCAAACGTCAAATGCTTGGAACCAGCCAGCTCCGCCAAGCGCTCGCTCGTATGCCAAGCGAACTCTGGAACGGGCGATTGCTTCTGATGAAACTTCACGCGGTCCGCAGAAAAAAGATGCATGATGATCCCCCTTAATACAAAAATGCCCGGCCGCCGATCATTGCTTACTGGGGCCGGGTCATACGTTGGTCTTCTCATTATACATAATTTCAGACCGATTCGAGTATTCGCGTTCGTTTACAACGAGAAAGTTTGAGCTAGAACCTCGTGGAGGCCGGGCAACCCCTCGATTTCCACGCGTTCGATCGTCTCGACGAAAGAGATGCCTTGTTTCCGGTAAATCTTCTTCCAGAAAGCTACGGCAATGGCGTTATTCTGCAACTGCTCCACCCGGATTTGGCCCTTCAAGCGCCGCAAAATTTCGAAGGCGGCCGTCTCCGCCGTTTTTCCTCCGCGATATTTATGAAGCACGAACATCTCCTGCACCGTAAAGTCGATCTCCTCGGGCACAAACGGTGGGGCGCAAACCAGAATGAAGCCGGCTACTTTCCCCGAACAATAGATGAAATAAGGATGCAGTTCTTCCCGCTCCAAGTAAAGGTAAGTGTTCGCCAGATCAAATCGCCCGTCTTCCCCCGGTTCCTCGCCGGTAAACGCCGATAAATCATGCAAGTACAGCTGAAATAAATTAAAAAACAGCGAGCTTTGAGACGGTAAAATGGGTGCGATTCGAACGTCCACGCACTAGCCCCTCCTTGGTTTCGCGATTTCGAATTACCTTCCTCTGTTGTCCCGCAGATAAATATCCAGGGCTTCGATCCCCCGACGGGCCAGTTTAATAAACAGAATCAAGGCATATAAACCTAAGCCGGCGATAACGAGATAGAACAAGAATAGGAGGGCGGGAAGCACCCCAATGATCCCTGCACTGGCCATACCTATCAACTCCTCACCCTAATGATAAACGATCAGATGGTTGTTCTCAGTGGTCCACCGAAGGACTTCCCCCAACTCCGACCAACGTCTTGACTTCGGCCAAGCGGCGAATCTCGTAAGTTGGCCGCAAATTAAGCGTATTCGGGCGGTGATACGGGTTATACCAGCAAGTATCGATCCCGTAATTAAGACCGCCCTTCATGTCAGAAGTCAACGAATCCCCAACGATTAACACCCGGCTTTTGTCCGTCTGCCGAAGCCCCAATGCTTCAAACGCATAGTCAAAAATCCCCGGATGCGGCTTCGAATACCCCGTGTCTTCGGAAACGATGACGGCCTCGAACATCTTCGCCAATGCCGATCCGGCAATTCGGTTTGCCTGCACCTTTTTGATGCCGTTGGTGATGATCGCCAGATGAAACCCGGCTTCCTTTAAATCGCGGCAGAGCTCATAAGCGCCTTCCAGCAGGAAGGTTCCCTCTCCGAGCAGTTCCAAATAACGCTCGCTGATCTCTTCGACTTGAGAGCGGGGAGTTACGCCGAGCTCCTTCACCAGTCTGGTGAACCGTTCTGTCCGCAAAGCGGCCTGCTTCACCAGTCCTTGCTCCAAATCGCGCCACAGTTGCTGGTTAATGGTCTGGTACGCCTTCATCACTTCGTCGGTGCAAGGGATTCCCGCCTCCGTGAGCGTCCGGCTCAAGGCGTGGTTTTCCGCCTTCGGGTAATCAAATAACGTATCATCCGCGTCGAATAAAATATGCGTATAAGACATGGGGCTCCTCCTGTTGTGTTCTCTATCACCTTAAAATATCTCTTTGTCTTATGCCCTTGCTTTGATCGGAATGTATAAATCGACCTTCGCCTTGCCTTGCGGATCCTGCGCCGGATCGTTCATGCTAAACTCCAGGCAGTATCGATCATCCGGATCGTATTCGCTGTCCGGCAGCCAATTTCCGAATATGCTCTGGTACAGCAGCGCAAGCTTATCCGGTGTATCATAAAAATTAAACTTGGCATAAAGCCCTCCAGGCAGCGTTTGGAAGCCGATCTCCGGCGGCGCATCCGCACGGCTTAGCGTATCCGGTACGGTGACGCAGGCATCGTATCGGCATTCCTCCTCTTCGGTTACCGCCGGATCATCCAGAGATATCCCGATAAAAGATTGCTCCGGCGGAAACAGCTGATGCTGCGCCGCCCACATGCCTAACTTTGCCCATGCCTGATAGGTTTCCAGATAACTTCCGACATGTCTCACATACGCGGCTTCCATCAAAGGAAGCTCTACAATCGTGGCTTGCATTTGCCAAACCCTCCTCAATAAATTGTTTTTTACAGTTTGATGATAAGGGTTTGGCGCGGCACCGGCTTCCTGCCGATTGCGGTCCGCTTGCGAAATATTGCGATCTTGCCGGGCTTGCTCTCGCATCTCGGTTGGTGTACGACCAAAGTGCTTCTTGAACGCCGCATTAAAGCTCGAAGCAGACTCAAACCCGCATCCCAGCGCAATTTCCAGCACGGATTGGTTGGTCTCCCGCAAGTAAGCCGCGGCCCGGGCTAAGCGCTGCTTGGTGATGTACGCAAACGGCGTCTCCCCCGTCACCGAGGCAAAAATCCGCGAGAAATGATACTTGGAGAAGTGGGACAATTCTGCCAATTGATCCAAATTGAGCTTGTGATGCAAATGCGCATCGATATATTTGCAGACCTGGTCGACCCTTTCCTGGTAATCGTTCATCTCGCTTCTTTCCTCCCCGAAGCTCCTTCCCAATAGAAGGGCCGTTTGAGGAGGGGAGGCAGCTTGGTAGCCGCGTCTCCTTTGGCGGCATTGATCTGAGCTTGCGTCAGGAACAGGCTCTCTGATAGATCAGCTCCCCTTACATCGGCATCCCGCAGGTCTGCGCCAATCATGTCGGCGCCGCGAAGGTCCGCTCCCCGCAGATCCGCGGCGATAAGGTAAGCACCTCTTAAATATATGCCGCGCAAATCGGCGCCCCGCAGCTTGGCGCTGATCAAGTCGGCACCACGCCCAAAGCTTCTGCGGCGTCCGGAAGCAGTTCCGGCCTTCCGCAGCGCTTCAGCGCGGACGCGCTTGCTCACCTCCAGCAGCAGCTCGTTGACCTTCGCGCGATGCGCTGCCACATCATAGCTGAGCAAGTCGTCCAGCTTGGCGGAGGTCAACCGTTCCGTCTCGTCATAACGAATCCGCAAACGTTCATGTAAATGGCTGACCTGAGGTAGACTTAACGCTTCATCCAAGTACCAGAGCAATTCATGCAGCTGCCACATGACCGGGAACACATCAAACATCGGCTTTGCCGATCCGGGCACCTGACGCCAACTTAACCCGGCGAAAGTCACCTGAGACACTCGTTGCCCTGCGCCAAAGCAGTCATAAAAGGTACACCCCCGGTACCCCTGCTCCTGCAGACTGCCGTGAATCCCGCAGCGGAAGTCATCCCGCAAATGGCCGCAGGGCTGTCCAGCCGCTTTGTCCGCAGCGAAGTCCACCGAAGCCGCAAAAGGCAGGGCCGCACAACACAAGCCAAAGCATTGCTCACAGTCCGCCTGCAGCGTGAAGCGACGTCGGCCATATGCTGGTTCCTTGGTCGATAAATTCTCAGACATCGTAAGATTCCCTCTCTTTTTGCCATCGTTGTGTCTCTAATATAAACAAGGAACCGGGAAAATCATAGGATTTCTTAACGCTTAGGATCGCTGATTTGCCCCAGATGATGACGCGCATGCCGAATATAATCTTCAAGCAATTCCTCAAGAGTCATCGAGATGCCATCCGTAAAAAAACACCGTTTCTCCCAATCCGTCTCGGCAGAACTGCGCAGCGCATTCAGGATTAACCCGTTGAGTTGGTTCCACACCAAGAGAAGCTCCTCACGCCCATAATGATGCTGATACCCGTGACGTCTCACCCATTCATCCTGTACGTATCCTTCGAATGTGACCGGCTCATCCGTGGTCAGGATCCTCATAAACCGCACATGGTTATTGGCTGCGGAATCACACAAGTGTCCGAGGATTTCCAGCTTCGACCACTTCTCCGGCAACGGTTTCTTCTGAAATGCTGCCTCATCGATACTGTTAACCGTTGTTGAAAGCTTCTCCAGCAAGAGCTCCAGCTGTTCGATTCTTTTACTCATCTACGCTTCCCCTCCTCAGATCACCTTCAATTTGCCCAATAATCCTATCTTAGTCTAGAACAAGACTGGAAGTAAATGCCGATTTCCTAACTTTTGCCTAATATAAAAAAGCCTGCCGAAGCAACACAGATTCCTGCTCCGACAGACCTCCCGTGATTCCTTATGGGTTAACCTTTTTCATATCGTTTATCGTTGTTTCGCTTCTCTCTGACTACTCTCTCTTTATTTCAACTTCGCAACGGTAACGGCGACCTCCTCCAGTTGCGACGAACTTAACTTCCCGTCCGGTGATCTCAATGTAACGAACCGGTCGTCCAGTTGGAAGGACAGCATCGGCGTGTCGGATGGTGTGTACCATTTGGCTTTCGTGCCGTTGGACAAGGTGACCGTTTCCCCTTCATATCCATAGGCGTAATCCCGCGGGGAAATTGTAATCGTCATATGATTAAAGATCAGATTCACGCCGTCATCCGAATCGCCCACCATCTTGAAGGCATCTCCTTGGGCCATTTGCTGGGGCGCGTAAGGCGTTTCAAAGGATTCGAATTTGGCGAACGCCTTTTTGATTTTTTCCAATTGGGCATTCGTATACTTCACTGGAGTTAAACCGGTCTCAGATCCTGGGGTTTCCGAAGTTTCGCTGCCGATCTGCACCAGTTGTTTGTTCGCATCATAATTTACCGGGACCTTCAGCACGTCTGCCAACGCCCGAACGGGCAAATACGTCATACCGTTATAGGTAATCGGCGCTAAATGACGGCCTTGCCCGTCAACTGGAGCATAGGTTTTGCCATCGACCTGGATGCTGATTTGGTTGTTCAGATAGGCGTTGATTTTCTGCAATTTCGTACCGGCATAAACTCCGGCAGCTCCGGATAAGGTCATACCTACTACGGCGAAAGCCAGAATTGATTTTTTCATGTTGTTGTTCATATCGTTAGTTCCTCTCCCTTAATAAATTTGAATTTGAATTTTCTACTTAAAATCGATCACTTGAGTGACCAGCAGCGATTTCGGATCGTCCACCGTAATGCCCAGCCGTTTGCCCGATGGGCTCCAGCTGAACGGATAGATCGCATGAGGAGGCGGATCGACCGATGCGTAATAAGGAGCGAGCGGGGACACTTGCCCGGAGCCGGTGTCAAAAATATACACGCCATTCATCCCCGGCCTTCCATCGATCCGGCAGCTAAAATGTACGTTTCATCGTTTAGCCACCCGCCCAGCTCCAGGTAGTTATCCCCCTGAATTTGAATGATCTCCCCGGTTTGGCGATTCTCTACAAAGTTGTCGGCCGTGTACTTATTCTTCCATTTCTGAATGAAACGGTACTGGCCATCGGGAGACGGGGTCTCCTTCACAAGCATGTAGCCGTCCATCTGCTGTTTCTCCTCTCCCGCAGGCTGGCGTGTCTGGCCAGTCACCAGGTTCACGATCGAGACCTCATACGCGAATTGCGCTTCCTCCGTCGCTGTCCCGGGTTTGACCAGTCGGGTCTTTTCCACCTTCACCTCGTCCTCCGAAATCCAGGACTGGATGCTCGATCCTCAATGGCATGCGTCCTGGCGACGCGAATTTCCCGGCCTGCCGACCGAGGCGCATCTACAACCGTCAGCTGTCGCTTGGTATCCGCTTGCTCCACACCGGTTTGAACGGGCTGTTGTTGCCCGGTTTGGTGCGTTCCGGGGTCAACGACCGTGAGTCGTTTCTCATTCGATTGGCAAGCCGTCACGATAACCAACACAAGCGCTACTGCCATAAGTTGAAGTGCATAGGTGCCAATAGGGGGCTTCATTCCAGGTACCTCCTGCGTTTTGCCACAGGAGTCGCCGTCCATACCGCTCACCCCCGTTGTTTCGGGGCGGCTGATTCGGTTCCCCCTGTTGACTTCAGTATAGGGAAGACCTTTCACATAAAAATATCCGACTTGTAACGTTCTTGTAACATCGACTGCGATTGTAACGTCTGTTGCGATTGTAATGTAGGCTACTGCGAGTGTACCGTTGGCTGCGGTTGCAATGTCGGTTGTAAATGTATCTCTCCTGCGATTGCATCGTCGGTTGTCATTGTAACGTCACCCGCAACTGCAAAAGTGCAGTTCATTTCCCGCTGTAGACGGAAAAATGCCCCTCTAGATGTAAAAGTGCAGTTCATTTCGGCCCAAAACGCCCTTTGGGAGCGAAATCGCCCCATTTCAAATGCACTTTTGCATTTCACCGGCTCAAAACCAGCGGTTATCCTAGAAATCAACTGCACTTTTGCATTTGGATGCAAAAAAAGCCCCGACTTATTCAAGTCTGGGCTGAAATGAGCCAGCTTAGCCACCGTTCTCAGGCTGCGGACGTTCAAGCGGCAGCTCGATCACAAACGTGGATCCTTCGGGACCGGAAGCCGCCAGGTTCACCGAGCCGTGCTGCTTCTGCGCAAGGCTGCGCACCAGCGACAGCCCAAGGCCCGTCCCGCCGTGGGCTCTGGACCGGTCGCTGCTGACGGTGTAGAAAGGATCAAAGATGCAGGCCTGTGCCTCCGGCGGAATGCCGATACCGGTATCCCTGACCGTGATTTGCATCCGGCCGGTTATATTTCACCGCGTTATCCAACAGATCCATCACCATATGCATCACATTATCTGCATCGGCCCATACCTTGCCGTCCTGCAGGTCGGTGACGATCTGGATGCCTTGCTGCTCTGCCCTCGCCTGCAGGCGTGCCGCCGCCTTCTCCAGCAAAGGCTTCAGGTCCACCGAGGCCGCATGCGTCTCGAATTCATAGACGTCCATGGAGGAGAGCTTCAGCGATTTCTCAACCAGCGCGTACAATCGTTCCGCCTCCATGCCGATCTGGCGGCACGCCTCATCGAGCAGCGCCGGGTCGTCCCGATACATGTCCAACAGATCCGTATAGGCGAGGATCGAGGTCAGCGGCGTCTTCAGCTCATGGCTGATGTTCCCGATAAACAGCTTCTGCTGCTGCTCCAGCTCCTGCAATCGGGTCACGGCCTCGATCAGCTTGCTTTTCTCATCGGTTAACTGGGCGTGGGTCGTGGCAATTTTTCCGCTCATTTCAAAAATCCCCAACGCCAATTCGCCAAGCTCGTCCTTCCGGCGAACTGTTGGCTCACGGAGGTACTCCCCTTCCCCGATGCGCATGACGGCGCGGTTTAGCCGCGTAATCACATTGGCCTGCCGCCAGACATAGAGGTAGCCGAGCAGAAATCCCCCAACCAGTACGGCCGCGCCTACAAGCCAGAACAGCCGCCGAATCCTTTCGTAAAAAGCGTGCTGCTCCTCAAGGGACACATGAAATTGGACCGTCCCTACCGGCTGCTGATCCATCGTATATAGAGGTGCTAGATACAATAGCTGATCCCCTTGCGTGATATACGCCGACTGTCCTTTGGCCGTATAAGCCAGCGCGTCCTGGACGTCCACCTTCGGCTGAAACGGCAACGAGGTGCCAGCAAGCGTCCCGTCCAACTTATATCATGTGACCGGGAGTCCGCTTTCGGCACCTAAATTGACGGCAAGGCCTTGTCCGCTGAGTTCCATAAACGCGTCCGGAGCCGGTGATACGCTCGTCAGCGCTTCTTGACGGACCCGGAGATTCGCGGTTTCCGCCTCTGCGGCCAGCATTTGCTCCAAGCGCTTGCGCTGGTCCTCCCGGATCCCGGCCAATACCAACAGGCTAAGCACAGCGATCACAGCAGCAAGCAGGAAAGCCAGCAGCAGCGCAGCTCTCCATTTCAAACCAAACCCTAGGCCCCGCTGTTTCATGGCGAAGGCTCCACGCTTTTATAGCCGATGCCGTATACGGTTTGTATGCAATCGTTCCACTGGCCCAGCTTCTTGCGCAGCCGTTGCACGTGCATGTCCACCGTTCGCGTGCCGCCCGCGAAATCCATGTCCCACACCTGCTCCAACAGCGCTTCCCGAGAATACACCCGTCCCGGATGACCGGCCAAGAGCGCCAGCAAATCAAATTCCTTTGGCGTCAAATCGATCAGGGTATCTCCGGCATGAACCGTCCAGTTGAGCAGATGGATCGTAAGGATCGCTGGCCGCAATGGCCGCCCCTCCAGCTTGCGGCAAACCTCGTATCCGCTTAGCTTGCATCATCACGTCCAGCACCATCACGTCCGGTTTGAACACCTCAACTTGGTCCAAAGCCTCTTGCCCGTACGCTGCCGTCTCCATCGTATACCCTTCCCGCCGAAGCGCATACGACACGGCTCCGGAAATACTCGCCTCGTCATCCACTACAAGCACTTTGGTCATGCGATGACTCCCTTTACTTCAAGCTCAAAAAATAATGATAAAACTCCGTATCCCGATCATACCCGCTTGTTTCATACAATCGCTGAGCCCGGACGTTCGTGATCGCTGTTGACAGCTCTAGGCCTTTTGCGTCCGTCCGCTGAGCGTGGGATTTTGCTGCTTCCAAGAGCAGCTTCGCCGCACCTTGGTTCCGATATTCCTCCCGCACGTACAAATCATTTAATATCCACACCCGTTTCATCGAGATCGAGGAAAAAGACGGGTACAGCTGCGTAAACCCAATCGCGTTCCCGCTGACCGAATCGATGGCCAGAAAGACGACGGATTCGCGCCGGCTTACCCTTTCCGCCAGAAAACTACGGGCTCCTTCGAGATCCGAGGCTTGTTCATAAAATTGGCGATACTCGTCAAACAGCCGTACCAAGGTCTCCAGGTCACCGGATTCCGCTTCACGGACGATCAATGATGTAGGATTCATCGGTTTAGCTCCTTCGTAAATGATAAACTACTCTATGTTCACGCCGCCGGCAACCAGCGAAAGCTCGTGCATTTCCCTCGGAGCTTCGAGCAGCAGCCGGAACTCAAACCAATGGGGTTCGGTCCAATCGATTTCCTCATACAAGCACATGCTGCCCTGCAGAAGCTCAGGCTTTTCCACACGAAGTGATTTCACGTTCTGAAAAATAAGACGCGTGAATTGTTCTTTACCAACCTCATCAAGTACAATCTCAACGGAACCATCATCGCGCGGAGTGAATACCTGGATTCGGGCATCATGAAATCGGACATTCTCCCAAAGTTGCCGAGCGTCTGCAGGAAGGTTCTGCATGATCTGTTCATATCTATCCCTGTATTCGTCGCAACGCCGTTTCCATTCTGCATCCCAGTTGCCTTTCCACTCCCTGATCCAGGCAGCCAATTCAGGACTGGGCCATCTTGTCTTCATGAAGCTCCCATCAAGAACCTGAGGATGAATGCTGGAAGGGAAATGCTTTAACATCAGAGGTTGAATGAACCATTTATACATCTCCTTGGCTTCTTTATCATAGTCCCTGCCTTGCTCGACATACCAGGCTTTGTCTGCCTCCAGCTCTTGCTCAGATTCCGGATAAACCAGGTACCCCCGGATTTGCATTTGCTCATACATTGCTTTGGTAAAATACTTCAACTCAACGCCCCCGTCATTGCTTATGTCCCCAATTCCAGCAACCGACGGAGCTGCCACTGCCGCTCCTGCTCGGCCCTTGCTTTGGCCGCTTCCGCGTTGTCCGCAGCATAGGCGATCGCCTTGGCG
>NZ_GG695970.1:159010-184791 GCF_000159955.1 Paenibacillus sp. oral taxon 786 str. D14 | reverse complement strand
CGCCGCTTCGATCGCCTGCCGCGGCCGCAGGTCCTTCGGCCGTGCCGCCTCGAAGCAAGGCAGCACGCGTTCCGCGCATTCCGCCGCCCATAACGCCAGCGTTCGCTGGTCCATCTGCTCCGCTTGGTCTGCGATGGCCCGTTTGATTTTCACATCAACAAACTTCCTGGATTCCAAGTGGATTTTCCCCTTTCCCCGATACGAAGCTAGTTAGAACAATCCCCAATAGAAAATAAGCAAGAGCGCAAGAATCACAGCGGCGGTAATGGCCAGGTTTGGGATCAAATTTCCGTAATAGCTTTTGAGGTGTGTATAGCATTCCGTTAAGAGTAATAACCCGGCGAAGATCGTTACAATCATGCCAAGAGCGCGTATAAACCCGAAGATGGGACGAAGCAGAAAGAAATCCATCGCCGGAAAAGGAACCAGACAAAAACCAACGCCGACCAGAAAAGCGTATAGCAAGCTCTTTTCCTTGCTCAGCGGAAGTCACCTCCTTGCTTGTAGCTCATGCCGCACACTTCTATACCATTTATATATGCTGACGCCCAGCAGAAAACCCGCCGCGTTCAGAATAAGGCGGTAATCCGGTCAAATAACATTTGATAATACTCGTCCGAATTGGGCGTAAAATCCGTGAGCCGCCACGTGGCCTGTTTTTCCTTCAGAACCCCGTTGGCTTCATCCACGTAAACTCCCGTTGACGTCAGCTCGTCGCGTTCCCCGCGGCGCAGCTCCTGAAAAGCCAGCATGCCCACCCAATACAACCCGGTCAGTTCCTCGGTCTGGATGCGGTAATCGAGCAAGGGCTTTTCATTTTCGTAGATAAAGACATGGTTGACCTCACGGTCGATCAAATCGGGTGAAGGAAAATGCTCTTGAGCTACCCTGCCGAGATAAGTCAGATCCTCGACCGGCACCGCTAACCCAAGCTCCTCCTCCAATTCACGGATACCGTCCTTTGCGTCTTCTCCGGCTTGGAGATGACCTGCGCAGGAAGTATCCAATAGCAACGGGAATACGTCTTTGTTGGGATGACGCCGTTGAAATAACAGATAAATCTCACCCTGGGCATCCCGTTTAATGATCCAGCAATGAAAGGTTTGGTGCCACCACCCTTTTGCATGGACCTCTTCTCTAGAGGCTGTACCCAGCTTCTTCATATCCTTCGTGTAGATGTCAAACATTTCAGTTTCGCTCATGCTGTCCTCCAAGTGGGTTCGTTGTCAGCCGTTCTTCTTTAGTCCTGATCCTCCGCTCCACCAAGCAGTACTTCCTTATATAAAACGGTGAGCTTTCGTAAAATTTCCAAGCTTTCCTCCACCCGTTCCGTTTCCAAGACATGGTTAGCGCCGGGGATCGGCACAATCTTCAGCCGTTCGGATGCCTTCAGACGGCTTGCCAATCCGGGTGGAAACACATCATCCTTCGTACCGTATACGACAACCGCTTGAGTTTCATGGATGTACGGGAGGGTATCAGAAATTGGCGTCAGATAAATATGCCGGATTTCCTCTGCTCTGACCCCCAATCTGCGATGAACTTCGCCAGCCACCACCGTCCCCAAGCTTTTGCTGATAAACACAATTTCTTCATAGCTGCCGATGACCTGCCGTATCGCGTGTTCGCAATCCTCAATAACCTGCGGGATCTCCCGATACTCGAGCTCCTTACGGGCGGCCTGATAACCGTACTCCAGCGCCAGAATATCATATCCGCACTCCCGGGCTGCAAGCGCGGCATAATGCAGCGTGGGTTTATCGCAAGAGTAATTTTTGCCGGGAAACAAAACCACCAGCTTTCGATTGGAATCCGTGACTTGGATATATCTTACGCTCATCTCGGTCTTCCAATGGGAAGGAAACTTCAGAGTGGATGCTTTCATCCTTGTCCCTCTCCTCTCAATATTAGAGTAACTCCAGAGTACCTATAGCTGAAACCGCTCCTGAATGATTTGAGCCACCTCGTCTGCCGTCTCCCTTCCGCATATAATACAACCCGGCTCTCGTATACGTTTAGCCGGGTCATGCAGCATATCACGTTCTATTCACGGCGGGGCAGCTTAGCATCCAGAAAATTCGTCTGGCAATCGTCCCGCAGCAGTTCCATGTAGATTTCATCGAAGTAGGTATTGTTCACGTAGTAGCTTTGCGATCTGCGGCCAAACACGCGGAAGCCCGCTTTTTCATAGCATCGGATGGCCGGTTGATTGAACTCAAAGACGCGCAGCATGATGTTGTTGAGGTTCAGGATCTTGAATCCGTATTCGCATAGGAGCTGAAGCGCCTCGGTACCGTACCCTTGCCCCCGCTGTCCCTCATCTCCCAAGAAGATCCCAGCCTCAGCCACTCTGCGGACATGATCGATGGCAAATAACGAACAGTTGCCTAGCAGTTGGTCTCCATCCAGCTGAACGATCGCGTAATTTTGGCCTTCCTTGGCCATGTCTTCCAAAAAGCTCTTCTCCCGTTGCAACCCGATCACTTCACGGGAAGTACCGAGCCGGATGGAAACGGTTAGATCGTTGATCCACCGAGCGTAAGTCTCCGCATCCTCCGGATTCACCGGGGACAGGTACAGTCTGGACCCCACCAGCTTCTTAAAATACTTCATCGGTTATCTCCCTCTCTCGTGCGCTTGGATTCACCTTCGTGCCAGCAACCAGATCGTGGCAGGTCCGGCTTCCCTTAGTGGAAAATAATATCACAAGATAAACGATCATTAAACCGTTCGGCAAGTAAATCCAGCCTGGATGAGCCGGCGTTTCCACGCTCCACCAAGGTTCGGGCACCAAAATGATGGCGTGGGTCATCTCCCAGGGAAGCAGGCGCACCGCCGTTCTAGCCAAAGCTTGCCATAACCGGATCGGCTCCCCCCGGCGGTTCGTAACGCGTAGATTAAGCCACTTTTTTCCAAACGTCTGTCCATCGCGCAGCTCCATCACAGTAAAAAAACTCCATACGGGCAACGACATCGTGGCCAGCACCCAAAGCTCAATTTCAATCCCCTTGTCGAAATCGTCGAAGGGAAAGCCGGAAGCGGCGGCATTTATCAGCCATTGCAAAGACACCAAAATGACTGCCAGCATTGTGAAATCGATCCAATAGGCAAATAACCTCTTCAGGGCGAGTATCATGTCTCACCTGCCGATTCTTTTTTTATACAAGATACGCTTTTCGCGACTCCATCTGACCTCGATGGCGGTGTTCATGCTCACTCCAGCCTTAACGCCATATAATCCTCATCAAAATAGGCTCCATCCCATTTCAAGGCTCTTCGCTCGGTTCCATACCTCTGAAACCCGAGAGATTCGTAAAGCCTTCGTGCCGAATCATTTGTAGAGACCACCGTTAAATTCAGCTGTTCCAGCCCTTCCATCCGCTTGGCTCTCGCAAGGAGTTCTTCCATCAGCGCCTGACCTATCCCCTTCCCACGCATCCCGGGGGTTACTAATAAACCAAACACGTTTCCTTTATGCCGGGTTTTTGGGGAACTTTCTCGAATAAACGTAACGATGCCGGCTAAGGTCCCGTGCTCGTCGAACGCGCCTAGCACAAAGCGGTCTTCGGTTGGTTTGATGCGCTCCGTCACCATGTCCATTGTAAAGTCCGCCTCCCGCTCGAAGGTAGAGCCGAAGGCTTCCGGATTTACCTGCAATCCTTGCAAGCGAAGGCTTTGGTAGATCGACGCGTCGCTCTCCTCTAATATTCGCAGATTCATAGCTTTCCCCCGTTCCGTCTTGGATTGATACCAGAATACCAGAACCCCATCAATTTGAAAAACCTGTAAAAAAAGTTGTTGTAAAACAAACCTCTAAATGGTAATCTATGTAATGATAGCGCTATCATATCAAAATCGAAACCGGTTTAGTATGAATTTCGCCTGTGGTAAGTTAGCCCAATCCATTCATTCTTGAAAGGAGCGATTTTTCATGATGCTAAAACGCGGTAAACCGATTCTCCTCTTTCTGGTGCTCACCCTCCTGGTCGTCTTTGTCCCCGTCCCCAACACGACAAGCGCGGCTCCCAACTGGCAGTTGGTATGGAGCGATGAATTTAACGGTTCCTCGTTGAATCGCGGCGTTTGGACGCCCGAAATTGGCACCGGCCAGAACGGATGGGGGAACAACGAACTTCAATATTATACCGACAGGCCGCAAAACGTACAGGTGACGGGAGGCAATCTGGTCATCACTGCCCAACGGGAAAATTATGAAGGAAGAAACTACACCTCTGCACGAATCAAAACCCAAGGCTTAAAGAGCTTCCAATACGGCAAAATCGAAGCCCGCATTAAGCTTCCAACCGGACAAGGCATTTGGCCGGCGTTCTGGATGCTGGGCGAAAACTTCAGAGATGTCGGTTGGCCTTACTGTGGTGAAATCGACATTATGGAACATGTCAACAATGAATCGGTTGTCCATGGTACCGTCCATTGGGACGCCAATGGATATGCCTCTTATGGCCGGGCCTCGGGCAATTTGGATTTCTCTCAATTCCATACGTACTCCATTGAGTGGGACCCGAGCTATATCCGCTGGTTCGTTGACGGCGTTCAGTACAATGAGATCTATATCGCCAACGGAACCGGGAATACAGAAGAATTCCAGAAGCCGTTCTTCATTCTGCTGAATCTCGCCGTCGGCGGCAACTGGCCGGGCAGCCCGAACGGGTCGACACCTTTCCCTGCACAAATGCTTGTGGATTATGTTCGCGTCTATCAGGATCAAGGGGGTTCCTCGCCCGTCCTTGAGAACGGTGCCGTATACACCATCGCCTCCAAAGTCAGCGGCAAGGTACTGGATGTCGTGGATGTCTCCACTGCGGACGGGGCTAAAATTCAACAGTGGACCAACTATTCCGCCAGCAACCAACGCTTCCGGCTGGAATCCACGGGCGATGGCTATTATAAGCTGACCGCCATCCATAGCGGCAAGGTGCTGGACGTCCCTAGTGCAAGCACAGCCGCAGGCGTGCAGCTGCAACAATGGACGGATAACGGCACCGATGCACAGCGATGGCGAATCGTAGATGCAGGCGGCGGATATTTCAAGCTGATCTCCAAAGCCAGCGGATTGGTCATGGATGTGTCTGGCGCTTCAACAGCGGACGGGGCGGCGGTCCAACAGTGGACCGATAACGGCACGGATGCGCAGAAGTGGATGTTTACGAAGGTAAATTAAGCTTGAGCTTCAAAGGGGCGGATATCAATTTCCGCCCCTTTGGTTCTAGGTAAGCTGGCAGGATAGCCCTTTTCCCCCTGCTCAGGATTGATCGGCGATTTGGATAGAGGGGTTCCGGCGAATCAGCTCTTGAATAAACCGCTCCTGATCCACCGGCGAAATGACGACGCTGCCCAGGACACCGTTCCGGTAATGGATTTCGATCGCATCCCGCGAGAATAAGAGCCGATATCCCAACCAGATATTCGGTTGCCGCGTTATTCGAGTGATATCCTCATAACGAATTTTTGAATGAAACATCCCGCCTTTGACAAACAGCAGATCCTCCCTGATCACATAAGAGATATCAAGCGCTAACCAAGCCAGCAATAGGGTGACGAGCGCATCGGGCACGATGATCCCTACAAGCTCCGTTCGCGTTAACGCTTGCGGATCAAGAAGCAGCGGCCAAAGCAGCACTAGATTAGCAACCAAGAGAAAGAATAGCCAAAGGCATACAAACAACGGATCCCGTTTCGTTTTGAATCGCATAGCAACCCTCCTGCAATTCACGTTTACGAGTAACGTCGAGATATCGCCGGATGTATCCGGGTGTTACGTGCGTTTTTGTATTATTTTACGATCAGGCCAAGCAGTTTGGCAAAGCCGATCGCTTGCTCCGGGGAAACCGTGCAGCCTGCCAAGGCATAGGCCGGGATATCTACGCGTTCAAACGTGCAGGTGCTGATATCCATTCCCTTCAGTGAGGTATCGTTAAAATCCGCCTCATTCAGATCCGAGTTCAGCAGCTCAACCTCTTTAAATTTGGCGCTGTAAAAATTCGCGTTCTGCAGAGAACAGTCATGAAATCTCACCTGCTTCAAGGAGGCTTCCACGAAGTCGCTTAAATTCATGATGCAACACTCAAACATCACGGAGCCGGCATTCACTTTGGACAGATTCAGCCCCGTCAACTTGCAGTCTTTAAAATGCACCCGGTGGATAATGGCATTCTCCAGCACCGCGTTGGATAAATCGCAATTTTCCAGCACGACGTCGGTCATGTCCATCCGCTCAAAAGTGGTACCCACAAAGGAACAGCCCCGAAGCATCACTTTGGATAAAATACATTTTTCGATACTCCCGTACTCATAGGATGCGCCCGCCACCGTAGCTCCAACCAACTCATGGTCCTCATCGTCCAGCACATCCTCCCAATCGGCTTCCATTAATTCAGCCGTAAGCTGTGGGGGACTCATTTTCGTTTTTTTGCTCATCAAGTTTCCTCCCGGATGACGTCTTCGCCAACTCATTCACTTCATCGATCAAGCTTCGGAGTTCTTGGATGCTTTCGCGGAGTGTAAATCACTTGGCTTCTGCGCCGCTTCCAAAGCTTCGGCTAATCCCGTTACATCCAGCCCGTCCACGGCAAAAGCGCGCCGTACCAGCTCATGCGGCACAAACTCGTCGTATTTGCCCAGATAAGGGGCTTCCGACGCAGCTAGCAGCGCCTCCGGGTGAGGAATCGAGGCGAGTTCTGCCTCAATGGCAGCAAGCAGCTCCTTGGCGCCTGCTCTCCCCGACACGACCATATAATAGGGTTCCATCGGCACGACCTGGCGCAGGCCCATTGGATCCGACAAGTTGTGCTTCAGCAATCGTTCCAGGGTGCGAAATTGCTTGCTTCCCGCCCACGGTAAAATAAACAGCGAATCGCCGCCTGCCGGAATCACAGGACTGTTAAGCAGCCCGCTCTCCCGGGCTAACCGGCGCGCCCGTTCCAAGCGATTGGCCGCGCCCGGAGCAAGATACGGGTACAAAGTATGCACCTCCAATACCTGGCGCATCTTCTGCATGACCCGGGTATGGACATCTCCCCCGGCGCCAAGCCATAGCGTATCCACCTTGCCGCGCGAGGATTTGACGTACACCGCTTTATGCTTGCTGTCCACTTCCTCGACCTTCCACAGCTTCCCGGCCAAAGAGAAGCAATAGCCAGGCGGCGGCACAGTGGTGATGCTGCCAATTTCCTCAGAGCCGTTGTAGACGACATGCTCCTCGTCATCTTTAAAGACAGCGTAGAAGCGGAAGTTATTTACGACCTTCTCTCCGCCGAGTCCGATGATCAGCGTGCCTTCCTCGGTCTGCTGGATATGGTCGGTTTGCAGCAGGTACTGTAACAACGCCTTGTACTCCTCGGGCTCAACGCCGCGAAACGCCGGCAACGTCAGTACAGCCCGGGCCAAATCCGCCGGTTCCGCTTCGCCGATGCTCTTAAGCGTGCTCATCGTCTGATGGTACAGCACGCCAACCGGCTTCTTGCGCAGCTCGACCGGCTCCACCCAGCGCTCGCGCACATACAGCTCGATGACGGCGATCGCCCGCAGCAGCGTCCACGGCATGCGTGCCGGCAATTGGGCGTCCTCATCCTCTTCCTCTGCGCAGAGGAACATCATCTCCGACGCCTGATCGCCGCGCCGGCCAGAGCGGCCCAGCCGCTGCACGAAGCTGGAGCAGCTGTACGGTGCACCGAGCTGGATGACCCGCTCCAGCTCGCCCAGATCGATGCCGAGCTCCAGCGTCACCGTCGCTGCGGCTACCGCCGGGCCGGGGCCGGAGCGCAACGCGGCCTCGGTCTCTTCACGCAGCATCGCAGAAATGCTGCCGTGATGGACATGGAACACATCACGCTCCTCCCGCTTTGCCGCAATCCGGCGGAGCTCCAGCGTGGTCAACTCGGCGTCCGTGCGGCTGTTGGTGAAGACGAGTGCTTTTTTGCGATGGGTGTTGTCGTAAATGAAGTTATAATACTTCTGCTTGGCCAGCTCCAAATGCTCTGCTTCCCGTTCGTCGCGGGCATCCGGGAAGGAGAAATGCTCCACCGACAGCTTTAGCTTGCGTCCGCCCGGCGGGGAGACCACCTCCACCGGCTGCGGCGTCCCCGCCCCAAGCCATCGGGCAGCGATCTCGTAATCACCAAGCGTAGCTGATAAGCCGATTCGTCTCGGCTTGCAGGAAGCCATACGCTCTAATCGGGTCAGCTGGCTGATAACCTGAATCCCGCGATCGGCCCCCATAAACGCGTGCACCTCATCGATCATGATATATCGCAGATCATGGAACAACGCCGGGATCGCATTCGGGCGGTTCATGAGCAGCCCTTCCAGCGATTCGGGGGTAATTTGCAGGACACCGCTGGGGCGCTGCATCAGCTTGGTTTTCTCCGCTTGGGCGACGTCGCCGTGCCAATGCCAGACCGGCACTTCCCCGTCTCGCAGCAGCTCCTTGATCCGCTCGAACTGATCGTTAATCAACGCCTTTAACGGTCCGATGTAAAGAATGCCAACCGACTCCGAAGGCCGATGATAGAGCTCCGTAAGCGCAGGGAAAAAGGCCGCTTCCGTCTTCCCCGACGCGGTGCCTGATGCGATGAGAAGATGGTGCGGCGTGTCAAACAACACGCGGCAGGCTTCGATCTGGGCGTCACGCAGCGAGTCCCATCTTTTGCGGTAAATGTATTCTTGAATAAACGGCGCCAACCGGGAAAAAGGGCTCGTCCCGCTCATAACTCAAACTCCGCCAAAAAGTCGTCCAGCTCGTCGGTGCCGCCCTTGTTCTTGTCCCCTTGGTTCGCAGACGCCGCATATTCCTGCTCCCGTTCGCCCATCAGTTCCTCGAACGACAGCTCCGGCTGCTGGTGCATCAGGTGCAGCACATCCATAAAATCGCGCACGACCTCCCGGGTCGTGAGCAACTCCTCGGCACCCAAGCGGTTCACCGCCGCCTGCATAAAGGCGATCAACTGCTCATCGGTCAGGCGCATCGTGTAACCGAAATGGATCGCGTGAATCTCGCGCAGCTTCTGCAGCAAGAGCAAAATTTCCTCATGCGACAGCATGTCCAGCTTCAGGATCGGCGACGTATACGAACGGCGCGTCCCACTGCTGTAGCGCCCATCGATCAGCCGCGAGCGCAGGGCATCGTAGCTGAACAGCCCGCGCCGCTCGTCTTCCACGAATTGCGGCGTGCCGCCCAAGAAGATGCCGAGGTACTGGGCTTTCCCCTGCATCGTGTCGTTGAACATCGTCAGGATCTTCTCGTAATTGCTTTGGCGGGAGATGCTGTTTGTGATTTTGTACAGATTGACGCCCTCATCGATGAACAGCAGCAGCCCGCGATACCCGATGCGCACTGCAAATTCCGCCCACAGCTTCATGTAGTCGTACCAGTTGTCGTCGTCGATGATCACGCCGACACCCAGCTCCTGGCGCGCCTCCGTTTTGGTTGGCACCTCGCCGCGCAGCCAGCGTAAAGCCGCGGCTTTCCGGTCATCGTCGCCAAGCTTGTAGCCCGACCAGTAGGCTGCCAGCACCTTGGCGAAGTCAAATCCGTGCACGAGGCTTTGCATCTCGTTGGTCACCGCATAAATTCGCAGCTCCACCGCATCATGCAGCTGCGGATCACCGGGACGCAGGCCGGTGGCCTGCATTTGCTCCTGCTGGAGAGCGGCGATCCACTTCTGCAGCATCGTCTCCAGCGCGCCGCCGTCAGGCCGCGTTCGGGTGGATAAATGCATCATCAGCTCCCGATAGGTTGCCAGCCCCTGCCCTTTTGTGCCGACCAGCCGGCGCTCCGGCGAAAGATCGGCGTCAGCCACCACGAAATCGCGGTCCATCGCATAGTTGCGAATCATCTGGAGCAGGAAGCTCTTCCCGCTTCCGTAACGCCCTGTGATCAAACGGAAAGCCGCCCCGCCCTCCGCAATATTGTCCATGTCCTGCAGGATCGACGCCACCTCCGGTTTACGCCCGACCGCGATATGCTCCAGCCCGACCCGCGGCACGACCCCGGCCGTCAAGGAATTGACGAGCGCGGTGGTCAGCCGCTTGGGGATTTGCACCTGTTTCATTCTCGTTCACCTCATCGTTCCAAACTTATCCTATATCCTACAATGTATCTCTCTTATCGCTTAGCGTTGACTTGCAAGCCACCCGTCAAGCTCTGCGCGGTAGTCATCTACAACTTCGTCTCCGTCGATTAAGAGATCCCCGATCTGCTCCATCGCCAGCTCATTGATCTCATCGATCAGCAGCTCAGGCATGGAGCCAGCCTGCTCGGCAATCGCTTGGCGTTCCTCAGCACTTTGGCCCTGGAGTAGAGCGGCCAACATCTGCGCCTGCGGAGCCGTCAAGCCAGCGAACAGTTCCTGCCATTCCTCCGGCAAGTTCGTGATCGCCCCGCTTTGGAACTGCTCAGCATCGCTTCGTTCCTCGGCCAATGGCTGAGGAACTTCTTCAACCGGGTGCGGGGACTGCGAATCAATGGCCGTCTCTTCCCTACGCTCCCCAAACGAATCTGCTCTATCGGATCGCGCCGCCTCTGCCTCTTCCAGCACCTGTTCATATCCCCGTTCAAAATCAAAGGCGGGCTGCAACGGTTCCACTTCGACAGGCGATCGTCCTAACGAAATTGCAGCCTGCTCCAGCGGCATTCCCGGTGCTTCCGGCGCAAAAGCCAGCGTCTGCTCCTCGCTAAGCAGCATGTCCCGCACCTCGTCGGACTCCTGCTGCAGCTTGCGCAATTTGGCGGTGTTAATTTTCACTTTGGGTGCCCGTGCTTTCGCTTCTTCTGCCCTCTGTCGTTCAAATTCCTTGCTCAAATAACGGCGGACCAGCTGCTCGATCTCCGGCCCCACGTCGATCCCCCGCAGCTTTCCCTTAAACCCGGTTAACTCCCGCAATTGGTTCTCGGTTAGGCGTACGAGCTGGGTCAGAAAGGCTCGCAGCGGCGGATGCCCGCTATAAGGCAAGACGGTGACTGGCTTCGTGCGCCCATACAATTCATGATCATACACCGCGCTGCGGAACAGGTAACGGGCGATTTGAGTCTCCTTCGGCTTATACAGCTCCAGAATCCGAATGCCCTTGCTTCTGGAAAGATAGCCGTCGACCAACGAAATGACCCTCGGCACGTAGTTTTGCATGTCCTTGCGCCCTTGCTCCTGGTAAAAGCGGCTCTTTTCCACATTATAATCCACCAGCTTGAGCAGCAGCTCCCAGCTCAGGTCCAGCGGTTCGGCGGTGAATCTTCTGCGCCATTCCAGCTCCTTCAGCTCCATGGACAGATTGCGTGGCAGCTTGGCCATCGGTTCAGTGGGACGTTCCTCCAGTTGGAACACCAAGGCCAAATCGAATAACCACTCCCGTACGTAGAGATCCAGCTTAGGATAACGCTGCCGGTATCCCTGCCAAACCTGCTCCATTAAGGCATATCCTTCGGCCGGCTCCGACCAGCCGATCCCATGGATCAGCTCGTACAAATAAACGAATACGTAAGACAGATCAGTATCCGGATAACGTCCGGAACGGACCTCCCCGCGCCAGAACAAATACCATTTCAGCTGCCTTGGCTGCATCTCATCATAGGTCGGCCAATACGTCTGAAAAGGAACAAACTCCGCTGCCCCCTCAAAGGCTGTCTCCAATTCCTTCGCCTTCTGGACAAACCGTTGCTCCCGGGAAATATAACGAAAATCCTGTTGCCAATCCGTAGTACGCTCCCAAAGATCCGGCGCAACCACCCGGCTCACCGGCTCCTTCCTGCCTTCCTCCGGCTTGTTTCCGTCCACCACTTCCAATTCGGCGAAGGTTAGCTGGTGTTCCGGGTTCGTCTGTCGTTCCCGATTATTATGTAGATGTCGGCTGAAAAAGCTGTGTTTTTCATCCGTTCCGTCGTTCATCGTTCCTAAACCTCCGTCACGTCCATTATACCACCCGACCGAAAATTTGTTCGCCTTTTGAATACTATTTTGCCCTCCCTTATAATGAAAAGCAACTGCAAGTTGCCGGGGAGGGCGAAGGTTTGATGAATCAATGGCTGAAAGCTTGTGTTTTTCTGATCGGAGCGGCCGTTTTAACCCGATTGATCCCGTTCTCCGATTGGTTCCGCATGCTGGACACGATGGTGCATGAGTTGGGCCATGCCGTGGTTACCTTACTTGCGTCCGGACAGGTGCTTCGCATCGAACTGCACCCGGATCACAGCGGCGTCACCTATTCGGTACTGGCATCGGGATGGAGCCAATTCGCCGTATCCTTGGCTGGATATACCTCGGCTTCCCTGTTTGCGGTCGCCATGTTCTTCGGCTATTCCCGACAACAACAAGCCGCCGGCCTCGTCTTGATCAGTATGCTGGCGTTGATCTCGCTGCTGCTGTTTGTACGCTCGGGCTACGGCCGGGGATGGTTAATCTTGTTTCTGCTGGTGAACGCAGCGTTTTTCCTGTGGGGAGGACGAATTCGCAATTTCTATTATCTGTTGCTGGCGTTCTTATGCTTGGAAGAGTCGGTGCTGGGGCCGGTCACGCTGCTGCTGAATTCCATCGTTTCGCCCAGCCAGGCGGGAGATGCGACCAATCTGGCCCAGCTTACAGGAGTTTCCCCTCTGGTATGGTCGCTAATCTTTCTAGCCATTTCACTGCTATGCGCCTTGTCCGCGCTGCAACTGTATTGGAATGACCGCAGACGGAACCGGGAGAAGCGCAGAATGAGCCGTTCGAGCTCGGTGAGCCCGTAGAGGGCTCCCCTCATCGATCCTTAATGATCGTACATCTCAAGACATGAACTTCCTGATTGTCACGGATCAATGCATCGACATCATCGCTGGACTCCATATAGCCCTTCCCTTTATTTCTCACAATTACGCCCAATACGGCCGTTTCATTTGGGTTCGCGGTAATGGACGTCATGGGATGGGTCATGGCACTATCATAATCGCTCTTGGGCATTTCCGCTTTGGAGCTGACCACGTTTCCTTTTTGCCGGAAAGCAATCGTCCAGACCTCGTCCCCGTTCCTCATGCCAAGGGTCGTTAAATACAAGCGAAAGGTGTCTTTGACCTGTTCCAGAGAAGTTTCCAGCCCGAGCAAGGATCCCACTTTCTCCCCATTCACATACTGATCAACCCAAAAATGAACCCGATTGGCTTGAACCTCACCTAAGTTCACGTCAAATATCAATGAACTATCCGATCCTGTCGCTTTCAGAATGGCATACTCTTCGTCGTCCATCGGCAGGGGTTCAATCTTGATGCCCTCGATTACCTTCTTTGGTAAATGGTTCTCTAGGTCAACCGTCTCCGAACGACTCCCTTCGCAACCCGAGAGGACCAAGGAAGCAACTAGAACACAAGCCAGGATGGGATAAAAATATTTTCTCATTCTACACCTCACAAACTACGGATATTAAATCGATTTCCGTCCGGATCATAGAAATGAAAACTTACTAATCCCTGGGTCAGATAGCCGCCGATCCCGGAGGTTTCGATTCCGCGTTGTTTTAAATATTGATGATACTTGAAAAAGTCTTGACGCTCTTGAATCCAGCACACCGGCTGGACCTGCCCGTCCACTTTGCCGACGCATGCCTCATCACTTTTTTGTTCAAGCACCCAAAGTGACTTCGCTTCGGAATGATTCAGCGGCAGCTCCATCACTGCGTAGCCGTCGGTCGGATGATGCTGGGTACATTTCATGCCCAGATGTTGTCCGTACCATTGAATCGCCTCGTTTAACCGGCTGACGCCTACCCTGATCCAAGAGGGCGCTAAGTCGGAAGATGGCAACGTCAAATCCTCCTGCAGCGTTAACCGGATGCCTTCGGCGGTAGCCCATACATCGAAATACCGGGATTGGGGCCCAGCATATACGGCAGATACTCGCACGCCATCGGTGACAAAAGCTCGCCGCAGACGATCCAATTCCCGGGTTCGAAAGCAAACCCGAAGGTCGGCATCCACGGTCCCTCGTTCAGCATAGTGATGGGGGAGCCGGGTATCCGTAAGATAAGTCACCAGCCAGGTTCCAAAGGGTAACTGAGTCATTTTACCTTGGGAACAGCGGGGATCCACCTTCCAGTTCTCTTGCCGAAGCACCTTCCAGCCAAAGTACTTCTCGAACCACTTCACCACTTGATCCTGATTATCCCACAACACATCGATCGTTTGCCCGTCAAAATAAAGCTCGGGAATCTCCTTGCCCGCTGCCATAGGGAGCCTCCTTCATCCATTCATACAGAACTTTCCAATCCTATTATCGCTGAACCTGTCCGCAGGATAAAGGTAAATATTTGCACTTTGCGCCGCTTCCTTCTGAATCTTTCGTTCATATAATGCGACTGGGACTCACAAACAAGTTTAAAGAATGGCGATTTTGCGGTAAGATGGTATTCGATGTTTCTAGGAACTAGGGATTGGAAAGGAACGGTGCAGATGGATCGGCAGCACATCATCGAACAAGCCGAGCACTTTGTGCAAAACGTGCACAGCGGGGACGGGAGCGGCCACGACTGGTGGCATATTCATCGGGTGCGGAACATGGCCTTGGCCATCGCCCGCAAGGAGCAGGCGGATTTGTTCGTATGCGAGCTGGCGGCCCTGCTGCACGACGTCGCCGACGAGAAGCTGAATCCGTCCAAGGAAGCGGGATTACTTCGGGTTCGCAACTGGTTGGAAGCACATATCGAGGATCCATCCGTCATCAGCGAAGTCATGGAGATTATTTCGACCATGTCATATAATGGCGGCAAAAATCCCCCTATGGCGACGCTCAACGGACAAATCGTTCAGGATGCCGACCGGCTGGATGCCATGGGAGCGATCGGCATTGCCAGAACATTTGCTTATGGGGGCTCCAGAGGCAGATCCATGCATGAACCGGGGCAGGATTTCTCCGATTTGGATTACCGCAGCCATGAGAAAACGACGATTTATCATTTCTACGAAAAGCTATTAAAGTTAAAAGATTTGATGAATACCCGGCATGCCCGGAAGCTGGCCGAATCACGGCATGAATTTATGCTGCGTTTCTTGGAGCAGTTTTACCGGGAATGGGATGCCGCTGACGAACATCAGGATGAACAAACCACAACAAATTCAGGTGATATGAGTGAGAATCGCATTTTTTGACTCAGGGATCGGCGGCTTGACCGTGTTAACGGAGGCGATGAGGAAGCTGCCGAACGAGGATTTTCTTTATTTTGCCGATACGCTCCACGTGCCTTACGGGACCAAAACGCTGCCCGAAGTGAAACGGTACGTCGAGGAATCGGTAAGTCTTATCATGCAGGGCGACATTAAAGCCTTGGTCGTGGCCTGCAATACCGCAACGAGCGCCGCCATCGAGGAACTTCGCCGTACGTACGACATCCCGATTGTCGGCATGGAGCCGGCCGTGAAGCCGGCCGTGAAACGAAGCCAAGCCGCCGGCAAACGGGTCTTGGTTTTTGCGACCTCGTTGACGTTAAGCCTTTCGAAATACACTGACCTGGTGGCCCGGGTGGACGACCACAAGGTGGTGGATTCGATGCCGCTGCCGGAGTTGGTGCAATATTGCGAACAACTGCAGTTCGATCGGGACGAAATCGAGCGTTATTTCAGCCGCAAGCTCGCGGGGATCGATTTGTCGCAATACAGCACGATTGTGCTGGGATGCACGCATTTTCCTTATTACAAAAGCATCCTGCAGCAAATCCTGCCGCCCCATATTGAGCTGATCGACGGCAGCCATGGCACGGTAGAGCGGCTGTGTTCGCTGATTGGCAGCTCGGCCAATCCCGGTCAAGCTTTTAAAGGGCATATCGAGTTCAAATGCTCCGACGAAAACCCGGCTTATCTGGACAAAATGGCCCGGGCGCTGGATTACCTGCAAACGCAATATTCTGCTCAATAATGCGCGGTAACGTATAAAAGCCTTGTCCCGGCGGTGAAATCGCTTAGGACAGGGCTTTTTTAGCTGCGCGGGCATGGGGTTTAATTACTCCATCTCCTCATTGAGCAGAACCATATGAATATGATCTTCCCACTTCCCGTTAATTTGCAGGTACTTTTTCGAGATTCCTTCATTTTGAAAACCTAACTTCTGCACCACGCGAAGCGATGCGTGATTTCTTGGCATGATGTTTGCCTCAATCCGATGCAAGTGCAACTCGCGGAACGCATGGCCAACCACCGCCTCGACGGCTTCCGTCATCAGTCCCTTTCCTTGCTCCTGCTCATCGATTCGATACCCCATGTGGCAGGACTGGAACGCCCCTCTGACAATATTGCTGAGCGCCACCGAACCTATAATCCGGCCATCTTGGAATAGCCAGAATTTCCGGAGCAAACCTTGCTCCATCTTCTCGGCTTCGTCCCGCAGGATTTCCTGTTGAACGGAGTAAGTGTAGAAATCTTCCGTCCTTAGCGGTTCCCACGCCTTAAGGAAGTCTTTATTCCGAACGACAAACGCCAAGACCTGATCCGTATAGGTGTCATCGATGATTTTAAGCGTCATGCGTTTCGTGGTGATTTCATTTTTCATAGATAATCCTCACTTTTCTTATACCTCAATCTATGATTCCGATATCTTGGTACTGATGATTTCTTGGTCTTCTGTTTGCGCTATCAGTTTAAACCTTGTCCCCTGCTCTTCGGAAATATAAAGATACCACAATCGAATACCCGGACCCCCTGTTTCCATAACAGACGCAGTAAAGCTCTCATTGGTCGCATAGCTGTAGACATGGATCGCATCGATCTGCGCGCTTTGGATCACACCAAAGAGAAGCGGAAAGGGGGAATCGGCATCTGTACCTTTTGTTGATGGAAAATATTGCTCTGTCCAAAAGCTGTCAGGATCGTTATCAGAGACGTGAGGCACGGTATGCCCTCCGCCCCATCCCCACTTCCAGCCCAGTAACGGCGTTTTTTGGACGTATTCGGCATTGAGCGTTTGCCCGTTTTGCAGATGACGAAGCATGAACAACACCTTGCCTTGATCCGTCTTGACCTCGTGTAAGAGTTGTCCATTGATCTCAGATCTAACTCTCTCGACTGCCTCCATGGGTGTAGACGAATATTGGTTGCTTATGTAAAAATAGCCGAACCCTAGTGCAATTAGGACTAACGCAAAAATCGCTGTTTTCCTCATAGTTCCTCCCGCAAGAGAGCTTTGGGATTCAACCCTTCCAACATTATACATTCTTATCTCGGAAGATCACTAGCCTCTGATTCAATCATCTAAAAACCCACCTTCAGGCGAAGGTGGGTCGTGTCAATCAATTATGATTAGGAGGATGGCAAATCCAACCATATCCCTGGTGTTTCCGCCGCCTTCAATCCGTACTCGATTACGGTGATCACGGCTACAGTTTCGGCCGGGTCAACTGCGGGCTCGCCGGTTTCAAAGAAGGTCACCAGGTTCCGGATAAACGGATCAAAGAAATTGGAGGCCGCCGTGGCTTGCTTAAAGGTTCCATTATCGTATTTGATGCCAAGGGTAAAAGGACAATTGTCCCCCAAATGGTGGATCGATGCTTGGCGGCCTTCCCCGAAGTCGATGAGAAGCGCGGGGGAATCCGGCGTTCCGGTGTACATGACGCGCTTGGGATCGGCCCCCATCAGACGGATGATCGGCTCGATTTGATGAATCGAATAGTTGTCGAATGCGCCGGGCCCCCAGCTGCAAATCGTTTGAATCCCTGCCTTGTCAATCTCCGCATATTCGCTGGCAAAACGGAGGGCAGACGTCGAATACATCGGCGTTCCGTGCTGCGCGGCCAGGTCGAAGAGGCGTACCGCCGTCTCCCGGTCCGGAGCAAACGTCTTATCGATGTAGGTCGGCTTGCCCGACTGCAACGGAAGCTGCGACAATTCCTCATGGAACTCCGGATTGTCGGGAGATAACACGATCAAGTAATCGCTCCGCTCCACGACGTCTTGAATGGACGGCAGTAATTCGATGCCGTGCTCCTTGCACCACGCCTCGTTTGTGAGTCCGTTCTCCTTGTCTCTTTTCCCATAAGCATACGTTACCTTCATGGCGCCATCGGAAGCCTGCTCGATCCACCCGGGATATTTGTTGGCATGGAACTGGTCGAGATGCAGGTCGATAAACCCGATTTTTTTCATGAGAGCGCGATTTCCTCCCCTTTGTCGGATGAATCATAAATCGCCTGAATAATGCGAGAGGACAGGATGACGGTGTCAATATGGGAGGGCTGCTTCTCCCCCGTTTGGATGCACTCCAGGAAGCCATCGATTTCCTGCTGATACATATTCCCGGAGGTGAACTTTGGCGTTGTTTCGATCAGAGCGCCGTCTTTGGCTGTATAGAAGGTAAAATCCCCGCCGTAGTTCAACCGTATGCCGCCCTTGTCGCCCAGGAAGTCGATAAACATCTCCTCAACTCCGATGTTCTGCGCCCAAGCTCCGTTCAAGGAAATCGTCGGGCCTTCGGTACGGATCAATGCGGTTACGAAGTCATCGACATCATACGTACCGTGATAATCCGGCGGTCCTGCCCACATTTTGAGATACGTATAGTTTTCCATGTCTTTCCCCAGTTTGGAATAGGCTTGACTGGTAACGGTTCTAGGCTTCGGATCGCCCGCACAGTACATGACGATGTCGATAAAATGAACGCCCCAGTCGATCAGCGCCCCGCCACCGGCGATCGCTTTCGTCGTAAAAGCGCCGCCTAAACCCGGAATCGATCGGTGGGCGCGGAAGCTGGCGTACACATGATACAACTCGCCAAGCTCGCCGTTTTGGATCATGTTTTTGATGCGATTGACACTTTCGTTGTACCGATTCACGACCCCGATATTCAACACTTTGCCCGTCTCATGCTGGACCTTCTGCATTTCTAAGGCTTCTTCGTAAGTCCGGGCTGCCGGCTTCTCGCAAACCACATGCTTCCCCGCACGAAGGCAATCAATGGCAATCGTCGCGTGCGAAGCATTAGGCGTACAGATGGATACAGCATCCACCTCCGGATCTTCAACGATCTGCCGGTAATCTGTGATCGCCTGTCCGCATTCGTATTTGGTGACAGCCGCCTCGGCGCGTTCCTTCAAGATGTCACAGAAATACTTGATTTCTACATGCTTGTGGTTCAGGTAAGACGGGATGTGGGCGTGGTTTGCAATCGTGCCGCAGCCAATCACGGCAATGGTGATCTTGTTCATCAGCTTCCCTCCTGCTAACTAGAAATCGTCGGATCAAGATAAGTCTATGATGATTCCTAGCATACCAGATCAGTCGCAAATTGGAATAAGTCAGAAGGCGAAACCACATCAAATTACCATAAAAGGTCACCCGCTTCCCGTACCGTTCTCTGGCCTAACCATCTACAATGAATGCAATCATGGGCAACCTGACGTCAAACGATGAATCTCAGGAAAAAAGGAGAATGGAAGCGATGAAACGCGAAATGAAGGCGGATATCGTCATCCTTGGGGGTGGTACCGGAGGAACCGCCGCAGCTCTAGCCGCGGCCGCTTCAGGCAAAACCGTCATCATGACGGAGGAGACGCTTTGGATTGGCGGGCAACTGACCAGTCAGGCCGTTCCGCCGGATGAGCACCCCTGGATTGAGCATTTTGGCTGTACAAGAACTTACCGAAGATTCCGCAATGGCATACGCCAGTACTATCGAGATCATTATCCGTTAACACCGGCGGCGCGTAACCTACCCGAACTCAATCCCGGCGGCGGCATCGTCAGCCGGATTAGTCATGATCCCCGCGTTGGACTGGCTGTGCTTGAGCAGATGCTAGCCCCTTACCTGCACAGCGGAAGGCTGACGATTCTTCACCGTTATCGCCTCCAGCAAGCCGAAACTGAAGGAGATGCCGTCCGCAGTGTGACGGTACGTCATCTCGACACCGGGGATGAACTGGTGCTTGAGGCGCCGTTTTTTCTCGATGCCACCGAACTTGGAGACTTGCTTCCACTTGCAGGAATTGAGTATGTAACCGGGGCCGAATCGAAAGCACAAACCGGCGAGCCTCATGCGATCGATGGAGATCCGGCGCCGCAGGACATCCAGAGCTTCACGTATTGCTTTGCCGTAGACTATGCCGACGGGGAAGAACATCTCATCGACAAGCCTGAGATGTACGCGTTCTGGAGACAATATCAAGCTGATTTCTGGCCGGATCGGCTGTTAAGCTTAACCGGCGTGAGGCCAGCCACAAACGAGCCGGTTGAATATGAGGTTTTTCCGGGTTATGGAGGCAAGTTCCCGCTGTTTCAATACCGGCAAATCCTCGATCCCACCCATTTCGACAGCCGCTTCGGCTTTCGTCCGATCTCCCTGATCAACTGGCCGCAGAACGACTATTGGCTCGGCTCCATTATCGACGTCCCGGAGGAGGAAGCCGCGCGTCATCTCCATCAAGCTAAGCAGCTAAGCCTGTCGCTGTTGTATTGGCTGCAGACTGAAGCTCCTCGGCCGGACGGCGGGCAAGGCTACCCTGGTTTGCGCCTGCGCCGCGACGTCGTCGGAACGGAGGACGGGCTGGCGATGGCTCCGTATATCCGCGAGTCGAGACGAATTCAAGCGGAGTTTACGGTGCTGGAGCAGCATGTCGCCACGGCCTCCCGTCCAGACGGTGCAGCCGAGTGGTTCCCGGATTCCGTTGGGGTCGGATGTTACCGCATCGATCTGCATCCGAGCACGGGCAACCGGCCGTACATTGATATCTCTTCCTTGCCCTTTCAAATTCCGCTGGGCAGCTTGATCCCGAAACGGGTCAAAAACGTGCTGGCAGCCGGTAAAAACATCGGGGTCACCCATATCACCAACGGCTGTTACCGGCTCCATCCCGTGGAATGGAACATCGGCGAAGCTGCAGGAATGTGCGCCAGCTTCTGCTTGGATCGCAACCTCTTCCCAACGGACGTTCGCAATCATGATGAAACCTTATCCGACTTTCAACAGCGCCTCCTCAGCCAAGGCGTTGAATTACAGTGGCCCAAGCTGCGCCCAGTTTGATATTTCAAGGAAAAAAGAATGCCAGCCAGCGGATGAAGCCTTCCGCAGGCTGGCATTTTGCGTTCCATTTACGGATTGATCAGCCCCGCCATCCGCAACATTCGGGCAAGCACCGTCGCTGCTTCTGCACGGGTAGACGATGCTTCGGGGGCAAAATCGCCATCCCCGCGCCCTTTCATTAAGCCCGATTCCACGGCGATAGCTGCGGCTTCTTTAGCCCAAGCTCCAATTTGGCTGCGATCCTCGAATCCAGCCAGCGTGGAACTCGGGTTTCCAAGAGGAACCTCGGCTCCTGCCAGCTTCAACGCACGAACCAGCAGCACACTCATCTGTTGACGCGTAATTTGCTCGTTCGGACGGAACTCTCCGCCGGCAAAACCTTCAATTAACCCGTGTTCTACCGCCGTCGATACCGCACTCGCATACCACGCACCCGGGTTTACATCGGTGAAGCCCCCGCTCGGATTCGGCTGCTGTCCTGTCAAACCGAGGGCACGGACGAGCATGGCCGTAAATTGGGTTCTCGTAATCGGTGCATTGGGGCTGAATTCCGTATCGGAGGTGCCTTGGATGACCGTTTTGGAGGCTAACATTCCTACCTCGTCAGCCGCCCAGTGGCCGTTCAGATCCGTAAAGGTCTTCCGGTGCGCGATCGCCGCATAAATGCCGCTTGCCTTCAACCGGAACGTGATCAGGGCCTTACCGCCTTCCTCCCTGATCACCGCAGGCACAAACGTGTAGCTGCCCAAAGAAGGCTGCAGAAGAAGAACGGTGGTCGTACCGGCAGAGATGGAACCTGACAGCGGTGCAGCCGTAAACTTGGCATTGGCTCCCTTAAAGGCTGGCAGTTCAGTTAAGGTGCCGCCTTGCTCCCAAAAGAAGGACACCTCCAGCAGCGATCCAAGCGGTGCAGCCTGATCCGGCAACAAGCGGTGAAGCTCTTCTTCCTGCGCTTTCGCAGGTAGACTGAGGCGAATATGCAAGCTGTCCGCAGATCCCCGCAGTTGCAGAGACTCGCTTAACGCCTGAACCGGCAGCTCCAGCCTGCCTACTAACGGCGACTCCAGCAGGATAACGCCATTTGGCAACTCCTTCACCGCTGCCTCCAATCCCGCGGTTGGCAAGTGCAGGGTGAGGACGTCGGCGGATTCAGTGAAGCTGTATTGAAGCTGCTGCGATTGGGCCGGTTTCGTTTGAAGACTTTTGACCTCCTCAAGCATCCGCGACAATTCGGCCTTAGCGTCTACGAGATGCTGTCCATTCTCCGCCGTAGTCTTCACAACGTGCAGCCGCTCCGGCTTCACCGGCTGGGTTGGCGTCGTACCGCTGCTGCTGCCGCCCGACGATCCCGGCTGGCCAGGATTGGAGCCGCCATCCCCGGTGGATGTGCGAATGATCTGCACGGTCTGGCTATTCGTTTTCAGATCATCCACATATACATCCACTTGGACGAAATTGATCCCTGGCGATAACGGGACGTTTGCTGAGAAAGTTCCGGTCGGGTTAACGGACGCGGACTCCCCATTTACTTTCACGGAAGGCGTTCCTGGGCCAAGCACCTCAACCGTGCCTTCCAACGGATAATGGCTGTCCCGTGTTTCTCGCAACGCATCATCCATCAGGCCGCTTAAGACGGCGGAACGAACCTGATCGCCAACCTCATAAGCGTTGGCCACAAGTTGCCGATTGGTTCTAACTCCCGATGGATCAATGGTCGAGATGACGAAGCCGCCTGGCGGAATGACGCTGTTATTCTCCTCCGGCGCTCCCCAACTCCAATTGATCGCTTGATTGCGGTTGGCCACGCGGGTGACGACGCCCGTATCATCCACAACCACCTCAACGCCAAAATGATTTGTTCCCGTTGTCGTTCCAAACGCGTCCGTCAGCACATTAATGTTACCTTCCACCCGGTTCACGTTGTAATAATGGCCTTCGAGGAACGTATCAGGACGATCCGGCAAGCTCATGCCCAGTTGGTAATCCTTCACCCATTCGCGGTCCTCCAGCGACGCCTTGGCAATCGCCCAGTTAATTTGGGAAGCGTCGAACAGCATGAGTCCATTTGTCGTTCTCAAACCCGCCTGGAACACCTCCCGCTGAACGGCTGGAAGCTGTACATTGTTTAGGGCAATCCCTGCATACAGTGGAATCTCGCCATTCGTCACGATGTTCCCAAGGGTAATGTACTTCTGAATCTCCTGACTGGTCGTCTGATAAGCGCCAATCATCAGAAAATCTAGATATTCGATGTACCCGGTATCGTAATACTCCGGTGTATAAATCGACTCAACCGGCAAGCCCAGGGAAGGATGGATACGGAAATTTTTGCTCGCCCAGTTCACCCCGTTGAGATAATACGTCTCATACCAGGAACCGACGTAGGAAGACACCTTGATCGTTCTTCCCGACCCAGCCTCGTAGGAATCCACCAGCGACTTCACTTCGCCAAAAAAGCTCTGGATCACACCTGACCGGAACTCCCACCAATCTTGGATGAGCGGGCCATCCACTCTGACGTTATTTTCATAATAAAAAATGTCATTGGGCCAGTCGTTCAGCTGCTTGCCGCGCTGGAGCAAGAACTGCTCAAACTTGACCCGCGTTTCCTCGCTGAAATCTGCACCTTCATTGTCGTAGCGTCCACGGTCATGTACGACGCCATCCACGTCATAATTTTTGAGAATCTCTTCAAAAGTCTTCAGCTCGAACTCGCGCACCTCATCGTTTGCCGGATTGACGAAGGCGACCAAGCCCTGCTTCGCGCTTTCCCGCAGCCGTTTGATTTCACCGTTGTTTTCCGCGTAGTGCACGCGCTCTTCCCAGTCCAGGTGATCATTCAGCACGGCGTACTCGTTATAGGCGATAGACCCTTCGGCAAATACGTTAACCACCGCATGGATTTCCAACCCTAAATCATGGCCATGATCGATGAATTCCTGCAGCAGATCCAAGTCCGGATTGGCTCCTGCTCTTCCGGGAGCTTGAAGTTCGCTGACGTAGGGCCTTCCGGTCAAGTCATTTTTCTTGTACGAGACATAGCCTTCTACGCCCTTCACATCCAAGGCGATGGAGGTGACTCCGGTATCCTTGGCCTTTTGAAGAAAAGCGCGCACCTGCTCGCTGGTTTGAAACTTTTTCGCATTGGAGGCCTGATCGACCCATAAAATGACTTCTTTGTCCGAGGCAAGATGATCCCGGGCAAACACCGCCAGATCCCGACGGTCCTGCTCGATCTCGTTTTTTAATACCCTCATTTCGATATAGTTGGTGCCTTTCGTTAAAGGGTAAGAATAGCTAAAGGATCCATCCGCCTCAAAAGGAACGGAAGTCCCATTCACCAGCAGCTGGATGGCCGCCGGATCGTCGATATTCTCGATGATCCCCGACAGGATCGTGTGGTCCTCCGTCACCGTATACATCCGCTGATTGTTTACCTTGAGACGGGCGATCGGGCCATTCCCGCTCATCAGATCCCGGACGGATACGACTTCTCCGTTCTTGCGAAGCTTGATGATGTCTCCCGCTTTGAAATTTTCTGCGAGGAAACGCTTGATGTAATTGCCAGCATAACTGTCGTCCTGCGCCATCAGCACATAACCTTCCTCCGGAATTTCAAGGAGGGTCGGCCCGGTCCATACGGGAGGCTGACCGTTAATTGAAGGGTTAATCACCTGCAAAACCCGGTTGTTAGCATCGACCTGTACGGCCACATTGAACTGTGGAATTTCGATCGATTCGCCGTAATCTCTAGTAAACAACGCAACGATATTGGGCACGCCAGTCACGTCTTTATCCACGTAATCGATCTTGATCCGCGGTCCATCAATGTCGATGGAGATATCTTTGGGTGCGGCTTCAACTTCGATATAGTCCTGATTCTCCGACGGCTCATACATAATCGTCAATATCTCCCTTTCCAATTCCTCCCCGGCCTGAAGTAAGATGACCGTTACTGCGTTCGCTCCCGCACTTAAATACACATTTTCACGAAAAACCCCATCCGCTGATAACTCGACCTGGTCCCCATTTACCGTAACGCCAAGCTCCAGATGCTCATCATAATTCGCCACAAACCCGGCAACTTCGATGACAGGAATGTCCACGATCGTCTGGTCTTCCGTTAACAGCATGAGCTCGGGAAGCGCTGGCTCCGGATCGGGATCCGGTTCAGGTTCCGGTTCGGCGGCAGGTGGAGGCTCTGGAGCAGGTTCCGGGTCCGGATCAGGCGTTGCCGGAATAAAATCCGCCGCGGTCACTTCCACCCCCGCACGCATCAGCTTCACCTGATCCCCGAGGTGATACTCCTGAAAGAGCGCCGGTCGATATGCCGACTCGTCCCAAGAGCTCTTCCCTCCAGCCAGCACGAGGTATCCCCCTTCCGGAATCGGGAGCATTCGCTCCGCATCCCATGTTGTGGGAGGATCATCTAGGGGACCAACGACTTCCTGCACGATCCCTTCGGCATCAACGGTGACGGCCACTTGCCCTTCCGCAACCCGTACCTCCGACACAGGCTCATACGCGGCATCGGTTACGGTCGCCCCGCTCGTGAACAAGGCAAGGTAATCGGTCTTTTCCTCCAGCGAGGCACCCGCTGCGTTAATGTCCGTGAATTCAAGCGAAATACCGCCTTCTTCTTTTACAAACTGAACCGGTTCCCCTGAAGTCTCTTCCGCCCTCGGAAGTTCCTCCGTACCTGCGGCCGAGGAGGCGATGGGCATCCCTGGCCAGAACAACGCCGCCAGTAAAGTGAGACAAATCACCCCGGCCATTCGCCTCTGCAACATACGTTTCATCCAGATG
>NZ_GG695970.1:146380-158614 GCF_000159955.1 Paenibacillus sp. oral taxon 786 str. D14 | reverse complement strand
ATCCGAGGATGGCTTATTTCGTTGACTGGAACCATTCGTTCGCCGCAGCAACCATGTCGGCTCCGCCTTCCGCTCTCCATTGCGCCAGGAATTGGTCGTATTGCTCAATCGGCTTCGCACCGGAAATAAACTGCAGCACATTATCATCTAGCATGGTCGTCAGCTTCAGCAGATTTTTGGACACGGCTTCAATTGGCGGCGCGGTAGACATCGGGTCTACGACAACCAGACCTTCCGCATTTTTCTGGAACGCTTCAAAATGTGCCTGAAGCACCGGATCCTTCCGCACGCGGGCTTGCCAGTAGATCGGATATTTCTCTTCGTCCACGCCAGTCAGGAAGTTGCTCGCATTGTTTAACTGTTCATTAAAGATCGGGAGAATTGGATAATATTTGTCGTCCTTCACTTCATAGTGAACCCCTTCTTGACCCAGCGCGATGCCTTTGAATGTCTCAGGCTCCAGCTTCGCATTCAGGAATTCCATGGCCGCTTCTTTATTTTTGGAGGATTTCAAAATGCCGATGTACCAGGTCACATTTGCTTTTGCGCCAACGACGGCTTTCCCGTCCGGTCCTTTCAGATAAGGAATGATCGACGTCTTGGCCTCAGGGAAGTTCTTCTGCAACGCCGCGATCGCAGATCCCGCATTCCACCAGGCCAGCTTATACATCGCTGCTTTGCCGCCAGAAAACTTCTCAATCGATTCTTGAGCGGTATTGAGCGGCGTTTCGGTGTCCAGTAATCCTTCTTTATACAGCTTGTTCATGAAGGTAATGTATTCTTTCATCTCCGGCTGCTCCGCCCGGTGAACCAGCTTGCCGTCGACTTCCTTCCAATCGGTAAGCACGCCAAAAGTAGCCGCAATGTCGCCGTAGATGGAGTCCTTGCTCAGCGTCAGCGGGATGACATTTTTCTTCTCCTTGATCGTCTTAAGTACCGTATAGAGTTCATCGCGGTTCGTTGGGATGGACAAGCCCAGCTCATCCAGCCAATCCTGGCGAACGACCAGCTCTTCACCGATGCTCACACCCGCTCCCGTTTCGGGAATCCCGTAGATCTTGCCGTCGATCGTAGCACTGGCGAAGGACTCCGGCTTGATCGACTGCTTAATATAGTTGCCATGGGCCTCCAGCAGTTCATCCATCGGTTCGAGTGCCCCCGCCGAAGCCAGATTGTAGAATTGGGCGGCATTCAGCTTGGCGATGTCGTAATTTTCTTTGCTGGATACCATCAAGTTCAGCTTCTCATCAGCGTTCTCCGCCGGCAGCAATTCATATTCCACATGAAACCCGGTGCGTTCTTCGATGTATTTTGCGACGTATTCGGTCTTCGGATCAAACAGCCCGTATTGCATGATCATCCGCAAATCTGGTTTGTCCGTGCTTCCCCCGCTGTTACTGCCTTCTGTTGTTGATGTGTTGGTGTTTCCTCCCGATGGTTCAGTCGCAGCAGGCTCTGACGTTCCGCCTCCTCCGCCGCCGCAACCGGACAACACTAGGGCAAAGCCAAGGATGGCGGTAAGTACCGCTGACGTTTTTTTCATCTTTAAATTCATATATACCCTCCTTCAAATCGGTTGTTTTTGGGTTTCTACTGGGGTTCTACTGCAAGCGGAGCTCATCACCTCCCTTCAGGTGTTAGCCTTAATCGAGCCATGTTGCTTCAACCTTTTACTGAACCCACCAGCACGCCTTTTACGAAGTATTTTTGCAAGAAAGGATATACGAGCAGAATCGGAATGGTCGCCAGCAAGATGGAGGAAGCTTGGATCGACTGCGGGGTGGTGTTAATCGCTGCATCGATGTTATCCTTCAGGAAATCCCCGCTGGAGGAAACGAGCAGCTCCTTCAAATACAGCTGCATCGGCTTAATGGCCGGGTCACTGATGTAAATCATGGCCGTGAAATAGTCGTTCCAGAACGCTACGGCAAAAAACAAACCAATCGTCGCCAGCACCGGCAGCGACAAGGGGAGCATGACCGACATGAGGATTCGGATATTCCCCGCCCCGTCCAGTTTAGCCGATTCTTCCAATTCTTCCGGGAGGCCTTCAAAGTAGTTTTTTATGATCAGCATGTTGTAGACGTTTACCATCGCCGGGAGGAACAAGACCGGGAAGGAGTTGACCAGGTTCAGGTTCTGCATCAGCAGATAGGTGGGAATTAACCCGCCGCTGAACAACATGGTAAAAACGAAAATCAACAAGATCCCTTTTCGTCCACGCAGCCGTACTTTAGACAAGGGATAAGCCGTGAGCGTCGTCAGAAACAAACTGCATGCCGTTCCGATCACCGTCAGGGCGATGGATACCTTCAGCGAATTGAGGAACATGGAGTCTTGAAGCACATAGTGATATGTCTCAAATTGCAGTCCTACCGGAAGCAACCCCACCCTTCCTGAGATTACGGCGCTTTCGCTGCTCAAGGACTTGGCAAGCAAATTGACGAACGGAAGCAATGTTGTCAGCCCTAGCAGAATAAAGAAGACGTAATTGAAAACGGTAAAGCATTTTTCGGAAAACGAGGTTTTGATCACTCCGCGCGGCTGCAATCCTTCCAAGGCTTGTTTATGATCCATGTATGAGCTCCCCCTTTCCTACCAAATCCCGCGCTGCAGATATTTGCGGCTGGCTGCGTTCCCTGCAATGACCAGCGTGAAGGAGATCACTGCCTCAAACAGCCCTACCGCCGTGGAAAAGCTGTAATCCTGACTGCCCAGCCCTCGGCGGTACACATACGTGCCGATGACATCTGACACCTGATAGACCACAGGATTGTACATCACCAAGATCTGTTCCGTTCCGGCTTCCAGCACGCTGCCGAGCCGCAGGATAAACATCAGGATGATGACCGGCGCGATCCCCGGCAAAGTAATATGCCACAGCTGCTTCCATCTCCCAGCTCCATCCATCCTTGCCGCTTCATAGAGCATGGGATCGATGGTGGTGAACGCCGCCAGGTAGACGATCGTACTCCAGCCGGTTTCCTTCCAGCCCGCCGAAGTGATCAGGACGCTGCGAAACACGCTGTTGTCCAGAAAGAACGCGATCGGCTCCATCCCCATCGCGGTGAGCGCTTTGTTAACGATCCCGCCGTTTGTTGATAGTAAATCCATAAACAATCCGCCAACGATAACCCAAGACAGGAAATGAGGCAGATAGATCACGGTTTGCACCGTCCGTTTGAAGATCATATTCCGCATCTCATTGAGCATCAGCGCAACCACGATCGGTAACGGAAACAAAATAACGATCTTCAGAAAACTGATGATGACCGTATTTCTAAACACTTGGGCAAAGTCCGGCGACGTAAACAGCCGCTCGAAATGCTTCCACCCCACCCAAGGGCTGTCCGCAAATCCAGTGAAAATATTAAAATCCTTGAAGGCAATCGTAATTCCGTACATTGGCGTATACTTAAACAGCAAAATAAACAAAATGCCTGGCACAAGCATGAGATAGAGATCCCATTCCTTCCGGATGTCGAGTCCCAACCGCCTCCAATAGCTTCGTTTCACTTGAGGTGTTTTTTGGGATTGAGCTGATTCTGCCACGGTTCTGGTCTTTAATTGCATCCGCTTGCCCCCTTTCGCACTTCATAGTCCCATCGCTCATCTGTGACCATCTTGTGAACATATTGTAAAATCCGACCGGCGGGCTGAGTAGGAGAGTTCAATTACTATTTGTGGTAAAATGATGGCTTCTGAGTCTTTCATGGGCAAAAAAAAAGAAGCCTTGCGGCTTCCATTAGTGTGGAGCATATATTTAATTTCACGGTTTGGCCTAGGTTATACATAATAGCCTCGTAAAGAAAATCTAGTATTTGATTCGCTCATCGGATTTGTAAGTGAAAGCAGTAAAAGTCAGTAACTCGAATTCCGAAAGAATATTATGAATAAGGGGACCTGTATGAACGATTTTTCGCAACATAATAAACCAATCGTAGTGACTTTATGTGGTTCAACAAAGTTCAAAAAACAATTCCGTGAGGCAGAAGCTAATTTGACCCTAAAAGGCAGAATTGTACTTAGTCTTGGTTTTTTCGAGCAAAGCGATAATATCGAAGTAACCGAAGAACAAGTTAAACTCTTTGAATATCTTCACTATCACAAAATCGATATGTCAGACGAAATCTTCGTGATCAATGTCAATGGATACATTGGTGAAAGCACAAGAAGAGAAATTGATTATGCTACCCAACAGGGCAAAGAAGTAATCTATCTTGAGCCAATTACATAAAGTAAACCTATGAACTTCAAAATCTGAATCGGTCTACTTAGGGTGAATTATTATCTATGACGTAACGTAAGAGTTAAGCACACTTGTCAGCTGTTTCTGCCCAGCGTCGGCATGCTCCGTGCGTGTTCATGTCTCGCTAACGCTTGCCCTGGTGCTTATTTCGGGAAAATCGGGGGAGTTCAGATTCTAACGCTTGCCAGAGAGCTTATTCACGGAAAAACCTCCCCTGTTCCGCCGAAAATCGGGAAATAAGCTTTCTGATCAGCGTTAGATTTCAAACCACGCCGTAAATCCCCAAATAGCGTTGCTCACAAGCGTTAGAACTGAAACTGCGGTTGCAGACCTGAAATACAGCTGTTTCGGTAAGCTCGCTCCGTGCTCATTTCCTACCCAGGTCCGACACAGCCAGCTGCTCGGTAGGCTCTCTCCGTGCTCATTTCTCTCTAACGCTTGCCACGGCGCTTATTTCGCGAAAATCGGGGGGTTTTAGATTCTAACGCTTGCCAGAGAGCTTATTCACGGAAAAACCGCCCCTGTTCCGCCGAAAATCGGGAAATAAGCTTTCTGATCAGCGTTAGATTTCAAACCACGTCGAAAAGACCCAAATAGCGTTGCTCACAAGCGTTAGAACTGAACTACTGTCGCGAACCCGAAACACCCAGCACCTAACCACCAGCACCACACCACATTTACGTACCCAACAGCAGCTCCACGCACCTAGTCGGTACCCAACATCCTGCCACCGCCCTTGCATCAGACTTCTAACAACTGGTACCCAGCACCACACATCCCCCGCCCCAAGCCAGGCACAGCCCGGAGTCGGGCCAAGCCGAAGCTTAACCTAAACTAACCCTTACACTCCCCGGGGTTTACTCCCCAGTACCTGCGGAACACCTTGGTGAAGTAACTGACATCCCGGTAACCCACTGAACGCGCGGCATCATAGACCTTGTGCCCTTCCTGCAGCAGCGCCTTGGCTCGCTCCATTTTGCGCTCGAGGACGTAATCTGAAAAGGCTACTCCCATCTCCTGCTTGAACAGCCGGCTGAGGTAAGAGGAGTTGATATATATGCGATCCGCTACCATGTGCAGTGTCAGTTCCTGATCCATTTCCTCGTTCACCAGACAAGGACCTCCTTCACCACCTGGTGGCTGCTCGCTTTCCGCTGCTCCTTCACGTAGGCTATGATGCGTTGCACGATTCTCGTCAGCAGCGCCCAAGTTTGCGTTTGGGTGCTCAGCAGACTCACATTCTGGATATACTTCGCCTCGTCGCCAAGCACCTGCTTGGTCGTCCACCCCCGCTTTTGAATCATCCGGGCAAACAAGCCAAGCACAAAAAGCACCGCCTCGTGAAAATCGTCCGAGGACGCCATTCTCGAAACCAGCGCATCCCATATCCCCTGCAAAGCTGTCATCGCCTTGGACTCATCTGCGGTCTCCAGCCCGATCTCCAGCTCCTTCTCCAGATGGGGCTCGATCGCAAAAGGCCGAACGGTCTCCCCGGCGGTTTCACGATATGGGATCACTAAGTCATGCCCGTACACAACTCGCTCCTGCAGGGCATGACAAGCCTGCCGGTACAAGGATGACAGGTCCTCCAACGGACCAACCGCCGCACTAAGGCCCGCACTGGCAGTCCGTTGCAGCACTTCCTTGGTTCGCGAGAGCAGCTGGGACAAGTCCGCATTCATGCGCAGCAACGCTTCGCTCGCATCGGCCTCGGGGCCAATCACGTAGACCATCATCAGATTCATGTCTGAGTTGGCGGCGATCCACCAATCCGGTGGAGTTAGCAGCTCCTTGGCCAGCAGCTGGAGTGTAAACTTCTGAATTTCCGTCGTCTCTTCCTCCTTCGGGGAAGGGTCCAGTTCCACCGCCGCAACCGCAATCCGATCCTCCCGATGCAGCGGAACGTGCAGTTCATGGCTTTTCGCCAGAATTTCCTCCCGTCCCATCTTGCCGCCCGCCCACTGAAGGAAGAACAGATTTTGCAAATGCGGCAGGTTGGACCACCACTGCTTCTCCAAAGCGGCCTGCCGCCGCCACTCTTCGAGATCCTGTTGCAGCTGGCGTCTGGCATCCAAGACCGCTTCCAAGATCTCCGCCTCGCCTGCCGGCTTCAGTAAATACCGTGAAACCCCATGCTTAAGCGCAATCTGGGCAAATTCAAAATTGTCGTGTCCGCTTAAAATAATGATTTTCATCAACCGGTTGAGTATGCCCCGACCTTTAAGCTCCCGCAATAACTCCAATCCGTCCATGCCCGGCATTTGCACGTCGATCAGCATGAGATCCGGCTTCTTGCGCTCCATGAGCCTAAGCGCATCCAAACCGTTTGCTGCGGTACCAATCATGTCGATCCCGTGCGACTCCCACATGATATTATAGGCTAGCGCTTGCCGCAGCCGGGGCTCGTCCTCCACGATCATCAGATTCATCCTGTCCCTCCTTTAATGGAATCGATAACGTAACGGTTGTTCCTTCCCCCGGAGCGCTTTGTACGGTCAGCCGTGCCTCCGGTCCGTAGTACAGCTTCATCCGGCTCAGCACATTCCGCAGGCCAAATAAATCTTTCACCTGCTCTTCATCCTGTGAATAGGCCACGATCTTGCGGAGATCCATCCGGTCAAGCTCCTGTTGAATGTAGTGAAGCCGTTCTTCCTCAATCCCCGGCCCATTGTCCTCCACGCGGATGTGAAGCGTATGCTCCTGTTCCACCCAACTGGAGATAACTAAATAACCGCCCACTTCCTTTCCCTCCATCCCATGGATGATGGCATTCTCCACAATCGGCTGCAGCAGCAGCTTGAGCAGCGGAATCCGCTTGCTTTGCTCCGAAATCCGGTATTCCACTTGGAAGTTATCCATGAAGCGAAGCTGCTGAATCCGTAAATAATAGTTCAAGTGAGCGATGCTCTCCTCGACCGTAAACTCCTGCCGTCCTTTGTTCAGGCTCAGCCGGAAAAAGCTGGAGAGATTCATTACCATCTCACTGATTTCCTCCGCATCGTAATTCTTAGCCATCCAGTAAATCGAATCCAGCGTGTTATATAAAAAATGCGGGTTGATCTGCGACTGCAGAAACCGGAGTTCGGTTGTTTTCAGCCGCAGTTGCTGCTCGTAATGGTCCTCGATTAAATGCTTCTGTACCAGGGCCATGCGATTAAAAGATTGAATCAAAAAACCGAATTCATCCTTCCGGTTCGTGCGGACATGTGCGTTAAGCTCGCCGTTACTTAAGCGCCTCATCCCCTTGGCCAATTTCAGTACGGGGGAGGCAATTCCGCTATAAACCACCCAGGAAACGATCAGTGCCAGAATTAAGCTCAGCCCAATAATTGAAAAAGTAAACAGCCGCAGTTGATCCGTCTCCCGGTACAGCTCGCTTTTTGGCTGAACCAATGTCAGCTGCCAGAGCGAATAGGAGGAATCGATGGTGACGGTCATATCCTGATCCGGCAGATGCATCGCCGAAGGCTTGCCCGCTTCCAGCAGCACTTCCCCCCGTTCATTCGACAGGACGATCCGGCTGTTTTCGGAAGGCAGCAGCGTTTTAATAATGTTTAATAATTTGTTCTTGCTGAACGACACGACCAATAAATTGGCTTGCCGATTGCTGTTATACAAATCCATCGCCCTTAGCAGCGAGATACTGTCGGAGTTCGTTAATTGCCCAAAGGTCACTTCATCCGTCACGGCATAATCGGCCTTAACGTAAGAAATCCCTGTCCCGTTGCGGCGGGCAGTTTCCACAAACCATTCCTTCTGCGCGTCCCCGGCCAGTTGCTTGCCTCCGTAATGGGTGGAGATCAGCATCCCCGAGGCGGGATGATAGACGGAAATTTGTGAGATATACCGGTTCACTGAGACCGAATTCGACAACTGTTCCAAAATGGAAGAGAACGCCAAGATGGATTGCGGCGAAAAGTCGCTGCCGCTTTCGTTCAACAACGCATTCATCGCAGGATCGCCGGCGATCAGCGTTGAAATCTCCTCGACGTTCTGAAACACCAGATCAAAATGATTCATCGCCGAGGAAAGAGCCGTTTCGGTCCGCTGTACCGCCTGGTTGTAGAGAATATCCCGTGATCGTTCCACCGCAAACAAACTGATCAAGACCAGCGGGAGCAAAATGAGGATAAAATATCCGGTCAGCCTGAATTGAATATGGTGTGAAAACCGGTTCATGATCCATCGAATCACCGTTCTCCCCCTTCCAAGCCCAGAGAATGGCCCATTCTTCTGCTCTCGCTCTCGTACCAACGATTCACTTCTTTCGTAATTTCACTTCCTCCTGCCGCCTTCCACTGCTCAACATACCGGTCGAACGCATCCAGCGGTTCGATGCCTAAAATAATTTTGACAAATACGTCCCCCAATCGATTTAGATTTTCGTTGTATTTTCCCATGGCTGGGGTCGGAATTCCGTAAAACGCGTTCGGCATAATATTGCGGTGGATGGTCTGGATATTGTTATACAGGTTAAAATCCCCCAGAGAATCCAGCCGCTGCTTAAACAACGTCTCATCGGGAACGTCCACCAAGGACTGATAGATCCCGCGGTACAGACTCTCGTCATGCAGAGCGAAGTCCGTCACAATCCGATCCCCTTCCCGCCGCCAAATTTCATTCTCAAAGCCAAGCTTCAACGTTTTATAATCGCTGGCGATAAAGTCCAGCAGTTGAATGACCTCAGCCGCATGCGGCGAACTGGCAGGGATCACGTTGTATCCACGGATGACATCGATCCCGTATACCCCTTTGTCCCCCTTTGGTCCTGTCGGATATTCTAAGGGAATCCAGCGGGCGTTCGGGTCGCGTTTCATATTGGCCGCAATCGGGCCGCGTGTATCGTACCAGGTTGCGGAGAACAGCCCCACCTTCCCGTACTCGATCTTCTCAGACAGGTTCGTCTGAAGGTTTAACGGAAACTCCCGTTCCAGCAATCCTTCTTGATACAACCGGGCTAGAAAGCCAAGCGCTTCCTTCGTTTCCGGCAGGATATTGCCATATACTAACCGTCCGTCCCGTTCAAACCAGGTATCCAGCTGCGTTCCGAAGGCGCCAAAAAACGGTGAGGACCGTCCAAGGTTGGCCGTGAACGTCAAACCCACGGTATCCTGCAGACCGTTGCCGTCCGGGTCGTCCTGAGCAAAGGCACGAATCACCTCGTAATACTCATCCAGCGAGTTCGGCGGATCCAGGCCCAGCCGGTCCAACCAATCTTTTCGCGCGTACATCAATTCGATGCCCGTCACTTCATTTAAGCTGGGAACGGCATAAATTTTGCCGCCGTATTTCACTCTGTCCCATACTTCAGAGGGGATTTTCGCTTTCAGGTGGGGGCCGTACTGATCAATAAGATCATCCAACGGCAGGAGCGCCCCTTGCTTGACATAATTGTCGAACCATACAGGCTCATAGGCGTGCAGCATGTCGGGGAGATTCCCCGAGGACATGATGACATCCAATTTCTCATCATAGACCTCGGTGGGGGGCGTATTGACCTGGACGTCCAGGCCGGTTTGCTCTTCGATATAGTTCAAATAGCGGTTATCGTTCTCGTCCATGCCTTCGGGGAAGGTCATGCCGAGGTTGGAGATGACGATGCTAACCACAGGACGATCCCGCCCATCGCCAGACGGAGAGGGGCTTTCAGAAAGATCGGTGAATCTACACCCCGTTACACTAATGGACAGCACAATGGATAAAGGAAGCAAGCAAGCGGCCCAACGGCAGGGACGGATTCGTGATCTTGTTGTTTTCGATTTCCCTTTCCATGTATCGGTCTGATTCATCGACATGTCATTACCGCTCCCTTCATCTGGTTCGTGAAAGCATGACTTGATCAATACAACCGGTTCTTATAGCTGTCCTGCAACGATTGTTCAATTTCCTGTTGCGATTTGCCCAGCTTCTTCGTATGTTCAGCCAGAATCGCTGCCGGGTTTGGCAAAGCATCCTTCAATAACCACGTGTTTGTCTCCCATACCTGCGATCTCATGAATGCTTTGGCACAATGGATGTAACATTCCTCGACCTGCACGCCAATTCCAAGTAACGGCACCTTGTTTTTGGCTTTCATTCGCTCCATCAGCTTCGGATCCTTGACGATGCATGCATGCACGTCCATTAATGCGCAACGTTTCTTTCAACCCGGGGATGACAAAGATCAGCCCAATCTGCGGGTTTTCCAAAATATTGTCCAAAGAGTCAAACCGTTTGTACCCGGCCGTTCAGGAATGACCAAATGCTGGTCGTCCAAGACCAATACGAAGCCAGCCTCATCCCCTCGCGGAGAAACATCGCAATTGCCCGCAGCATCACTCGTCGCCATAAATAGCAAGGAAGATTTCGAAATAAAATCGCGGATAGGTTGATCGATGCGCTGGACCGCTTTGTGGTTTACCACTTCACTGGGGTACCCGCATAGCACATGGATTTCCTGCTTAGAGCGGACGGTATCTTGAAATATCATTGGATTCATAGGTGTCCTCCCTGTTCTGTAATCCCTGGGCTTGTTTTCTCTTAACGAAATTATACACACCGGGATGCGGAGAAATTGTCGAAAGTTGAAAATTAAAATTTTTGGAGGTAAATCATTTTAGTTCATGTTAGATTCGGGAGGAAGTGATAATTCCTAAATTTTTAAGGAGGGAAATACCTTGGAATTCAAAGTCGAAAAGCTACCCCGGTATCGCTTCGCTTATGTACGTCAGGTGGGTCCGTATGGTCCCGGTAACATTCAAGCGATGGAGAGAATGAAACGTTGGGGTGCGGAGAGGAACTTGCTCAATCATTCTGCCATCCTACTTGGTATCCCTTGGGATAACCCGGAGACCACGCCACCGAAGAACTGCCGTTATGATGCTTGTCTTGTCATTTCGCAGGATGAACCTCTAGATGATGATACTGTCCACATCGGCGAGATTTCCGGAGGAGACTACTTGGTGTGTACGATTAAGCACACGGCTCAGGCCATGCAGCAAGCATGGGCCGAGCTGATGCCCACGCTTCAAGCCAAGGGCTATCAAATCGACGATCGGCCGATTTTGGAGAGATACACTGGGGAAATGCTGCTGAAGGAGTTTTGTGAAATTTGCGTGCCGATTACAAGTTTGAATTAAGGTAGATCCAAACTCAACCCGATCATGAATGTTGGTCGGGTTGAGGAAATAATCCCCTGCCAATGAGATTGGCTGATCGGCTTCTTTCCCATTTCGCGTGCCCAAACGGATAATTAACCGATATGGTGAATCTCATGGGCGATCACATGCCGCATCACTTCGCCGTATGTATGGGCCTCTCGTTCCCCATCATCCGTGATGTCGATCATCACGCGGTCTTCCAGCTGCTCGTTCCATTCATATACAAATGGGGTAACCTACCTCCACTTGATCCGCTTGGCTCCTGGCAAATTTACATTAAAAAATCATCTTTGTATTCATCTACTGGATCCCATATGGACCAAGCCCCTTCTAGAAGATTCCCCTCATTGTCTCGAAAATAAAAATACTTGGCTTCACCATTTCCCAGCGTCATCAAATCTCCTACATCCACGCCCTTGCTTCGCAGATTCTCATGGGTATATTCGATATCGGGACAATAGATCGACATGATAGGAAATGGTTTCCCGTTCCGAAGAATTTCAAGGCGGTTTGGATTCTCCGTCTCGATCAACAGTAATGCAATCGAATGTTTATGCGGATGATGCAACACGGCTAAAAGAGATCCGCGATCCTCGAATTTGTTCATCAATCTAAAGTCCAGATGATCTTTGTACCACTGAATGGATTCATCGATATGTGATGTTGGTACGTACACATTGCCAATACGAGAAAATTTAAAGTTATGACTCATTCATAACACTCTCCTAAAAAAATGATCTTCCTTATATTTCTACGAAAAATGTAACCTTCCCTTCTATATCTGCCACTCCCTCATCTTCACAGATGGGACAAGTTTTCTTTTTACGGTCGATTAAAGGAAGTGAT
>NZ_GG695970.1:136719-145302 GCF_000159955.1 Paenibacillus sp. oral taxon 786 str. D14 | reverse complement strand
GAGTGTTAATAATGCTTGAAACTAATGATAAACCTGAAATGACTCCCAACACACGAGAAGATGAGATTTTATAAGTAAAGAAGAAATAGACGAACCAAATAAAAATGTAATGAGCAAATCAATCCATATAATTGGGATAAAATTGTATGTTTCATCCACAGTTTGTTGAACTCGAGTTTGATAATTAAAAGAAATAATTGCAAATATAACCAAACCGACCAACCAAATTATTTTCCAAATATAAGATGATAATTCAGATTTTTTCACTTAAGTACCTCCTTGTATTAAGCTAAGTTTAGAAATGCACTAGTCTCATATCACCTAATAAGTTTGATTACATAACTTTTGTAAATATATCTTGGCGTGTCGACAAACATGCTAATTCTTTACATATATCTCATTTTACACCAAACCACATGTCAGTACAATCCATTATCTACATCTAAAGTTCATGTGCTTGCATTAAAGGAAACAAGACGCAAGATATCTGTACATACCGTATAAAGCGATAGATGTTCCGTGGTGCTTACTCCTCAACTTTTTATTACGACACGCAGATGTAATAATCCGGGTCGCCTGATTCGAGGTACATTTTGGAGTATCGTGAGCAGCACTCCACTTTTTATCCCCATGCATTCACATTTTTGCAAAGTAAAGGTCAGATTTTAACGATTCACCGAAAATCCGTTCGCTAAAGATTATCTGCTCAATCAACATATTGAAGTTTTTTACGTCGAGACTTTTCCCGATCTTCATTCAAAAGTATTTCCTCTAACTAAATGAACTTACTTCCTGCCGAAAAAACAAAAGCCCGAAGCGGTATGTTTTGCTTCGGACTTTTTGCCCCCATGATCACAGTGCGGGAATTTTCTAAAAAATATGCATTTTAATGCATATCTATGCGTTTCTCATTAATTATGAAATTTCACTCTCATCATTTTTGAAATAGTTCTCAACGATTCTGACAACACACACGTTGAGCAGACCACTCGAGAGTATATCACATACTATAACGTATTTCGAATTCAAGCGAAACTAAACAACCAGTCACCGATTGAATTTCGGCAACTGGCTGTTTAGTAAAGGTGTTTTGACCCCTGTCTCAAATCAGGGGGGCAGCCCCATTTTGCTTCGGGCTTTTTGCCTTTTCGAAAAAATTCATTTATCCAATTCTTACGAGCACTTGCTATACCCGCAGTTGCTGCAAGTTTTGCAGCCCTCGATGTTGATCAGCGAGGCGGAGCCGCAGGATGGGCACAGGTCGCGCGAGGTGGCCGGTGCGCTGCCGTGGCTGTAGCCGCCATGCGAGCCGTCTGCCGTGCCGTGAACGTGTGCTGTCTCCTGTGCAACCGTTGCGGCTACCGGCGCTGGGTCGTGGTCGCCGTAAGGTCCGTTTTGTACGTGCGTCTCCAACGCTTTGGCGACGGCGTCCGCGATCGATTCAACGCGGTTAGGACCAAAACCGATCGCTCCCGTACCGCCGATGCCTTTGAGATGCTTAATCAGCAACTCAACCTTCTCGCCATGGTCGCCGTAACGCAGGAACAGCGAGCAGACGCGGCCAAGGGCTTCTGCCATCGCGAACACGTCAGAACCAGCTTTACCTACGTTCAAGAAGATCTCACCTGGAGTCCCGTTCATGTCATTGATCGTGATATAGGCCATGCCAAACGGCGTGTTGATTTTATACGTTGCTCCATGCAGCACTTGCGGGCGTCTCTTGTATTGTTCGCCGGTTTTTGGGCTGCTGGCTTGAACCGAAGCATTTGCCGGTTGTGGAGTTGCCGCTGCGCTAGGTTGAGCAGATGCTTCCTCTTTCTTCTCTTCCTTCTTCTCCGTTTGCAGAACTTGCACATCGCGGCTGCCATCGCGGTAGATCGTTACGCCTTTGCAGCCAAGGTCGAAGGCCAGCTCATACAGCCGTTTCGTATCTTCAACCGTAAAGTCGGACGGGCAGTTGGCCGTTTTCGAGATCGAGCTGTCCACCCAACGCTGAATCGCCGCTTGTACGCGGATATGATCTTCCGCCGACAAATCCATCGCCGTTACGAAGTAATCCGGCAGCGGTTCGCCTGGATGCGCGTCCATCCATTCCTGCGCGATCGGCACGAATTGCTCGTCGAAGCCGAGACGGCTTTGACGGTAATATTTGAAGGCGAAGTACGGTTCGATCCCAGTCGAAGTGCCAACCATCGTCCCTGTGCTGCCAGTTGGCGCTTGGGTAATGATCGTGACATTGCGAATCCCTTTGGTGCGGACAGCTTCACCAACTTCTGGATACACTTCCGTCATGTTCTTCATAAAGCCGCTTTGCAAAAATTTATCTGCTTCAAATGCCGGGAAGGATCCTTTCTCTTCTGCGATATCTGCAGAGGCCAGGTAAGCTTCCTTCGCAATAAAGCCATACAATTTATCGAGGAATTCCAGCGATTCCGGGCTGCCGTAACGGATGTTCAGCTTGATCATCAGCTCGGCCAGACCCATCGTTCCAAGGCCAACGCGGCGCTCTTTCTTCTGGTTCTTCTCGTTTTCTTCAAAATGATAAGGTGTCTTGTTGATGACGTTGTCCAAGAAACGAACTGAATAACGCGTAGTTGTCGCCAGTTCATCCCATGCCACATCGTGCTTCTCTTCATCGTAGAACTTGGACAAGTTCATCGCCGACAGGTTACATACGCCCCAGCCCGGCAGCCCTTGCTCACCGCACGGATTCGTACAGATGATCGGGTTAAAGTACCAGCTGTTGGACATTTGGTTGTAGTATTCCATGAAGACCACGCCCGGCTCAGCGGATTTCCAAGCCGATTCGATGATCGTATGCCAGATCTCCCGCGCTTTGACGGTACGGTAGTGGATCACTTTACGTCCATCGGCTTTCCATTTATCGAGATCGCCGTCCCACACCTCGTTGTAATCCTCGTAAGTTGTATCCGGGAATACCAGATCCCAATCGAGGTCTTCTTTTACAGCTTTCATAAAAGCATTGCTGACGCAAACCGACAAGTTCGCGTTGGTCACTTGGCCCATCGTCTGTTTAACAGTGATGAAGTCCAGCACGTCCGGATGCCAGTCGTTGATCATCAGCATCAGCGCACCGCGACGGCTGCCGCCTTGCTCGATCAGGCCGGTTGTGTAGCTGAACAAGCCGCCCCAAGATACAGCACCGCTGGAAGAGCCATTAACGCCACGAACGATCGCACGACGTGGACGCAGGGAGCTCAAGTTAATGCCTACGCCGCCGCCGCGAGCCATGATCTCGGTCATTTCGGACAGCGTCTCCATGATGCCGCCCCGGCTGTCCTTCGGCGAAGGAATAACATAACAGTTGAACAAAGTTAACTCATCACTGGCACCGGCACCAGCCGCAATCCGTCCGCCCGGAACAAGCTTCCAATCATCCAGAATATAACGGAATTTCTCTTCCCATTCCTTCTGTTTCTCCGGCGTTTCCTCAACCGAAGCCATCGCTTTGGCCAGACGGTCCCACATTTCTTCAGGCGTTTTCTCGATATTGAGGGTCAGCTTCTCGACGTCGGTCTCCACCAGATCGCCCCGGCGGGTCTTCACCGTAACCTTACGGCCGTCACGGGCAACAACCTCCCCTACTTCCTTCGTCGGGAATTTTGGGTCGTCCTTCGTCAGAACGAGTACGACATCGCCCACTTTGGCGTGGCTAGGATCCGCGTCCTTCCAGGCGTACCGGTCCAAGAAGATTTTCTCACTTAGCCCCTCAAGGCGCTGTTTTTGCACAGTTTTCAAAGAAAACACCCTCCTAAAAATTGATTCAGAGTATCCTTTAATTAATCAGTCATTCGCCTCGATTCCTAAAGTCGAAATTAGGCAAAAAAACGAAAAAAACGCTGTATCAAGCCGGAAATCGCCCGCTTGATCACCGCGGCACACACCCTGTAAACGGTAATATCATATGTATGAATCACAATATATTGTGTGCGAATACCATTATACTATACAATATCTCGTTGTCATAGCAGTTCAGGGTGAAATTTCAGGCTTTAATCCGAATACATCTCGCCCAACCCCCTGTTTCCTTCAATTCTCTCTATTTTTCAGGCTCAAAACTATAAAACCGCTTTGTAACCATTTCCAAGAAACCAGGGAAGCATCTCCTAAGTTTTATTAGATTTGAATTAACACAATTTTAACAAATCAATGGGAATCCTGCCCCCAAAAAGGAGTAAACTAGAAATTGAGGTTCATAACTTACGAGGAGATGAGTTCAAGTGAAAGCTTTAAGATGGCATGGCGTCAAGGACCTAAGACTGGAGAACATCGAGGAGCCAAAAGCGGAACCGGGCAAAGCGAAAATCAAGGTGGAATGGTGCGGGATTTGCGGCAGTGATCTGCACGAATATGTAGCCGGCCCGATTTTTATCCCTCTGGAAACCCACCCGTTAAGCGGAGATAAAGCGCCGATCGTCATGGGACATGAATTTTCCGGACAAGTGGTTGAAGTTGGCGAAGGCGTCACCCGCGTGGCCGTCGGCGATCGCGTCGTGGTTGAACCGATCTATGCCTGCGGAACCTGCGAGACTTGTAAGCAAGGGAAATACAATCTTTGCGATAAAATGGGCTTCTTCGGCCTGGCGGGCGGAGGCGGCGGATTCTCCGAATATGCCAACGTACCGGAACAAATGCTACATAAAATCCCGGATTCGGTATCCTTCGAGCAAGGCGCCCTGGTTGAGCCATCCGCTGTAGCACTTCATGCAGTCCGCTCCAGTAAATTTAAAGTGGGCGACAAAGCAGCTGTCTTTGGCACCGGACCGATCGGTCTGCTGGTGATCGAAGCACTGAAGGCTTCAGGGGCTTCGGAAATCTATGCGGTCGAGCTGTCTGAGGAACGGAAGCAGAAGGCTGCCGAGCTCGGCGCCATCGTCATCGATCCGAAAGAATACGATGCCGTCGAAGAAATTCACAAGCGCACGCAAGGCGGTGTGGACGTAGCCTATGAAGTGACAGGGGTTTCTCCCGTGCTAACCCAGGCGATCCTATCCACCAAAATCGGCGGTGAAACGATGATCGTCAGCATTTTCGAGAAGGAAGCCTCCCTCCATCCGCAAAACATCGTCATGAAGGAACGTACCGTAAGCGGCATTATCGGCTACCGCGACGTCTTCCCGGCGGTGATCAGCTTGATGGCTCAAGGCTACTTCTCGGCGGACAAGCTGGTGACGAAGCGCATTAAGCTGGATCAAGCCATCGATGAAGGCTTTGAAGGACTCCTCAAAGAGCGGAATCAAATCAAAATCTTGGTGAAAGCGGAGTAAAATAGATCAAGCAATCGCCGGTCAGGGAGATGATCCCCGGCCGGCTTTTTTTTTAATGAGATAAACCACCCTCTTGCTCTTACAAGGTTATGAACTCCTTCCTTTTCGTCCATACTACACCTACGTCTGCAATTTAAGCACAAGATCTGCCAGATTCGGATCTTTTCTCTCCGTAATCGAGCCGACAAATACGCACCGAAAGGGAGGTTTTACACTATGAATCCACATCCCTCCGGCCCTTCCCCCCACCCGGCCGCGTCGCCAGACTTGCTCGCCCCGATTCCCATCGACTTCGACCGGAGCTGGTTCAACGAACTGGAGACCCGGCATCAAAAGGGCGGTCCCTGGGACGATTGGAAGCTGTTTAACCTTGCCCTTGAGGCCGAATCCGCTTCGCTTGTCACAAGCTTTGAGGAGATGCAGTGCCTAAAGCATCTGCACAACGTCACGCCGCTGCCCCATCAAACCGAAACCGCTCGCAAAGTCCTGTTCGAGATGCGCGGACGGGCTATTTTAGCCGACGAGGTGGGGCTTGGGAAGACGATCGAAGCGGGCTTAATTTTAAAGGAATATATCGTGCGCGGATTAGTGAAAAAAGCGTTGATCTTGGTGCCGGCCTCCTTGGTGCTGCAATGGGTACGGGAGCTGAACCAGAAGTTCGGCATTCCGGCCGTAGCCCAGAAGAAGGAGCATTCTTGGCACAACGACGTGGTGGTTGCATCCATGGACACGGCAAAGCGCGACCCGCATAAGAACATTTTGCTGAACAACGAATATGACCTGGTGATCGTGGACGAAGCCCATAAGCTGAAGAATAAGAAAACGTCGAATTATCAGTTCATGCTGCAGCTGCGGAAAAAATATTGCCTGCTCCTCACCGCCACCCCGGTGCAAAACGACCTCGGCGAGCTGTTTAACCTGATCACGCTGCTGAAGCCGGGTCAACTGGGCGGGCAGAGCGAGTTTGCTGCGAATTTCGTCGTCGATAAGCGGCTGCCGAAGAATGAGGAGCAGCTCAAGGATGAGCTGGCCAAGGTGATGATCCGCAACCGGCGCGGCGACGGTGAGCTGGAGTTCACCAAGCGGATCGTACGCAACATCGACGTTGAGTTATCCCCGGAGGAGAAGAACCTGTACAACGGGGTAACTTCCTTTGTCAAAGACCAATATCATGCCAACGGCGGAGACCTCAACAGCATGCTGTCCCTCGTCACCTTGCAGCGCGAGGTGTGCAGCAGCCGCGACGCCGTGTTTGTCACGCTGGTGAACTTGTCGAAGAAGCTGGCTCCGGACTCCCCGATTCGCGACCGGATTTGGGATCTCGTCGATCTGATCCGCCAGATCAAAGCCAACAGCAAAGCGGAGAAAGCGATGGAGCTGATCCGCGAAATGAACGACAAGGTGATCGTGTTTACCGAATATCGGGCGACGCAGGAGTATTTGCTGAAATATTTTCGCGAGCGCGGTATGACGGCGGTGCCGTATCGGGGCGGAATGAATCGCGGCAAGAAAGACTGGATGATGGACCTGTTCCGCGGCCGCGCCCAGGTCATGATCGCCACCGAAGCCGGCGGCGAAGGGATCAACCTGCAGTTTTGCCACCAGATGATCAACTTCGACTTGCCGTGGAACCCGATGCGCGTAGAGCAGCGGATCGGCCGCGTCCACCGCTTGGGGCAAACCAATGACGTCCATATATATAACCTGTCCACCAAGGGCACGATCGAAGAGCATATCCTTCACTTGCTGCATGAGAAGATCAATATGTTCGAAATGGTCATCGGCCATCTGGATGTGATTTTGGAACGGTTCGAGAAGCAGCATTCCCTGGAAAAAAGCCTCTACCAAATCATTCTGGAATCCGGCAGCGACGAGGAAATCGCCAGCCGTGTCGACTCGCTGGGACGCGAATTCGATACGATTAAATCCGAGCTGGATGCGGAAGCCGAAGAACGTGGGAACAACGGCGGTCTGCAGCAGCTCTTGGGAGGTTGAGTTGCGGTTATGTCCATGACCCGAGAGCAGATTCGCGATTTTGTGATGACTTATTTGGAAGCGACGGAATGCCAGTTTCTCGAAAAATCGCCCCATCACGTCACGGTGAAGCTCTCTCCCCGCGCCGACCGCGATTTGACGAACCGCCCTTATTATTGGGGGTTCATCGATCGGACCGGGGCGGAGCCAGAAACGATGTCGTTTTCGTTTATTTTTGACCCGGAGGCGCACCAAGCGGTCGAGAAGGCGAAAGCCGCTCAGGAGCAGGCGGACGCCGGGCAGCAGATGGAAAACGCCCAGGAGGACACCTTGCTGGGACGTTATTTTGGGGCGGTCCGGCCGTTGCCGGTGCTTGGCCCCGGCCGGATTCAACGCGAGGAGCTGGCGTTTGGCAGCTCGCGGCTCAAGCAGATCTTTGAGGCGGCGCGGAAAGGCGGCCGCTATGTGTACTTGTTCGAGGAGCCGGGGCAGCGGCAGCGGACGGCCTTGCTGCCCGCCGCTTACGAGCCGTGGCTGGGCGTCTGCTTTAAGGTGGAGTTCTGCTGCGATATGAAGCGGGAGGAGCTGCATTTTTACGGCGTATCCTTACTGTCGGGCGAGGTCGATGAATCGTTTCAGTCCCGGATCGTGGGCAAGCCGCTGGTCCCCCGATTGCCGGAGAATATCCATATCGAGCCTACCCGGCTGTCCTTGGATGCCGGTCGCTTGGCACTCGAGCAGCGTCTGACCGAACAGATCCAGGCCTACGATGACACCTGGGCGCAGGAAGCCCGCGAACGGCTGAGCGATGAGCTGGCGCTGATCGACGCCTATTACAAGGATCTGATCAAGGATCCCGAACCCGAGCGGGCGCAAGGCGCAACCGAGCAATACGAAGCGAGACGGGAGGAAATCCGCTGGCAATACGAGCCGAGAATTGTCGTATCCGCCTTGGGCTGCGGCATCTTTCATCTGCGTTCGCCGAGGTGACGAGAAATAGACGGATCTCGCTAAAAGACCGCAAAAATAGAAGCCGATGGCGGCCAAACCGCGCGACAGGTTGCAACATCCTTTTTGGACCGGCTTCGGTACAATGGACAAGCAATCGAAATCAACAGGCCAAGGTGCCATACGAATTGCCAGGGAGGCGATGTCATGCGACAACCGCGTTATCTCCGAACCAACCTGAAAAAACGATCGATCACTTGCAAAATTCTCTTATGCGCCAGCATCTTATATAGCGCAGCCAGCGCAGGTTTGCCGCTGGCGGGCGGCCCCGGCGGCCTGAGTACGGCGGCCGCCGAAGGCGTAGGCAGCGCAG
>NZ_GG695970.1:135033-135568 GCF_000159955.1 Paenibacillus sp. oral taxon 786 str. D14 | reverse complement strand
ATTCCCTATCGCCCGCCCCTATGGTCTATACGTCATCCCGCTTCGATCCTTACGACAATCTGCGATGGATGACGGCCAAGCCTTTGACGCTGAAGCCTGACGCCTTCACCGGTAAATTAACAGCGAGCCAGAAGCTCGTCTATGCGGCTTCCGGAGCCGAACGCACTTATTCCTTTCCTTTGCCGGTCTACGGCTATCAAATTTGGAAGAGCGACAGCTTGTCCGAGGCGCCAACCGCACCATCGGCAGAAGCCGGGGCCGAAACCGAGGCCGTCTACGTTGTCACCGGCACCGACACCACCCTCCGGCTGATCGCGCTGGATGCCTTGATGGCCAGCGGTAAATTCGTCACTTTCTAGCTGCTGAACCTATAGAGAAGAGCACTGCCCTTAGCTGGCAGTGCTCTTTTTGGCTTAATCACGCGTACCCTTTCAGGCGATTCCTGCAAAAATACAGTTTTTTGAGACGGAATCGCCGTTTTATCTAAAATAACTGCAAAAGTGCAGGCTTTTTGCCCCCAAATCCTCCATTTGCC
>NZ_GG695970.1:94187-134343 GCF_000159955.1 Paenibacillus sp. oral taxon 786 str. D14 | reverse complement strand
GTCCATTTGCCCCAATTCGCGAAAAATAACTGCAGTTTTGCAGGCTTTCGCTGAAAAATCAGGATTTCCCCGAAAAAAACTGCACTTTAAGTCAATTTCATAATTCAATTTATTAGCTACTGCAGGTAACCAATTTCGAGGTGTACATTTTCAAAAAAAGTTACGCGGCTTGTTTGGTCAAACGGATGTTCATGTTCAAATAATCCAGCGCATATTTAGACACATTGTACGCTAGGTAACTTAGTTCGAGATCGACGAACGCACGTTTTTTGAGCCTTCGTGTAGTGCCCATGCCAAAGTATAACTTCAGATATGCAAAGACGCGTTCAATAGCGGTCCGCTGCTTAAACAATTCGGCAAACTTCTCGCTTCCCCGGCCAGGTGCTGTGTATTTGCGGACGTCGGTTTCTATCCGGATTTTATACACCTTCTGGCAACCTGTAGCTTGCAGCGGACATTCCTTGCATTCTTTCGGACGGGTAAATTTCACGTTGCCCCCCTTGGGGTCGTAGCTGTCATAACGGTACGGATGGCCTTGTTCACACAGCGGACGATAATATTTGTCTTCCTTCAAAGGCAGCTTGGTGCGGTGAATTAACGGGATAATCGGAAAAGCACCTAACTTGCGGATTTGTCGGTATACCGCTTCGCCGTCATAGCCCTTATCAGCCAAAACGTGCTTAACCTGCAGATCCGGAAATCGCTCCTGAAGTCGCTTCAGCAGCATAATGGCCGGTCTCTGGTCACTGACATGAGCGGAGCAGGTCTCGCCGGCAACAATATATTGGCTTGCCGTGTCGACGAGCAGATTCGCCTTGTACCCGTACCAGAATTTCACGCGGTGGGTGCCTCGCGGATCGCCTTTTGCGCCAGTGCTTGGGTATTGCGGCATATCGCGGGCGAGTTCTTCGTAACTGGCTGGCAACATGTCGGCTACTCCCCGTTCGAAGAAACCAAGCGACGCTTCGTAAGCATCCATTTGCTTCCGCCACTCGTCCCATTCCGCTTTCGGGATTCTCCCGCGTTTGGAACGTTTGGGCTTCTCCGGCTTGGCTTCCTGGGACGGCGTGCATGTGTCCGCGGAGAACAAGGCAGGGTCTTCGTCAACGAGAGGGCTGGAAGAAGTCGTCGTCTTCCCTTCATCCAGCTTCGAATTTCGGTCGAAGGCCTCAATGTGGGACGAATCTATTGCCAGAACCTCACCCGAAAGAAACCCTGCGGCAATTGCCTGGTCTACCACTGTATCCAGAACGTGTCTCAGTACGCCGCTTTGAGCCAGCCTGGCTACAAGGCGGGAATAGGCGGCTTCACTCGGTACCCGGTCCGAATCGGTAAAGCGGCATAACCTTCTGAATTCGGAACTGGTTCGCAGACGCTTGATCAGATCTTTCGTATAGCGGATATGTTCCAGTTTTCCAATAATGAGGGAATACATCATCGCTCTGGTATTTAAACTTTCGGAGCGGCCGCGGGTACTTTTTTTGCTAACGGCATGCAGGATGATCCCCATGGGGACGTGTTCTAGAATGGCACTGTATTTTGCCTCATCCGCCATTCCCATTAATTCCTCGAAGGAAAATAGCTCTGCTTGTTGAATACCATACATGGGAGTACTCCTTTCTCGTGGTTGGTGTGGTAACCTTTACTTCGAGATTTTGGGGAGGTACTCCTTTTTTACATGCTGAAAAACCTTATCCCACAAGGGGTTACAAATTATGAAATTGACTTCTTTTGCAGCTTTCTCCGGGCAAATACCTCCGGCGGACCCTATGAACCCGCCGCCGAACCCGTACCTCCCTCTGCGGCGGCCTGCGCCGTCAATCGTGCCGGTCGGCTGAGCAGCTGGCGCAAGCTGTCCAGATTGGTCAACACCGTGCCGGCGATAATCGCGACCCCGCCCAACACCGCAAACCATCCGGCCGTTTCTCCGTAAAACAATACGCCAATCGTCATCGCAATCAGCGGCGATACGTACAGCCAAGTTGACGGAAACACCGGGTTGGTCTTGGCCACCAGCCAGTAAAACAAGCTGTGCCCCACCATCGAACCCACCACGGTTAAATATAACAGCGAGCCTAAGGCAGTCGGCTCTAGCAGGTCCCCCGCCGTCACCCGCTCGGTGAAGCCCGACAGGAGGAACAGCAGCAAGCCGCCGTAAATCATTTGTGCGGCGTTCAGCGCAATCGGCGACACCGCTGCAAAATTCTCAGTGACTCGTTTGGTATACAGAGCGCCGATCGAATACATTACTTCCCCGGTCAAAATCGCCGCGCAACCGATTACCCAGCGGGGTCCGGCCTGTACCGACACCATGTTGGGCAGCACCAGCAGCATGACCCCGGCCAAACCGATCATGATGCCCAGGACGGCGCGTCCCGTCGCTTTTTGCCGCAGCACCATCATCTGCAGCAGCAGGATCATCAGCGGCCCTGTAGCCGATAATACCGCAGCGACGCCGGACGTGACGTATTGCTCCGCCCAATAAAGTAACGCAAACGTCCCGAAGGTCAGCAAAGCTCCCGTCACCAGCATTTCCTTGCGCAGCAGCAGGGTCCACTCCGCTTTTTTTCTCCAAACCATCCACAGAAACAGAATCGCCCCGGCCGCGAAGAAGCGGATCCCCGCGGAGAAAAACGGAGGCGCCGCATGATCTACCCCGATTTTTATCGCTAAAAACGTCGTGCCAAATACGAGACATACGATCAAATAGTTGACCACAATCATGGAAATCTTCCCCTTTCAGCTGTTGAAATGTATCATACAGGAAAGAGGACAGAACAGATGACTCATCATAGAACAGATACTCGGTTTTTATGTATAAAATAGACTCACGCCACAAAGCGAAGGAGAGATGGCGATGAACATAAGGCCAAAGCCGGCAGAGCCTGGGAGGATTCGGTATACGCAAGTGTATAAGTATATCCTGGACCGGATTCATCGGGGGGATTGGAAGGCGCACGATAAGCTGCCCTCCGTGCGTGAGTTAGCGGGCGAGCTGCAGCTTCACCGGTTAACCGTCTTCCGGGCCTACGGGCTGCTGAAGGAGCAAGGATACATTTACGTCAAGGAAAAATCCGGTTATTACGTGTCCGGAGGCCGACCGTATACTGATTCCGCCGAACCCGAGGATGCGAGCAACACCCGTTCCAACCTGACCACCGGCGGAGCAGGCGGAACAACGTTTAACGCTCTAGCTCGGCACGGGACCGGTCATCTGCAGAATACCTTAAGCGAGATTCACCAGATCCCAGCGGTCTACTCTTTCTCCCAAGCGCTCATCGACCCGAACCTGCTGCCGAATCTGTTCCTGTCAGACCACGTGAAGCAGGTGTTCGACCGTTATCCTAAGCTGCTGGGCACCTATTCCTCCGTCCAGGGGGACGAGGAGCTGCGGGAACTGCTCTGTGCGGATATGCAGCGAAAAGATAAGCTTCAAGTCTCCTGCGACGAGCTGCTGATCACGACCGGCGGCCAGCAAGCGATCGACCTGCTGGCTGGCGTTTTTCTTCGTCCGATGGATTATGTGTTGGTGGAACGCCCAACCTACAGCTCGGCGCTCGATTGCTTCCGTCAGCGGGGCGCGCGTCTCCTCCCTGTGGAGATTCATCGGGACGGATATGACCTCGACCTTGTTGAGGGTTATATGAAGCGCCATAAACCCCGGATGTTTTATATGAATCCTACATTTCATAATCCGACGGGATTTATCGTGCCGGCCAGCCAACGCAAGCGGCTGGTGGAGCTGGCCGAGCGCTACGGCTGCCTGATCGTCGAGGACGACGCGGTTCATGACGTTTATTTCGATGCGCCGCCTCCCCCGCCGCTCTATTCCTACGATACGGAAGGCTGGGTTGTATACCTGCGCACCTTCAGCAAATACCTGGCGCCGGGGCTGCGTATATGCGCCGTTGCCGCTCGCGCGGCGGTAATGGCCCCGCTGCTGACGGCCAAATCGCTGGCCGACAACGGCACGCCGCTGGTCAACCAGAAGCTGTTCCAGCACTGCTTCGAGTCCGAGCGGCTCCAGCAGCACCTGGAGAAGCTTCGGACGGCGCTGCAGATTCGCCGGGACGTGATGGAGCAAGCGCTTGCCGCCGGCACCGGATGGCAGTGGTACCGTCCGCAAGGCGGATTAAACTTGTGGGTCCGCCTTCCTGAAGGCTTAAGCTCCAATCAACTGCTCACCGAGGGCGTCCGCCGCGGGTTGACGTTCGTCCCCGGAACGATTTGTGATCCCTTGGGGGAAATGGATGACCGGATCCGACTCAGCTTTTCGTTTAAGAATGAGGCACAAATTCGTGAAGGCGTTCACCTGTTGGTCCAGTTAGCGGATGAGTTGGCGCGAGGGGGATGAGTTGGTGCAGGGCAAATGGGCACGAAGGCGAAGATGACGATGGCAATGACAAAGAAAGAATATCCCCGGCTCCCAAGCGCATCTAAAAACAGCCGCCCTCTCCCTTTCGGGACAGAAGGCGGCTGTCATCAATAACCGGGTTCAGCTTCGGCTTACTCAAACTTTCCGTGAGTGAGAAGCCTGTTCTTTTCTCTGGGCTTCTTTCTTCTTTGGCTTGGGAAGCTGCCCGGCCCACAGGGAGATGGAGGACGGGATCATGCCGAACCAGCGCCGGCTCCACGGTTCCTTCGCCTTCGACCGCTCGCGGCGGATTTCCCGCGGGGTTTCCACGTAATCTACTACCCGTTCGGTGATATATTTGACCAATTCGTCACCTTTGGCCATGGAGATAAGCTCCTTTCTCGCATTGTCGTTCTTCGTTAGCCCTAGTTTGCGCCGATTCCCTCCACCTTAAACCCGCAAATCCCCAGACGTATGACCGCAGCCGCGGAATGCATGATTTCCCCGCCGCAGGTTCACTCTATAGAGGAAGTATCTCCTGAAAGGTGAGACAAATGGGAAAAATGATACGATGCCTGTTAACGCTAACGTTGACGGTCTCCATTGCCTTGGGAAGCGGCATCGCTCCGGCCGCGGCGGATGAAGGCAACGACCTCAGGCATGCCTTCCCCGAGCCGGTGATTCTGATCGATGCCGGCCACGGCGGAATCGACGGCGGCACGTCTTATAAACAATATCTCGAAAAGGACATCAATCTCGAAATCGGGCGTCGGCTTTACGTCGTCCTCCGAAGCCACGGCTACCGCGCGATTCTCAACCGGACTGGTGATTACGCCTTAAGCGACGACAACCGCTGGCTTCCAAGCCGCTCGCGGCACCTGCGGGATTTGGCGCAGCGCAAGGAACTTAGCGAACAGTTGCCCGCTTCGATCGTCGTCAGCCTGCATGTCAACTGGGGACGGAATCCGGCCAAACGCGGACCGCTTGTGCTCCATCAGAATGAAGGACGCAGCGCCATACTGGCCGCTTCGATTCAACGGTCGCTGGAGCGGTTTTACCAGCTGGACGTTTCCCGAACCCCGGAGCTTGGCAAGCCGTTTTATTTATTGAACCATATCGATTGTCCGGCTGTAATTGTAGAGATGGGCTTCCTCAGCAACGAGGAAGACCGCGCTATCCTCACGAACAGACGCGGTCAACAGAAGATTGCCGAAGCATTGTATCGCGGCATCGCCGAATACTTTACGGTAATGTAAACCCCGGTCCCAGCTGAAGGCTAGGACTAATTTGTTCCCAGACCAGCTCACTCGTCCCGATGAATTGGACACCTACAGCCTGTAAAATTGGGATGTTCTTTTGCAAGGCGGCCGCGGTTTTCTTACCCTGTACCCCTACATGCCCGATCGTTACGCAGCTATTGCGCTTACCTTTATTTAGGATGTTCAGGACCTGCCGCAGTTGTTTCGTAACATGCGCTTCGCTGCCTACATCGTCCAGAAAAATATCGTTTTCCAGCCGGGGCAGCCCCATCTTCTCGCTTAAGCGGGGAACAACGGACCGAGAGTTCGTTTTGCTGTCAATGAAAAATAACCCCCGCTCGCGGCATACCTCCAAAATCACCGACATCACCCGCTCGTCCTCAGTCACCTTCGAGCCCATATGATTGTTCATCCCGATGGCATAGGGAACTTGGTCAATCGCGGCTTCAACCCTTTGCCGGATCTCCTCGTCTGTCATGCTGGAGAGGATCGCCCCAGGTCCCAACCATTCCGCCTTCCCTTGCTTGGGCTCCATCGGCATATGAATGATCACGTCGTGCCCGTACTCATGCGCCCGCCGGGCATCCTCCTGCGTCGTTTCCAGGAATGGCATGACCGCCACGGTTAATTTGATCGGCAGGTTGAGGATTTCCTCTGTACCGGCCATCCCGTTCCCTAAATCGTCGATAATCACCGCCACCTTGTGGGAAGCGGATCGCGGTTTGAGGGCGGCCTTATGATCTTGTGTTTCTGACTTCAGTTCACTTGATTCCGTGCCCGGGTTCTCTGCTAAATTATTTGCTGTCGGCGCGGCTTGTCCGCTAATCGAGGCCGTTAGCAACAGCGCGGCAAGACCACCGGCAGCCAGTATTGGGATCCGTCGAACCAGTTTTTTGAAATAGGACATGAGGCTTCCTCCTTTCTCTTAAGCAACGATGGGCTAGATCAAGCTCCCGCGATATTCTCTTCGCCGCGTAAGACAGGTCCACGCCAGATCAATGGCAAATAACAATAGTAGCGCCGGCCCAACCACCGGCCATACAGGAGAAACGCTTCGATAGGCCTGTTCCGCCAGCGGGTGCACCACTTTCAGCGTGAATACCGACAGAACGCCCCAATACAACGAAAACTTCAGACAAATATGGCCGCCAAGCTGGAAGCGCAACCCCGAATAATCCCACCATCTCCGACCAAACAACATCAGCAGCAAGCAGCCGCTAACTCCTTCCACTACGGTGGGGATGATTAAGCACAGCAATCCGGTAAGCAGTAGCCGGTGTCCTCCACCCTCCTGGACAAGCCACAGCAACAGAACTGGGGCAACGCCGTACATCGGCTTAAACGGTCCTTTCATAAAACCTTCCTTCCAGAACTCGCCTTGCGTAAAAAGGTTGTACACATTTTCGAGCAGCCAGCCAAATAACGCATACAGCAGAAAGTAAAAAGCGATTTCTCCCGCCGTCAATCCACACCAGCCTCCTTTCTGCTAGTATGACTGTCCCTGTCCGGAAACATGCGCTACGCCGCCCTTACCTGAGCTTGATCCAACCTATAAAAAAAGCCCCCCGGAGAGTGAAGCCTTAAATCAGACTTCTCTCCCCAGGGGTCGGCTCTCTTCCCATCAGCCCTGCACCTGGATCTTCTTCAACGTCTGGACCCGTTCTTGAATTAGCGTAATAAATTCCCGTGCCGCCGCACCAAGGTATTTATCCTTCAGGTACACGATCCCTACCTTCCGGGTCAAAGAAGGATTCCGCAGCGGAAGGAGGCATAATTTTTCCAAATCGTACATTTCCAACAGCGTCTTGGACAGGATCGTTACGCCTGCGCCGGAACGGACTAGCTGCAGCAAGGAATCGATGGTGGTTGTTTCGATGTGGGGGTGCAGCGTAAACCCCTTGATTGCACAAGCCGCATCAACCAGTTGGCGGCAGCGATGCGTCTCGGGAAACATCACCACCGGCTCTTGCGCAATCCGCTTGAAATCGACGGAGGATTGCCCGGCGAGCGGATGATCCGGCGAAGCGACGAAATAGAATTCTTCATTATAGAGAGGAATGACCGCAAACCGTTCGTCTTCCTCCTGCAGGATCGTCACAGCAAAGTCCGCCTCCCCCGATACCAAGTTTTCGACGACGTCTTCGACCCCCAGCAGTTTGAGGTGCAAGCGGGGATGCCGCGGGTAAAATTCACTTTAAACGGACTAACTTCTGCGACTGCATCCATCATTCGCCTTGGAAGGAATAAGCCCTTTCGCAGCAGCTTGACGGAACAACCCTTTTTCCGCACTTATTTAGCCGCCTCCATCGTTCACTTCACCCTTCTCTTTTTTCCGCCAATAAAGGGTTGACCTGAAATGCATTTCATCGATTAAAGTATCTTCAGATAATGAATCGGAACAATCGAGGTGAAGAACCGATGTATGGTTACGAGGAGACGATCGCTGAAATGGAACAGCGCCACGCCGCATGGCTCCAGCTCTTGGACCAATCAGCCGATCGGTTGGAGGAGGCGCTGCTGGAGCTGCCGGTGCCGCAGAACGTAAAGGCGTATGCCTACTTGCAGGGATTAACCCGGTTTCATAACTCGCTGCTTGCCTTGCGTTTGCTTGTCGTTTCCGGTTTCAGCGAGGAGGCAGCCGGTCTGTTGCGTCACATGACAGAAGCGGCGGCGATGGTAAGATACATCTCGATGAGCGGGGATTCGCAAGTATGGCCCCTCGTCGAGGAAGCGGGGTCTGTTCCTTGGGATCCAGCTGACGCCGCCAAACCGGATGGCGTTCCAAACCCGCGAACGCTTGCGGAGCAAGAAGACTGGTTTCCGCCGATTGGCCCCTCCCCGTTTGATGCAACCGACCTGCTTTCCAAGGGGTGCCGACTGGCTGAACTACTGCTGGAAACCCTCCCGGAATAAGGTCCTTATGGCGTTTCTACTGGAGGGTTCAGCGAGAAACCGTCACTTCGTGATATAGTAGAAAACAAGCATGTGACGTGCGTAAGCTGCTGGATCAGGGAGGTTTTAGTAGAAATCATGTTTAACCAAATTGTATGCGCGGACAACGTTGGGCTCGAAGCCTGGGCCTTCGAGGAATTGCAAAAGCACTCGAAACAGCCCATCCTTCGGTTTGACCACGATCCGCAAAGCAAAGACGAGTTAATGGAAAGGATCCAAGGAGCGGATTGTGTCTTGATATCCTGGAGAACGAGAATCGATGATGAGGTGATCGCAAAGAGCCCTGCGATTCGATATATCGGAATGTGCTGCAGCCTGTATGATGAGCGGTCGGCCAACGTCGATATCCCTGCGGCAAGGGCCCGCGGCATCGAGGTTCGTGGCGTCCGGGATTACGGCGATGAAGGGGTTGCCGAATTCATTTTGAGCGAGCTCATCCGTTTGCTCAAAGGCTTGGGCCCGCACCAATGGCAAAGTGAACCGATTGAGCTGCAGCAGCGCAAGCTGGGGATCATCGGGATGGGCGCGACCGGCAAAATTTTAGCGCATCGGGCTTCCGCCTTCGGCATGCAAGTCCAATATTTCAGCCGGAGCCGCAAACCGGATTGCGAGCAGGCAGGGTATGCATATGCTCCGCTTCACGATCTGCTGCAAACCTCAGAAATCATCTCCATGCATTTGCCTAGAAACACCCAGCTCCTTGGGCCCGAAGAATTCGCCGCTTTGGGGCATGGTAAAATTTTGGTGAATACCTCTCTGGGTGCACCATTTGATGCCGCTGCCTTTCGGGAATGGGTCCAAGCGAGCGGAAACTATGCGATTTTTGACGCGGACGGTGCCGGGGAGTTCAAAGCTGAGCTTCACCGCTACCCCCAAATCATCTATACCGCGAAAGTATCGGGTTTCACCCGGGAAGCAAGGGGACGGTTATCCCATAAAGTACTGGACAATCTAACGGGGTATCTTAGCACGAACCCATGAAAAAACAGCCTCCCAACCGCTCCGAAGAGCGAGTTTGCGAGGCTGTTCTTTATAAGATGCGGTCGAGAGGACTCGAACCTCCACGGGGGGTTAGCCCACACGGACCTGAACCGTGCGCGTCTGCCAATTCCGCCACGACCGCATATATATGGGTTGATGCATCGTTTGCAGCAACAGAATTTATATTATCACTTATTTTTTAAAGAGTCAACAAAAAAATACCTAGTCCAACATGCAGATGATAGTTCAGAGGGGCTGGTATTAAGCTCTAACTCCCTTTATACTTGATACTTGAAAATATCCCGATGTATGAACTTGGAAATGGAGACCTTTATCGATGTTGACTCATTCCAATCCTTCAATTAAGAAGCAGATTTATGATCGAATTTCATTTCTCGGCACCGTCTCCAAAGCCGATTTAATGAACGAATTTCCGCTCACCCCCAGCAGCATGACGCGGTTCCTGGAGGAGATGACCTCCCGGGGGCTGCTCGTCATCTCCGGGCTGGGGAACTCGACCGGCGGCCGCAAGCCGATCCTGTTCCAGACCAATCCGAAGTATCGGTATATCTTGGGGCTGGAGATTTCCCGAATTTACTCGGTCCTCGGATTGTATGACATGCATTTGACCCCGTTGTCGCGGGCCCGCTGGAAAATGGACGAACACATGACGCCGGAGGTGCTGTCTGACCTTGTTGCCGACACCGCCAAGACGTTTCTTCAAGAGCACGGCATCACATCCGCCGACGTTCTGGGTCTCGGCATCGGGGCGGTGGGCCCGCTGGATCACCAAAACGGCATCATCCTCGAACCGGAGTGGTTCCCCGCACCTTACTGGAGCCATGTCCCGATCTGTGCCATGCTTGAAGAAAGGCTCGGAATCCCCGCCAAGCTTGACAACGGCGCCAACACAGCGCTGATCGGCGAACACTGGGCGCTGCGCTCGGATACAATCCGGCATGCCCTTTATGTGCATGTTGGCGTAAATATCCGTTCAGCCGCCATGTCGGAAGGCCGGATTCTCCGGGGCGCCGCCGATACCGAGGGAGCGATTGGGCAAATGATCATTCAGATGAATGGGCCAAAGCTCCGCAATAAAGGCAACTCCGGCGCGTTGGAAGCTTTTGTGTCCGTACCTGCGCTGGAAGATCGGGTACGTGCAGAGCTGAAAGCCGGCCGCAGCAGCGTGTTGTCCGGCCTAGCCCCGGAGCAGATCAACTTCGCCACCCTTGTGGACGCTCTGTCGCAGGATGATCCGCTGGTTAAGGAACAATTTCAGGAAACGGCCGTTTGCCTCGGAACCGGATTGGCCAATTTGATTAATGCTTTGCACCCCGAATACGTTGTGCTAGGCGGCCCTCTGATCAGCGCACACCCGCTTGTCTTTGATACCGCGGTGGAGGTCGCCAAGCAAAATGCTTACCATTATCCCGAGTATAATCCGCTGTTCACCCAAGGGCAGCTGACCGAATCCGCCGTGGCCACAGGAGCCGCCTTGATGGTGTTGCAGCGCTGGTCAGGCGAATAGAATATCCCCCAAAGGCGTTGTATGCACAACGTCTTTGGTGTTTTTTAAGCGGCTACCTCTTATCTCCCCTTCCGTTCCCATGCCGATATTCGCTGGGGGACTTACCCGTGGATTTCTTAAATTGGCGTGAGAAGTACAGCGCATCATTAAAACCAACGGACGACGCAATTTGGTCGATCGTTAACGGGCCGGCAAGCAGCTCCTTCGCTTTCTCAATCCTGACCTTCGTTAAATACTGCTTCGGCGACAGTCCTGTCCGGGCCTTGAAGGCGCTGAACAGATGGGCCCGATGGTACCCTAAATTGCGCGCCAGCTCTTCAATGCCGATTTGCTGCGGATATTGCAGCTGGAACCAACGGATCGCCTGCTCCACCTGCCGGTCGATCATTGCCGGCTCCTTCGCAGCGGAACGAGGCAGGTGTTCCCGGTTCGCAACCCCAAAATGATGAAGCAGCAGCGTCACCCAGCCTGCCGCCTCGAGGCTTTCCAAATGCGGGTGATCGCTTTGGCGGAACGACGATCGCAGGCGAGCGTAAAGCTCCCGTAATTCCTCCGGCTCCCCGGAGCTAACCACCGGTTTATCCGGCGTAATGCCGACATCCGCCAGCTGCCGAAGGACACCCGAACCTCTTAACGCAACCCATGCGTAATGCCACGGATCTAGGGAATCCGCCTCGTAAGTGAACAATCCCTCTGGAAAAATGACAAAGGTATCCCCCGTCCGGCAAGAATATTCCTGTCCTCCCCAGGTATACGTCCCCTTCCCTTCAAACACCGTATGCAGCAAAAAATAGTCATGCACGGACGGCCCGATGCGATGGTTCGGGTGCGGCCGCCCTTGTCCGCTAAACAAGACCGTGATGTCCCGCTCCCGGTCATCAGGGTTCATATGGACTTCAAACAAGTCGTGCTCGGGAATCAATCACCACAACCTCCTGAAAGCATAATGGCCTGCTCTCCCTAGCGTAAGGGATGGCAGGCCAAAATACAACATTCCTCCATACTTCCCTTTCATTCCTCCATACCTTTCTTTCAGGTGGAGAGCTATATTGAGGAGGAAAAAGGAGGAGATCTAACATGTCCAAAATTACATTTATCGGGGCTGGAAGTACGGTATTCGCCAAAAACGTGTTAGGCGATTGCATGTTGACTCCCGCGTTGCAGGGCTTCGAGCTGGCTTTGTACGATATCGACCTGCAGCGCCTCAAAGATTCGGAGAACATGCTAAACAATCTGAAGCACAGCAGCGGCAGCACATGCGTCGTGAAAGCCTTCACCGACCGGAAGGAAGCGCTGAGAGGCGCGAAATACGTCATCAACGCCATCCAGGTCGGCGGATACGATCCGTGTACGATTACGGATTTTGAGATTCCGAAGAAATACGGGCTGCGCCAAACGATCGCCGATACAGTGGGGATCGGCGGCATTTTCCGCAACCTGCGGACGATTCCTGTCATGCTGGACTTTGCCGCGGATATCCGTGAAGTTTGCCCGGACGCCTTATTCCTTAACTACACGAACCCGATGGCCGTGTTGACCAACGTCATGAATACATATGGCCAGGTTCGTACCGTTGGTCTCTGCCACAGCGTGCAGGTTTGTGTTCCGGGATTGTTCGACAGCCTGGGGCTGGACGCAACCGGGGTTCAGGCAAAAATCGCAGGCATCAACCACATGGCTTGGCTGCTCGAAGTCACCCGGGACGGCGTTGACCTCTATCCCGAAATCAAACGGCTTGCGGCAGAGAAGCAAAAGCAGCCGCATCATGATATGGTCCGTTTCGAATTAATGTTGAAATTTGGTTACTACGTGACAGAATCGTCGGAGCATAACGCTGAATATCATCCATATTTCATCAAACGAAATTACCCTGAACTGATTGATCGTTTCCAAATCCCGCTGGATGAATACCCGCGCCGCTGTGTCGAGCAAATCTCGAATTGGGAGCGCATGCGCGAGGAGCTCGTCGGCAACCGGGAACTGACGCATGAGCGCACGCACGAATATGCTTCGTACATCATGGAAGCCATTGAAACCAATGTCCCGTTCAAAATCGGCGGCAACGTCATGAATACGGGGCTGATTCCGAACCTCCCGGCCGAAGCCTGCGTGGAAGTTCCCTGCCTCGTGGATGCCAGCGGCGTAACTCCTACCTATGTTGGAAATCTGCCGCCGCAATGCGCTGCCTTAAACCGGACGAACATCAATACCCAGCTCTTGACGATCGAGGCGGCGATCACCCGCAAGAAGGAGCATATCTACCATGCCGCCATGCTGGATCCCCACACGTCCGCTGAGCTGTCCATCGACGATATTATCGCGATGTGTGATGACTTGATCGAAGCGCATGGGGATTGGCTGCCAACTTATCATTAATGGCGAGCCCCTCGTTATTTCACCGACCCGATCATCCCGGCCACAAAATGCTTCTGCATCACGAAGAAAACAATGGCCGTCGGGAGCGTCGAAATGACAATCGCCAGCATGATCAGCCCGTAATCCGGTGAATAGCTGGAACCCAGCGTGGAGATCAGCAGCGGCACCGTCTGCTTCTGAGGTGTTTGCAGCACGATCAGCGGCCACATATAGTTGTTCCAGCTGCTCATAAACGTGATAATCGCCGCTGCCGCATACGTTGTCTTCATCGTAGGCACATAAACGCGGAAGAACATCCCCAGCTCGGATAAACCGTCGATCCGGCCCGCTTCCAGCAGCTCCTTCGGGAACATCTTGGTGCTCTGGCGGAAGAAGAAGATCAGAAACGCTGTCGTCATCGTCGGCAGCACAACCGCGGCCAGCGTGTCGATACCGATCAAGGGCAATAGATTGGTAATTCGGCCGAACATGCGGTAGAGCGGCACCATCAAAGCCGCAAAAGGCAGCATCATCGACAGCAGCAGCACGTTAAATACCATGTCCTTCGCTTTGCTGCGGTAAATCTCGAAGCCATAACCCGCCAGTGAAGCGATCAGCAGGGCGAGCAGCGTCGTGGAGACGGAGACGGCCAGCGAATTCTTAAGCGCATTTAGGATATCAACGGAATCCAGCAGGTTGCGCAGGTTTGCCCCAAAATGGGAGCCCGGCAGCAGCTTGCCCCGGGTGACGTCCACCGACGGGTTTGTCGAGCTCACAATAATCCATAGAAACGGAAAAATCGAGACAAACGCCGCTACGGCAAGGAATACGTACATGGAAATTCGTTTGGCCGCCCTAAGCATCGCGATCACCTGCCACTTTAAACTGGATGATGGATAAGAGAACGATCATCACTACGATGGAATACGACACCGTTGCCGCATACCCGAAATTCGCCGAGTATTTAAACGATAGATTGTAAATGTATTGCGAGATCGTAGAACTGGCATTCCCGGGTCCGCCCTGCGTAATGTTCATCACTTCGTCGAACAGCTGCAGCGTGCCGATCGTCGAGGTGATCGAGGTAAATAAAATAATCGGCTTCAGGAGCGGAATCGTAATTCGGAAAAACTGTGTAACCGCCGACGCCCCGTCGATTTTGGCCGCTTCGTAAATCGTTGGCTCGATATTTTGAATCCCCGACAGGTAAAAAATCATGTTGTATCCGGTCCACCGCCAAGTAATAGCGATAATGATCGTCACCTTCGCCCAGAACGGGTCAGTGATCCAGGGGATCGGTTCGGATATGATGTGCAAATGCAGCAGCATCAGGTTAACCAGTCCGTCGCCTGCAAACAGGTATTTGAAAATCACCGAATAAGCGACCAACGACGTAATGCAGGGCAGGAAAATCGCCGTGCGGAAGAAGCCTTTCCACTTCAAATTCCGGTCGTTTAACACGACAGACAGTACCAACGCCAGCAATACCATGATGGGCACCTGTACGATCAGGTAGATCAACGTATTTTTGACCGCTGTCAGGAACATGGAGTCCGTGAACAACCGCCGGTAATTCCCCAGCCCGTGATAGGTCAGGTTCGAACCGGTGCCGGTTTGCAGCGACAGGAGAAAGGCTTGGATCATCGGATAAAAATAAAACCAAGCAATCATCAGCACAGCTACAATGACAAATGACCAACCGACAATCGAAGTTTTCCAGCGTAAGCGCAGCGCAGGCCCGGATGCTCTCATTGATTTCATCTCCTTCTCTTTGTAGTCCATAAGGCCGTCAGGAACCAACGAAACCTTGAACTTGGAACAGCCCAAGGTTGTCGTCGGTTCCTTCAAGCTTCGCTTATTGCAGCTGGGATTCGGCCTGGGCCTGGGCGTCGCGCATGACGCTGTCCACGTCTTTGCCGTTTAAGTAATTTTGGACTTCGATCACCAGAATGTCCTCAATCGCATAGGTGTGCAGGCCGTAATTGACCTTTGGCACTTCTTCCGTCCATTTGGCGAAATCGGCGTAAATCTTCTGGCCGCCAAAGAATTCGTCGGCTCTATCATAAGCTGCACCGCTGGACGCTGCCTTCAGCGAACCAATCGCGCCGATCTTCTCCAGAAGCAGGGAGTAGAACTCGCTGTCCGAACCAAACGTTTCCGCCAGGAAATTCGCTGCCACGTCCTTACCATCCAGGTTCATTACGTACCAGGAGCTGCCGCCAAGGCTGGAGGCGTTCACCGATGCGGCGCTTCCCGCCAGCTTCGGCGTTGGGACAACCGCCCATTTACCGGATTGGGAAGCCTCGGCTTTGACGGACGGCGTAATCCAGTTACCGGTAGGCACTGTCGCCACATCCCCGTTGTTAAAGGCTGCCAGGAACTGGCTCCAGTCCGAATTTATCTTGACGATATTCGCATCAAACATCGCTTTGTACGTCTCCAGCGCTTCCTTGATCACCGGATTGTCTGCCAAATTTGGCGTTTTGCCGTCCTCCTTCAGATACCACTCTCCCGCCGACTGCGCCATCACCCGGATCAACCCGAGGTCGTTAGGGTCTTGGGTCAGCATGTCTTTGCCGGTGACTTCCTTGATCTTCTTGCCGATTTCGATGTATTGATTCCAATCGATATTCGTCACATCGTCCAAGGTATATCCCGCTTGCTCCAGGTAATCCGTCCGCACGTACAGCCCCGTCGCCCCGGAGTCAAACGGAACGCCGTATTGCTTGCCGTTATAGCTGGTCGGCCCGATTTTGTACTCGGCGAAATCCTCTGCTTTGATCACGTCGGACATATCGCGGAACGCATCAGGGTAAGCCTGCAGGAAGTTTTGCGCCCGGTAGTCTTCAATCAGCACGATGTTCGGCAGCCCTTTGGTCGTTCCCGAATTGAGCCCGGTGTTCAGCTTCTGAACGATATCGTCCTGCGCATATTCCACGATGTTCACCTTCACGTCCGGATGCTTCGCTTCGTAACGTTCTTTAGCCAGGTTCAATGCCGCAATGTTAAAGTTGGGATCCCAAGCCCAAACCGTGATTTCTTGGCTGCCTTGCGACTCCCCACCGCCGCTTCCTGCACCCGGATCGGCCGAATTGCCCGTATTCGCCGCATTCCCAGCGTTGCCGGAATTTCCGGAGCCTCCGGAACAAGCGGACACCACCAGCGTCAGCAGCAAGCTGGCAAGCAACACAATTAAGCTTTTTCTCATTTCGGTTCATCCCCCTCGTGTTTAATGATGGGCAGCGCTTTCAACCTTGAAGTAAGCGCTTCCTTTTATTCGCTTTTAGGATAGCATTGCGATTGAACCGGCCGTTAGGAATATCTTTGTGTGGTTTGGTGATTTTCTTGTCCATGTTGGGAAAGCGCTTTGGCGACAGTAGTCTTTTCTTTGGAAAATGGGAAAATCTTTAGACCGCATCCCCGGTGACCTCCGCTTCCTCTATCAACGGGAGCACAATGCGAATTTGCGTCCCTTCCCCTTTGACAGTGGAAATTTGCACACCGTAGGACTCTCCGTACAACAGCTTGATCCGGTGATTGACGTTCTGAATGCCGATGCCCGCAAGTTTCCGTCTCCGCCCCTTGGAAGTGTCCGGTACCGATTCCTTAGAGGTTCGTTGCTCCAGCATCAGCTCCTGCCCGCCATGTTCCATCCCGTCCCCGTTGTCCGCCACTTCACAAACAAGCGAGTGCTCCGTTTTCGAGATCAGAATGTAGATCGTGCCTTCGGTTTTCACGTTAAACGCATGGAAAAAGGCGTTTTCGATAAACGGCTGAAGCATGAGCTTAGGGACCTTGCAATGCATGCAGTCAGGCGATACGAAATAGCTCACCTTGATTCGGTCGCCGTACCGGACTTGTTTGATGAATACGTAGTTTTTCAAGTTCTCCAGTTCCTGCTCGATCGTGATCGTTTCGTTGGCATTGCTGATCGTATTTTGCAGCAAGGATATCAGCGCATTAATCGTCTCGGCGGCGGTCTCCTTATTGCCCTTCTGGACCAGCAGCTTGATCGAAGCCAGTGTATTGTACAAAAAATGCGGGTTGATCTGCCGCTGCAATGCGGCGAGTTCGGCGTTCCGCTGCTCCTTCTGCGTCTCCAACAGCCGCTGCACATAATCGTTTAGTTCGTCCAGCATATAGTTAAACGCCTTGCTGAGCTCTCTCACCTCATAGCTGCCGCTGACGGAGATATAATTGCGGAAATTCTTCTTCGTGATCGTCGACATCAGCCGAACCAAACGGGTTAACGACAGCGTCAACCGGCGTGAAATGACGAACACAACTAACAGCGCAACGCCAATGATGGTCAAGCAGATCAGCGCCACTTGGCGGATATTGATAATCTGCCCGGCGGTGTACTGCCGGTCGATCAGATTCACCAGATAGAAGCGATAGGGCGGAAGCTCATTCGCCAGAATGATGGCATCTTGACCAAACGCTGTACCGTTTAAATAATCGAGCCGGTCGCGCTTCAGCGTCTCAACATCGCGCAGCAGCTCCGGCGACTTGCCGCCGATCAGCTCCGCGCGGTTGCTGGAGACAATGACGCCTGTCGGGTCGAGTACCAGGACATCGTTGCCGTTGCTGGTAAAGTTGGCAAAAAAACGCCGAAACTCTGATTCCCGAATCGCGATATAGAGCATCCCGTAACTAAGACCGCCGGTTCGGTCGACCAACGCTTTCGTAGCCACGATAAACCGTTCCTTGCCCGCTTTCCCGTCCCGTTCATCGTATTGGTACAGTACCCGCAGCGGCTCGGCCGCGGCTTGGCGGGTTAACGGATCATCGGCAAGATCCTGCCGAGACACCGGCCAATAGTTCGGATCGGTGGAATAGCTGCGCCCATTTACCCCGATAATGGTGACAGCCACGTCATATGCCCCCAGATTGGACGAGATTTGCTCCATCTGCTCCGCCATACGGTAGTAGACCTTCGACATCGCCACCGAATTCGTATCCCCGCCGGTGAGATACGTCTTGACCGAGCCGCTTTGCGAGGCAAAAGTGACGGCGTTAACGACAGAGTCGTTAAATGATTCCAGTCCGGTATTGATCTGATTCAGCACCTTTCCATTGGTGATACTGAACGTCTCAGCGAACAGCCGCTCCGCCATACGGATGGTAATCAACGAGGTGAGCAGGCACACGGCAACAATACTGACCGTCATTACGACGAACAGCTTGGATATCAGGCGGCTGCGGCGAAATTTTTCGATCAGCTTCATCCGTCATCCCCTCTTGGCGAGCTGTTGCCGGCGGTATTCCCGCGGCGACAACCCCATTTGTTTTTTGAACACTTTGGTGAAATAACTCGGGTCCGAATAGCCGACGCGGCTGCCGATTTCCGAGATCGGCAACCCGTCCGAACGCAGCAGTTCCTTCGCCTTGGCAATCCGAACTCGGTTCAAATATTCGCTGAACCCCTCATCGTTGTGGGCGGAGAAATAGCTCGATAAATACGACGGATTAAAGTGAAAATGCCGGCTAAGCGAGCTTAAGGTGAGCGGTTCGCCATAGTGCTCCTCGATATAGTCGAGCAGCAGCTTCATGTTGCCGTCGCTGGGGAGCGGAACGCGGGCGGCTACTAGCGGTTCCACTTCGCTTAGGAACGCGTTAAACGCCTGTAAAGCACCGGCGGCATCCCGGGCTTCATCGATCGCTTTGAAATAAGCGTATTTTAATCCGTCCAGTTCCTTCGCTTCACGGTGAAGCTCCAAGGTGGCAATTGTGACATGGAAGACAGCGTTCCCCAGGAACGATTTGAATTCAAAAGGCGTTTGCAAGTAACTGCCGGCCGCTTCGGCGGCGAGCTCCCGCAATCTCGCGAATACTTCCTCCGCCTGCCCCCGCTTCAGTCCGGACAGCAGTTCCTTCATGTCGAACGCAGGAAGCGCGCGAGCCGGAGGCGCTCATCCGCCTGTAGGACGGTTTTCCCCGGAAAATAAAACCGAAAGCCCAGCAGCTTCTGCCAATCATCCCGATACACTTTCCCCAAGTCGCTCAGCTCTGTAAATTCGCCGCCGATAACCCACGTTGTCTCCGGCATTGCCTCCGCCTTGTTCCGCGCGTACTCGCGAATCGCCTCGATCACTTCCTGGCTGTACGCACCGGAAAAATTCAGCAGCATCAGCAACCTTTTGTCCCCAGTAAAAATACTTTGGAACCGCACCGGAACAGACAGCTCGCATAATCGGCTTTCCAGCCCTGTCGCAAGCCCCTCCACCATAAATGTTCACTTCTGATGACAGCGGTTACATAAAAAGTTGAAACGGCGAAATCCCGCCGCTTCAACGTCACCGCAGGTTCAGCCGATAATTCACGGCGTATTCCGCCTCTAAATAAACAGGATTAAGACCAGCACAACCGCCAGCACGCCGATGGCGTACATCACGCCCAGCCGGAGCCAATTTCGGCCCGTTTGTTGGGTATAACGCGGATTTTCCTCCTGGTTGCTTTGCGATTGCCCGATCCTTATCGTCGCGATCAAACCAAATGCCAAGATTAGAATAATGACTAGAATTAACCACACCATACTGCCACCCTTACCTTCCTATAGGAGTCGTCGTCCCTATTATATAAGACCGGGTCAATGGCGTACTATAGCATCTTCCTTCCTTGCGCTTAATATATTTGAAATCAGGAAGACGCAGGGAGGGTGGAATATGGAACTTAACCAGAATCAAGTCCAGCGCGCGATGTTCTTAGCCGCAGTGTGCAGCCAGACCTATGCGCAATTCAAAAATCCGGACGGTTCATTTGTCCTTCCGCCTCCCTATGCGCTGTACGATACGCTTGAAGCGAAATCTTTGATCGGAGTATGGGAACGCTTCGGATTTATTTGGCATTCGCCGGATGAGATCATCATCGCTTTCCGGGGAACAAGCTCGGCCTCCAATTGGATCGCCGATGCCATCGCAACCCAGCAGAAATTCAAATGGGCCAAGGATGCCGGCAGCACGCACCGGGGATTTACCGGGATTTATGCATCGGCCCGCCGCCAGATTCACTCGGCGCTGCGCCGGCTGCCAGAGGACAAAACGTTATATCTCACCGGTCACAGCCTCGGGGCCGCTTTAGCTACGCTATGTGCCATGGATATCGCCGCCAATACGAACCGGGTTCCCATCCTGTTTACGTTTGGTTCTCCCCGCGTTGGAGACCCGGATTTCGTTCAAGCTTTTACTCAGTACGTCCCGAACAGTTACCGAATTCATAACGAATTTGATGCGGTGACCCACATCCCTCCGACTGTGTTCAAGCTGCCCAAACAAGCGAAAACCTACTACTACCGACATGTCCCCGCCTCTTACCCCTTGTACTTCGCCGATACTTCATTATCTACCAATCATGGGATCGGCAGCTATTTTGCCGAATTGGCTAGGCTTGATCCGGGTTACGCACAATATTTATCCACCGTAAACCCTGCCTTCTGCCCGGAACCCTCCTAAGCGCTGAAAAAAGCCGCTGCCCGGCAACATATGCCCGGCTAGCGGCTTTTGAGTTCAATAAGGTTATTTCCCGCCGGCCGGCAGTTTCATGGAAGGCTGCTTACTAATGATCGACGAGTGAACCATCAACCCTTGTTCGTCATATACGATGAAGCCGCCGCTTCCTTCCGTGTTCACGGTAATCGTCCGCCCGGCCAAGGAAGGCTGAATGTTAAACCATCTTGCCTGGCCGCTCGGTTGAATGGTGATCTTCGATGATTTGCTCATCCAGATGCTGAAGCTCCCGGATTAACGTAAGCAACATTTGCTTGATCTGCTCACGCTGCCGCTCTTCATCATCGCAAACCGCCACTCGGAACAATTCGGCCTCACCTCGCTTGGATCGTTGGTCTCCTGCCCGCACTTCTTGAATGATTATCCCTTTCGATCAGAATGCTCACCTTGGTTCTTCTTCCCCTCTGATCCAACGGGATCATGCTGCAAAAGAACGGACCGAAAGGGGCAGATCCGCTGTTCATGCCTAGTATGCAAAAAAGCTCTTAAATTCTACAGGAGAATTCAAGAGCTTCTTACAGTTGAACGAATGCGGTCGAGAGGACTCGAACCTCCACGGGGGGTTAGCCCACACGGACCTGAACCGTGCGCGTCTGCCAATTCCGCCACGACCGCTTAGTGTTACCTCTCCGCGAAAGCCGTTAACCATTTTTCGCGGCGACAAGATATAAAATATCATGCGCCGCGAAAAGAGTCAAGCCTTTTTTTTTTCATTTTATTCCACTGTGATGGCATGTAATTCGATTCGGCCCGCCTCCACACTGACGGTCAGCGTGGTATCCGCTGCCTCGCCAAGCACGGCGCTGAAGCGGCCGACATCACGGCTTGGAGAAAGCGTCATACGCCCTCGCTCAACCCCATCTTGCTTTAGAGTGATCACCGCATCTTCCCGGCAAATCAACTCCAGCGTCGCCGTGTTGCCCGCTTCGATGCCGCAGAACGAATAGGCGGCAAACTCGCCGTCCGTAAGCTCCAGAGCGAGATTTTGCCAGCCGCAGTCAAACCCAAATTTCTTAGGTTGTGGCTCATCCGAGATCGGCACAATTTTCATGCCCGTTTTGGCCCGGTACTTATAAATGTTCCCTTCCGTGCGGCGTCCGCTGAACGAGATGCCTCTGCCCGGCAGCTCATCAAAATCCGTGCCGCGAACCCGGCAGCCCGGCTTGCGGAATACCGACGCTGTCACCTCTGGATGGGGAGTGCAGTTCTCAACCTTGATGTTTTCCAAATAAGCATCAAGAATCTGCCGTGCACGTTCATAACTTGGCCGTGCTCCACCTTCGACATAAGCAAGCAGTTCGTCCCAGCCCTCGGGTTTGTTGACCGAATACGGCGAGTTCGCTCGCTCCATCTTCTTCCACGGCCATAAGTTATAACCGATCCCCAGCGACAAGGATAGCGGATACATCGCCGCAAACCACTCCAGTTCGTTCTCCCCGGTCTCGCCGAGCCATAACGGCTGGTCCAGCGCCTCAGACAGCGCCAGGAACTCCTCATACGCTTCTTTGCCAGGTTTACAGGCATACCGGTGGAAATGGATGACCATATTGGGATCGTAACGTTTATAAAAAACAGCCGTATTCGTCGCCCAATGATGCCCTTCCACTGACAGCAGATGCCGGTCGTCAATCTCCCGAATCGCCGCGATCACTTCCTCATAAAACGCCGCCAGCCGCCGAACGAGAAAATCCTCGTGTTTGCCTTCCATCAGACCGGGACGAACTGGTTCATTTAGCAGGTCGTATCCGCCGACGATCCAGCGATCACGGTACCGCCGGGCCAGCTCCTTCCACAGCTCGATCGCTTTGCTCCAGCTGTCCTCATCGGTGAACAGGCGAGGGAAATCGTCTACCGAGTCGTCAATATTGGCTCCGGTCTGTCCGCCCGGCGCACCATGCAAATCCAAGAAGGCGTAGAGGCCAAACTCCTCGCACCAATCCAAACAACGGTCGATCAATGCAAATCCGTCCTCTTTCCAGCGAATGCCCGGTTCATCCTCCATCAGCACTCTCCAATTCAAAGGAATGCGGACCGAGTTATATCCCTGCTCCGCCATCCGCCGAATATCTTCGCGGGTCACATAGTTCTCTCGGAAACGCTTCCAGAACTGCTCAGCATAATCCCTTCCGGCCAATTCCTGAATGACGGCCTCAATCCGCCGCGGGCGATCGAACCGGGAGTGATGGGATAACCACATATAACCTTCGCACAAGAGCCAATTGCCCAGTCCCCAGCCCGTCAGCAGGATCTCTTCTCCATCCCCGTTGACGATTTTTGTTCCCTCTGCGCGGAGAAAGCCTTTCACCCGCGAGCGATCCGTTTGTTCGAGCATCGTTCATGTCCTCCCCCTGTAGATCGGTTTGTACGCCAATCATTATAGCACCCTATTCCTGCTTGGGAGGGGAATCCCGATATTTGCGCCATCGACCCGAAAAGTGCACACCTCCTGTCCATACCAAAATCAGATTCTCGCATAAGATGCTAGAAGATTGAAATAAATCTTCGCGGCGTGAAATTGAAGGAGGCTGAACCGTTATGCCAGAGAATGGGGGCAAACAGAAGAAACTAATCATTGAGATTCATTTTAACGATTGGGGAGGAACGCCGGAACGGACAACTCGAAACTGGATTGAGAAAAGGCTGGCTCTGTTCATGACCTACACGCGAAAAAGCTTGCAGCTGCAAACCTCGCAAGATTTTTCCTGCTATGTCATCTACGATCCCGCCTCCGAGCGAATAATCCGGGAAATCCTCGACCGGTACGTACCTCTGCCTAGAAATATTCAGTTTGTGACGCCAAGGGGTTATTATGCCCATGTTTCCGAAGATATCGCAGGCTATGACTGCTACTACCGGGTGTATCTATCGAGCGACGATATGTACCACAAAGATTTCATCCGCAGACTGCACGCTTATACGCCGAAAAAAAATACAGCCGCATTGGTCCCCCAATACGGCTACATTTACGATTCGGTGCAACACCGGCTGGGCAAATTTTTCTTCTGGCTGCCGAGCTACGGCGCGACAATCCATGATGTCGGGAAGTTTCTGCAAGGTCAGCGGCCGAATTTCAGCTGGCGTGACGCGCTAAAGGTGCCCCATGAGTTTATCCATGTCAAAGAACCGATTTGGATCAATCATATCCATGCTTTAAACACAGGAATGTCCTTTGAAAGAGTAAAAACCTGGAAGACTCCCGGCATCAAAGATGCCATGACGATCGAGCCCTGGTCGGACAGCCAGCGTGCCAAAACCTTCTTTGGCCCGGAAATCGTCAGCCCAAGCGAAATCAAACGGGTGTTGTCCAACTTTTTCTAGTGCCGCTCCACTAAGGGTTCCGGCTTGGCGGTCCGCTTCGAGCGGCACGCCGTCAGTTCAACGTCTTCCCCGTTTTCGATATAAAAAGCCGGACCCTCGTGGTTTTCAATCGACACTTGGTTAAATCGTACGTCCCGCACATTTCCCAGGTAGAACCCGCGCCGTGCCGTCTCCTCGATTCCATCCATCATGGCGGGGCGGCCGGGAACCGCGTCCTTCGCCATGGAAATCTCGATTTGGTCGAAGGTGACTTCGGAAATGTACTGCTCCGCCAACCCGTACAAGAAGCCGGCAGCGGCGTGCACCTCGCGCGCCGTGATGTCGGAGAAATGAATCCGCCGGAACTGCGGAGTTTCCTCCGTAACGGGATAAGGATTTTTGTCCCACACGTATTTCTCCTTGCCGCGTGGACCGCAGAAATAATACAGATTCATAATAAACGGACAGATCACGTTTTCCATGACGAGGTTGCTGACGCGGATATCCTCGACGATACCTCCGCGGCCGCGTCGGGACTTGAGCCGGATGCCGCGGTCCGTGTGCTGGAAGACGCAGTTCGAAATCGTCACGTTCCGGATATTTCCGCTCATCTCGCTCCCGATCACCACCCCGCCGTGACCATGAATCATCGTGCAGTTTGTGATCGTAATGTTCTCACAGGGAACCCGCTCCGCCGTTTCTTCGGTGCCTGCCTTGATCGCGATACAATCGTCCCCGACATCGATATGGCAGTTGCTGATTCGCACATTCGAGCACGATTCCGGGTTAATTCCATCCGTATTGGGGGAATCCGCCGGGTTCAGAATCGATACGTTGTCGATCGTCACGTTGTGGCAGCGAATCGGGTTGACCGTCCAGCTGGGCGAGTCGACCAGCGAAACGTCCCTGATCGTCACCCGCCGGCAGCGGTCGAAGCTGATCAGCTTCGGACGCGGATAGTGCAGCTCCTCCGGACGGTTGCGCTGCTTCTCCCACCAGGGCTGGCCGTTCCCGTTGATGCAGCCGCTCCCCGTGACGGTCACATTCTCGAGATCTTCCCCGTAGATACAGGAGGCATGAACCTCCCGTTGCACCCCTTCCCATCTTGACTTTACGACCGGATAATCATCCGGGTTGGTGCTGAAGGACAACACCGCCCCGGGACTTAACCTAAGCTCGATATGGCTCTTCAGGAAAATCGCTCCGGTCACGAACGTCCCGGCCGGCACGACCACCGTGCCTCCTCCGGCTTCGCTTGCCGCCGTAATCGCGGCCGCGATGGCCGCGGTTGCCGGAACCCCGCTGTCCTTCACCGCACCATAATCAACGATATTATATGTGCACATCCGCGGGATCCTCCATTCTGCTGAGGAACATTTCCATTTGGGTGCAGGCCATCACAAACGCGCCAACCCCGTGCAGATCGTTTTTCACTTTCGGGCGCGCAGCGTAATGGTCATAATCCCCGGCCGATGTGCCGATACAGATATCCGGCAGCACCAAACGGCCTTTATCGTCCCATTCCACCACCCGGGTCAGCCCTTCATATCCCCTCAATGCGGCTTGCCCGGCGTCTTCACCGGCAAGGCCCTGCTGCACCGCCTTCGCCAGGGTGTATACGAACAGGCAGGAGCCTGACGTTTCCAGCCAGTTATCCGGCCGATCGCCTTTGTCGACCACCTGATACCAAAGCCCACTCTCCTTGTCCTGATAACGGATCAGCGCATCCACGAAACTCGATAACGCCCCCGCGAGCTCCTCCCGCCCGGGCTCATCTGCCGGCAGCAAATCGAGGAATTGAGACAACGCCAAACCATACCAGCCCAGCGAGCGGCTCCAAAATTCCGGGGAACAGCCGGTTTCCGGATCCGCCCAAAGCATCCGCCGGCTCTCATCCCAGGCATGGTACAGCAAACCCGTCTTCGCATCGCGCATATGTTTGCGCATCAGCTTCTCCTGGTGCAGCACCTCTGCCCGAAGCCCTGCTTCCCCAAACGCATTCGCATATTTCAGCGAAAATACACCGGCCATATAGAGACCATCCAACCACATCTGATAAGGATACTTATCCTTGTGCCAATAACCGCCCTCGCTTGTGCGGTTCAGCGTCAGCAACAGGTAGCGCAGTTTATCGGCTGCTATCCGGTATTTGGCCTTCCCGGTCCGTTCGTATAACGTGAACAGCAGCAATCCGGCCTGCACGGCATCCAGCTCATCGCGAGCGAACATCAAATTGCCCTGCTCATCCACCAGATCATCCACGTATTGTTGAATGTACTTGATGTACTTCTCATCCTGAACGACCTCCCACAGTTGCTCCATGCCGCACAGAAAGACGCCTTGATGATAATGCCAGCGATGGGCGGGAGGGAGAGTTCCCGCATCCGTGTAAATGTCCATCATCGAATCGCATGCCTTCTTCGCCCATTCCAAGGGAGTGTCTGGACGTTGCCTCATCTTTTCCCAGCTCCTTCCGCTTCGTATTTCATCGCCATGGATCATTCAACCTTTCATCGACCCCAGCAAAGCCCCTTTGGCAAAATGCTTCTGCAGATACGGATACACCAGCAGAATCGGCAGAGTGGCAACCACGATGACCGCCATCTTGATCGTCTGATCCGGCGGCGGTACGGTTCCATCCAGCTCAGCGCTGTGGTCCAGCCCGCTCGCGAGCACGACGATTTGCCGCAGCAGCACCTGGATCGGCCATTTGGCGCTGTCGTTCAGATACAAAATCGCCGACATGTACGTATTCCAATACGTAACCGCATAGAAGAGCGAGATCGTAGCGATCGCCGGCATCGACAGCGGCAGCACGATTTTGAACAAGATGCCAAAGTCGTTGCAGCCATCGATCCGCGCGGACTCCTCCAAGCCCTCCGGAATGTTCTGAAAGAAGTTCTTCAGAATGATCATATTAAATGCGCTGATCGCAGAAGGAATGATCAAGGAAGCATACGTATCGATCATCCCCAGCTCCTTCACAACCAGGAACGTCGGTATCAACCCACCGTTAAACAGCATCGTAAAGACAACCAGAAAATTGATCGTTCTCCGGCCGTCGAGGTCTTTACGGGCCAACCCGTAAGCCATCAGCGCCGTCAGCAGCATGCTGAATAACGTACCCATGAGCGTAACGCCAATGGAGACCCCCATCGCCTTAAAGATCGTATTCGTTGAAAAAATAAACCGATAAGCCTCCAGACTCCACACTTTGGGAATCAGCACGAATTTGTTCGCCGCCAGCTCTGCGCTTGTCGTAAATGAACCGGCCACGACATGCACGAAGGGCAGCACCGTTATCAACGCAATGATGGCCAGCAGCGTAAAATTGATTGCCGCGTAAATACGGCCGCTGACCGATCGGTCCTCTACCATCAGTAAACGCCCTCCTCCCCGAACTTCTTGGATAGTTTATTGACCAGCATGACCAGGATCAGGCCGATGACGGATTTGAAGAACCCAATCGCCGTGCTGTAGCTGTATTGCCCCTGCCGCAGCCCCGCGGTGTACACATACGTGTCGATAATTTCCGCAACCTGCCGGTTCATCGAATTCAGCAGCAGATAGACATGCTCGAAGCCCAAATCCAGCACATGCCCGATTTTTAAAATAAACAGCGTAATGATCACGCCCCGAATCGACGGAAGCGTAATATGCCACACCTGACGCATCCGGCCGGCTCCGTCCATCCGTGCTGCCTCATACAATCCGGGATCGATGGCCGCCATGCCGGCCAGGTAAATGATCGTCCCCCAGCCGGCCTCCCGCCAAATCACCTGAAGGATGTACATCGGTCGGAACCAGTCGGGATTCAACAGGAAGTTGATCTTTTCAAAGCCGAAGTACACCAGCAGCTCGTTAATAATCCCGCCATCCATCGTCACCATCACGTAGGTAATCGACACGATGATGACCCAGGACATAAAATGCGGCAAGTAAACGAATGTCTGGAACAGCCTTTTGAAGAAGTTCCCTCTCAGTTCGTTTAGCATCAACGCCAGGATGATCGGCACCGGGAAATAGATAAACAAGTTGAGCGCAAACAAAATCACCGTGTTTTTCAAAATGACCATAAAGTCCGGTTCCGTAAACAGCCGCTGAAAATGCTCCAATCCTACCCATTCGCTGCCCCGGATGCCGTTATACGGCTTGTAGTTCTGAAAGGAAATGATCAGCCCGTACATCGGCAAATATTTGAAGATGATGAAATACAGCACGCCGGGCAGCAGCATCACATACAGCCATTTATTTCTCCACAGCCGCTTGCGGAGCTGTGCGGCCTTCGCACGTCTTTCGGGCGGTGGAAGCTTTGGCGCGAGTGAACTAGGAGCTGTTGCGTCTCTCATACGAATCTTCCTCTCTTATCTCGCTGCGTTATATTCCTCGATAATCTTCGAGCCGCCCCGGCTCTTCCATTGCTCGATCGCTTTCTCGAAGCCCGCCTTGTCGATTTGACCGTAAATATATTGATATGTGGCGTCCGTAATCAACTGCTGCAGCTCCACGCCCTTCTCCGCGTAGGTTTGCGAATCCAGCGCCGCCGTAGGGTCAGGCACGCCCACCTTGACGTTCTCCTTGATTAATTCTTCCGCATGGATCCGGCCTGGCAGCGTATTGTAGCTTTCGTACATGCCGTTGGTTTCGGGTTCCCCGATGACGCTGTCCTTAAACGGCTTCACTTCGCGCTCGATCAATTCTTTGTTATCCGCAGCCTTGGCTTTGCCTTCTACGACCGTATAGTGCGTGCCTTCAATGCCCCAGTACATCAAATTGGCTACTTCCGGCGTCATCATCTTGTCAAAGAACGCTAAAATTTTCTTAAGTTCCGCTTCATCCTTGATCGCCGATTTCGGGAACAGGATGATATTGTTGTAGCCCGGAATCATCCACTGGGCGAACTTCCCGTCGGGACCGGCTACCATGCTATGCGTGTCGAGTACGGCGTCCGGCACATTTTTGATCAGATCCTTGTTCAGCGAATCGATGTCCTGCATGGACCCGCCGATATAGAGCCCGGCCTTGCCGCTTGTGAACATATTGACGGCATCGGTTTTGCTGGTCGCTGCAAAGTCCTGGTTAATGTAGCCGTTATCCCGCAGCTTCTTAAAGAAATCCATCGTATCGATATATTGCGGGAACATAAACTCAGGCAGCAGCTGGCCGTCCTTCTCGCCCCAGTTGTTTGGCGTGCCGAACCAAGCGGATACCGTCTTGAACGCTCCGTAGACCAGCTCGTTCCGGTCAGCGATTCCGATCGTATCCTTTTGGCCATTTCCGTCCGGGTCTTGTTCCGTAAACGCCTTGGCCATTTCAAACAATTCGTCCACATTGGCCGGTGCGGACAAGCCTAACTTATCGGCCCAATCTTTGCGGTAAATGATCCCTTGGCGTGCCAGCGGTCTGCCGATATAGAGGGAGTACAGCTTGCCTTCCACCTTCGTATTGTTCAGAATTTCCGGCTTTAATTTGTTCAGGTTCGGGAATTCGCTTAAGTACGGGCCGATTTCCCAAAACTGTCCGTCCTTAATCGCTTCTTTCATTTGAATAAACGTGGTTTGGTTTTTGAGGTAGGTGACTTGAGGCAAGGAGCCCGTGGCAAACGCGGTGTTCAGCTTTTCTTCATAGGTGTCCGCCGGGAAAAACTGATAGTTCAGCTTCGTGTTCGTCAGCTTCTCCAGCTCAGCTTTGATCGTATCCGGCGGCGTCTCCGACGTATTTAACGGCAGCATAATCGTAATTTCCGTTGGTTTCTCCGCCTCTGCGGTTGTGTTCCCGCCGTTGTCAGAAGTAGACGCGGCAGGCTCTGTCGCAGCTGAACTGCCGCCCCCCTTATTGTTAGCGCTTCCACAACCGGCCAGCACAACGCTTAACGATAACAGTGCGGTCAGAATGAGGATGAAGGATCGTTTCTTCATAACCTTTGGACCTCCCATGGTTTGGATTGCTTACTCTTCCACGGTATCGTCATGGCGGCAGTACGGAAACAATCATTTCCTCATAACGGCAGCTGCTAAGCGTTGAACCTGAACTAATGATTATCGGCGTGATAGCGCTTCCTCAAATTCGCGGATTACGGCTTGACCGCCGCTTTGCTTCCACCGCTCAACCTCTTGGCGGAAGCCGTGGGCGTCGATGCGCCCCAGGATATAATTGTAGGTGGCATCGCTAATGATCGTGGACAGCTCCGCACTCTTCTCATCATAAGTCGGCGAGCTGAGCCGAACCGTCGGATCGTCCACCAGGAACGCTTCGTTGTCTTTGCTAAGCTGTTCGGCGATTTGAGTCAAATGCTCTTTTTGCGCGACCTCCATCAAATTGGGGTTACTGATATCGGCGATCATCAGCGAATATAACGGATTCACCTCGTTCACCCGCAGCTGCGACGTTTCTTCCGGCAGAATGACCATCCCGTTCTCCGTCCGGTAGTGCCTGCCTTCGAAGCCATATTTCATTAAATTGGCCACATCCCGATCCATGGTCCGGTCGAAAAACCGCAGCGCATCTCTCAGATCCTCCTCCGTTGGAATCATCTTCTTAGAAAATAGATACAGGCCGTTAAAATTCGGAATCGACCATACTTTATAACCGTACGGACCTTTGATCCGGTTCACCAGCGTAAAATCCGCATCCGGGTTGATGGCCCGCGCTTCAATGGCAAGGCGCTGAACGTCGGTCATACTTCCGATCAAAACGCCCGCCTCGCCGCGGATGAACCGATCCCGTTGCACCTCTTTGCTTGTCAGCGGAAAATCCGAGTTAATCAGCTTCTCGTCATACAGCTTTTTCATAAAATTCATCGTATTCAGATATTCATCCGTCATAAATTCCGGAATGACCCGGCCATCCTCGATCTTCCAGTTGTTTGGGGTACCGAAATAAGAGCTGAGCGTCTTAAAAATACCGTGCGTCGGATGTACTCGCCGATTGAACGCCTTCTGCATCTGATCGGCCGGCGCAAAACCGATGTCCGCCGGGGGCATGCCGATGAATTTGAGCTCATTGGCGAAGAGTATCATCGTTTGTTCCAGTCCAAATCGCAGCTCGAAACGGAAGTTCGTCAGCATATCCGACAAGTGCGGGCTTTTTCCTTGATTGAAGCGTACCAAGGGCATTACACCAAAAGCCAATTACTGGAGAAGCTTGAACAATACGGCTACCAGGAGCAGATCCACGCTTGGCGAACGATGGCGGTATTCACCTTAGCCCTGGATTTTACGGAGGATTCGGCCTATGCCAAAAAGGATCTCAACCTGCTGCTGTTCGCCGCGCAAAATATCATCGAGGAACTGCTGGATCCCCAAAGCCGGTTCACTCCCGTGATTATGGATCAGACGATCGTGACGTTGATCGGAAGTCCTGAAGAGGGGCCCGATTCGTTTCGCCAAGCCGTTTATGCCTGGACGGAGAAGCTGCAGCACGAAATCCATCAATGCCTGAAGGTCCATGTCAGCATTGGCTTAAGCCTGCCATTCCAGTCTATCGCGAAGCTGCCCATCGCTTACCGCGAAGGGATGGAAGCATTGAAATATCGAATGAAGCTGGGGACCGGGGTCATTATTCAATACGAGAACCTCAACTCCGGCAAGCATGTCCTGAACGTCAATTACCCGACGCATAAGGAAAGCAAGCTGCTAGACGCCATCAAGCTGGCGGAAACGGAGAAAGCCAAGGAAGTGAACGCGCGGTTGTTTAACTCCTTGTTTAGCCAGGAGCTGTCGCCGCAGGAATATCAAATTCCGCTGACCCGCCTGCTGAACAATCTGCTGGTGATGATGCAGGAAGCGGGGATCGCCTTGCACCAGATCCGGCCTGCAGGCAGCGGCTCATTATTTGAAGAGATGCTGGGGCTTCACACCAAAGCGGAAATCGAGGATTGGTTCTGGACAACGGTCATTCAACCGATGATCCGCATCTTTAATAACCGGCAAAACGCCCAATACCAGAACATTTCGGAGAAGATTATCGATTTGATTCACCACGAGTACGACACGGATCTGACCTTGGAGGCTTGCGCCGCCCGTCTTCATTACAACGCGAACTACATCAGCAGCATTTTCCGGAAAGAAACGGGCTACTCCTTCAGCGAATACCTCACGATGTACCGCTTCAAGATGGCCAAAGAATGGCTGCGCAACACGGAAATGCCCGTCAAGGAGATCGCAGCCAAGCTGAGATACAACAACTCGCAGAACTTTATCCGTTCCTTCCGAAAGGTAGAGGGTATGACGCCGGGGCAGTATCGGGAAGCTGAGTCTGCGCATTCGCCGGGGAACATTCGGAAATCGATGTAAGGCTGCGGGGGCGGAGGTATATATGGGCCGGGGCTTTTGCAGGATTATCCCGTTTGTTCAGGAACCCGCAACCCGCTTGATGACCGCCTATCACTGCACCTGCTTTCTCCCTTCACTTCACCTTGCCCGCTCCCGGCTTATTGCTTCCTGAACGAAAGGGATAATCGTGGCAAGAGGCATACGAAGCGGAGGGAAGTTAGCCCTCGGCAATCACTTGCTGCAAAGGAATCGAAACGTATTCTTCATATCCCACTTGAGTTTTGGAGCTTGCATTTGAAGGGGGCTTGTCCTTCGATTCGATATAAAACTGCATGATCTGAAAAGCAACCTCCAGTTGTCCGCGATTTGCTTCTGAGGTGAGCTTGTGGACCGTCGAAGGCAGCACTTCAGGACAGCCGCTCGTACAAAGGACGGTCAGATCCACGTCCAGTCCTCGTGAGGCGTTCGCAACAAGCATGCCAACAAACTCGTTGATCACAATCCCGGCGCCCCCTCTAAACCGCGCCAGAAAATCGGGCAAATGGTCCACGTTGTCCGCTGTGAGCACGAAAATGGCTTCCGGTTCGAGTTCTGCCGCATCCATGATGATCTTCATCGTGTTCTCATTCGTGAAGTCATCCAACACCAGAAAGCGCCGTGCGGTCGCGGCCGATTGCTCTCTCCATAAGGTAAACGCCTTGCGGTAATCCATCACAACTTTATGAAACAGCGGATCGTCGATATGGGTATCGAGCAGTACGATCGGAACCCCAAAGCTAAAATGGACGGAGATGTCCCGGAAGACGTCCTGCTTCACTCCGGCCAACAGCACCCCATCCACCTCCCGCTGCCGGATGATCTCTGGATTGGGCCGCAAGGCGTCCATCCCCAGCACAAGCAGGTGATAGCCTGCCTGATTGCAGAGCACCTCCATCCGTTCAGCTAATCTGCCGTAATAGAGCTGCTTCCATAACCCGTCCCGCTCGCTGCGGCAGAAGAGCAAGGCCACCATGCCGGATTTCCCCCGGACAAGCGAACGTGCCGCAAGGCTGGGGATATAATTTAGCTTCTTCGCGGCTTCCAACACACGGCAGCGCGTTTCTTCCGTAATTTTCTGGTTGTCCACATGATTTAAAATGTAACTAACCGTTGCCACCGAAACCTTCGCTTCACGGGCAATATCCTTCATGGTTGTTTTTTTCACGGCCAACACCTCATCAAATCTCTAGCACTTTGGTAGGATGATACCATATCCCGAAAGGGAATCGCTACTGCCTTGATCCATAAAGGATTAGGCAGTTGGGTCATCCTCCCACTCCTCCACGATGAAATGCAGACGAACCGGCTCGGAGGTGTCAAAGCGTCGGCTCGTTGCCCTGCGCTCATGGAATCCAAAGCCTCGCGATACCTTCACATCAAATACCAGGTCTCTAGGCAGCAAGAAGCTCCCCTGATAGAACCCGTCTCGAAATTTCGGGATTTCGAACCCCGCGTGAATTCGAGCATCCGCCGGGGTAGACGGTGGAACGGTCACGCTGATTTCAACTTGCACGTGCTCGGACAAGTCCGGGATCACCTCGATGCTCGTCAGTGCGGTAAGCCCGCCGAAGCTGACCGTTACATCAGCTTTCCCTTCGGCCAGCGGAACGATCAAGCCGTCCGGTCCCACCTTCAGCACTTCCGGACAGTCCACCGTATAGTCTGCCTGGAGTAAACTCATTTCGAAGCCTGTGTCGCAGGTCACTTGGGGATAGAGCCAGACCCGATGCCCTTGCAGCCCCACTTGTCTTCTCCCGTCCAGTCTGATACTGCGCGGACGTCCGATCTCGCCAAACAGATACATCAGCGGACAATGCAACCGTCTGGCCCAATCGGCTTGGGAGTGGCCTGCCGTCTCGTCGAGCAAAAACATCAAATCCTCGCCCGGCGTAAAGCCGCTTTCGATCATTTCATCCACAAACGCCCGGACGTGACGAGGCATGATAAGCCCTTCCGCTCCTCCGATATCGACCCAAACACGCAACGACGGCGGTTTCACCGGGAAGGAATGGTATATTTTTTGCTCGCGTACCGGTTCAAGATGGTTCATATGGTCCCTTGGTTCATTCACCACCGCATGCACCAGAAAAGGCGACAGGATCGCCACCTGTCCAAAGATGTCCGGCCGGCGAAAAGCGATATGATAAGAGACAAGTCCGCCCGCAGAAGAACCGATGATCGCCGTATGCTCCCGGTCCGTTAATGTCCGAAACTTAGCATCGATCATCGGCTTCAGCTCCTCAATGAGAAACCTTTCGTACAGATCCCCTTTACAAGTCGTATGGAAAGCTTCTCGAACTCCCGGATGATTGTGAAAATACTCCGAGCCCCGTTGATCCTCAATGGACGATACCGCCACGATAATCACTTCTTCCATCCGACCTTCCCGGTTTAACCGCTCGGCTGTTAGGTGCATCTCCCAAGAGTCTCCCTTAGAATCAGACGCAAACATATGCTGTCCATCCTGCGCATAAAGCACCGGGTACCGACGATGCTCCGCTTCCGCATAAGAAGGAGGCAAATAGACATAAACCTCCCGAGCATTGCCCAAAAACCTGGAGTACACATTAGCAAGTGTAACGATTTCCGCTCCCATTCGTAACCATCCCTTCGGCAAGCAAATTTAACTTAAACGATTAATGTTCTAAACTTAAACGTTTAAGTTAAGTTGATATTAGGCTGGCTCTGGGGATTTGTCAACACGATCTCTCACAACAATGAGCAAAAAAAGAGCTCTCGATCACCATAAAGGTCAATCAAGAGCTCTTGTTCGTTAAAAATCAATGCGGTCGAGAGGACTCGAACCTCCACGGGGGGTTAGCCCACACGGACCTGAACCGTGCGCGTCTGCCAATTCCGCCACGACCGCATAATCGGTATCGTACAAAATCATATTTTGCAGCGACAAGATAGATCATACCACGTCCAACCCAAAAAAGTCAATGCCCAACTTTCGGATAAGCCCCCTTGATTAAAAATAATCTATCGGGTTATGATAAGAACATAAGTTCGCACAAAGAGGTGTTGACCTATGGCCGTTCCCGGCATTAAGGAAGAGGAACTCGCGCTGATCAAGAGCGCGTTGCTGCTTGGTTTTTTGCAAAAAGTATTTCAAAGGGACGCCCGAATTCTCGAGCAAAGCGGGCTGCTGAAGAGCCCCGAAGCTTACGTTGAACTCATCCGCAACGGCGAGCGGCGAGCGGCGCTGGTTCTCTCGGAAATCCACGGCAATCTCCGCGAGCGGAACATCGCTATCGAACGCATTCACCAGGATGAGAACGGCATTCAGGCGGAATACCGTTGCCGGGGCTATCGCGGAAAGATGAGGATTTTGTGGGCCGGCCTGCAACAGGAGGTATCCTCCCGGATGCGCGCTTATTTGAACGGAACCGCCCAGGCGGCAGGTTCGTCCCGGAGAGAACGCATGGAAAAAGGGAACCTCAAGGCACATCTCCTTCCTTAAGTTCCCCTTTTCCCTCATATCTTAATCCACCGGCGAAATTCTAGGCTCTTTCGCAGGCTGATAAATGTAATTGCGGTCCAGCTTCACCACGTTGCGGTTCGGTTTGCGGATTAACACATGCGTGTCGTCCCAAGCTACGACGATTCCCCGCACGTCGTTTTCCGGAAGGCCGTCGCGTACGACGCGTATTTTTTCTCCGGACAGCCGGTATTGGTCCAATAATTCATCCGAGATCATCGGATACCCCACCTCCTGGGAATCATTATACAATAGTTGCAGGTCCCGTCCATCCTTCGCCTTAGGGAAATGCAAGAAAAAGCCCCGCCGGCGAACCAGCGGGACTTCGATCATTTTGAATGCTTTAAGCAGCCGGTGCAGCACCGGACAGTATCAGGTCGCTTTGGACCTTGCGCAGGGGATTATCGCGAAGCGTGCTCCCTGCTGTCATTCGTTTCAAACCAGAAATCAAGCACTTTGGCCGACATGACTCTTTGCTCCAAATACCCTACTTGTTGCGGGCTGAACTGTTCCTTCCAAGGCACATCGAGCTCTTGGCACAGCCCGGCTATCGTTAACAATTGCGACCATGCTACATAGCGTTTGTACCAGAAAAACTGGGGATGTTCAAGCATATAGGGATAAAGGTCATCAAACTCGGTATGTTTGCAATCCAGGGCACGTTCAAAAGTTACCTTCGCTTCGGACAATTTCGAAAGAAAAAACTCCGCGTCTACTGCCAATTCTTTCCCCATTCTTTTAGCCTCCTCTCCCTAGTAATCCTCATTATAGCGAAAAAACGGAGGCCTGCAAAGGATTAACCGTAATTTGGCTGCATTTTCTTCGCCCGTTTGTCCTCAGTCAGCGAACGTGATTTGTCCGCCCTCCAACGATGCGATGCGGGCCAGCGTCTCCAGACGGATCCCCTGCTCCCGAATCGCCTGGGCTCCGGGCTGGAAGCATTTCTCGATGACGATTCCCGCTCCAACCAGTTCCGCCCCGGATCTTTCAATAATTCGGATCAATCCCCGGGCTGCGTCACCATTCGCGATAATATCGTCAATGAACAGCACCCGGTCGTTCTCCCCAAGAAAATCGCGTGACACCAGAATGTCCGTCACGATTCCTTTCGTAAACGAAGGGACACGCTCGCACAGCATGTCCGGCTCGGCCAGCAGCGTTTTCTTCCGCCGCGCAAATACAAGCGGGACGCCTAACTCATAAGCGGTCGCAAACGCCACCGCGATCCCCGACGACTCCACCGTAATGACGCGGGTAACCCCTTGGTCGCGAAACCGTCTGGCAAATTCCTTGCCCATCTCCATCGTCAGTTGCGGATCCACCTGATGATTCAGCAGCCCGTCCAACTTCAGCACTTGGTCCGAGACGATGACCCCTTGCTCGACGATCTTTTGTTTTAACAATTCCATATCATTTCCTCCAAAGATCATGATCTATAGCTTCGTCCAACAAGTCAGATTTCGAGTTCATGCGGGAGCGGTGTGCGGCTGGGCGTAACGGAACGTACGGCCCTTATTTGCCCATTTCCCGGCTATTTCCCGCGCTAACGGAACCTAGAGGCCTTATTGGACCATTTTGACGGTCAATCAGCTGAATTTGTCCCAAATAAGGTCAGCTCGTTCCGTTAGAATCTGAATAGTCCCATTCTCCGGCGAATAACGTCTCTCAGTTCCGTTACATTGACGGCGAGCAAACCTGCCGCGCTCGAAAGATGACTTTTTGGACGACCTATAGGTTTTAAGTCATGTCCAGTTCTTGGACAACATACCTTGTACTATATATAGCACAAGAACCGGGGGGAAAACCATGAAAAATGCCGTAAAAGTTCTGCAGATCGCCTTCACCTACATCGGCACCGTCGTTGGCGCCGGTTTCGCGACGGGACAGGAAATTCTTCAGTTTTTCACCCGGTACGGCAAATGGGGCGTATTGACGATCCTGCTATCTACGCTGCTGTTCGTCTGGCTTGGCACCAAAATGATGCTGCTTGCTCGAACGATTCAAGCAGCTTCCTATGAAGACTTAAACCGCCGTTTGTTTGGCGAACGGATCGGCAGTGCGCTCAGCATTTTTACGTTGATCGTGCTCATCGGTGTCAATAGCGTGATGCTGGCAGGCGCCGGCTCCGTCTTTATGGAACACCTGGGCTTGCATTATCAGACAGGCCTTTGGATCACTTTGATTGCTACCTATCTGCTGCTGGGCCGGGGAATCAAAGGGGTGCTGCAGTTGAACTCCATCGTGGTCCCGATGATGCTGATTCTCTCCCTCGCCATTATCACCAATACCGCGGGCTCGCCGGGGGCGGCTCGTTTTCTGTCGCTGGAGACGGATCATCCGCTGATCGCCGCTTGGGCTGCGCCGCTGATGTATGCAGCCTTTAACTTGTCCATGGCTCAGGCGGTGCTGGTGCCGATCGGCAGCCATACTGAAAGTCGCCGGGTGATTGTCCTGGGCGGCGTTCTCGGCGGCGTCGGCGTTGGCTTTATGCTAATGGCCGGTCATTTTGCCCTGTCGGCTTACATGCCAGGGATCGTGCAGTACGAAATCCCGATGGGCAGCATTGCCGAGCAGCTGGGAACCACCATCCAACTGATCTATGTGCTGCTTATTTTTATGGAAATCTTCAGCACCTTTGTCGCCGACGTGTATGGGGTGACCCTCCAGCTGCAGCAGCGGGTTCAAGTGCCGCCGATGCTGATTTCGGTTACGATTTTGTGTATCTGTTATATCACCAGCCAATTTGGTTTTAGCTCCCTGCTATCGGTGCTGTATCCCGTGTTTGGCTTGTTCAGTTTGATTTGGGCGCTCATGTTAGGGATATATCGGCAAAAAGAAACCCCCAGGGGCTAATCCCCCGGGGACCTTCTGGCTGTCTATCAATGATACTCTTGCGCTGCTAAACTCACATGATCAATTTACAAATGCACGATCTTGGCTTCCGGCAGCAAGGTTTGGACATGCCGAACCACATGCTCATGGCAAGTCATCATAATGAGTTGCTGGCGGTCCGCAACCTTCCGCAGCACCGACAACGCCCCTACCAGGCGGCCTTCGTCAAAGTTGACGAACAAGTCATCGAGCAGCAACGGCAGCGGATGAGAACCCGATACCGCTTCGGACAAAGCCAGCCGCATCGACAAGTACAGCTGCTCCGCGGTCCCTCGGCTAAGCCGTGCACTTTCGAGCGGGCCTAACTCCGCATGCTCCGCCATCAGCTCCTGCGTGCCGATCTTCATGACGATGCGGCGGTAGGTGCCGCCGGTCATTTCCGCGAAGTATCCCGACGCGGCTCGCAGCACCGCAGGTTGCCGCTCTTCCTCGTAAACCCGGCGTGCACGGCCAATCAGTTCATGGCACACCGCCATCACCGCATACTGATCGAGACGATCGCGCAGAGCCGCCCGCTGCTCCTCTAATTGCTGCATCAGATCGTCCCGTAAACAGCGGGCGGCTAAGCTTTCCTGCTCCTGCAGCAAACGTCCGCGTTGCTCCTGGAGCTGTCCGAGCCAAGCTTCAGCTTGCGCCAGCTCCTCCTCCGCCGTGTCCAAGCGCTGGCGGAGCTCCGCTTCCTCCGTCGTCCGCAGCAGCTGCGCCAGCTCCTCCCGCTTCGCTTCGTCCAGTCCTGCAAACAGCATCAACTCCAGCTGCCGCACCTCCCGCTCCAAAGCTTCCCGCCATTCCTTCGCAGCCCCAAGACGCAGCAGCTCCTCCCCGTCAGCTGCACCCGCTTCGGCGAGCAACGCCTGCTCCGATTCCCGCAATTGCCGCAACCGATCGTCTAAGCGCTGACCCTCTTCCTCCAGCGGTAACAACTGAGCGGAAAGCTGGTCGTGATGTTTTTTCGCTTCGAGCGCGCCGTCCAGGTGAGATAAGGCTGCTCGCAGAACTGCCGCGGCTTGATCGGAGGTTGCTTGGTCGCCATAAGCCAAGCATTCCTGTTCAAACCGCTCGTTCTCCGCACGGAGCGCGGCCATCTTGGCCGCCAGCCCATCCAAGCGGGCCAGCCAGTCCCGGCCTTGCTCCGCGAGGCGGAACACGTCCGCAGCCGCCTCCGGGGACAGATCGGCAGACAATTTTCGTTCGGTCAGCCATGTCTCCCACTGCCCGGCCAACTCCTCAAAGGCGGCTT
>NZ_GG695970.1:89133-93552 GCF_000159955.1 Paenibacillus sp. oral taxon 786 str. D14 | reverse complement strand
CTCCAGCTCCTCCAACACGTCGTTGTACCGCGGCAGCAGCGCTTTGGCCGCCTCGGCCTCGCGCTCCAGCCGCTCCACCGCCTGGAGGAGCTGAGCGATTTCCTGCGTGCGCCCGCGCGGCCGGTACAGCTTGTCCATGTCCTGGACCAAGCGTTTCTCCCCGCGCAGCACCGCCGCTCCGCCGCCGATCCCGGCGTGGAACAGGTAGCGGCTGAGCTCCTCCGACTGCAAGGCGCCAACTTCTTGCAGCTCCGTCAACGACACGGCGAACAGCTGCTTAAACATCGCCTTGGACAGACCGCCGAGGAGCTCCCGCTGCATCTCCTCTTGCGACGCCTCCCGCACGCCGCCGCGTTCATCGCTGCGCGTGATCCGCAGCCGGTCGCCGCGTGTGCCGGGCAGGTTCCGCCCCTCCGGCGGCTGCGCATACCGCTCGATCATCCAGCGCGTTCCGTCATCGCCCAAGATTGTCAGCACCCCGCCGTGTGCACCGCCCCGCAGCGGCTCATACCGTTCAGCCGCTGCCACCCGGGTAGGGATGCCAAACAGCATCGCCCGGACAAAGCCCAGCAGCGTGCTTTTGCCTGCTTCATTGGGACCGTACAGCACCGTTACTTGCCCCGGAAGCTCCACGTCCAGCCCATTCAGGCGGCCAAAGCCGCTGATCTGCATCCGTTCCAGCTTCATGAGACGCTTCTCCCTTCCCGCGACGACGGCGTATCTTCATTCAGCAAGGTAGCCGCCAGCTCCTCAGCCCGGCGTACCAGCTCCAGCTTGGCTTCCGAATTCAGCTCCTGCAATATACGCCGCAGCTGCCGGTTGTCCGCCAGCGGGGCCAACGCGGTGCCAACCAGCTCCTCCACCCGTTCAGGCTCCGCTGCCGTCCGTTCTCCTAACCGGAACAGCTCACCGAGGAAGCTGTCCTCCGCAAGCAGCCCCTCGCGGTCCAGCTCCATCCCGGTTTCCAGCTTGAAGCCCGCTGGCCATACGATTCCTTCGCCCAGCCCTGCAGCCTCGAAGCGTCCCAATTCTTTGCGCCGCAGCTCCTGCAGCAGCTCCGCCGCTTCCGGTCCTGATTGAAGCATCCCATGCAGCGGCCCGCGCCCGGTAAAAATCAACCGAACCACCGTGATCCGATCAGGCTCGGCTTCCCGCAGCTCGTCCAGCCGCTCCTCGACGCTCACCTTCAACGCTTCTTCCGTAGCCAGACCGTCGATCGCCAGGCCGCTCTCCAGCCACAACACTTGATCGAGCCGCCGAAAGGACAACTCCGCTTCTCCGTTCTCCGCAACCTCCACCAGATAGCAGCCCTTCGGGCCGGTTTCCTTTAAGCTGCGCCCTTGAATGTTGCCTGGGTACACGACCCACGGCGAGTCGCAAAGAATCTGCCGCTTATGGATATGACCCAGCGCCCAATAGTCGTATCCCGAGGCCTGTAAATCGCGAAGCGAGCATGGCGCGTAAGCGTCATGCCCCTCCTGGCCGTCCACGTTGCCGTGCAGCAGCCCGATGTGGTAGAGCGCCGAGCCCGGCTCGCGCCGATACTGGATCGCCAAATTCTCATGCACCGCCGGGGTCGGATAAGAAGCCCCGGTCAGCACCGCCACCGGCTCCCCGTCGCTGCGCCGTACAGCGATCACGCTTTCCGCCTTGGGACCAAACTCCGTCACATGATCGGGCAAGGCTAACCTGAGCCTCCGGCCGGACAAAGGGTCATGGTTCCCCCGGATCAAATATACCGGAATGCCGTGCTCCCCCAGCTTGTCCCAGCCCTCTCGCAGGCGCAGCTGTGCGCGCAGCGAAGAATCTGAAGCGTCGTAAATATCGCCGCTGATCACCACGAAATCAACGGCTTCCTCGATCGCAAGCCGAATCAACCGCTCGAACGCGGTAAAGGTAGATTCCCGCAATAACTCGCGCAGCCGATCCGGCACACCGGACATCCCCGAAAATGGGGTATCCAGGTGCAAATCGGCCGCGTGTAGAAAACGAAAGGCTTTCATCCGCACAACAACTCTTTCCTATTTGAATTGCAGGTACAGCTTCTTCAACTCGTGGACCACCCGGTTCAGCGAGTAATGAGTTTTGGCCTTCTCCGAGCCGCTACGGGCCAGCTGATAACGGTAATCCGGATCCACGATCACTTTCTCCAGCGCCTCGGCTAAGGCCTTCGGATCTTCCGGAGGCACCAGCAGACCGTTCACACCGTCCTCAATTTGCTCGGCAATCCCGCCGATCCGCGTTCCGACGAGCGCAAGACTGCACAGCGCCGCCTCGGCAAACACATTGCCAAATGCCTCCGCCCGGGAAGGCAGCACGAAGATATCAAAGAACGGCATAAATTCCTCGGGATGCAACGTATACCCGTAAAAAATCGTCTCGTCATAAATGCCCAATCGCTGCGCCAGCTGCTCCAGCTCCTGACGGATCGGACCGTCGCCGATGATGTGCAGCACATAGTTATGACCGCGCTTCTTCAGCTCCGCGCATGCATGCAGCAACGTATCCAGTCCTTTGGCCGGCACGAGACGGCAGACGGTGACGAGCTGAGCGACTTCATTTTCATGAGGGACCGGTTTAAACCGCTTCTCGTCAAACCCGTTGGGAATCACGCCGATGGCCGCAGGATCGTCCACGTACGGCGCCAAATATTCGGCAAAGGATTTCGATACGGTGAACAACCGGTCGGTGCGATGCTCCAGTTCGCGATACAGCGACGTAAGAAACCGGTGCTCCGGCCCGTTCTCCCGGATGCGGCCGTTTAGAATAAGTTCTTTTTCATAACTCGAATGAATGCTTTGGATGACCGGCGTCTGCGGAAACACTTCCTTCATCGCCAGCCCCGCGATCGGGTGATGGGCATGGATGAGATCGTACGGCTGCTTCAGTCGCAGCTTGGTCCACCACAGATAGTCGCGATAGGTTTGCACGTATTTTTGCACGATCGGGCTGTCCCCGTATTGCTGCCAATCAAAGGTATGAAAAATAACGGGATCGCTCCCCTTCGAACGGATCCGTTTTGGCAGAGAAAACAACTCCATCTCCCAATGAGGAGGATTAAACCGGTCTTGCAGGTACGGAATCATCGACGATACGCCCCCGGGCTGTTCCGGTGGAAAAAATAAAGCCTGCAGCAGTTTCATTGTGCTTCTCCTTTGCATGTCGTTACGTTTTGGCGAAAAGTCCGCTTCTTTTTCCATTATGCCATAGGCAGGAAGGAACATCCATTCCCCTTTTTTGCGAGTCATAAGAAAAACGTCTATCGACGTACATTCAAAGTAGACAGACCGCGTTTAGCGGATGTTTTTCTTGCGATATCACGATGCCAATCCCACGAAGTTTATACTTTCTGATATCTTCAAAAAGTCACTGCTTTATCAACTGCCTCTTTTGTGAATAAAAAGCGATATGATAAACTGCTGAAGTAGAGATGATCCGGCCTCCGATGGCCTTTTTTAGATTTTGGAAGGAGCAACAACGATGAGTCATCCATCCCTGCCGGCCACATACCTTGAGGCGGTAACGGCCCTGCTCGGCCCGGCCGAGACCGAGGCGTTTCTGGCAAGCTATGATGCGCCTCGCACCTATGGACTAAGATTAAATACGCTAAAAATCACCCCGTCCTCCCCGGCGGCAAACCAGCTCGCGGAGCTGTTCGCCTTGCGTCCGGTGCCCTGGTGCGGGACGGGCTATTATTACGAGGAATCCACGCGGCCGGGGAAACACCCATACCATGCTGCCGGTCTCTATTATATTCAGGAGCCGTCAGCGATGTCCGCCGTGGAGCTGCTTGACCCGCAGCCCGGTCAGACGGTGCTGGATCTAGCGGCTGCGCCCGGCGGCAAAACGACCCAAATCGCTGCAAAAATGGCCGGGCAAGGCCTGCTGATCAGCAACGAAATTCACCCGCAGCGCGCGCGCATTCTAGCGGAAAACGTGGAGCGCCTGGGCATCCGGAACGCCGTCGTGACGCAGGCGGCACCGCCGGCGCTCTCCGCCCGCTTCCCGCTTGCCTTCGACCGCATCATGCTGGATGCCCCTTGCTCCGGCGAGGGGATGTTCCGCAAGGATCCCGACGCGATCAGCGAGTGGTCGCCGGAGGCCGTGGAGCTGTGCGCTGCCCGGCAATGGGACATCCTTCAGGACGCGGTCGCGATGCTGAAGCCCGGCGGCCGGCTCGCCTACTCGACCTGCACGTTTAACCGCCATGAGAACGAGGACACCATCGCCCGTCTGTTAGCGGAGTACCCGTTCCTGCGGCTGATTGCCGAGAAACGGATCTGGCCGCACCGCGAGCAAGGGGAAGGCCATTACGTCGCCCTGATCGAACGGGATCATGACGAGAAAACTCCTGCGATCTCCGCTGCTATCGCCAATCGGGAGGGGGCGGACGCCGTTCGCCGCGGCGGACGTGAGCGC
>NZ_GG695970.1:49406-89113 GCF_000159955.1 Paenibacillus sp. oral taxon 786 str. D14 | reverse complement strand
AGCTTCCGCGCTTGGGCGGCGGACGAGCTGCCTGCCTTCGCGCCTCCCGCTGGAGGCACCCCGCTCCTGTTCGGCGAGGCGCTTTATCTGCTGCCAGCCAGCGGCGGTTTGGCGCTGACGCCGGAACACCTGACCGGCCTGAAGGTTCCACGCGCCGGGCTGCACCTCGGCGACGTCCGCAAAGGCCGGTTTGAGCCTGCCCATGCGCTGGCCATGGCGCTGAGCGCGAACGAAGCCGACCCGCGTCTGTGGACGCTGGACGAGAATTCGCCTCTCGTCGCGGCCTACCTGCGCGGCGAGACGCTCGAAGTGCCCGCCTCCTTGCGCGGCTGGCACCTCGTGACCGTCGCCTGCGGCGACGGCCAATACCCGCTGGGCTGGGGCAAAGCCAGCGGCGGACAGCTGAAAAATCACCTGCCCAAAGGATTGCGGCATTAAAATTTCGGATTTGCCTATTTGCAGGTCACTCCTGCCGGATGTCCAAACGTATACCTCCTTGGCTGCATACAATGCACTATCTCGTTTTAAAAACGGGAAACCATCCTGACGTAAGGGAGGAATAACAATGAGTGGAATCCATGGAGGGGGCTTCACTTCAACGGCAGCAATTTTGGTACTGTTCATCTTGCTCGTGATCGTTTCCCGTTCGCTTCTGGTGTAATGCAGCCACGAGCCTGTAAAGCGGTTGGAATCCGGCCTGGATTCCAACCGCTTTTTTTATCCCTTGACAAGAAACCGCTTAGGATGAAATAATACACTCATCTAATTAAATGATTATCGAATTAGCGAGGGATGAGGATGCAGCTCGACCGATTAGTTCATTTTCATAAAGCTGTTGGCGATGTGACCCGGATCCGGATTATCGCCTTGCTTCAAAACGGCCCGTTACACGGTCAGGCACTGGCCGGAAAGCTTGGCGTCACGCCGCCGACGATTACCCACCATATGACCAAGTTAAGGGAGGCGGATTTGGTGTACGAACGCCGCGACAAGAATACGATTTATTTTTATTTGAACGAAAAAAGCCTCACCCAACAAGCTCAAGCGATTCTAAAAGTCGGCAAGGCGAGTTCTGCGGCCGAGGACAAGCAAGAAGCGGCGGCACGCAAAGCCGCGATCCAGGACAACTTCTTTAACAGAGACGGTACCTTAAAGCATCTGCCGGCCCAACGCAAGAAGAAGCTGATCGTGCTTGAGCGTCTCGTCAAGGGCCTGGAGCCGCACCGCAAATATACGGAGAAAGAAATCAACGAATATATTCGGCAATACCACGAGGATTATGCTACGATTCGCCGCGAGTTTATCATGAACCATTTCATGTACCGCGAAAATGATATTTACGAGTTGAACCCGCCGGAGCTCTGGGACAAGAGCCCATCCTGATCGCAGCAGCAGCGCATCGGGTTATATCTCGCCATGCAATAAGGCAGTGCCTTTTCGCCTTGTTGCCTTTTTTTGCACTAGTAATTAGATAACTATTTAATTAGATTGATATATAAAAGGAGTTGGCCTCATCCCATGAAATCTTTACGAATCCTGCGCCAGGAACCCTCCTATCGCCGCCTGTTTGCGGCTGGTCTGGTCAACGGCATCGGCGACCGATTCAGCCAGGTTGCTGTCCTCGGCTTGCTATTATCGTTGACCGGCTCGGGTCTGGCCGTCGGCATCACCTTTGCGGTTCGCCTGGTTCCCTACCTCGTCTTCGGACCGCTTGGCGGGTGGCTCGCCGACCGTTTCACCAAAAGAACGATCATGCTCTTCACCGACGCGATCCGGATCTTCTTTGCGTTAACACCGCTTCTTGTCCACGATGCCGGAGACGTCTGGATCATCTATGTCAGCTCGTTTGCCTTGTCTGCGGGCGAAGCCATCTACGCCCCGGCCCGCATGTCGCTGATTCCCCGGCTCGTCCGTCGGGAGAACTTACTAGCAGTAAACAGCTTGGAGCAGGCCATGGTGGGCTTTGTGCTCATCGGCGGCTCTGTCACGGGCGGCATCCTAGCCGCTGCGGTTGGCAGCCAGGTGTCTTTTGTGCTTAACGCCCTGTCCTTCCTCGTCTCCGGCCTGCTGCTTCTTCGTTTGAATCCTGCCGAGCAGCCCGCAGCACGGGCAGACGCGACAGCAACGAATACCGCTAAGCCAAGCCCGAAACCCGCGATTCACCCGTCCACCGCATTTCGCCGGCTGGTGAGCCAATCCTTCTTTTTGCGAATTATGCTGATTGTCTTTACCATTTGGCCGATCGGGGACGGGATCTTTAATGTGCTGATCAGCGTATACGCCTCTGAAGTGTTCCACATGGGAGACGTCGGCATTGGGCTGTTGTATGGGGCGCTGGGGGCCGGGATGCTGATCGGTTCCGGACTCGCTGGCAAGATGGCCCGTCATATGCGAACTGCTGCGGTTCTTGCACTTGGGCTCGAAGGAATCTTTCAAGTGATCAGCAGCCAATCGCCTTCATTTCTCCTGCTGCTTGGGCTGCTGGCTTTCTCAGCGGTCATCACCAGCGTAGGCAACGCCTGCAACGAAACGGTTCTGATGCAGTTGATTCCAAGCGAATGGCAAGGCCGGTTCTTCGGCGGCCTGGCCACCCTGCAAAATACCGTAATGGGCGTCGCCATGCTCGCTTCAGGTTTTCTGCTGGAAGCCGTGACCCCTAGAACGTTGGGACTCGCCGGGGGAACGTTCCTCGCTTTGCTGGGCTTTGGCCTAGGCCTCGTCTGGCTGCTGCACCGCCCCAAATCCCGTCCCCTGCCGGACGCCGAGCAGCCGCGAATCTCCCTAGACTGACCATTTATGAGCACCCAAAAAAGCCGAACCCGGTTCCGGGCTCGGCTTGATCTATGTTCACGCTGTTAGGCTTCCAGGCAATATTTCTCCAACGCCCGCTTCACGCCTTCCTCGTTATTCGAGGCCGTGACGGCATCGGCGGCAGCTTTTACGTCGAGCGGCGAATTGTCCATCGCTACGCCCAGTCCGGCATAGGTGAGCATCGTGATATCGTTATAATAATTCCCGATCGCCATCACGTTTTCCGCCGGGATTCCGCGTTTTTCCGCCAGCTTCCGCAGGGCCGCTCCTTTCGAGGCGTCTTTATGCATCAAGTCGATGAAGAAATCGCCGCTGCGCAGCATATTAAACTCCTGCGTCCACTGACTCCAGTCAGCATACACCCGATCCAGCTCCTCCATCCCGCCGGCTGCGGTGAACTTCACGATCGGTTTGGTGAAATCTGCCCAGGCTGGCATATCCTCCGGTTCCATAAAAAATTGGTGGTACACGTCCAGAGTCTCCTGGGTCAGCCCAGCCAAATTTTCCACATACAATGCAAAGGTAGTATTCACGTCAAAATGGACGTTGTGTTTGCGGCAATACTCCATATACGGTTCCAGCCCATGCGGATTCATCGCAAATTCGTGGACGACCTCCTCGGTCCGCACATCCACCGTGGCCGCGCCGTTATGGCAAATCACGTAACCGTCCAAGCCAATTTCGCGCATATACGGAATCGAGCTCCGAGGAGCCCGGCCGGTGCACAACACGAACTCCGTCCCTTGCTCCGCGATGGCGCGGATCGTCTCGATGGTTCCCGGCGTCAGGACGTGGTCATCCGTCAGCAACGTGCCGTCTACATCCAAAGCAATCAGTTTATATTTCATGTATGGTGGTGTCTCCTTTCTGTCTCAACCCTCCCCATCCCTCCCTTACCGTAAGGGAGGGGGCCCGAGGGCCTGCTGCCCTCTGGTCTCCCGCAATGGCGAGGAACGTGGGAGGCACAGAGGCGCTCCTGCACGCTCTCCCCTTTGGGGAATCGCTTAGGTTGGCTCGTGGAACGCTTTTCCCCCTTCGGGTACGTCTTACTTTTGGCGCTCCCGGGTTCCCTGGTGAACCGTGCTGCTCAACTCTGCTTCTGTCGGCGCACCCGGGCAGACTTCGTGCGTTTAGCCGCTTGTCGCCCTGCAGGCATGCTCTGCTTGGGGGCGCTCCTGCTAACTGGCGAACACTGCGACATAGGGCTTTTTATCCTTCTACTCCGTGCAAACAAACCGCTGTCCCTTCGGGATTCGCTTACTGTAGCGCAAACCGCTGGTTTGTTGGGGCTACTACGTGCTTCTTTGCCTCATTCCTGCAAACCCGGCGCTCTCCCTGCGGGATTCGCTTACTGTGGTGCTAAGTTTGAGTTACTTTGAGGGCTACTTTTTTGTCGCTCCGGGGCTTTTGTATGTTCGCAGCGACTGTAGCTCGGACTCGGTCAGCTCGCGGAAAGCACCAAGCGGCAGGCTCTCGTCGAGCACGAGCGGGCCCATCGATAGGCGCTTGAGGTAGATGACCCGCGAGCCGACGGCCTCGAACATCCGCTTTACCTGATGGAACTTCCCTTCCGAGATGGTCAGCTGGACGCGCGAAATGCGGGTTCCGTCGGCATCTATGCCGTGCTCCAGCACCTTAAGCTCGGCGGGTAAGGTAACATAGCCGTCGTCGAGCTCTACGCCTTCCCGGAACCGGGCGGCTTCCTCATCGCCGACATGGCCGAGAACAACGGCTTCGTACGTTTTAGGCACATGCTTGCGCGGAGATAACAGGTCGTGTGCCAACTGACCATCGTTGGTCAGCAGCAGCAGGCCCTCCGTATCCTTGTCCAACCGACCGACAGGGAATGGGGAGAACACTTGAAAATCCACCGGGAGCAAATCAATGACGGTTTTCTCCCTCATATCCTCCGTAGCTGAGATGACGCCGGGCGGCTTATGTAACATCAAATAGACGAATTCGCGGTAAAAAATCTGCTCCCCGTCCAGCTCCACAACATCGACATCAGGATTGCATTGAATGCCGCTGTCCTTGACAACCACACCGTTGATCGTGACCCGGCCTTGTTTGACGTATTTTTTAATCTCCGATCGGGTGCCATAACCAAGATGGCCTAAAATTTTGTCCAGCCGCTGCGTCTTCTTGCCCTTACTCATCTTATGTCCACCTCCACCCGGCGGGATATTCGTTCTTCAGCAAGCCATCCTGCCATTTGCCCCAGCCCAGCGAATAGCCGTCGACCGTGACCAGAACGTAGCCTTTGGGGCTGGCGCCTTCCCGGCAGCGAATCCGCTCCTTGTCCACCTGCAGCGTCTCTCCCTTCAGGTATCGGATCACCTCGCCGTCCGAAGAAGGGAGATCCAGCACCCGCACCGCTTCGGTTGGCGACAACGCCGTTGCCAAAGGTTGTCCTGGCGTCAAACGCCCGTTTTTCACAGTTCCGACGTACCATCCGGGACGCACGACTTTTAAGCCGTCCAGCCGCTCTTTCGTCAGTGGGGATAGATAGACGTTGCCGCCAAAGAGAAGCGGTTCTCCCGGCAAATCCGCGCCGGCGAGTTGTTCCTGGGCAAAAGCCCGCCAGCTTTCCAGCACCTCCCGATCATCCACCGCCTTCGCATCACGACCTCCACCGGGACGGGAACGATGAGAGTGACGGGAATTCCGTTTATCGCGAGAGTTCTCTTCCCATTGCGAGGAAACCTGACGCTCATCTTCTAATTTCTTCTCAGGGTTCTCTCCCCCTTGCCGCTCCAGCACCGCGAGAAAATGCCCCTCGCCCTCCACCTGATGCGGCCAAAGCCGTCCACAGCCGGCAGTTTGTTCGGCGATTTCCGGCGGATACATTTTGCCCTCTCCCCGGTCAGCCAGCCAAGTGAGCCACTCCGGCCGTCCGGGTGCGATACCATAATCTAAACCCAAAGGCACTACTCGAAATTCCGGATGCTCCAGCAGAAACTCAGCAATCGTCGCTTCATTCTCCTCCGGGGCAAACGTGCAGGTAGAATAGACGATTCTCCCGCCCGGCGCCAGCATGGCCGCAGCCGACTTCAAAATTTCCTGCTGCATGTCAGCATATTTCCGAACCCAATTGGGCTCCCAATGCCGCGCCATATCCTCATCCTTCCGGAACATGCCCTCGCCCGAGCAAGGCGCATCGATCAGGATCTTATCGAAAAAAGAAGGAAACGCCCGCGCGATCCGCTCCGGCGATTCCCCCAGCACAACGGCATTTCGAACCCCGTACAGCTCGATGTTCTTGGCGAGCGCCTTCGTCCGCTCCGGGTTGATGTCGTTGGTGACCAGCATTCCTCGTCCGCACAGCTTCGCTGCGATTTGCGTTGACTTCCCGCCAGGGGCTGCGCAAAGATCGAGCACCCGCTCTCCGGGAGTGACGTCCAGCAGCTCCACCGGCGCCATTGCACTGGGCTCCTGAATATAATATAGCCCGGCATGATAATACGGATGTTTGCCCGGCTTTGCCTGCTCCTCGACATAGTACCCTGTCTGGCACCAAGGGATCGGCCGTAAATCAAACGGCACTACCGCCTTGAAGTCTATCGGATCGATCTTTAGCGTATTAACCCGGATTCCTGCAAATTTAGGACTGTCATAGGACGCGTAAAAGTTCGCAAACTCTTCCTCGCCCAAAAGCCCGCGCATCCGTTCTATAAATTCCTTTGGTAGTTGAACCGCCATGCTTGTCCCATCCATTCTTTGTTTCAATCCTGTTGGTAGCAGCCTTGTGCAAACGGCATACCGTAAAAACGCCCGTCTCCCCAACACCGGGGGACGGGCCGCTCTCAGCCTTGTTCACGCGCTCTCCTTTGTTCCAGCTTCCGCTGTCGCTCCGCATGCTTCTCCCCGCGCTGCGGCGTGCGCCGCTGCGGAATGTTCGGGGCGATGTTATGAGAAGCCTCCGCCACCAGGCGCACCAACTCCGGGTCCAGCACCTGGATCGTGAGGTCGTAATACGTAAAAGCTTGAATACTCCCTTCTGTCAGCTGCCGGACGTACGCTTCCGTGTCCCGACGCAGCTTCCCCAGGTCGATGCCAAGCGTGTGTTCCGGATAGGGGGCCAACCGCTCTAAAGCGGATTGCAGCATCTTCCGTCCGCCGGACAAATTGCCGCGCCGCGCGTGGAATAATCCGACAGCAACCTGCAGCAGTCCCTTATACAGCGGACTATGCCCCTGCTCTAGCCACAATTCTTCGAGCACCTCATGGCACTCGAAGTAATCGCGGTCGCGGTTGAAATATACGAGATACGCCACAAACAGCGGCTCATAACTCATCCCCGGGCTCCTCCACTTTTTTGTGCAGCTTGATCAGATCCTTCAGTTCGACCTGCAGCTGCTTCAGCCCATCAAAATCCTTCGCTTCCCACAACCGGTTAAACCGGTCCTGGCTTTCGATGGCTTCTTTGACCAGATGGTAAAAATAAAGCTGATGAATCGACGCAAGCACGGAGGAAACCACGTTAGAATCGTCCTCAAAGCTCTTCTGCGCCTGCAAAATTTCCTGGCGAATGCTCGACATTTCATTATCCAGTACGAATGCAGCTTCGGCAGCCTTTTTGAGCCGGCCCCGCATTTCTTCAGGCAGACTTTCCCGATACTTGTAGTTCAAAGAATGCTCAATCGTCGCCCAAAAATTCATCGCCAGCGTACGAATCTGAATTTCGGCCAGCACTTGCTTTTGACCCAGCGCGGTTTGCACTGGATATTCCACGATCATATGGAAGCTGCGATAGCCGCTTTCCTTGTAGTTTGTAATGTAGTCCTTTTCGTAAAGAACCTTCAGGTCCTTACGCATACGAATATATTCCGCCACCCGGCGGATATCCTCAACGAACTGACACATAATGCGAATGCCTGCGATATCCTCGATTCCGGTCTCCAGATTGTCCATGGACACATTTAACCGCTTCGCCTTGTCCAAAATGCTGGAGATTTTCTTAACCCGTCCGGTTACGAATTCGATTGGCGCATACTCTTCGCGTTTCTTCAGCTCGGCGCGCATCGTCTTGAATTTAACCTTCAGTTCTTCTACGGCTTGTTCATATGGAAGCAAAAATGTTCCCCAATCTCTACTGTCCATCCTTATGCCTCCTGTCTTCTGTCCCCCGGCTTGAATCGATGCCGGCTTAGCTTATCGGAGATCCGCCCCAACCGCCTCGGAGATATGGCGATAGCCGTCCCGGCGCAGCAACTTCCGCAAGCCGCGATGCAGTTTGCGGTTGATTTCCGGGCCTTCGTAGATCAACGCAGTGTAGATTTCGACTAAGCTGGCGCCAGCCCGGATTTTGGCATAGGCATCTTCCGCTGTGAAAATCCCGCCCGATCCGATAATCGGCAATCGGCCTTCCGTTTGCCGATACACGCGCGAGATGATCTCTGTGGATCGCGCGTTCAGCGGTTTTCCGCTTAAGCCTCCAGTTTCCCGAGCGTTCTGGTGCGTGAGGCCGTCCCGCGACAACGTCGTATTGGTGGCGATTATGCCGGAAACGCCGCTATTGCGAATGGTGTCGACCATATATTCCAGCTCATCAAAGCTCACGTCCGGCGCGATTTTAACCAGCACTGCCTTCGATTTGCCATGCCGCTTTGCTTCGGCCGCCATCCGGTCCTTTACAGCAGTCAGCAGCGAAGCCAACTCATTACCATGCTGCAATTTACGTAAGTCCGGCGTATTTGGTGAACTGATGTTCACAACGAAAAAATCGGCGTATTCATATAAGTCCGAAATGCATTTCTCGTAATCACGGTAGGCTTCTTCGTTGGGCGTGATTTTATTTTTGCCGATGTTGACGGCGATCGGAATCGGGCGGTGCTTCAGCGCCTTCAGACGCTGTGCCATCGCCTCTGTTCCGCGGTTATTAAAGCCCATCCGGTTAATCAACGCTTCGTCGGAAGGCAAACGGAACAACCTTGGACGGTCATTGCCGGGCTGTCCCAGCGGCGTCACCGTACCCACTTCCATAAATCCGAATCCGATCGCGGAGAAACCTGGCACCGCGTCGGCATTTTTATCAAGACCGGCAGCTAACCCCACCGGGGAAGGAAAATGAATTCCAAATAAGTCCGTCGCGAGCTCCGGAGCTTCCGGCACGCCGTACATTCCGCGCAAGAGCGGCAGCATTCCAGGAACGGCAGCAGCAGTATGTAATCCGTTGATAACGAGATGATGGGCATTCTCCGGATCCATCCGAAAAAATACCGGTTTTCCCAATGTGCGATACAACACGTTGTACAGTTCACTCCGATCTTACGCTTTGCATTTTTGCTAATATCAGTTTAGCTGTTTCTGTTAGAAAAGAAAAGTTTAACCTAAACCGCACGTGAAAGAAACAACAGGGTGATGGAATTTTGCCGTGAAAGCCGTTACAATAAGGGAGAAAGCATCTCTAATATCGCTTTAAACTAGGCTAGAGAGGGGAAATGTTCATGTCTGCCAAGCGCAAACCGCCTACACTCCAGAAGAAAAAGGACGAAGTCAACAAGAAAGCGCTCATCTGGTCCATTTCCATCGTTGCCGCGCTGGTCATCGTGACTACCGTCCTATTGATCGTAACCTAAGCTAGTTCAGCCAATGGTAAGTGCGGTGGGGATTAGTCTGATCCTGTCTATCGCCCAGGGCGAAACGCTCCGCCGGGACGTTCTTCAGCTTCGGCAAAATCCCCTTCCCAATCCTCACCCTCGTCCCCTTCGGAACCAGATCAAACAGCTCTTCCACATCCTTCTTGCCCATCCGGATGCAGCCTAGCGACTCATCCTTTCCAATACTGTCCGGCTCATTCGTTCCGTGAATCGCGTAGTTTGTATCCGACAGCTGCATGCCGCGGCTGCCAAATTCCCCGCTATCCCTTCCGTTCGGGTTGATCACTTTTTCGGAGATGACAAACGTGCCCTCCGGCGTTCGCGAGCCGCCCAATCCAACCGGATAACTCCGAATCAAGACGTTCCCGCTGACCACCGCCAATGTGTGCGTTTTCGTATCGACGATCATTTCATAAGGTTCGGCAAAAAAAGGCCGCTGCCCCGGAGCCATCCCCTCCGCGAGCACTTCTGGCGCATTCGCATTTCCCGTTGCGCCTGTACCCTCGCGTTTTAATTGCGCAAGCAGCGGTTTAAACGCCCGCACCATGGTCGGATCGGTCCCGGCAATCCAGTTGTCGGGATACGGCCCGACCAGGTCTTGCAGGCTAGCAGGCCATACACCGTTAGCCTGCTTGTAGTGGATCATCGCCGAGGCAAGCACGCCCAGCGATTCCTGCTGCGGGATCCAATGCCGCGCGCGCTCCTGCAGCGCGGCCGAATCCGGCGGCGCGCATTCGCACGCGCGCGCATCATAGGCTTGGAGCGCCGTCCGACCATCGGCCGGACTCTGCTCCAAGCCAAACGCGACGGGCAGGTCGTCCGACCAGACCAGCCAGTCGCCAGCCTGCTCCATGCCCAGCGCTGCGGCATGGAGCAGGGGAACGGCGGTTTGCCGCTGCAGCGCGAGCAAACCGCCCAAGGCCTCCGCCTGCGTCCCGGCAGGGTCGCCGCCGAAGCCGATGGCGGTGAACGCCGGCTCCGAGAAGGCCGGCGTCCCCGCAGGCGCACCTTCGCCCGCCTCATCCCCGGCGGGCTTCTGCGCTTCCGCCGATGCCTCCCCGAGGTCGGCATCGTCACCGGCACCTGCATCGGCGGCGTTCACGGGCACCGCCGCCTGCCGATCCCCCGGCGCATGGGCGGAAGGAATCCACACCAGCAGCGCAATCAACAGCGCAAGACTGAGCTTGCGCAGGAAGCGGCTTCGTTTCTCCTTCCGGTGTGACTCCTGCAACAGCCCTTCCTTATAGCCGGCCAGCACTTCCTCCGGTAGCGGAATTTTGCTGGATTCAAATGCCTCATACACGTTGCCCGCCTGAATATAACAATAGTGGGCTTTCCCCGCTTGCCCGTTCGCTTCATATTCTTTGCCCAGCAGGTACCAGGCCATTTTATTGTTCGGGTGGTTTTCCACGTATTTTTTAAGGTAAGCCGAGTTCCCCATCAGTTCCTCCAGATTAGAGAGTAGTTGAGAAATCCCCTTTCATTACTTATATCGGCAAAAAAATCCGCGTTCCTAACCCAATTCTCGCCAATCCCGCAATTTTGCGACTTAGTACCTACCAGCAGGTCGGTATCAAGGTAAAAACGCCGCCGTTCCTCAGTCGTATCACTGCACAGCTCTTTGCATGATTATCCCTTTCGTTCAGAACTCATCAGGACCCAACGGGATAATCCCTCAAAGAGCCGCACAAAGCGACCTGAGCCAGCGGGATAATCGTGCAAAGGGGGGCAGCAGAGGTAGTAGACCCCAGCCCCCCGATCGCGATCACCGCATCATCTAATAAGAAAAACGTCTATCGACGTACATTCAAAGTAGACAGACCGCGTTTAGCGGAAGTTTTTCTTGCGATATCAGGATGCCAATCGCCCGAAGTTTATACTTTCTGATATCTTAAAAAAAGAGCACCCCCGCCAAAATCGGCGCAGGGTGCTCCTTATCCCAGTTATTCCAAAGGTTTAGCCTTCTTTATTAAATGGCTCATCTGCAACTTTGATGGAATCCGTTGGGCAGCCGTCGCAAGCGTCTTGGAGATCGTCGTACAAATCTTCCGGAATCTCCGTGATCCCGCGGTTGCCGTCATTGCCGTAAATCACTTCGGCCAAACCCTCATCGTCATAATCGTAGATATCCGGTGCTGTTGCGCCGCAAGCGCCGCAAGCGATGCATGTGTCCTTCTCAACCCAAGTATATTTCGCCATCTCTTATCTGCCTCCTGAATAAACGGTACGAGTCCGGTGCTTTTTATATCACCATGACCAATATAATATAAATAGTTTACAATTTCAATGCGTTTTCCGTATTATTCCAATTCCAATACGTGATCATTCCTACTCCGAACGTGGACCGTCCGAATCCTCCCGGTTCTGGCGAAGAAAGTCGGTTTGCAGCGAAGTCCCGCGAATGCGATGATTGCGGATCAATGCCGATGGATCATCGGTCAGCATTCCTGCCGTCAGCACGGCGTCTTCCCCGAACTTGTCTCTTAGCATGTCCATTGTGCGCGTTAATGACTCTTTTTTGGGCTGCCGCTCATAATCAAACAGATCGAGCTGCAGCGCGGATTCCTCCTTTGGAACCAAATTTTGTAAAGTGATCCCTAGGAGACGAACCGACTTGTCTTCGCTCCAATGGCGGCGGTACAACTCACAGGCTTCCCGGTAAATCACCTCCGCCTGCTCGGTTACCGTATCCAGACTGTGCGAGCGGGTGATCGTCTTCATGTCCGGGGTGCGGATCGTAATTTGGATCGTCTGTGCCATCAGATTTTGCCGCCGCAGTCGGCGCGCGACTTGATCCGCGATGTTCAACAGCACGCGTTGCACGTCCTCCATCCGGCTAATATCGCGCGGCAGTGTGGTGGTGTGGCCAATCGATTTATTTCGCTCGCGCTCATCGCTCACCGGCGAATCATCCCTGCCGTTCGCCGCCTGTTTCATCCAAGAACCGGCCACCCCAAATCGCTCGATCAGCTTGCGCTCGTCCGCAGCCGCCAGCTGCCCGATCGTATAGATCCGCATCGACTTCAGCTTCTCGGCCGTCTTTCGGCCGATGCCAAACAAGTCGCTGCACGGTTTGTCCCACAGCAGCTTCGGCACGTCCCGGATGCGCAATACAGTGATGCCGTTTGGTTTTTTCATATCTGAAGCCATCTTGGCTAACAGCTTGTTGGGAGCAATCCCAATCGAACAGGGAAGGCCCAGCTCGTGACGGATCCGCTGTTGGATTTGACTCGCAATTTCGAGCGGGGTTCCAAATTGCTTGGAGCCGGTGATATCGAGATAACATTCGTCGATGGAAACCGCTTGAAGGAGCGGCGTGTATTCGTACGCAATGTCCATAAACGCCCGGGAATATTTGCGGTATAGATGGAAATCCGGCTGGATGACGATTAGCTCGGGACATTTCTTCAGCCCTTGGCTCACGGTCATTCCGGTCGACACTCCCATTCTACGCGCGGTATACGAGCAGGTGACGATTACTCCTTTGCGCAGCTCCACGCTCCCCGCTACCGCGGTAGGTCGGTTTCGATATTTGTCCGGCTCCTCCGCCTCATGAACCGAGCAGTAAAAAGCGTTCATATCGACATGTAAAATGACTCTACCCCGCGCCGGGTAAAAATCAGCGGTATCTCTCATTTCCTACCCCTCGTTTATCATACGTTACTCCTAAGTTCAGCATACCTGTCCCCGGAAAGTCGGTCAATATCGCTAAGGGGCAAGAAGTTTATACTTTCTGTTCTCTCAAAAAAGCATGTTACATTTAACATGTTGATGTTATAATTATTAATTAAAAACTAAACATTCGGGGAGAGCTAACCACCCTCATCCATTGCTAAAGGGGGATACTTCGATCATGTCAAAGCCAATATCCATCTTCGACACAACCTTGCGAGACGGTACCCAAGGCGAGGGCATCAGCCTGTCGGCGGACGATAAGCTGAAGATCGCCAAAAAGCTGGATTACCTTGGGGTCCATTATATTGAAGGTGGAATTCCGGGCAGTAACGGGAAGGACATCGAATTTTTTAAGCGGGTCAAGGAGCTGAAGCTGCAGGCCAAGATTACCGCTTTTGGCAGTACACGCCGAAAAGACAGCCTAGCCGAACATGATGCTAACCTTAATCGGATGATCGAAGCCGGTGTTCCAGCTGCGACGCTGGTTGGAAAATCGTGGGATTTCCATGTGCATACCGCGCTGCAAACGACGTTAGAGGAAAACCTCGCCATGATCTTCGATTCGATCGCTTATCTGAAGCGGCAAGGGCTCGAGGTCATTTTTGACGCGGAACATTTTTTTGACGGGTATAAGAACAATCCGGAATACGCCCTCTCTGTCTTACGCAAAGCGGAAGAGGCTGGCGCAGACTGGCTGGTCATGTGTGACACAAACGGCGGAACGATGCCGCACGAGGTGTATGATATCGTCAGCGCATTGTGCCAAGTCATTCCCGGCTCGAAGCTGGGCATCCATACTCACAACGACTGTGAGCTGGCCGTCGCCAACTCGCTTAGTGCCGTCCGTGCCGGCGTAAGCCAAATCCAAGGGACGATGAATGGATACGGGGAGCGCTGCGGGAATGCCAACCTCTGCTCGATTATTCCAAATCTGCAGCTAAAGCTCGGCTACGAAGTGCTTGAACCTGACCGGTTAAAGCAACTGACCAATACCGCCCGTTACATCAGTGAGATCGCCAACGTGCATATGCCGGTCAACCAGCCGTATGTCGGGAACGCCGCGTTCGCCCATAAAGGAGGCATTCACGTCTCGGCCATCCTTCGCGATTCACGGACGTATGAACACATCGCTCCCGAACTGGTCGGTAACCGTCAGCGCGTGCTCGTCTCCGAATTGGCCGGACAAAGCAACATCCTGTCCAAAGCGCAGGAGATGGGAATCGAGTTCAATCCGGAGAACGAGAACACCAAACAAGTTATCGCCAAGATTAAAGAACTGGAGCATCAAGGGTATCAATTCGAAGGCGCTGACGCCTCGCTTGAATTGCTGTTGCGTCAGGCCAATGGCGATATGAAGGAACTGTTCGTCTTCGAATCGTTTAAGATGCTCGTTGAGAAGACCGCTGACCGTCCAGTTGTTTCTGAAGCCTTCGTCAAGCTGAAGATTGACGGAGTCAGCGTCTACACCGCGGCCGAAGGCAACGGTCCGGTTAACGCCCTCGACAATGCGCTTCGCAAAGCCTTGATTACCTATTACCCAGGCTTGAAGGATATGCATTTGTCGGACTACAAGGTGCGCGTCCTCGACGACAAAGATGCTACCGCATCGAAGGTACGTGTATTGATCGAATCCCAGGATTATCACAATTCCTGGAATACCGTTGGCGTGTCCAGCAACGTCATCGAAGCGAGCTGGGAAGCGCTAGTGGACTCCATCCGTTACGCGCTGCTGGGACAGACGAAACGGGAGGACTACGAAGAGATTCCTTCCGCCGGATGGGGACTCGTCAACCATTAAACGCCATCTCTTATGCGAAAAGCCCAAATCTCCGTTACTCACGGTGATTCGGGCTTTTTTCTGTGCTATATCAAGCTTTTGATCTTGGCTTCCAACTCTTCCGGCGAAATGACTCCGACGATGACATCTCGAATCACGCCTTGTTCGTCAATCAGCACGTTGGTCGGAAAGGCAATACCATTATACTTCCGGTAAAGCTCCTCTTTTTCATCCAAGAGAACCGGGAAGGTGTAGCCATATTTTTTGACGAAGGCCTTGGCCTCATCCAGGTTATCGTATAATGTAACGTTCACGGCATAGATGTCCAGTGAATCCTTGTATTTCTCAGATAACGCCTTCAGCTCAGGCGCTTCCTCCTTACACGGATCGCACCAGGACGCCCAGAAGTTCAGAAGCAGTACTTTATCCCGCTTGCCCCCAACCTCATACGTCTTGCCATCCAAACCGGTTAACTCGAACGTTGGCGCAGTCGTTCCTGGCTTCGGTGCCCCTTCGGCTGCCATGGCGCCAAGCGAAGGTTCGTTATTGTCTCCCTTAGAGCCGCTGAGGAAGCTGCCAAACCAGCCCTCCTGTCCCCCACGGTCCAGCAGAGCGATAACCAGCAACACTAGCAACCCGGCAAGTATCCATCGATTCCGTTTCATCTTTTGCCCGTCCTTTTATGACCTCATCTGGTTTTGAAGATTATGTTTACCGTAATTATTGTACCCTTTTTTAACGATTTGTTACAATGGATCGAGAAAAAGGTGAACTCTAACCTATCACGACGGGAGCATGCAAAATGAATCAATCCTGGATATTGCCGCCGCATATTCGTGACGAAATGCTGCAGGATGGGCAAGATCGTTACCCGGAGGAAGCCTGCGGGCTGCTGTTTGGATCGCTGGACGGCCGCATCGGCACCATTGAACGTTATCTTCCTGTGGCGAACCATTCGAAGATTCCGTTGCACGCTTTTGAACTCGACCCCGCCATCTGGGTTCGCAGTTGCTTTGATCCGCGATTGATTGGCGTCTACCACACCCACCCCACTTCACCGCCGCAGCCATCGTCAGAGGATTTGCGTCAGCTTCCGAATTTTGCCGATCGCCTTCAATTGTACCTAATTGGTGGTCGGATGAATCCATCAAACGATAAGCCGCCCGGCGAACCGGACGGCTTCATGCTACACGCGTATGGGATAAGTGCTTATTCAGGAGGTTATCGTCTGCTGCCCATCAAGTTACGTGAAAACTAGGACAGCAAAGGCTTACGTTCGGCTTAAGAAGGTGTACAGATCTCCCAAAGTAATCACGTTTTGTTCTTTCAACCGTTGGATTAACGCGGTCCACAGCTGAGCTGTCATCTTGGAGTCTTCCAATGCGTGGTGTCGCTTCGTTACTGGAATCTCGTACACGGCCAGCCATTCGTCCAGGCTGCCAGAGATACGCCGGTCCGGTTCCAGCTTCCGGGCGATCATCATCGTGTCCAGCACCCGATGCCCGAGATGAGCTTTGGTGGTCTTCCATAACGCCACATCCAAAAAAGCTTTGTCATGGGCACTGCCGTGGGCAACCAACACCCGGTCATCCACGAATGCCATAAATTCGCGCAACGCCTCCAGCAAGGATGGAGCTGACTGAGCCATCTCCGGCGTAATTCCAGTTAGTTCAATGATTCGCTCAGGAATTTGGCAAGCCGGTTTGGCCAGCGAGTAATACACCTCATCGGTGATTCGCTCCCCCTCCACTTTTATGGCTCCAAAGGACAAGATTTCATCACCATAATGGTAATGAAATCCCGTAGTCTCCAAATCGAAGACGGCCGTTTTCAATTCAGCCAGCGGAACGTGAAGCGTCTCCGGACGGCGCTGTCCTTTGGTTAATGAACGAACGAAAGCGATTTGCTGTGCGCTGGGGGCACCAAGCATCGAGGCGATCCTTGGCGACACTCCGCCGCCCTTAAAAGCATCCCAAAAACCACCATTTCCCTTCATCGGTTCTTTCATAACCATTTCCTTTCCGCATACCGGTGCTGCCTTTGGAGTGTGCGGTACATGACCTTGACCGTACTGAGCGATTCCCGCAGCTCGCGCCGGAGCTCTTTCTGTTTTAGCATTTCTTGGGGCAGGTAATGAGAACCCGTGAGCAAGCCGTCTTCGATGACCGGTGATACAAGCGATCTTAGCTTCACCGCCGTGTTAAACGCGCGGCTGCACGACTCCAGCCACCGTGTCGGAACAGCCTCAAGCTGAAGGAGTTGAGCAATCCGTTCCCAAGTGTTCGAGGCTTCGATCCCGTATTGCAAAGCCAAATAACGCACGGCGTTCACGATCGGGATGTACAGCCCGTATTTCACGTCAAATTCCCCGGCATGTTCACCGCTTTGCTCTGTGATCACTTGCCCCAACACATTTAGTGCCGCTTTGTGACGGACAGTATTCCGCAAAATGGCCGTCACCACATCGCGTTCACCGCCTTGATCCGCCTCCATAATCCGCTTCATCGTCTTGCGCAAGCCATCGGTTAGCTTCGCATCCCCGCAGATATGGCGCAAATCGGCGGCAATCATCAAGTAACGAACCTGTTCCCAAGCCAAAATATCTCGCCATTCCAGCAGTTGCTTCTCCCACGCGTCAAGGTTGCCCCGCCATAATGGATTGGACACCATCACCTTACCCGGACATGGGGGATAACCAACCTGCTCGAGAATCTCTGACAGCTTCTCACCAAAGCGCTCAAAGTAGACTTCCAGCTGATCCGCATCACCATCCCCGTAAATCAAACCGTTATCCTGGTCGCTCCATAACGTGGGTTCCGCCCGACCGGCGCTTCCAAACGCAATAAAGGCATAATGCGAAGGAGGAGGGCCGAAGCCCTCCTGGATCATTTCTTCTTCACAGCATCGGCAAGCTTGGGTCATGACGGCATCATGTAGGTCCGAGACTTCACGGTTCCAATCCTGAATCGGCATCGTTGTCAGTTTGCGATACAAGCGATTCTGCTCATCGATTCTGGCCGCTCTTAGCGAACCGGGAGTTGCGGCGGACCGAATCGCGTCTAAATTTGCGTTGTTCATGGCCGTCTCATGACTCATAAGCCCAACTTCCTTTCTCTTCCGGACGCCTCACGCCAGGATCTCTGTCTTCAATTATTCCGCAGGAATACCAGACGAAGTTGTTTTGTTCAGTATGCTCATTTGCTCCGGATACCCGTAAGTACCATGTTCGCTGATATCCAGACCCATCGTTTCTTCTTCTTCTGTAACGCGAAGCCCCATCGTCCATTTCATAATTCCGAGAATCAGGAACGACAGCACCAGTACGAAAGCGAAAGTCCCGATAACACCCAACACTTGAACCCCTAATTGCCCAAAACCGCCGCCGTAGAACAAGCCTGCTTTACCTACACCTGTAGTTTCAGCCAGCTCCGGCGTTGCGAAGAGACCAGTGGAAACCGCACCCCATACCCCGGCGATCCCGTGTACGGAGAAGGCATAAATCGGATCATCCACACCAGCACGTTCAAACCATCTAGCGGTAAAGAAGGTCAAGATCCCAGCAACCGCACCGATGATAACGGAAGCCCAAGCATCAACGAAAGCACAAGAACCAGTAATCGCTACGAGAGCCGCCAGCACGCCGTTCAGCATGCTTGGAATATCCGACTTGCCCAGAACTGCCCAGGAGATCAGCAATGCAGCAACTGCACCAGCTGCAGCAGCCAGGTTCGTTGTCATCAACACATAACCGAAGAATCCATCACCCAAAGGAGTTAATGCACTACCTGGGTTGAAACCAAACCAGCCAATCCACAGAATGATCACACCGAGTACCGTCAACACTTGGTTATGACCTGGAATGTTGTTCGGTTTACCGTCTTTATTGTATTTACCAAGACGCGGTTTCAGCAGAATCGTTGCTGCAAGCGCCGCTGTAGCACCCGTTAAGTGAACTACCGTCGAACCAGCGTAGTCTTGCATCCCCAAGTTACCAAGCCAGCCGCCGCCCCATACCCAGTGAGCGACAATTGGATAAATCAATACGATAAAGATTGTTCCGAAGATAATGTAGACACTGAGTTTCGCACGTTCTGCCATCCCGCCGCAGGCGATCGCCAGCGATACTGCCGCAAACGCCATTTGGAACAGGAACATCAGATTTAATGGTACGCCGATTTCAGCAAATACGCTGAACGAACCGATATCCCCTTCTCCTCCAAAAAAGAACCCGGTTGTACCTAGGAAGCTGTTGCCGTCGCCAAAAGCGAAGCCAAAACCAATCAGCCACCAAGCAAGAATAGCAATCCCCAAGGTGAGGACGGTTTTACCTGCAACGTGTCCGGCGTTCTTCATCCGAACCGTACCCGCTTCAAGAAGAGCAAAGCCTGCTTGCATGAAGAATACGAGCATGGCTGCGACGAATACGAAAAGCGAGTTCAGGCCCAGCTCCAGAACCGGAGCGGTAACCTCTCCCTCCGCTGCGAACGCCGAGACCGGAAACGCAAACGATGCAAGAAAAATGAGTACCCCGTAAAGCCACTTCTTCTTCATTTTGAACACTCCCCCAATGTTAAGTTTCCTAACACAAAATGAATTGTTAATGTGATTATAAGAGAAAAATTCAGGGATGACAATACTTTTTTCAAAAAAAATCGCCAAATTGCATGTATTATTACATTGTATGTAAGGTATTTCGATAACACGTCTTATAGTTACTGACAAAAATAAAGTATGACGTTTGACTGTATGCTTGTTGTTAAGTATTATGGGGATAAATAGAATAAATATAGAACTCAATCCTTTGGAATTGTCGGGAGAGGTGATGAACTTGGAGTAAAGAAACTGTACCGGATCGGAGAGTTAGCGAAGGCAGCTGATGTGAGTGAGCGTACGATCGATTATTATACGAAGCTCGGGCTGATCTCCCCGGAGAAGCGAACCCAGACAAATTATCGTTTATACAGTGCTGAAACCTTGATCAGGCTGGAACGTATTAATCAATTGAAACAGGAGAAATATACGTTGGAAGAGATCCGTGAGAAGCTGGACCAGTGGCACCGAGTTTCTCCGGAAGAACAAGTGACGGAGAAGCTAAGCTCATTAGAGCTCCATATGCAGCAGCTGGAACGCGAAGTCAAAGAGCTGGAGCCGCTCATTTCCAGCTTGCAGCCCAACCAGGCCAAACGCGCCTTCGCGAATTTGCTGCCGCAAAGCTTGGCCTGCATGGAAGCCATCCGGCTGTTATTGAATCACGGACCCTTTTCCTAACTTTTACTCCTGAAACAACCTCAGTTACTTCTTTGATAACTAAATCATATGGAGGAATGATTCATGTATTCAGACGTGATGCTGATCCCCATTCTGCTCGCATTTGGGTTGTCCCTGTGGGCGCAGTTTCGGGTCAAAGGCACATTTAACAAATGGGCGAAGGTCCAGAACCTCTATGGCTTAACCGGCCATGATGCCGCAAGACGTATGCTGGATGCGAACGGTCTCTATGATGTCCCGATCGAGCCTGTGCACGGCGCCCTGACGGACCACTACGACCCGATTCACCGCGTGGTCCGCTTGTCAGAGCCGGTGTATTATGAGAGCTCCATCTCTGCGGTAGCCGTCGCTTGCCACGAGGTAGGACACGCAATCCAGCACAAGCAGAAGTACCCGATGCTGGTGCTGCGTCATCGGATGTTCCCGGTGGTGAACTTCGCCTCGGGGGTTGCTCCTTTCTTGCTTCTGGCTGGTTTCCTGTTCGGCGCGCTGAACCTGATCGGTCTGGGGATTATCTTCTTCTCCGCGGCCGTTTTGTTCCAGATCGTGACGCTGCCGGTCGAGTTTAACGCCAGCAACCGGGCCCGCAAGATCATGCTTCAACAAGGCTTTATTTCGCCTAATGAAGCACGCGGAGTTGGCAAAGTATTAAACGCCGCGGCTTTGACTTATGTAGCTGCCGCTTTGATCTCCATTTTGGAGCTGCTGCGTTACATCCTGATTTTCACAAGCAACCGCGAATAACAAGTAAACCAAACAAAGAGGCTGCACGGTACCGAGCCCATGGGCTCGAGATCGTGCAGCCTTTTTTTTCGTCCCCACATCTCGGAGAACGTTCCATGATGATTCAATTACTGCTGCTGGTTTGGCGGCGTATCCACCTGAAGCCCAAAGTATTCCAGCAGGAACATTCGGAACGATTGGGCTACCAGCGGCAGTTTCTCGTCGACCCGATGAATCAGCCCAATGGTGCGGGTGACCTTAGGTTCCGAAATCCGCACACGGATCGGCTGAAGCGTAAAGCTCTGAAACAGCGCCATTTCCGGCAGCAGACTTACGCCCATCCCAGCCGCAACCAGCCCCCGGATCGTATCGGTCTCTTCGCCCTCGAAGGCGATTTTTGGCGTAAACCCTGCCTCCAGGCAGGCATGCCAAACGATTGGCCGCAAGGAATAGCCTTTGCTGAACAAAATAAACTTCTCGTCCTTAAGCTGGCTGAGCTTGATGCTTTGCTCACCAGCCAAAGGATGCCCCGGCGGAAGGATGGCCACCAAATCCTCGGTTAATACCACATTGCCGGTGACTTGATCATGATTTTCCGGAAACGGAGAAATAAAGGCTAAATCCACTTCCCCTGAAACCACATCCCGAATTAACGTAGGATAAGTGCCTTGCCTAAAACGAAACTTCACATTGGGATACAGCTTGCGGAATTCTGCCACTACACTAGGAATCATATGAATACCTAGGCTATTGGGGAAGCCTAAGCGAATTTCCCCTTGCTCCGGATCGAGAAATTCGTGCACCTCGCTCACGGCCCGGTCGAGATCCTTCAGAATCATCTCCACCCGGCTGCAGAATAGCTGGCCCACAGCGGTAAGGTGGAGATTCCTGCCCTTCTGCATAAACAAATTAACGCCAAGCTCCTGCTCGAGCTGGTGAATTTGCCGGCTTACCGCCGATTGGGCGACGTGCAGTTCCTCGGCAGCCTGAGTCACGTGCTCTTTCCTCGCCACTTTTACAAAATACTGCAGTTGTCTCAATTCCACGAATCTGATCGCTCCATTTCGCATGTGCTACGAACATCGAACATCTTCTGATGACATAATACTCTAAATTTAATGTACCATTTACAATCCATTGGTTCAACGCCGTTTTAACAAGCGGACAATGAGTCCATAGATAAAAAAGCCGCCGACAAGCCCGCCAAAATGAGCGGCCAGGTTGATCTTGGGAACCAATACCGAATAGATCACCCCGATAATGAGAAGGCTGTACAGCGTTTTTCGCGAGCTTTCATCCATCAGGTGACGCTGCAGCAAGGCAATGTAGAGAAACGCGCCATACACACCATAGACAGCGCCTGAGGCCCCAACCGAGATATGAGGGACCGAGCTAAACTGGTACACACCCATACTGATGAGGTTTCCGACCAGTCCGCTGCCCAAATAGACCAAGGCATATCGCCACCAGCCGAGCAGACGCTCCAGCGGCGGCGCAAATACCAGGATCGCAAACGAGTTGGAAAACAGGTGATCAAACCCGTTGTGAAGAAACATCGCCGTAAACAACCGCCAGCTTTGTCCGGCAAAGGGCTCGATGTCGCTCATTGCCCCGAACCTTAGCAGGGTGAGCCCGTTCCTCGATCCCCCATTCAGCGTAAGCATGATAAACATCACGATGTTGGCCGCCAGGAGCAAGCAGGTAACGGGATAATATCGCAGGTAACTTCGCCAGTTTTCGTATCGTATGAAAATCATCGGATCCTCCTTACCGTTGTTTTTCCTAATGTTGGACATTTTCTTTTCAAAACGATTATAATTAAATTTGATTGAATAAATCCATCTGACTAGGAGGAAATAAACATGGCCCAAGAACGCGCAAATGTAGCTACATTTAAAGGCAATCCGATCACGCTGATCGGACCGGAACTTAAAGTTGGCGATACGGCTCCGGATTTCCGCTTGAATAAAAACCTGCTGGAAGAAGCCACACTCCAGGACTTCGCCGGCAAAATCAAACTGATCAGCGTGGTTCCTTCGCTGGATACAGGCGTCTGCGACGCGCAAACGCGCCGGTTTAACCAAGAAGCTGCTGGCCTTGGCGATGACGTCGTTGTGCTGACGGTCAGTGCCGACCTGCCTTTTGCCCAAGCCCGCTGGTGCGGCGCCGCTGGCGTGGATCGCGTCATCACGTTGTCGGATTACAAAGACAACTCCTTTGGCAAAGCCTACGGCGTGCTCATCAAAGAGTTCGCGCTCGACATGCGTGCCGTGTTTGTCGTCGATAAAGACAACAAGATCCAATACGTCGAAGTATTGAAGGAAATGACCGAGCATCCGGATTATGAAAAACCGGTGGCTGCCGTTAAAGCGCTGCTTTCTTAATCGAAGGCCCTTCGGCACAAACGAAAAGCGAGTAGGAGAGGAATCTCCCTGCTCGCTTTTTTGTCGTAGTCAAGCGGATTTACTGGTTCGAGGACACTTTATAAGCCGCCAGCTTCTTATCCAGCACAGAGAAAAGTTGAAGAATGTTACGGTAATTTGCGCCGAGATCCCCCATCGATCCACGTGTCGCCGAGTAAATATCAATCGCGCTCCGTACCGGCCCGGTGCCCACGATCGATACGGTAATGTCCATCACGCGTCCGAGGCTGGTCCGTTTCTCCAGCGTAATCTCGCCGACGGACGGCACTTCATGCAGCACCTTATAGCCCGGAATTTTCTTTAAGGTTGAGGAAACTTCCTCCCAGCATTTCTCTTTGGATAATTGATAATATCTTGTTTTGAGTTCGGGCAACTTCGCACGGTCGCTGGTCCCTTCTTGGCTGCGGAAAATGCCGATTAACGTTCGCTTGAATGACAACTGTTCTTCCTCCTTCACGATCCTGCCCCATGTGACTTGGGTATGCGTTTTTCTTAATTTCTAGTTTAACATTCTTGGCAGACAAACAAAAGCGAGGCTGAACATTTTGGCACAAACAAAAAAGCACCTTGTCCCTTCTCAAGCGAAAAGAGTACAAGGTACCATTCTCATGCTTCATCATAGACCCGCCTATGCCGTCCGATTACATTATCTCGAACCTGCACCCGCAGGTGGGTGACCGCAACGACGCTTTTGAAGTCCCCTCATCCGATGGATAGGGCCTTTCAGCGGCGGCGCAATGTAGGTCTCCCGAGATAACTGTCATTGGTTCAAAATAACGGAAACCGAAACGCACATCGCAGGACGTACACCTATTATACGGCTTCATTAAGCAAATGTAAACTCATCTAACAAGGAAGATGATGGCAATTTAAGCCATTTTTCAATCCTTCTCTTTTTCCTCACTCGAAGGAAGTTCAAGCGCCAGGTCCTCGTCGTCTTGCTGGGTGCTACCATTATTCGAAGCGTCTTCGTTTTGGCGCATCCGCTCCACCTTCTCCTGGATCTTGTTATAAGCGATGTAGAAGTTATAAAACGCCACGAAGGCAGTTAAGCTGCCGAACCCGAAGAAGATCAACCAGCCGAAGCGTAAAGTCAGAAAACCAAGCACACCCGCGCAGATCAGCGTGGACAAGGTCCGAAACGGCCGAAGAATCGTAAACAGGATCGCATTCTTGATCAACTGAAGCGCACCCAGATGGTAATGCGCCACCAGCGAGAAGAAGTTAAACAACGACAGGGATAAGATCAACAGGAAGAACAGCATCACCATGCCAATCATCTGCAGGTTGTTCATCTGGTTCATGTAGACTTCATAGTCCACATACATAATCGCGAACAGGATCGTATAGAAAATACCGCCGACCATGCTTTGCTTGTAGTTCTCTTTGTACCCTTTGAAGTAGACTTTGATAATACTCAAGTCGCTTTCCCCCATCACCCATTTCCGAGTCACGGAAAATAAAGCGGCGGTTGCTGGAAACAGTGTAAACGGTGCCAAAACACCCATAACCCAAATCGTCAGCGTCTCCGGCTGAGGCGTCGGTGATTGCAACACCAAGAGCAGCTTCATCGCAAGGACGATCATAAATGGCGATGAGCACAGCAGCCACAGCAGGTTACTGCCGGCAATCCGCATAATCCATTCGGTAATTTTATAAAATCCGCCCATTAAACCTTTGTATTCCAAGTAAAGTTCCCCTCTCAAGCGTTGTATAGTGGATCGCTCTGCCTATATTAACTATACATGATTCGTCCAGCTCGTTCCAGCGCCTAATTTGTACTGCTTTGGGTAAGCGTCTAATCTCAACAGGCCGCTGTGCCATAGTATATACCGTAACTTCAAACCATCAACATCATCAAAGGAGGTTATCACATGTCCGGCGTAGGATATGGCGGTGGATTCTGGACTTCCACGGGTACGATTCTGGTTCTGTTCATTCTGCTCGTAATCGTGAGCCGTACAATTCATCTGTAATGAACAAACAAGAAGAAGACGGAGGTTCCTCCGTCTTCTTTCATTAATAGGATATTCGGACAACCTCCAGGATCCGCTTAATTGTCGAACGAGGAGTTGTCGTCGTATTTCGAAGGTCTGCGGTCTCCGCCGCCCGAGCTGGTACGCGGCTTGCGGTCGGAGGAACGATAGTCACGGCCGTCGCGGTTGTATCCGCCTTTGCCATAACCTCCGCGGCCGCCTTGGGAATCACGCCGGTATCCACCGCCGCGATTGCCGTAACCTGACGGTTTCCGCCCGCTGGAACGGATGTCCGGGTTGCGGCGTTTCACGCGGATCGGTTCTTCCGGTGTCAGCTCGATGCTGACTTTCTCATTCTTGTCACCCGTGATCAGCTTAAACGCAGCCGCCAACAGGTTCACCGAATCGTATTGCTCCAAGAGCTGGATCGCAATGCCCTTGTTCTCGTTCAGTTCACCGTTCTCCACCAGCTCGATCAAGCGTTCCGCAATAATCCGTTGCTTGCCTTCGATCGCTTCAGCAATACTTGGCAGCGGCTTGCGAGCAATCTTATGACGGGTAATCCGTTCGATAAAGCGCAGGTGATCCATTTCGCGCGGCGTCACGAAGGACCACGCTACCCCTTCTTTCCCGGCACGGCCCGTACGGCCGATCCGGTGAACGTAACTTTCCGGATCCTGCGGCAGGTCGAAGTTCACGACATGGGTAACCCCGGAGACGTCCAAACCGCGCGCAGCCACGTCGGTTGCAACGAGAACGTCGATGCTGCCGTCACGGAATTTACGCATGACGTTGTCACGTTGGTTCTGCGACAGGTCCCCGTGCAGGCCGTCGGCGGAATAGCCTTGCTTCTGCAGCGCTTCGGACAATTCATCGACGCGGCGCTTCGTCCGGCCGAACACGATCGCCAGCTCTGGCGACTCCATATCCAGCAACCGGGTCAAAGCATCAAATTTCTGCCGTTCATGAACCTCGATGTACGCTTGATCAATGAGCGGCGCGCTGACCTGTTTCGGAATAACGGACACGTGCTCCGGATTTTTCAGGAACTGCTGAGCCAGCTTCTGGATATTAGCCGGCATAGTTGCGGAGAATAGCATCGTTTGACGATCTTCTGGAACCAGCTTCAGGATCGATTGAATATCGTCCATAAAGCCCATGTCGAGCATTTCGTCAGCTTCGTCCAGAACGACGGTTTTCACATCGTCAAGCTTGATCGTTTTCCGGTTGATGTGGTCAAGCAAACGGCCCGGCGTACCGATAATAATTTGGGGCTTCTTCTTTAATGCGCGAATTTGGCGTACGATGTCTTGTCCGCCGTAGATGGGAAGAGAGCGGGTACCCTTAAAGCGGGACAGCTTGCCGATTTCTTCAGCGACCTGAATGGCCAGCTCCCGAGTTGGGGTCATAACCAGCGCAACGATACGGTCTTCTTCCTTAGGGATCTTGTTGATCAGCGGCAGGCCGAAGGCCGCGGTTTTCCCCGTACCCGTCTGGGCTTGTCCGATTAAATCGCGACCGGACAATGCGATCGGGATGGATTTCGCCTGGATCGGTGTTGCTTCTTCAAATCCAAGTTCCGTAATAGCTTGCAATACTTTAGGCTCTAGGCCGAAATCTGCAAATGTGTTCAATGTATCATACTCCTTCTATATAGTGGACATTCCACCAGCTTAACGGTATTCTTAAGTAGCGTTTAGTCCTGCTTTGCCCACACTCAAAACCTGACCTCGGGGACCTTCAAACGTATATAGGCTGTCCAATCCGCCTGTAAATTTTACATAGTACTAGCTTGGTACTAGCTTGAAAAATGGAAAAGAGTACCTACTCAAGAATATCTCAAACATTATAGCACAAAACATAAATGGAATACCAGCAAGCAGGTTGGGATACTTCCTCTATTTTCGTGAGGTGAACGATGGTGTTAAAGGAAATTCGAAATGCGGTTGTCATTGTACTCGGGGCGGCTTTGATCGCTGCGGGTTTTAATCTGTTCCTTGTACCGCTTCATTTGCTCAGCGGCGGCGTGTCGGGGTTAGCGATGCTGACAGCCTACTTCACTCCACTCGATATTAGCACGATGTATCTGGCTTATAACGTGCCGCTCCTGATCGCCGGATTGTTTCTGCTAGGGAGACGATTTATCGGACTTAGCATCCTGTCGGTTGCCGCCACGACCTGGTTCATCGCCTTGATCCCGTCGCCGGACAAGCTGCTGTCGTCGGATACCCTGCTCTCTGCGGTATTCGGCGGCGTGCTGGTCGGCATCGGCAGCGGGATCTCGTTCCGCGTCGGCGGCTCGTCCGGCGGGTTCGATATCGTGGGTTCGATCGTGACCCGTTTCCGCGATTTCCCCGTCGGCAATGTGATCGTCGGATTAAACGGCTTCGTCATCCTAGCGATGGGGTATCTCGAGGGCAACTGGGATCTGGCTTTGGCTTCCATGGTCTCCATTTATATTACCGGCAAGGTCGTTGACCTGATCCATATCAGCCATATCAAAGTCACGTTGTTCATTATCACCGACAAAACTGAAGCGCTGCTGGAACGACTGCTGACGCTGCCGCGCGGGGTAACGCTGATGAAAACCCAAGGCGCCTTTTCCCATAAGGAAAAAGATATGCTGATGACCGTCACGACCCGTTATGAGCTGGCTGAACTGCGGGAAATCATCAAGCAAACCGATCCCGCTGCCTTCGTCAATATCGTGGAAACGGTCGGGGTCATGGGCTCGTTTCGCCGTCATTAAGTGTTTTCTTGAAAGAAGCGGTCGTTTTCAAACAGCCGCTTCTTTGTTATAATAGTCACAGCGGTTCCTTCACAATTTCAAAGGGTTCAGCTTTACCCCGTATTTCACAGGCTTTTTGCTTTTCCGATTTAGGATTGATTCCGCGGCGAATGATTCTGAAAGGAAAGGGTGATGGATGTGGAAATGGAAACGGTAAGACTGGAACAAATCGTAAAGAAATGGTTTCCGGATATGCTGCCTTTTCTGAACCAAAAGGAACTGAATTCTACGATTCTCCTCCGGGATGGCCTGACCATCTTGGAACCGCAGGATGCGCTGGAGATTATTCAATTCAGCATCTGCGAGCATCAAAACCCGGCGTTGCTTCATTAATATGTAACGCTTCCATGCAGGATGAGTCGTTTCTTCTGCTTATGCAGGGGAAACGACTTTTTGCGCTTTATCGTCTATGAAACTCTGAAACTTTTTACCAATTATGACATTCCTGTTCTCTCTGAGGGCCGCTCTTCCGATATAATTAACAGCGAGTGCAAACAAGGGAGAGATATCATGTGAACATCATCTGGACATTACTACTTCTGGCCTTGGGAACAGGCAGCGGAGCAGCGCCTCAGGAGCAGGCAACGGGGAACGAAGCCATACAGGCGGACACGATGTGGGCATCGGTCGCTCACACTTTTAAGGTAAATCTAGCAGAAGGCCGCCTGGACAATCCGATCAAACCATCGGAACTGAAAGTAAACCCGCAGGTGGATGCCCCTAAAGTGAAAGGCATTTACGTTACAGCTTATAGTGCCGGGGGATCCCGTATGGATCAGCTCGTTGATCTCGTCGACCAAACCGAGCTGAATGCGATGGTCATCGACATTAAGGACGATTTGGGATATATCACGTACAAGACCGATAATCCCGAGCTGAACAAATGGGGGAAACCGCAGCCGTTCATCCGTGACATCGATGCGTTAATGGCCCGATTGCAGAAGCATGATATTTATCCAATTGCCCGGATCGTCGTGTTTAAGGATACGATTTTGGCCAAGAAGCATCCGGAGCTCTCCTTCCGCCATAAGGACGGATCGGTATGGAGCAACGGTAAAGGAGACAGCTTCGTAAATCCTTATAACAAAGAGGTCTGGGATTACAATATCGCAATCGCGAAGGAAGCAGCGGAACTAGGCTTTAAGGAAATCCAATTCGACTACGTGCGTTTCCCGGAAGGCTTCGAGAAGCGCGCAGACAGTCTGAGCTATACGAAAAATGAGATGAGCCGCGTCGACGCCGTCTCCTCGTTCGTCAAATACGCCAAGGAGCAGCTGGAGCCGTTAGGGGTTCGAGTATCCGTTGATATTTTCGGGTACGCCGCATCCGTGCCTTCGGCCGAAGGCATCGGCCAGGATTTTGTGAAGATCTCCGACAACGTGGATGTTATTTCTCCGATGATTTATCCTAGCCATTATACAACCGGTTGGTTTAATGCGAAGGACCCCGACAAAGCACCTTATCAGACCATTAAGGGTGCGGTGCAGGATACACAAACGAAGCTCGCGGAACTAGGCGATAAGCAGCCGATCATTCGTCCGTGGATTCAGGACTTTACCGCCAGCTGGCTGGGAAGCGGTCATTATATCAAATACGGCAAGCATGAAGTGGAAGAACAAATTCGGGCGCTGAAGGAAATGAAGGTGGATGAGTTCCTGCTCTGGAACGCCTCCAACCGTTATACTTCCGGCGTCGATTATGAATAATAAAGCTGCACCGCCGTCAAACCCGGGCCCGCTGCCCGGGTTTGACGGTTGGTTGGGCTTGTACTCAAGTAACTAAATGATCGGAGTTAAGTTGGTTTATGAAACAAACGCATACGCTAAAGCAAAAATACGCTCAATTTTTACGCATATTGGTTCCGATTCTGATCACCCAGGTCACGATGTCGTTGATGACTTTCTTCGATACGATGATGTCCGGCCATGCGAGTCCGGCAGACCTGGCCGGCACAGCGATCGGTTCAAGCCTGTGGATTCCGGTGCAAACCGGACTCAGCGGCATCCTGATGGGCATCACGCCCATCGTTTCTCAGCTGATTGGTGCCGGGGCGAGGGACAAAGTAGGCTATCACGTCATCCAGGCGTTATGGTTATCGGTAGCCGTGAGCCTGGTCGTCCTGCTTGCCGGTGCGCTGTCCGTCTCCCCCGTGCTGAATTCGATGGATCTGGAGCCTAAGGTCCACCATGTTGCTTTCTATTTCCTAGTGGCGATTTCCTCGGGAATCGTACCCTTGTTTGGTTACATCGTGCTGCGGTCGTTTATCGACGCGCTGGGGCAGACCCGGGTATCGATGATGATTACGCTGATCTCGCTTCCGTTAAATGTGGGCGCCGGATACTTGCTTATTTTTGGCCACGGCGGCTTCCCACGTCTTGGCGGCATCGGCTCCGGGATCGCTACGGCTTTTACGTACTGGTGCATTTTTCTCATCGCCTTGTGGATCGTGCATCGGCAAGAACCGTTCGCGGCGTACGGCGTCTTCCGCAAGCTGCATCGCGTCTCACTGGCAAAATGGCGTGAGCTGATGCGTCTCGGCGTCCCGATCGGCTTCGCCATCTTCTTCGAGACGGCGGTCTTCGCCGCTGTGACGCTGCTCATGAGCCGGTTCGATACGGTGACGATCGCCGCCCACCAAGCGGCGAACAATTTCGCCTCAACGCTGTACATGATTCCGCTCAGCATCTGTCTGGCGCTGACGATCCTCGTGGGCTTCGAGACCGGAGCCGCCCGGCTGAAGGATGCCCGGCAATACGCGGCGCTTGGCATCGGCACCGCCGCCGCTATGGCTTTGGCCACCGCCGTCCTGCTGATGCTGTTCCGTCAAGGCGTCGCCCAGCTCTACTCAAGCGAACCCGAGGTCGTATCGCTGATCAAGCACTTTCTGGTGTACGCAATCTTCTTCCAGATGTCCGATGCCATTGCAACGCCAACCCAAGGCGTGCTGCGCGGTTACAAGGACGTCAGTCCCGGCTTCTGGATCTCGCTGCTCGCTTATTGGATCATCGGACTGCCGCTGGGGTTCGTCCTGGCCAACTACACCTCGCAAGGCCCTTACGGATACTGGATTGGTCTCATTACCGGTCTGGCCGTCGCCGCCGTTCTGCTGCTGTATCGCCTGATCGTGATCCAGCGCCGCCTGGCCAGCCGTCAGATTCATCCTGCGGAAGCGCAATAAAAGCAGAGAAGCCCGTGACCTTCATTCGGTCACGGGCTTCTGTCATTAGCGCGGTTCGCCGATAGCCACCACGTACCCGGCCCCGGGCACGATCCGCTTCTTCTCCACAATCGACAGCTCCGTGATTGTGGGAGCGGGCAGCACCTGCCGCTGCAAATGCTCTTCCGCCGCGGCAAACGCCTTCTCCTCCCCTTCGGCAGCAATGATGATCGTAAACGGACCGGCGGAGGTGTCGGCCTCCAAACGATACAGGTACATGTGAGATCCTCCTCTGACCCTTAAGCTCAACTTATTATAGCAAACTTCCCCATATCGTGGAGTTTCATCAACGGGCATCAAGAAGAGGCCGCCCCAACAGGGAACGGCCTCCTTCATCCATATCGGTTACTTGGCATAGGGATTAAATTCGTTGGTATACAGATCCTCCGGTTTCAATTGCCCCTCCTTCAGTTCACCCTCGTTAACCAACCAATCGATCCAGCGCTGGTATTCCTCCGAAGTAATCACTCCTCCTTCCGTAGCAATCCCCGGACTCTTCCAGTATTTCAGATTCAGGGTTGCGTCCTTGCCGTCTCTCTTCTCTACGATGCTTTCCATTCGCTTGATCACTTCTTCCCGCGGTGTGGTGCGTTCCCATTCGATCGCTTTTGCGACGCCTTCAACGAATTGCCTTACCGTGTTCGGGTTATTCTTAATGTACTCCTCGGTAAAAAAGTAATCGCCCGCCGTAAACTCCGTCTGATAAACGTCGATATCCCTGAATAATTCCACGAGGCCGCCCTTTTCCAAAGCCCGGTCTCTGGCCACGCCGCTCAATAGGACGACTTCGATCTGCCCGCTGCGCAAAATTTGCTCCGCATTTCCAGAGGGCACCGTAACCAAGGTGACTTGGCTGATTTCTTTCTCGGTTAATCCGCCTAGACGCAAGTAATCCTTGGTCATAAATTCCAAATGCGCGCCTAACGTGTTCACTCCGACCTTTTTGCCGATAAAATCTTTGGCCGTCCGGATGGAGCTGCTCTCCAGCACATAAGCGCCGATATACGTATCTTTATCGCTGCCGTACGAGCCGACCACGGATTTGATCTTTACGTTCTGGGCCACCGATTTAATGATCGCCCCGTTAAAAGCCAATCCAAAATCGGTCTGCTTCGTCGCCGTTAATTGAATGCTTTCCGGACCACCTGTCGTACTCCCGATCGACTCCAGCTTCACATCCCCCAGATAGCCGAGGTCCTCTGCCAGCTCCGGGAATGACACCGTGCCTGGGGACGAATTGTATTGGAGGACCTTATCTTCTCCTCCGTTCGCCCCGGTCTTGCCCCCAGCGCAACCCGCCAGCAAGGCCCCGGCAACCAGCACCACCGCCAGCAGCGTTATGGATTGTCTCCTTGGTTTATGCATTTACTTACACCGACCTTTATTTTTCGTTTGGATTTAGATCAAAGCGGATGGCGCTTCTTTGCGAGAGGGATAAGCGGGAACAGATAACCCTAGATTGCCGCGTAATGTGGTGCTCTCATATTCCGTGCGGAACAATCCGCGCCGCTGTAGCTCCGGAATGACCAGTTCGACGATATCCCGAAATCCTTCCGGGAACGTAGGCGGCATGATGTTAAAGCCGTCCGCCCCTTCATTCAGGAACCATTCCTCCAGTTGGTCCGCGATCTGTCCCGGCGTGCCCACAATTTCCCGGTGCCCCCGTGCTCCCGCAATATGCTCATACACCTCGCGGATCGTAGTTAACCCTTCACGTTCGGCCAGCGCACGGATCAGATTGGAGCGAATCTGCGGATTCGTCTTGTCCTCTGACGCCGCAAATTCCGGCAGCGGTGCATCCACATCATAGCCCGTCAGATCCGTCCCGATGAAGTTGGATAAATACTCCAAGCCGACTTCAGGCAAAATGTAGCTGTTTAACTCCTTCCGCTTGGCGATCGCTTCCGCTTCCGTCTTCGCCACCGTAATGAACACCCCCGGCATGATCTTCAGATCGTCCGGTTTACGCCCATATTTCGCAAGGCGGCCCTTCACATCCCGATAGAACGTTTGGGCTTCCTCCAGCGTTTGCCATGCGGTGAAGATAACCTCTGCGGTTTTGGCCGCCAGATCTTTTCCCGCCTCCGACGATCCCGCTTGTACGATGACCGGATGCCCCTGCGGCGTCGAAGGTGCGTCAAGCAGCCCCTGAACTTTAAACCACTCGCCTTCAAAATCCAACGGGTGGAGCTTCTCTACGTCCAGGATTCGGCCGCCTTCCTTGTCAAGAACAATCGCTTCCCGTTCGATGGAGAGCCAGAGCTTCTTCACGACTTCCACAAACTCATCCGCCCGTTCATATCTGCGAGCATGCTCGAGATGCTTGAGCTTTCCGAACAGCAGTGATTCCCGCTCATTGGCAGAGGTGACGACATTCCAAGCCGCACGCCCCTTGGATAAGTGATCGATCGCCGCAAATTTGCGTGCCACCTGATAAGGTTCGTTATAGGTCGTCGTCAGCGTCGCGGTGAGGCCAATATGTTTCGTGACGGACGCGAGCGCTGCGAGAATAATCAGCGGATCCAGCTTGAGTGCCGAAGCGGCCTGGTTACCGGAAGGGCGCAAGCCAAGGACATCGGCGAAGAAGATCATATCAAATTTCCCCCGCTCAGCTAACCGCGCCAAATCCTGCAAATACTCGAGGTCGAACGTACGGTGAGCCTCGGTTTGCGGATGTCGCCAGCTCGCCACATGATGCCCTGGCAAATTAAAGAAAGCTCCCAATTTCATTTGCTTGTTTGACATCGTTCACCACTCCTAGTTTTCCAATTTGTTTAGTCATATTTCGACTACAAGAAAAACGTCGATTGACGTTATTCCAAACCCTAAATCTCGCCAATTAACTGTTCGTCTGCGTATTCCATTTCGATAACTTGTGCTCCAAACTCACTAAACCGTAGTTAATGATCAGACCAAGCAAGGAGATGGCGAGAATCCCCGCATACATTTTAGGAATTTCGAAATTGTACTGCGAATACGTGATCAGATACCCAAGCCCTTCCTTCGCCCCGACCATCTCGGCGGCAATTAATACGAGAATCGCCCCCGTCCCCGCCATGCGGATACCGGTAAAAATCGTTGGCACGGAGGCCGGTAAAATCACCTTCAAAAACAGCTTGGAAGAGGATAACTTCATTGACTTGGCGGACTTGATGAGCAAGGGGTCAACGTTACCAACGGCCGCGATCGTATTCAGAAGGATCGGCCAGGCGCAAGCGAAAAGGACAATCGCGATTTTGGAAGTCTCCCCGATGCCGAGCAGCAGCATAAACACCGGAAGCAAGGCCAGCGCCGCGGTATTCCGGAACAGTTCAAGAATGGGATTCAGCAGTTCTCGGGCTACCGGATACCAGCCGATGATTAGTCCTAGCGGAATGGCCACAATCAGTGCTAACAGAAATCCGGACAGCGAACGGACAATACTCGCCGAAAAGTGTTGGAGCAATTCTCCCGAAGTAATCAAGTGAACCAGCGATCGGATCACATCAGTGAATGGCGGCAAAAATGCCGGATCCACCAGCCCCAACCGGGGTGCTGCTTCCCATAACAGAAACAAACCAATCAGAACAATCGATTGCCGTACCAATTTGCGCAGACCTGCAACAAGAGCCACTTTTATATTCCTTGCCGGCAGGCTTGCAGGGACGGACTTTGCGGTTTCCATTCGTACCCACTCCTTTTTCGTTTAGATATAAGCTCCTTGATACACCGGCTCGTGAAGCAAATTCCAGACTTCATGACGGATCTTTACGAAATCGGGATGAGAGCGAACATCCGCATCGTCGAGTCTCGATTTGAGCGGTACATCAACGATATGTCTTACCGTACCCGGGCCCGGTGTGAGAACGACAACGCGTTCCCCCAGATAAACGGCCTCATCAATCCCATGGGTGATAAAAATAATCGTCTTTTTCGTTTGCTCCCAGATTCTCAGCAATTCCCCCTGCAAAGATTCCCGCGTCTGAGCATCCAATGCTGCAAACGGTTCATCCATAAGCAGCACATCCGGGTTAAACGCGAGGCTGCGAGCGATGGCGACACGTTGCTTCATCCCGCCGGACAGCTCATGCGGATATCGGTCGCCGAAGGAAGCAAGCCCGACAAGGAAGAGGAAATGATCGGCTTGTTCCTTCCGTTCCTGCTTGGGTACCCCTTTGGCCTCCAATCCAAACTCGATGTTGCCCCGGGCCGTCTTCCAAGGAAATAAGGCATATTGCTGAAACACGATGCCGCGATCTAAGCCGGGACCTGTAATTTCCTCGCCGTCCATCAGAATTCTCCCGCGGGTCGGAGCGGACAACCCGCTGATCATATCCAGCAGCGTAGATTTTCCGCAACCGCTTGGCCCGACTAGCGTTAGAAATTCCCCTTCCCTGACGGTGAAGTTCAAATCTTTGACCGCCGTAAACAGTTGAGCTGCCCCGCTTTTTTTAGGGTCACGGACGGTGAAAGTTTTCGTCACGTTCTCGAACCTGATTTTTGCGTTGTCTGACATCCCATCTACCTCCCCACAGTTTTTTGGAACAAAAAAAGAGCCAGGTTATAAACCTGACTCCCCTTAGTCAATTAGGCCTAACTCTGAGCAATCCGTGCGGATGCTTACTGCGACAACCGCGACGCCAGCTCGTACAGTTCCATGTTAAACGGCTTCTTCGTGCTGACAACCTTCTCGATGTCGGTCAATACCATTTCGCCGCCGATCACGCCGCAGGCTTTGTTCGATTCGCCGGCAATGAGGCTGCGCACGGCGAAGTCACCGAGACGGCTGGCCAGGTTACGGTCAAACGGCGTTGGCGATCCGCCGCGTTGAATGTGACCAAGAACCGTCGCGCGCGGTTCAACGGAAGGTTGGCGCTGCTTGATCGCCTGCACAACGTCCTCGCCGCTGCCAACGCCTTCGGCTACGATCACGATGCTGTGGCGTTTCCCTTTTTCAAAGTTTTGCTTCATGCGGTCCGCTACTTCGTCCAGGTCAAACGGTACTTCCGGTACAAGGATCGTCTCCGCCCCCGCAGCCAAACCGGCATGCAGCGCGATATCGCCGCAATGACGGCCCATAACCTCAACGACGGAAGCCCGTTCGTGAGAGGACATCGTGTCGCGCAGCTTGTTGACCGCGTCCACGACGATGCTTACTGCGGTATCAAAACCGATGGTGTAGTCCGTAAAGGAGATGTCATTGTCGATCGTCCCCGGCAGTCCCATCGTCTTAATGCCCAGCTTGCTCAGCTTCTCTGCCCCTTGATAGGAGCCGTCGCCGCCGATGACGACAAGGCCGTCGATGCCGTGCTCACGCAAAATTTCCGCGCCGCGTTGTTGGCCTTCCGGTGTCTTGAACTCCAGGCAGCGTGCAGATTGAAGAATTGTCCCCCCGCGTTGAATGATATCGCCAACGCTGCGGATGTCCATTTGGAAAATGTCATTATTCAGCAAGCCTTGATAGCCGCGTTGAATCCCGTACACTTCCAGGCCGTAGTACAACCCGCTCCGGACAACGGCGCGTACAGCTGCGTTCATCCCCTGGGAGTCTCCTCCGCTGGTAAGCACTGCGATTTTTTTAACTGCTGACATGATAATTCCTCCTAATTCAGTTGTAAGTAAGTTAACAATGCACTAAATCTTAAAGATGCTTGCGAATCCACAGGCTGTTAGCGAAAAAGAACAACCGCATCAGCGGGCTCCGGCGCATCAACCGTTTGGATACCTCGCGGATTTCGTCCTGCTGGCTGACCTTCGGATCAGATAAATACAAGGCCAGCAGGCCTTCAATGATCATTTTATGAAACGAGGAAGCCGGCAGCTTCCGGATATCCTGCCGCGCTCCCTCGACGATCAATGTGATTCGGCTCAACATCGTTTCCTTGCTATCGTAGTAACTGCAAAAGTTCAAGTCCCCACCAAGCTCATCCTCCGCTTGGTCAATCAAGTAGTCCAGCAGGATATGCAGCCCGCAGACATGCGGAAAATAAGCCGCGTGGATCGTTTGTGCGCTTCGTTCATCCAGCCCTTTGTGGCTAGACGCCAGGAACAACATAAACACCCCAAGGGTGGAGCCTGTCGCTGCCGCGAACTCATTCCATCGCAAATGCGGGGCACGGTGTTCGTGCTCAGCCCACCAGCTCAGCAGCTTCGCTTCGCGTTCCTGCGGATCGATGTGCTTGTACACCTGCAGGTCGGTATAAAGTCCTACAAGATCAACGATGTACGGCATGGCAGCCAGGTAACCCTGCAGCTCGGCAATTTGCGTCTGACAAGTCTTCACCAGCCGGTGCAAATAACCTCCATCGTCCTGCTCCTCGCGAAGGGCGTAGTAATTTCGCAGCTGTGCCGCTGGATTCACCGCGTCGAGCATGCTCTGGTGCAACAGCCGGAAATCCTCAGGATCCTTGGAGGTGCTTCGGTCGCATAAATTGTCCAAATAATCGCTGATCGTTTGAAACGCAACGATAAGCGGAATCAAGACGTGACGCATCGGTAAATTGGCGGCCGCATACACGGCACCGCCCTGGCAATGGAACTTCTTCGTCGCGATGCTGGCCAAAGCCTGTCGCCTTAGCTCAGGATCGGGAATCGCATCGGCATCCTTCCGCCAACGCTCCAACTCCTTATGGACATCCGGCAAAATAAATTTATAAACCCGACTCATCAGCCGGATCGGCTCCTTCGGGAATTGGTTTCGGCTTTGCTCAAGTTCTATCAATGGCTTGCCTCCACTGCGTTGTTAATACGGCCTGTCTGAAAACCATTCTATATTATAATATGATCCAACTTTAAGCACAAATAAACAAAATCACATATGTCTTTTGGCCGAGGGCTCTTCCTGGACCGTACGGTACCAAATCAGCAAATCGTTGATCCGGCTGGCCAGCTCGGCAATCTCCCCATTCAGACGGCAGCTGCGCTCAAAGTCGGTCTCCTCGTTCATTTCGTTCAGCATGTGCTCAATGGACTGTTCCAGCACCATCACTTTCGTTGGAATTCGGCCGCGGACTTCCTCCCAGTAGGCGATCATCGCCAGCCGTTCATCCAGCTCATATTCGTCAAAAGGGCGCTCCAGCATCGGCACATGGATATCCAGCCGCTCATCGTATACAAATCCTTCGATCATGGCGTTTCGCCTCCTTCTTAAGATTTAGTATAAAGGATTTTCGTTAATGAAAAGGAATTTTTATTGCCGCCGAACCTCTGGATTTCTGGTATACTTGCTAGCATAACGCAAAAAAATGATGTGACTGCAGAAACGGAGTACGTAAACCCCATGAATCGGAAAACCACGGCCCGCATGGATATCGCATGGCTGCGCGCCTTTACCTTTACAATATACGGAACAAGTGTCCTTGTTTCCTCCTACTTCCCGCTGTTTTACGCCCAGCTGGGATTTTCGACCAGCCAGATCGGCTTGCTGTACGCGCTGGGACCCATGATCTCCGTCGTCTCCAATTTGCTATGGAGTCTGGCCAGCGACCGTTATCAAACGATTAAGAAAGTCCTGCTCATCCTGTTGATCGGGCAAATTGCGCTGACGTTTCTTTTATCGGCGTCGACCTCGTTTTCTCTCATCATGGCGGTTATTACGTTGTTTTACTTTTTCTTCTATCCGGTCTTTCCGCTGTCGGATACAATCTCGATCACAACCGCCAAGCAGCATGGCATCCATTTCATCTCCATCCGGCTGTTTGGCTCGTTTGGATATGCTTTCTTTGCCTTGCTTATCGGTTACGTGCTCGCCCGGATCGGCTCCTCCAATACGATGTGGGTGTCGATTGCTATCGCCGGACTTGCACTCGGGTTCATCCTGTTCGTCAAGGACCAGCCAACAACCGTGGCGAAGATGGACCTGTCGGGCATATGGGGCATTCTGCGGCAAAAAGAGCTGCTATGGTTCTTTGGCTGCGTCTTCTGTCTGGCGATCGGCATGCGGATGAACGAAGCGTTTATCTCGATCAGCCTGAAGGAGCTGGGGGCTAACGAGAATCTGATCGGCTGGGCGATGCTGGCCTCGTCGCTGTCAGAAATCCCCGTATTCATCTACCTCAGCTTCCATGGGGAAAAATATAAAGAGCTGCCGCTCCTGCTGCTAGCCAGCCTGCTGTTCGCCGTCCGGTTCCTGCTGATGGGGCTGACGGGGTCGCCATACGGCATCCTCGCGATCCAGGCGATGCACGGCGTGACGTTTGGCATCTTCTATGTCACGGCTATCCGCATGCTCACCCGGCTGATCCCCGACGAATTTCGGGCAACGGGCATGGCCTTGTACACCATCGTCTGGTCGAGCCTCGCCGGACTGCTCAGCGGAACCTTCGGCGGCGTGATGTTTGAGCAGTTCGGCCGACAGCCGTTCTACCTGACGGCGATGGGCGCGGCGCTGGTCGCGTGCGTCGGGTTCGCCAGCCGTTATTTTCAGAAGGGGCCGGGAGAGAACACCCCCTCGAAATTCGAGCATAAAGCCT
>NZ_GG695970.1:0-48142 GCF_000159955.1 Paenibacillus sp. oral taxon 786 str. D14 | reverse complement strand
TCAAGGCGAAGTGCCGTCACGGCGCTTCGCCTCTTGTTTGTCTCTGTTCAAAGGACAAGTCTTCCTATATAATAGTTATTATCAGATGATAGTACCTGGTGTTAAATTTGATAAAGCAGGTGAAAACGCATGGATTTCGCTTTGTTTCGGGACATCCTTCAAACCCGCCGCAGTATCCGGGAATTTACCCAAGAGCCTGTCAGCGTCTCCGATATCAAGGATCTCATCGACTGCGCTCGCTATGCGCCCAGCGACACGAATTCGCAAACCTGGGAATTCATCGTCGTCATGAACGCAGATAAAATCAAGCAGATCGAGGATTTTACCTGGGAAAGCCTGCATGAAATCGCAGCACGCGCCACAGCACAGGGGAAGGATCGGGAAGCCAAGCTGCTTGTGAAATCGTTTGGCCCTTACGCAACCGCCTTTTCCGGCGCTCCGGCGTTAATCGTAGTTTTGTCTACGCCGTACACCTCGAAGTTCCGTGAGCGAATTTTTGACCCGATCTCCTTCGTCACTCCTGAAATTTGGGACGAAGAAGGCCTCAAGAGCAGCTGTCTGGCCGCGCAGAACCTGATGCTGGCCGCGCATGCCAAAGGCCTCGCCAGTTGTCCGATGACCGGACCGGTACTGCTCGCGGAAGATAAGCTGCGCGAATTCCTCGACATTCCTGCCGATCGCGGAGTGAATATGGTGATCGCACTGGGCCATCCGGCGATCTCACCGAAGCCGGTGCCGCGGAAGGAAGTATCCGAGATTTTGCGGATCGTTGAGTAAAGTCCATACATGAAGAGGCTCTTTCCAGCAACATGTTGGAAACGAGCCTCTTTCTAATCTGGCTTAGGACAAGCGGCCGTAAGCCTTCAGCGTCTTCAAATTCTCTATGGTCAGCCAACCGCGCCATTCCTGCTCGCCCGCCGGGCTTACTGCCGGAAACGTGAGCGCCCAACCGCCATCCTCCTGCTGCGTGCTTATCAACCAATTCAAGTGCTTCTCGATGTCTTGCTCCGAGATGAGCTTCGCCGCGTAACTCTCCGGCGTTGGTGCGTAGTCCAGCACTTTATGGACGTACCCCTCCGCCAGCGGATCCCGCTCAATCCCGTTTGGTCCGGTCAGCCAGGCATCCAACCTGGATAGCGCCTTCGCCGCCCGCTCCTGATCTGGCACATGCTGCAGGAAGGAAATCCACTGAACCGCGTCATGATAATCCTCGGGAAGGCCTTGCTCTACACATCCCCACAGATAGGCGACATTATTTTGGAACCAATCCTCACGGAAAAAATCGGTGCGTTCCTGTTGCCCCAGCAGCATGCCGATGATGCTTCCCGTCGGGTTGATCGAGGGGCCCCCGTCCTGCTCGGTCGTCCACCACGGCGCATGCGGATATCGATTCACTTCCGTCGTTGCCCGCGGCAAGCCGCCTCCCGGCAGTGTCAAACTGCGCAGATAACGGATCACTCCGTCCAGCAGATCCGACCCGAATCCGCCCACCTCGCGAATCACCAGCAACGCCGTTTCGGTTGCCACCGGCTGGCTATGCGGACCGCGCATATCCGGCTCCAGCGCATGACCAAATCCGCCATCCCCGTTCTGGTATGGGCGAAGCGCGCGAAGCACCTCCTCCGCGCTCCCTCCTTCAAAGTGGTAAGCAAACCGCTTGCGATCCAACAGCCGGGCATGCGAATAAATAAAAGTACTGGCCCGTTCCAATACGTCCCGTTTTTTCATAAAACTCTCGTCCCCTTCGCCACTCAGGCTTCGAATACCCATTCAGGATTGAAGACAACCTCCCACAAATGCCCGTCGGGATCTTGAAAATATCCGGAGTACCCTCCCCAAAACGTATCGTGAGGCGGAACCACGATCTTAGCTCCAGCTGCTTTCGCTTGCCCCATCACTTGATCCACTTCCGCTTTGCTCGCCACATTATGACCCAGCGTAATTTCCGTTGGACTTGGGGCATGAAGCGTTAGACCAGTGTCATGGGCGATATCCGCCCGCTTCCACAGCGCCAGCTTCAGTCCCGCCTGCAAATCGAAGAAGGCAACCGCCCCGTGCTCGAACTCTTGACCTACGATCCCCTCCGTCGCCCAGCCAAGGCCATCTCGATAAAATTGCACCGCTCTTTCCAAATCCTCCACACCAATCGTTAACACCGACATTCTAGGTTTCATGCATCCACCCTCCGTTCTTCTTCGAAATAAATAGGTCTAAGCTAAGCGTTCAAGTCGGCGGTATCAGCTTAAGTCCGGTACCGCTCGGCCAGCTCCACCGCGCGTTGATGCAGCTTCTCGCGCATCGCCTGGGGCTCGAGGACTTCCGCATCCCGGCCAAGACCAAAGAAATAGGAAACCGCCCAATCCCATTCCGAACCCGGCAGGGTGCAGTCGAGCTGCCACTCGGCCTTCCCCACCTGCTGCACCTCCTGACCAAAATGCGGATCCTGCTCCGCCAGCAGCGAACCGCGATACGTCAATTTCACGCGCAGCCGGAAATCCTCTCTCCCGGTTGCCGCCCGGGGAGGAGTCCCTTTGGCGGCCTCTCCCCTTCCGGCACCCGCACCCGGTGGGGGAGACGTCTCGGCCGCCTCGACGAAGCGATCGACGCGGAACGTTCGCTTCTCCCCATGCTCCAGCGACTCGGCTTCGCAGTACCAGAAGCCATGCGCGGCGTACACGCGCAGCGGCTTCAACGTCAGCTGCCGGCGATAATTCAGCGAGCGGTACTCTGCTCGGATCCACTTCCCGCCGGCAGCATATGCCATCAAGGCGCTGAGGAACGGCGCCTGGATGCCGCGCTCCGGCACCTCCATTTCCACGTGCCGGAGCAATGGAGCAATTTGCCCTAGCATTTGCTCGGGCAAAGCGGAGCGGATCTTGTCGGCGACAGTCCTTTTCGCCTCGCGAAAGGGGCTGTCGGCGTATTTGCCGATGCCGTCCAAAGCCAGCAGGACGGTCAGCGCCTCGCCGGCGTCAAGCTGCAGCGGAGGCAGCCGAAAGCCGTCCATGAGGCGGTAGCCGCCGCCCGGTCCTGGAAGCGCAACCAAAGGAATGCCGATTTCCGCCAAAGCCTGCATATCGCGAAGCACCGTCCGCTTGGACACCTCCAGCTTGTCCGCCAAGGATTGTGCGGTCTCCGGGCGCTGCTGCAAGGCCATCACAATCGCCATCATCCGGTCCATTCGCTTCATCGCGTTTGGTTCCCCTCCCGTTAACATCACTATAGCAGAGTAATGGTGACAACAGATTGTCACCAATTAATTTCATTCTATCTATGTATACAAAAAAACACAGCCCTATAAAGAGCTGTGCCTTTCATTATCGCGCTTAGTACCAAACTTTATAAGTGATCCGCTAATACGGAAGTGATCTTATAATTTGATTACGTTAGCAGCTTGAGGACCACGGTTGCCGTCAGTAATTTCGAACTCAACGGCTTGGCCTTCTTCTAGAGTTTTGAAACCTTCGCCTTGAATAGCGGAGAAGTGTACGAATACGTCTTCGCCACCTTCAACTTGGATGAAGCCATAGCCTTTTTCTGCGTTAAACCATTTAACTGTACCTTTCAAATGAACAACCTCCTAAAAATAATCGCCATCATTGACGAATACCCATATTATACTCTATGCCCACCGACAATGCAACGTGTCAGTTCGCCCATAACTTTTCGCGCCAAAAACCGCCGCCAGAATCGTATGGTTTCATTTGCTTTCCTCGGGGGCGTGAGTTATCATTTTACATAAAATATTCCCAATATCCCGCGGGTTTCATACCTGTGGTGCAAAGCCAAAGATTGGAGAACGTCAGAGATGATCAAAAAACACGAAATATACAAAAAAGACAAATGGAATATGATGACGGTAGAGGTTCAAGGCAGATACATCGTTCTCCGCGAAATTTCCGACCAATGGGGCGAGGAATCGCATACGTTCCTCAGCCGCCCTGCCATGATGGATTGGGTGAAGCGCCGGTTCCCAAAAGAGGAATATGCCGGCAACGAGGCGGAATGGAATGAAATTATGAACGCGTTTAAGCAGGTGTAGCCCGCCGTCCAATCTCGTACGAAACGGAGCATTGATTTTGATGGACACTTCCAATCTCTTGATCTTCATCATTTGCGCTTTTGCGCTGGGCGTCGTGGTCATCCTGAACAAGGATCGGCTGGAGCCGCGTCTAAGGCGCAGTCTGGCCTTGGCCTCCGTCGTGCTAATTGCACTGGCGTTTGGGCTGATGATCTACAGCTTCCTTGCTTGATCCCCTATATTTCCCGCAGCAGGCGGCCATACTAGGAAAATGCCCAAAGCGAACCGGACCCTAAGGTACGAAAATCACGTTGGGCTCCCGACATCCATAAGGGAGGTTTTCTTGGTATGCGACCTAAGCGCATCTCACGTGCGATTCCCCTGTTGCTCACCGGCGCCCTGCTAGCTGCCGCATTCCCTGGCAGTGCTGCGATGGGCCAGCCGGCATCATCATTTTACCCAGTCCAAAGGAGGATTCCGATGAGCACCGTAATGAAACGTTCTGAAGTACCGAAGGAGCACACATGGCAGCTCCAGGATTTATTCCCTGATCAAGCCGCTTGGGACAAATCGTATAACGACCTCAAGAAGCTAAAGGATAAAGCGGCTGAGTTTGAAGGCAAGCTTACCGATGCAGAACATATCAAAGCCGTTTTCGAGTTGGAAGATGAACTCTCTTTGCAAATTGAGCGGCTTTACGTATACGCCCATCTCCATCACGATGAGGATACGACCAACCCTACATATCAAGCCCTTGTGCAAAAAGCGAAGAAGTTAAGCGTTGAAGTCAGCGAGGCCTTGTCTTTTATTACGCCAGAAATTTTGGCCCTGCCGGAGCAGGAGCTCGACAAGTTGATCAACGACCCTGTGCTGGCGGATTACAAGTTCACCTTGCAGGAAATCAAACGCGAAAAGGCGCATGTCCTGAGCAAAACGGAAGAAGCGCTGCTGGCCCAAGTAGGCAATTTGTCGCAGGCGCCTCAGCAAATTTTTGGCATGATTAACAATGCCGATATGAAATTCCCGAAAATCAAAGACGAAAACGGGAACGAAGTGGATTTAACCCACGGCAGCTACATCCAGTTCCTGGAGAACCCCAACCGCGAAGTACGCGAGCGGGCATTCAAAGCTGTCTACGAAACCTATCGGAAGCAGAAAAATACCATCGCCGCTACACTGAGCGCGAACGTGAACAAGAACATGTTCTACTCGCGGGTCCGCAAATATCCTTCCGTGCTGGAAATGTCCCTATATGGCGACAACATTCCGAAGGAAGTGTATACGAACCTGATCGACGCGGTGCATGAGAGCTTGCCGCTCCTGCAACGTTACATGAAGCTGCGCAAGAAGCTGCTGGGCGTTGACGAACTGCATATGTACGATTTGTTCGCTCCACTCGTTGAGGAATATAAGTGGGAAATCCCTTATGAAGACGCTAAGAAAATGGTCGAGGAAGGGCTGAAGCCGCTGGGCGAGGAATACCTGAAGGTCCTGCGTGAAGGCTTCGAAAACCGCTGGATCGACGTGTACGAGAACGAAGGTAAACGCACCGGCGCTTATAGCTGGGGCGCTTACGGCACCCATCCTTACGTGCTGCTGAACCATAAGGACAATCTGAACAGCATGTTCACCTTGGCGCATGAGATGGGGCACGCGTTGCATTCCTATTTTTCGGATGAAGCCCTGAAGTACCGTGATGCCCAATATACCATCTTCCTGGCTGAGGTCGCCTCGACGACCAACGAAGCGTTGCTGATGGATTATCTGCTCAAGAAATCCACCGATCCGAAGCAGAAGCTGTACCTGCTGACCTACTACGCCGACCAGTTCCGGACGACGTTGTTCCGGCAAACGATGTTCGCCGAATTTGAGAAGCTCATCCATGAGCGCGCGGAAGCCGGCGAATCGCTCACACCGCAGGAGCTGTCGGAAATTTATTACGACTTGAATGTGAAATACCATGGCAAAGACATGGTCGTTGACCAGGATATCGAAATGGAATGGGCACGGATCCCTCATTTCTATACGAGCTTCTACGTCTACAAATACGCTACCGGTTTCTCTGCAGCGACCAGCTTCTCGAAGCAAATTCTTGAGGAAGGCAAACCGGCGGTTGACCGTTACCTCGGCTTCCTAAAGAGCGGCGGCAGCGACTATTCGATTAACATTCTGAAGAAAGCCGGGGTCGACATGTCCTCGCCGCAGCCGATCCGTGAAGCGATGAGCGTGTTCGAGAACGTGATCGAGCAAATGGAACAGTTGACGAGTTAACATGTCCTGGGCCATAGCGACTACAAAATCCCTTGCTCCAAGCGGACAAGGGATTTTATACTGTCCTAGAAGGAGGTGTACCCTCATGAAAATCCAATGGTCCCTAATTCTGGCTTTGTTCTTTGCCTTGATTACCGCCGTATTTGCGGTGATTAACGTCGATCCGGTGCAGGTCAATTTGCTGTTTGGCTCCGTCAGCCTTCCGTTGATTTTGCTGATCCTTGGCAGTACGCTGCTTGGCGGTATTATCGTCGGGGCGTTTGGCATTTACCGCGGTTACCGGCTGCAGCGTGAAGTCAAAGGCTTGCATGCCAAGCTTGTACATATCCAGGAGGCTACCGGCTATGTTTTCCCGGAACCGGAGAAGCCAGAGCGCGGCAAGAAGAAGAAATCTGCCGGCAATGAAGCTGAAGCTGAAGCTGGAGCGGGAGCCGAATCGGCGGAGGAGGACTCCCCCATCCAGCCTTAACGCGTAATGAAGAGTCCGACCTAACCCATAAAGGAGGTTTCCCATGAATATCCAACCGAATGAAACCTATATTTTAAATTTGCTCAAATCCTTGCTGGACACCCCAAGCCCAAGCGGGTTTACACACAATGTCATGACGTTCATCGGGCGTGAGGCCGAAGCCTTGGGTGTACCTTGCAGCTTTAATGAAAAAGGTGGAGCGATCCTGACCGTGCCTGGCCGCGATTCGTCGCGGCGCATTGCACTCAGCGGCCACGTTGACACGTTAGGCGCCATGGTGCGCGCCATCCGTTCGAACGGTACGCTGGCAATCACCTCCGTTGGCGGGTTCATGATGAACAGTATCGAGAACGAATACTGCCAAATTCACACCCGCAGCGGCCGAGTATATACCGGCACGATTCTGTCGACCCATCCTTCCGTTCACGTCTACAGCGATGCCCGCGATTTCAAACGTGAGGAGAAGAACATGGAGGTCCGGATCGACGAGGTTGTGGAAAGTAAAGAGGACGTGCTGAAGCTTGGGATCGGGGTCGGCGACTTCATTTCGTTTGATGCCCGCGCCGTGATCACACCAAGCGGATTCATTAAATCTCGCCACCTGGACGACAAAGCCAGCGTAGCGGCCCTGTTCGGGCTGATCGAATCGATCCGCCGTGAAGGCTGGACGCCGAGACATGATCTGGTGTTCCTCATCTCCAACTACGAGGAAGTGGGGCACGGCGCCTCCTGGATTCCGGACGGCGTGAACGAAATGATCGCCGTTGACATGGGCGCTATGGGCGATGATCTGAGCTGCAAAGAGACCGATGTCTCGATTTGCGCGAAAGACTCCAGCGGCCCTTATGACTACGAGATGACCACCCGGCTGATCGAGCTTGCCAAGGGCCTTGGCATCCCGCATGCGGTTGATATTTATCCGTATTACGGCTCCGATGCCTCGGCTGCCCTGCGCGGCGGCCACAATATCCGCGCTGCGCTGATCGGACCGGGCGTGCATGCCTCGCACGCCATGGAGCGGACACATAAACTGGCGGTCATTAATACGACCCGCCTGCTAGCCGCTTATGTTGCCGATTAAGGGGCAACGCTGGGGAATCGCCATGGCTTCGGTCATGGCGATTTTTCTCGTCATCCTGCTGATGATCGGTTGGGGCAGCCGCTACCTGCTCCCCCGCCATTATGAATATCATGAGACTACCGCAGCAAACGGTGTCAAACTGCATGCCTTAGTTGTAGATCCGGAGCGCATTGAACTGCGGGCGGCGGATCAGCCACTGGGACGTTACCGCGTATATGGGATGAACGGCGGATTCTTTTACAACGAAGCCGTATTGTCGCTGGCGGTGAACAACGATCAGCCGGTCCAAGGCACGGCCGGCGCCTACGGGTCCGGGTGGTTCAACGCTAAATACGCCCGCGGCACGCTCGTGTGGGACGGCGCCACGGGCAGCTTCTCGGTGCAAGTGGTATCCGCCGCAAGCGAGCTGGCCGTTACGGACCGCACCCGCTATTTTGCCCAAGGCGGCGTCAGCATGAAGCTGCCGGATGACGCCGGATGGCGGGCTGCGGCGGTGGAGGCTGAGCACCTGCCGAATCCCGATGAGAACCGGCTCCGCTCCGGTCTCGCGTATGACGCGAACGGCCAGCTGTGGCTGATCGTCACCCCCACCCGCTGCACCGCCGAAGCGTTCCGCACCGCCGTCAAGTCCGCCCTGGCCGACGGCGGGCTCGTCGACGGCATCTTCCTCGACGGCGACGGCTCCGCGCAGCTAAACGCCGCCGAAACCAAGCTAAACGGCGATTCCCGGGATTTGCGGCAGATGATTGTGATTCGGTGAGACCTAACTTGGCGGAATATGGACGTTAGCAAAGTTTTAGGTTGGGCTGTATGGTAGATTTATGGTAAGTTTATTAATGTTATACAAAAACGCCTATTCGTTTAAAAGAACGAATAGGCGTTTTTCGTTGTCCATATGTATGCAGAAATTAAAAGCCACCATGCATATCAAAAGTTGATACAGTTGGTTTCTCTGGATGAACGCTACCAGGTGAAACAACTAATAAAGATAACAGAACCGCAAAAACAACAATGAATTTGGATTTCATATACCTCTATTCACCTCACAAACGATAGTTTTATACTTCTGGCATATTTCCTGGGAAGCCATATCTCTATGATGTTCAAATAATACCATAAAACTGATAATGAGTTCCTTATTATTCATTATAATTGAATTTTCCAGTCCTTGCATCAGAAAATTAAAACCTTTAATGTAATCCTTTCTTTGTAAATAGTAAAAGGTGAGATTATATATGAATCTGTTGTACTTGTCGGGTAAGACCTGATTATTATACAGATCATTTGACTTTTTGTGGTTGATATATGCGTCTATTTCTGAATTAAATTGGTGAAGTATGAAGTCAACGTTTATCTGATGTAGGTTTGCAGCACGCATAATATTTAAAAGGGCAAGAATAATTTCATCCGGATTTTCTTGAGCAAACGATACGTATTCTTGTAAAACTTCAATCTGACCTGTCATCAGTTTATAGACATATAAATTAGCCTTCGCCCATTTTTCAAATAAACCTAACCAGCGAATTGTATCCTGATCAGTTTCCTGGACCCAACTTAAATCGGCGTAATCATTTGTATATTTCAAAGCTTGATCATAATCTCCTCTACCCTCGCAAGCTTCCCCACATAACAATTTGGCATACGCAATGTAAGCAAACAATGGCCCATTTAACTTCTTCTGTAATTCCAAAATTTCTTTATTTGAGCGTCGTTTACTGAAATAGATTATGCTAGCTTTATGTTCCATCTCCTTAGCAAAATCCTCAAGCCGGTCCCACTGACGAAGCGAACGGTATAAATTTGCCAAATCCTTCAGCGCATCCAACTGCGTAACCTCATCCAGCCGATCTACGTAGGGTTCAAATTGGTAAGCAATTTTGAGATTGTGAGCCTGGTCCGACCCAATCCGAATCTTAAACAGCCGATACTGGCATAAAGCTAACCGCTCAGAATGTTGCTTTGTTTCGCTCATGGCCACATTTTCATACAGAATCTCCGCAGCACCATATAATCCCTTCTCATAAAACTCCTCGGCCAGCTCGAATAAGGACGTAGAGTACGTCAAATTATCCAACAGCATGCATATCGTTCTGCGAATGCAATCCAGCTTGTTCAATTCAGCACATTTCCGAAGGAAAGGGGCCACTCTCCGCCAATCTGGATTTCTCTCTTGGAGATAATCGTTAATATAATGCTCATAATAATGCCCCATGGGTAAGCCCATGACCTCTGAAATCCGATCCAAATGATCGATGGTCAAGGTACGGTTACCGTTTAGAATATAACTTAACGTACCCGCATTAATATTTAACTTTGCCGAGAATTGACTTAAACTTAGCTCATTTTCTTTCATAAAGGAGTGAACTTCCGCCAGAATCGTAGCTGTACTCATTGGCTTTCTCACCACGCATTCTTTAGATAAAATGAGTTTGGAATTATATGTATGAAATAAATATATCTTCTTTTTATACTGCGGTCAATTTTGCATTTAATTAGGAAGTAAAAAAATCCTTACTCTCCCTGTTTAAGAGATTGCAAGGATTTTCTAATTCTGTGAAGTTATCCTAGTTGGCGTAAAAATAGCCCTTGTTTCCTTTAAATCTTAGCGCGTATTACCCTAACTTACTTTTAAAAACTCTACTCGCAAAGAAATATGCGATAACCGTGATGCCTACACACCAGGCAAGCGCGATCCAGATCTCATTCCCAACCGTCCCCTTGTACAGCAAGGCACGAACGGCATCGACAATGGAGGTAACAGGCTGGTTCTCAGCGAACGCGCGGATCACTTTTGGCATGGTTTCGGTGGGAACAAAAGCCGAACTAATAAACGGCAGAAAAATCAGCGGGTACGAGTAGGCCGTCGCCCCTTCCATCGATTTGGCCGTCAAGCCAGGAATAATGGAAAGCCAGGTTAACGCCAGTGTGAACAGACCTAGTATCCCAGCTACCGCAAGCCACTTCAGAAGAGAGGCGCTGGAGCGGAAGCCCATCAAGAGGGCGACCAAGAACACCACCACGAGCGTTAACGCAATGGAAAAGAGCGAGGTCAGCACATGCGCCCACAATACCGACGAGCGCTTGATCGGCATGGTGATGAATCGCGACATCGGTCCGCTTTTGATATCATTAAACAGCCGCAGCGAGGTACGCGACGCCGGAAGCGATCGCCATCAACAGGATTCCCGGCAGCAGATAATTCACGTAGTTGTCCGTACCTGACTCAATGGCGCCGCCAAATACGTAGACGAACAACAGCATCATCATGATGAGCGTAATCGCCACCGTAATGATCGTATCCGGACTGCGCAAAATGTTGCGCATCAAATTTTCATTTTATATGAAAAATCGAACAGAATTCTCCCGTTTTGGGGATTTCGACGAAATGTATATGAAATTTCATATAGATTTCGGCTTCCGAAGGACAAATCCCTCAATTCTATATGAAAAATCGAATAGAATACGGGTTATCGCCGCAAAAGGGAACAATTGTATGCGAAAAATCGAATACAATGTTGTTGCTCTCATTGCTGTACCTGCCGCAAGTGTAACATCCAATGCTGAATTGCATCGCCGTATCCCGAAAAAGTTGCAACCACCCTCACCCGTTCCGCTGGGCTTCGATCTTCTCCGCCAGCTCGTTCAGATACGTCCAGCGCTCCATCAGCCGGTCCAGCTCGGCCTCCGCTTCCTGCTGCTGTTGCATCAGCTCCTGCAGGCGAACGGCATCGCTCGCCGCAGCTTCCATTTCCTCGGAAATAGCGGCAAGACGTTGCTCGGCTGCTTCGATGGTCGCGTCGATCGTTTCGAACTCCCGCTGCTCGTTATAGCTGAACTTCAGCTTCTCGCCGCGCCCTGAATTGCGGTTGCCAGTGTTGGCTTGGGAGGCTGAACCTCTGGCAGCCGCTGAGTCCGAAGAACCTGCCTTCCGCGAGCCCGAAGCCGCTGAACTACCTTCGCTCCCTTTACCCGCGCCATTCGCACCGCTCCCCTGCGTCCGTTCCTCGTAATCGCTATAGTCGCCCACATGTACAGCAACGACTCCGCCGCCCTCAAACGCCATAATCTTGTCCACGGTCCGATCGAGGAAATACCGGTCATGGGAGACAACAAAGACGGCGCCGGGGAACTCATCCAAATACGCCTCCAGCACGGTCAACGTCTGGATATCGAGATCGTTAGTTGGTTCGTCCAGCAGCAAAACGTTAGGCGCTCCCATCAGCACACGCAGCAGATACAGTCGCCGCTTCTCACCGCCCGACAGCTTGCCGATCGGCGTCCATTGCATCTCCGGCGGGAACAGGAACCGCTCCAGCATTTGCGATGCGGTAATCCGCGAGCCGTCCGCCGTCGTCACAACCTCCGCCGCTTCCTTGATATATTCGATCACCCGTTGCTGACTGTCCATTTCCTGATGCTCCTGAGTAAAATAACCCAGCTTCACCGTCTGGCCCAGCACAATATGGCCGGCATCCGGTTCGATTCGACCGGCGATCATGTTCAACAGCGTCGATTTCCCGCTGCCGTTAGGCCCCACGATGCCCACGCGGTCGCCCGGGACCGCCGTGTAGGTCAGATCCCTGATGAGCAGCCGCCCTTCAATTGATTTACGCAGCCCTTCGATCTCCAAAATTTTGCGCCTCAATCGAGTTGAAGCCACCGAGATTTCGAGGTTGTCGCTTTTGTATTCCGTCTTGGCCGCTTGCAGCTTCTCAAACCGTTCGATCCGCGCCTTCTGCTTGGTCGAACGTGCCTTGGCTCCGCGGCGAATCCAAGCGAGCTCACCCCGCAGCAGATTTTGCCGCTTCTGTTCGGAGGCGGCTTCACGCTCCTCACGCTCGCTCTTGAGCTCCAGGAAACGGCTGTAATTCGCCTCGTAGCGGAACAACCGGCCGTGATCGAGCTCCAGCATCACATTGCAGACGCGGTCCAGAAAATAACGGTCATGCGTAATCAGGAGCAACGCCCCGCGCCGTTTCTGGAGATACGTCTCCAACCAAGCGACGGATTCATTGTCGATGTGGTTGGTGGGCTCGTCCATAATCAATAGCTCCGATGGGAGAATTAACGCTGAGGCGAGCGCAACGCGCTTCCGCTGACCCCCGGACAAGCTGCCCATATTCTGGGTAAAATCGGTGATGCCCAGCTTGGACAAGACGCTTTTGGCCTCGCTGACCAGGGTCCATGTCTGCAGTCGGTCCATCTCCTGGGACAGCCGCGCCAGTTCCGCTTGCCGCCCCGCATCCCCCGGTTCCCGTTCGATCGCTTCCTCTGCCTCCATATAAGCAGACACCAATTGGAGCTCAGGCCCGCCGCCTTGGAACACGCCGCGCAACACAGAAATGTCCGGATCATATTCGGGATTTTGCGCCAGAAACGTCACGCGGACGTCCCGGTTAATGGCGACTTTGCCGGAGTCGGCTTGTTCCAGACCGGCGATCACCTTCAGAAACGTAGATTTACCCGTTCCGTTGACGCCGATGATGCCGATTTTATCGTTCTCGTCCATCCCAAAGGAAGCGTCCTGAAACAGCACTTTCTCCCCGTAGGTTTTGGTCAGATGCTCCACCGTTAATATATTCATGCTCAAATCCCTACTTTATCCTATCATCCCAATTCCCCAAGCCAACAAGCCGGCTGCCAGGGAACTGAGTAAATTCACCATATCATTATCCATCCAGCGAAAACCTCGCAGCACCACGGTCTTATGACCGCAATGCGTCGCTACCTCTACCTCTTTGCCGCAAACGACGCAGCGATGCATATATTGAACCGTCGCGCCCAGCCAGGAGTCGGCAAAGGCCCCGGCCAATCCGGAGATTCCGCCGATCAGCCCCCATTTCACCAGGGCAAGCAACGCGGAACCTACTCCGGCATAAGTGTCATCTCCGGTCCACATGCGCAGCAGCCATGCAGCCCCGCCGATGCATACGGCCCCGGCCAGCGCCGCCGTGCTACCCAGCAGCGTCACCCCGCCCGATGTTCCTGGAGGAACCCGGCGGCCGTTTAGAATCGAATGCGGCTCGCTTTTGCTAAGGCCGCCCCATTCCGTTGCCCAAGTATCCGCCGTTACCGCAGCCATGGTGCCAACGAAGAAGTAGGCCCATGCCGGATCCGGCCAAAACAGGTTGCCGAGGCAAGCCAGCATCCCCAGCCCGCCGTTCGCCAGCACCTGCTCCGCGTCCCGGCGGCCGCTCTTGGCATACGATTTTTCTAGCTCCGCCTTACGATCCCCGCGAAAATGCGAAAAGACCGACGAGCTGACGAAAAATAGCAGCAAGATCCCAAACCAGAACAAGTTGCCGGCCCCGTAGTATACGGTTCCCATGATCCATGCGGCCAGCATGCCGGAGAGCGATAACGATCGCTTCTTATAGGCGGCTGCAGACACGATTAGGGCGCAAAGCGCCCCAATAATCCAATCCATCATCATTTTGCCGAAGGACCGACAGCCACTGTGCAGCTGCCAAGCACTTTATCGCCGTAGGACAGCTCCAGCTTGTCCCCTTGATATACCGGGCCTACCCCTTCAGGCGTTCCGGTGAAAATCAAATCGCCTTCGCCCAGCCCATAATGCTCAGCGATATAATCAACGATTTGCTGCAGCGGGAAAATCATCCGGCTGATATTGCCGCGCTGCACAATCTCCCCATTCTTCCGCAGCACAAAATCTTCATTTACCGTCTCCACCGCGCCGGGGAAAGCGATGTATGGCGTGATTGGCGCCGATTGTAGGAAGCCTTTGGCCGGCGTCCACGGATTGCCCTTGTCTTTGACGATGCTCTGCACGTCGCGCAGCGTGAAGTCGATCCCAAACGCGATCACATCCACCAATTCGTCGACCGTCATCCCCGGCTTATAATCGCGGGCGATACGCAGCACCAGCTCAGCTTCATAATGCACCGAGCCCCGGTCCGCCGGAAGCTCCAGCCCCCTGCCGTCCATGGCGGTCACCGCATGGGACGGTTTTAGGAAAATCATCGGCTCAGTTGGCACCTCATTGCCAAGCTCCTCAGCATGCGCCCGGTAGTTCCGGCCTACGCAATACACATTAGCGATCAATTTGTTCATCTTCTCCTCCAGGGGATTATGGTTTCCCAATCGATATTTTCACTTTCCCGTTACGATCGCTTGGCGCCAAACATCCGGCCGGTTCGTGCAGAGCAGGATGTCAGGATGCATCGCCGCCACCTTCCGCAGCGACTTCACATCATCCATCGTCCAAGCCATCACTTCAATGCCGTGTTTGAACGCTTTGGCAGCCAGCTCTGCGGTTAATGCCCGATAATAAATCGATAAGAACGAACAGTGCAACAGCTTCAGCCGCAACAGCAAATCTTTGGGCTGCCGATCGATGATCAGCCCTGTGCGGATTCCTCGTCCGATCTCCTTGAGCTTCGCCAGGATCCGCGGTTCAAACGAAGTCAGCACCACCTCATGCTCCATATGCCGCCGTTTGACCGCAGCGACCACCTTTTCCTCCAGCCCGGGGTACATGTTCCCTTCGGTCTTGATTTCCAGATTGACCCGCAGCCGTCCGGCGACGGCATCGAGAAATTCATCGAGGCTTGGCAGCCGCTCCCCGCGGTAAGCCTTGGATTTCCAGCTCCCGGCATCCAGCGTTTGCAGCTCCGCCCAAGTCTTGTCCTTCACCGGTCCCTTTCCGTTTGTCGTGCGGTTCAGCGTAAAATCATGAATCAACAAAGGCACGCCGTCCTTTGAACATTGTACATCAACTTCGATCCAGTGGACATCCTCCTGCTCCATGGCAAGCTGGACCGCAGCCATCGTGTTCTCCGGAGCAATTCCTGAGAAACCGCGATGAGCAACACATGGGTTACGCATGCTCTCGCCTCCTTCTGATCGGAAACGATCCTTCCACTTAGGTCTGGTCATCCCCCAACAGCGAAGTACCGGATTCTTGAATCCACCCGGTCTTCGAGGCGCTCACATCTCCGTCCTCCGAGATCCGTACCCCCGGCGAGAAGCCTTCGATTTCTTTCAACAGTTTGTTTCCGTCCTCGGCGCTCATCGGCACGGGCTGGCCCAGTTCTGTACGAAACGGGATCAGCTTGAGATCGCAATCCCCGTCGCGTGTGCAGGAAGCGGCAAACACTGCGGTTTCCCACGTCTTCGGATCCTTTGATTTCGTAAAAATAAAGTTACCCGTACTGTACGCAATCCATTTGCCTTTGTATTGCTCCAGCCCTTGCATCACATGCGGATGACCGCCGATGACCAGATCCGCCCCGGCGTCAATGAAGGCGTGCGCCAGCTTCTGCTGGTGCTCCTCCAGCTTGGTCGTCCGCTCCTTGCCCCAATGGGCGATCACGAATACGAGATCTGCGTTTTTGCGCGCCGCCCGAATGGCGTTCAAAGCAGCTTCCGGCGCATAGACCGAGGCTACGCCCGGTTTGTTCGCACCGGCCACCCATCCCGGCTCCGGGACGACCCGGCTGAAGCCAAACAGGGCAATCTTAATCCCTCTGCGTTCCACATAAACCGGGGCGTACGCTTCCTTACTGTTCTTGCCAGCCCCGACATACATCACGTTTTGCTGCCGCAAAGCTTTCATCGTATCCAGGAGGCCGGAAACCCCTTGGTCTAACACATGGTTGTTCGCCAAATTCACAGCGTCCACGCCGGCTTGAGCCATCGGTCCAATCGCCTTTGGCGGCGATTTAAACACATAGGTTTTGTCCTCCGCCGGCTCCCCGCCGGTCGTAACCGGCGTCTCCAAATTCAGAACGCTTAAATCGTCGTTCTGGAATAATCCTCGCACGTACTCATACGGGAGCTCGTATCCCGCTTTCTCTAACCGCTCCTCCACTTTGCCGGAGAACATGGTGTCCCCTGCAAAATGAACCAACAGCCGATCCCCTTTGCCGTCTGCCTCGCTTAAGCCTCCACCATTGGACGGCAAATCCGCTGCTCCCTCTTGATCCTCGTCGCCGGTAACGGCGGCGTTATTTTCACCGGATGCGTTCTCACCTGGGTTCGTGGATTTCTGCCCCTTCTCGTCTTCCGTTCCTGCAGACCCAGCATCGTTGTCCTCCGACTGCACGCTAGGAGCATCTTCGCTTGTCGTATCGCCAACAACTGACCCGTTGTCTCCCCAAGCTCCTGGCAGCTGCTGCTCCGTTCCCGAGTCCAATCTCGCTTGACCAGTGCGTTCCTCCAAATAAAAGTAAGCTCCCAGCACGAAAATTAAAGTGATGAGAGTCAAGTTCAACGTCAGCCAAATCCGATTTTGACGCCGCTTTTTTTCCTGCTGTTTTTTCTTGTATTTTTCCGACCTTGGTGGGTACATTACGGACTCCTTTTTGCATAGATCTATCGTTACGATGGAAGGCGCTGTCCCCCTTCCTTCGCGTTGTAAAGCCGACCGTTTGATTTTATTATATCAGGTCTGAGGAAATAAATAGAACCCCTCGCCTATTTTACGGGCAAGGGGTCAGGAAGTCCTATGTCAGGGCGGTTAGCCGGCCATCGCCTTAAGCTTGAGCGACCTTCAGCTGGTCGGCCATTTGCTCCGCCAGCTCCTTCGCTTGCTTGATGCAGTCAGGCAGACCAACGCCGTAAAACGCCGCTCCTGTTGCATATACGCCGGGCAGCTTCTGCGTGAGCTCGCTGCGCAGCTCCGCAACCTGCTGCAGATGGCCCACCGGATACTGCGGCATCGATTTAGGCAGCCGGGTAATTTCTGTGAACAACGGCCGAGCCGTAATGTTCATCAGCTGTTTCAAATCGCCGAGCACCAGCTCCAGCAGCTCCTCGTCAGGCAAAAACGTCTTCTCCTCGTCGCCGGAGCGGCCGACGTAACAGCGCAGCAGCATTTTGTCGTCCGGGCTCGTGTGCAGCCATTTGATGCCGGTCCATGTGCAGGCGGTAATGTTCATGCCTTCTTTGCGCGGCACGAGGAAGCCTGAGCCGTCGAACTGGCCGGTGACGTCCTTGCGATCAAAAGCCATGACAACGTTAGCCACGGACACGTAGTTCACTGCGTCCAGCGCGGCCACATCCACATACGGCCGCAGCAGCTCGGCGGCGGCAAACGCCGGCACCGTAACGATCACGTCATCCGCTGGGATCACCTCGCCCGAGGCAAGGACAACTTCATACACTTCCGTTCCGGTGCGACGAAGTTCCACCACCTCAGTGTGCAAGCGGCAATCCACATCCGACAGCGACTCGACTAAGCCGTTCACTAACGTCTTCAATCCTTTGCGGAACGTGAGGAAGGCGCTGCGTTTAGTGCCGGTGTGCGTCTCCGTAGGCTTCTTCCCAGACATCATGCCTTTGATCAGACTACCGTAAGCTCGTTCCACCTCGCCAAACTGCGGGAAGGTCGATTGCAGGCTGAGATGGTAAGTATCGCCAGCATAAATGCCCGCGAGCAGCGGCTCGGTGATGTTTTGCAGCACTTCGGCACCCAGCCGGCGCTCGATAAATGCGCCAAGCGACTCATCCTCTTCGCTGAGCCGAGGCGGCATCACGAGGTCCAGCATCGCCCGGGCTTTGCCACTCCATGAGACAAGACCGCTGCGCAAGAATGGCCCCAGCTCTGTCGGGATGCCCAGCACCAGCCCAGAAGGCATCGGATGCAGCTTCCCTTCGCTGACGATGTAGGTCTTCTTGGCCTCCGGATTCATCGAGACGAGTTCGCCTTCCACCCCCAGCTCCTTCGCCAGATCAATCATCGCCGTCTTGCGTGCCAGGAAAGAGTCCGGACCTTTCTCGATCACAAAATCGTCCTTCTCCAGTGTTTCAATTTTGCCGCCTAGGGAGCTCCCCTTCTCCAACAGCGTAATTTGCGGGGTAACACCCCGTTCCTTGTAAAATTTCCGAATGTAAAAGGCCGCGGACAGACCGGTCAGCCCCCCGCCGATAATGACCACTTGACGTGAAGAATCACGCATGCCCTCTCATCTCTTTTCCCAAGATTTGATAATGACGTCGCTGAGCGCTTCCATATACAAAGGTTCGGTGTTCAGCGATTCGATCCGCTCCAGCCGCATATCCAGCTCTTTGGCGATCGTTTTGGCTTCGATGTCCAGATCGTACAGCACTTCCAGATGGTCCGACACGAAGCCGACCGGAGCGACCAGGACGTCCTCTACCTGCTCCTCGCTTAATTCCTTCAGCGTGTCCAAAATATCCGGCCCGAGCCACGGATCGGCGGTACGCCCGGCACTTTGCCACGTAAACTGCCAGTTCTTCACGCCGGCTTTCTCGGCGACGGCTTGGGAGGTCTCCAGCAATTGATCCCGGTAAGGATCGCCCATTTGCAGGATTTTCTCCGGCAGGCTGTGGGCGCTGAACAGCACTTTCACCTCATCCCGCAATGCGCCGGCTTCCTCGAACTGGTCCAGCTTGGCGGACACGCGCTGGGCAAAAGCCTCGATCAGCTTCGGATGCAAATGATAGCTCTCCACGAAGCGTGCCGACACTCCCAGCTCCTCCGCTTTTGCTTGCGCCCGCTTGATATACCCGCCGATGCTCATTACGGAATAATGCGGTGCGAGCACGATGCCAATCGCCTCACGGATGCCGTCCTTCGCCATCTGCTCTACACCATCTTCAATAAACGGATAAGCATGCTTTAATCCTTGATAGCAGATGAATTCGACGTCCATGTCCGCAGACATCCGGTTCAACGTTTCCTGCAAAGCAGCGACCTGCTTATCGGTATTGGCACGCAGCGGGAACACTCCGCCTACAATCGCCTCATACCGGCTGACCAGTTCCTGAAGTTGTTCCGCGGTTGGGGGATGTCCACGCCGAATATGCGTATAATACGCCTCGACCTGGTCCAAGCTCTGCGGCGTGCCGTAAGACATCACCAAAACTCCGATTTTTGTTTTCACGATATCAGTTCACCTCAAGTTGAAAGTTGTGTGTCCTTCATCCAATGCGGCTTATTCTTACGCACGCCGTACAGGTTGATGCACGATCGCTTCCGCAGAATATTCGTGCACGAATTCCGTCAGCTCGCGCAGTTTATCCAGCGAGGCCTCCGGGAACAGACCGTGGCCCAGGTTAAAAACAAATCCAGGGGCGTTCAGGCCGTCATCGATAATTTCCTTTGCCTGCGCCTTAATGACGTCCATTGGCGCGGTCAGCACATACGGGTCCAAATTGCCTTGCATTGCAAACTTTCCGCCCGTCCGGCGCCGGCCTTCCGAGATCGATACCCGCCAATCAAGACCAATGGCATCGGCAGCGATATCCGTTAACGTCGGCAGCAGCTCTCCCGAGCTGACGCCAGGAAAATAAATTTTAGGTACATCCAAATCCTGAAGTTCGGCAAAAATACGGGTAATCGTTGGGAGTACATACCGCTGGAAATCTTTTGGAGCGAGCGCGCCCACCCAGCTGTCAAACAGTTGGAACGCCTTGCCTCCACTTTCCACATGGGCCCGCAGGTAGGTGATCACCATATCGCCCAGCTTGTCCATCAGCTTGAACCAAGCTTCCGGATCGCCATACATCATCGCTTTGGTGCGGCTGTAGCTCTTGGACGGCCGCCCTTCGATCAAGTAGCTGGCAATCGTAAACGGCGCGCCGGCAAATGTGATCAGCGGCACATCCAGTTCCTTGTCCAAAATCGCGATCGTCTCCAAAATATGCGATAAATCCTTGTGAACGTCGATAGGCCGAAGCCGCTCAATATCCGCAAGCGTACGGATCGGTTGTTCGATGACCGGACCGAAATTTTTGACGATGTCGAATTTGACGCCCAGCGAAGCAACCGGATTCATAATGTCGGAATACAAAATAGCCGCGTCCACGCCAAGCTTACGGACGGGCATCATGGTCACTTCCGCCGCCAGCTCCGGCTGCCGGCAAATTTCCAATAAGCTGTATTTCTCTTTGATTTTCCGGTAATCGGGATCATACCTGCCCGCCTGGCGCATGTACCAAACCGGAAGGCGATCCACCTCCTGCTTCCGCAGGGCCCGGATCAAGCGATCATTGTAAACCAAACCGCACGCCTCCAATACTCGTAGAAACCAAATTTTGATAACAAATCATTAAAGCTACACTATAAACATTCTAATTTACATTATGCCCTACTTAAAAATAAGTAACAACTATCACAACGTGGCGAACCTATGACAATCGGATGAAGATGCTATGAAGAATGCCCCGGACCCGGTTTTCAATGGTGTATACTGGTATAACTCTGATCTGGTTTCTCGCATCCTAGAATCCCAGCGAAAGGAAGTGAAAGCACAATTGAATACCTGGAAGATTAATCTCATTGTGCTTTGGTTCGGGCAGTTTCTGGTCAACGCCGGGATGACGATGATTACACCGTTTCTCTCGCTGTACCTAGCGCGGGATTTGCACGTGCAGGGAGAGCAGGCGATTGGGCTGTGGGCAGGAATGATTTTTGCCGCTAACTTCGCGACTTCGTTTATTTTTCAACCGATATGGGGGAAGCTCGCCGACAAATACGGCCGCAAAATTATGCTGCTGCGCTCCGGCTTCGGCATGGCCATCGTCATTACGTTGATGGGCTTCGCCACCCAACCGTGGCACCTACTTGGCCTGCGGCTCCTGAACGGGACGATCTCCGGCTTTAATCCGGCTTCCGTCGCGTTGATCTCAGGTACGGCGCCGAAGGAGCGGATGGGCTTTGCGATGGGCACGATCCAGTCCGGCAACGTGGCCGGTACGATCCTCGGACCTTTGATTGGCGGGCTTATGGCGGAGCAGATTGGATTTCGGCCGATTTTTTACATTACCGGGGTGCTGCTGTTTATCGCATCCATGCTGGCGCTCCTCTTCGTACGCGAGAAGTTCGACCGGGAGGAGGCGCTGCATACGCCGCAGCCTTCTGTGTTGCAAGGTTTCCTGGAGCTGAACAAAACACCGCAGCTCACCGCGTTGTTCGCCGTAACATTCTTGCTGCAGTTCGCCATGCTGAGCCCGATGTCGCTGCTGCCTCTCTATGTAGAGAAGCTGCATGGACAAACCGCCGATGTGGCGTTCTGGGCCGGGTTCGTCAGCGCCGTCACGGGCATTTCCAATATGATTACCTCGCCGGTTCTCGGCAGAATCAGCGACAAGCTGGGGGCCCACCGCATTCTGACCTATTGCCTGATTGGAGCGGCGGCCACGCTGATCCCGCAGGCGTTCGTGCAGACGGTATGGCAGCTGATCGCTGTTCGGTTCCTGATGGGCGTGTTCATGGGCGGATTGCTGCCTAGCGTCAATGCGCTGATCCGCTATTATACCCCGGACGGCATGGAGAGCCGGGCATTTGGGTTTAACAGCAGTACCCTCGCCCTCGGCAACATGATGGGTTCGCTGATTGGCGGCTTTCTCGCCGGGTACATCGGCATCGAGGGCTTGTTTGTGATCTCCGGCATCCTGCTGCTGATTAATATGCTCTGGGTGCGCGTGAAGCTGTACGCCCGGCCGAAGGTGACGGCGCCGAGGTAAGCTGCATATTGCAGGCTGCCTCCCGGCTTATGTTTGAATAATATCGGTTGCCGATCTCTCTGCTCGGGGAAATGAGACAACTAACTGGAAATCCTACTGTTATTTTGAAGCCAAACCGCTGTTTTAGCTTAATTAACTGGAAAAAGTAACGTTATTTCAGGCGGTTTTCCCCAGAAGTGCACATTTCCTCAAAATTAACGGTAGGATTTACTGTTATTTTCTGAACACGAGGAGAATGTTAGAAATTAGCTGTAGGATTTACAGTTAAGCTTCCCACGTAAAAAAAAGCCGGGACATCTCCCGGCTTGACTACTAAATGTAAGATTATTTTCGCACCGTTACATTATACTGCCTGATCTTCTCGGTAATTTGCTTGGCGGCGTCTTCCAGCGCCTGCTTCGGAGCTTTTTGTCCGTTCAGCACTTCCTCAATTGCCGCTTCCACGAATTGCCGCGCTTCCGGGAAGACGCCCATAACCGCACCGGAGGTTGCTGTAGATTCGGTCGACGCATGCAACTGATCTACGGCGGTTTGGAATTGCGGATATTTCACCATATTATCCTTCAGCACCTGCTCGTCGTAAGCCGCCTTCGTAATCGGGAAGTAGCCGGTGTTTACGCTCCATTTCGCCTGCGCAGCCGGGGAGGTTACATATTTGATAAATTCCCAGGCCGCTTTTTGCTGTTCTTCCGATTTGTTGTTCATGATATACAAGCTGGCGCCGCCAATGATCACGCCGCCTTCTTTGGCGCTGGCTGGTCTTGGCAGGAAGGCGGTGCCTACTTCGAATTTGTCGCCAACCGCTCCCACGATGTTACGCAGCGCCGCAGTTGAATTTAGGGTAATGGCCACTTGGCCTGCAGCAAAGGCGGCGTCCGTATCATCGGTTTTGCGGCCCAGATTGGCTACCACCCCATTGTCCACCATCCTTTTCCACCATTCCAGTATGTTCACGCCCGCCTCCGATGCGAGCAGCGACTCGGTGGCATCCCCTTCACGCCCATTGCCGTTATTCACGTAATCGGCATTTTGGCTAGCAAACCACTGCTCGATGAGCCAGGCATAAACGGCGATCGCAGCGCCTGGCTGCCCCTTCTTGGTCAATGCGGTAGCTGCCGCTTCAAACTCCTCGAACGTTTTCGGCGGGTTTTTAGGATCGAGTCCGGCCGCTTTGAAAGCGTCCTTGTTGTAGTAGAGAATCGGGTTGGAAGTATTAAAAGGCATTGCGTTTAATTGGCCGCCGATCGTGTAGTAGCGAATAATGTTAGGCTCTAACTGCGAGAGGTCGTAGCCATCCTCATCAATAAACTTCTGCACCGGCGTGATCGCCTTGGAGTCGATCATAAATTTGCTGCCGATCTCGTACACCTGGATCAGGTCCGGGCCGCTTTTTGAGCCAAGTGAAGCTTTCAACTTATTTAAGCTTTCGTCGTAACTTCCTTGGAATACCGCTTCGACCTCAATATCGGATTGGCTGGCATTGAAATCCGAGACTAGCCCGTTAATCGCCTTCTCCCCCGCCCCCGACATCGAGTGCCACCAGGTTAGATGCACCGGCTTCTTCCCAGAACTGGCGCTGGCCGAATCTTCACCGCGAGTATTGGTTCCCCCTGTTGCCGTGCTGCTTCCTGCGTTATTCGTATTCCCGCCGCATCCGGCTATAACGATCAACAACGCTGCCATGAGCAGCAGAATACTTTTGAAGCGAAAGCTTTTCATTATTCGAATCTCTCCCTCATCAAATGATTTGGATATCCCTTATCCTTTCAGCGCTCCCGCCGCCATCCCGCGAACGAGCTGCTTGAGTCCAAACACCAATAGCAGCAAGGACGGCAGAATGACCAGCGTAATCCCCGCGAATACGAGGTTCCAGGAGGTTGTCTCCTGGAATTCCAGCATGGAGATACCGATCTGCACCGTGCGCATCGATTTGCTGTTTGTGATCAGAAGCGGCCACAGATAACTGTTGTACATGCTCAAAAAAGAGTACACCGCCAACGTTCCAAGCGCCGGTCTAGCCAGCGGAAGCACATGAAACAGGAAGTACCGGACATGCCCGCAACCATCGATCTTCGCAGCCTCGAACAGTTCCTTCGGCAGCTGCAGGAAAAACTGACGAAGCAGAAACGTCCCGAAGGCGGTAGCCAAAAACGGGACGATCAGCCCCTGGTAGCTGTCCAGCCAATTTAAGCTGCGTACGGTTAAATAGTTGGGAATCATCGTCACTTCCCAAGGCACCATCATCGTGGCGACAAACAAGCTGAACATCAGGCCTTTGCCCTTGAACTCCATTTTGGCGAAGGCATAGGCTGCCAGGCTGGAGGTGATCAGTTGACCGACCATCACAATGCCGGAGACCAGGAAGGTATTCCCGATAAACACGGCGATCGGAACGATACGAAGCACCTCGGTGAAGTTGGTCAAATGCAGCGAATGCGGCACCAAATGCGGTGGATAGGCGCTGGCTTCCTGTGGCGTCATCACGGACATAAACAGGCTGTAAACAATCGGATAAAGCACAAGTACGGCGGCAACGGTCATGAACAACAGAACGACAATTTGGCTTAAGGTCAGCTTGTTCATTGATAGTGAACTTTCCTTTCCACCCAATTGAACTGGATCAAGGTCAACAGCAGGATTACCAGGAATAGCAGAAGCGCTTGGGCGCTGCCCGTTCCAAACCGGAAGTTCACGAATGCCTCCTGGTAGATCGTGTAGACGAATACGTTCGTACGGTTCATCGGCCCACCCGATGTCAGAATGTTGATCTGCCCAAACGACTGGAAAGCGCTGATGATGGACACAACCAAGAGGAAAAATAACGTTGGTGACAGGAGCGGCAGCGTAATTTTGCGAAACGTTGTCAGCGGTCCGGCTCCATCGATCTTGGCACTTTCGTACAGCTCGTCGGGAACTCCCTGCATCCCGCTGGACAGGATGATGTAATTAAAGCCCATATTCATCCAAACGGTCATCAGCGACACGGACCACAAAGCCCAGTCAGGACTGATCAGCCAAGGTACCGGACGAATACCGGCCAAACCAAGCAAGTAGTTAAGCATGCCTAATGTAGGGTGAAACAGAAACTTCCAGATGACAGCCGCTGAACCAACGGAGAGCACCAACGGCAGCGAGTAGGCGAACTGGAAAAACCGTTTTCCCCGCCGAAGATGATGCGTTAATGCCGCGAGCACCAAGGCGATCAGCATTCCAGTCGGCACGGTGAATAAGGCAAAGAGCGCCGTCACCTTCATGCCGCTGGCAAACAAGCCGGAAGTAAAAAGGCTAGTAAAATTGTCGAAGCCAACAAATGAGGCGATCCGGCCAGTCGGGTCGGTGCTGTGTAAGCTCAAGTACACCGACTTTAGCAGCGGGTAGAACAAAAATACGCCGAACAGGAGCAGCGATGGAGCTAGAAACGTGTAGGCCAGCGCATGTTCTCGATATTTCTGTTGTCTTAAGGTTGCGGCATGGGCAGGGCGACGAGTCGCAGCAGAGGCAGACGGCACGGAATGGCCCCTAGATGGCAGACTCACCTGGTGATCCAGCTCGCTCATGACGGAAGCCTCCTTTTTTGTGCAGGTTGATGTGGGTTTGTTCGAATTCCTCTGCCAGTGTATAGCTTGGATGTCAGCGGAACGTTAGGCATAGATCAAGGGGGCGTCAAAATCGTTATCGCACGGTAAAGAAAACGCAAAAAAGCCGCCTCACGCGCGTTTGCGGTGAAGACGGCTTATAAGACAATAGACTTTTTCATCATGCTTTGGATTCGCTAACGATCAGCCGGAGTGAACCTGTCATGGCGGGCATGGTTCGGTAAGCTCCGTATTTGCGGTCCCATTCCCCGGATTTCAAAGCGTCGGCCAAGTGTTGGACAAGCCGCTCCTCCACGATGAAAGGGGCTAGATGGAATGAATTTGCATGCTTTACGGCTGTTTCACGTCATTGCGGAGACGGGCAGTGTGACGCGCGCTTCGGAGCTATTAAACATCAGCCAGCCGGCCATCTCCACCCAGATCCGAAAGCTGGAAAAAGAGCTGGGGTTGCCCCTGCTGAAAGCACAAGGACGCGGCATCGCCTTAACCGACGTCGGGAACAAGCTGTTTACATACAGCAGACGCCTCTTTGCGGTAGAGCAGCAAATCGAGCAGTTTTTACAAGATTACAAAATGGGGGAGCTGGGGCATATCCGGCTGGCGGCCACCTATTTGCCCGCGCACTTCCTCGCCCCGACCTGGATCGCGAAATTCAAATCGCAATACGAGCATGTGGAGATGAGCATCAACACCACAAATTCGACGGATGCGCTAAAGCAACTGCTGAATTTGGAGGTGGATTTGGCGATCTACGGCGGATTGCCGGAAGCCTACCCCGAATCCGTTTACGCGGAGGAAATGTTCCGGGACGAATTGTGGTTTGTGGTCTCCCCAAAACACCGGTATGCGGGACAACGCGTCTCCTTACACGACATGGTCAAGGAACCTTTTGTTATGAGGGAGATCGGCAGCTCGACGCGCGAGCGATTTATGGCGTTATGCCGTACCTACAATGCTCCTGCGCCACGCATCGCCTTGCAGTTTAACGGGTTAAACGAAACCGTCAAAGCCGTGATTGCCGGGTACGGGGCCAGCTTCGTTTCAGCGCTGGTGGTGAGGGAATACGTGGAGCGCGGACAACTGAGCCGCGTCTTCGTTGAAGGCGTGGACCTGATGAATACGATCTCGGTCTATACGCGAAAAAATGAACCGCTGTCTCCAGCGGTTCAACGTTTTGTCGATTTGATCCGTGAGCATCCGCATGGTTGACGCCCGGTATTTTTCATTACAGCCCTTGTTTAACAAACTCATAAAATGTGAGCGCATCCTCCCAGCTGCTGAATCCGGCCTGTGCCAGCTTGTCGCTGCCGCCGCCTTTGCCTCCGTATGCAGAGAGATGCTCCTTGAAGAATGCGCCGCAGGACAGCGAACGGCTGCCGTTATGGGCCAGCACCACCTTCTGCTCGGCTTCCGTTGCCAGCAGGACCGCTGCATCACTATGCGCCGTCAGCTTTTGTGCGAGGCTCTGCAAATCCTTCAAGGACTTGTCCGCGAAAATTTGCGCAATGATCCCGCCTTCCCGCTTGGTAAGCAACTCACGAACGGTCATTTCGTCCATCGCTTCTTTTAACGTATCGAACTCCCGTTGCAGTCGCTTCTGCTCGTCCTCCCATTTGTCGAGGCGCTCTAGAATGCTGTCCCGGCCTGTTCTTAATTTGGCGGTGATGGAGCCTAAGATATGTTGCTGCTCCTGAAACTCTCTTAAGGCTCGGTATCCGCATTTGAAAAAGATCCGGACATTCCCTTTCTGCTTCTCGGTCTTCAGCAGCTTAATCATCCCGATCGCGCCGGTCGCCGCCACATGCGTACCTCCGCAACCGTTGTACTCCACATCTTCCATCTCGACGATGCGGACGCGGTCCACCGCCTTCGGCGGCTTCACGAGCGGCAGTCGGGACGCCTCCTCCTGCGTGACAAAGTAGCCGGAGATTTTGTGATTCAAATAGATATGGCGGTTTGCTTCGCGTTCAATGGCTTCCAGCTGTTCCGATGACAGCTCGGGCCGGTCCACATCGATGGTGCAATAATCTTCACCCAGGTGAAAGCTCAAGGTCATCGCCTCATAAAGCTCGCGGCAAACCGCAGATAACAGATGTTGTCCGCTATGCTGCTGCATATGGTCAAACCGGCGGTTCCAGTCGATTTCGCAGCGCACCTGGGCCTCCTCTGGGAAACGCTCCACCTTATGCAGCACCTCATCGCCTTCACTAATCACATCCAGAACAGGAATCCCGCCAATCCTTCCGGTATCGTTGGGCTGTCCGCCCCCATGGGGGTAAAAGGCGCTCTCTTCCAGCACGACGTAAACGCCGTCCTCCCGCTCCAGCTTGTCCTTGACGCGGGTGGTCCAATCGGTTAAATAGGCATCGTCAAAATAAAGTCTTGTCGTCATCACTTGGTTCCCTCTCTTTTAGGTAACGGTCTATAGGATCCTCATCACCAAACTTCTTCCATCTACTATACCGAATTATCGCCGGACTTTACACCATCCCCCACTCATATAATGAGGTGACAGGTAAAGGGAGGGAGCAAGGATGGCACTGAGCAACGGCGAGATCCGGGAAGAAATACAACGATTATCCGAGGAACTGATTCAGCGGCAGGAGCCGGACGGTTCGTGGCGCTTTTGCTTCGAAAACGGCATCACGATTGACGCGTGCACGATCATTCTCCTTCGCACGTTAAATGTCGACAAGGAGGAATTGATCCGACAGCTGCACGATCGCATCGTCGCCGCCCAGCAGCCGGAGGGCTGCTGGCGATGGTATCATGACGACAAGGAGGGCCATTTGTCCGCTACGGTTGAGGCATACTACGCCTTGCTGTGCTCCGGATACAGCCGGCCGGAGGATGAACCGATCCAACGGGCGAAACGATATATCCTGGATCGGGGCGGCATTGGTCAAGCGCGAAGCCTGTTCACCAAAGCCATCCTGGCCGCCACTGGACAAAGAAAATGGCCGGCCTCCTTATCGCTCATCCCCATCGAAATCCTGCTGCTGCCCGAATCGTTACCCCTGAACTTTTATGATTTCTCCGGATATTCGCGAGTTCATCTCGTGCCGCTTCTGATCATGGCCGAGCGAAACTTTCGCACCAGATCGGTGCGGACGCCCGATTTAAGTGAGCTGTTTCTCGACGCCCGCAACGGGGAGGAAGACCCGCTCACGCTAACCCCGGAAAGCCGGGAACCGCTGAAGCTCATCCAATCGGGGCTGGCGCATCTGGTAGGTACACCCCGGCGCATCCGGCAAGCTGCTGTAAACCGAGCCGAGCAATACATGCTGGATCGGATTGAAGGCGACGGGACGCTGTACACGTACGCCAGCTGTACTGTGCTGATGGTGTTCGCCTTGCTGGCGCTGGGATACGAACCGCAGCATCCGGTGATCCAACGTGCGGTTGAAGGGTTATCTCAGATGAAGTTTACGGTGGACAGCACCGGCCAAGGAGGAACCCGCTATGTCACGATCCAGAACTCCCCTTCCACCGTTTGGGATACCGCGTTGATCTCCTACGCTTTACAGGAAGCAGGGGTTTCATCTTCCCATCCGGCCATTCAACGGGCCGCCGATTACCTGCGGAACCGTCAGCATCGCCGCCCCGGCGATTGGCAGATTCATAATCCGGGCATCGTACCCGGCGGCTGGGGTTTCTCGGAGACAAATACGTTCGTCCCTGACGTTGACGACACCACCGCCGCCCTCCGTGCCCTATCTGCCTTACACGGCAGCGAACCTGCGGTCTTAGGCGCATGGAACCGCGGGCTCAACTGGGTCTGGTCGATGCAAAATAACGACGGCGGCTGGCCGGCTTTCGAAAAAAACACCAACAAAGAAATGCTCACCTGGCTGGCGATTGAAGGGGCGAAATCCGCAGCCACGGATCCTTCCGAAGCGGACTTGACCGGAAGGACGCTGGAGTATTTGGGTAACTTCGCCAAGCTGAGCGTTCGGCAGGATTGGGTTGCCCGCGGGGCTGACTGGTTGCTGAGCCATCAGGAGGCGGACGGCTCTTGGTATGGTCGCTGGGGGATCTGTTACATCTACGGGACCTGGGCGGCACTCACCGGGCTGATGGCCGTGGGCATGCCCGCCGATCACCCGGGCATCGCCAAGGCGGCTAACTGGCTGATCCGCATCCAGAATGCAGATGGCGGCTGGGGCGAATCATGCCGCAGCGATCAGGTGAGACGGTACGTCCCGCTCCATGCCAGCACGCCGTCCCAAACCGCCTGGGCGTTGGATGCGCTGATCGCCGTCCACGATCGGCGGGCGCCGGAGATCGAGCGAGGCGTTGCCCGGTTGATCGCGCTATTGCATGAGGATGACTGGCCCTCCACTTATCCAACGGGAGCCGGGTTGCCGGGTTATTTTTACGTGCACTATCACAGCTATCGATATATCTGGCCGCTTTTGGCCCTTTCGCATTACGTCAACAAATATGGGGACAGTTCGCCTTAGCGGTGAATCTGTCCCTCACGACACAGGCTGCGAATAAGATAGTTTCCAAGACGTCTTCTGCCAGGTATAATGGCCATAAGACGAAGAACGTCCCGATCCATTTAGATTGATGGAGCCGGGGCGTTTTCTTTTTTCCTGGGAGGGATGGAATGATGGGAACGGAGATGGCGTTTGAACAAGCGCACGCCGCATTTATTGAGGAGCACCTGAAGCGTAGGACCGGTGAACACAAAGGACGTTTGGAACGCGGGCATCGAGAGGCCGAAAAGCTCTTTTGCCGAAAGGTGTGGTGGGAGGTTCAAGGTAACTTCGAGGGGCTGCACCCGGAGTACGAAGTGTTGGACTGGAGGGGATTGTCCTATTTTTGCGATTTCGTTTGGTTAGCTGGGCCGGTCAAGCTGGTTATTGAAATTAAAGGCTATGGCCCCCATGTCAAAGATATGGACAGGCAAAAGTATTGCTATGAGCTGAACCGGGAAACGTTTTTGGCCGCGATGGGGTTTCAGGTGATTTCTTTCGCCTACGATGATGTCGCCAACCGGCCGGAACTGTGCGTCACCCTGCTTCGTATGGTGCTCAACCGCTACTTGCCGGCCGCTTCCCCAGCCGATCCGCTTACGCTAAGGGAGCGGGAGATTTTGCGCCTAGCCTGCACGCTTGCCCGGCCGCTGCGACCCGTGGATGTTGAGACCCACCTGGGCCTCAATCATCGGACCGCTGTACGTACGCTGCAATCGTTAAGCGCGAAAGGGGTTCTCCTCGCAGTCGCAGGACCGGAAGGAAAGCACGTTACAAAGTACGAACTCCATAAGGATGCGATTTTGCGGTTATAGGGGGAGATTGAGGGGAGTACCCCCCCTCTCTGCAACTTTCATCACTGGCAGGCCGCCGAAGTATAAAACTGCAAAAGATTTTTGCAGTTTTATGGAGGCGGCAGAAGCGAACAGCCAAGCAGCCAGTTCTTGGATGGAGGGTCTCCTCCCTAGATGGATCACTTCATAAACCACCGAATCACGGCCATGATTATAGAGAACACGACACTGAGCACGATACACGTTACGATCGGGAAGTAGAACCGAAAATTGCCGCGTTCGACCGCAATATCCCCCGGAAGCCGCCCCAGTTGCACAAACCTCCCCAAGAACATCCACAGCAAGCCAATCACGATAAGAACCGCACCGGCAACGATCAGTATTTTCGGAACGTTACTCATGACCTGTCTCCTTTAATGTAAATGCTGTTTTGACCTCATGATACAAACCGTCTGCCGAAAATGCAAACCCGAGGGCTCCTATAAGATTCCCCAAAACATACATATCAACCATATTTCAAACATAGATATTCTGTAGAAGCAATAGCGCCTATACATCGGAAAGGCAGGGAACAACATGGCGGTTTCTTATATGGATTTCACGTCACCAAACGCACAGTTCACGTTCGACGTCAACCGGAACACGACATTCCGCAAGGATCAACGTAACTTCATCAACACACTATCCATTCAGCAGCTAAATACGCTGGGCAATATGTCGTTATTGGATACCTACCTCGACAAAGGTAACGTCATCGAAATGCATATTCACCAAAACGCCTCGGAGCTGGTGTATTGCATTTCGGGTGAAGTCGTCGTCTCGATCATCAACCCGTTTACCAAAGAACTGAAACACTACCCCACCCGTCCCGGTTGGGCGACCAGCGTCCCGCAAGGCTGGTGGCATTATGACACCGCGACGATGGATGGGACGCGTTTTCTGGCTATTTTTGATCAGCCGATTCCGGAGATCATTCCCGCTTCCGATATGTTGCGGCTAACTCCGCCTGAAGCGTTCGCCCACACCTATTGCCTGGATGTTGAAAAAGTGAGAGCCGCGTTCGCACCGCTGAATCAAACCGTAATCATCGGTCCTCCGCTAGGCTGTCATCAACCGAACCCGCAATTCCAGGCGCAACAGACTTCTGCGTCACATTCCTATCATCCGCCGTATAACCAGGGTTACGGGCTGCGGCCTTACCAGCAAAGCGACGGCAATCCCCGTCGTCCGCAGGTCATTGGCAACGGCTGGGCGCATTTGTACCACGACGGACCCTAAAGGCAGCGGAGAGAACTCCAAGCATTCCATCAAATTTCTTAGTGTGGATAACAAGACCCCCAAGCGAAACTTGGGGGTCTTAATCTTGATATACCCTAGGTTTAGGGGTTCCGGGTTTATCCAATCTTCTCAATACTCACCTGCGTCCGAAGCTCCTCGATCAGCCCGCGCTCGGCCAAATCGTCGGAAAAAGCGGTGGCGCTGCCCGAGGCAACGCCGGCCCGGAACGCCTCCATCAAGTCTCCGCCCAAGGCGAGCATCCCCGTAAATCCGGCGATCATCGAATCGCCGGCGCCAACCGAGTTGCGCACCTTCCCGGGTGGGACGTTCGCATGGTAAACCTCGTCGCCGCTGATCAGCAGAGCGCCTTCCCCGGCCATCGAAATCAACACGTGCTGTGCCCCTTCTTCCAGCAGCTTGCGGCCGTAAGCGATCAACTGCTCCCGGGTCTCAATCACGACGCCAAACAGCTCGGCCAGTTCATGATGGTTCGGCTTCACAAGCAGCGGGTGGTACGCCAGCGCCCGGCGCAGCGGTTCACCCGTGGTGTCGATGACGAACTCAGCCCCTTGCTTTTGGCACATCCGGATCAGCTGTTCATAGAAATCACCGGGAAGCGTTGAAGGCAGACTGCCGGCCAAAATGATCAGGTCGCCTTCCCTCAAGATGGACAGCTTCTCCACCAAGGCATTCGCTTCTTCCGCCGTGATAGGCGGCCCTCCGCCGTTAATCTCGGTTTCCTCGCCATGCTTGAGCTTAACATTGATACGGGTCTCTCCGCCGCGAATGCGTACAAAATCAGCAGGAATCCCCTCCTTCTGTAAAGCTGCTTCAATAAAATCACCGGTGAAGCCGCCAAGAAACCCCATAGCGGTCGTGTCCGCCCCAAGCCGCTTTAGAACGCGGGAGACGTTAAGACCTTTCCCGCCGGGGAGCTTCAGGTCCCGTTTCATACGATTAAGTCCGCCGAGCTGCAGGTCGTCAACCTCCACGATATAGTCAATGGAAGGATTTAAAGTGAGGGTATAGATCATCATGGTTTATCCTCCAATTAGGTTTGTGATTTCCGTGATGGGCTTGCGCCAGCGTTCCGGAACCTGCTCCGTAATAAGCGTCGCCCGCTCCAACTCGAACATCTTGGCAAAGGCAATGTTCCCGATTTTGCTGGAATCGGCAAGTACATACGTTAGGGAGGACTGCTCATGAGCGCGGCGTTTTAACGCAGCTTCCTCCGGATCCGGCGTCGTATACCCCGCATCGGGATGAACCCCATTCGTCCCAAGGAAACACCGGTCAAACCGAAAATGTGCCAATTGCTCCAACGCCAGGTGGCCGACTAGGGCTTTCGTGCGTTTTTTGGCCAGACCTCCGAGCAGATAAGCCGGAATGTCCGCCTCCAACAGCGCCTCCACTTGCGGCAAGCCGTTCGTCACGACGGTGATCGATTTCCCTCGCAGATAAGGGATCATGGCCAACGTCGTCGTTCCCGCATCCAGATAAATCGCCTCCCCGCTGCGTACCAAGCCGGACGCCATTTCAGCAATTTGCTGCTTTTGCGGGAGATTGACGGCGGACTTCTCCACCATCCCCGGCTCCAAGCCTCCGGGCATCATCGGGAGCGTCGCACCGCCGTGCACTCTGCGAAGCAGCCCCTGTTCTTCCAAATCGGCTAAATCGCGCCTTACGGTGGATTCGGACGCTTCAAGCAAGACGCAGAGCTCCTGAAGCTTAACGGTGCCTACCTCCTGCAACCGTCCCAGAATCCGGCGATGTCTTTCTTCGGTTAACATCGTTCCCCCTCCCAACTCCAACCATCGTATCATATCCTCCGCAAAAATCAATCATATTCTATCATAATCAATCATTTTCAATCAAATTCTATCATCCTTCATCACAAGTTGTGAACGCCGCTTCCGTTCCCCTGCATATCCGACATAAGCAATACCTAGCCCGATCCCCACCATCGCAGCTGCCAACCAAGGGTGGAAGTGAAGCGTCGATACCTGCTGGAACAGCACTCCCCCGGTCCCGGCCCCCGCAGCCAAACCAATATGGGTCATGGACGTATTGATGCTCAGTGCCATACCGGAAGATTCAGGCGAACGTTGAATAAAATAGCTTTGGATCGCCGGCCCGGTCATAAACATGGCTACAACCATCAAACCGATAAAGCCAATCCCAGGAAAAACCGCTCCCGCCGTGAAAGGTAAAACGGTCAAAGCCGCGGTTTGTGCAATTAGCCCTGCCGCAATCGTGCGGGTTGCTCCCCAGCACCTTAAACTGTTGAAAATAAGGTACAGGCGCATCCCCTTCTATAGGTGGCAGCAGCTTGGTAATCAACCAGGCGACTCCGGCGCTGATCAGACCAAGCAACAAGAAGATCGCTTTCCAGTTCAACCAATCGGCGATGGCGATCCCAATCGGAACGCCCAATATCATGGAAAGACTGAAACCCAGAACCAGGGTGCTGATGGCACTTCCGATTTTGTACGGAGCGATGATTTTGGCAGCCGCCGCAAAGGAAACGACAAGGAACACGCCCGAGCTCGCTCCTAAGATCACGCGCGAGATCATCAGCACGGCGATATTCGGGCTCACCCAAGCCACGAGGCAGCCGGCGATAAAGGCAAGCTGAGCATAGAGAAGCAGCTTTTTGCGATCCCAACGTGACGTGAGGGAAATCAGCAGCGGGGTCCCGATGGCATAAGCCAATGAGAAAACCGTGACCAGTTGCCCGGTAAGGCCTAATGTAATACCAAAATCCCCCGCAATCTGGCTGATCACCCCTGAGACGGTTAGCTCTGAGGTCGCGGTTAGAAAGACGCCAAGCGTTAGCATCCACATCGTTAAGTTTTGGGAACGTAACGACGACGAATTCGGCAATATCTGCTCTGTGCTGCAAATTCTTGGGGCGAAATGGTCGTTTCTTGTCATGTTCGAGCTGTCTAAAGGACCGAAACGGTTCCAGGAACTTCGGCGCGCCTTGTCCATCGTCCGGACGCAGTCATTGACCGACACATTGCGTCATTTGGAGAAGAGCGGCATCGTTCACCGCCAGGTCTTCCCCACCGTCCCCGTCACGGTTGAATATTCGCTAACTCCTAAAGGCCTCGATTTCCAGAGTGCGCTGAAGGAGATGGAAAATTGGGCAGCCAGATGGAATAACCCCCCCTGTTCGACACCATGACAACTAATTGTCCGGCGAAAAAAAATCCCCCGGCGGCAAGCCGAGGGATTTTAGGTTATTCGGGTTATTTCAGCAGCCACAAAGCCGGTACGTTCGGCGGCTCCCAGCCTACTAGGGAAGTATGGGCCTGGCGGCATTCGTAGATCGCCCCGTTGTAACTGACCAATTCCCCTACCGCATAAGCGGTATTGGGGGCCCAAGGCTGCGCGGCGGGGGCTGACGCTGTCGTCACTTGCACCGCGTTGCTGGCTGCCGATTCGTTGCCGGCCGCATCAATCGCACGAACGGTGAACGTATACGAAGTCGCAGCGCTAAGTCCCGTTACCGTAAAGCTGGTCTGCGTCCCAGGCACAGTGACGGACAAGGTGGATCCGCGATAAATCCGGTAGCCTGTTACACCCACATTGTCACTGGAAGCATTCCACATTAACGTCACGCTGGAGGACGTAGCTGTCCCCATGACATGCAGGTTGCCGGGAGCCGAAGGAGCCTCGGGATCGTTAGCGGCCGGGCTTGTCGTCACCGTCACCGAATTGCTGGGCGAGGAGCTGTTGCCCGCTCCATCCACCGCCCTGACGGTAAACGTGTAGGACGTGTTCGCATTCAGCCCGGTCACGGTATGGCTAAGCGTCGATCCCGATACAGTGGCGACCAGGTTGCTGCCGTTATAAATCCGATAGCCGGTGACGCCAACATTATCACTGGAGGCGTTCCAGCCCAGCGTAACCGAGTTCGAGGTGACCGCCGTAGCCGTCAGATCAGTCGGCGCCGTTGGAGCGGTCGTGTCCCCTGAATTGCCGCCGCCAAAATCCACGTCAATTACGTTGTAGAAGGCATTCGCGGTATCGGCGATCTCCCAAACGGCTAAGATGACATGGTACCCTGTCCGCGCCGGTACGTTGCAAGTATGCGAATACGTAAACGGAGGCTGCACACCGCCATAGTAAACCGTGCAAAACGGTGTCAGATCAAAGGAATTGCGCGTTAACGGGGCATTAGGGTCCCAGCCCGGCTTCGTCATGTAATATTTCCAGTTTGCCGTAGCATGGGGAGCGGTAAATTTCCAGGTGAAGGTGTTCGTACCAGCCGAGATGTTCACTTTGGTCCAGCGGTTAGCCGACTGCTCATCAAGTTTGGGGAAAGCTCCATTTGCGCTGGCGATCTTCCCATCCGCCGGGCCGGAATTGGGGAAGCCCTTGGGCGCTTCCAAGCTTTGAGGCTCGTACACGATCGCACCGCAGTCCGTATTCTGGCCGTTTTTGCACAAGATCGCCCGGCTTGCCGGCCCGTCCACCCAGCCGTGAGCCGAAGCTTGTTCCGATAACAGGATCATTCCGATTCCAGCAATCACCATGACCAACAAAGAAGTAAGCGCCTTCAAAACTAACGATTGTGCTAGCCGTGTTGAAGTCATGCTTGTCCCTCCTTTGAAATTGGAAATGTGCCTTATGTCTGATCCTTGGCTGTGCATTTCAAATTCTCACTTTTACAACCTTCTGCAGGAACCCTAAACGCCCCCCCTTTCTGAAGGAAGTCTATATAAACTCCCAAAGGAGCTTATACCGTAAGTTCATTTCGCCGTGAGATCATGAAGGGAATTAACAAGAATAGAAGAGGATGTTAATTATGGGGAATATTGCTGATGTCCAAATTATACACGATTTGCTGCATTTTTGTGAACAATTATTTATTTTTTTGTAAAAAATAGTGCATTCTTGGCAACTTGCCACATCAAAAAACCCGCCATTCCAGCAGGTTCTTGTCTATCTTATGTTTCTTGTCGGATGCCTTATTTCACCATCGCCAGCGCCAGCCCGTCATACGCCGGCAGCAGCGTGCTGATCAGCCGCTCGTCTCGGGCGATCATCTCGTTGAACCTGCGCATCGCCTGCACCGACGGCCCGTTTTTGTCCGGATTTAACGTCCGACCGCGCAGCAGGATATTGTCGCCGGCAATCAGCGCCCCCGGTTTCGCCAGCTTGATCGCATATTCGAGATAGTTCGGGTAGTTTTCCTTATCCGCATCAATCAAAAAGAAATCAAACCGCTCCCCCCGTTGCTCCAAGGTATGCAAGCTGTCTAGCGCGGGGCCTACCATATATTCCACCATCTGCCCGAATCCAGCTTCTTGCAAATTGCTCCGCGCCAGCTCGGCGTTCTCCTCCTTCAGCTCCAGGGACACGAGCCGCCCGTCCGCAGGTAATCCCCGCGCCATGCAGATGCCGCTGTACCCGCCCAGCGCACCGATCTCCAGCACGGATTTGGCTCCAGCCAGCTTAACTAACAGCGTCAGCAGCCGCCCATATCCCGGTGCAATCGACACATCCCGCATCCCATGGTTTGCGATCGATTCGGTCACCCGTTCCAGCACTTCATCCTTGGCATATAATTCATCACCGTATTCTTCCGGTGTCAGCATGGATTAATCTTCCTTTCATCCGTTCATTCCTTAATCGAAGAACCGTTTGTAACTTGTTAGACATTGGCCTATACTGAATTGTATGGTTTTTCCGCTATTCTCACAAGTCTATGCGAAGCTGGAGTGATTGACGTAAATATGGCTGGACCTTTGCAACTGATCGCCACCGCCCCGATGGGCCTGGAGGCCGTGGTGGCGCGTGAACTCAAAGAATTAGGTTATGAAGATACGGCGGTGGAGAACGGCAGGGTGAATTTCACCGGAGATCTCATCGATATTTGCCGCTGTAATTTGTGGCTAAGAACCTCGGATCGCGTCCTCATCAAAATGGGCGAGTTTACGGCCGTCACCTTTGACGAGCTGTTTGAAGGCACCAAGGCGCTGCCTTGGCAAGATTTTATCCCGGTAAACGGAGAGTTTCCGGTGGAAGGACGCTCGCACAAATCGCAGCTCAGCAGTGTGCCGGCGTGTCAGGGGATCGTGAAAAAAGCGATTGTCGAAAAGCTGAAGCAATCCTATCACACCGAGTGGTTCGAAGAAACCGGACCGCGTTACGTGATTGAAGTAAATCTGCTTAACGACAAAGCGCTGCTGACACTGGATACCACCGGTCCAGCACTGCATAAGCGCGGCTACCGCAAGCACGCGACCGAAGCACCGCTCAAGGAGACGATGGCCGCGGCGATGATTCTGCTCAGCCGCTGGAATCAAAACCCGGTGCGCCCGTTCTACGACCCGTGCTGCGGTTCGGGAACATTGCCGATCGAGGCAGCGATGATCGGCTGGAACATAGCGCCGGGCATGCGGCGCACGTTTAACGCCGAGCGATGGCCGGTTGTGCCGCCAGAGCTGTGGCAGCAAGCGCGCGACGAGGCGATTGACGCGGTACGGGACGATGTACCGCTGAACATTGCCGGCAGCGACATTGACCCGGCCGCGATCGAAATCGCTAAAGCCGCGGCCAAAAGCGCCGGGCTGGCGAACGAAATCCGGTTCGCCTGCATGCCTGCCGCCAAAGTCCAGCCGCAGGGCGATTACGGCGTGATGATCACCAACCCGCCTTACGGAGAGCGGATTGGTGAAGAGAAGGAAGTGCGCAAGCTGATCGCCCAGCTTGGGAGAGTGATGGCCGGACTGCCGACATGGTCCTTTTTCGCGCTGACTCCGACCAAGCAGTTCGAGCACGACTTCCAGCGCAAAGCGGACAAGCGCCGCAAGCTGTACAACGGGCGTATCGAATGCCAATATTTGCAGTATCTTGGGCCCCTTCCTCCGCGCCATTAGGTGCAGAGGGAGGGTCTCTCCCTTTTACACCTTTGCAAGGAAAGGAGCTGACATGTCGTCATGCTGCGTTTGACATCTCCTCGCGGTTTCGGCAGTCGATTCAGCATTCGGCTGCAGTACCGCCATTTCGTCTATTTCTTTTTTGTGGCCGCCATCTTCATGAAACTTGTCATTTTGCATAATAATCTGCACGCCCGCTATATCGACATGAACCTGCTGGACGATCTGATCGCCGTCGGTTCCATCCTACTGGCTTCGTTCTGGACGTTGTGGCTGCCCCCGCGTGGCAGAGGGATCGCGTTAGGCGTGCTAAACGTGCTGCTCACCGTACTCATCTTCGCCGATTTGATCTATTACCGCTATTTCGGCGATTTTCTGACCGTGCCCGTCCTGCTGCAGGCCGGACAAGTCGGGGATCTGGGCGGAAGCATTCGCGAGCTGATCCGCGTAGCCGATCTGTGGCTTATCGCCGATTGGGCCGTTTGGGCGGCGTTTAAGGCTGTCCGGCGCTTGATACGCGGTGGCGGAAGCCGCCGTCAATCAGGTTGGCTTCGCAGCTCCGGCGGCTACAACGCCTACACCGGCCTGGGCGGCGGCTCCTTCGCGCCCGTCTCCTTTGGCGGCACCGCCCGCCGCTCGGTCGGCTGGCGCCGATTCAGCCGCCTCTATACGGGGATCGGCGTCTTTGTGCTCAGCTTTGCGCTCACGATGGGGCCCATTCGCTTCTATACCCAAACCTGGGCGGTGGGGCTGTTCGAAAACAACTGGTGGAACGTCTCCTTATACAATGTGACCGGCTTGCTAGGCTTCCATTACTATGATACGAGCCGGTTCCTCAAGGAGCATCTCGGAGGCGTCCAAACGGTCAGCGCCGAGGAGCAGGATGAGATCCGCCAGTGGTTCAGTGAAGCCAGCCAGCGCCGCCATGCGGATAATGACCTGTTTGGGGCGTACGCCGGCAGCAATGTGATCGTCATTCAGGCCGAAGCTTTTATGAATTTCATGATCGGCAAGACCATTGGCGGCCAAGAAATCACGCCGAACTTCAACAAGCTAATGGATGAGAGCCTTTATTTCTCGAATTTCTATCATCAGACGGGTCAAGGGCGCACCTCGGATGCGGACTTCTCCTCCAACAGCTCCCTGCATCCGTTGCCAACAGGCTCGGTTGCTGTCCGTTACCCTAACCATACGTTCGACGTGCTGCCGCAGATTCTGAAGACGCAAGCCGGCTATACCGCCGATGCTTTTCATGCGTACGAGGGCAGCTTCTGGAACCGTAACAATATGTATCAAGCGATGGGCTACGACCGGTTTTTCAGCAAAAAAGATTTCCAACTGGACGAGCCCCTGGGCTGGTCGCTGGGGGACAAATCCTTCTTCCGGCAGTCGCTCACGATCATGGCTCAGGAGAAACAGCCCTTTTATTCGTTTATGATCACCTTATCGAGCCATCATCCCTATTCGCTGCCGGCTGCGGTACAGGAACTGGATACCGGTGAGTTCAAAGGCACTATTTTCGGCGATTATTTGCAGGCCGTGCATTACGTGGATGCCGCGCTTGGGGAGTTCGTGGAGGGCCTAAAACGAGAAGGCTTGTGGGAGCATACGATCTTGGCATTTTACGGGGACCACGACAACTCGATCACCGACAAAGCGGTGTATGAGCAGTTCTTCGGCAAGTCGCTAAGCGATCTCGATATGCACCAAATCATGAATCAGGTGCCGCTGCTCATCCATCTGCCGGACGGCCAGCACGCCGGCGTCTACGAGGAGCCTGCCGGTCAGCTCGACTTGGCGCCGTCGCTGCTGCATCTGCTGGGCATATCCTCGGATTCCTACTACATGATGGGGCATAATCTGTTTGCCGGCACCGGAAATGACCACGCGCTGGATCGTTTGGTCGTGCTGCGCTCAGGCGCGTTTACGGACGGCGAGCGGTACTACATTCCGTCCGACGATAACTTGTTCACGAATGGCAGCTGCTACGACTTGACCAGCCGGAACGCTACCGACATCGAGGCATGCCGCGCTCCGCACGAAGAAGCGATGAAGCGCCTGCGCATCTCAGACGAAATCATCACTTCCGATTTGATTGCGACGTTCCGCAAGGAGGATTAAGGGGCCGCGCGGCGAGCAACGCGAGCGAGTGGAATAGCGGTAATATAGGGCGTTATTTCGTCCAATTGTTGATCATATCGCGAAATAGCGCCCTTTTATGGTGTTATTTTCGTGGACAGTTGGCTAAATCGCCATTTGGAGCGATACTACCGTTAGATAGAGCCAAAAAAGTCCGTTATTCTCGGTCAGTTACGTAAATTGGCCGATATAGCGAACTTTTTTACCGTTATCGGGAAGAACGAAATGGAGTGTCGCCAGCGTCGCTCTTTCCCGCTTTAAGGCCTTGGATGATTAATGGATTATCGGTGGGTCTTATTTGGGCTGCCCATCTTTGGAGCCAGCAGATCAATGGCGTTCGGGGTTATATTTTCGGAGGGATAAGTATTAAAGTGCTCTGCCCCTATCTCTTTATCATCGCGGCAGCCGGACTGCTGTCCAGGGTCGAGAAGAATGAGGGGTACGGGAAGGCTTTAGGGAAAATCATTCTACTCGGTGTCCTTCCTTTACTGCTGTTTGCATCCATTCCGTCGTCTGCAAGCCTTCTGCTATATGCCGCCACGTTCACCTTCATGTTAGCCATCTCCAGGTATGCACGTCCCTGGGCAGCCGCTTACCTGGCATTCGTCACAGCGGCCTACCTCTTGCCGATGCTGCTAAGCGAACGCAGTCACGATCGGCTGCTCGGATTTTTGCTGCGCCAGCGATACTTATGGGAAAATGCTCATTTCCGGACTTGGAGCTTTATTCTGGAGCATGGGCATGTCGCTGGGATTGCTCCCGATTTCTGCAGTTTCGTTTCCTTTTCTTAGTTTTGGAGGAAGCCAGTTGTTGGCTCAGTTAGCTGCCATCGGCCTCATCTACAGTGTCTATCGCAGGAAAGACATGATTAGCTTAAAAGGCAGAATCCGAAACGGCTGATACCCTTAAAAAAACCGCCGGAGCCCAGCTCCGGCGGTTTCAATTCCTTCCCTTACTTCGGTTTCTTCACAAAAGGCGCAGCCTTCGCCAGCACCTCGTCCTCTGTCGGTGCGCTGACGTATCTGCCGTTGATATATACGAACGCTCTTTTGCCGCACGGACCGCAATACGATTTGCAGCCGATTTTGATCTCGGCATCCGGCGCGAGCTTTTGCAGCTTCGGTACAAACGTCTTCATGCGGATATGATTGCATTTATCGCAAATCCGAATATCGTTAGCCATGCCAGGTCCCTTCTTTATCGTTAGCTAAAGCTTAGCTTAGTGATCCCCGTGATTGCCTTTGGAAGGGTTGGTAATCACGAAGCCTTCCTCCGGAAAATACAAATAATCGATCTTCACGCCATCCAACAACGGATCCGTTCCTTCCACGATGACATCGATGTCCTTATCGGTCTTGACGATTTGGTCGTTCTCGGTAGGCTTGACCAAATCCAGGCCGTAGTGAGCATGGTCGCCATGAGAATGGGTGATGAATACCTTCAGCGTCAACCCTTGGTTTTCTTCCTTGGCCAGTTCCTTTTGTATCACTTTCGCCGCATTGCGGGTAATTTTGACTCTCATATGATCTCTCCTATCGCACAAAATGGCTTCCCCTAACATTCCTATTGTAAAGAAACACAGCTCAACAAGCAAGGCTCAACGCTAAGCACCCGGATATTTCCGCTCTGCCCGGGTCACAAACCAATCCATCAGCAGCATCGTCACCGCCATGTCGTCGATCGGAATCCACGGCAGCACATCCGGCAGAACCCAATAAGCAAGCGCCGGCACGACCAACAACAGCTTATCGGTAAGCGGAATGTTGCCCGAAGTGAGCAGCGGGAGAGTCCGGCGAAAAATATGGGACCAACGACGAAGCGACCACCAGCTTTTCCATTTCATTTCCATCCCTCCCGTTTCGGCGTAAGTGTTGCGCTGCTACTTAGGATACCCTATTGTACCATGGTTCATGGCCCAATAAGAAAAACGTCTATCGACGTACATTCAATGTAGCCAGACCGCGTTTAGCGGAAGTTTTTCTTGCGATATCAGGATGCCGATCCACCGAAGTTTATACTTTCTGATATCTTAAAAAAAATCCGAGAAAAACCCCGGATTTTTCCACCCCCAAACTTGGCTCCATTCTCTCTTTACAACAGGTACACCAAGATCGCCAGCACCACTAAATGCGCAGGATAAAAAGCTCTCCACACCCAGCGGGGCAGCCGCCAGGCTTCGAGCTTTCGCCACAGCCCCGGCCCGTAGGCAATCACCAGCGTCGGCAGGATGCTGGCCAGCTGAATCACCCAGCTGTAGGCGAACAGATACACGAGGTTCAGGAGCAAGTGCATCGCCACCGCTTTTCCTTGATTGGCAAATTTGAAGATCAGCACCAGCAGCAGGCCGTAAGCGCCATAATCAAACGGAAGTACCTCCATGATCACGCAGACACCGGCGATAATGATCGCGGACAGCGGCCCCGGTTTCGATGAATCCAGCATGCGCAGAACCAATAAAGAGACAAACAAGGTCGCCACAACATTTAGACCGTTCGTATCGAAGGCTAGCTGATAAGGAATTTGCGAAAGTACAGCAATCAGTAACAACCGTAAAGCGTACTTCCGGTAATTGGAAGTGTGTTGATAACCCTGGACCAGCGCGTAGGCATAGATCGGGAAGGCAATTCGTCCGATAATCCGCCACAGTACATCTCCGGGAAAAAACAGCAGCCCGACATGGTCGATCAGCATGGTGATCATGGCGATCAGTTGCACGGCCTACACTCCTTTCGTCGATCGACAGGGGTTTAAAAAATTTTGATTTTCATTTTTTCCAAACTTCAGTAGACTGAAACTATGCCAAATTGGTGTTGCCATCATAGATAGGGGAGTCATCATGTATTTGTTTATCGTCAATCCAAATGCGGGTAACGGCGAAGGCCGCCGGGGTTGGAATAAAATCAGCAAAAAGCTGCAACGGCTTGGTATTCCTTACGAGCACGTCTACACAACAAGCGCCGAGCAAGCGCATACATTCCTTCAGGCCAAGCTATCCGGGGAAGTGCCTTGGCGCGCGGTGGGCGTAATCGGAGGCGACGGCACGATCCATAGCCTGCTGCCCGCAATGCGCCACTCCGGCGTGCCGCTGGCCGTATTCTCCGCCGGGTCGGGCAATGACACCGCCCGTGGATTCGGCATCCCGCGCCGGGTAGGCGGCGCACTGAAGGTGCTGCTGAGCGGCCGGTCAACGGCGGCCGATCTCATCTCCATCGATGGAGACAGCACATTGACCGCACTGGCTGTCGGCTTTGACGCTCAGGTTGCCAACAATGTCAACAACAGCCGCTACAAAAAAATATGCAACGCGATTGGACTTGGCAGGTTAGCTTATATCATCGGCATTTTTCATACCCTTCTAACCTATCGTCCCGGACCGTTAACGCTCGAATGTGACGGAACTACTTACCGGTTCGAGTCAGCCTGGCTGACAGCAATAAATAATGTTTCCAGCTATGGCGGGGGAATGACCATCTGTCCGGACGCCAAGCCGGATGACGGAATGCTCGATCTGTGCGTCGTGCACGATTGCTCCAAGCTGAAGCTGCTCCTGTTATTTCCAACCGTATTGTTTGGAGGTCATACGAAGCTCTCCTTCGTAACGATGCTGAAGGGCCAAAACATTACGATTTCCAGCTCTCTGCCGCGCCTTGCTTTAGGTGACGGGGAGCACGTGGCAACCACGCCGCTTCGCGCTTCCTTGGAACCCGGCTCCATTCGGATCATTCGCCCGTAACGGGAACGGTACAGCGTGACGAACTATGACGTGGTTCAAAAAAACCTTTGGGCGGGATTTTTAAGCTCCCCCAAAGGTTTTTTGATTGTTTACCTCACCGGGCTGGATACCTGCCAAACGATGGGACTCAGCTCGACTTGCTCGCCCAACCACTGTCTGGCGATCTTGCGGAACATTTCGGCATCCCCGCTGCAGAAGAACTGATGCACGGGAGTACCGTTGCCGCGAGCTAAGCACCCCCGTTGATGCAGGATGGTGCTGATTTCGCGGGCGGTTTCATCCGCAGAACTGATTAACTTCACGTTCGGCCCCATGACACGTTGGATGGGGTCCTTCAAGAACGGATAATGGGTACAGCCTAGAATCAAGCAGTCCATAGGCTGCTTCTTCATCTCCCGAAGAGATCTCTCGACCACATGCAGCGCTTCCTTCGTTTCATACAACCCATGCTCTACCAACGGAACAAATTCAGGACAAGCTTCGCTGACGATTTCGGTTTGCGGATTCAACTCACGTAACGCCACCGTATAGGCCCCGCTTCGGATCGTACCCACCGTCCCGATGACGCCAACCTTTCCGGTCTTCGTCTCGCTGATCGCTGCCCGTGCACCAGGATGAATGACGCCAATTACAGGGATATCAACCTTGGCCTTGATGAAATCGAGTGCAGCCGCTGTTGCAGTGTTGCAGGCAATGACAATCATTTTCGGATGGAACTGGATTAAATAATCGACGATTTGCTCGGTAAACAAGCGGACTTCCTCGGGCGACCTTGGACCGTAAGGAGCCCGGGCCGTATCGCCGAAGTAAATGATTTTCTCTCTGGGAAGCTGCCTCATCACTTCCTTGCAGACGGTGAGGCCTCCCACTCCCGAGTCTAATATGGCGATGGCTTGCTGCACGAACATACCGCTTCCTTTATGTTTAGTGTAAAATCCTTCTCATTACTTTATGACTTCGCATCACAGAGGGTACCTAAATCTTAACTCAATTTGTAGTGCAAGAAAACCCGCAAGGGCGGAGAAAACGGGAAAAAGACCCGGGAGCGGGTCTTTTTCGGGCGATCGCTGTGGACAGCCGATCGAATTATTGGCCTTCCTCGTTGTCGGAAGTTGCCGCCGCTTCCAAAGCTGCAGCCACCGGTTCACCGGCTTCCGTCGTTTCTTCTTCCGATACGACGCCAAGGGCCACTGTCTCTTCTTCGGCCGCAGTCTCCTCATCCTCATCTGCAAATTCGGAGACTTGAGCAATTACCTCATCTTCATCGGTGGTCTTTTCGGAACGACGGCTTTGGATTTCACTGATCAGCACTTCAGCGGCTTCCTTCACCTTACCGACAAGAACGGTGCTTTGCTCCGAGACTTTCTCGGCAGCCTCTTGCGTCTTCTCTCCGACTTGACGAGCCCCGTTGGCAATATCCTTACGCAGCTCTTTCCCGGCTTTAGGGGCAAATAACAGCGCCGTTACCGCACCGGCAACCGTGCCGATGGCTGCCCCCCATATCCAACCTTTGTTTCCTTTGCTCACGACTCATCTCTCCTTTTTGGCTTTCTCCGCGAATGCCCATATCGATAATGTATTATAAGCAGCAATGGTCTGTCCGGTCACACTTGTAAGGAATAATTTTTGGGCTTGTCCGTCTTAGATTAGACGCCTTCCTGATCCAAATACTTCAGCACATTTGCCGAAAAATCCTGCAAAGCCTCGGGCAGCCGCCCCCTTAGTCCTTCGACCTCTTGGCGATCCCAAGCAAAATATTCCTGAACTAACGGTTTCCGCAGCCGAACCAGCTCGATGAGCGTAGCGTGCAGTTTTGCATCAATTACGGTTTCATCCAAGAGGATGTCAACAATGTCTTCATAGCTGCTGGCGTCACGCATGATAAACCCGTCGATTAAATAGCTGCCGACGTCCGTCACGATTTCCAGAGCCAAATGCAACGCCCGCTCCTCCGCATAACGCCCCAGCAGGGATGAGCTTGCCTCCGCCGATTCACGAAGGGCTTGCAGCAATTCCGGCAGCATGTCCAGTCTGCGTTCGATTTGTTCCCGGTTTACATAATACACGGGGGTTCCCTCCTTCGGTCCAGCCTAAAATTCGAAATCGACTGCGACCTGGCTCTCACGTACTTCGTTCATGTGCTCAATCACTTTCTTGTGCTCCGGATGAACTTGATATCCTTCCAAATCCACAAGCGAATCAAAGGTAGCAATGAGCGCAATGTCATAGGAACGAGGGGAACGGATCACGTCGGTGCCCACCTCAAGGCTTCTGAGCTGCTCTACTTTACCCTGCATGCCGCGCAGTATCTCAACCGTACGTGCCACATTTTCCGGAGATGCATCCTTCAATTTAAACAATACGATATGCTTGATCATAGTTCACCCTTCTCCTTCTTAACGATTCCGTATCTCATTTCAGCATAACATAAAGGGTATCTGCCGGAAAGTAAGGCACTCCCGAAACTCTATCAATCTAGTTTCATATGATATATTGTCTCATTTACTAGAGACGAAAATTAGAGGGAAAAGAGGTGAATCGCAATGACCCTCCTGCGCTTTCTGCTAAACGAACCGTTGCGAAGGCGAATTCGCCTGCTGCAAGCAGAACTTGAGCTGCTAGCCAGCCGAGTGGAGCATCTGGAGCATGCACTTGATGCCGCCTCCTTCCCGGATTCCGCGACCCGGCAGCAAATTGAAGCCTCGATCGGTCTCAGCATCATCATTGATACGACGGGCTCCGTCATCCATGGCACATTGATCGCTGTGCATCCTGATGCTCTGGAGATGGTCGATGAATCAGGTCGGCAGGTGATCGTCCCGGTCGCCAAAATCACGAGCATCAAATTGTAAACCGCGTGAAACCGGCGTGGTCCTCCCATTCGGTAACCGGGATGGCTGGATGGGAGGAGGAACACATTTTTTTCGCTGAAGGGATA
>NZ_GG695971.1:468072-495914 GCF_000159955.1 Paenibacillus sp. oral taxon 786 str. D14 | reverse complement strand
AAGGCGGAAGACCTGCTTCCACCTCGAAATTTTATAAATTCTATAATGTTAAAAAAAGATACCCTCTTTTTCAAAAAAGAGGATATCTCTATGAGTAAAAAATTTATGTTACAGCCCTGCTTGCGCCTTCAACAACTCGGCCTTGTCCACTCTTTCCCAAGGCAGATCGATGTCCGTACGGCCAAAATGACCATATGCGGCGGTTTGACGGTAAATTGGGCGACGCAGATCCAGCATGCGGATAATTCCGGCCGGGCGAAGGTCGAAGTTCTCACGCACGAGCTCCACCAGCTTCTCTTCCGGCACTTTACCGGTTCCATACGTATCGACGTTGATGGATACCGGGTTGGCAACCCCAATCGCATACGCCAGCTGAATTTCGACCTTGTCGGCCAGCCCTGCAGCAACCAGGTTTTTCGCTACGTAACGAGCTGCATACGCTGCGGAACGGTCTACCTTAGTCGGGTCTTTCCCCGAGAAAGCGCCGCCGCCATGACGGGCATAACCGCCATACGTATCCACAATAATTTTGCGTCCGGTTAAGCCGGCATCCCCTTGAGGTCCGCCAATGACGAAACGACCCGTCGGGTTAATAAAATATTTTGTATCCCCGTCCAGCAGCTCCGCAGGAACGACAGGGAGAATCACATGCTCCTTAATATCTCTTTGAATTTGCTCCAAAGTGATCTCCTCGGCATGCTGCGTCGATACGACAATCGTGTCTACGCGTTTTGGCTTGCCGTCAATATATTCAATCGTCACCTGGGTTTTACCGTCGGGACGAAGATAGTCAAGCGTTCCGTCTTTTCGCACTTCGGAGAGGCGGCGAGCAATCCGATGCGAAAGGGCAATCGGAAGCGGCATCAGCTCCGGCGTTTCGTTCGTGGCAAACCCGAACATTAAGCCCTGGTCGCCAGCCCCGATATTTTCCGTCTCTTTATCGACTTGAGCTTGGTCGCGACTTTCCAGAGCGGCGTTTACGCCTTGCGCGATATCAGCCGACTGTTCGTTCAGCGACGTCAACACGGCGCAGGTACTGTAGTCAAAACCGTATTTTGCACGAGTATAACCAATTTCCTTAACCGTCTTACGAACGATCGCCGGAATATCAACATACTCGGATTTCGTACTGATCTCCCCGATGACCAGCACCAACCCGGTGGCTACAGACACTTCACAGGCTACCCGAGCATAAGGGTCATTTGCCAAAAAAGCATCAAGTACCGCGTCGGAAATTTGGTCACAAATTTTATCCGGGTGCCCTTCAGTGACAGACTCGGAAGTAAATAGGTGTCGCCCTTGTACGGACATAGTTTCAACCTCCCTTGGATAGTATGGCTATAGCCTGTCTATCCAATACAATATAAAGCCCAATCAAAAAATGAACCTTTCCCAAATCGGAAAAGGTTGGATTAACATCCTCAAAGCAAATAGTATCGCATTTGCCAAGTCATGTCAAAATAATTCATGACTTTTGTGGAATAATTTATAGGATAAAGTTCCGTTCAGCATGGGCGATGAGGCGTTTCGTAATTTCTCCGCCGACAGAGCCGTTTTCGCGGGAAGTTAAATGTCCCCAGCTTCCGCCATGGCTTTGCCCGCCGCCAAGAGCACCCAATTCACCGGCGAATTCTGTATCCGCTCCCGCTCCTGTCGCACCATATCCTACGGGCAAACCAAACTCAGCAGCAATTTCATATTTCCATTGCTGCAAGACTTGACGACTTTCCGGTACGATTTTCCGATTGCCTCTTGCCATAATCCAGACACCTCCTGAGAAATTGGTTTCAGGAGTAGCATAGCCTCACTTTACCTCCATTACGCTCAGGAAGTATTGTCTGTACTGCCCAATCCTGCCATATGGCAACCGGGGCGCCTGCGGACTATTTAATTTGGTACCCGCCCCGTACCATGACCGTTAGGTTGTGAGTATCGCCTTCTTGAACTTGAATCCCTCGGCCTTCTCTTGGGAAAGACAACAGATGGTTATTCGTAACTGTTCCACCGTTCGGAATATCCTTCCCGTCAGTGAGGTCTGCGACACCATTAGCATCCGCACTATATACTACAGCTTTACCTGCGCGAACAATAAACTCCGCCCCTGCAGAGGCAATAAGGATCTTGCCTGGTTTGACTTCCACGATTTTAATTCCTTCGTTGCTGGAACTGCTGTCAGAATCTCCAGCGGAAGGTGCGCTTGGTGAACTGGAGCCTCCATTCCCAAGAGCTTGCTGAATGGCTTGATCCACATAGCTCTTCGTAACCACGGGGTCATCTGCGGTTCCTGGCGTCGTCCCTGCCCCTTCCGCCTGCATATTCAACAGCGATCCTGCCCAAACACTGCCGCTAATCAATACCACGGCCGTTGCGATTTTCCAACCCGTCTTCATCAAGTTCCTCCTCTATGACTCTGTTATTGTCTATGATAGAGGTTTTGGTAGAAAGGAACAAGCCCAAATCCGGAGGGATTTGGGCTTGTTTCGAATTGCTATTAGCGGTTTAAAGAAGAGATATAATAATAGCCTTGGCTGCCTAATTTAAGTTTTTGACCCTGGAATACATCGTACACATTAAATTGGAAGCTTCCAGAAGTTCTATCTTGGAAAGCAGCATCATCAAAAGAGAAGCTTGCACTTCCACCATTGGTCACTTTAAGGTCAGATTCTGGCACAAATTCTTTCTCGAAAGCCCGGCCTGAAGAGTCAACGAGTTCGATTAAGTATTTATGACCAAATTCGCCAATCGCATAGTCCATGTTTCTCGTCAGATTGTAATCAAATACAACATTCACTGACGTCGAACCAGTCAAGGTGGCTCTAACATTTTTTACAGTCAACGAGTATGGGAACAAATCCAAGTTAGTTAAATTGGATTTGATACTTGGAGTTGTTAACTGAAGCTCCAATGCAGCTGCGTTGACATAACCAGTTGGTTCACCTTTAATCGGTGTCATTTTGTTGTCAGTGATACCTTCACCAACGACCAACTTCATATCCGAAGTCGAAATATTTCTTGGTACTTTTGCCCAGAATGCCACGATGCTCTTCTCTCCAGGACCCGCAGAAGTTTCAATCTGGCTCACCGTTGCCTTATATGTCTGACCCTCAGATCCTACGAAAGCACCCGCAAATTGAGACAGATCGATTTGACGATCTTCTTTATTTTGGGCTTCCAACTCAGTGTAAACTAGATTGGAGGAAGTACCACTATAAACAAACGAACGAAGTACCTTTAATTCTTCATTACGCCCAGGAGTCTCCAAACTATAAGTTGATCCGGTTGCGATAGTTGGAAGCTCTGGCAACGAACCCCCATTGACAAATTGCACCCACTCAGAAGTGCTATTTTCACCCAGCTTCTCCAATAGGGCAATTTGCAACTGGCTGAAGCTCAAATAACTTGGCACCTTAGTCACCACATAAACATCCGTTGAAGTATTTGGCCCTAATAAACCTACGCTCTGTGAGGTAATGAAGTTTGTGCTTGAAGTAAGAATAGCACTATCAAGCTTCACTTGTCCTGACAATTCCGGAAGCAAGATGGTTTTAAATCCGGTGTTATTGATTGTGATTTTTGCGGAAACCAAGTCGCCATCACTCCACGGCAATCTTTGGATCGAGCTAAGCGTGACACCTAAAATGCCGTTTGGAGTCTGAATAAATTGCTTCTGACCGATCATATTCTGCAGAGGTTGAACCTCCGGTAAAGCAAATATCCCGGCCGGATAACTAAAGTTATCCTTCGAATCTGATGCAACAGGCAGATTCATAAAGAGCTGCGCATTTTGTGCATTCACATTCGCAGGTACGCTTACGCTTAAGTTCATGGTTTTCTCTTCAAGAGGCTCTAGTACGTAATTATCCGGAACCTGAGTGGTGATCGGAAGACGGTACCCATCCTTAGTTTGAAGCTGAAATTGATACTTAGGGATGATTACGGTCGTTCCCGTCGTATTTCTAAAGTTAAAGCGAATCGATAAACTATGTTCATCAAAGCTTTGCAGCAACGTTACGCCGCTAACCTTAACGGCAATTTTACCGCTCCCCAAGGCAATAAACTTCTCGATGTTAGGTTGAACAGCTAAGGACTGACTTGTAGCATTCGGTAATTGCATGGTTGCAATCGGTAAGTTGAGCTTCGATGTTTCATCCTCTTGAATCAGTTGCAATTCCAAATTAGTGAGCTTAATACTCTTAGGAATTTCAGCCATCAAATTCAAGGTCTTATTGTCCTGAGGTTGAATCTTATAATCCGAGCTTGTTGTATCGGCGGACATCGGATAGCTTGCTCCGTTTGCCGTTTTAATGACAAACTTAATTTTAGGATCTTGGAACAGGTTATAGCCAATGTTTTGTATATTCAACCCTACGCTCACATAGTTATAATCACCAGAGGTAAAGGAAGCGAATTGGTTTACCTTCGCCTTAACTGGTGTATCGAACATTTTTAATGTTTTCGATTGGTTGGACGGTGTAGATGTTAAATATGTAGCTGGGATCTTAAACTGCCCCTTTAGACTTTCATAATTTGCCTGGTTAAAATCCCACTTAATCACTTGAAACACCAAATTGCTAAAGGTTACATTCTTACCGATTTTGGCAACATAGGTCAAAGTTGTAGAAGACCCTGCAGAAAGAGCTTTCTTAGACTTGTCCTTAGTCATAAGTGATGTACTGTAAGTCGTACCGCTCGTAGTTTTAACTTTGGACCAGTAATCTAACAGATCCAATGTTTTACCGTCGCCATTGGTAATTGTTAATGTGTAGGTTAGTATATTTTCTTCATCTTGAGTAAGAATATTAACATCTGTTAAGCGAACTGTGCTTTTATTCCCAATCTTGATGGGATTCAAATTAGCTAAAGTATGGACAACCGTTTTCTCCTGCACAGGAGTTATTGATATTTTGGTCGCAGTAGCTGCAAAAGCTCCTTGTGCACTTGTTAGTAATAAAGTGACACCTAGTGCTGCTGCCGTAATTGTTATCTTTCTCAATTGATTTCCTCCCATGAAGAAAGTTCTTATATGTATAACGTTCATAGATTTAAAATGTTTCAACCAAATTCAATTAATCATAAAAATTTATAAACTGATGGTGTTTTTATATCTGCTGTTTCACGATAAAGTAGGAGAATTATATAATTCAATCAACAATAAAAACCACCCCTTTTAGAGTAAACTCAGAAAGGGGTGGTTCTAAATGAATCAATTAGATTAAGCTTGGATATCATCAGCAATAAGTTGTTTCGAATAGAAGCGAACAACTTTACCGTTTGCGTCTACTTCGTAAATTGCCAAGTATTGGTCTGCAGTCGCTTTGATATCATCACCACTTTTGTAAGCTGTTCCAGTTACAGCAGAACCAACATTAGGAGTGGAAGGTTTAGTTTTACTCACAACATATACCAAGGAGTTATCCGTACCAACTTCTGCTTTAGCAGATGTGCTTCCAGTATCTTTACCTGCAGCAACTTCTACATCAAGATCAGGAGCTTCCGTTGTAGCACCCGCAACGATTTGACCAGTGAAGAAATCAGCAGCTGGGTTTCCAGCAAGGTCAGTTACAAACTTGCCGCTTTCGTTGCCTTCGAGATACACTTCCACAGTAGCCTCAGTTGGGATCACATCAGCCAATGTGATTACGATTTGTTTACCACTAGCAGAAGCAGCAATTGCATCAACCGAGTTACCATTTACGAATACTTTAAATGCCTTAGGAGTAAAGTATTGTTTAACATTTTCAGTAAACGTCAATGTAACTTTGTCATTTTGAGCTACAGGTTTATTAGTAGTATCCAGTTCAGGCTTGATTTCATCCTTAACCGTAACTGCTGAGAATTCCTTCAGTTTACGACCATAGGAATCACTGGACTTAATTAAACCTTTATCAACAGTACTTACAGTTACACCACTGTTGTAAGGCAATACCTCTTTGTCAAATGTAAATTCGATTACAGTGTTGTTGTCCTTAAGAGCTACATCAACGCCATACGTAGAAGTCGTGAGACCAGTAAATACAAAGTCGTTTTTGTCTACGTAGCTGATTGGGCCGTCAGTTTTAACTTGAATTGTTTTTCTGTCGGTAGCTTTAACATCAGCGGCTTTGATATCTACAAAGGAAGAAGAGATGTTAGAAATAGCCACGGATTGATCTACCAAGTAGTTATCATTTACATCCGCAATATTTGTTGCACGAACGCTTGCTACATTACTCCAGTTTGTAAGATCTGCTGTAGGTACAACAATCCGAACTGTATCGGCACTGTACAACTCAGCTTTAGCAGACTTACCAGGGAATGGATAATGTGTACCAGCAGCATCAACATAATTGTACTTGCTTACTACAGTAGCATCACCACTACCACTCGATGCAAGCGCTTTGTTGAATTGAATGTAAACTAAGGTGTCATCACCATCAGTAGTATACCAAGCGGAATTCACTTTAACAGAACCAGTTTCTGTCACACTAAATTCTACTTTCACTGGAACCAGTGTATTGCCGATGGAAGCTCTATCTCTAATGCCCGCAATTTCCAAGCTGTATTTACCAGCAGGAAGCGTATCGATAGATTCAAGAACTACCTTATTAAGAATGTCTTTGCTGTTCTTATCTTTAGCGTATACTGGAGTTTTCACTGGGTGACCTTTGGTCGTAAAGCCTTTACCACTAAAGATTTCACCTTTTTCGTTTCTCAGAACGTAGTTATCAGCTTTTGCAATATCATCAGCATTAACAGATTCAGAGAACTCAACAGTGATCAGAGTCCGTGCTGGAGAATCTTTAGATTCTGCAGTAACGCTTGTTACTTCTGGACGAACAGTATCCAGTTCAGGAGTAACCGTAGTGTTACGATCAGCAGAGTTATTGCTGTAGTCAGTTACGCCTTCCAGGTAAACAATAGATTCACCCAAGCTCAAACGGTTTGTTTCCGAGAAAGTCAAGATAACTTTGTTATCTTTGATTTCATAAGGAGTTTGAGCTGTTTTAGTGGAAGAAGTTTGGTAAGCTTTCTTCACGGATTTAACCGGCTCATTGAACTCGATTTCCACTTTAGTCAAGTCGATAGCCTTAGCAGATACGATTTCTGGAGCTGTTGTGTCTTCTGCTACTTCAAAGTCAATAGTAGCTGGACTTACTTTAAAGCTGTTGAAGTCTTCAACACCTTGAACAGTCAGTTGGTGGCTGCCAACAGCAACATCAGTAGTGATGAAAGCAATGTTAGGATATGTGAATTTAACATTTCCAGTGAATGCTTTACCATCAATCTTGTAGTTAGCAAGGTTTGCTGCTGTCGATGAAGTTACAGGCTCAGAGAATACAACTTTAATCGCTTTTGTACCCAAAGCTTTAACTTCAGTAACTTCAGGGAGTTGAGTATCTACAGCAGTAAACTTAACTTTCTCAGAGAAAGTTTTGGAAGCATCAGAGTTCTTCACACCACTGATTTCAAGTGTAGTTTCTTTTTGCTTAGGCAACGCAGAAGAACCTTCAGCTACAAGAAGTTTAACTTCACCAGTTTCTTTCGAGTAAGTTGCAGATTCGAAAGTAACACCGGAAACTTTGTAGTTGTCTTCATTTTCAGCTGTCTTAGCGTCAAGATCGCCATCGAATTTAACTGTCAGCTCTTTATAGTTATTTGCAGATACCGAAACAACCTTTTGAGCTGCTGTTACAACCCAAGTTACAGAAGCTTTGATCTCTTTGCCATCGGCAGTTTTGAAAGTAACTTCAGTTGCTTTGTTTGGTTCCAAAGCTTTTTCCAGTGCTACTTTCACTACTTCGCCGTTAGAAAGCGTGAACTCAACGTTCTTGCTGTCTACAACGTTGTAGGATTTAACTGTTGGAACTTGAGCAGCTTCGTAGATAGCGTAAGCTGCTACAACTGCTTGGGAGCGAGTTGCTTGAGCTTGGTAGTTAATGCCTTCAGCGAGGTAACCAGCGTTAACAGCTGCTGCTACATAACCTTTAGCCCATGCGGATGCAGTGTTGTTAGCGTCAGCAGGAACTTCCAGTTTCAGAGCAGTAACCAGAACTTTAGCCAGTTCTTGTACAGTTACTGCGCCGTTCGGATCGAACAGTTTCTTAACTGGGTCTTTACCATTGAGGATGCCAGCTTGTGTAGCAGCTTCAATGTAAGGACGGCCCCAGTGGTTCGCATAGTTCTTATCGTTGTAAGAAGTAGCGTCAACTGGTTCCAGGCTCAGGGTCTTAACGATGATTTTCGCGAGTTCAGCGCGAGTCAACGTTCTTTCCAAGTGGGACAGGCCGTCTGGGAAGCCAGATACGATACCTGCTTCTTTCAGAGCGTTAAATTGTTGCTCTGGAGTCAGTTTGGCATCAGCACCGAATGCTACGGAAGCAAACATGGAGAATGCCATTGCTGTAGACAAAGCTACGGACAAAATTTTCTTCATAACCTTTTTTTCTCCTCCTTGATTAACTATCACATGAGAATTTTCTTTAAATGAATAGCTCGTGTTACTCATTAGCCATTGCACCCCCTTTCCAGAGCTTGAGCAGGTTTCCTATAAATTAGGTCTGCAGCAGAACTGCAGAAACTTGTAAACGAGAATGAATAGAATGTAGAAATAGACTAGTTTCCTAATCCTACCTAAACATTATACAATGGGTCCCCAGAGCCGTAAAGCTAATTTTTCTAATAGATAGACAAGTTTCCCTATGAGGGAGACCTTGCCATGTCTAAAACAGTCGCCATTGCCAATGCTCTACATCTTAAACGCAGCAGGTTTCAAAAAGTTGCGGGGGATTTAAAAAAAATTGCGAGATTGTAACTTTTTCTAAGATTCCCCTGTGTTACGCCTTTTTTACTCCCTTACCGCCTGACGGAAATTAGTATAACATGCCGAAATATGTCAGTCATTAAGCAACTTTTCCCATTTTCGCGCTATCTCCATTGTATGTGAGCGCACGACAAATAAGACGTCCAATTTTGGACGCCTTATGGGTAAATCTCGTACCCAAGCGGCCGCAAGTTACCTTACTCTCATGGCCAATTGGATAATACGAGCCCGCATTTGCGGATCGGTATTCAGTTTCTCATACATCTCGTCGATGGCTTTTTTGTTATCTTTGTATGTCTTCTCATGCTTCATCGTGTTATGAGACCATTCAATCAGTTCGTTTTCGGCTGCACGCAGCTCGGTGAATGCGTCATGGAAGCCCGTCTCAATTACAAGGCTCTCCATAACCTCTTGGGTTACTTCTTGAAGCTTAGCCGTTTCTTCAATGCGCTTCTCCAATACTTTGGATCTATCCTCAAATTTGCGCTTAGCTTTGGAATAACCCAACTGCGGTTTCGATAGGATCGGTTTCATCTGTTCAAGTTCACCCTTTTGCATAATGTCTATTACTCTGCTTATTTTAACGTAAAGCGCATCAAATTACAAAAAGATGTAATTGGAAAAAGAGAAGTGATTGGGGATAGCGATCCCCAAACACTTCTCTTTGGTTAATTAGCTGAAGTTTTTAGGGAATAAGCTTGTACTCTTCTTAAGCAGTTCTACAGTCACCTTGCCAGCCTCAGCTCGAGTCATATAGCTGCCTGGATTGAAGTTATAAGATGGCTTCTTCGCTCCTGGCAACGTGATCGGACTGCCGCTCATGATTTTGGCACTTACAACGGCTTGAACAGCCGGACGAGCATAGTAATCGATTTGCCCGTAATCAAGGAAGGACTTCGCCAGTGAATTCGCCAGCTTATCGTCGTTCAACGCCAGCTTCAGCTTCAAGGCTCTCGCAATCATAACCGCTGCATCTTGTCTTGTAATCGGCATGTTAGGCGAGAAGAATCCTTCTGTCCGGCCTGTAATGATCCCCGCTCTGGCTGCTGTCTCAAGATGTTCGTAATCCCAAGTCGCAGTCTTCGCGCCATATGGAACATCAAAGAAGGTTTGTCTGCTGCTGTCCGCATTAATTGGCAGGCTCAGACCTTTGACTAATAGAGTTGCAAATTCCCCACGAGTTGTCTGGTCATCCGCACCAAATGCATCTGCACGCAGATTCTCCATGATTCCTTTCGAGTACAGACCGTTCAGAATATTGCGAGCCCAAGGGTGATTCGTAATATCCGTGTAGCTTCTGCTCAATTTATATACAGCGTAATATCCAAACTCATCAAATGGAATCGTTGCTGTATGAGCTTTGGTGTTAATTTCAGCCGGAACACGCGACCATTGTCCTCTTCCGCCTACATCCGTATATTTGAATACGGTAATCAGCGTCCCCGCTTCATCCACGACGTTGCTGTCAAAACTGATCGTAAGCGTACCGCGTTGAGATGGAACGATTTCACGCTCTGCTTCGAACGATGTAAAGAATCCCTCCGTAGAATATGGAGGCAGACCGTTCGTTGCCGGCTTATAGTCAGCAGAACCTTTATCACCTAACTCGCCTACACCACCGCTGATCCAGAAGATATTCGAAACCCGTGTAAAGTTATAGGTCTGCGCAGTGGATGTAAAGTTGGCTTTATACGTATCGAGCAAGTTGTTATTGCTGATAATCTCGGTGTTCTTATCGATATAAACCCCATAATCGTTACGACGCTCTACAACCCCGTCAGAAGGGTCTGCTATACCAAACAGCAGCTTCGTATCCGGATAATACTTCGTCACCCGATTGTTCGTCATATTAGCGGACTGCATAATAGTTCCTTTAGGGAAACTTAAGGTCAGTTGTTTGTTGAACACCTGATACTTGGTTGCAGGCTTCTCGGCCATGTACTGCGCATCAATACCAACATCGCTAGTATAATACACATTGATCGTATCATTGATCGTCGAATCGCCGCGGACAATTTGAATCTTAATACTGTTCAATTTGTCCGGTTTTAACCCAACATAATCGAGGGTGAAACGGTTTGGTTTGTCCGGCTCCGGACGGCGCATGGCCTCCTCTTTGCCAATGATGACTTTTGTTGCACCTTCTGCCTCGATATCAAAGCGTACAAAGTTCTTGTTAACAATAATCTGCTCTCCAACTGTGGCTACAGGAGCCAGCAAACGGTAAGGAGCTACTTCACGGGTGATCTCCAGACGTTGATTGGTTCGTGCTCCGGTTTTGTTAATGAGCTCCAAATTATAGACATGTGTTCCAGTAGAATCATTGTTAAAGTTAAGATCCCCTAAATACGTTACCGTCCCATCCGCAGCTGTCTGAGTTGCATCCATTAGACGGAGCAAGAAATCATCTTCATTCCCAATAAATTCATAATAATACTTAGGGGTGCCCGATTCCGGATAATTTCCTGCTTTGTATTCAGCATCGGTTGGAACAGGCAAGGTAAAGATGACGTTAGAGCCAGACATAATATTAATGGTCGTAGCTCCGCTTCCCCGAACAACTAGATCATAGTTCAGTTGGCTTGTCGTGTACTTCTCATCTTTATAAGTAAACTCTGTTGGTAATGTAGTAATCTTGCCGATTTTCTGATCGACGGCTGGTCGACCGGCATCATCGGAAGGTACATTGAATTCATCCAAAGTCGGGAATGGCGCTCTTGGCTCCGTAATTAAATTGGTTGGCGTCTTCCCTGGTTGAAATACGCTGATGTTCGCAACGTTCTCATCGATGACATAAATTCTCAGCTTCTTCGAAATCGGTACCAGATTGCCTGCAGCATCCCGGTACTGACCTCTAAATTCAATGGTATTCTCCCCAGCCACAAAAGGACCAGATTTGGCTGAAATGTTCAGATCCAGCTTGAACTTAGCCGAATACGGTGCAGTATTATTATCTGTTGCATCCGGAATTAAGTACGGATCTTCCCCTAATGTATCGGCTTCGGTTCCATTCTTAATCTCCTGAAGAAGATTTCTGCCGTTAACGAAGTATTCCGGGTTCGCTTCCTTGAGTTTGTCTTCAGTCGAAAGGTCAAATCCGTAATATTCACCGGTAATGACAATGTTTCCAATACCGTTATTGTCCTTCGAATTAAAGGAATAGCTTTGGCCGTCGATCAAGTTGTCTACCAGGATCCCCATAATCGAGGTATAGGAGACACTTGCATCATATGGTTGAGATGTCTTCGTCCCTGCGTTGTCATATTGGAAGCGAAGATTTTGTTCACCTTTAGCAAGTCCAGAAACCTTATAGATGAATGTATTTGTAAGATTCTTAAAACCAGTAGGCTCTGAAGCATCAGGAACCTTAGCCTGTACTCCCGGATTCGAAATAGTAATATCCTTCGTACCCAAAGGCAAGTACTTACCTGTTAGATTTCCAGTAACCGCACTTTCGGTTTCAACCATGATATAAAAGTCACCGCTTGACAAAGTTGCCCCTTTCAGAGGGATCTGACTAGTCTTGGAGACATCTCCGTTATCGGTGTCTTTATATTGAGGGAGATAGATAATATTTGATATTTTTGTCTGATTCGAGAGATAGTATTCCCGTGTCTTGTTTACTGTATAATTCCAGGTTCCTGCGGTTGCGTCCTTTTCTCCATAATTCACTACAATCCTAGGACTTTGCTTCGCTTTAACTCCACTGGCGTCTGTTTGGAGGGCAACGCCATTAAGTTTGAACGTTACCAAACGGTAGACAGGACCTGTGGAATCCTCGATGATCACTTCTTCCGTATCACCAGTGGTAGGAACTTCAAATTGTTGATTGTCATTGTACAGGTTAGGTGGCAGCATCTCAGGTGTATATTCAGTGCCATCCACAGTGATTTTACTGTCACTTTCAAAGCTATTAGCGCTCGCGCTATAAGGTACTAGCATTTGGATGACTAAATCATTTGGCGTCGTCCCTGTCTTTAAGGTTGGCGTACTGTTCAACAGGTCATACGCTTTGCCGCCATTGTTATTGTCTAAGACATGGATATCAACAAAAGGATCCGTATCATTGAAATAGTATACGTCACGTGTGATCTGAATCGAGTCAGAGCCATTCGTAAACGTGATCGACAACTTGTTAAGTCCAGGCGTTAATCTCAATGGATTCGAGGTTAGTGTATTTTCGTAAATGTCGGTCGCCAACGGCTCGCCGCCATTAATGGAAATGCTTGCTTTGGTCGCATTATACACTTCACCCGTCAAGTAAATGATCGGGTTCTTAACGACAGCACGGCTTCCTTCGTTCAAGCTTACATCCGACAGAAATCCGCTGCCCGCGATCATTAGCTTGGTGAAGTAAGGGATTTTGTCATAAAGAACAAAAAAAGTCTCGATCGCTTCTACGTTCCCATACTTCCCTTTGAGCGTAATTCGGTTTAATCCGGGAAACAGCGTAAGATTGGACGCAGTAAAGCGAGTGCTGGAATCCGCGGTGATGGTTCCAGGTGCAGAGTGCACGGTATCCACTTCCCATGTGGACTTGGAACTATTCCAGGTGAGCAGATCGATCTGAGCCGTCAGCGTGGTCCCCGTGACTTTAGAATACGTCCCTGTGATTTTGATCGTAGGGCTATTCGTCACCTTCACCTTGGTTCTGAGATTTGAATCATTTCCTATGTCACTCAAAGCATAGTTCGCTGTGTTTAAAATTTCCCTATCATCAGGATAAAAAAACGAGGTGCTATTCTCGTCCGCTGCATGGACTGTAGAGGCCGCTCCCACAGGGAACATCCCAGCAATCAGCACAAGCAGGGTCAGCCATATAAACGGCTTCTTCAAGCGTTGCATGGATTAATCTCTCCTTTGTCATGTAGTGTGTGTTGATGTCCCCGTCAAAGTTCTGCAGGGACTGCCCAAAATCGTCACTTACATATGTTATCGGTCGAAAGTTGGAAGAATTTTAGGAAAACTTGAAAGAGAATCCAACGAAAATCCCAGGATACAAAAAAAGCCGTGCCCGGCTAGGGTTGTTCCTTGATTATCCCGTTCGTTCAGTCTCCTCCTAAGTAAGTAACCCTCCCTTGGTAGCCCTCTTCAGTATCGCATAACGGACCGTAATGACCTTATCCCCTTATTTCCCACTCATTTCCCGATCTAACGGACTGTAGAGGCCTTATTGAGCTCGTTCTGAAGTGAAATCGCCCTAGCGGCACGGAATAAGGTCTCCACGGTCCGTTAGAATCCAATTGGCAGCAATCAAGCGCAATTAACGGCTCTGGAGTCCGCTAGATCAGGGGGACTATAAGAGGTGCAGAGCGGTTGAAGGTGCTTCGGGCCGAACAGGGAGGGTACCCGGCTGAATCAAGCACAAAAAAACAACCCCTGCGGCTCATCACCGCCAAGGGTTGTCCTAGTACAAGTAAAGAAATGCATAATTGCCCTGCAATTAGGAATGCTATTATTTCGTACCGCGCTCTTCCGACACCTTCATGCGAAGGCGGGCGAGGAAGTCGAGCACGGGGCGCTTCGTCTTGCCGATCAGGCCGATGACTTCGGCGCCGATTTGCAGGAAGAAGACCATGACGCAGATGACGACGAATGTCACCCAGTTGGCGTTGTACATTGCGGCCGACGATTGGATGACGGCCAGCACGCCGAAGAACGCGGCGATGCCGTAAATGATCAGCACCGTCTGGCGGTGGCTGAATCCGAGCTCGCGCAGGCAATGGTGCAAGTGCCCCTTGTCCGGCGAGAAGATCGGCTTCTTCTGCATCCAGCGGCGCACGATGGCGAACATCGTGTCCGAGAGCGGCACGCCGATCAGGATCAGCGGCGTCAGGAACGACACAATCGCAATCTGCTTAAAGCCGAGCAACGATAACAGCGCTAAGCTAAAGCCGAGAAATAAGGCGCCCGAGTCTCCCATGAAGATTTTGGCCGGGTGGAAGTTAAAGTACAGGAATCCAATAATGCTGCCCAGCAGCAACAGGCAAAGCAACGCCACCATCACATTGCCCATCAGGAACGCCATAACCGCAATCGTCCCGATCGCGATGGCAGAGACCCCTGCAGCCAATCCGTCCAATCCGTCAATCAGGTTAATGGCATTCGTCACGCCAACGATCCACAGAATGGTGAACGGAATGGCCACCCACGTCTCCACTGCAGCATACGTGTGAAACGGAATATTCGCAAATTCAATCCGGATATCGAACACGAACACGACCACGCAGGCCGTCGCGATTTGAATCAGAAATTTCAGTTTCGCCGGCAAATCTAAGCGATCGTCCAAAGCGCCCAGCAACACGGTAATCGTTCCGCCTACCAGGAAAGCTTTGATGAAGTTCACTTCGCGTACCGTGAATACGTCAGGTAAGAATGGAAGAAGCAGAAAAAACGCGATGACAAAAGATAAAAATATCCCTAAACCACCGAGTCTCGGCATAATTCGTGTATGCACTTTGCGCGCATTGGGCACATCCACGGCGCCGACCTTAACAGCGAATTTCTTTACGAGCGGCGTTAGGCCCAAAGCCAAGCCAAGTGAAACGATAAACCCGATGATATAGATCATCAACATTCAATTTCGACCTCCAATTGTTCTGCACCGGAATGATTATACTCCGATTAAGGAGAAACACCAACCCCGCATTTGCGCAAAAAATCACAGTAATTCATGGAAATCGAGACTTTTAGCCCATTTTCGTAAGGTTTTCTTTCTCCCGCAGCACGCGTACGGCGAATTTCGGCAGCGCCAGCATTCTGCGGAAGCGGGTAGGTTCCTTCAACAACCGGTACAGCCATTCCAGCCGAAGCTTCCGGAAGGCCATCGGAGCTCGTTTGGTTCGCCCGGAAATCACGTCGAAGCTGCCGCCGACGCCCATCATGACAGGGACGCGCAGGACGTCTTTGTATTTGGCGATCCAAGGCTCCTGCGTGTCTGCCCCCCGTGCAACAAACAGCAGATCAGGCGCGGCTTTGACGATTTCATCGATCACTTCTTGGTCTTGATTCGGACCGAAGTAGCCGTCGCGATATCCCACGATCGTCGTCCCGGGATATTGCAAGGCCAATCGGCGAGCCGTTTCCTTCACGACGTCCGGCGCTGCACCAAGCAGGTACACCTTCCAGCTGCGGCGTTCCCCTTGCTTCATCAATTCGTGCAGCAGCTCGTACCCCGGCACGCGTTCTGTCACCGGATCACCGCCTTTTTGCGCGGCCCAAACCAGGCCCGTTCCGTCCGGCACAATCAATTCGGCGGTTCTCATCATCGCTTTATATTCCGGATTCTCAATCGCCGCCATCATCATGATCGGATTGGCCGTAATCACATGGTGCGGCGTCTTGGCGGCAACCACCTCCGTCAAATAAGCGACCGTCTCCTTCATCCCCCATTTGCAGACGGGAACGCCAAAGACCGAAACCGTCGGGATACCTTCCTTGATCATCGTCATCACCTGTTCACCCATCACTTTCGTAAAAATTCAACGATCCACCGCGCGGGTACCCTTGCTTCCCGCTTCAGTTCCGCGATTTGCGCGGCGTGGGTCTTGCGCCACGTCCCGGCTTCCTGCAGGAGGCGCTCCCCTTCCGCGGCCAAGATCCGCGGATCCAGCTCCTCCGCGGTCCCGACCGGGACGCTTCCGATGCGACCTAAGAAATGGTCGATCTTCGGGTCATACGAGACGCCGAGCAGCGGGACGTTCTGCGAGGCGGCGTAGATCAAGCTGTGCAGCCGCATGCCGATCAGCAGGCTGCACTGGCTGACCTCCCGCAGCATATCCTGCGGGTGCTCCGCCTCTGGCGCGATGCTCACGGTGCAGCCGCGTTCCGCCGCATTTCCCAGCCGTTCCATCACGAAGCGTGAAGCTTCGTCGTCGCCAGGGAAATGGAAGGGCAGGAAGCGGATATGCACCGGCTTGCGGCGGCAGAGCAGCGAGAGCCCCTCGGCCAGCTGCGTGAGATCGGTTCGCGATGGGTTCCAGAAGCGAACCGATACGCCAACGACCGGCAGCTCGGAAGCGGACTCGCCTTCCTCGCGGTGCCCTTCCGAGGAGCGATCCGCAGGCTCCCGAAGCGTCAGCCCCATCACGGGGTCGGGCACGACCTGGATGGCGTCTTTGCCGCGCAGCCCCATGTCCCGGAGCAGGCTGGCCGATTCCGTATCGCGCACGGAAATATAGTCGCAGCGCCGGAACACCGAAGCGATCAAAGGCCGGAACAGCTTGCGGTTCACCGGTCCGATGCCCTGAGCATACACGAAGGTCGGCTTGCCGAGCCATTGCGCCAGCTTGATGATACCCAGATAATACGGGATTGACTTGATCCCCGTCGCATCCTGCAGCAAGCTGCCGCCTCCGCTGATCAATCCGTCGCTGCTCTTTATAGCCTTCCTTACCTCGCCGAGTTTCATCCGGTGTACAGCTTCCACACCATACGTGCGGCTTGTCCACTCCGGATCGATGGACAGCACAACCGGCTTAATGTCCACGCCCGAGGCAAGTCCTTCTTCTTCCAACGCGGTCAGGATGGATTGAAGCACCGCTTCATCCCCGCTGTTGCGAAACCCGTAATACCCCGACAGAACTATGGTTTTAGCAGTCGTGGCGACCATTTATCCCAGCACCTTTCAATGATTTGCCAAACCAGAACGGCAATCAAACCAATCACAAGACCAAGTCCGAGACCCAGAACATCGCGGATCAACGAAAGCACGGCCGGCGTGTGAATATGTGCGAACGTGTCGACCATCGACAATTGGCCCATCACCGCGATAATCATCGCGAACATCGCCCAGCGATAGCGGAACGCGGCAAACAGACCAACGATAAAGAGCGGATGCGCCAGCAAAAATTCTTTGTTCCGCGGCCGAACACCAAAGGTGTTCTCCAGGAAAGAACGGAAGGCCGCTTCACCCGGAAGCAACGTTCCAGAATTCCCAGTACGGGACAGGTAGTACAGCGCCGCCACTCCAAGTACAGCAGCAACGACTACCCAAAGCACCGTAATCCGCATGCTAAGCCATTTGCGCAATTCCTCCCAAACCGAGTTCCCCCGGTATAAGAAGACATATACGGCGATCAGCAGGATTGGCGCCAAATGCAGCAGGCTGACGCCACGGAATTGATTCAGCACCAGGCTGTACGTAATGTTGTTCAAGAGCGCGATCACGAACGGTACAGCGAATAGGGACAGCAACGATGTTTTGATATACAACACAATCGTATGGGTCAGCCGCCGTCCGCCCGAGAGATTCGGATGCTTCTCTTGAAGCTCCTGCACCTTGCGGATCGCCAATACCATCGCAATTGTCGGCGCGCTGATGGCTACGAACAGAGCCAAGGCTTGCTCAAGCAAGACCGGCTTCAGCACGTACAGTCCAGCCGAACCTACCAGGCCGAGCACAAAAGCTGCCAGTGTAAGCGACGGCAGGAAGCAGGAAATCAGCAACGCTACAAACGCTACGCCTCCAAGGACAACCAGCGCTTTCAGGTATCTCTGCCAGCTAGCGTCGTGAATCGTGAAAGCCTCAGCTTGTCCCAGCTCAAATCCGTTGTTTTCGATCCGCTTCATTGCATTCCCCGGAGCTTGCAGCGAACCAATCAGATTATCGATGGGATTCGTAATCGACGCTTTCGCCACGTCCTTGGAAGCAGAAGCGTTGAGATAAACCATCCGGATGTTCCGGTCTTTGGTCGCCAGAACGAACCGGTCGGCCAGCGTCATCTTATCCTGGGAAGCCTCCGCATCCGACAAGGAATGCAGGCGCACCACGTTATAATCGATCAGGTAAGCCAGTTTGTTAAAGCCTTTTTGCGGAGCCTTCAAATTTTCGATGGCCGCGATGCCGATGTTGTATTTTTTCAGCAAATCCGCAAAGCCCTGCAAACTATGCTTCGTCTGATCCTCGTTAAAGCCTTTCACCGCTTCGCCGTCGAACAGAATGCGATTTACCCCGTTTTCAGCGAAAAAGGCCAGCAGTTGATCCATCTCTTCCTGATCATAAGGGATATTGTCCGAAAGCCGCGGCAAAATCGTAAAGCCTTTCTCCCGCAGCATGTTAAACGCAATCGGATCTAGCGGCATCGGCTTCATCATCGCTTCTTCCATGCCCATACCGATAGCGAGCCCGCCATGATCTTGATACTGCCAGTTTGCCACCGGCACGTCCAGCTGGCGGAATGCCGCTTCGATCATCGGCTTCAACTGCGCTTCGTTCTCCGCACTTGTAAACGCCAGGTAGGTGTAATTGCCGCTATTCGTCACGACGGCACCGTTCAGCTTCGCAACTTCCAGCGAACTAAAAACCATAATCCGGCGCGCTTTTACCAATTCGTCCAACGTGCTTTCAAACATCGCCATGGTGCCCACGCCAGCTTCTTTCAGACGGTCCAGCTGCTCATCCATATACGCCTGGGGATTCGCCTGATACGATGCGATATCCAACAATCCTCGATAATTAAAGACGAACTCCACTTTGTTTGCGGAGGATTCCGTTTGAACCCGCTGCGCGATCACCGGCACAGAAGCCAGGATTCCGACAATCACCAAAACCCACAACAATTTTCGGGAAGCGTTATTCCACCGCTGCCAACTTCGAATCACTAAGGTACCTCCTCAAAAATGCATGAATCCACATCTGTTATTTGTTTCCCCAACCTGCTTGCCGATTATTGATCGACGCGGGCAAGAACGTCTTCTTGAATCCGGTTCAGACGCGACTTGGCATCTTCCGCAGATGTGCCGCAAACGCCAAAATAGAATTTGATCTTCGGTTCCGTACCCGAAGGGCGCAGACAGAACCACGAACCGTCATCCAGCAAAAACTTCAGCACATTCTCCTTCGGCAATCCGTCCAGGCCTTGCGAGTAATCGAGTACTTCGGATACACGCACGCCCCCAACTTCCTGCGGCGGGTTGCTGCGGAAGGCTTCCATCAACGCCCCGATTTGGGCCAGGCCGTCCTTGCCTTTTAACGTACGGGAAGCTAACGCTTCGCGGTAATAGCCGAACTGTTGGTACAGCTCCTCCAACACGTCGATCAAGGTCTTTCCTTGGCGTTTGTAATACGCTGCCGCTTCGCAGATCAACATCGAGGCTACGACGGCATCCTTATCGCGCGCATAGTTGCCTGCCAGATATCCGTAGCTTTCCTCATAACCGAACAAATAAGTATACTCGCCGGAAGCTTCAAATTCGTTCATCTTCTCACCGATATATTTGAAGCCGGTCAGCGTGTTAAACACCGCAGCCCCATAGTGGCGGGCAATCGCAGCGCCAAATTCGCTGGTTACAATCGTCTTGACAACCGCGCCGTTGTTCGGAAGCTTTCCTCTTTCCTTCATTTGACTCAATACATAATGAACGAGCAAGGAGCCCGATTGGTTACCGGTAAGAATTTCATATTCGCCGTCCCGCGTGCGCACAACGGCCCCCATTCGGTCAGCATCAGGGTCTGTACCGATCAAGATATCCGCGCCCACTTGCTTGCCGAGCTCGATAGCCATCGTGAACGCTTCCCGTTCTTCTGGGTTCGGGGACTTCACCGTTGGAAAATCACCATCCGGCATTTCCTGTTCCTTCACAATATGCACTTGGGTAAAACCAAGCTTCTCCAAAGCACGGCGAACCGGAAGGTTCCCTGTCCCATGCAGCGGCGTAAAGACAACCACCAGATCTTTAGCTGCTCCGGAAGTCATGAGCTCGCGATTGACACTGGTGTTCGCCACTGTATCCGCAAAGGCTTCATCCTCGTCGGCGCCAAGCCATACGAGCAATCCCTTCGCTTCCGCTTCTTCCCGGCTTAACCGTTTGACTTGAGCGAAGGATGCCACTTTCTGAATGCGAGCAATGACCTGCTCCGCTTCATGTGGAACGAGCTGGCCGCCTGTCGAGTTATAGACTTTATAGCCGTTGTACTCGGGCGGGTTGTGACTTGCAGTGATGACGATGCCCCCGGTCGCCTTCTGAGCGCGTACAGAGTAGGAGAGCTGCGGCGTTGGGCGCAACGATGGGAACAGCTTGGCTACGATGCCGTTGCCGGCCAGCACCAAAGCAGCTTCCAACGCAAACTCCGGCGAGAAGTGACGGCAATCATGCGCAATGACAACCGAAGGTGCCCCGGCTTGGCCCGCATGCGCTTCCAGAATATATTCGGCAAACCCTTGCGAAGCACGGGCTACCGTATAACGGTTCATGCGGTTGCTCCCCGCGCCGATCACGCCGCGCAACCCGCCTGTCCCAAACTCCAGGTCACGATAGAAACGGTCCTCAAGTTCGGCCGGGTTATTTTCCAAATCACGCAATTCCTGTTTGGTTGCTTCATCAATCGTTGGGTCCTGCAGCCAGCTCGCCAGCTTCTCACGGACGGCATTACTGATTTCAGTCATGATAGGTTCTCCTCCTTAGTGATTACGATTACGCCCGATTAAGACAAGGCGAACATGATGTCTCCCTCGGCAACAATTTTATCGTCCACTTTCGCAATGGCATGGCCTTTACCGATGGAGCCCTTCATCCGGGTCACTTCGACCTCCAAGCGCAGCGTATCTCCCGGGACCACTTGCCCGCGGAAGCGGAATCCATCCAGTCCAGCCAAGAAGCCGATCTTCCCGCGGTTCTCCTCGACGTTAAGGATCGCAACGGCGCCGACCTGCGCGAGCGCTTCCGTAATCAGTACGCCAGGCATTACAGGGTATCCCGGAAAATGCCCGGTAAAGAACGGCTCATTCATCGTGACGTTCTTGATCCCGACGGCGCGTTTGCCTTCTTCCAGCTCAATAATGCGGTCCACCAGCAAAAACGGAGGACGGTGCGGCAGGATTTCCTGAATTTGGTTCGTGTTTAACATATGTAAGTCTCCTTTCGGTTTTGTGGCATGAGTCTCGATTGGATGCGTCCCAACTTGAATAAAAATGCGGGGATCCGTTCAAACTGTAGATATCCTTCGCCTCTGCAGAAGCGAAGGTTAAGATAAGGGGCTTATCCGCAAACGACCTCCCGGTCGATTACGGATATAGCCCTTTTGACGATGTTCCCCATCTAAGTCCCCCATCATTATACATTTTTCGCCTACAAAAAGAAAACTCCCGTCAGCCGAGAGTTTGTGGACATTTTTGTTATTTTCGTTCTGTTTCTTCTATATATATATAGAGGCGATCTGATTGGCCTTATGGAGCAAAGACCAGATCAAGTACATGCTTCCAAGTTGCCCAGTTCCAAATATCGGACATATCCTGTTTGCCGAACACGACATACCCTACGACCATACCTGCCGCCAGAGCTGCGACAAGAACGAGCAACACAAGCACGATCTTCAGGATGACGATCCAGGCCGGCCGTTTGCTCACCGGTTGACTGTCTTCACTCATGAAGCATCCCACCTATCCGCGCAAGTTGTTGGCTAGACCCATCATCGTTTCACCCGAGGTTAGCGCACGAGCTGTCAATTGGTAGGCGCGCTGCACCTGGAGCATTTCCGCCATCGCTTCCGTTAAATCTACGTTAGAAGCTTCCAGCGCCCCTTGGCGCAGGCTGGCCCGCTGTTCCTGCGGGAGCGACAAGTTATCCACCATCGCTTCGGCAGGGTCAAGACCCGCTGCTAGAACAAAGAGGTTCCCGTCCTTCTGAACGAGTGCATCCGGCCGCTCCGCCGTCAACAACGCGATTCGTCCCACTTCCGTTGTGCCTTCCCCATTGGTTGCCAGGATATTCCCTTCAGCGTCAATGCTAAGCTTGGCATCGGACGGGAACGTGATCGAATCGCCTTCGGAGTTCAGGACCACGTACCCAAGTTGATTGACCAAGAAGGCCGACTCGGCATCATCTGGATCCGGTTGAATGTGAAAATCGCCGCCCCGGGTATAGGCAATGTCACCTCCCGGCAACATTACACTAAACATCGCATTGCCTTGAATAGCCAAATCCGTCATATTTCCGGTCTCTTGAATCGAGCCCTGAGCATAATTGACAGTGACCTGCGACATTCTAGAACCAAAACCCAGAGTGAATCCGGACGGTGTGGCCCGGCCCGGCAGATTCAGATCCGAAGTCTGGTTCTGCACCCGAGTCAGCGTGTCTTCAAAGTTAGCTTCTTTTCGTTTATACCCTACTGTGTTCGAGTTAGCAATATTATCAGCCAGCAAGTCCAAACGCTGTTGAATGCCGCTCATCGATACCATCGCGCTGATGACGGTGTTATTCATGCCGCACCTCCTGTATTAAGCAAAAGCAACCGCACATGATCATTGTACTTTGCCAATTTCATTAACCGCTTTATCCAAGCTTCTATCATAATATTGAATGATTTTTTGGTTGGATTCATAAGCTCGTTGGGCGGCCAGCAAATCCACCATAGATTGGGCGGTATCAACATTGGATACCTCAAGATAGCCTTGGCGTACCACAGCTCCATCCGTTCCAGGCACCAACTCGCGTACTCCCGCCGCCTCTTCATCCGCCACCCGGAACACGCCGTTGCCTTCACGGACAAGCTGGTAAGGCTGTTCTACTACCGTAATCCCCAAAGTCCCCAAGTCCACCAGGGCACCGGTATTGTCTACGGCCGTCAAATTCCCGGCTTCATCGCTGGTCAGCGTGTCCACGGACAATCCCGCATCGAGGATAATCGGATTGCCGCCTGTGTCCAGCACCCGGAAACCGGTGGACGTTCTCAACTCGCCCGCCGCATTCACCGTGAAGCTGCCGTCCCGGGTATATCTTACATTCCCCTCGTTATCTTCCACGGCGAAGAAGGCTTGCGGTTGATAAATCACTTCGCCGTCCTCTGTGACGAATTTACCGGAGGCGTCAAACGCATAAGGCCCACCCGTTTCCGGGTTCTCCAGGCTAAGCTCCGAGATCAGGGCAAAATCGGTATTTTTCCCGGTTTCCTTCAAATCTCCTTGCGTAAACGCCGGCAAGCTCTCTTCCGCAAACACCCCGGTGACCAGCTTCCCGATTTGCTTATTGTTCCCCGACTGCTTGTCCCCCATCAAGGAAATCAACATTTCGGGAAAAGAGCGCGCGACGGTATTCACCGATTTGTAGCCCGGTGTGTTGAGATTGGCGATATTCTGCGTAACTGTATCATGCCGCCGTTGTTCGGCGATCATGCCGGATGCTGCGGTATAGAGACCTCTTAGCATGACTTACCTCCAAACGCTATGTATTCTAAATGCCCTATTCCTCGGGCAATTCATTCCTTCTTTATTTTATCGGACGATTAGAACTTTCTTCTTAGCACCTTGTCCAAATTATCGAGCATAATCCCCGTACCCTTTACCACACAGTGCATCGGATCTTCCGCAATGAGCACCGGTACGTGAAGCTCTTCGGCAAGCAGCTCGTCCAACCCGTTCAGCAGAGCGCCTCCTCCGGTCAAAATCACGCCGCGGTCAATGATGTCGGCGGACAATTCCGGTGGAGTGCGCTCCAGCACCGATTTGGCGGTGGCAACAATGGAGGATACCGGATCAGCCAGGGCCTCCTGGATTTCTTTCGCCGTGATCGTCACGGTCAGCGGCAGTCCGGACACCATGTCCCGTCCGCGGATATCCATCTCCGCCTGCCGTCCGTTCGGGTGCACCGTTCCGATTCCAATTTTGATATCCTCTGCTGTCCGTTCCCCGATCAACAGCTTGTACTTCGTTTTAATATATTTAATGATGGCAGCATCAAACTTGTCCCCAGCGACTTTAAGTGACGAGGCCGTGACGATGTCTCCCATGGAGAGCACCGCCACATCCGTCGTCCCGCCGCCGATATCGACAACCATGTTGCCGCTCGGTTCGAAAATATCCATGCCAGCCCCAATTGCAGCCGCTTTAGGTTCTTCTTCTAAATACACTTCTTTGGCGCCGCTGTGTTCGGCGGCTTCGCGAATCGATTTCTGCTCGACCGACGTAATGTTCGTTGGCGCGCAGATCAGAATTCTCGGATGGCTGTACCAGCTTCGCCCGCCCACCCGGTCAATAAAATACTTCAACATCGTTTCCGTAATTTCAAAATCGGCAATGACTCCGTCCTTCAAGGGACGAATTGCAGTGATATTTCCAGGCGTACGACCTACCATCCGTCTAGCTTCCTCACCGACGGCCAGTACCCGTTTCCCGTCGCTGTCAATGGCGACAACGGAAGGTTCGTCAAGTACGACTCCCTTCCCCTTGATATGAATTAGCACATTGGCCGTGCCTAAATCAATCCCAATATCCTTGCCCATCATTCGATCCCCCAAAGCGTATTTTTGTAAATCACGGAAAGGACGTAGCGGTCCTACCTCATGTGATATGGCAGAAGCGTCCCGCTGACTAGGTGTTGTTTATCGACAAAAGTCGAAGAATATCGCGAAATTTCGGGATAAATGGATGAAAATCCACATCATCTTATACCATATTTAAAAATACCATACTTTAGGGGATTGATTCAATGATTATCGTTCGATGAGTGAACTAAATAAATTCATTACTCATTAATTAACGGAGCTAATCACCTCACGTTTGGATTGACCTTTTTTCTTATACTTGATCTTCGTTGCTTCACCGCCGCGCAAGTGTCTAATCGATTTGTGATATTCGAGAATGTGCTTCACCTGATCCGCTAAATCCGGATTAATCTCCGGCAAACGTTCGGTTAAATCCTTGTGCACCGTGCTTTTCGAAACGCCGAATTCCTTGGCGATCGTCCGAACTGTGTGCCGTGTCTCCACGATGCACCGTCCAATCTTTATCGTCCGTTCCTTGATGTAATCGTGCACGCTCCCGCCTCCCTCAACTCGAGATAGTTTGGTACATTATATGAGGGGCGGGCTTAGATATTCTTTGTTTCCAAGCGTGACAAGCCTTTGCGGGGCCTTTTATTTTACCGTTGGTTACTAAGGGAGTAGCTGCAGCTCGGTTGGACAAGTGAAGTGAAGTGCGTAAAACGGAGTAATGGAGTTACCATCTTCATGCTTCATAAAGGACTTTTTTGGCCTTATTTGGGCGTTCGAGCTTGATCTGCACGAAATAAGGACAAAATAGGCTCTTATTTGTCTCGGTCCTCAGGAAAACAAGCCTTATGAGGCTTGGATCAAAAAAATAAGGCCAATATTTTCCCTTATTTACTCGGGAAGCCGGAATTTCCGGTAAATAAGGCCTTTTTGTACCCTTATTGCGAATGAGGACAAAAAAAACGGAGAGCTCTTCGCTCTCCGTCAGGCCTGCTGCCGTAGTCCTCGATGTTTGGATCGGCTGGCAGTGCCTTACATGGGATGGATGGGTTATTGCAAAACGTTAGTTTTTCGGAAGTACGGATTCCGGATTCACCAGCTCGCCATTTTCATAAATTGCAAAATGGACGTGGTTGTCGAGATCCTTCTCCACTTCGTTGCGGCCGGCGCTGCCGATAATGTCGCCTTGCTTCACTTCGGCATCCTTCTTCACCTTAACTTCGCCTAAGCTTTCGTATACCGTCTTCAGGTTGTTAGCGTGCGTAATTTCCACCACGTACCCGAGGAGCGGCACCTCTTCAACCCGCGTCACTTTCCCGCTCATGGCAGCCGTGACTTCGAAAGGCTTACGGTCTTCGCGCGCCAAGTCGATCCCGGTGTTTGGCGTAAACGTATCGTTGTACTGCACCAGGGCGGCTTGATGTTCTTCGGCCGTGCCATCCTTCTCATAGAACGGCTTCACCACACTAACTTCGGCGGCATTCACTACCGGCCAAGCGAGATCTTCGGAGGAGGCGATGACTTCGGTTGCTTCTTCCTCTGTCGTTCCCTCTCCCGTTGCGGCTTCCTCTTCGCCAGACAGGTTCACGGTGTCGGTCACGCTGGCGGGGGTCGAGTCCATCGGCTTGTTGCTCGCATCCTGGTAGACCCACACTAAGGTTAGTATAATTGCCGCTGCCGCCACATACGCTGCCGGGTAAACCCATCTCTTTGACAATAATCTCTTCCACGCGGATACCGGCTTCACCGGTTCTCCCAGTCCCATTTTAGGAGATTCCTCGTGACTTGTTTTTTTCTGGTTTTCATTCATTTGCTCATCACCTCAGTAACCAGTGTTACCGGGGTGAACTCTTTTATACTTCGTCTATATACTTTTTTTTCAGAAAAAAGAGAAACTTCGCATTCAAGCCACTACTTGAGAAAATGGGAGACCTGCTGAAACGAGATTCCCGTGTAGTAGTGTTTGAGGATTTGCGTGGTTGTATAACCCTCTTTCGCCATCCCGTTCGCTCCCCACTGGCTCATGCCAACGCCGTGGCCGTAGCCATAGGTGGTGATCTTCACGGTATCGCCGGCCACCGCCAGCGTAAACTGGCTGGAGCGAAGGTCCAGCTTCTCCCTAACTTCCCGGCCGGTGTACACCTTGTCGCCGATGCGAATTTCTTTCACCCGACGCCCGGTGGTCCAAGAGAGGATCTTAAACAGCTTGTCGGCACTCAGCTTCGACGCCGCCGCTTTGGCTTGGGCTTCCCCCTGATCCAGCGCAGCTAATGCGGTCTGCACCGGTTCCGGCACTTTCTGTCCCAGCTTGGCGTAAAGCTGGGTGAGCGGCATTTCCACGGTTTCGCGGTTGTTCGGATTGATCGCCGCATCCCATGGGCTAGGCACGCTGCGCAAATAAGGAATTTTCAGCGACCAATATTCCTCGGAGTTCTCCGTGTATCCGCCGCTGGAAGAGAAGAAGGAAGCGGTGATCGGCTGTCCGCGGAACGTCATGACGATTCCTGCGGTCTGCCGGACGGCTTGACGCAGCTTCTCCAGCTCTGCGCCCTTCCCCCGGCTTGGCCACTCTTCCAATTCCGCACGGGGGAGATAGACTTGATGATTGGCGGTGTCGTTGACATCCGCATCTTTGCTCCCGGTGCCTGAGGGTTCTCCAGCGGCCAGCCGCTGGACGATAAAGGTGCGCGCCGCGATGGCCTGCGCTTTGATTGCCGCGAGCTCGAAGTCCGCCGGCATCTCGGCGGCGAGCACGCCGGTGACGTATTGCTCGAGCGGCACGGTCTCGACCACGCCGGTGCGCGTGAGATAGACGCGCACCGGCGGCCCGCCCGCGGC
>NZ_GG695971.1:449705-467779 GCF_000159955.1 Paenibacillus sp. oral taxon 786 str. D14 | reverse complement strand
GCCGGCCTCTCGCTTCCCCCACTTCCTTGCTTCGCGACTCCTCCCTGCCCTCGTTCCTGCTTCAATTCAACTGCTTGTTCCGATTTTGGACGAACCTTCATCATGGATACGGGTGCCGACACTGTGGTTGTTTTCGCTTCGTCATGCCCTAAAGGGCGGATCGCTGCCTTATTGTCTATCTGAAGGCTGCTGCTTTCTTCTTGATTTTGCTTTACCTCTCGGCGAGGTGCCACATTGATTTTTACTGCCTGAGATCGTTCCTGCATCGATTGATTCCCCCCCGCCCTCATCATGCTGCCGTGCTAGCGAGCTAGTAACCTAGCTTTCTGCCCTTATATCGTTTGCCCGCTATACTTATAGATATGAGTTTTGAGGAATTGATAGAACACAAAAAAGGACCCGATTTCTCGAATCCTCTGCAAGTACTTCTATATTTATAGAAAAAGGAATGCCGGAAAAACGCTCTTGATCATTGGCGCCGCCGGAGGAGTTGGTTCTATCGCGACGCAACTCGCCAAGCATGCCGGACTTACGGTGATCGGCACGGCTTCCCGTCCTGAATCGGTGAAATGGGTGAAGGAGCTTGGTGCCGATGAGGTCATCAATCACTTTGAACCTTTTGTTCCCCAACTCCAAGCGCTGGGGTATGAACATGTTGACTATATCTTTTGCTTGAATACCGCAGAAAAACACTGGAAGAACATGGGGGCGGCATCACCCTGTTGCAGCAGAAAAGCTATCCCCCATCAACGCCGCCAATCTCCGCAAAGCCCATGCGCTCATCGAGACCGGAAGAACGATTGGCAAAGTGGTGCTGGAGCATTTCAGCTAAAGAAAAAACCATGCCGACGGCATGGTTTATCTTACATCTATGAACTTCACCTTAAGCCCAAGAGGGCTGAATTTTCAATACCGGGATTTCCTCTTTGGCAGCAGCCGATACTTTCTCGGTTTCCGGAGCGGTCTCTTCGACCGAAATGCGCCAAATGTCCGCGCCCAGGCCGGACAGCTTCTCGGCCAAATCCACATATCCCCGGTCAATATGATGCGTACCGCTGACTTCTGTCGTCCCGTCCGCTGCCAGTCCTGCCAAGATCAGTGCCGCTCCGGCACGAAGGTCGGTGGCGCAAACCTTAGCTCCGCTGAGCTTATTGCTCCCGGAGATAATCGCGCTGCGTCCTTCCACCTTAATGTCGGCATTCATTAAACGGAACTGATCCACGTGCATAAAGCGGTTTTCAAATACCGTCTCGGTAATGACACTAGCTCCTTCAGATACAAGCAGCAACGCCATCATTTGCGCTTGCATATCGGTTGGGAAGCCCGGATACGGCAACGTTTTAACATCCACAGCTTTCAGCGGTTTGTCTGCAATCACACGTACTCCGTTCTCCTGTACTTCCACGGTAACGCCCATTTCCTCAAGCTTGGAAATGACCGGTCCCAAGTGATCGGCAATCGCACCTTCAACAAAGACGTTCCCACCGGTAATGGCCGCAGCGACCATAAACGTACCCGCCTCGATCCGGTCCGGGATCACCGTATGCTCGCATCCACGCAACCGTTCGACGCCTTCAATCCGAATCATGCCCGTTCCCGCTCCGCGGACAACGGCTCCCATACTGTTCAAGTAGTTCGCCAAATCAACGATTTCCGGCTCTTTGGCCGCATTTTCAATAATGGTCGTGCCTTCCGCCAAGGTTGCCGCCATCATAATGTTCTCCGTTGCACCTACGCTGGCAACGTCCAAATAAATCTTGGCTCCGCGGAGGCGGCCGTTCGTCTTGGCTTCGATAAACCCGTGGCCGAGGGTGATCTCTGCACCCATCGCTTCGAAGCCCTTCAGATGCTGGTCAATCGGTCTGGTCCCGATCGCGCAGCCACCCGGGAGGGAAATCCGGGTGAATCCCATTCTTGTTAACAACGGACCCATGACAAGAAAAGACGCCCGCATCTTTCGCACCCATTCATAAGGCGCCTCGCAAGAAGCGATTTGCCGCGCATCAACAGTAATGACCTCTCGGTCATAGGTAACGGCTGCTCCTAGCGACTCTAACACTTTATTAATGGTCATTACATCGTCAAGAGGGGGCGCATCGCGAATGACGCTGACTCCTTCTTCACCCAGTAAAGACGCTGCAATGATCGGTAGCACTGAATTTTTAGCACCGCTGACTTTTACGTTCCCGGCCAAAACATTGCCACCGCGGACGATAAATTTGCTCATCATGGTTCCCTCCGCGCGTTCATTTTCACTTTTTTTCCCGATTTGGAAAAAGATTTACCTGGTTCATTCCCTAAATTTCATCATATCACCGGTCATTTAAGGCACACAAGGCTCCAATCTTGTCGAAAAAGCGTGTTTTGGCACAGAAATCGCTTCTTGCCCCGATTATGGACATGCTCTCGAGTTGTAGTCCTTATTCACCATTGTTGACACAATGAAATGATGTTATTCGACAATTTCCTTCCTGATCTGTCTGTAGACGAACCCCACAAACACTCAGTTTAATGCTCAAAACATATACTTCAGCATTTGGGTATATTGCCAATAATCCATAATAAAAGCGGCTACGAAACGGCCTAATACGATCGCCAACAGCAGGTGCAGCAGCTTGCCCTGCGGGCTCTTAGGGTGCCGGATCAATAAATCCAGCTTCAAGTTCTGCAGCGCCCACCATGACAGCACCACACAGGCCAAGGAGACGAGGATCGCTGTCAAGCCGTTTACACCAACCGAAGCCGCTACCTGGTCGACGGGATTCATAATAAATCCTCCATCACGTTTATATTTATGCAGCAAGTACCTAAACGGTTAATCTTCCCCTTTGACGCTGACACATCAATCCAAGTTGCACAGGGACGTATTTATATATCGGTTACTATCCTGTAAAAATATAGACCTTATATATCATACTTGGCATCGCCGTAATAATCCAGCTTTTCTTTGTAATGCAAAGGCTTCCAACGGCATCTATTACCAAAATATCATTCTGGCGTCATTCTGAAAGAAAAAACAGGCACCTCAAGAGGTGCCCGTTATTTTGCAGTCTATTGCTGTTTGCGGCTGCTGACCACGTTAATCCGGGTCACCGCCCGTTGCAGCGCCAGCTCTGCGCGGCGATGATCGATACGGTCCTGGTTGCTGCGATTCGCCAATCGGCGTTCCGCACGCTCACGTGCCGCGATGGCCCGCTCCAGGTCGATCTCTTCCGGCAGCTCTGCACTTTCGGCAAGCACGATCACTTTATCGCCCTGTACTTCGATGAATCCGCCGTGTACGGCGATATACGTCTCTTCCTTGCCGGTTTTCGCAACCACCGGGGCAACTTGCAGCGGAGTCACGAGCGGGATATGGCCCCGCAAAACGCCAAACTCCCCTTCAACGCCGCGGACCGTTAAGCTGTCAACCTCTTTCGAGAACACCACATGCTCCGGCGTAACAATTTCCAATAAAAAGGTGCTCAAGTTTTATCCCTCCTGTTCGTGGGACAGTTCATTTCTGAAGCATCCGGATTCGGCTTCGAATTACAGCGTTTTGGCCTTTTCGACAGCTTCTTCAATCGTTCCTACGAACAGGAACGCCGCTTCCGGAAGGTCGTCATGCTTGCCTTCCAAAATTTCTTTGAAGCTGCGGACCGTCTCGGCGATCGGCACATACTTCCCTTTAATCCCCGTAAACTGCTCAGCCACGTGGAATGGCTGCGACAGGAAGCGTTCGATTTTCCGAGCACGGGCAACGAGCGTTTTATCGTCGTCGGACAATTCATCCATACCAAGGATCGCGATAATATCCTGCAGTTCTTTATAACGAGCCAAGATTTGTTTTACGCCTTGGGCTACGGCATAGTGCTCTTCGCCCACGATCTCCGGCGTCAGAATCCGCGAGCTGGAAGCCAGCGGGTCCACGGCCGGGAAGATCCCTTTCTCGGAAATTTTCCGCTCCAAGTTCGTCGTTGCGTCCAAGTGAGCAAACGTCGTAGCCGGAGCCGGGTCCGTATAGTCGTCCGCAGGGACGTAGATCGCTTGAATCGAGGTAACGGAACCTTTCTTCGTCGAAGTGATCCGTTCTTGCAATTGACCCATTTCAGTTGCCAGCGTCGGCTGGTAACCTACTGCGGAAGGCATCCGTCCGAGCAACGCGGAAACCTCAGAACCCGCTTGCGTAAACCGGAAGATGTTGTCGATGAAGAGCAATACGTCGCGGCCTTCTTGGTCGCGGAAGTATTCCGCCATCGTCAGACCCGTCAAGGCAACGCGCAAACGTGCACCTGGCGGTTCGTTCATTTGTCCGAAGACCATCGCCGTTTTCTCGATAACGCCGGATTCCGTCATTTCCATGTAAAGGTCGTTCCCTTCACGGGTACGTTCCCCTACGCCGGCAAATACGGAGATCCCGCCGTGTTCTTGCGCGATGTTATGGATCAATTCCTGAATTGTAACGGTTTTACCTACGCCGGCACCACCGAACAAGCCGATTTTACCGCCTTTGGCATACGGCGCCAGCAGGTCGATAACCTTGATCCCGGTTTCCAGCATTTCCGCTTGCGTCGACAGATCTTCGAACTTCGGCGGTTCGCGGTGGATCGGGTATCTCAATTCGCTGTTGGCTTCGCCTTTGTTATCAATCGGCTCACCCAGCACGTTAAATACGCGGCTCAATGTCGCCGAACCGACTGGAACCGAAATCGGCGCTCCTAAGTCGATTGCTTCCGTACCGCGCACAAGGCCGTCTGTCGAGGCCATTGCGATACAACGAACGAGGTTATCGCCCAGATGATTGGAAGCTTCCAGAACCAAAGCAGACTGGCCGTCTTGCTTCTCAATTTTAATTGCGTTATAGATTTCCGGGAGTTGACCGCGCTCAAATTCGATGTCAACAACCGGACCCATTACGCTGACAACGCGTCCTTTGTTCATCTTCGTTTCCCTCCTAAAATTGCTGCCCGGAACGATCAGCCTTGTGCGTTAGCTCCGGCCACGATCTCCGTAATTTCTTGCGTAATCGCCGCTTGACGAGCGCGGTTGTACGTCAGGGTAAGTTCATTAATCATCTTCGTCGCGTTTTTGGTCGCGCTGCCCATCGCAGTCATTTTCGCACCAAGCTCACTGGCTTTACCGTCAAGAAGCGCACCAAAGATCAACGTTTCGGCATATTTCGGAAGAAGCACTTCTAATACGCCTTCCGGCGAAGGTTCATACTCATAGCTGCTGACCGGCGCCTCGCTCTCCACCGAATCAAAGGGGAGAAGGCGCTCCACGGTTGGCAGTTGGGTAATCGCATTGATGAACCGGTTATAGCAAATGTAAATTTCGTCGAATCGTTCGGTTTCGAAGCCTTGCACCGCTGCATAGGTCAACGACTTAATATCCGCAAATCTCGGAGAGTCCGAAAGCTCAGTCACTTCATGGACAACCGGATAATTGCGGCGTTTGAAATAGTCTCTGCCTTTGCGGCCGATAATGAACAGTTCGTATTCCGAAGTCGAGGCATGGCGAGAACGGATCAAATCCGTTACTTTCCGCAAAATATTCGCGTTATATCCGCCAACCAATCCGCCGTCAGACGTGATCACGATATAAGCGGTCCGTTTAACCGGACGCGACACGAGCATCGGGTGGCTGACGCCTTGAGAGGCAGCCGCGATGCTGGATACCACCTCTTTCAGCTTCTCCGAGTAAGGCCGAGCAGCTTGCGCTCTCTCCTGCGCTTTCCGCAGCTTCGCCGAGGCTACCATTTCCATCGCTTTGGTGATTTGCCGGGTGTTCTGAACGCTTTTAATCTGACGCTTGATTTCGCGCATCCCTTTTGCCATGATTTCACCACCTTAAAGTTTTGGCGAAGCCAAAACTAACTTCGTAAGCATGAGCCTAACTTTGGCAGAGCCAAAGTTACTTCGTAAGCATGTGCTTAGTTTTGGCGAAGCCAAAACTAACTTCGTAAGCATGAGCTTAACTTTGGCAGAGCCAAAGTATTTTTACACAAAGGCGTAAACCGGCATTGCGCTTAGCCAAGGCCGGTTTGCCGCAAGAACATTCTTATGCCGTAGTCGCGAAACCGCGTTTGAATTGCTCAATAACTTCTTTCAGCTTCGTTTCGTTCTCTGGCGTCAGATCCTTGGTGTCGCGGATCGACTGCAGAACGTCGTCATGCTGATTTTGGATAAAGGACAGGAATTCCGCTTCGAAGCGGCGAACGTCCGCCAATGGAATATCATCCAGATAACCTTTGACTGCGGTATACAAGCTGACTACTTGCAACTCAACAGCCAACGGTTGGTTGACGCCTTGCTTCAGGATTTCCATCATGCGCGAACCGCGGGTCAACCGGGCTTGCGTCGATTTGTCCAGATCGGAACCGAACTGGGAGAACGCTTGAAGCTCGCGGTATTGGGCGAGGTCCAGACGCAGGGTACCGGCAACCTTCTTCATTGCCTTGATTTGCGCGGAGCCGCCGACCCGGGATACGGAGATACCCACGTTAACCGCTGGACGTTGACCGGAGTAGAACAGGTCGGACTCCAGGAAGATCTGACCGTCGGTAATGGAAATGACGTTCGTTGGAATGTACGCCGATACGTCGGAAGCTTGCGTTTCGATAAACGGAAGCGCCGTGATCGATCCGCCGCCAAGCTCGTCGCTCAGTTTGGCTGCACGTTCCAGCAGACGGGAGTGCAAGTAGAAGACGTCACCCGGATACGCTTCGCGGCCCGGAGGACGACGGAGCAGCAAGGAAAGTTCGCGGTAAGCTGCTGCTTGTTTCGACAAGTCGTCATAGATAATCAGCACATGCTCGCCTTTGTACATAAAGTACTCCGCCATAGCTACGCCGGCATAAGGAGCAATGTAGAGAAGCGGTGCCGGTTCCGAAGCGGAAGCCGATACCACGATCGTATAATCGAGAGCACCATGGCGACGAAGCGTTTCAACAACGCTAACAACGGTCGATTGCTTCTGACCGATCGCTACGTAAATACATTTCACGCCGTTGCCTTTTTGGTTGATGATCGTATCGATGGCAATCGCCGTTTTACCGGTTTGACGGTCACCGATGATGAGCTCCCGTTGGCCGCGGCCGATCGGAACCATCGAGTCGATTGCTTTAATCCCGGTTTGCATCGGTTCATGAACCGATTTCCGGTCGATAACGCCCGGAGCGTTATTTTCTACTGGACGGAATTCCGTCGTTTCAATAGGTCCTTTACCGTCGATCGGTTGACCCAGCGGGTTCACAACGCGACCCAGCAAAGCTTCGCCTACAGGAACCTGCATGATTTGGCCGGTCCGTTTCACTTGATCGCCTTCGCGGATTTCGCTGTAAGGGCCGAGGATTACGACACCCACATTGCTCTCTTCCAGGTTGAGGGCAAGGCCAAATACGCCATTTTCGAACTCCAGAAGCTCGTTTGCCATGGCGTTTTCCAAGCCGTGAACGCGGGCGATACCGTCGCCAACTTGAATAACGGTGCCGACTTCGGCCACTTCAATTTCCGATTTATATTGTTCAATCTGACTTTTAATCAGAGAACTAATCTCTTCAGGTCTGATACTCAAGTGTTTCACCCCTATCTACAATGCTTGTCTTCGAAAAGACTTTTCGAGCCGTTCCAATTTCCCGGCCAAGCTTCCATCGTACAACGTGTCGCCAATTCGTACTTTCATCCCGCCAAGCAACGATTTGTCAATCACGTTCTCGACGCGAATCTTCTTATTTAAGAGGGCGCCGAACTCCGCAGCAACCTGCTGCTTCTCCTCTTCGCTAAGCGGGTAAGTCGTTGTCACCAACGCATTGGCAAGTCCAAGCGCTTCGCTGGAAATGCTCACGTAAGCGTCTACCAGCTCCGGCAAGAGTCCGATTCTTCCGCGTTCTACCAGAAGCTTCACCGTCGAAACTACAGGTTTGGACAGTTTGCCTTCAATCGCATTGGAGATGGCTTCCCATTTCGCCGATTCCGTAATCTTCGGTGAGGCAAGAAAATGCTCAATATCCCCTGCCTGGAAAGCTGCCGCCAGTGCTTTCAACTCTTCTTCAACTTCCAGCGTCCGGCTTTCCGCCGCAGCGATCTCATACAATGCTTTGGCATACCGTTTTGCAGCTACGGTCTCGCGGCTCATGAGCGGCCACCGACCTCTTTAAGGTACTTGTCAACCAGTTCGCCTTGAACGCTGTCTTCGCTGACTTCTTTCTCGATCAGCTTGGATGCGATCTTCACCGACACAGCGCCCACTTCGCTGCGAAGTTGTTCCACCGCGCGGTTCTTCTCGTTCTGAATGTCGCGTACCGCTTCTTCCTTCAAGCGGGCCGCCTCGTTCTTGGCTTCCTCCAGCATTTGAGCGGCTTGCTTGCTGCTCGTCTGCTTGGATTGTTCAATAATTTCATACGCCTCTTTGCGTGCTTGCTGAAGGGCAGCTTTTTGCTCCTCCACATAAGCATTTGCCTGTTCACGTGTTTGCGCCGCTTCACTCAGCTGTTGCTGAACGAGTTCACGACGCTTCTCCATCACGGAAAACAGCGGACCAAATGCGTATTTGTTCAACAAGAAGTATAAAATCCCGATCGCAATCAATGCGAGGACGGTGTTTTCCCATACGAATTCCAAACTCAAGTCACTCCTTTCCGAAGCCTATCCGCATATCGCGTATCGCCCGCCCTGGGCTAAAAAGAAGGCGAGGACGTCTGTGGCCTTCCCCGCCATTTCTTTTCTAAAAATCTTATTAAGCCTGACCAAAGAACATAAATGCCAGGACCACGCCGATGATCGGAAGTACCTCGATCAAACCTACGCCGATAAACATCGTTGTTTGCAGAGTGGACTTCGCTTCAGGTTGACGAGCGATCCCTTCAACTGTTTTGCTGATAACCATACCGTTACCCAGCGCTGCGCCAAATGCGCCCAAACCTGCTACGATAGCTGCTGCTAATAATGCCATTGCTCCCATTTTGTATATCCTCCTTAAGTAAAATCAATTTTTATAGTTCAGTCAGGTTGAAGTCGTTCTCCAATCCGTAACTTGAAACTTAGACTAGCTTATGCGGGCTTCCAACACTGCCCGGTTAATGCTCTTCGTGACTTTCCAGGTTTTGCGAGATATAAACCATCATCAAGATGACAAAGACGAAAGCCTGGATAGCACCTACGAAAATACTGAATCCATCCCATACCATCAAGAGCGGAACGGAGAAGATCGCACCAACCACGCTTGCTTTGGCCAACGTCATAATGGTGGAGATCAGTACCTCGCCTGCGAAGATATTCGCGTAAAGACGAACGCCATGCGTTACCAGCTTCGAGAGCTGCTCAATCAAGTTAATTGGTAGAAACAAAGGATAGGGCTGAACGTAATGCTTAAAATAATTTCTCGTGTTTCTCACCATCCCCAAACCGTGGGACAATGTGAAGACGAGCAAGGCCAGACCCATCGTTACGCTGAGATCAGCTGTCGGCGATTTCCACCATGCCACCTCGGCGTGAGCTTCCTCACCCGGATGCTTCTCGTGCTCTTCCGCGAGCACCTTCGTAACCGAAGTGATTTCCTGACCGAAAATTTTCGCTTTCGCCGGATCATCATACTCCGTTACGACCCCAAACAGAAGCCCTAGCATGTTGGCGACAAAGATAAACATAATCATCGTCATGGCCAGGGAGAGAAAAGGTCTTCCCTTCTTCAGATCCATGGTGCTGGAGATCAAGTTCTGAACGAACTCAGCCGCCCACTCCATGAAATTCTGAAGCTTGCCGGGATTCTCTACGGATAGATTCCGAGTCGCTAGACGCGCGATGACGAACACGATGGTGCAGGTCACCACCAGCATCAAGATGATGGACAAGTCCAAATGCAGACCGCCCAACTCTATGACCGGAGCTTCATGCATGTTTTCTCACCCCCATTCCAAGTTGAAATGCTATCAAGCTTTAAGGCTTACGAGAAAAACGAATACCTATAAAAAGAAGAAAAAATTGCGCAAAAACCAGACTGCCGGCAACCGCATACACGTTAAAATACTGCGGATATTTCATTGCGGCAAAAACCGCTAGAACCGCCAGTGCTGCACGGGTTAGAAACCCCATGTTCAACCGCTTCGAACCACCGTTAACCGCGGCATCTAGCACTTGCCGGACTTTGCGGCCTAAGTAAACCGCGTTAATCCAGCTGACCGCTGAGCCGAGCGCGATGCCGAGCATAATGCTTTGATACTGCGGCAATAAAGCGCCTCCCAGAAAACACAGGGCCAAGAAACCTAGGGTTCCGGCTGTTAGAGCGCGGTTGTATTTCGAGAGCTCATCCATCTTTTCCTCCCACAACCGACTTAATTAGAGCGACAATGCCGACAATACCCGCTGCAATGCCGATCAGAACCCCAAGGCCAATGCCCAGTCCATTCTTGAACCACAGCTTATCCAACCAGGCGCCAAGGAAGTAACCTCCCACAGCGCACACGGCAAAGTTCGTTCCTAAAGCGGTTACCACAGCGACAGCCTTCCATACGCTGTTGTTGTTTTTATCAGGTTTAATCGGGTCTTTCATCTCAAATCACCCTAATAATCCCAATTTATTTTACTAATTGTGAAGAGTTATTGTCAATTGAGGTTTTTTAGTGATTTAAAGCCATGAAATGCTAAATTTGCCCTTGCAATCCTGAATAAAACGCATACAGCGTACAGTAATACTGTATACTTTTTTGGGCTCGCGATCAAAACAAATTTTCGCTAGTTTGTGAACTTTCTGTGAAATTCCTCCGGACGATCCTTCAAAAATCCAAAATGGTGACAAATCGCATTGACAATTCTTTGAGATGCTTGTCCATCACCGTACGGATTCGCTGCCCGGCTCATCGATTCGTATAGCTTTTGATCGCTAAGCAACGCCTTTGTCCGTTCATAAACCATCTCCTCATTTGTGCCGACTAACTCCAGCGTCCCCGCTTCGATCCCTTCGGGCCGCTCCGTCGTATCACGAAGCACTAGCACCGGAACACCAAAGGATGGTGCCTCTTCCTGCAAACCGCCCGAATCCGTAAGTATCAAATGCGTATGAGGGTAGAAGTTGTGCAGATCCACCACATCTAATGGATCAATAAGTTTAATACGGGGATGATCGCCCAACGTTGCATAAGCCGGCTCCCTGACCGCAGGGCTTGGGTGAACCGGGTACACGATGGCTACATCCTCAAACTCATCGGCAATTCTTCTTACGGCGCGGAAGATATTCAGATGCGGTTCGCCTTGCGACTCGCGGCGGTGCGCCGTCATGAGAATAAGCCGCTTTCCAGCGGCCCAGTCCAGCACAGAATTTGTGTAATTCGGCTGTACTGTATATTGAAACACATCTGTCACCGTGTTGCCTGTGACATATATAGCTGACTCCGGTTTATTTTCCTTACGTAAATTTCCAGCTGACCATTCCGTCGGAGCAAAATGAAGATCAGCTAAAACGCCGGTCAACTGCCGGTTCATCTCTTCTGGATAAGGGGAGAGCTTGTTCCACGTCCGCAATCCGGCCTCGACATGCCCCACCTTGATCTGTTGCAGGAAAGCAGCATAACTTGCCAAGAAAGTCGTTAACGTATCACCGTGCACAAGCACAATGTCGGGTTTGGCCTCCTTCAGGACGCCCTCCAATCCTTGCAGCACACGAATCGTAATTTCGTTCAGCGTCTGGTTGGGCTTCATGACGTCCAGATCATAGTCCGGAACGATCTTAAAGACGTCCAGCACCTGATCAAGCATTTCACGGTGCTGGGCCGTTACACACACCACCGATTCGATTTTGTCGGGATGCTTCTGCAGCTCCAGAATCAGCGGCGCCATTTTAATCGCTTCGGGTCGAACGCCGAAGATCGTCATTACTTTAATCTTGCTCACCCTACTCAATTCCTTCCATATAGAGGTAATCAAAATAAGTTGTTGTCGTCTGCCTGTCTCGCAGCAACTAACTGTAAAAGCTACCGTTAATTTTGGGATATCCGGCATAAGTGCCTCGATTAGCTGTAAAAGCTACCGTTAATTTCGGCGCAATCCCGCATTTTCGCTGAGATCGGCCAAATTAGAGACAGGATTTACTGTTATTTCTCTTCATTGCGCAAATAATAGAAAATTAACGGTACAATTTGCCGTTAAACCGGCCCTATGCCCTACGCCTTCGCCCCAACCATCTCCTAAGACGTTGGAGTTCCTATTCAGGCGTTTGGCTTACTTCGTGCCGTACAACCGATCACCGGCGTCGCCCAAGCCTGGAATGATATAGCCATGCTCATTCAGGTGGCTGTCCAATGCCGCAACATAAATGTCTACATCCGGGTGCACGTCGTGAACGGCTTTGACCCCTTCCGGCGCGGCAATCAGGTTCATCATTTTGATCTGCGTGCAGCCGCGATTCTTCAACGCGGTAATCGCCGCAATAGCGGATCCCCCAGTAGCCAGCATCGGGTCGATCACGATCAGCTCACGCTCCTGAACATCCGTAGGAAGCTTGATGTAATACTCAACTGGCTGCAGCGTATCCGGATCACGGAACAAGCCGACATGTCCCACCTTCGCCGCAGGAAGCAGCTTCAACACTCCGTCCAGCATGCCCAGCCCGGCGCGGAGAATCGGAATCAGCCCCAGCATCCGCCCAGAGATGACCTTCGACTCGGCCTCAGCAACCGGCGTCTGCACTTTGATTGACTCGAGCGGAATGTCCCGCGTAATTTCATAAGCCATCAACGTCGCTACTTCATCTACCAGTTCACGAAAATCCTTAGTGTTCGTGCGCATGTCGCGGATAAAAGTCAGTTTGTGTTGAATCAAAGGGTGATCACATACCACCAATTTTCTCATATTTCGTTCGTCCCTCCGGTTTTAATGCTAAGTCTTTACTTGCTTGTTCGTTCCCATTCTTCGAACGCTCCACAAATCTTGTCTATTATATCACTCCAAGATGGCATTTTCACCCTCAAGCCAACTTGTCAGAAAGCCGTCATAAAAACGTCACTCACCCCCATAAATAAGCCGTCTGACGCCCAAAAGCCCCACTTCTCCTCTCAGGCATTCTTGACAATTTGGAAAAAATTCTCACCCTTCCAAGCTGCCATTCCAGCCGGAAGATTCCCCACGTACCAGAAGTGAAACGCCAATAAGCCGGGAGCAGACGCTCCCGGCTTTGTTATGAGGCCTAAAGGCCTGCCGTTGTCGTTGATCAAATTAATACTGCAAGTTCGGATACAGCGGGTACCGATCCGTTAATTCCGACACCTGTTTGCGTGCTTTATCCAGCACTGCTTCGTCCTTCGGCGATTTCAGCACGGCAGCGATGATCTGCCCGATTTCCTTCATCGCTTCCTCATCCATGCCGCGGGAAGTGGCAGCCGGCGTACCGATACGGATACCGCTGGTGATGAATGGGCTGGTCGGGTCAAACGGAATCGCGTTTTTGTTCACCGTGATCCCAATCGAATCCAGCACATGCTCAGCGTCTTTCCCCGTGATGTTCAGGTTGCGCGTATCCACCAGCATCAGGTGGTTATCCGTGCCGCCGGACACGATGTTCAGGCCTTCGGCCATCAGCGTTTCCGCCAGGACCTTGGCGTTTTTCACGACGTTTTCGGCATAGGTTTTAAAAGAAGGCTGAAGCGCTTCGCCCAATGCAACTGCTTTAGAAGCAATCACATGCATCAGCGGGCCGCCTTGTGTACCTGGGAATACCGCTTTATCGATGGCAGCTGCCCATGGCTGTTTGCACAGAATCATCCCGCCGCGCGGTCCGCGCAGCGTCTTGTGGGTCGTTGTCGTCACAAAATGAGCATGCGGCACCGGGTTCGGATGCAAGCCTGCAGCCACAAGACCAGCGATATGCGCCATGTCGACCATGAACAGCGCACCTACGTCGCTTGCGATCGAAGCCAGCTTCTCGAAATCGATAATGCGCGGATAAGCGCTCGCCCCGGCAACGATCAGACGCGGACGATGTTTAAACGCTGCTTTGCGCACTTCATCGTAATCGATCAGGAACGTATCTTCTTGTACACCGTAAGCCACGAAATTATAGTACAAGCCGGAAGCGTTAACCGGGCTGCCGTGGGTCAAGTGGCCGCCATGCGCCAGGTTCATCCCCAACACGGTGTCACCGGTTTTGAGGGCAGCCAGGTAAACCGCAAGGTTCGCTTGCGCACCGGAATGCGGTTGAACGTTGGCGTGCTCAGCGCCAAACAGTTCTTTTGCGCGGTCGCGGGCGATATTTTCCACAATGTCCACACGTTCGCAGCCGCCATAATACCGTTTGCCCGGGTATCCTTCGGCGTATTTGTTCGTGAGTACGGATCCCATCGCTTCCATGACCGCCTCGCTGACGATGTTCTCGGAAGCGATCAGCTCAATGTTGTTGCGCTGACGCTTCAGCTCCAGATTCATGGCCTCCAGCACAGCCGGATCTTGCTTTCTCAAATTTTCCATCTTCCGTTATCCTCCTTAGAATCAAAGCCTATTCTTCATCGCAAAGCGTGGAATCCGAATCCGGCGGCAGCGTATAAACCGCCCGTTCCCCGCCGATCAGCTTCGGACGGGTCGTCGCTGCCGTAACGCGCGCTTGCCCAACCTGGCGCAGTGAAGGACGAAACGGCACAGCCACCCGCCGCAAATGCATGCCGATCAGCGTTTCGCCGATATCGATCCCGGCGTGGGCTTCCAGCGTTTCTGCCAAGCACGGGGCCGACAAACGCCGATAGGCTGCAGCGGCCATCGATCCGCCCGCCTTCGGCACGGGAACCGCAGCCACCTCCGTCAAGGAAAGCCGCTCCAGCACCGCCCGTTCGACCACCAGCGCACGGTTTAAATGCTCGCAGCATTGAAACGCGACGTCAAAGCCGTATTTGGCCCGAACCTGTTCGATCCCGGCCCACAGCTCGGCCGCGATGTCCTCAGCTCCGCTTGTGCCGATTCGTTTGCCCGCCACTTCACTGGTGCTGGCCCCGATGACCAGCAGCTTCCCCGGACCCAGATGAGCTGCAGCGGCCACTTCCTCCGCAATCGTTGCTACCTGTGTCCGCAGGGTTCCGAGCTTTTCACGTTCCATGTGATGCCAGCTCCTTTCTCCGTAAACCATAAAACATGTCACAAAGACTGTCCTTATTATATCAGAGAAAGGCGCACCGCAAACGGATGTCCGTCCGCTTCACTCAAAACCAACCAACAAAAAAAGAGCATAACGCAACTTACGTGCGTCGTGCTCTTTGCCCAGGCGACCGGCCGTATTCTCCGATGCTCCATCGTGGTTTGATCCACTCTTGTCGCCAGTTACATCGGAGCTAAAACTTCTGCTATTAGAATAAAGCATCCGCGAAGCAAATGCAACTGGTTTAATGCCCCTCGCCGCGCTCCAGCTTGGCGATCAGCTTCTCCAGCGCTGCGCTGATCTCCGCCGCCGTTCGGTCATAGTCCGCTCGCGAACCGCCAAACGGATCGGAAATATCGAAAGCGGGCAGCCGAAGATGCAGTTCATCCAGCCGCCGCTGCTGCTCCGCAGGCCACTCGTTCCCCAGCGCCCGCGCCAGCTCCCGGTCCGCCGCGAGGCGCCGGAACTCCTCCAAGGTAGCTAATATGGAGGCGTCTTCTTCAACGTATTCTTTTAATGTAAATATTTTATCGGCTGTCTCCGGAAATGAATGAATCACCTGGCGCTTATGCCCTTGCGTCAGCGTCAGAATCAGATCGGCCCACTCCGCCAGTTCGGCATAGAGAGGGGTAGATTCAAAAGTATCCTTAATCCCCCGGTCCCGCAGCACGGCTTCCGCATGACGGGAAATGGAGGCCCCTTTCATGGCGGCTACGCCAGCCGAGCGGACTTCCACGTCCAGCCCCCGGTCCCGCGCCAGCTTGCGCAGCATACCTTCGGCCATCGGGCTGCGGCAGGTATTTCCGGTACACACAAACAAGATGCGCATGCCCTTTCACCTCCATATTCAGCGGGAAGGCTTACCCGCGTTTGGACCTTATTTTATCACGAAAGGCCTCGGTTTCAAAAGATAAACAATAGTCCAAACGCCAGCAAGATCGCGCCGCCGGCCGCCTCCCCGTAATCGCCCAGCGAACGCCCCACCCCTCGCCCCATCGCCAGCCCGACCAAGGACATGATACCGCCAAAAAATCCAAAAGCCAGCACCGTCAGCAGCCAGTCTCCTTGGAACATGCCCAGCGACACGCCAACGGAAAACGAATCGATGCTGACGCTCAGCGAAAACAGCAGCACGCCTAACCAGGTCCGGTGGTTGATCGACTGTACACCGCTGCCTTTAACCGAGCTGACGATCATATGCGTCCCCAGCAGAAATAGAAGCCCGCCTGCCACGTATCGTGCCAAGCTTCCGAGCAGCGCGCCGACATACTGTCCCGCCGCGATCCCCAACAGAGGCATTAGCACGTGAAAGAGAGCCACCATCGTCCCGATACGGAACGCATCTTTCCGCCGGACTCCCTTCATCCCGATGCCGACGCCCAGCGATAAAGCATCCATCCCTAGCGCAATCGCCATCAGCAGGATCGTCACCAGCTCTCCCAGCCGCTCATAAGCCTCTGTCATAACCGTTAGTCCCCTTTGTTCCGTCTTTTGTACAACCATATGCGGACAGGTCCCGGTTCATGACTTAAGGGGCACGTGGGGCTTTGGGTGAGAAGGGGGAATCGAGGGGCGCGGATCCCCCACCAACGTGGAATTAACGGTAAAAGATGGCGTTATTTTCTCAACATTTGGGGGAGATCGGACAATTAACGGTATTTTATGTCGCTAATTCGCCCTCTAGTCGGCCGTTCTCCCGATATCCGCAAAAATAACACCACGATTTACCGCTATTTGCGCAAAACAAGGCCTTACCTCTAAAAATAACGCCAGTTTTTACCGCTAATCACTGCCAAAAGCGCCGAACGAGCCTCTACGGTACGAATCGTACTTAAGCTCGCCCTTTAGTTCAGCAGGTGAAGCGTTCATTCCACTAATCTTCCCAACCGCCGAACAAATCGATCTGACGCGGCGGAAGCTCGCGCGGCGATTGGCCCAGCAGGCCCATCATGTCTAGAGCGTTTGCCGCTGCATCTCCGCCGGAATTGTTGTTGAAGATCATACAAATCTCCTTCGTCCCTTGGCTGAACAACTGGTCCAACATTCCAACCCAGTCCTGCAACTCCTCCAGCGAATAGCGGTACAACGTACGAATCTCCCGCCAATTGGGTGCGCTGGCTTGACTCCAACCTGCGGCATTTCGCCCATGCATGCGGACGATCGTTAACTCGGGGTCAGTGGGTTCCAGCACCGTGGGAACCGAGCCTCGTCCGATCTGGGGCTCATCGCAAACGATATGGATCCAGCCCTCCTGGCGCATGAACTCCAATGTGCGCTCTCGGTTAGCGGGCGTGAACCAGCTTTGATGGCGAAACTCCAGCGCTAGCGGCAGGTTCCCCATCCATTTGCGGATCGCGCGCAGCTGCCGGACATGCTCCGCCGTGCAGTCGAACCAGGGCGGGAATTGGAACATCACGGCCTTGAGCCGGCCCGCCTCTACCACCGGGCGAATCGAATCCAGATACGCCTGGAACATGTCCCCCGGACCGCCAAACGGCGATTTCCCCCGGCTATGTCCGGTCATCCCTTGGTACGCTTTGATGATAAACGTGAAATCGGACGGCGTCTCCGCCAACCAGCGGCGATAGACCTCTTCCCCCAGTACGGCGTAAAACGAACTGTCCACCTCTACCACGTTAAAATACTTCGCGTACCAAGCGAGCTTGTCTTTGGCCGGCGTTCGGGCAGGGTATAAATCGTCATGATCGCCCCAGCCGGCCAGGCCGATGCGGATCATGACCTCACCCCCTGCCCTCTTCCGAATCTCCGCCGGCGTCAATCACCCGGTGACCGGCGGCTTTCAGCAGCCGGTTCATCACCGCCGAGCCGAGCCCTTCCTCGGGGCAGGCTTCGGCGAGGATATAGGTGACGCCGCATTCGTCGAAGCGGCGGAGCGCAGCGTAGAGACGGTGCGCCGCCGTCTCCAGCTCATCCTCGCGGCCGAGCGAGAGCGCGCAGTCGGCGCGGTAGGACGGGAGGCGCTC
>NZ_GG695971.1:445052-449154 GCF_000159955.1 Paenibacillus sp. oral taxon 786 str. D14 | reverse complement strand
GGCGATCAGCCGCAGCGCCACGTCGTGGGCGGGCATACGCACGCCCACGGTGGACAACCCCGCCGTCACGCGCGGTGAGACGGCGCCTTCGGACACGGGCAGCACCAGCGTGAGCGGCCCGGGCCAAAACGCCTCCATGAGCCGCCGTGCCGTCTCGTTCACTTCCGTGACGAGTCCGTCCAGCTGGCTCACGTCGGCGATGTGCACGATGAGCGGATTATCGGACGGGCGGCCCTTAGCGGCAAAAATCGCCTCCACCGCCGCCGTATTCCGCGCATCCGCGCCAAGCCCATACACCGTCTCCGTCGGGAACGCCACCGTCCCGCCGGAGGCTAGTACAGCGGCGGCTTCTTTCAGCGCCGCCGCTTCCTCCGCATCCACATCATCCGGCACTCCAGCCCCAGCTCCAGTTCCAGGCTGGACATGCCACCAACGTGTCGTTTTGGAGGCCACTTCTTTTAAAGCAGGAAGATCCCCGCTGTGTTCCGCTTGATTTGGTTTCATAGATTCCTGTCGGCTCATTCTCGTTCATCCCAAACTGTTCAATAATATATTCTACTATTATACCCGAACCCAGCCATGCGCATAGCCGCAAAAAAAACCGCCCGGCATCCCCGAACGGTTAAACAGTTCTCAATATATAAATCATTAAGCAAATAGACTGGCAATCCAGTTCCAGAGCTTCACCAGCATATCCCACAGGAAGAAACGCACTTCCGTCTCCTCCGGTTCAACCTGAACGGCATCTCCCGCAGCCCCGGCAGCCGAGGCCTTTGTTGTTGCAGTGGTTACCGTCCCCGCGTCCTTAGCCAACGCGTCCCCGCTCCCGGCGTCGATGAAGCAAAGCGGCGGAAACAACACACACCACCAGTTTTTCCCTTTCCCCTCGCCCAGCGTCACGCGCAGCGCTTCGTAGTCGCCCGCTGGATAAACGGCACCGCCGTACATTTTGGTCGGAAACGGCACGGTGCCGAGCTCAACTTGATAGTCGTAGTTTTTGCCATATTGCTTAAGCGTTTGACCAACTTGCTCCTCGATAGCCGGCAGATGCTCGCGGATCACCTGGCGCGCTTCCTCCAGACTCTGCGGATTCTCCAGCTGTGCAACCCAGCCGTTCATTTGCTCAACGACAGCATCGCGAACACGACGTTTGACGAGTTGATCCGCAGCTCCATCCGAATTTGCAAGAATGCGCAGCCGAATCGATTCCTGCGGAATCTGAGAAATCACCGCTTGCGACCCCGCCGCCGCGGCTGTATCAACCATTTGTCCTTCCCAGGACATCATCAACATAACAATCGAAAAAAAGATAAGTGCGATTTTCTTACGGGAAAATGAACGTCTACCCATGATTCCTTGCTCCTAACCAAACCGGTATTTCAGCCGCTGATGTCTATCAGTATGTCCGGTTAAGAGACTTCTAAACCTAGGAATCTAGTAAAAATGTTATCCCCGATTTTCCGACTGGCGTTTAGATCTGAGCAAGGCATAACGCGACGTAGGTGCCGACGGAGCCACAGGGGGCTTCTCTTCTTCCTTCTCTTGCCCGTAGATCCGGATGCTCATCGCCACGCCGATGCTCGCCATATTAATCAGCAGCGAGGTACCGCCATAGCTGATGAAGGGCAAAGTAATCCCTGTCAAAGGCATGAGACCAATGAACATGCCGATATTTTCAAAAATCTGATACAACAGCATCGCCACAATCCCCACGATTAAGTACGGCCCGCTGGTTTCGCGGGTCTCAAGCGAGATCAGAATGAGCCGGTGAATCAGTACAAAATACAACAGCAGCAACGCCGAGCTCCCGATAAAACCAAACTCCTCAGCGATCACCACAAAGATCGAGTCCGAGTAGGTGAGCGGTACCCGTTCCGACTGCACCGTCTCCCCTTTCATGTACCCTTCCCCGGTCATGCCCCCGGAGGCAATCGCCAGCTTGGCGTTCCGAGTGTGGTAGGAGGCGTCTTCGGACGCTTTCTCCGGCATAAGCCACGGATCGATCCGGTTGATCCAGTGCTCCCGGCCGATATCTACAAAGAAGTTATACACCTGATCATGATACGCTTTGTACGCCGTGATGCCTCCGATCACCGAACCGGCGAAGATCGCAAGCGCGATCAGCGCATGCCAATATTTAATATTCCCAATCCATAACATGCCCGCCAAAATCACGACATAGCTGAGCGCATTTCCTAAGTCATTTTGAGCCATTACCGCAACAAACGGGATAAAGGTCAGCAAGCAGATCGGCACAACGTCCCGCCAGAAAGCTAACCGAAGTTTGCGCTTGCGCAGCAGCATAAACCCAAGAAAAAGAACCAGCAGCAGCTTAAAAAACTCCGCCGGCTGAAAGCTCTGATTAATGACCGGAATCGTCAACCAACCAGTTGCGTTATAGTAGGTATTGCCAATGAACATCACGACGATCAACAGCCCGAAGCCAAACAGGTACAAGTAAGGCGCATATTTGACAAGCAGCCGATAGTCGAGAATCGAAACTCCAAAAAAGGCAACAAACCCCAGCGCATAGTAAACAAGCATGCGAAGGTGATAACCATGATATTGGGTGTTTGACGTAGCGCTGTACAACACCGCGATGCTGATGGCCATGAGCAGCAGCAGGATCACGACGATGGAGTAATCGATTTTTTTCAGTTTGCTCAGCATGAACATCCTCTTTTCTTGATCTAGAAACCCCGTACCTTTACTTTAAAAGAAACCCGGCCCAACTACAAATGAGCCCTTCGACCCAAATAACGGGTCACAGCGTCAAAAGGTTACCTTTTTAGACTTACTTTGCCCCGCGGCGGCATTTCTCACGTCTCCTCCTGCCCTTTTGCACCTTCTCGCCTCCTCTTTGTATCATTATCCCTTTCGTTCAGAAAGGAGGATTCTTTCTCGCTCCTCTTAGCCCAATTATCCCTTTCGCTCAGAAATGAGGAGTCCAAACATTTTTTTCTTCGTCCATTGTTACGCGTTGTTTTCCTCGTCGTCATTATTGTTACGCGTCCCCCAACGATCTGATGCAACGGGATAATCCATAAAAAGAGGGCGCAGATAGACACATTTGCCACAAAAGCTCGACGCACACGCCGTCGCACAGGTTAAACCGGCTCCAGCACCAATCTGGCTCTTATATTGTACCCCTATGTACATTTCTGGCACCTTTTTGCATGATTATCCCTTTCGTTCAGATAGGAGAGATTTTCCTCGCCTCGCTTTGTACCATTATCCCTTTTCTTCAGAAAGGAGGACTCTTCCTTACGCCTCTCTGCACGATTATCCCTCTCGTTCAGAAAGAGGAAGCGAACCTTTTTTTCCTCGCAGCCTCTATTGTTTCGCGTCCCCAACGATCTGATGCAACGGGATAATCCTTAAAAAGAGGGCGGCGGATAGACATGTCGCAAAAAAATGAGCGCCGACGCGTGCGCCGGCGCCCAAGTGGGGTCGGGATAAGAAAGGGAATGGAGGGGGGAGCAGGTTATACGGGAGTGATCAAGGTGATCGTCCCCGTCACTGCCGTCAGCGCATAAATACCGATCGTTTGAATGTTACTCAGCTGAACGGAAAATGTGCTGCCTTGCGTTACAGTCTGGATAAAGTCGGGTGCGTTATACCGGGTAATCCGGAGTTCGACGTTACCCACTGTAGCCTGAACCGTTACGATCCCGGTTGGGCCCAGCGGGTCGGCGGCCACGAAATACCCTTGGCCGACGCCGGCAGCTTGCGCGTACGGAAACGTCAAAGTAAACGCCATGTGATATCTCCCTCCTTTCGGCTTGAGATACCACATTCTATGAAACTATCCTTCCAAAATCAGCGGCTTTTGGTTGAGGTGATTCACCCATTTTCATAGAATCAGCGGAATAGGGTAACGCCCGGGTGCGGCCGCCATCACGTCGCAACGTTGCGGCAAAGAGGATTACCCTCGTGCGATCCCCAGCACGTGGCGGTCGATGCCGGCGAGATCGGGGACGGTCATGATCTCGTCCCAATGGCCGGCGGCGCGGAGCAGGGCCGCGACGTCGGCCGCTTGGCCTTGGCCGAGCTCGAAGCCGATGAGGCGAGGCGGCCGCGGCAGCAGCGCGAGCTGCGCCAT
>NZ_GG695971.1:442861-444457 GCF_000159955.1 Paenibacillus sp. oral taxon 786 str. D14 | reverse complement strand
GGGCGTACGGCGCGCCGCCGGGCCACAGCGCATCGCCTTCCAACGCGATGCGCTCCACCAGCAGCTCCGTTTCTGGGCGGGGGATCAGTACCGCCGGATTGACCCGGAAGGTCAATCCGTAGAACTCCTGCTCCCCGATAATATACTGCGCTGGCTCACCCGCCGCTTTGCGGCGGATCACCGCTTCCCAGGCGTCCCGCTTGTCCGCCGGGAACGGGTCACGCAGCGCGGCCAAATACGCCGCGCCCGTCAGGCCCAGCACATGGCGGAGCAGCAGCTCCGCATTCGACCCGGGCTCCCGCACGCCCGCCGCCGCTAAAAAAGAAGAAGCCTCTTTACGGGCTTCCCATATCGTCATTGCACCGGACATCCGGTATCCTTCATTGTGCAACACGTTATTCTCCTTTTTCCATCAGTTCAGCTTGCTCAGCAATCGTCAACGCCGATACGATCTCTTCCAGCTCGCCGTTCATCACCTGATCCAGCTTATGCAGGGTCAGGCCGATCCGGTGGTCGGTTACCCGGCTTTGCGGGAAGTTGTAAGTCCGGATCCGTTCGCTGCGGTCCCCAGTACCCACCTTGCTTTTCCGTTCGCCGGCGTATTTCGCTTCCTCTTCCTGACGCTTCATATCATAGATCCGGGCACGCAGTACCTGTAGTGCCTTCTCTTTGTTGGAGTTCTGCGATTTGCCGTCTTGGCAAGTGGCCACGATACCGGTCGGGATGTGGGTAACCCGCACGGCGGATTTGGTCGTGTTAACCGATTGGCCGCCCGCGCCGCTCGAGCAGAACGTATCAACACGGATATCCTTATCCAAAATCTCGATATCCACTTCCTCAACCTCCGGCAACACCGCAACCGTCGAGGTCGATGTATGAATCCGTCCGCCGGATTCCGTCGCCGGAATGCGCTGCACGCGATGCGCGCCGCTCTCGTATTTCAGCTTGCTGTAAGCGCCCTTGCCGTTAATCATAAAGATAACCTCTTTGAATCCGCCCAGGTCGCTTTCGTTCATATCCATCACTTCGACGCGCCAGCCTTGAGAATCGGCATACCGTGTGTACATCCGGTACAAGTCGGCAGCAAACAGAGCCGCTTCGTCTCCTCCGGCCGCGCCACGAATTTCCACGATTACGTTTTTATCGTCATTCGGGTCCTTCGGCAGCAACAAAATGCGAATTTTTTCTTCCAAAGCCTGCTGGCGCGCGGTCAGTTCCTCGATTTCCATCTTCACCATTTCGCGCATTTCATCATCCAGCTTCTCGGCCTGCATCGCTTTGGCCGCTTCCAGCTCTCCGATTACATTCTTATATTCGGTGTACGCCTCATAAGCCGGCTGTAAATCCGATTGTTCTTTGGAGTAATCCCGCAGTCGTTTCGAGTCGTTCGCCACGTCTGGATCGCAAAGCAGCTCACTTAACTTCTCGTAACGGTCAGCCAAGGATTGTAGTCGGTCCAACAAGGGATATCACCTCTCTTCATTCGATCACAAGATCTTATAAAAAGCCGCTTATCCACTAATTATTATTTCAGGGATAGACGACTTTTTATTATATCATGGAGGTCATGTTTTGGCTAGATCACATTCGCCCAGA
>NZ_GG695971.1:435971-442102 GCF_000159955.1 Paenibacillus sp. oral taxon 786 str. D14 | reverse complement strand
TCGCCCAGACCTCCAACTTCCAATTAGGAACTTTCCACCTCAAAAAAAGACGCCGCAAGGGCGCCTTTTCATGAAATGGATGAAACGCCGCTTCCTAGATGTCAAGCGGGCGGCTGCCCTCCCCTAACCCATCCGCGCCGGGCTTCGTAAAGCCTGCCGGCGAGCGAAGGGCAGCGATTTGTTCGATCAGCGACTGCTCCAGCTTTGCGTTCCAATTCCGGACCATGCCAGGCAGCAAGCAAGCATCGACAATGACCCATACGGTCAGCGCCAACCCAAACAATATGACGGGGATAAGCAAAAACAGGGCCCAATCTATGAAAACAATGCAATTTTCTCCCATATGTTCATTTTCTATTATGAAGGTATACCGTACACTCCCTCGTGAATCACTTACTATTCGAAAGTAAAAAAATGCAAATAAAAAAACTGCCCCAGGGTTCGCATAAATTCTGCGCCCCTGAGGCAGTGATCCTTCGCTGTTACTCGAGTTGCACTATACGTTAAAGCGGAAATGCATGATATCGCCGTCCTGGACGACGTAGTCTTTCCCTTCCAGCCGCAGCTGGCCGCGTTCGCGCGCCGCGCTCATCGAACCGGCAGCAACGAGGTCTTCATAAGAGACAACCTCCGCACGGATAAAACCGCGCTCGAAATCGGAGTGAATCACGCCGGCGGCTTGCGGCGCTTTCGTGCCTTTGCGGATCGTCCAGGCGCGAACTTCTTGAACGCCAGCCGTGAAATACGTATACAGGCCAAGCAGACGGTATGCTGCCTGGATTAAGCGATCCAAACCGGAAGCGTTCAGACCAAGCTCCTCCAGGAACATCTTCTTGTCTTCGCCTTCCAGCTCCGCGATCTCCGCCTCCACCTTGGCGCTGATCGGAACGACTTCGGCGCCTTCAGCCGCAGCAAATTCTTTGACCTGCTGCACAAAAGGATTGTTGTCCGCATCGCTTACGCCATCCTCGCTAACGTTAGCAGCATACAGCACCGGCTTCAACGTCAGCAGGTGCAAATCGCGCACGATCAACTTCTCTTCGTCCGTCAGCTCTACGCTGCGCGCCGGCTGATCGTTATACAGCGCCTCCTTGATCCGTTCCAGGACCTCAACTTCCTGTGCGTATTGCTTGTTGCCGCCCTTCATATTTTTCTTGGCGCGTTCAATCCGTTTCTCCACGCTCTCCACGTCAGCCAAGATCAATTCCAGGTTAATCGTTTGGATGTCGCTGATCGGGTTGATTTTGCCGTCCACGTGCGTAATGTTCTCGTCCTCGAAGCAGCGAACCACGTGAACGATCGCGTCCACCTCGCGGATATGGGCCAAGAACTTGTTGCCAAGTCCCTCCCCCTTGCTCGCACCGCGGACCAACCCGGCGATATCCACAAATTCAAAAGCTGTCGGAACCGTCCGATTCGGAACCACCAGTTCGGTCAGCTTGTCGAGCCGCTCGTCCGGCACTTCCACGACGCCGACGTTCGGATCGATCGTACAAAACGGATAGTTGGCGGATTCCGCCCCCGCCTGGGTTATCGCGTTAAACAGTGTGGACTTCCCCACGTTCGGCAAACCCACAATGCCTGCTTTCAAAGCCATATCATTGACAACTCCTCATTCGTGTAATTGCTCAACTTCCTTCAACCATAGTAACGATACGCCGGGAATATTTCAAGGATAACGCTCCAAGGTTTTGAACATCTGTATGTCCGTGACCGTGTAACCCATCTTTTGATACAAACGAAACGCCCGCTGGTTATGTCCGAACACATGAAGGCCAATCCTATTCAACCCCAATTCGCGTACCTTTTCCTCCAGCGCGGTCATCGCCGCTTGGCCGTAACCTTGGCCCTGGAATTCATCATAGATCAAGATATCGAGGATAAAAGCTACCGGACCTTTTTCCTGCTCCAGCACATTAAACCAAAGATGGCCCACAGGCGTTTGCTGTTCTTTCTCCTTCACACTGAACAGATAGGCCCCCTCCGTCTCCAAATCATCCGAACCCTAATTCACTCACGATCATCTATCCAAATGGATACCAAAAGCCTTGAAGCAAGCTTTGCTTCAGACCTACGCCGGTCGCCAGCAACACGACGCACAGCAGCGCGATCAGCTTATCGCTTCCCGTCATGACGGTGCCCATGTACCAGGTTCGCCGCGGCTTCGTGCCGAATCCGCGCAGGTCCATGGCATCGGACACCGATTCGATCCGCTGCAGCGAAGATTGCAGCAGCGGCACAACCGCCTGCGTTAAATTCCGCGCCCGTTGCAGCAGTGTGCCATCGCCGCGGGAGATGCCGAGCCCGCGCATCTGCAGCGCATTGAGAATCGTGCGGAATTCCTTTGTCAAATCGGGAATGTAGCGAAAAGCAATGCTGACCGCATATGCCAGCTTGTAAGGCACGCCTAACTTGTTTAAGCTGGCTGCAAAACGGCTGGGGTGCGTCGTAAAGATAAATAGCAGCGTGATCGGCAGCAGCGTGAGATATTTCAGCGACAGCGTCAACACGTAAAACAATGTTTCTGCATTAATCGTATCATAGCCCAGCGGGATGAACGGCGTATCACTTCCGGTTAGCGTCGTGCCGAAGCGAGGCGTAATCAGCAGAATAAAAATGCTGTTAATCACAGTAAAAACCATCAGAGCCCAAAACAAAAGCGCCATTTTTCGGAAAGGAACCCGGGCAAGCAGCAGCATCGTAACCCCGCCGGCCAGCATGACGACAAATACACGCAAATCCATGAACAGGAAGGTAACGACAGTCCAGGTCAAGAGCAGGATCAGCTTAACGGCGGCATCCATCCGATGAAAGAAAGATTCCCCGGCAACGTATAATCCGCTCGTTTGGTTCATGCTCGTTTCACCTTCTTTTCCGCTGCGATAAAAGCTTCCACAAAGCGCGAAGGCGAGGTGAGCCCCTGAGCCTTCGCGAAGCGGGCCAGACTCGTCTCCCGCAGGTTCGCCCTAGCGGTTAGATCTCCATCTGCGAGAATCCGTGCCACTGTATCCTCTGCGATAATCCGGCCCCCGGCCATCACTGCTGCCCGATCCGCATATTCCAACGCCAAATGCATATCGTGCGTGATGAACAAGAACGCCATTCCCTCCGCGGCCAGCCGGGCAATAAATTCCATAAATTCGGTATAATGCCGATAATCCTGTCCCGCCGTCGGCTCGTCCAAGATCATGAGCTTCGGCTGAAGCGCCAGGATGGCCGCGATGCTCAGCCGTTTCTTCTGCCCGAAGCTCAGCGCGGAAACCGGCCAGTTGCGGTACGGGTACAGCCCGCAAATCCGCAGCGCCTCATCCGCCCGCCGCCCTCGCTCAGGTTCGGGTACACCGCGTGCCGCGAGGCCAATTCGAACCTCGTCCCGCACGATGTGCTGGGTCAGCATGTGATGCGGGTGTTGCATCACATAGCCGATCGCTTCGCCGCGTCGGCGAATCGACCAGTCATTGATCACCTCGCCGGACAGGCGCATCTCGCCCTTATTCGGCTTAAGCAAGCCGGTGATCAACCCTGACAGCGTCGATTTGCCAGCCCCGTTGCTGCCAAGCAGAGCCACAGTCTCACCTGCACGGACGGTCAGCGAGACGTCCTCCACCGCATTCGTGCCCGGCTCGTAGGCAAACGACACACCGCGCAGCTCAAGCAGCGGCTCTCCGACGCCGCCCCGTACAACCAGCGGAACCGAAGCCGCCCAGGTCTCGAGCCGCTCCCGCAGTTGAGGCTCACTCCCACCCGTCCGCTGTCTGTCATCCTTCATCCGCTCACTGTCGTCCTGCTCGTTCCCTTCACCCTTACCATCCAGCATCACCACATGTTCTTGGAGCCGTAATGCCGCCGGGTCAGTCAAGCCGGTGAAGTTCGACAACGACAGCCCCGCATGACACAGCGCGTCCAAGTACAGCGGCTGGCGCAGGCCGTACTGAGGGAGGATCCCCGCAGCGAGCAGCTCGTCCGGCATGCCAATCGCCGTGATCTCCCCCTCGTTCATGACAATGACGCGGTCGATATGCTCCAGCAGCACATCCTCGGCGCGATGCTCGATAAGGATGACCGTTTTTCCTTGGTTGCGGTGAATCTCGTCAATCAGCCGCATCGCTTTGGCGCCGCTGGCTGGGTCCAAATTCGCGAGCGGCTCGTCAAACAGCAAAATATCCGCTTGCGTCGACAATACACCGGCCAGCGATACCTGCTGTTTTTGCCCGCCGGAAAGCTCATGAGGTCCCCGGGCTTCAAAGGCTCGCATGCCCACCAGATCCAGCGCCGAAAAAACAGCCTCCTTCATCACATCCTGCGGAGTCGCCTCGTTTTCCAGTTGGAACGCCACATCCTCGCCAACCGTCTGACCAACGAACTGGGCATCCGGATTTTGCAGGATCGTACCGACCCGGCGGCTGCGCTCGAAGATCGTCATCGCCGAAGCATCTTGGCCTTCCAGCAGCAGCTGCCCCGAAACTTCACCGCCGTATGAAAAGGGAATTAGCCCATTGATACAATGGGCTAACGTCGACTTGCCGGAGCCGCTGGGGCCGGCGATCCATATTTTCTCCCCGCGTGCGATCTCTAAGTGGATGTTCTTTAGCGTAGGTTCGCTTTGATTTTTGTACCGAAAACTGAAATGTCGGAAAGTTATGACAGGCTGCATTTTTTCAGTAAACTCCTATCTATCCACGCTTAAATTCGAGTTGCTGCGGTTGCGTCTCACATAAGCCAGCACCGCCGGTAATCCCAGAATGAGAAACACGGCTAAGTTGGCCAGCCCAGCGGAAATGACCTGAACCAAAATTTTATCGTTGGGTTCCCCCATCACGAAGATATCAAAATACCCGGAAAACGCCAGGGAAACGAAGATCCCCACAATCCCATACACCACAAACCAGGCCACGTGGTTCTTCTTCATCTGCCCTTCCTGAGCGTTGAAATCCTTAGCCAAATAAATCAGGCCCATAAACGCCGCAGTAATGCCTGAGCCAAGTGCCCAGCCCCACCAAACGGTGCCGTTTGTAATCAAATCGTTGATCACGTGTCCGATAAATCCGGCGATAAAGCCAACAACCGGCCCAAACAACGCACCGAAAATCGCCAGCAAAGCGATCGCCGGCCGAAGCTGCGTATCCGGCGCAATCGGGATGCCAATCCAACTGGTCGCTCCATAGAGCGCAGCGCCAATCCCGATGGTTACCACCGTTCTCGTGCTCCACTTCCACAATGAAGGTTTCATATCCATCTCCCTCTCCTTTACATCAAAGCCCGCAACAAACCCAGGTTTGCAGCAGATATGTATTTACCGGTCGCCGTTTCCCTATCGAAGGAAGATGTCAGGTTGCCGTCACGCAGACCGGTGTTTCCTTCAATATAATAGGGATTCCGTCCGATTGCAACAAATTCTTACTAGATTAGTTGGAATTATGAAACGGGATGATGGAATATGATCTTGGACGATTTGAAACATGACGGGCCAGCCCGTTCAGCGGACGCCCCCTGCCTGGGCCGACCTCTCACCATTATCCCTCTGAATCAGCCAGAGGGGAGCAAACAACTTCAGGAAGGGAACGCTCATCACGGAACATCAGATTCGTTCTTTTGATACCATTAACTGGTCGGGCCGGTCGGGTTGCGGGTTTTAACCTTGGTTCCCATGTTCCTGGCGTCCCTGACAGAAAGGGATAATTACGTAAAAAGCCCCCAAAGATACCCCACACGGTTCAAATCGGAACCCCATGGGATAAGTAATCCCCTACCAACTTCTAGCTGAATGAGAGGGATACCTGAATAAGGGGGATAATCCATTAAAACGGCCGATCGGCCAACATCCCTTTCCTCAAGGTCGCGATGCACCCCCACTACTCGCGGCGCACGAGCCGCGATGTGTTCCGCAGCGCCGGAATGCTCCCGGCGCCGATGCCGAACATGGCAGTGCGGAGCTCCAGCTCAACGCGCTCCAGAAGCGCGTCCAGCTGCTCCTCCGACTGCACTGCCGGTTCGAGCAGCGCCCGGCCGAACCCGGCCAGGTCCGCACCAAGCGCCAGCGCTTTGGCAGCGTCCACGCCGGTGTTCAGGCCGCCGCTGCCAATCAGGGCGGCGTCGGGCACCGCCGCCCGCACCTCGCGGATGCATTCGGC
>NZ_GG695971.1:411108-435751 GCF_000159955.1 Paenibacillus sp. oral taxon 786 str. D14 | reverse complement strand
AACTTCTCGACCTGGCTCCACGAGGTGCCGCCGGCGCCTGCGACGTCGATGAAGGCGACGCCTGCTTCGCGCAGCCGTTTTGCCGTAGCGCCGTCGATGCCCCAGCCGACCTCCTTTACGCCAACTGGAATCGGCAGCTCTCGGCACACCTCCTCGATCCGCCGCAGCAGTCCGCCGAAGTTCGTATCTCCCTCCGGCTGGAACACCTCCTGCAGGCTGTTCAGATGCAGCACCAGCATGTCCGCTCCGGCGATCTCCACCGCCCGCTTGCAATCCTCCGGCCCGTAGCCGTAATTGAGCTGCACCGCGCCTAAGTTGGCGATGATCGGGATGGTCGGCGCAAACCGACGCACGGCAAACGTATGCGCTAGCTCGTCCCGCTCAACGGCGGCCCGGACCGAGCCGACGCCCATGGCCCAACCGCGCCGCTCCGCCGCTTCGGCCAGGCGCGCATTGATCTCGCCAGCCAGCCGGCTGCCGCCGGTCATCGAGCTGATCAGGAGCGGCGTTCGCAACGATGCGCCGAGAAACGCCGTCTTTAGGCTGATCTCGGCGAAATCCAGCTCTGGCAAGGCGTTATGGCGAAAGCGGTATTTTTCAAAGCCGTTCAGGATGCCCTCCGCATTCACTTGCTCCTCCAGACAGAGCCGGATATGCTCGGTTTTGCGTTCCGATGTGGGTTCCATGCCGTACACTCTCCTTTTCCGCGAAATACACAGGGATTACCCCTGTTACAACAGCGGAGATAATAGCCGGGCCGCGGATTCCGCCAGACGTACCGGGATTTTCTTATTCATAAATTCGTCCTTGTCGATCAGCTTCGCCGACAGAAGATCGCGTTCGAAATTGTTGACAACCTTAGTTACGCTTTCGTTTTGCACCAGGAGTGCGTTCACCTCAAAATTCAAATGGAAGCTGCGCATATCCATGTTCGCTGTTCCGATCGTGGCTACTTCCCCGTCAACGATCAGCAGCTTGGAATGCAGAAAGCCTTTTTCGTATTCGAAGATTTTCACCCCAACCTCTAGCAGCGATGGGAAGTACGAATGGGATGCCAGGAACGGCAGCCATTTGTCCGGTCTGGCCGGGAACAGGATACGCACGTCGATCCCCGATAAGCCGGCCACGCGCAGCGCGGTCAGGATATCCTCATCCGGAATAAAGTACGGCGTCGCCAGCCATACCGACTTCTTCGCTGATGTGATCATCGCAAAGAAGATGTTCTTGAGCGTCCGGCTTTCGTTGTCAGGCCCGCTTGGCACGATCTGCACCGCGCCGCTGCAGCCCTGCTCCAGCTCAGGAGACAGGTAGGCAAGATCCATAATTTTCTCCCCGGTGACGTACTGCCAGTCTTGCAGGAAAATGATTTGCAACGACCGGACCGCCTCCCCTTTAACCAGCATGTGGGTATCTCGCCAGAAGCCGTACGTCTTGCTGCGGCTCAAATATTCGTCGCCGACGTTGAGACCGCCGATAAATCCAGTATTGCCGTCGATCACGACGATCTTGCGGTGGTTGCGATAATTCACCCGGCTCGACAAAGACAAAAAACGCATCGGCCCGTAAATCCCAACCTTCACTCCTGCAGCGCGCAGCTCCGCGATAAACGATTTGGGCAAGCCGATGCTGCCTACCGCGTCAAACATAAAACGGACCTCAACCCCGGCCCGTGCCTTTTCTATCAGCGTTTTCTGAATTTCCCGTCCGATGTCGTCGGCACGGTAGATATAGTATTCCATATGGATATGATGCTTGGCTTTCTTTAGCTCGCGCAGCAGGTTCGTAAACGTCTCTTCCCCGTTGGTCAACACGTACGTGCGGGTTGCCATTGAGAATGGCGTGCGAGCCAGCCGCTGGGACAGATGCAGCAAGCGCTGTTGACTGGGACTAAACTGCGACAAATCCCGAGGCAGCGGGTGAGCGCTGCGGTCGATCCGCTCATAGCTGAGGCGATCCTGCTCCGCTTTTTTATCGAATTTACGCCGCTTGAAGTAATTTTGGCCCAGCAGAAAATAAAGCACCAGCCCGACGACCGGCAGCAAAGCAAGCACGAGAATCCAGGCCACCGTGCTGGAAGGATTACGGTTCTCCATAAAAATGGCGAAGCCGATCGTAATGACGGTCAGCGTTTGGAAGATACTAACGAGCGTACCCCCAAATTTACCGAAGACGCCAAATCCAAAATAATAGAAAGCAAATAATATTGCGGCGATGATAATGATTTGAAGTCCCCGTCTCATGTTATACTCCCTCTTTACCTATTGATGCATGTGATTATATTCTACATGAACGCTCGAATTCTTCCTACTGGTGGGAGGAAAAATGTACATACGCTCATTTGTATCCGCCTGGGCTTTATACTATAATCGATAATGACCATGGAGTCAGAACGAGAACCCATGAGTCAGAGGAAGGGGGGTCAGTTTTTATTTGTCTCATCCATCCATCGACAAAAAGAAGCTGATTTTACGTGCGGCCATGCAGCTATTTTCGACCAAGGGCTCGTCCGCCACGTCGATGCAGGAGATCGCCGAAGCTTGCGGGATGTCCAAGGGCAGTCTCTACCTTCACTTTAAATCGAAAGAGGAACTGGAGCAGAGCTTGTTCGACTACTGCTACCAGATGCTGCTTGACCATCTGACGCAGGTGGAACTGCAGCAGGGATTGACGCCAAGAGAGAAACTGTGGCGCCAGATCATTGTCATGCTCGAACTGGTGCTTGAGCTGCGTGAATTCTTGATCATGCAGTTTCAGGACTGGCACAAAAACGGTACGCCCTACAAAGAACCTGCTTCGGTCAAGGCGCACAATTCCAAGCTGTTACGTCACGGGAAGAACAAGCTGGAGGCCATCTACGGGCCGATGATCGAGCCGTACACGGGCGATCTGTTAACGATCGCTTACGGCATGGTCGGCATGTACATCCGATTACTGTTCGAGCCCCATGTTTCCGCCTCGCCGGAACAGATGGCGAGCCACTTGATGGATCTGCTCGACTTGGCAGCCCAACATCAGTTAAGCAACCGTCCTGAGCCGTTGATTTCTGAAGAAGCGTTGCGGCTCATGACCGAAGGGGCTCCAGGCAGCCTGGATTTGCAGCAGCATCCGATCATCGCAGTCAAACGCCTCCGTGATCACCTTAGTGCCATCACCGATGCAGACAGACAGCAGGAAGCGCTGGAAACCCTGCAAATTCTGGAGCGTGAAATTTTGGAGCTTCGTCCGCGCCGCGCCATTATTAAGGGCATGCTGGCCAATTTGGCCGCCATCCCGGAGCTGGCTCAGCATTCTGCTGATTTAAAGCAGCTGCTGCAGGTTTATATCCAGCACACGTAAATGAGGAAGTACTCATAGGAAAGAGAGGAGCAGAAACCCGCATATGAAGAGTATCATCCAGTTTTCCCTGCGCAATAAGTTCGCGATTTGGCTTCTGACGGTCATCGTGACTGCCATGGGATTGTACAGCGGTCTAACGATGAAGCAGGAGACCATTCCAAACATTAACGTGCCTTACCTTAGCGTAACCGCGGTCTATCCAGGCGCTGCGCCGGAAGGCGTAGTCGAGGAGATCACCAAGCCGCTGGAAACGCGGCTGCATAATGTCGACGGTGTAAAGACAATTACCTCCACTTCGATGGAGAACGCTGCCTCGCTCATTATTGAATTTGATTACGACACCAACTTGGACAATGCCACCGCGGCGGTTCGCGAGGCATTAAACGATGTGCAGCTTCCGGATGATGCCCAGAAGCCGCAGATCACCCGGTTTAGTCTGAATTCCATGCCGGTCGTTTCCCTCAGCTTGTCGGATAAGGAATCCGGCAGTCTCGAAGATTTGACCCGGATTACGGAGAACGACATCAAACCTGTGCTCGAGGATTTGGACGGCGTCGCTTCCGTGCAAATCGCCGGCCAGTTCGTCCGTGAGGTCAGTTTGAAATTTGACGAAGCCAAGCTGAAGGAGCTCGGCCTGACGGAAGATACCGTAAAAGGAATCGTGCAAGGTTCCGCGCTCCGCGTGCCGCTGGGGTTGTTTAGCCTTGAGGAATCCGAGAAGGCCGTCGTTGTTGACGGGAACATCACAACCGTAGATGATTTGAAAAACTTAGCTATTCCGATCGTACCTAGCTCTGCTGGCGCCAATGCCGCAGGAGGTATGGCTGCGGCTAGTGGCGCTGGTACAGCGGCTGGCGCTGGTACAGCGGCTGGTACTGCTGCTGGCGCAGCTGGTGGTGCTGGTGGTGCGGATGCGGCTGGCGGTGCGGGTGCAGCAGCCGGCGCTAACGCTGGAGGAGCGATGGGAGCTGTTCCAACCGGCCTCCCGACCGTCAAACTTGGCGACATCGCTGACATCGAAACAGTTGGTAAAGCCGAATCGATCTCCCGGACCAATGGGGAGGAATCGATCGGCATTCAGATCGTCAAATCCAACGATGCCAACACCGTTGACGTTGTCAACGAGGTCAAGGAAGCCGCCAAAGAGCTGAGCAAGCAATACGACCATATCAACTTTACGGTCCTGCTGGACCAAGGTCAGCCGATCACCGACTCGGTGAACACGATGCTGTCCAAAGCGTTGTTTGGCGCCTTGTTCGCCGTGTTGATCATCCTGATCTTCCTGCGTAACATTCGTTCGACGATCATTTCCATTATCTCGATCCCGTTATCGCTGCTGATCGCCATTTTGGCTTTGAAGCAGATGGATATTACACTGAACATGATGACGCTGGGTGCCATGACCGTTGCCATCGGCCGCGTGGTCGACGACTCAATCGTCGTCATCGAGAACATTTACCGGCGCTTGTCCCTGACGGGCGAGAAGCTAAAGGGAAGCAAGCTGATTATCGAAGCAACACGGGAGATGTTCATCCCGATTATGTCCTCGACGATCGTCACGATCGCCGTGTTCCTGCCGCTCGCTTTCGTCAGCGGGATGGTCGGGGAATTGTTCCAGCCGTTTGCGCTCACGATGGTCTTCTCGCTGCTGGCGTCGCTGCTGGTCGCCATTACCCTCGTACCAGCGCTGGCGCATACGCTGTTCCGCAAAGGTCTTAACAAGAAGCATGACCACGATGAGAAGCCAAGAGGCATGGCCCGCGGCTATCGCCGCATCCTAGAATGGTCGCTGTCCCATAAGCTGATCACCTTCGGACTTGCGGTCGTCCTGCTGATCGGCAGCTTGTTCTTGTACCCGCTGGTCGGCGTCAGCTTCCTGCCGGAACAAGAGGATAAATATGTGATGGTTACCTACTCCCCTGAACCCGGAGCTCGACTGGAGGATGTGGAAAGGGATATGCTGCAAGTTGAGAAATATATCCTGGAGCAGCCGAACGTCGATCGAATGCAATATTCCGTTGGCGGCGACAATCCGCTGGGGATGGGTTCCTCGAACTCAGCTTTGTTCTATATCGCCTATGATCCAGATACCAAACAATTTAACGATGTCAAAGAAAAGCTGATCGAAGGCCTGCGGACCGAGCTTCCGAAGGGTGAATGGAACGATATGTCCGAGCTCATGACCGGCGGTCTGGGCGGCAGCACGCTAAGCGTTAATGTCTTTGGAGACGAGCTGGAGCAGATCAAGCCGGTATCGGATCAAATCCTCTCCCTGATTCAAGAGGATACGAAGAACTTTGAAAAAGGCGACACCAGCCTATCCAAAACCTATGAGCAATACACTTTGGTTGCGGATCAACAGAAGTTGAGCTCCCTTGGCTTGACGCCGGGCCAACTGGCAATGAAGCTGAGCCCGGTTCGGGAACGTCCGGTTCTGACCGAGGTCGCCATCGACGGCAAGAAATACAATGTATATATTGAAGCCGACAGCGAGACTTATCACAGCATTACCGATATCGAAAATGCAACGCTGACTTCGCCGCTGGGCATTCAAGTCCCGATCAAGGACGTGGCGAAGGTGGAAAAAGGCACCTCCCCGGATTCCATCATGCGGATCGACGGGAAGATGGTCGTTGAAGTCAGCGCAAAAATCACCTCTACCGACGTACAAAAGGCATCGACCAGCCTGCAGGAGAAAATCGACAAGCTGGATCTGCCGGACGGCGTTACCGTCAAATTCGGCGGCGTCACCGAACAAATCAACGATACGTTTGGCCAGCTCGGCCTCGCCATGTTGGCGGCCATCGCCATCGTCTATTTTGTTCTCGTCGTCACCTTTGGCGGAGGCTTGGCTCCATTTACGATTCTCTTCTCCCTGCCATTTATCGTAATCGGCGCCATGTTAGGCCTGCTGATCGGTGGAGAGACCTTAAACGTCTCGGCATTGATGGGCGTGCTCATGCTCATCGGGATCGTCGTGACCAACGCAATTGTCTTGATCGACCGCGTTATCCACAAGGAACGCGAAGGCTTGTCCACTCGCGAAGCCTTGCTTGAAGCGGGCGCTACCCGGCTTCGTCCGATCCTGATGACCGCCTTGGCGACGATCGGCGCACTGCTGCCGCTGGTCTTCGGCTGGGAACGCAGCGCAGGGATTATCTCGCGCGGCCTCGGCATCACCGTCATCGGCGGTTTGATCAGCTCGACGCTGCTCACGCTGGTCATCGTGCCAATCGTCTACGAATTCCTGATGAAGTTCCGTCGCCGCGATATGTCGGCCAAGGAACTCGATTAAAACAGCACAAAGACGACGTAGGGAAATATATCCTGCGTCGTCTTTTCCCATTTAGCGCGCCCCATCGAATAGCCGCATCCAATTCCGGCTGTAACGCTGATGACGAACGTTATTTGGGCAAATCTGACTAAGTTGAGATTCTAACGACGATGAGCAACGCTATTGCGGTCAAAACTACAGTTTTCGGCCACGAAATGAGAGAATAAGCGCTGTCCCAAGCGTTAGAATCTCAATACGGCGATTTTGGCCCAAATAAGACCTGTGGCAAGCGTTAGAATTCATATCCTGGCCAGGCAACAAAAAGGACCCCACCCCGCGATCTGCGGAGGCTGAGGTCCTTTTTCTATCCCATCACCGGATGCTGACTTTCCCGCCAGGCTCGAAGCTGCGACAAATCTTGAACCAGGAATTCATCCAGCAATTCAGCCAATCCGATAAAGAGCGGACTTTGCGTGGCTTGCATCAGCTCTTGGGCAAACGGCTGCGCCCACTTCAGCAAATGCTCCTCCAGGAAGTGGATCTGCACATCCGCCAGCGCCAGGCAGCTTTGCTGCAGATTGGCTTTCGCCAGCATGCCTTCCGCGAGCACGGCCATAAATTCCAGCTCCAGTGCGATATGGTCGTCGCGCTCCCCGTTTAATTTATTGAATACGATCGCATTATCCATATATAATTTGCGGACTTGGGCGATACAAGCCAAAGCGCCGCCACCTTCATGGCGACTGCGGAACAAGCTTTCACAGGACGGAATGATTGCCTCCCGCCCCGAAAACAAGCGCTCGTACTCCTTCGCTTCTTGATGGCAGACACTGCGAAACATTGCTTCGGGAATGCTCTCCAGATAGGCAATCAGTCTACGCCCCCCCTTGCTGGTCCCTGCCTTCGGGTACTGCGCTACCTTACGGCGCCACTGAGCAATCAAGGACATCCGCGGCGGGCGGCTCAGAAAATCCATTAATAGTTGATATACCATCCCGCGAGTTTCCAACCACTCAACCTGCTCCTGCGTATAGACCAAAGGTTTGAACAGCATTGCCATCCAAATTCATCTCCCTCAAAACGACATCGTAAATCAAACTTGCCATGCCATGATATGAAAAAAAAGATGACTCCCTTCATCATGCGGGAAATCATCTCGAAAGCATATACCGACACATGATTAAGGGGGATCACGTATCGCTCACTTGTATTATACCTCTAATTGTAAGCGCTTTAATGTGATCTTTATTACACTTTACTTCCATTGTATCGTTGTCCGACACAGAATATACTTGAACAGTGTGTGTCAACGCATTGACCCCTAGATGAATATATATTAAATTTGAAACACCTGAAGAGAAAAGGAGGCGTACACATGGAGCAGCTGCTTGACCCCTTTGGGCGAAAACATGATTACCTGCGCATCTCCGTCACTGACCGATGCAATTTGCGCTGCGTCTATTGCATGCCCGCCGAAGGAATGGTGTTTCAACCGCATGAGGAAATCATGAGCTACGAGGAAATTGCCGAGACAGTATCGGCGCTTACTCCGATGGGCCTCCGCAAAATTCGGCTTACCGGCGGCGAACCGCTGGTGCGCAAAGATTTAGAACAACTTGTTGCCATGCTCTCCAGCATTCCGGGCATTGAAGATATTGCACTAACGACGAACGGCATGTTTCTTGCGAAAAAAGCGGAGCTGCTGAAGCAAGCGGGATTAAAACGGGTGAACATCAGTCTGGATTCACTGCGTCAGGACCGCTTCGCGATGATTACCCGCGGCGGTGAGGTGGAGAAGGTGCTGGAAGGCATTCAGGCCGCCGTCGAGGTCGGTTTTGAGCCGATTAAGCTCAACGTGGTCCTGATGAAAGGAATCAATGAGGATGAAATCCGCGATTTTATCGCGTTAACGTTAGATCAGCCGCTGCATGTTCGCTTTATCGAATATATGCCGATTGGCAGTGCCAGCGACACCTGGCGTAAAACCTACCTGCCTCTGACGGCCGTGGAAGACGTCTGCCGGGAAGCGGGCTGGGAAGTGGAAGGCGTCGAAGGTCCGCGCGGTAACGGTCCTGCCGAAAGCCGCCGCGTTGCGGGTGCCGCCGGAACGTTTGGGCTAATTCATCCGGTCAGCGAGCATTTCTGCGACAGCTGCAACCGGCTGCGCTTGACCGCTGACGGACATATCAAGGCCTGCCTGTATTGGTCGGATGAGCTGCACGTGCGCCCCTATGCCGCAGCCGGCGACCATGAAGGCATCCGCTCCCTGTTCCTGAAGGCGCTGGGAGCCAAGCCGAAGAACCATGAAATGGCGCTGGCTTTGGAGCGTAAGCAACAAAGCCATACGCCAACCGCCCGCCGGATGTCCCAGATCGGCGGCTAAACCCCAGAGCGGCCCGACGCTAACCAAGTCCGGGCCTGCTCATAGTCCTCCGGCTTGTTCATATTAAACGTGCACCACTCCAAGGGGAGGCCCGAAGCGTTGGCGAGGGCCTCCCCTTCGATATATTCGGTGCACAGCGTCTCGGTCCAAGCCGTCATTTTGAGGCGGCCTGCCCGCAGCCGTGCTTCCAAGCCTGGAAGCACGCTGCGCCGATAGGCCGCCAGCAGCGGATGGGCCCGCCCCTCCGTGCGGGCCAGGATCGCCTCGGCCGCTGCGAAGCCGCCCGGGGCGTCTGCTGCCATGCCGCTTGCCCGGTCAACCCGAGCCGCCGTTTCCTCCGCCGCCTCCGCCCGCTCCAGCAAAGCGCGGAACAGGCCGCGATTCGCGAACGGCGTATCGCAAGCGACCGCGAGGTTCCAGCGGGTCGTCGAGCTCTCCAACCCGGCATGCAACCCAGCCAGCGGCCCGGCCCCCGGATAACGGTCGGTCACGACTTCTTTGCCGAACCGTTCATAAACCGCCTTCGTCCCCCCTGCGATCACGATTCTTGAAGCCACTGTCTCCAGCTCTCGAATCAACCGTTCCAACACCGTTAAGCCGCCAAGCTCAAGCAGCGCCTTATCGCTGCCCATCCGGCTGGATCTTCCACCGGCTAAAATGATGGCGGTTGTGTTCATCAGTTTTCCCCCAATGCATAAATTATGGTAAAACCAAAAAAACTTGGTTTGTATCCCCTTTCACCTGTGTGTTACATTGGGATCATAGTCACAAGCTTCCCGCCTGTGACCATATGGACCCGGATAGAAAGGAATGGCTCGTTTGCAGGAAAAAAGACGATATTCGTCCTTTTCGTTGTTGCCGTTAGGTCTGCTTAACTTTTTTATTTACGGAACCTTGGTCATTTTCACTGCCTTTTTTCAATTATATTTACAGGACATCGGGATGGACAAGCTGGAGATTGGCAGCCTGATGGCCATCGGTCCCTTCATTTCTTTGGTGGCCCACCCGTTCTGGAAATTCCTGGGCGACCAAAGGCAGAATCCACGTGCCATCCTGCTAGCCATGCTGCTGGGCTTACTTATCATGGGACATCTCGTGTTTACGGTCAACACCTTTTCGATGTTGTACGTGACGATGATTTTGCTATATTTTTTCCTAAGCCCGCTGCTCTCGCAAAGCAATACCTTGACTCTCGGCTATATCGCAGAAACGCCGAAGCAATTCAGAACGTACCGCATTTGGGGCTCGCTCGGGTGGACGTTCATCGCGCTGGCCGCCGGACCCATCATCGATGCCGTCGGCCACGAGGGAAGCTCGCTGCTGTTTAGCGTAACGTTGATGCTGGCGATCGGTGCTACCCTGTTGCTGCCCACCATTCGCCAATCGTCTCAAACCCCTTGGCTGAAGGGAGGGGAGCTGCGTCTGGCGCTAAAGAACAAGTACCTGCTGGTGTTCGTCCTCTTTAGCATGCTGGTAGCAATCCCTAATGCAATCAACACCATCTTTATGCCGCTGTTTATGATCGATCTCGGCGGAACGCGGTTGGCGGTCGGCGGTGCCGTGTTCTTATCGACCGTTTTTGAATTTCTCGCATTGATCCTGCTGGACCGCTTGATAAAGCGAAAATTATCCTATTTGCTCGCTTGCATCACCGTCGTCAGCCTGTTGTTTGCGATTCGCTGGGATTTGATGTCTGAAGCGACACTCCCGGTGCACATCTTGCTCATTCAACTGCTGCACTCCGTAACGTTTGGCGGATTCTTCTACGTCGGCACCAAGCTGATCGCTCTGCTGTTGCCGCGGCCGCTGAGATCAGCGGGACAAGCGGTCTATACCTTTGCTGCCAGCGGCCTTGCCTGCGTGATTGCGGGCTTCTGGGGCGGCTGGATATTTCAAAATTTCGGTCCGGTGGTGATGTACCGGTCCGGCGTCGCGTTAACACTAATCGGTGCGCTTGGGTTCGCCGCGATGTGGTATCAAATCCGCCATCACGGCTATTCGCCGGCAATGGACGATCTACATGATGAACCATAACAACCGGCCAGCTATATGCGCTGCCTGCCGATCTTACGAAATACGAAAGAAAACAATGCCGGATACCGTAACGCCCTCGCTCCCAAACGAGGTGACGCCGGTTGAGGGCATTGTTTTCTTTATTGCATCTCCATTGTAAAATATGAAATGCATTCCATAGCAACATCCTTTTTGATTTCATACAGGGAAGGAGCGGTTTGCCATGCCGAACATCAAACAGATCGCAGAAGCCGCCGGCGTCTCGGTCACAACCGTGTCCCGGGTACTGAACGGCCACCCCTACGTCAGTTCAGCCAAGCGGGAGGCGGTTGAAGAAGCCATTCGCCGGCTCAACTATTCGCGGAACATGAACGCCGTCCATTTGATTAAAGGTATGACGCAAACCATCGGCGTGATCCTGCCGAACATCAACCATTACTATTTTGCCAGGATCATGGAAGGCGTCGCCAAACAGGCGTTGAAAAACAACTACCAGCTGATGCTGTGCCAGACCGGCTACCGCCCGAACGAGGAACGCAAGGTGCTGGAGATGCTTCGCAACAAGCAGATGGACGGGTTGATCATCTGTTCACGAGCCCTGTCCCTCCGCGATATCGAAGTCTTTGCCGACTACGGTCCGATCGCGTTATGCGAGCGGGTGAGCGGCCGCAACCTCTCCTCGGTGTATATCGATCACTATGCCAGCTTTCAAACCGCGATCCGTTATCTCTGGGAAAAAGGGAAACGCCGCATCGCGTTTACAATCTACCGCCGTAACAGCCCCAGCAGCCGCAGCCGTCTGAAGGCTTACACTGATACCCTGGCGGCCTTGGGCGGGCAAGCCCGGGAGGATTGGGTGCTGGACGGCTACCTCGATTGGGAGGATGGCGCGGCGCTGGTGGACCGGCTGCTCGCGATGAACGAGCGCCCGGACGCCTTGCTCATCACAGGTGACCAAGTCGCCGCGGGGTTTATCCTCTCCGCACGCCTTCGCGGGATCGAGGTGCCGGGCGATTTCGCCGTCATCGGCTTCGATAACCAGCCGATCTCCAGCTTGCTTGGGATTACGACGATTGATAACCGGTTGTCGGAGATCGGAGAACGGGCGTTTTCCATCGTCCACGCGCAAATTTCTGGCGGCGAAGGCCAACCCGTCTCGGAGGAGCTTAGCTTTCAGTTTATCGAGCGAAGCTCGGTGTGAAACAGAAAAAAGGAGCCAGCAGAGATCTGCAAGGCTCCTTTTTGTACGCAGGGTTCTGCCGCCGTTAATGGCTTAGGCCTTCGGCAATTGGAACGAGCTTTTCAGCGACACGATACGGTTAAACACCGGTTGACCCGGCTTCGAATATTTCGTATCCACGTTAAAATACCCGTGCCGGAAGAATTGGAATTTATCCTGCGGCTTGGCATCCTTCATGTTAGGCTCTATGAATCCGTGAGCAATCGTCAGCGAGTTCGGGTTGATGAGATCGAGGAACGATTTCTCCTCGGCAGCTTCAGCGGCCGGTTCCGCAGCATCGCGCAGCTCCTCATCAACCAGGCCCTCCACCGTTTCCTCCAACGCCACGTCTGCCGTCTTCTCCGCTTCCTCTTCCAGGATCAGCGGTTCGTACAACCGGAATTCGGCAGGTACCGCTTGAGTAGCCTCCACCCAGTGGATGGTGCCTTTCACTTTACGGCCGGTGAAGCCGGTGCCGCTCTTCGTTTCCGGATCATACGTGCAGTGGATCTCCACCACATTGCCGTCCGCATCCTTGATCACATCGTTGCATTTCACGAAGTAAGCATTTTTCAGACGGACTTCGTTGCCCGGGAACAAACGGAAATATTTGCTCGGCGGATTCTCCATGAAGTCGTCCCGTTCGATGTATATCTCCCGCGAGAACGGAATTTTACGGCTGCCCATGTCCGGATTTTCAGGATTGTTCTCCGCATCCAGCCATTCGATTTGTCCTTCTGGATAGTTGGTGATCACAACCTTCAGCGGGTCCAGCACCGCCATCGTCCGCGGAGCTTTCAATTTCAAATCCTCGCGGATAAAATGCTCCAGCATTTTCGGATCCACGTTCCCGAAATTTTTGGAAATCCCGGTTTCGTAGACGAACGCTTTGATCGCTTCCGGTGTATAGCCGCGGCGGCGCAGACCGGAAATCGTCGGCATCCGCGGATCGTCCCAACCGTCAACGATGCCTTCATCCACCAGCTTTTTCAGCTTCCGCTTGCTGGTCACCGTTTGCGTCAAATTCAACCGGCCAAATTCGTATTGACGAGACACGTGCGGCATTTCCGTTTCGGCGATCGTCCAATCATAGAACGGGCGTTGATCCTCAAACTCGGTCGAGCATAAGGAATGGGTTATGCCCTCGATCGCATCCTCCAACGGATGAGCAAACGTGTACATCGGATAAATACACCATTTGTCGCCGGTGTTATGATGGGTTGCATGCACGATCCGGTAAATGACAGGGTCACGCAGGTTGATGTTCGGCGACGCCATATCGATTTTCGCACGCAGCACCTTTTCCCCATCCTTAAACTCACCGTTCCGCATCCGTTCGAACAGGTCAAGGTTTTCCTCAACCGATCGGTCGCGATATGGGCTGTTTTTCCCCGGCTCGGTGAGCGTTCCGCGCATCTCGCGAATTTGGTCCGCACTGAGATCATCAACGTAAGCTTTGCCTTTCTTGATCAGCAGCACGGCACGATTATACATCTCTTCAAAATAATCCGACGCAAAATGCAGCTCTTCCCACTCGAAGCCCAGCCATTTCACGTCTTCCTTAATCGAGTTGACGTACTCTACATCTTCTTTAACCGGGTTGGTGTCGTCAAACCGCAGGTGTGTCCGTCCGCCGAACTCGTCCGCCAAAGCGAAGTTGATCCAGATCGCTTTGGCGTGTCCGATATGTAGGTAACCGTTTGGTTCCGGCGGGAACCGCGTAACTACGGTTTTCACCTTGCCGGATTTCAAATCTTCCGAAATGATGTTTTTAATAAAATTGGGAGGGGTGAAGTTGTTTTCCACGGGTATCAACCTTTCCATTCGAGTTCTTCCCCGAATTTTCTTCTTCTAAATATACCGATATCTTCCGAATAGTTCAATGCCTTAAGTACTAACGGACGCTTCACGCGCCGCGCTTGAATCGGGACTTCATCGGCTAAACCTTTCTCCACATTAATATATCGTCAACATACGTTCCGTTAATCAAAAATTCTTCAACAAGCCGGCCCTGTTCCACAAACCCGCAGCTTTTGTAAAAAGCGATGGCCCCTGGATTGCTGGCGAGCACGCGCAGCGACAACTTACGCACGCCCCGCTCGGCCGCCAACTTCACTAAGGCATCCATCAGCACCCGCCCTATGCCCTGCCGTTGGTACTTCGGGTGAATCGCGATGTTGATCTCAAGCACATGTTGGTTGCTGGGCAGCGGGGTCGGCGGCTTAAAACCGATATAGCCGCAGATCTCCTCGCCAATCCCAGCCACGATCTGGCTTCCCGGCGGGCAGCTCTGCAAATACTGCTCCCTCGACTCCCATTCCATTTTTTCCGCTGGCGTGTTGTTATAATCCCAGGTGATCTTGTCAATTTCTATTAAAGCGGCCGCATCACGCATTTCCGATAAACGCGTCCAGATTTCACGGTGATTCATGAACTTCATCCTTTCTACTACTCACTCAGCCAAACCCGACAGCTGCGGGCCACTCTCCCGGTTCACAGCGGCATGCACCAAGAAGGATACCACCGATAGCGCCGCAATGCCCACTGCCAGCCAAGCGACCGGCGTAAGTCCGTTCCAGTCAAACAGCATGCCCATCGCATAAGGTCCCGCAACGCGGCCAGCCGCTCCCATCCCGCCAACCAAACCGAGGTAAAACGGCGCCGCCTTCCCTGTCCGGTCAGAGATAAACGACGGAATCGCCGGAGAGATCAGCATTTCGCCGAAGGTGGTGAGCACCATGGCCCCGACCATACTCGGGTACGTATGGAAGCTCAAGATTGTAGCGTAACCCAACATGTAGAAGATGGCACTTGCCGTCATTTGGGCCTGCGGGGAGCCGGCAAAGGTCCGCTTTATCCATAAAGTAAAAGGTTGTCCCACAAAAATCAATAACCCGTTCAGCGTCCAGAGAATACTATAATTCCACTCCGGCATGCCTTGGGAGATGATATACGGCGATACGCCGTTGTTCCAAATACAGTTCCCGAGCCAGAGAAAAAACGATCCCACGCCCATAAACAGGTAAACGGGATACCAGCGAAGCAGCGTCCAGACGCTTTGGCCTTCCACCGTTTTTTTGCGCTTCTGTACTTGCAGCTCGCCTTGCGTTTTTTGAACTTTGTTCAAATAAAACCAAAAAAATAAGGCAAACCCCGCCGAAGTGAGTCCATTCAAAATAAAACTGAGATCATACGAGATCTGCGCCAAAAACCCGCTGATCGCCGTCCCCAACGCCACACCAATATTGTTCGCTACATAAATGACATTAAACAGCTCCCCGCGTTGCTCGGCAAACCGAAAACCGATAAACGCTTGAATGGCCGGCATCGTCGTGGCATTAAAGAAACCAACCAGCAGCATCAGCAGCATAAACAGATGCCAGTTCCCGCTTCCGTAGGGCAGCAGAATCAGGAAGAGGGAGGTCAAAGCAAGACCGCCCACGATCAGGCGCTTGACGCCTAGGCGATGGTACAGCGCTCCGCCCAGCAGCTGACCGGCAATCCCTCCGACAGACATGACGAGAATGACCAGGCCGGCATCCGTCACAGTCCGCCCCAGTACCTTAAACACAAACATCGTGACCAAAGGCCACATCAATGAACCCCCCGCCGAACTGATCAAGCTTGCGATCAAAAATACCTTGACTTCCCGCGGATAAGCCTGCAGCCATCTCATCGTGATTCCCCCTTCGCTGCAACAATTGTGTATATACAAAAAAAGGAGGGCCACCAGGGCCCCCACTCTTGATTCAGATGGTTCGGCAAATCTTGCTTGTATTACGCCCAGATTATATTAGTATCGCCTAAAAGCGTGACTCAAGCAAGTACATTTCTAGCGGCGCTTGACATCCACCACGGTGGAGAAGAACACTGCTCCTCCGCCCATATCGGCTATCCGGTCCGGAGTTAAGGCGTTGGCGCGCGTGCGCTTCCCGTCCTCCTGCTGCCACCACAGCCCTTGGCTGACGACTGTGCCTGGCAGCATCTTGTCGGTGACGGACGCCGTAACGTCATAACTGCCGCGATCATTCCACACCGTAACTTCGTCTCCATCGGCAATCCCGCGTGCAGCGGCATCCTCCGGATGAATTTGCAGCACCGGGCCTTTCTCCAGCGCCTTCAGCTTCTCGACATTCCCAAACGTCGAGTTGAGGAAGTTATGGTTTGGCGGAGAGATGAACATCAGTGGATACGGCGTGTCCTTGCCGGGACGGCGCTCTCCATCATAGCCTTCCACCAACGGCACATACGTTGGCAACGGCGGCAAGCCTGCCCGCTCCATTGTGGCGGAGTACAGCTCGATCTTCCGCGACGGAGTCGGCAAATGGTCGAGCCAGGTTCGCTGCGGTTCCATGTTCAGCTTCACGAACCGTTGCTCCTTCAGCTTCTCCAGCGTCACGCCTTCCAGATACGGGTTATGCTTGAAATCCAAAGCCTGCCGGATCATATCCTCTTCCGTATCGCGGAACGCATCGTCGTCAAACCCCATCGCAGCCGCCAGCAGCTTAAACGTTTCGACGTTGCTTTTGCTTTCGCCCTGAGGAGCAATCACCGGCTCTTGAAGCTGAATGTAATGATGCCAATACGAACCGTACAAGTCTGTATTCTCAAAAGAAGACGTCGCCGGCAGCACAATATCGGCATATTTTGTCGTATCTGTCAAAAAGAGATCATGCACCACGGTGAACAGGTCTTCTCGGAGAAGACCTTGCTCCACCTTCCCTGTATCCGGGGCAACAACCGCCGGATTGGAGCAATAAACGTACAAAGCGCGGATCGGCGGATCCAGGGTCAACAAGACGTCGCCCAGCTGGTTCATGCTGACCGTACGCGCACCCGGGTTGGGCCGCAGATCAGGACGCTCAAGCGCCGTCGCGTTCATTTTGCCGTAAGCGCCGTTGGACTTGAAGGCGCCGCCGCCCGGCACTAGCCATTGGCCGGTTAACGCCGGCAGGCAGCTGATCGTGCGGACCGTCATCCCGCCATTGTCGTGATGCTGCAGGCCGTTGCCAATATGAATGTAGGCGGGCGAAGTTTCGCCGTACAGAACGGCCAGCTTAATGATCGACTCGGCCGGTACGCCGGTGATCGCCGCCACACGCTCCGGCGTGTACTGCTTCACGTGCTCACGCAGCTCGGCATGGCCAACCGTATAGCGTTCCAAGAACGCTTCGTTCACCAGGCCACGTTCGAACAGCACGTGCATCATCCCAAGCGCCAACGCTGCGTCCGTGCCCGGATAAAGCGGGATAAACCAGTCGGCCCGCTGTCCTGTCCGGTTGCGGTGCACGTCGATGACGACGAGCTGTGCTCCCTGTTTGCGGGCTTTTTCGATCAGGGCAATCTGGTGCATGTTGGTGCTAACGAGGTTGCCGCCCCACACGATGATCAGCTTGGCCTTGACCGTCTCTTCCGGGCTCGTCCCGCCGCCGAATCCCATCGTATATCTCCATCCCGCAGTGCCCGCGGAATTGCATATGCCTTGTTGCAGCTGCGTCGCGCCCAAACGGTTGAAGAACCGCCGGTCCATCCCATCGACGCTCAAGATCCCCATATTGCCGTAAAAACTGTACGGCAGGATCGACTCCGACCCATACTCCCGGATCAATCCCTTATAACGATCCGCGATCTCTTGGATCGCTTCATCCCAGGTGATGCGTTCAAACTTCCCTTCCCCCTTGCGTCCAACGCGTTTCAGGGGATACAGCACCCGTTCGGGATGGTAGACCCGCTCCGCCATATTGCGGACCTTGTTGCAGATCGCGCCTTGCGTAATCGGGTGATCGGGGTTGCCGGTCACCTTGACGATTTTTCCATTCTCTTTATGAAGCAGCAAGCTGCACGTATCGGGACAATCCAGCGGACAAACCGCAGGAAACACCCCGTTAGGTTCATGGATCATGTTCCACCCCTCCTGTCTGTAGCCTATTGTAAGAATAAACGTCCCCGGCGTAAACCCCAAGGCGGGAATTTCCTTATGGCGGGATGGTGGGATGCGAAATGGCGAGGTGGTAGGACGGTCAAGATGACGGATGGCCGGATGGCAGGTTGGCAGGGCCGGGGGCCGATGCCGGAGTGTGGGGGTGTTCCGCACACCTCTTTACACGATTATCCCCTTCGTTCAGGTGTATAACTTTGATTAATAATCCATCTTTACAAGTATCCCTTTCGTTCAGATATCCGTATTTGATTAGATATCCATCTTAGGTCGGTATCCATTTTGATCAGGTATCCGCTTTCTTCAGGTATCTTTTCGGGAGGTAGAGATTCGAAGGAAGGGCGGTTGATGAGAGTTAATGAGGTTAATAAAGATATGAAGGATGATGAGGGTAACTTTCTAGCCCATAGCTGATCGGCTGGTTTGCTGGTTAGCTGGTTTGCTGCTAGTCGAGGCTCACTTTTATCCTTACAAATTCTTTCTGATTCATCGGGATAATGGTGTAAAAAGCGCTCCGGCAGACAGCAAACCCAGCCCAGCCCAACCAAACCGGTTTATCCGTGTTCTCTCGCCGCTACAGATGACGTAGCCAACTCAGTAACCTGTGCGTCTTTGGACCCTTTATCCTTCAGAAAAGCAGTCCAATACGCCGAAGCCACGAAGATGGCCCCGCCGGTCAAATTCCCCAGCCATACCGGCACAAAGTTACCCAAGTATTCGCCCCAGGAGTAATACCCTTCAAAGATCGCTGCGGGAATCAGGAACATATTCGCAACAACGTGCTGGAAGCCGATCGCGACAAAGGCCATCGTTGGGAACCAGATGCCCAAGATTTTACCGCTCATATTGTCTGCACCATAAGACAGCCAAACCGCCAAAGCAACCAGCCAGTTGCAGCCGATCCCGGACACAAACGCTTGCAGGAAGCTGTCGTCCAGCTTATGACCGGCCATATCGACCAGCTTCTCAAGATAAGGTCCGCTGGCTGTTAAGCCAACCACATGCCCGAAAAAATAAGCAACGAACAAAGCGCCAACGAAATTGCTCAAAGTGATGAGGACGAGATTTTTGCACACGTCACCAGTGGAAATCCGCCCCGCCATCCGTGCTAACGGCACAGCCATCATATTGCCGGTCAACAGCTCACCGCCCGCCAGCAGCACGAGGATCAGCCCGATCGGGAAAACCGCAGCCCCAATGAAATTGGCGATACTGCCCCATTCCGCCGGAGCGCTGCTGATCACGCGAATATCAAGAAGGAAGCCAAGCGCGATAAACGCCCCGCCCAAAAAACCAAGAATCAATACGGTAAGCAGCGGATAATGTGCTTTTTTGACGCCATATTCCACGGATACTTCGGCAATTTGCGCAGGTTTTGAATAAGCCATGATCCTGTCTCCTTTATATGTCACTTCTAAACGACACTTCACAGGTCATTCGTCGTTATTAAGACGTGTTTATTGTAGCGTGCGAGTCTACCTCGAAAAAATAACATAGATCACGTTAACCGTGCATTTACTTGGATGGTGCGGCGATCCCGTCCAATATTAACTGCCATACGGCATCGAAATCTGCATCAATCCGTTCATTCGTCCATTGGCGGAAGTGCGCAGGATGATGAAAGTGCAGGAACGCCAGAAAGATGGCTCTTGCGGCTTCCTTCGGCTCCAGCGCTTTGAATTCTCCCGCACGAATGAACTCGCTGATATTTTTTTCTTAGGCGTGAACAGTTTCCCGCTTCGGAACTTCCGGCAGCACCTCTAAGCCTGCGCTGTTCAAGAAATTCCACGGCTTGTTGTAATGAGGTTGGAAGAAGAAATCAACGAAAGCGAGCTCTTCCATTTTCATTCCGTTTTGGATGCATACCGAAATCGTGTTGATCGACTGAGTCAGATCCACCTTCGACATGATTTGTGCACCCAGGATCCGGCGAGTATTTTTCTCATAGACCACCTTCAGCATGACCGGCTCATGGGTTGGCATAAATTCCGGTCGGTAGTTGTCGGTGATGAGTACCGCCTCTGCATCCAAACCGGCGTCCTTGGCCGCTGCTAAAGTTAAACCGGTCCCGGCGATGTTATCCTCGTAAATTTTAATCCCCGAAGTGCCTTGGGTACCCATATACTTCACGGTTGGCGCAACCAAATTTCGCGCTACCAACGTCCCCATGCGAACGGCGTTGGTTGCCAGCGGGATATAGGCATGCTTGCCTGTCGGGTTATAGAAGACGGCGCAGCTGTCGCCTGCCGCATACACATCCGGCTTCGAGGTGCGCATATATTCGTCCACAATGATCGCGCCGTTGTCCAGCATGTCGACCTGACCTTTTAACAGCTCCGTGTTAGGACGGAACCCGATGCACATGATCACCAGGTCTGCAGCGTATGTGCCTTTATCGGTGATGACTTTCGTTACTTTGCCGTTCTCGCCTTCAAAGCGCGTGACCTTTTGGCCTAAAGCCAGCTCGATGCCGTGTTCGCGGAGCGATTGTTCGATCTTGTCCGTGTACTCCGGATCGAGGTATTTGCTCAAAATACGGTCCTCCGCATCGATCAACGTAACTTGCTTCCCATTAAGCTGGAACGCTTCAACCAGCTCCACGCCGATGTAGCCTGCGCCGACAACAACGATATGTTTGGCTTGCTGCGCTTTTTCGATGATGGTGTTGGAGTGGTTATAGTTCTTCGAAAGCAAAATATTCTCCAGATCACTGCCCTCAAATTTCGGTACGATCGGCCACGACCCCGTCGTGACAATCAGCTTGTCGAAGCGATCTTCAAACACTTCGCCCGTCTCCAGGTTCCGGGCTTGAAGGACTTTCGCATCCGTATCTACCGATACGACTTCGTGCCGCATCTTTGTATTTACACCCAGCTCAGCCAATTGCTGCGGCGAGGAATAGAACAGCCCCTGAGGATCCTTAACCATCCCTCCGACATAAAGAGCGATGCCGCACGACAAGAACGAGATATTGTCGTTCCGTTCATATACGGTAATTTCCGCATCCGGGTAAAGTTTGGCCGTATTAACGATCGCCGCCGTGCCTGCATGGGTACATCCGATAACTGCTACTTTCATGATTTCTTCCTCCTCCATAATCAATACCTGTTTGATTGTGTATAGCTAATTTCTCAACTTGTGAAAATCGTCACTTATAAAACTCGAGTTGTTGTGAAATATTTCACTTCATGGTTCTTATTATAGTGTGACTTTTTTCACATTGCAAGAGGGAAAAGAAAGTAAAATTTCTCAATTTAAAATATCCGAAAGGCCCCTATGGCTTCTTCTCGCGCGCCTCTTTGCACGACTATCCCTTTGGTTCAGAATTGGGGAACCCTTATCAGACTTCCCTTCGATTTGGGATATTAAGCTGGAAGGTTGAGGGATCGGAAAAAAGAAAAGCACTTAGACAACTCCTGAAGCCTCTTCAGGATCGCCAAGTGCTCGTTATTCATATTGCGTATGTAGAAACCAACAACCGCGCGCATCCTTACCCCTGCGATAGCCGTCTCTTTATTGCGCTTGAGCCGCAGCAAGCTGCTGACGGATCTCGGCGTATTTGGCCTCCCGCTCCGGCTTGGTGAGCTTGGGACATCCGTAACAGTAGCCATGGCCGGTGTCCGTCCGATAGGCTAAGCAACAAGTTGGTTTCATCGGCGATTTCTCGCCTGGCCGATAAGGATCATCCAGCAACACTTCCTTGATCCGATACGGATTGCGCTTTAGGCCAAATACCTCGGCTGGCAGCTCCTTCACGAACTCGTACTCCTCCAGAAGCCGAGAACGCAAGGTTTCCTCCTCCAGACGGCCGGCGATGGCATGGACGTAATATTGCACGCCTAACGGCAGCTGCCCCCACAGCTGCGCAACCGGCAGCTTCGAGACTGCAGCAATATTTTCCATGACTGGTCGCAGCACTTCGCCATAAAAACGGGTCAGCTCGCGGGTCTGCCAGGACAGACGGTCACCGGTCGGCCAAGGCTGTTCAGCCTTATCGTTCAGCACAAAATAAACCCAAGGGAATCCGTTGACCATCACGAGTTGCAGGGTGAGATTTTCGAGCGAAAAATGCAGCTTGCCCGAGGCCACCGACCCCATGTAGTGCAGCGCTGCACACACCACCCGCCAGCTCGTAGCGAAATAGGTTGCGGATACTTGAAGATCAAGCCCCTTAATTTTCTCCTGGTAGATTTCCAAAAAAGCCACCAGCTGCCCGCGATCCAACAGCATCTCAGCGGGCATCGTGAAAAAGGCATCCGTCCGCTGCTCTGTTACAATCGCCAATTGCTGCTCCAGCAGCTGATAATTGATGTTCATCTTTGGTTCCCCCACTACAGGAACGAGACGACTTTGGGCGAAACCTCTTCCGGTCCATCATTTTTGCCCTTGCGTACTTTGCCTTCGGCTGCAGCCCGGTACAGCTCATAAGGGAGGCACAGCGGTACGCCACTCCGCGGATCGGTCACGATATCCGCCTCGATGCCAAACACGTCGCGCAGCACTTTGGAGGTCACAACCTCTTCCGGTGTACCGGAAGCGACGGCCTGGCCTTGCTTGATCGCAATCATGTAATGCGCGTAACGAGCGGCATGATTCAAATCATGGACAACCATTACAATCGTCCGGTTGGATGTGGCATTCAGCTCTTCAAGCAGTTGAAGCACTTCCAACTGATGGGCCATATCCAGGAACGTCGTAGGTTCGTCGAGGAACAGGATATCCGTCTCCTGCGCCAGCGCCATGGCGATCCAGGCCCGCTGCCGTTGACCGCCGGACAGATGCTCTAAGGCCCGGTCACTGAACTCGGTCATGCGGGTGGCTTCGATCGCCCACTCCACAATTTTCCGGTCCTCGGCCTTCAAACCTCCAAACCCCTTCTGATGCGGAAAACGCCCGTACGATACAAGCTCATAGACCGTTAATCCTTCCGGGGCGGTTGGGTTTTGCGGAAGAATCGCCAGCTGCTTGGCTACTTCCCGCGTCGACTGCTTATGGATCGATTTGCCGTTCAGCAGCACGCTGCCGGACTTCGGCTGAAGGATCCGAGCCATCGTTTTCAGGACCGTTGATTTACCGGAACCGTTCGCGCCAACCAACGCCGTGATTTTCCCCTCGGGAATCGAAATGTTTAAGTCTTCGACAATCAGACGATCCTCATAGGCAATGTCTAGATGCGAAGTTTTTAAGGAAACCATGGCACTCATCCTTTCCGTGTCCAACTGAATAAACCCACCAATGTATCATTGTAAAAAGAGTCTATATCACGACTTCATCTTAGATTCATAAAAACTTCATCTTCTTAAAGATACTGATAATCATTATCAGGTGTCAACTGTTAATTTTATTAGGTTCCTTCGCTGGATGGAAAATCTAAAAAAGACGCCCGCAGGCGTCTTTCCTGGATGAGCTCATGATCTCGAAAAATCCCATGAAATCACTGGCCCGAAACCGGGACGGCATCATAGTATTCTTCCAACGTAATGCCGCGTTTGCCGATGTCGGCCGCGATTTCTTTCCCTACATAACGCAGGTGCCATGGCTCATATTTGTAGCCGGTAATGTCTTCCTTCCCTTTCGGATAACGAATGATAAAGCCGTATTCGGTGGCATGATCCGCCAGCCAGGCCGCTTCCTTCGTGTCACCGAAGCAGCTTTCCGCTGCGCATTTGCCATCGCTGCCTGATACGTCGATCGCCAGACCCGTCTCATGCTCGCTGTGGCCCGGAACCGCGCTGTACGTCTTCGCGACTTCCTCGCCGTCCTTCTCCACGTAACGGTTAAACAGCGCCGTTTGGGTCTTATGTGAACGGTACGCCGACACGCCGGCCAGATAGATACCGTCTTTCTCGGCTCCAGCGAACAGCTCCTCGAGCGCCTTTGCCGCCTCTTTGCGCATCATGCGTTTTTCGATTTTTTCTTTGAATGTAAACCGGACGTCGGGATAGACCAGATCCTTCGGCTCGTAATCCTCCGGTAAAGCAAATTGCTTGTTGATCAGCACCGCCACGCTGTACGGATCCCCCATCGCTGCGCGGTCCCCTCCGCTGCTGTCGCTGGAACCGTCAGGGGCCTGTGCCGAATCGCTGGAATCCCCGTTCCCGGTAATGCCGCCGTTTGCTGCGTTATTGCCTTCCGTAGCTTGGTCGTCCATGGTGTCGGTGTCGTTGGCGGCATTGTCCCCCGCACCGTTATTTGCGCCGGCGGCCGTGTTCGTGCTGTTCTGTGCCGGTGTCTGCGGAGCGTCGGCCGCTTGTTTGCCGCAGCCTGCGATTAATACCGCTGTTAACAACAGCGCCATCGCCGCAGTCACCACGCCTTTCTTGCTGTTCATCCTGGTTCCTCCCTGTGGCGGTGCCTGGATTGACGTTTCTCAGGCACCTGTTGTGTATTCTACTATCCTTTTAACGTTAACGGATGGAGTGCGTAAGAAGTTACATGGAAATTCGAGGGCGCCGGCTACCGCCCCCGGCGCCCTCGCCC
>NZ_GG695971.1:399001-410836 GCF_000159955.1 Paenibacillus sp. oral taxon 786 str. D14 | reverse complement strand
GCCGCTCTTCTCATATCGCTGCCGCTCCAGCTTGCGGCCGATGCCCCGCTCGATCAGGCGCAGCGCCTCCATATCCTTCGGCGCGGCGAACGTCACGGCCACGCCCTTCTCCCCGGCGCGGCCCGTCCGCCCGATGCGGTGGATGTAGCTGTCCACATCGTGCGGAATGTCGTAGTTGAAGACGTGGGTGACCCCTTCCACGTCGATCCCGCGCGCCGCGACGTCCGTCGCGACCAGCAGCTCCAGCTTCGCGCTGCGGAACGCGCGCATCACCTGCTCGCGCTTCGCCTGCGATAAGTCGCCGTGCAGTTCGTCCGACTGGAAGCCCGCGGCCTGCAGCGCTTCATTCAGCGTGCTGGCCCGGCGCTTCGTGCGGCAGAAGATCACGGCCAGATAGGGACGCTGGCTGCGGATCGACTCGATCAGCGCGCTCTGCTTGGTGCGGTCCGTGCATTCCACCAGGATCTGCCGGATGCTGTCCAGCGTCACGCGCGAGGTTTCGGCGATCTGGATGTCGCGCGGCTTGTCCATATACGTTTTTGCCAAGCGCTTCACATTGCCCGGCATCGTTGCCGAGAACAACATCGTTTGGCGGCTGCGCGGAACGAGCGACAGAATCTCCTCCACCTCAGCCAAAAAGCCCATATGCAGCATCTGGTCCGCTTCATCGAGCACCAAGTAGCGAACGGCGCCCAGCGTCAGCGAGCCCCGCCGCAAATGATCCAGCAGCCGGCCCGGCGTGCCGATGACCAGCTGTGCACCATTTTTCAGCTTGCGCAGCTGCCGCTCCACGTCCTGACCGCCGTAGGCAGCCAGGACGGAGAGGCCTTCCATCGCCTCCGCCAGCTTGCGGGCCTCCGCAGTAATTTGAATCGCCAGCTCCCGCGTTGGGGTAATGATCAGCGCCTGCGCCTCAGGGCGCTCCGGGCGGATCTTCTCCAAAATAGGCAGCAGAAACGCCAGCGTCTTGCCCGTGCCGGTCTGCGCCTGCACGATCGCGTCCTCGCCCGACTGCAGCACAGGGATCGCTGCCGCCTGCACCGGCGTCGGGTTCACGATGCCTTGTCCCTGCAGCTTGCGAACCAGGAGGGGCGATACATTTAAACTCTCAAAAGTTGTCAACAGGTTTCACCTCATCTTCTTCAGCTTCCCTATTGTAACACATCCTTAGAACCTTCCCGACCGGAAGATCGAGTAAAGCAGCCACAAGAACATCAGCGTCGCGACCACAAAGCCGATTTCGATTGCCGGAATGTTCCAAAGCAAAGTCGGCATCCGCGAAAGGGAAGAGCCGATGATGAGGCCAACCATAATGATGCTGAAGGCCAGCAATACGATGCTAAACGACAAGCGATTGCTGATCTGGTCCAGCTTACGGAGCAGCTGCTCCATCTCCGGTACGTTTATATCCATCTTCAGCTTGCCGCGAGCTAGTGCGCTCGACAGATTGCGGATCTGCTGCGGAAGATCCACAAGCGAATCCGCCAGCTCGTAAGCTTCGTCAAACAGCTTCTTGCCAAGCCGGCGCGCGGCATATTTCTCACGCATCAGCTTGCGCCCGAAAGGCTCCGCTAAATCCAGAATGCGAAGGTCCGGGTCGAGCGCCAACGCCACCCCTTCGACGGTGAGCAGCGCTTTGCCCAGCAGCAAGAGGTCAGCGGGCAGCACGACGTGATGCTTCTGGGCCGTTGCAAACAGATCCTGTAACGCCTGACCGATCTGGATCTCTGCGAACGGGATATCATAGTAGCGCTCACGAAGCCGATCCAGGTCCATGCGCAGTCCGGCCGTATCGGCATCGTCTCCGACAAGGCCCATGCGCAGAATCGCCCGCACCATCCCCTCCGTGCTGCGCCGCATCAAGGCGATCACCAGCGAGGACAGATGATCCTTCATCTCCTCGCTAAGCCGCCCCACCATACCGAAGTCGATGAAGGCGAGCTCCCCTTTGCTGGTCACCAGCAGGTTGCCGGGATGGGGGTCCGCATGGAAAAAGCCCCCCTCAAAGATTTGCCTAAGCAGCGCATTCACCAGCCGCTCCGCCAGATCCTTACGGTCGTACCCCAGCGCATCAATCCCCAGCAGACGGTTGAGATGCTGCCCCTCCACGAATTCCATCGTTAACACGCGGGAGGTCGTGAGTGGCCAATGGACCGCCGGGATATATATTCCTTCATCCGCCTTGAATTGCCGGCGAATCCGCTCCATGTTCCGGCCCTCGAAGCCGTAATCCAGCTCCGCGCGGATCGAGCGGGCGAACTCTTCGACCATTTGGGGAATTTGATACCGGGATACCCAGGACCAGCGTTTGTTCGCCAGCGTCGTCAGATGCTGCAGGATGTCGAGATCCATCTCGATCACCGGGGCGATGCCGGGCCGCTGGATTTTGATTGCGACCGGCTCTCCTGTTATGAGGCGGGCCCGATGCACCTGGCCAATCGAAGCTGCCGCGAGCGGCGTCTCGTCGAAGCTCTGGAACAGCCCTGCCAGCGGCTGTTCCAGCTCCGCTTCCAAAATGGCGCGAGCCTCCTCCGCCGGAAACGGCGGCACCTGGTCCTGCAGCTTGACGAGCTCTTGGATGATCGCCTCCGGCAGCAAATCCGAGCGCGTGCTGGCCAATTGGCCGACCTTCACGAAAGTCGGGCCCAGCTCCTCCAGCACCAGCCGAATTCGCTCGGCCAAGGTCCGCGAACCGCGCTCGCCGGTGTGCTGCGGCCGCGAAGGCAACCGGATCAGCCGGGCCAAGCCGATCTCCTCGGCCAAATAGCCAAAGCCATGGCGCCCAAGCGCCATGGCGATTTCACGATAACGGCCGGTATGTCGAACGAAGCTGCTCATTGCTTTAAGGCTGCTGCAGCTCGGCGAGCTGAATTTCCAGCTCCGCTACCCGCCGTGTCAACTCCTCTACCTCTTTTGCCGTGGCCAAGCCCATGTTCTGCAACGCGGACCGAACCTGCTCATTCACCAGCTCTTTGAACTTGCTTTGCTCTTCGCTGCCGCGTTCAATCAGCTTCTCCACCAGCTGTTTTGATTCGGAAGGGGCCAGCTCTCCGCGTTTTACCAAATCATCGACGATGCTTTCGATCTTCTCCTTGCTCATGATCGTCAAACCCCAACCCAGCGAAATCGCTTTTTTCAGTAAATCGCTCATTGCCCATCATCCTTTCATTTGAGGTTTGTAGTACCTATACCTATCATTACCCAATTTAGGCTCGTTGTTCATCTCCGCCGCTTGGGGCTGCAAAGAGCGGTTCGGCTTCACCCGCATAATAACGGGCCAACTCAACCATCATGCTGCCCATCCGTTCTTCCTTGGGAGCCAGCACCCGGGGCACCCCGGCTTCGTATAGACCGGCTGCCGTCACTTTGCCCACAGCCACCGCTAATACCGGGCCTTTCAGCACCTCCAGCAAAGCGTCAAGTTGCCCCTGACGCTCCGCGTGCTCCATCAGAAAGCGCACCTGCGGTCCGCTTGTAAACGTCACAGCATCAATTTCCCCGGCCAAAATATCGCTCAACAACTTCTCTAACTCCGCTTCGGGAGGCGCAATATGCTTGTAGGGCAACAACTGGCGGCAGCTTGCCCCTTGCTCCTCTAACCAAGCGACCAGGCGGGGCGCCGGATCGCCGTGCAGCTGCAACAACACGCTCGCTCCGCGCAATTCATGTTGCGCTAACCCGCGAATGAGGCCTTCCGTACTGCCGTCATCGTCGCGGACGATCGGGGTTAGCCCCCGTTTTTTCAGAGCGTTAACCGTCTTGTAGCCCCGAGCGGCAATGTTCTCCTCTCGAAGGCGCTCCAACAATTGATCGGCGACGCCCATATCCTGGGCCATATCGAACAGCGCATCCAACCCCATCCCCGTCGTAAAAATCGACCAATCCGGCGGATGCTCCACCCAATCGACAATACCGCTTCGCAACGCCTGATCGTCGAGCAACACGGTTCCCTGTGCCGGACGGTACAACGGGATACCTCCCATATTCTCAACCAGCTTGCCTAGTTCCTCTGCCCGACGGGGCCCGGTCAACGCAACTCTTTTCCCTTCCAGTCTCCGTGCCATCGTATACCTCCCAGGTTTATCCTATTAACTACCTTCAGCTTATACGACGGAGAAAGCGAAGTAAATTGCCATTTCGGCGATCGGCCGTTAGCCTGCCTTCGGTTCCGGTTTATTTCGGCGTGGTCGCAGCACCGCAAAGAACAGGATCGGAAAGACAAGGTAAAAGATGAAGCCGATCAACGGAAGCACGAAGTTAAAGTGAAAGAGCTGCAGCCCATTTTTAAAGAACCAGACGGAGCAGGCAAAGGCCAGCGCGCCGGCGGGAGCTGTCATCAGCCGGCCGGACAGCTTGGGGACGACGATTTGCAAGGTGCAACACAGCACATAGAGATCGAATGCGATCTTACTCAAGGCCGTCGGATACCAGAAACCCAAAAGCAGCAAATCGAAGCGGTCGATAAAATCGGTGATCTGAATTTGACGGATCATCTCGTAACTGGGGTGAATCAATCTTTCGACCAAAGGGATCCCCAAAACCATCTGCGTTATCAGCAACAGTACCACCATCAAGACGGTGCCTATGACCAAGCTGACGTAGCCTGCAATTGCCTTGTAGTATTTACCGGAAATCACGAGCGGAAGCACCAGAATTTCAGCCTGATAGGGGAAGACATACCAGGTTCCCTCCATAATCCCAGACCAATCCGGTGAGAAATAAGGTACTAAGTATGTGAAGTTTAGATCACGCATCAATACCAAAACACCAATAAACATGGAGGCGATAAAAATCGGTATGTAAATTTCGCTGAGTCCCAAAAAGGCCCGAATGCCTCCCTGACAGATGTAAACCGCCGTTGCGGTCACCATCAATCCGAGAATCGGGACCGGCGTCCGATTGAGCAGCACGGTATTGGTGAAATCCGAGATAATTCGGATGTCTCTTGCACATATAAACAGCAGAAACAAGAGGTAGATGACCAGCAGGGCCCTGCCGAAAACAGGAAACCTGCCGGCCATCGCCTGCAACAAATTGCGATCAGAGAATCGCTTCAGCGTCGTGGAGACCAACCACAACGACACAAGGCAAATCAGCCCGCTCATTATATAGCTGATGACGGCGTGCTGGTGAGCCGCTTGAGTCGCTAAAGTGTACGTATGCAGATACGATATCGATCCGATGTACAGGACCCCAAGCAGAGTGATTTGCCGTTTGGTAATTTTCATGACAGGCACACTCCTCCATGTTCGGTAGGGTTATCAATGATGATGATCAAACGGTACCAGCGGCTGTAACACCCGTCCCAGCCACTCTGTGGGATAGAAGACTTGGGAGGACCATGTCACATAGATCAGGATCCCGAAGGAAGCGGCCATCACCGAATAAAACGCCCAGCGGCTCAGCGCCCCTCCTTCCCGGAGTGCCTCCCGGTCCCGCCAGCAGTTGAAAGCAATCAACAACAACAATCCAATGTAGGAACTAGTCATTCTTGATAAGCTCCTCCTTTATTCCCAGCGAGTCGATTAATTCGCCGCTATTCTCCAGATGAACCTTTGTCCGGACACGGACCTCGACTTCCGGCAGCAGGTCATGCCAGCGGTGTTTCATTTTGTTCCATTCGGCAGGGTACTTGCTGTTCAGGGCGGTGCTAAATCCATAAATATCCGATCGATGCTTTTGAAACGTTTCTTTAATGACCGACTGGATCTCCTGATCCAGAAACGTATTGGCATGCTTCTCCAGCGATAACATCATCGTATGTTCGAAACTTTGCCGGGTCACATTTTCCAAGATCAACCCGGTCGCCTCGATCTCCAAGTCGAACGAGATGCTCCCATCCTCCAGATGAGGATGGATTTTCCTGTGGATTTGATTTAATACGATCGTCGCCGATTCTTGCGGATGATGTTCACCCATCACGACCGTGAATTTGGGATTCAGCGCCTGCCCCATCGCGATCAGCGCCATAGGCGCTTGCTTATCAGTTAAATAACCCGACAGCCTGTCGTCGTGAAATACGCCTAATCCATCCAGCCTGACCAGGCTTTGGCCATTCCCGACCTTCTCGGGAACACTGGGCGTCGTCACCATGACCGGAATTGCGAAATCTCTTCCTTCGGTTAGCAGCGCATTGGCCATGCTTTGGATAGAGATCGGGTCCTGCATGGCCGACTTGGCCAGCTCGCGGATCATTTCCGAAGGGGATTGCTCGATCGGGGCCTCAACGTCCAGCAATTTATATCCTGGCCCGCGGCTAAGCACAACGTAGGTCGTTAGCCGATTTTGCGGAAACCGAGCCAAGACGTCGATAGACCCGGCAATTCCCGATTTGGCGAACTCCTCTCCAATAATCGTCACCCTCCGGTGAGAGAAGTTGATCACCCGCGATAAACTGTCTTGCAACTTTTCATTCGCCTGGAATGGCGTTGGTGCCGTTTGGGAAACCATCAGGTAGGTTTTGCTGCCGGTCGTTCCGCCCCCGCCCCCTTGGGTGCCAGCACCCCCGAGCGAACTGGGCAAGGCGATTTGCGCGGTCGAACGAATTTGGCCTTCATCCAAATCCGTTGAAGTCGCCAGAACAAAGGCAACATCGTTCACTTCGACGCGATCCCAGCAGCCCGTCAGCAGGCAGGGAAGCAGGACGAACACGCTAATCGCCCGAACCCGGGCAAAGCTTGCTTTCACGAACGTTCACCATCCTTCATTGGAATCACCCCCCAATGGACGGGATTTTCCGATTCGACGAACGTTCCCTCGGGTTGCGTCCGAAGGCCGCTCCTTCATCTTCCAGATCGGCACCCTGCTGAAAATATCCTTCATATCTCTTGCCTCATACGGGGCTACCCCCTTCATGTAAGGCACGCCAAACGACTTTAACTGCGTTAGATGGACGACGATCCAAATCGCACCGATCACGATGCCAAATAATCCGAAGGCGCTGGCCAGCATCATGATCGGAAAACGCAGCATCCGAACCGTCACCGCAAGACTAAAACGGGGAATCGTGAAGGAAGCGATCCCGGTCAGCGAGACGACGATAACCATCGGTGCGGACACGATGCCGGCCTGGACTGCAGCTTGCCCAATCACCAGCGCCCCCAGGATGCTGACCGCTTGCCCAACCGTTTTGGGCAGACGGATGCCGGCCTCCCGCAGCGCTTCAAAGGAGATTTCCATAATAAAGGCCTCCACCAACGCGGGGAAAGGAATCGCTTCCCGGGAAGCAGCGATGCTTAAGATTAAAGTCGAAGGCAGCATATCCTGATGGAAGGTCGTGACCGCGATATACAAGCTGGGCAGAAACAGGGCAAGAAACAAGAAAAAGATGCGAATCCAGCGAATCATATTGCTGATGAAAAAGCGTTCGTAATAATCCTCGCTGGCCTGCAGAAGCTGCCATAACGTCACAGGAGCAATCAGCACAAACGGCGTGCCGTCCACAAAAATGGCGATCCTCCCCTCCAGCAGCTGCGCAGCAACGGAGTCTGGCCGTTCGGAATATTGCATCTGCGGAAACGGCGAGGAAGGATTATCCTCAATCCATTCCTCGATGTATCCGGATTCCAGAATCCCATCGATATCGATGCTCTCGAGCCGGTCCTTTACATCAGCAATCAGCGATTCCTCGGCCACACCTTCGATATAGGCGATCGCGACGTCCGTCTTTGTCATCGAACCGATCACCATATCGATTAATTTCAGCTTTTCCGATTTGATTTTGAACCGGATTAAGGCGGTATTGATCCTTAGCGACTCCGTGAAGCCTTCACGCGGACCGCGGATCACCGCTTCCGTCTGCGGCTCCTGAACGCTCCGGCGCGAACCGCCCTTGACGCTGAACAGCAGCACCTCGTCCATGCCTTCAACAAAAATAGCAACGTTTGCCGTCAATACTCCGTTTATCACCGTCGGCCAGTCGGTAGCAGCCTGCGTTTGGCTTAACGAGATTCTCGTGAACGATAACGGATAGATGTCCCCGTTTGCGTGCGGGTGCTTGGCCAATCCCTCGATCAACGGACGCAGCATATGCTGCTGAACGTCCTCAACTTTAGCTATCCCTTCAATGTATACCAGCAAACCGCGGATATCCTCGGTGAGCTGAATCTCGCGGTAGATGACGTCGGAACAGTCCTGGAATACGTTTTTCACTTGCTTGATATTTTCCGCCAAATCTCGGCTGATTTTGTTCTCTTGTTTTCGTTCCTTGGTCTTCATGGGAACACTCCTTGCCGGTCCGCCGATTCATGGTGATATGATGTAGAATGTACCATTTTGGAAAATCTATGTAGACAAAAAAAGCCCTCCGGCGGTAAACCGGAGAGCAATGCAGTGGATGAATCAGGATTTCCGATCCATCTGGAACTTGTCCACTTTTACTTTTAATTGTTCAGCAATTTGAGCCAGCTGGGCGGCAGAGGAGGCAATTTCCTCAACGGAAGCAAGCTGTTCCTCCGCAGCGGCGGAAATCGTCTGGGTTTTGCTGGCGAGTTCCTCGGATATCTGACGATTCCCTTGAATGGTATATTTTGCCACTTCCGTGCCGGTGGCCATCTCTTTGACACTCGCAACGAGGCCTTCCATCTTGTCCGCAGCGCTGCGAACCGCTTTGCGAATCCGCGAGAACGAGCGGCCGGAGGTATCAACGGCAAGAATCCCTTCGTGAACCCCCTGCTTGGCCTCCTCCATGGAGACGACCGCGCGTTCGACTTCCGCCTGCACGCTGCCGATCAGCTCCGCAATTTGCTTGGCCGATTGCTCGGACCCTTCCGCCAGCTTGCGCACCTCCGAAGCAACTACGGCGAATCCCCGGCCTTCCTCACCGGCTCGCGCCGCTTCGATCGATGCGTTTAGCGCCAGCAAGTTCGTCTGCTGAGCAATACCTGTAATCACTTCGATAATACCACCGATATTGGCCGTATGCTCGCCTAACGTCTGGATGACTTCTCCCAGCTCATCAACGGTTTGCTGAATTCGTTCCATTTTCTCAACTACGCTCAGCACGGATGAGTTCCCTTCCTCTGCAGCTGCAGTCGTCTTCTCCATCGTCTCGGTAAGGTTAACGATTTGCTCCGACATTTGACTCGCCTGACGGGACATCTCTCCCATGCCTTGGGCTCCGCCTTCCAGTTCCGACAACTGCCGTTCGCTACCAGCTGCAATCTCCTGGAGGGCACCATTGACTTGCCCGATCGTGTCCACCGTTTGCTTCGCACCCGCTGACAGCCGTTCGGACGTGGTAACGACCTGGTTCGTCGTATCCCGAATGCTGGTGATGATCCCCCGAAGATGGTCTACCATCCGTTGATATTGGTTTGCCATGGCGCCGATCTCATCTGTCCGGTTCAAATAGTCCAAGCGCCGGGTCAAATCCCCTTCACTAATATGCTTGGCCGTTTCCGTCAAACGTTCCAGCGGGACGGCAATCATTCGAATCAATACGATAGCTGCCAAGACCGCCAGCACAACAGATATGCCCGTAATCAGGTACCAGGTTGGTTCAACCCCGCCGTTTACGACCAACGCTAGAATACAGGGAACCACCGCCAAAAGAATGGGGATCAATAATAGAGCTAACCTAACGCGTTTTTGCATTGACGACCTTCCTTCTCTTACATAATGAATAAGCTTTTATACTAGATTATACTCGTTGCTCCAAGTCTTGAATATAGATGCAAAAAAAGATCAATCCCCCCTGGTTGGTGGTACTCTCCTGCCCCGTATGGTCTTTCGCGCGCCTCTTTTGATGATTATCCCTTTCGTTCAGAAATAGGGAGGTTTAGGAAGGGGCTCTTCTAGCCTCCCCTTTGCACCATTATCCCTTTCAATCAGAATGGGGATCGAGAAAGGGATCCTCTCGCTGCACCTCTTTGCATGATTATCCCTTTTGCTCAGAATTGGTGGAGCTAGGAAGAGGATCTTCTTGCTACCTCTTTGTACCATTATCCCTTTTGTTCAGAATAGAGGACTCTATGATCGGGATGAGACGAGGTTACCCGGTAGCTGATCATTCCTATTTTTACGAAAATAAGATGGCCCATCTGGAATTTTTTGCTGTCAATCGTCTGTGAAAATGTCACCTTAACTGTGCTATGAAAATGTCACTTTATTTGTTAGAGCCTCCTGTTTTACCAGGAGGTCTCCGCATAGCTGTTATGCTGTGAGTATATAGCATCTTGGAATGAGCTTCGTTTTGTGCTAAGCTTAGCCATGGTGTTTACCGTGGATCTCCACGGATGATCTACAGCGGGTTTGCGTGGCTGCGCAGAACTCGCTTTTTTTGTTTCTTCAGCCACTCGTTGAGGTTTTTCCGTCCTTTTTAAAGGTAAGGCTTGCCCTTGGTACCACAACAGAATTTCACCGTTTAAAGTCTCACATACTTCGACTGTAGACTTGGCATCAAGTCGGAGAGGAATCGGTTTGGCGAGAGTGTAGATCTTTCCATTGTATGAAAGCGTGTTGCCAGTACCCATTTGGCGATATTCACGAACCGTGAAGATATGCCCAAGATGGACGGCAGCGTCAAGTGGTATATAAGCCGAGTCAGCTTCCTTCGGCAGAACGGCAAACTTGCGATTGTGCTTGTCGAGCAGAAGAGGAAGCACCTTATTTGCTTCATCCATCGACTTCACACCCAAGAGCCGCAGTTCAATCACCAGACGGTCCTGGAACGTTTTCCAGAGCCTTTCTATACGTCCCTTGGCTTGAGGCGTAATCGCCTTGATATGCTCAATATGTAGGTCAGCCATGGCTTTACCGAAATTGGATAGAGGTTTGGTTTTTCCGGCAAGCTCCTGCTCCACGGTGAGCTTCTCATTCGGCGATCGGAAGATGGTGTGCCGATCACTGTATAAACCAAGGGGTACACCATATTGCTCAATGCCCTGCTGCTTCACCAAGAAGTAGCCTTCACGACACTCGTTCTTACGGAATACGGCACCGACGACAATGCCTGTCGCATCGTCAATGGCTGCGTGTAGTGCAAAGGCGGGGGCCCGGTTTTCAAGCCAGGCATAAGGTGTCGCATCAATTTGCCATAGCATTCCGGCCTGAGCCTTACGTTGACGAGGCGGATGTGCTTTACTGCGCCGTCTTGGTTTCACTTGTTTTATCCCTTGATCCAGCAGGATTCTACGCACACTCGAGGGGCTAATTTGTATCGCTTCATGTTCCTCTAACAACTCCGCATAATGACAACTGTTACTACCGTGATACTTCGTCTGATATAAGGTGACAACTTGTTCCTTTAGTTCATCGCTTAATGCATGTACCGGTTTCCTTCCTCGATTTTTATGAATGATTCCCTGCGCTCCTCCCTCAACACAATATTTCTTCTTCAGTCGAATCATCTGCCGCTCCGTCAGCCCTAGGGCTGCTGCTCCTTCTCTGTTTGTCATATGTCCCTCAAGGACTTTCTCCACCACAACTACCTTCTTTAGTTCTGTTCTTGTCAAAGTTAATGTCTCCTGTCCCATAGTGACATTATCTCAGAACAGTTATAGGGTGACATTATCACAGAAGAACAACACATCTGGAATTTTTTACTTGTAAAAAGAACATGTGTTTGGTATAATGAAGAAAAAAAGAACATACGTTCGTATTTATTGAGTTAGAGGATTTGAATTGGAGGAATCGGACATGGAATTAGGGATGAATACGGATCTTCAACCTATTAGCAGCCGTTTTCAAAGTGAGGCGGACTGCATTGAGGCAATCATCGCTATGAAGTGGCCAAACGGATTTATTTGCTCGCGCTGCGCTTATAGCGAGTGCACCCGCCTGTCCTCCCGACGCCTTCCTTTGTTTGAGTGCGGACGATGCGGCTATCAGGCATCG
>NZ_GG695971.1:364383-398343 GCF_000159955.1 Paenibacillus sp. oral taxon 786 str. D14 | reverse complement strand
TACAGATGTGCGTATCCATTCCAGCGATCCCTTACCGCCAATTAATCACACGCCATCAGAAGCCATTCTATGCAGCAGCGGCTTAAAATTAAAGTGCTATCGAGATACTAGTGAGATAATAATGGGGTACTAATGTGTACTGTAGCTAATGTGGTGCTAAGGGTGCTAATGAGATACTTATGAGATACTAGTTACTAATGGCACTAATAGAAGTACTGACATGTCTACTTCCTTCTCTTTCTTCACTCCACCAGCTGACTCAACGGGATAATCATCAAAAGAGGGCGGCAAAGAGACTAGCTTCCCCCTGTCGAAACTATCAGCAACTATCGATTTTCTTGTAAAATCTTACTGCTACTTTCTTGCAATATCTTACTTCTACTTTCTTACAGCATCTTACTACCACTTTCTTGCAGCATCTTACTGCTCCTGCGCATGTTGCAACTTTATCTTTCTCCACTGCCTGATGCAACGGGATAATCGTCAAAAGAAGGCGGCGGAGAGACTAGCTCCCCCTATCTCCCTATTAACCAAGAGAAACGGGGACTAGAAAAACCGTCTGTCCGACGACAAACGGTTTTCTTCTGAATTGAGTGTGCTTTAATCCGCCAGCCGATAACCCACGCCGCGGACGGTGGTAATGTAGGTCGGACGCGAGGCATTGTCGCCGAGCTTCTTGCGCAGACTCTTGATATGCACGTCGACGACGTTGCTGCCGCCAAGAAATGTTGTTCCCCATACCTCCGACAGCAGCTCTTCTCGGGACAGCACTGTACCTTCATGTTCCAGCAGCTTGATCAGCAGTTCGAACTCCGTCTTGGTCAGCTCAATTTTGATGCCGCCCCGGTACACTGTCATTTTCTTGCGATCGATCCACAAATCCTTGAAGATCGCCGGGGACGTGCCGGTAAGCAGCCGCGACGACAACGGCCGCGGGCCGCTATTGCGAATAATCCGCTGGGCATGGTACACGATTTCGACCGGGCGGGCTGGCCAAACCAGAAGCTCTTGGTTCCTTAAGGCCGGGTCAAGGTATCCGAGCATCGACTCTCTAACGAGCAACAGCGAGGGGGTGCCGCCGGTTTCCTGTCCCACCAGCGAACGGATCACTGCTGTGTCTATGTTCTCTTGATAGGAGGTCAGATCAAAGATCAGCAGGTCGGCCGCCAAAGCGTTACGAATGCCTTGCTCCAAATGATGGAATACAAGGACATCAAAGCAGCTCTCCGACAACTCGCGCACCAGTTCATGAACCTCGCTCGGAAATGGACTAATCAAAATGACACGCTGTGTAACCGGGCACGCCACTCTGCCTAGTTCCAAGCCCTCTGGCTCGGCAACTTCAACGCCGGAAGGGCGGCGGAAGGGGACCGTATTACCCGAAATTCCGTTTTGCATCACTTCTTCTGCTGACAATTCGGACACACCCCCCCAAATACGACATGTGCATGATGAACATCATATCCCGTTTCCTCAGCCACCGTACGGTTCCATTCCTCCGGCACATGAGACATCACTTCATCCACGCGGCCGCAAACCTCGCACAAGATATGCTGATGATCGTCCAGCTTCGCATCATACCGGCTGGCTGCTTCGCCCAGCTTCAATTCGCGAATCAATTCCTTCTCGGTTAAATACCGCAGTGAGTTGTAAACCGTACCATATGCAAAATTATATCCTTGCTCAACCAGACGGTTCATGACTTCCGCGGCCGTCGGATGGTCCTTGGCGTTGCGAACGACATCATATACCGCTTGGCGTTGGGTCGTTAAATTTAAGGCTTTCATTTATCATCAATCCCTGTAGTTGTTTTTAGATTTAGTATAAGTCTTATTTTATGAAACGTCAATTCCTTTCCCCATTTCCTGCATGTTCCAACGCGCTTTTCCTAATACTATAGGATGAAAGCTAGACTACATTAACCATTTTACCGAGAGGAGCTGCACCTTATGTTGATTCGAAAATACCTGACTACTCTCCTCATAGCGGCTTTTTCAATGGGCTATATCATTTGGACGGACATACTGATTGGACTTCCATGGAATAACTTCTTAATCAACTGGAGCTACTCGCTAACCGATCCTGCCGAACGGATTTGTGCCTATATGCTGTTCCTGTTCCTGATCATCCCGGACATCTATCATTTCGTAAGCCGCAAACGGAATGGAGGCGGACAAACCTCAGGCCATGCGACTAGCTCGCAGCAAAACGAAGAGTCTTCGTCCACCTCGGCGAACAAAGACTCTTCTAACCCATCGGAGGATTTACGTTCCGGAATGCCGCCGGAACCGGAATCGGTAAATCAAGGCGGCTACAATCAGAGCGGCGGGCACAATAACATAAAATAATGGATCCATGATATAGAGGACATCGCCGCCTTTCTTGACGTGCTCACTATACGTTCGAGCGATCGTTATCGAAGTGAACAACACAATCAGGGCCAGCGGATAGAGGACCTTCCGATAGGGAATCTTGAACAAGTCGGAAGCTCCGATAACGGCCGCATAGAAATAGACAGCGATTTTGAAGAAGTCGCCAATGATCAACACCATCACCACTAAAATATCCAGACGTTGAATAAAGTCGGCAATGGAGGCTTTACCAACCATCGTTAGAAGCGGGAATATCGATCGCTCAGCAATGTCCACGCCAAGTATGGAGATCGTAATCACCACCGTCCCCGACAAAATCATCCCTGATAGCAGCACGGACATCAATCCTGCCCGGACCCCTGCTTTTACATTGTTCAAATACGGCAAAACCATGGTGAAACAAATAATCTCACCAAACGGGAACTGGTAATTTTGGCGATAAACGGACTCCAGCACCGGCCCAAACCCATCGCTTAGCACCGGAAGAATCCGGGTGAAATCTATAATTCCCGAGAACAGCAGCAGAAACAAAATGATGATCCCGATCACAAACACAACCCAAAGCAAAATAAACGCCGTGCGGGCCAGCACCTCAATGCCCTTGTGCAGTACATAAATGATCGTTAGCATCATCACCGTATTGATAATGAACAGCGGAGTCTCTTTCAACGTGGAGGCGAAAACCAATAACCCGCCGTCCATCAAATCGCGGCTAGCTTTGTTCATATAAAACAGTATATAGGCAAAACCGATTAGCCCGCCCAAGTATTTGCCTAGCAGCAATCGCATATATTGGGTGGGCAGTTTATCAGGAAAAGCGGTGTATAGAAAGGCATACCCCAGAAAGAGCAGACACCCGACCAACATGCCGCACAATACGGCGATCCAGGCATCCTCGCGGGCTGCCATGCCCAAATTCACAACCAGGGCCGTCCCGAGTTGAAACAAGACAAGCAGGGCGAAAAGTTGCATAGGACTTAGCTTCGTGTTTTCCAAGCGTATCCCGCCTCCTATTCTTTCTTTTTCAAATTATATTGGAAGGAACGATCTCTCATTTGGGAATTGCGGACGATCGAATCAATATGATATTCGACCGCGACCTTTGGAAAGATGTCGGACCATTGTCCCTTCAATTGCTTCCAGACCTTTGGATGCTGGAGCTCGAGCGTCCGTCCGAAGCATAAAACATCGCTGTTCAGGGATTGTGCCGTTTGAACGGCAGCCTTGATGTCCTTTAATATTTCCTGATTCACATCCTTTTCCAATGCATCCAGAGTTGCCAGGTCACGGAAATCGATGGGGCTGTCCATTTCCCGAACCGACAGCTGGGCCATCACCTTCACAACGAAGATAGGGTCCTCCCCATCCTTAAGAATCGCCCGAATCGAAGTTTTACTTCTGCGAACATCCAGCGTGATAGTCCCCTGGTCGTCCGGCGTGATCACAATCGAAGTGTTGTGCAGCTTATCTCTAAGCCAGATTAATCCCCGGCTTTCATTCTCATTAAGCCATCCCTTCAACTGATCTCCTTTAAACACCGCCAAATTGGACATGACCAGAAGCCCGAGGTTATCTGTTTCCTCCAGATTGTTTTTATTTCGTACTTCTCGGACACTCCCTACAATATCAACGCCGTTGATTACCGGCCCCGAATTAGGCACGAGGACCTCGCGTATCAGATCATCAACCTCAACGGGATAATTGGCACCGTACTCTCGGGAGGTCATTTCGGCTTTTTGAGCAAGCGTATACGCGGTGATTTTCCCCATGGAGGAGAGCCCGGCAATAACGTCGAGCGCTCGGATGCCTTTTTTCGCTATAAAAATTTTTGCGGTTAGGCGAATATCTGAATCCCGGTCGAGAAAATCGAGGATATCCGATATTCCCTGCCGGGCCAGCTCCTCCGAGATGACCACGATACGAACATGGGCGGTCGACATCAGCCGTGGTACCTGAAGAGAAGCCTTGCGAACGGCCTCCATAATGGATCGTCCTTCGGCGGTATAAACCGTCGTTGGGGTACCGCCTCTGCCGATTTTTCCGGAAATCTCGTCGGCGATAATCACTTGAAAGGACACCAGATAATCCTTATTTCCAGGGCCGCGATCGATACCAATCCCGGACACCACCGCCCGCTGGTTTAACTCTTCCGCATCCCAGCAACCGGACAGGGGCAGCATGACGCACAGGATCACAAGTAACCACATCGCTCTAATTCTCATTTTGGTCCTCCTGCTTCCTTGATTCCGTTTCTTGTCCGCCTTGCTGCGGGCCGCCCTGACTCGCCTCCTCTCCAGAATTCGCCGACCCGCTGGAGTTGTCGGGAGACATCGGTTTGATTTCCCCTATCTTCTTCATATCTTGCTGGCTTGAGGACATTAACGGTTCCCACCCGTGCATCCAAATCGGCAGCCGCAGGATCGCATCCTTCTGAGCCTGTGGTACAAACGGGCTGAACGGCGTCAGATAAGGAACGCCAAACGACCGGATGCTGTTCATATGGGCGATCAGCATAATCAGCCCCAGCGTGATCCCGTAAAACCCAAAAAAGCCGGCCAGCACAAGAAAATAAAACCGGAACAGCCTGCCCGCAATAGATAGGTTATAGGAGGGCAATGCGAAGCTCGCGATCCCCGTCAGCGCTACGACAATAACCATGATCGGCGTGATGATCCCCGCCTCAACGACGGCCTGCCCCAGGATCAACGCACCTACGATCGACACCGTTTGCCCAATCGCCCGCGGCATCCGTACCCCTGCCTCACGTAAAATCTCAAAAACGACCTCCATGATGATGGCCTCTACGAAAGCCGGAAACGGCACTCCCTCGCGCTGAGCCATTAAGCTGACCAGCAGCAGTGTAGGAATCATCTCATAATGGAAGGTCGTCAAGGCAATATAAACCGCCGGACCTAGCAGCAAAATCACAAAGCATATGTAGCGGATAACACGCATCAGAATGCTGATGTCAAAGCGTTGAGCGTAATCCTCCGGCGATTGCATGAACTGGGCAAAGACAGTAGGCAGGATCAGCGTAAACGGCGTACCGTCGACGAGAATAACCACCCGTCCTTCAAGCAAGTTGCCTGCGGCGACATCCGGGCGTTCCGTATTATAAACCGTCGGAAACGCGGTAATGGTCTTATCCTGGATAAACTCCTCGATATAAGCGGATTCCAGAATGCCATCGATGCGAATTTGCTGGAGCCGCCGGCGAATCTCGGCTACTACATTCGGGTCGGCACTGCTTTTCATATACATCATCGCCACGTGGGTGTGGGTCACGGAGCCGATTTTCAACGACTCCAGCCATAGATCCGGTGACTTAATGCGCCTCCGGATCAAGGAGATGTTGGTCGCAATCGATTCCACGAAGCTGTCCTTGGGCCCGCGCACAACCAGCTGCGAGGAAGGCTCATTAACCGCTCTCCATTCCCCGCCCGCCGTGCCGGAAATGATTCCCTGATCACTACCGTCCACCAGCAGCACGGTGTCACCGGATAGAACGGCCAGCATGATGTCGTTCCATTCCTTCACTACCTTGGTCTCTCCCAAGGACAAGGCATCCTCGAGAATGTATTGGATGAGTCGGTCGGCGGGATAAACGTTAACTTTCTCGGGATCCAGCTCCATTAAAGGCTTGATCACGAAATTATTGATCGCTTGCTGGTCGCTGAGGGCGTTCAAATAGACGATCGCCGCCTTCGCGGGTGCCTGAACTGGACCGCCAAGCTTGAGATGACGGATGACAATATCCGGGCTGTTTCCGGATTCCTCCATGATGCGGTCCAGCATTTGCTGCAAATCCCCGGTAATTCGAGGTTGTCTGTTGCTTTTGTTCTGCTGGCCGGAGCGGCCGCGGGATAAGTGGCGCAGCATGATTAGCAACTCCTATTCTGTCTGCATCTCTTCTCTCCATTATTTGCTTTTCATTCCTTTTTCATGCGACAGAGATCGACAGGGCCTTCCGAGAATCTCAAGCGGTTTTTCTGTCCCTAAGCGGGAAATAATGTATCCGAAACGGCTCCCATTTTTAAGGAAAAACCATATGACAGGAGGAAGCCTCAATGGAGGACACCCCATTTATGTCCGGCGGACTTCCGCGATTCCCTGAATCGCTGTGGCGCAAAACAACTCCGTTGCCGGACTTTAGCAAGCTGACCGAGGACATCGATACCGACGTTGCCGTGGTTGGCGCCGGGATCACTGGAATCACCACTGCTTATTTGCTGGTGCAAGCCGGTGTAAAGGTCACCATCCTGGAGGCCGGTAAGGTCCTGGACGGCACAACCGGGTATACAACCGCAAAAATCACGGCGCAGCACGGCCTTATTTACGACAAGCTGATCAACCATTTTGGTGAGGAAGGCGCACGGCTGTATTTTGAAGCGAATGAGGAGGCGCTGCGTTGGATCGGCGAAACCGTGAAGGAGCGGAAGATAGAGTGTAAGTTCCGCCGGGAGGATGCTTATTTGTATGCGGATTCGGACGAGCAGCTCCACAAGCTGGAAGCGGAATGGCGGGCTTATGAACGCTTAGGTCTGCCTGGTGAATGGCGGGATACGATCGAGTTGCCGCTGCAAGCCAGAGGGGCCGTCGTGATGAAAAATCAGGCCCAATTCCATCCGCTTCAATACTTAAACGAATTGCTGGCGTATGTCACCTCCCATGGAGGTGTGGTGTATGAAAATACAACGCTGGAGGATGTCGCCGAACCGCAGTCGGATGGACGGCTTCGCCTGACCACGGAAAACGGCCATCACATCGTTTGCCGCCATGCGGTATCGGCCTCCCATTATCCGTTCTTTGACGGAAAAGGCTGGTACTTCACCCGGCTGCATGCCGAGCGTTCCTATGTCGTGGCCATCGAACCGGAGAAAGCCTACCCTGGCGGCATGTACATTAATTGCGGCTCCCCTACGCGCTCGCTCCGATCCGCAGAGCTGAACGGGAAGCAGGTGGTTCTGGTCGGCGGCGAGTCGCATAAGACTGGCAAAAACGACTGCACGATTCAGTCCTACGAAACCCTGGAGAAATTCGGACGGCAGACGCTCGGGATCAAGTCGATCCCCTTCCGCTGGTCGGCGCAGGATCTGGTGACTCTCGATGGCGTCCCCTACATCGGGCGGATTACATCAAACCATCCGAATATCTACGTCGCCACCGGCTTCTACAAATGGGGAATGACCACCAGCACGCTGTCCGCAATGCTAATCCGCGACCTCATTCTGGAGAAGGAGAACCGCTATGCCGAGCTGTTTACGCCTTCTCGGTTCAAGGCCGACCCCTCGATCAAGCATTTCATCACCCAAAATGCGGACGTAGCCAAAGAGTTCGTCACCGGCAAAATCGAACTCGTCCACCTGAAGCCAGAGGATCTCGTTCCGGGCCAAGGCGGCGTCGTCAAGCACCATGGTAAGCGTGCCGGAGCCTACCGCGACCAAGACGGCCTGCTCTATCTTGTGGATACGACCTGCACCCATATGGGCTGCGAGGTCAAATGGAATGAGGCGGAACGATCCTGGGACTGCCCTTGCCACGGCTCCAGGTTCGATTACAAAGGCGAAGTGATCGAAGGGCCGGCAACAGAGGCGCTCCCTCGCCTTCACCGCCAACCTGAGCAAGCCAAAAGCTGAGTTCCCCCGACACTCCGCAATCTGACTTTGGGGAATAGCACAAATCAAAGCGCATCTGTTCGTCCTATTCCTTTGAAAACAAAGGGCAAAAGGAACAGATGCCTTTTTTCATTCACTACCTTGCTTTAATCAGTACTGTGTGATATTATACTTTTTGGCGATACTAATCAATGTTCAGTACTGATGAAATCTCAACACGTAACGTACACCCAATTTAGAAGAAACGAGGCGAAGCAGGTTTGGATATCAGCATCCAATTTAAGAAAGGCGCCTTGGAGTTATGCGTGCTGGTATTGATCCAAGGCCGCGACCGGTACGGTTACGAGCTCGCCCAATCGGTATCCAAGCATATCGAGGTAGCCGAAGGGGCCTTGTACCCCCTGCTGCGCAGACTGGTCAATGAAGGTTATTGCACCACCTACCTTAAGGAATCCACAGGCGGTCCCCCGCGCAAATACTACAAACTAACTCCCGAGGGCGAAGCGTACACCCAGAAACTGGTCGTCGAGTGGAAGCAGTTCGTACACAATGTTTCAACCTTAATTGAGAAAGGAAGCCGTTTATGAATAAAAGCGAGTTTTTGGCGAATCTCCGGGCGCATTTATCGGTTCTCCCGCCGGAGGAACAAAACGAATTGCTGGAGGATTATGAGGCCCACTTCGCTTTTGGTTTGGAAAGCGGACGGACGGAGCAAGAGATCGTGCTGGAGCTGGGAGACCCGGCGGAGCTGGCCAAAGAGGCCATTGGCAACCGCTACGTGCCCCAGGAGCATGTGTACTGGTTTGGCGGAGCAGAGCCCGCTGCCACACCGGGCGCAGCAGTCAGCACCACGCCGCCGACAGGAGTTGATGATAACGAAGCCGGTGTTCGGCGCCGCAGCGTTTTTGCCAGCGTGATGGTTTACATCGGACTGGTCTTTATCAATCTCATCGTTGTTCCGCTGCTGATCTCCTGCTGGGCTGTCGTCGTCAGCTTAGCTGTGAGTTCTGCTGCCGGAATTCTAAGTCCCTTGCTCCTTGGTCTGGAGTATCTATGGCATGGGGAGATTTTTACAGCAAAGATATTTGCATCAGTCGCTTACGTCGGGTTGGGCATGCTGCTCGCCGTTGTCACACGATACGCTTATAAAGGCATGCTCTGGCTCAGCATCGCTTACCTGCGTTGGAATGTTCGGATCGCGAAAGGGGATCACCAAGCATGAATACGAAGAAATGGTCACTCATAGGGTTGTTGCTGATTTTGATCGGGTTGGCCGGCATGGCTTACCAGCATTTCGAATTTGGGGATGAACTGCCGTCCCACCAGCAGAAGTGGACGTTTGATCAGGGCGGCTTACAGACACTGCTCATTGACAGTGATTATGACGTCGAGCTGGAGTTTATCGACAGCCTTGACGGGACGAACTACGTGGAAATCAACGGGAATATGAATCAGAAGACAATCGATGCGGTGAAAGCTGCTCAAATCTCAGAGGGGACACTAAAGCTGGATCTAAAAGATAAGTTTGACTGGACCTTCTTCTCGATCAACTTCCAGTCCACCAAGCAGCGAATTACCGTGGCGCTGGGCGACAAGGGCGAATTGAATCGGATCGGCTTCAAGTCGGACTCCAGCAACGGGACGTTCCGCGGTCTTCGCGCCGATGATATCGATCTGTCGATCGACTCAGGGAATATTCGTGTCGATCAGTTTGAAGGTACGCTGACCGCGAAGTCGAGCTCCGGCAACATCACCGCCAACCAGGTAAAAGGGACCGTCAAAGCTACGTCCAACTCCGGGGACATCCGGTTTAATCGATTTACAGGCGATGGCAGCTTTAAGTCGAATTCGGGGAATATTACGTTGTCGGAGCAACGCTCAGACAATTTGGACATCTCCGTAGGCTCAGGCAATGCAACACTGTCCGCCGATGCCGAGTTCAAAGGCTATTATGACCTGCAATCCGGCTCCGGCAACACTACCGCGCCGGATTCACCACGGCAGACGCAGGACCTGATTAAGGTCCGGGCGAATTCCGGTAATATTCGCATCCGCTAGAAACACAAAAGAGAGGCCAGAGTTCATATCAAACTCCGACCTCTCTTCTTTATTCGATTTCCCGCTGCGTAATTCGGTTCAGGAAAGAACGGGCTCGATCGCTGGACGGATGATTCAGCACTTGGTCCGGCGTCCCCGATTCGATAATGTTCCCCTCGTCCATCAGTACAACCCGGTCGGCGACCTCGGCGGCGAACTTCATCTCATGGGTAACGACGACCATCGTCCGCCCCTCAAGGGCCAGCTCCTTCATGACCTTCAGCACCTCGCCAACCAGCTCGGGATCTAGCGCCGAGGTGGGCTCGTCAAAGAGCAGCACGTCCGGGCTCATGGCCATCGCCCGCGCAATCCCCACCCGCTGCTGTTGCCCGCCTGACAGCTGATGCGGATAGAAATCCGCTCGGTCACCGAGCCCTACCTTATTCAGCAACTCCAAGGCAACCCGGCGGGCTTCCTCTTTGCTCTTTTTCAGCACCTGAACCTGGGCTTCCATCACGTTCTGGAGCGCCGTCATATGCGGGAACAAATAATACGCTTGGAACACCATGCCGGTCTTCTTGCGCAGCGCCAGCACTTCGCTTGTCTTCGGTTTCCGGCCAGCGCCGAATTCCAGCTGAACGTCGCTGATTCGAAGCGTTCCTCGCGTTGGAGTTTCCAGCAGGTTCAGGCAACGCAGCAAGGTTGTCTTCCCCGATCCGGAAGGCCCGATGATGACCAGCACCTTGCCCTGCTCGACCTCGAGATTAACTCCCTTGAGAACTTCCTGGGTACCAAACGACTTGTGTAAATCGCGAATTTCAATCATGAATGGTTGGCCTCCTTACCGGGCGGTGAAGCGGCCCAGCCGCTTCTCCAGTCGATTTTGCAGCGCCGATAGGATGGTGCTGAATATTAAATAGATCAAGCCCGCTTCCGAGTAAACAACCAGCGGTTCATAGGTCGTTGACGTGATTTGTTGGGCGGTACGGAACATCTCAGTGTACGTCACGGTAGCGGCCAACGACGTATCCTTAACCAAGCTGATAAAGGAGTTGGCCAGCGGCGGCACCGAAACCCGTGCAGCTTGCGGCAGGATGATCCGCCGCAGCGCCTGCAGCCGGGTCATCCCCAGCGAATAAGCCGCTTCCCATTGGCCTTCGTGAATCGACAGGATCGCGGCCCGTACAATTTCCGAGCCGTACGCGCCGACGCTAAGCGTAAAGCCGATGACCGCTGCCGGAAACGGATCTAGAACAATCCCGATGGAGGGAAGACCGTAAAAGATGATGAATAACTGCAACAGCAGCGGCGTCCCGCGGATGATCCAAACATAGAATCTGGCGAGCAGCCGCAGCGGTCCGAAACTCGATAACCGCGCAAGCGCGGTCAGGACGGCTACCAGCAGCCCCAGCGCAAACGTGATTAACGTTAGCGGAACCGTAAAGGCTACCCCTGCTTTTAGCAGGGGAAAAAAAGAGTCTACGATAATATTCCAAATGCGTTCATCCATCGTTTAAGCATCCTTTTCCGAAGGAAGCGGCCCTCACGGGCCGCCTCCAATTGTTTAAATAGCTTATTTCGAAACGTCTTCTCCGAAGTATTTCTCCGAGATTTTCAAGTAGGTTCCATCGGATTTCATCGCGGCCAGTGCCTCGTTCACCGCTTGCACCAGCTCCTCGTTGCCCTTGTTAAACAAGGCTGCGCTCTCCGACGCTTCCGGCATTTCGTCAACCACTTTCAGCTTCACGTCCGGTCTTTGCTTCTTCAGATCCAGGAAGGACAAGCCGTCGTTGACCGTCGCGTCGATCCGTTTGGATAGCAACAGGTCGATCGCTTGGTTAAAGCCTTCCGTTGCAACGATTTCCGCTCCGTTCTCTCTGGCGATATCCGTCAGGTTACTCGTCAGCGATTGTCCGGCCTTCTTCCCTTTCAAATCGGCGAAGGTTTTGATGTCCTCGTTGTCTTCCGGCACGATCAGCACGGCACGGGAAACGATGTACGGGTCGGAAAAGTCGTATTTTTCCTTTCGGTCATCACGAATTGTTACTTCGTTGAATACCGCGTCAAACCGTTTTGCATCCAGTCCGGCAAAAATACCGTCCCACGGTGTCTCGATAAATTCAGCTTCCACGCCCAGACGTTTGGCAACCTCTTCTGCGATCTCTACGTCGAAGCCGGTCAGCTTGCCGTCTTTGTCATGGAAGGTGAAAGGCGCATAAGTTCCCTCCGTACCGATCCGCAGCTTACCGCTGGCTTTCACGGCTTCCAGCAAATTTTGCTCCGCCGGCTGCTCGTTGGCCGCATTACCTGCGCTGCCTTGGTTCGCACCTGCCGCTTGATTTTTCGTATTGTTATTACCGCAAGCTGCAACCAGCACGGTCAGCACCAGTGTCAACAGCAGTAAACTCCATTTTTTCATTGAATCCATCCCCCGTCTATCCATGTTTTTAATTTAAATTCCCTATAAAACCACTAGGTTTAATTGAATATTACACACTTCGCCATGAATCGTCAAATGTTTTTTGTTGCCTGATTGTTGCCCTTAGTATGTCCAACTGATTGAACCTTGATTTCCTATAAATGAACGAATATAATGTTCGTAACTATTTTGTGAAGGAGGTGGGTAGAGTGGATCGTAAATTTGCGTGGAATCGAGTGGGCCAACTGCCGGTGGCAATGTTTGGCATTATTCATGCAGCAGCCAACAACGGGAGAAGTCTGTCCATTTTTGGAAACTCGATATCCAAACCAAATTGCGAAATGCCGCTCCTACCTTAACCTCACTTACGCGTGAGCTTTAAAGGCAGCAGGATTTCCTGCTGCCTTCTTTTTTGTAGGATCGGCATGGGATTAAAGGAGAACGAAACCATGATGATCCAAGGCCAAAATATACAGAAGTATTACGGCGCCGAACTGGTGCTGAGCGATGTTACCTTTGAAACTAAGCCGGGCGAGACGGTTGGGCTGATCGGCCGCAACGGCGCGGGCAAGACCACCTGATAAAGCTGTTGGCCGGCATCGAGCGTCCGGACCAGGGACTGCTGTCTATTCCAAAAGGCGCCCGAATCGGCAGTCTAGCGCAAATTCCTGACTATAACCGGGAAGAAACGGTTTACGACGTCCTGCTGGGCACCTTCGCCGACGTGCGGAGTCTGGAAACGGAGATGCGTCACTTGGAAGCGGAAATGGCGGAAGCTGAGGATTCCAACGCGCTGGATTCGCTGCTTCAGCAATATGTCCGGCTGCAGGAGCGGCGTGACGCCCTGCAGCTCCGCGCCGACGAGCTCCTCCAGCAGTATGTCACCCTGCTGGAGGAGCATCCAAACTAAAGGAGGTTTGTCCCCATGAACCATGGGAAACCGGTATTTGAGCTCCACCCCGATGACCCCCGGGTCAAGGCGCTGGCCAGCGCCGATCCCCGGATGGGCCGGCTGATCGCCCTGATTGGAAGCCTTGCGACCAAACCGCAAGGCCCTTTGTTCACCGAGCTGGCTCGCTCAATCATCAGCCAGCAAATCTCGGTCAAGGCCGCCTCCACCATTCGCGGCCGTGTCATCGAGTTGGCCGGGGAACTGTCCCCGGCCGCCCTCTTGGCCCAAAGCGACGCCGACCTGCGCGCCGCCGGGCTGTCCGCTTCCAAAGTCGCTTACCTCAAAGATTTAAGCGACAAAGTCCAATCCGGTCAGCTTGACCTGGACCGGCTGCAGGAGCTTGATGATGAGGAAGTCATCAAGCAGCTGGTTTCCGTGAAAGGCATCGGCCGTTGGTCGGCCGAGATGTTCCTCATCTTTGCCTTGGGCCGGGAGCATGTCGTTTCCTATGGGGATGCCGGTCTGCAGCGGGCGGCAAAATGGGTGTATGACATGGAAGAGCGCCCGGACCGCAAATATTTGCAGCAAGCAGCCGCGCAGTGGCCATCCTACGGCTCCATCGCCTCGCTTTATTTATGGGAAGCCATCAACCGGGGACATGTGGATTCGGGAGAAACCTTCAGCGAGCAGCTGACCAGTTTCGGCATTCAGACAGATTAAGCTTGTCGAAGGAATATTTTGGATATATTATAATATGGAAGGTGATATTTTCTAGTTTTTAGAGATAAATTATAAAAAAAGTGGGGTTGAATCACTGTGTTCTCGTTATCGGAAGTCCGTCGACCGGTCAAGTGGTATTTGTTCGGTCTGATCGCATTTGTGGGCATTGTATCGAGTCTTATCGTCCTGATCTACAACGATTATTTCCTCTTGGGCGACCCGGTTCACCCGAACAATGATGACGTGAAGTATATTCAATCCGCACGCCTTCTCCTGAATGAAGGCGTACTTGCCTATAATACCAAGGAGGCACCTTCCGCCTTCATCATGCCCGGGCTGCCGCTGATGCTGTCCGGGTTTATGGCGGTTTTCGGCCAGGAACAGGGCGGCATCGTCGCCTTTCGCCTGTTCCAGTGCCTTCTGCAAGCGTTGTGCATTTATCTTATCTTTTGGATCGGTCGACGCACTTTCAACACCCGGGCGGCGCTGATCGCCTGCACCGTGTCCGCTTTCTACCCGCCCGATTACTTTTCCTCCGGAGTCATTCTTTCAGAAACGACTTTTCGCACGTTGCTTCTGCTTCTCGTCTGTTGCACCATCCTGGCCATGGACCGAGGCGGATCCGCTTTATACGTCCTCATCGGCGTCCTGACGGCTGCGGCAGCTTACTTAAAGCCACATGCTTCCTTGTACCCCGCCGTTTTTCTGATCATTTGGCTGCGCATGAAGCTTCCTTGGCGGACGATGTTGAAATACACCCTTCTCATAGGGGTTACTTATGCTCTGCTGTTGACCCCTTGGTGGATCCGCAACTGGGTCACGTTTCATGAGTTTATCCTGTTCACCAATTCTGGCGGAAGTCCGTTCTTGCTCGGCACGCGCATCCGTTGGCAACTGCCGCCGGCTGGCTTCTTTGAGGCTTATCCTCAATACGATCCGCAAACGATATTCCAAGGCGCCGATTCCGCGGCGATCCGCAAGGGGCTGGATATCCTCCGGTACGGATTTACGCATGAGCCGATGAAATATTTGTATTGGTATACGTTGGGAAGATGGGTGGAGCTGTATTTCCATCCGTTTTATTCGCGCTCGTTTTGGCCGATCAGCCGCCCGGTAATGGACATTATCCAAGTCGTGATGATGTACGTCAATATGGCCGGCATTTTATGGGCCGTAACGAAGAACCGTCTGAAGCTGGACCGCCTGCTCCCTCTCTTGTTGGCGCTGGCTTATTTCACGGTGATTTATATTCCGTTCGTAGCGTTTAACCGATACGGTTATCCCAATATGACGCTGCTGATCCTGTTCGGGTCTTATCTGATTGGCGACCTGGTCGCCCGAGTTCTGCGCCGCTCCCATCACCGGTCCGCGCGAAAGGGGGCCTGTGACTCATGATGCCAAAACCACCGCGTATACTGATCATCATACCGGCTTATAACGAGGAAGCCAGCATCGGCTCGGTCATTCGGGATATCCGTAAGCACGCGCCGGAGGCTGATATCCTCGTCATTAACGACGGTTCCTCCGACCGGACGGAGAACTGTGCCCGGGAAGCCGGAGCCAAGGTGCTGACGCTGCCTTACAATGTCGGGATCGGCGGGGGAATGCAGACCGGTTATCTCTACGCCAAACAAAAAGGCTATGACATTGCCATACAAATGGACGCCGACGGCCAGCATCCGGCAGAAGAATTGCATAAGCTGATCGCCGGAATCGCAGACCAGGATCTTGTAATCGGCTCCCGGTTCCTAGGGACCGCTTCCTTCCGGTCGTCCACGGCGAGACGGGCAGGAATCGTCTTCTTCTCCAAGCTCGTCTCTTGGGTTACCGGCGAACGCTTCACCGACACGACCAGCGGCTTTCGCGCCGCCAGCCGTAAGGTCATCGAGCTGTACGCCCGGTATTATCCAACCGATTATCCCGAAGTGGAATCGATCGTGTATTTGAAGCGCCATGGCTGCCGGATCGTCGAAATCCCGGTGCAAATGCGCGCCCGCACCACCGGAAGATCGTCGATTACCCCTTGGCGTTCGGTTTACTATATGGTGAAGGTGACATTATCCGTGCTCATGAGCGCATTGCGGCGCCCGCTTCACCAGAAGGCGGTGACAGAATAAATGTCGATTTACATTTTATCCGTGTTAGTTGCCGCGGTGTTCCTCTTATTCGTCCTGGAATTGGTCCGCCGCCAAAAACTAAGAGAACAATACTCCCTGCTCTGGATTTTGTTCAGTGTCGTTCTGCTGATCTGCTCCACGCATATCGGGCTCATCGAATGGATCGCTGATCAGCTGGGCGTCAAGTATGCACCTGCAGTATTGTTTCTGTTTGGTCTGCTCTTCTGCTTCGCATTAATTCTGCACCTGACGATCGTCATTACTCGCCTAACCGCCCAGGTGCTGCGCTTAACCCAAGAAATCGTCATCCTTAAAGAACGGGAGGCGGTCCGTGAAAATGGACAAAACCATTAGTTACCTGCTGCTATTCGGCAATATCCTGCTTCTTGTGACAGGACAAGTTCTGTTTAAAATCGGCCTGGCCCGCACCGGCGGGCTTCACTGGAGCAAGCTGGCGTCCTCACCCGCAGTGATCGGCGGCATCGCTTTGTATGGGATAGCTACCTTGCTATGGTTTGCCGTGTTGTCCCGCCTCCCGCTGAGCGTCGCTTATCCGCTCCAAGCGCTGGCGTACGTCCTGGCGCTTCTTCCGGCCTATTTCCTGTTCCACGAAACGATCACTTGGAACAAGCTGCTTGGCGTGATCGTCATTTTACTCGGCGTTTTTTTGTTGGCGAAATCATAGACACAAGTAGAATCAATTAATTATAGATTCGGACTTCATACTCACAGTGTTCGTCGCCACTTACATTACATTTTGTTTCTCGTACGCTCACTTTTCGACCGAGCAGCTTTCCTAGCGCCCCTTCCAGAATGGCGCCCTCCAGATCGCACACCTTCTTCTCCTCCATCACCGGCAAGCCCTTGCAAAAACAATCCTCTATCGCAATCCGCAGCAATCGCTCACTTTGCTCCACAACCTGTGGCAATCCGATCTGCAGCTCAGTAAATAAATGGAGCAGCTCGTCCAACGTGGTGACGGGCAAGCTTTCGCCGATTTTACGGCCGATGGAGGCGGTGGTTCCTTTCCCCTCCAGAGGCAGCCCCTGCCGCATCCCAATCAGGCGAATCGCCCGGAACAACTCCAGCGGCACCTGATCCCCCAGCTCAGTACGGTCGATTTGTCGCAATTCATCAAACGTGAATTCTTTCATCTGTCTTCCTCTCCTAACCATAGAACTGAACTCTATCCGTTGATAGGTTTAATTTCCCATATTCAGGTCCGGAAAACCTTGATCTTCATCAAGAATTCGACAGATATATTGTGATAATAATCACTAGTCAAACACCTAGCAACGGTTAAGTTAGAAGTAGATGAATACATCTTTCCAAGAAAGGAGAGATCACAGATGAAGTCCTGTGCTTGCCACATTCGAGATACAGCCACGGCTCCATCCTGTCTGGCACGTGTTCCGGTTTTTGCGCAGCTGCGCCAAACGGAGGTAGAACTGCTCCATTCCGTCATGCGTACCTCGCAGTTCCATAAAGGCGAGATCATTTTCCGCGAAGGAGATCGTTCCGATTCGCTGTTTGTGGTGAGCCGCGGAATCATTAAGCTGACGAAGCTGGAGGATAACGGCAAAGAGCATCTCATCCGGCTGCTGTTTCCAGGGGACTTCTTCGGCCAGTTTTCTCTGTTACAGGAAAAACCCCATTACGCTAGTGCCATCGCGGCGGACACGACCGGCATCTGCCGGATTCACCGCAGCGATTTTCTTGATATTTTGCGGCGCGATCCCGATACGGCGGCCCGGTTTATGACCGCGCTTAGCGCCCAACTGGAGGAGGCCGACGCCTGGGCAGCCGTACTGACCTTGCTTGAGGCCGATCGGCGTCTCGCCAAGATGCTCTTATACTTCCGCCGCAAAGCTGCGCCAAACTCCCGGGAATTCACCTTGCCCGTGTCCAAAAAAGACCTCGCCTCCCTCATCGGCGCCACACCAGAGACGCTCAGCCGCAAGCTGCGTCAGCTTAGCGACGAGGGCGTGTTAACCGTAACGCGTCGGCAGTTGCTCATCCGCGATGAAGCAGCACTGTGCCACCTGGCCGGCGAGGGCTAGGCGGCGATAGGAACAGCCCTGGTCTGGCCCTGGCTGCAAGCCAGGGTGAGCTTTTGATTGTCTGTCCTGACGCTTTGCACGATTATCCCTTTTGACCAGCTCTTTTACACCATTATCCCGTTTGCTCAGTTTTCAAATTATAACGGCTGGAGAGGCTAGTATCCCGTTGACTCAGATTACAGAAGCAGAGAAGAGCGTCTGCGCACAATTCCTCACCATCTGAAGGAAAGGGATAATCGTGTAAAGGGCTCCCTCAGAGATACCTCCCCGCCCCCTATCAAAAGAAAAACGCCCCTGACAAACAGGGGCGTACCTACAATGGTAAGTCTATACGAACGCGGGCCCTTCCGCCGCTTACACGGCCTCTGGCTCGAAGCTGCCTTTGGTGAATTGGCTGTTGTACAGGTCGGCATAGAAGCCGCCCAGTGCCAGCAATTCGTCGTGTGTACCTTTCTCGATCACGGTGCCGTGGTTCATCACGAGGATGAGATCGGCGTCGCGGATCGTGGATAGCCGATGGGCGATGACGAAGCTTGTTCTGCCTTTCATCAGCTCTTTCATCGCTTTTTGGATTTGCACCTCGGTCCGGGTATCGACGCTGCTTGTGGCTTCGTCGAGAATGAGGATCGCCGGATCAGCCAGGATGGCCCGGGCGATCGTCAAGAGCTGCTTCTGCCCTTGCGAAATGTTCGATGCTTCCTCGTTCAGCACGGTATTGTAACCGCCGGGCAGCGTGCGGATAAAGTGGTCGGCGTACGCCGTTTTGGCGGCGCGAACCACTTCCTCATCGGTGGCTCCTTCCCGGCCGTAGGCGATATTGTCGCGGATCGTGCCATTAAACAGCCACGTATCCTGCAGGACCATGCCGAACAGGCTGCGCAGGTCGCCGCGTCTCATCTCGGCGATATTTACTCCGTCCACGGTGATCGAACCGCCATTGACTTCGTAGAAACGCATTAACAGGTTGATCAGCGTCGTTTTGCCGGCGCCGGTTGGCCCGACGATGGCGATCATTTGTCCCTGTTTCACGTCGATGTTCATGTCTTCGATGAGCAAATGTTCCGGATCGTAACCGAACTGAACGTGATTGAACGCCACGTCGCCGCGAGGCTTCTCCAAAACCACCGGGTTCGCCACTTCCGGCACCTGCTCTTCTTCATCCAGGATTTCAAACACCCGTTCCGCCGAAGCGACGGTCGATTGAATGATGTTAGCGATGTTCGCCGTTTGTGTAATCGGCATCGTGAATTGACGGGCGTACTGGATAAACGCCTGCACGTCACCGATTTCAATCGATCTCTTGGTCACAAGGATCCCGCCGACCACCGACACCAGCACATATCCGATGTTGCCAATAAAGCTCATGATCGGCATGATCACGCCGGAGATAAATTGTGCCTTCCAACCGGCTTCATACAGCCGTTCGTTAATGGTGTCGAACTGCTCCAGCGATTTCGTTTCGCGGCCAAACGCCTTAATCACCTTGTGGCCGGTGTACATTTCTTCTACATGGCCGTTCAGCTGGCCAAGTTCTTTTTGCTGGCGAACAAACTGCTTCTGCGAGCGCTTGGCAATCGAGGTGATTGCCACAATGCTTAGCGGCAGCGTCAGCACCGCAATCAAGGTCATCAGCGGGCTGATCGACAGCATCATCACGATGACACCTATGATCGTCAGGATCGAGGTAATCAGCTGTGTCAAGCTTTGCTGCAACGTACCGGCAATGTTGTCTACGTCATTGGTGACCCGGCTGAGAATTTCCCCGTGCGTCCGGGCGTCAAAGTATTTTAGCGGCAGCTTGTTGAGCTTGGCATTCACGTCCTTCCGCAGGTCATACACCGTCTTCTGGGCTACGCCAGCCATCAAATACTGCTGGAAATAGCTAAACAACGCACTCAGCACATACAGTCCGATCAAAACCATGATGATGTGCCATATATATTGAAAGTCGATCTCCGCGCCGGGAACCCCTTGAACCTTCGCGACGATTCCTTCAAACAGCTTGGTCGTCGCCTTCCCCATCACCTTCGGGCTAAAGATGCTGAACAGGGTGCTCAGGATGGCCATCACGAATACGGCCACTAATTGATATTTATGCGGTCTTAAGTACCGGATCAACCGTCTTAGGGTTCCTTTGAAATCCTTCGCTTTCTCCACCGGCATCCCCATGCCGGGGCCGCCAGGACCCGGACCATGCCCGGGACGAGGACCGCCGAATCCGCGTTTACCAGATGATTGCTCCCGACTCATGCGATCTCCTCCTCCGAAAGCTGCGAATACACGATTTCTTTATAGACATCGCAAGTTTGCATCAATTCTTGGTGCGTGCCGATGCCCGCGATTTGACTTTCGTTCATGACGATGATTTGGTCAGCGTCAAGCACAGTGCTCACCCGCTGCGCGACGATAATGACTGTGGCATCCTTCGTCTCTTCCTTCAAAGCAGCCCTCAGCTTCGCATCGGTCTTGAAGTCCAGCGCTGAGAAGCTGTCGTCAAAAATATAAATCTCCGCCGGACGAACCAAAGCGCGCGCAATCGACAGCCGTTGCTTTTGTCCGCCGGACACGTTAGTGCCGCCTTGAGCGATCGGGGATTCAAAACCTTGCTCCATCTTGGAAATAAAGTCGGTCGCCTGGGCAATATCCGCGGCGCGCCGCACTTCTTCGTCGCTTGCATCCTCTTTGCCATAACGGATGTTTTCGCTGATCGTTCCGGTGAACAACACCGCTTTTTGCGGGACAAACCCGATTTTGCTGCGCAGCTCCTCCTGGGTCATATCGCGGACATCCACACCGTCCACCCGGACACTTCCCTTCTGCACATCGTAAAACCGCGGGATCAAGCTGATCAACGTTGATTTCCCGGAGCCCGTCCCGCCGATGATCGCCGTGACCTGACCCGGCTTGGCGGTAAACGTAATATCCTGCACCGCCGGTTGCTCCGCGCCTGGATAGCTGAAGGTCACGTTTTGGAATTCGACCAGCCCTTGGGCTTCTGTCGCCGATTTGCCCTTCGCGGAATCCTTGATCACCGGAACCATATCCAGCACTTCATTGATCCGGATGGCCGAAGCCGACGCCCGCGGAATCATCACGAACATCATCGATACCATCACCAGCGAGAACATGATTTGCATCGCGTATTGCAGAAACGCCATCAAATCGCCGACTTGCATATGCTCGGAGTTGATCCGCAGCCCGCCAAACCAGATGATCGCTACGGAAGACAGGTTCATGACCAGCATCATGACCGGCATCATAAAAGCCATGATTTTGTTGACCTTGATCGACGTATCGGTCAAATCGAGGTTCGCCGCGTCGAACCGTTTGCTCTCATAGTCCGTCCGATTAAACGAACGGATGACGCGAATCCCGGTCAGGCTTTCGCGCATGACGAGATTCAGCTTATCGATTTTTTTCTGGATCGCTTTAAATAAAGGCAGCCCTTTCCGTGCGATCAGGAAGATCGCTCCGGCCAAGACCGGCAGAATCACCACCAGCACCAGCGACAGCGTGGCGTCCTTCGAGACGGCCATAATAATGCCGCCCAGACACATCATCGGCGCCATAACCATCATCCGCAGCATCATAATCAGCACTTGCTGAACTTGGGTAATATCGTTGGTCGTACGGGTGATCAGTGAGGCGGTACCGATGCGATCAAACTCCTCCAGTGAAAAGTTCGACACATGCTTGAACACCTTGCCCCGGAGCAGCTTCCCGAACCCCGTTGACGCTTTAGCGGAATAGTAGCTGGCGGCGATGGAACAGGCCATTCCTCCAAGCGCAACCAGCAGCATCAGACCGCCGATTTTCCAAATATACGGTGTGTCTCCATTCACGACCCCATTATCAACGATGTCGGACATCAGCGTCGGCAAATACAGCTCGGATAAGGTCTGAAAGAAGACAAATACAAGCACCGCCACCACAAGCCAGCGGTATGGTTTCAAATTGCGGAAAAGCTTGATCAATTTCCATCATCTCCACATGTTCGATTCGTATCATTGCTCTTGGCTTTTATTCGGGTTGGCCCTCATTTCCATATACGTGTAAACCTGCTCCAACAGTTCAATTAACTGCTGGCTCTTCTCCTCGCCTAGGTACTCAACCAATCCCTGGATTTGGGCCGACCTTTTCTTGGCGATCTCCTTGACCTGTGCGATTCCTTGCTCCGTCAGTTTGACGCGAACCGCCCGGCGGTCCTCCTTGTCGTTATAACGCAATACCATCCCGCGCTCTTCCAAGCTGCGAACCAGCGGCGTGACCGTCGGGGAAGCGACCTCTAGCATCGCGCTCAGCTCCGAGACCGTTACTCCGCGCTCATCCTTCTCCATGCCATGCAAAATATAAAACATCAATCGGACTTCGCTTGGTTTAAACTCCGATGGTGTTAGTTTGCTAAGATCCATTCTCCGAAAGCGGTGAAACGTCTTCAGCAGTCGATGCGCCTGCGAGTTGTCACCGGTGAACAAATCAATCCCTCCCGTCGATTTATTTTCATAACTTAATAATTAGGTATGCTATTAATTCGCAAGCCTAATTATAATAACCTGCCGAAGTGAAGTCAAGCGCCGTCAAATTTCAGACATAGATACAAAAAAAGACCGCACAACCGGACGAAACGCCCGATTGTTACGGTCTAAAATGGGAATCAGAGTGAAGGACGCGATTGCCCCGGTTTCAGCTCATACAGACTCTTGAACTCGTAGCCTTGCCGGCGGGCTTCATCGATGATGGCTCCCAGAGCCGCTGCATTGTCCTTGGAGACGGAGTGCAGGAGGATCACGGCGCCGGGATGCAACTGCGATACCACCTTCTGGTAAGCATAATCCGCTCCGCGTTGATCGTTCACATCCCAGTCCTTATAGGCCACGGACCAGAAAACATTCGTATACCCCAGCTCCTTCGTTACACGAAGCGTCCGATCGCTGAATATCCCGCGAGGCGGGCGCAAGAAGTCCATCTTAGCCTGCCCGGTGACCTGTGCCGTGGCTTGTTTTACCTTCTCCAGTTCTTCCCGAATTTGGGCGTCGGAGATCGTCGTCATATCCGGGTGGCTCCAGGAGTGGTTGCCGATCAGATGACCTTCGGCGACCATGCGCTTTAGCAGCTCCGGCTGATCCTTGATGTAGTGGCCAGTGACAAAAAATATCGCCGGCACCTTCTTCGCTTTCAACGTATCCAGGATCAGGGCGGTATAACCGTTCTCGTATCCGTTGTCAAACGTCAGGAATAGTTCTTTGCGCGAGGGATCTCCGAAGAAAATCGCGCCGTGCTTATCGATGATATCTTTGAACCCTTCCTCATTAATGGAGGGGAGCTGACCGCCGACGCTTTTTTTGAATCCGAAATGATGAGCGACGTCCGCTTGAGCATCCGCAACAGGGACCCCTGTCCCGAACAGCAAACCGACCAGCAATGAACAGATTAAAGCAAACTTCACAGCTGTCTCTCCTTCATGCTTTTCAAGGTAATCGAAATTCGACATGCGCCCTTACTATCTGTCAAATTCCCGGGAAATATGCACCTTTTCAAGCAACATCTCACCACATACTCATTCAAATTTATTCCGGATGGGGCGTCAGGACTTCCTGTGCAAACCGGATCCATTCGCGGGTGGCAAAAGACAAATACCGATCGTCACGCCAAATGATGCCAAGCTTCCACGGAATCACCGGGTTGACGAGCGGGATAATCCGCACGCCCTCGTCGTCGATTTCGCGGCAAATCGTTTCCGGCAGTAAAGTGATGCCGAGGCCGACGGCCACCATTTCACTGATCAGATCCCATTGGGAGCTCTCGTAGATGATATGCGGATGAAACCCGACCTTCGCGCACGCCCCGATAATGCGGTCATGCAGCGTAAAGTCCTCACGGAACAACACGAACCCGTCCGGGGCCAGCTCGGCCAATTCCACGCATTCCCGTTCTGCCAGCCGGTGCGAGGGATGGACGACCAAATTCAGCTTCTCCTCAACGAACGGAAAATAGCTCAGCTCCGCCTCCACCGTCGGCAGTACGGCCACGCCCACATCCAATGATCCCTTGGCAACGTCTTGCTCTACTTTTTTGGCGCCGTCCTCAAATAATTGGATCGTAATGTCGGGATAACGTTGATGAAACTCCCCAATCACCCTCGGAAAAAAGCTCGCCCCCACCATCGGCGGCAGCCCGATGCGAAGATGTCCCTTCTTTAAATTTCGTAAGTCGTCAAGCTCTGCCATCAGATTCTGGAAGGAGGTCACGATCTGTTGGGCTTGCGTAGCGATAATCCGTCCCGCGTCGGTCAGCTCGATCTTTTTGCCAACGCGGTCAAACAGCACCACCCCAAGCTCCTCCTCCAACGCCTTGATCGTTTTGCTGATGGTAGGTTGCGTGATATACAGCGCCTCAGCCGCCTTCGTGAAGCTGCGCAGCCGTGCGACTTCGATTAAAACCTGCATTTGTCGGATATCCAACCGCCTGCTCCCCTTTAACTCGATTTTCTATAACAGATTGGAATGGTATTTATTCTGTATATTCATTTTACTCATGAAAATAATCGATGTAAAATTTCATTACTAACCAAAACAAGAAGGGAGCTGCTGAAATGAACAAGATGAAAGAGATCGGCATCGGGATTGTTCAAGTCGCCATCCTGTTCTTCGCCGCGATGGCCTTGAATAAGGTCGCGGAGCTGCTCCATTTACCGATACCGGGTTCCATTATTGGCATTGCCGTGCTGTTTATCTTGTTAAAAACAGGCGTCGTCAAGCTGAAATGGATTGAACGGGGCGCCAATTGGCTGCTGGCCGAGCTGCTGCTGTTCTTCGTTCCTGCTGCCGTCGGCGTCATGCAATACATTCCTTTGCTCGAAAGTGAAGGCGTACGGATCTTGATTGTGGTCATCCTGAGCACCGTCATCGTTATGGTTTGCTCCGGGCTTGTGGCAACACGCATCGAAAAACGAAAGGAGGGCCGAACCTCATGATCATTGGCGCACTATGTTTAGCTTCTACCCTCATTATCTATGCTTTATCTAAACGGCTGTATCGGATACGGCCAAGAGTGTATCTGTCCCCGTTGCTGATTACCCCGTTGATTCTGGTGATCGGCTTACTCTGGGCGCAGATTCCTTATGAAACTTATCATACCGGCGGAAAATGGCTGAGCAGCCTGCTGCAGCCAGCGACGATCGCGTTTGCCGTTCCGCTGTACAAATACTACAACGTCCTGAAAAAACACGCTGTAGAAATTCTCATTAGCGTACTTAGCGGCTCGGTAGTCGCGATGTTCTCTTCGGCTTTTCTGGCGGAATGGCTGCATCTGGACGCCCAATTGATTAACAGCTTGATTCCACGTTCAATTACGACACCTATCGCGATGAATGTATCGCAGGTGATCGGCGGCGTGCCGAATATTACCGCGGTCTTTGTTATTTTGACCGGCTTGCTTGGTGCCATGCTGGGACCGCTCGTGATGAGACTGTTCCGCATTGAAGGCGAGGTTGCCCGAGGCGTATTGTTCGGCACCAGTGCCCATGGCACCGGAACGTCCAAGGCGTTTGAGCTCAGCACTTTGACCGGGACGATCTCCAGCATCTCCATGATCCTAGCCGCCCTGTTTACATTAGGGGTCGCTCCGATGCTGATCGCTGTGTTGCACTTCTAGCCCTACGGCACTTTCAGCCAATCAGGGTACTTCGTTTAGGTTCCTCCAAATTTCATATATTGATGCTTGAAGCCTCGCCGAAGCGGGGCTCTTTTTTTGTCGCTTAAAATCAAAGAACCCCCTTGCCTTACGCCCTTCAGACTGCGGCAATGCGGACAATTTTCTTTGACGCACACCTTTTCCTTCAAGGCCTGAAGATTCCGAATAACGAAGCCTTTGCGGCTGACCTGGACGATGCCTTCCTTGCGGAGGCTGGTCAATTTTGGGCTAGATTTCCCTTCATTCCCTCGTCTCTCCTTTCCTCTAGACAGAATCAGGATAAGATGGAGAAAAAATTTTTCCTTACTCCCCAATGCAAACCGGATTCCCCGTCCGGGCCGACTCCAGGGCGGCACAGGTGATCTGCTGCGTTTTCACAGCATCGGCATAATCGGACAAGATCCGCGACGTATCGCCGGTACGCAGGGCATGGATAAACGCCTCCGTTTCAGCTAAGTAGGGGTTGTCCTTCCCCGTGTAGGCCGTCTTGGTCCCCGGCAGATCGATCTCCAGCCGTTCCGGGCTCCAAGACAAAATACCGGCATCGGTATACAATTTCAGCCCTACCTCAGATACGCCGCCGGGCAAGATACAGGTATTGGAGATGGTAGCAACCGCCCCGCTTTGCAGCTTCATCGTGACGGTACCAACATCCGGGACGGTGACGTTATCGAAGCGTTCCTGCACCATGCGATTACCGTAGGCGGCATACACCTCGCGGACCTCGCCGGCGGTATAGCGAAGCAGGTCTACAATATGGGTCGTCTGTTCCACGAACTGTCCGCCGGAACCCTCTTGGCTACGCCACCAGGCCACTTGCGGCATATCGCCCATCCAAGTGCCTAAAGCCATCCCAATCTTCCGGCCTTCCAGCGATTCCTTCAGCTGACGGATCGATTCTTTATAACGAAAATGATAGCCTACCGCATGAACTAACGGCTTTTGCTCCAACCGCGAGAGGATTCGTTGCGGCGTCTCCAAGTCCGCAGCCAGCGGCTTCTCCACGAAAAAGGGAATGCCCCGCTCGATCAGCTCGGTTTCAATCTCCCCGTGCGCCATTGGCGGGATACAGAGGTAAACAGCATCCAGCTTCAGTGAATCCAGCATATCCGTGAGGTTCCCGAAGCCAATCGCTCCTGGGTAGCGGTCTGCCAAGGCCTGTGCTTTCGCGGCTGTCGTTCCGGTAACCCCTGTCACGCGAACGCCGTCCAAACTTGCCAAAGTATCCCCATGCACCTTGCTAAACCAACCTGTTCCAACGATTCCGATCTGTAATGTCATGTGTACCCCTCCCTGTATGATCAAACTGTCATCGACCAACTACCTCTTTAAGATACTGTTTATCCTTAAGAACCACAAGTTTTGGTGCTCTGCCACCTTTCTCATTAACTGTACTTGAAATTATTACAGTTACATTTTATACTAGTCACAGGAAAAAAATGAAAGGGTGGAGAGAACATGAGCACGTTAAATCAAGTGGACGTCAAAGATTTTTATACCGTACTTAAAGAGAGACATTCTGTTCGAGCCTATGACCCGTCTGTGAAAATTCCCCGCGAGGAATTGAAAGAGATCATCGAGCTTTCATTGTCCGCTCCGTCCTCATCTAATCTGCAACCGTGGCGTTTCCTGGTCATCGACGAGCCTGAGCTGAAGCAGAAGTTGCTCCCGATCGCCAACAATCAGCAGCAGGTTGTGGATTCGTCCGCTGTGATTGCAGTACTGGGAGACCTTCGTTCGTATGAACGGGCCGAAGAGATCTACTCCGAGTCGGTGCGTCTTGGGACAATGACGGAGGAGGTCAAAAATAATTTTGTCGAGCGTCTGCAAAAAGGCTATGGCGGCATGGGACCGGAACGTTTGCATCAAGTCAATCTGTTGGACGCTGGACTGGTGTCGATGCAACTGATGCTGATCGCCAAAGCTAAAGGCTACGACACGGTACCTATGGGCGGATACAATGCGGAGCAATTTGCCGAAGCATTTGACGTACCGGAAACGTTGAAACCGATCTTGCTGATCGCGATTGGTAAAGCGGCAAAACCAGCTCATGCAACGGCGCGTTTGTCGGTAGACCAAGTAACTTATTGGAACTCTTTCCAGAAGTAATTTCCTTAAAAATCAGAACGACCGGAACCGCATGGAGGGATCCTGTGGAGCCGGTCTTTTTTGTCTGAACCGCCCATTCCCCGGACATAATACTCCTGTTCCGCCTTGCCACAAAGCCGTTCTTCCGCTCCAGTTCATCTCATTCGATCATCAAGTTGATCTCAAATTAGCTTTGTTAATAGCTGACATCAATATTACAATAGAGGTCATAATTATCGTGAAATGGTGAACGTACTCATCCGATTACGCACATCAGAAAGGTGGAGTGGATCATGGCTTTAACACAGCAACGCGAAGCAGGCCTGGAGGCGGCTCGCAAATATGTAGATCAGGTATACGAGACCGTTCAAAAACGGAATCCAGGGGAATCGGAATTCCATCAGGCCGTCAAGGAAATCCTTGACTCACTGGTTCCTGTATTCGCCAAACATCCGAAATATCAAGAGCATGGGATTCTCGAACGCATCGTCGAGCCGGAACGAATGATCACTTTCCGCGTCCCTTGGGTGGATGACCAAGGCAAAGTGCAAGTGAACCGCGGCTTCCGGGTTCAATTTAACAGTGCGATTGGTCCTTATAAAGGCGGACTTCGTTTTCACCCGTCTGTCAATGCCAGCATCATCAAATTCCTTGGGTTTGAACAAATTTTCAAGAACTCGTTGACCGGCCAGCCAATCGGCGGCGGCAAAGGCGGATCTGACTTCGATCCGAAAGGCAAATCCGATCTCGAAGTGATGCGCTTTACCCAAAGCTTCATGACCGAGTTGTCCAAATACATCGGTCCAGACACCGACGTGCCTGCAGGCGATATTGGCGTTGGCGCTCGGGAAATCGGCTACATGTTCGGTCAATACAAACGGCTGTATGGCAATGAAACCGGCGTATTGACGGGGAAAGGCTTGAACTACGGCGGCAGCTTGACGCGGACTGAAGCTACCGGCTACGGGCTGGTTTACTTCACCAGCGAAATGCTGGCGAGTCGGGGCGATAGCTTCGCCGGGAAAACCGTCGTCGTCTCCGGTTCCGGGAACGTATCGATCTACGCGATTGAGAAGGCACAACAGCTTGGCGCGAAGGTCGTAGCTTGCAGTGACTCGAACGGATATGTCTACGACAAGAACGGCATTAATCTTGCAACAGTGAAGCGTTTGAAAGAAGTAGAACGCAAGCGGATCAAGGAATACGTGAACGAGCATCCTACTGCTGAATATGTAGAAGGCTGCCAAAATATTTGGAGCATCCCTTGCGACATCGCCTTGCCTTGCGCAACGCAAAACGAAATCAACGAAGCTTCGGCGAAACTGCTGGTGGCCAACGGCGTCAAATATGTAGCTGAAGGAGCCAACATGCCGTCCACGCTGGAAGCTATCGAAGTTTATCTGAACAATGACGTATACTTCGGACCAGCTAAGGCTGCAAATGCCGGCGGGGTTGCCGTTTCCGCTCTGGAAATGGCACAAAACAGCGCAAGACTCGCCTGGTCGTTTGAGGAAGTGGATGCTAAGCTGAAGGACATTATGCGCAACATCTACCAAAGCAGCGTAAACGCGGCTAAAGAATACGGTTATGACGACAACCTGGTTGTCGGCTCCAACATTGCCGGCTTCCTGAAAGTCGCTGACGCAATGATCGCTCACGGGGTTGTATAAAGAGCATAACGTAAAAAAAAGAGTCGCCCAGAGGATTCATCCTCTTGGGCGACGCTTTGTATTTAAGGAGCTTTAGTAAGCCAATGCATCCAGCGCTTTGATGTGGGACAGATAGCGGATGTTACTTGCTTCCTTCATCAACGTAGCTGGCAACCCGCGCAACTGGGTATTGCTTGCCCCGATGGTCGCTACAGCGTCTTTGCGTCCGAGCGAAGCCAGCGTACCGGAGTTGATCGGGCTGAATGCGTTCATCGTCTTGCCGTTGAGATACGCAAACAGATTGTAACCGATCAGCTCGCCCATTTGCCAAGCGATTTGCGCTGTCGGCGGGTAAGGACGACCGTCCGGACCCATAAATACGGCGCTGTCACCCGCAACGAATACGTCCGGATGGGAGACGGACTGCAGGAATTCATTCACCGAAGCACGGCCGCGGTTCACTTCCAGTCCCGATTCGCCAACCAGCGGATTGCCTTGCACGCCGCCCGTCCAAACGAAGGTGTTGGCCACGATCTTTTGCCCATCCTTGAGATCGATCGTGTTGCCTTCCACATTGGTCACCGGCAAGCCGGTCAAGAACTTCACGCCGCGTTTCTCGAGGCTGGCTGTGGCGCGCTCGATCAACTCGTCCGGCAGCACCGGCAAGATCTTAGGTCCAGCTTCCACGAGCATGAGCTTGATCTCGCTTTGAGGTACGCCGTATTTCTTCGTCAGTTCCGGCAGCTTATCCGCGATTTCGCCAACCAGCTCGACGCCAGTCAATCCGCCGCCGCCGATCACGATCGTAGCATCGGCTTCGTTGCCGCTTGCCGCATATTCGCGAATACGCGATTCGATATGCGCATAAATCCGTTTGGCATCGTCCGCCGATTTCAGCACCATGCTGTGCTTCTCCAAGCCCGGGATGCCGAAATACGCAGTAATGCTGCCCAGACCAACCACAAGGGCGTCATAAGACAACACAGTACCGTCGGAGAGCTTAACTTCTTTTTTGTCGACAGAAAAACTCTCAACCTTAGCGATCCGCAAATCGATGTCTTTGCCTTTAAACAGCTTATCGAGCGGCAAGGACACCGCGCGTTCGGAAATGCTGCCTGCGGCAAGGCGATGCAGCTCCGTAATGATTTGATGCGTCGGATATTGGTTCACCACCGTGATCCGCGCCTGCGATTTATCCATAAACTTACGGGCCGACAATGCGCTGAGTACGCCGCCATAGCCGGCGCCCAAAATTAAAATATGTTTTGACATAATCGTATTCCTCCGTTAGTTTTGTTGGCGGTCCCGTTCACCGGACACTTGAAGATACGCGTTAACGAACCGGAGCAGCTTTTGCGTTTGCGGGTCCTTCAGCATCTTCATCAACCCAAACACGCCAATGACTTCTTGGCTGTCCTCGGCACGATCCTTCGCTTCGATGACGTTAGCCGCCAAATGCTTCACCTTGCCAACAACTGGCCCGGCAATTTCCGAAATGGCGCCTACCGTGTCATTCTTCAGAATTTCATCCGTCGCCACCGCTTTGGCAAAATCATACGTTTTCGTCAAAACTCCAACGAGCTCATTTAATTTGGGAAGCTGCTCAACCAGAGCGGTCAGCGATTGCTGCACCTCCGGCTTCAAGAGCTGCTCCAGGAGCTCCTGCTGCCCACTTGCGGTACCAGCTACGGATTGCTCCGTTTTTGTTTCAGTAACTGTCTCTGACATATTCGATTCTCCTTTGCGATAATCTGAGGATTCGCTAGCCGAACTTCTGTTCAAGCATAGTGTTCCTCCTTTGGATGCCTCTAACCAATTTTAAGTTAGTGAAAATTTGCACATCTTAAACCTGAACAATCCGAATAAATTGTAACACATTTTCAAGAAAAAAGGACCGTGCAAGTGACAAAATTCACGGCCCTTATCGATATCATTTTTCGATGAATCCTAATTTCCGCATGATAACGGCAGGTTCTCTTTCAAAAAATCATAAAACAGCTTTTCCGTCGGCGCGAGCTCGCGATTCGCCGGAATGATCACCCCAACGTCCCGGGTGACCTGAGGCTCCATCATCGGCAGCGACACGATCGTGGAAGGAATATGCTCGCCGAGCGCAATCTCCGGAAGCAACGTCAACCCCAGCCCGGCGGACACCAGCCCCTTAATCGCGTCCAGATCATCCCCTTCAAACGACACCTTTGGTTGAAATCCGATTTTGTCGCAGGCGTCCACCACGATTTCCCGCAGAACAAAGCCTTTCGGGAATAATACGAATACATCCTCCCGCAGTTCGTCCAGCCCCACGGATTCACGGTCAGCCAAGCGATGTCCGGCAGGCAACAGCACCTTGAACTTTTCGCGGAATAACATTTCCCCTGTGACTTGGGGTTCCCCTTGGGGCACCGGACCAATCATGGCCAGATTCATCAAGCCGCCGCCGACCCAGTCCAGCAGCTCCCGATACGACCCATGCTGCAGTTGAAAATGCACCTCCGGATACCGGCGCCGAAACGCCGACACCACCGTCGGCACCAGGTTGGCCGCCAGACTGCTCGGGAAACCGATGCGGACCGTCCCGCGCTCCGGATCCAGATACTCGTTAATTTCCTGTCGCGCCTGCTCAAGGACCTTCATCATTTGCTCCATATGCTGCAGGAACTGCCGGCCGATGGGTGTCAGCTTCACCTTCCGGCCTTCATGGACAAACAGATCGACGCCCAGCTCTGCCTCCAGCTTAAAGATTTGCCGACTGACCGCCGACTGCGACACATGCAGCGCATACGACGCTTCCGTCACATGCTCCAGCTTGGCCGCCTCAATAAAGTATTGGATTTGTCTGAGCTCCATCCCCTCACCCCGTTAGCTGCATTTTTCAGGCTATACCCGATTGGGATTGACCAAACCCAAACTCTTATAGCTTACACCTCATGTAAATATATTAAGAACCATTATATCGGCTCCCTTGTGAAAACGGAAGCAGAAAAGGCTATTTATTGAGTAATATAACTAGTCCCTTCCTATAGTGGTTATAGTGGTGCCCGAAACGGGGGCTGATGAGCCAAGCGGGGCGACAGACGGGCAAAGTGAAGTTGCAGTTACGCAAAGTGAGGCGATGACAGTAAAGCGAAGCCGCTGATGAGCAAGGTAGGGCCGCATGAGCTGCAGACGAATAAAGTGCGGTGACAAACAACCTAAGTAAAGACACCAAAACGACCCATGCGAGACACCACGACGCCCCAAGCCAGACTACAAAAACTCCCCAAACACCTCAGACGTTCCAACCAAGGATGCAGGCGACTGAAGTGAAGCGCAAACGCCCTCTAAACGACCCTCCAAATGTAAAAGTACAGTTCATTTCACCCATTTCGACCGAAAAAAGGCGAATGGGATGTAAAAGTGCAGTTCATTTCAACGATTTCGTGGTTCCAGGGCAAAATTGGCCGAAATCAACTGCACTTTTGCAGCTCAAAGGGCTCATCGGCCGGAATTTGGCGGAAATCAAATGTACTTTTGCAGTTCGGCCATCTTGCTATACTTTTCTTAAATCTAAAAAACGGCGATGCCGGTTTCCCTTGCATCGCCGCCTTATTTTTAGTATGTGTCTTACTCCTCCGGACAATCCAGCCGGTACAAATTGCGGTACCGCGGTTCACGGGCTAGCAGCTCCGCATGGCTGCCGCGCATCACGATCCGTCCGTGCTCCATGAACACGATCTCGTCCATCTTTTCGGCACCAACAAGGTGGTGCGTCACCCAGATGAGCGACTTGCCCTGCGTCGAGCGGAAGATCGTCGCCAGCAGCTCGCGTTCCGTGCGCGGATCGAGGCCGACGGTTGGCTCATCGAGGATGAGCACAGGCGTATCCTGCAGGAGGATCCGCGCCAGGGCGACGCGCTGCCGTTCGCCGCCGGAGAACCGCTGGCCGGTCTCACGCATCGGCGTGTCCAGCCCCTGCGGCAGCTCCGCAATCAACGGGCCGAGCTGCGCCGCCTGCGCGGCCCGCGCGATCTCCTCGTCCGTAGCCGTAGGCCGGCCGAGCCGGATGTTGTTCGCCACCGTGGTGTCGAACAAGTGGGGGCTTTGATTCAGCACGGAGATGACTTCCGGCATCCGCTCGCCGTAGGCGGCGGCTGGGATGCCGTTAATTTCGACCGTGCCTGCGCTTGGGGCAAGCGCCCCCTGGATCAGCTTCAGCAGCGTCGACTTGCCGGCGCCGCTGCGGCCGATCACCATCACCCGCTTGCCCTGCGGGATGTCCAGCGAGACGCCGTCCACGGAATCGGCGTCTTCCGCGGCGTA
>NZ_GG695971.1:351350-364159 GCF_000159955.1 Paenibacillus sp. oral taxon 786 str. D14 | reverse complement strand
TGCGCTCCACCGCTTCGGACACCGGCAAGAACGCGTCCGACAGCGGGAACACGATCAGCACAAACGCCGCAATCAGCGTGGCATCGATCCGACCGGCCGCCGCTTCGCCGCCGGCCCAATACACCATCGATACGACGACGAGGCCCACGACGAAGTGGCCGATAAAGCTGCGCCAGCGGGCCCAAGCCCGCAGCTTGCGGTCCTTGCGCGCCACCGCGACCTCATCCTCCGCATAGGAAGCAAGGAACTCCGCCGAACGGCCGCTGATCACCCAATCGCCGATCCCCATGACGGCATCGGTCAGCTTCTGGTACAGCCCGTTCCGTTCTTGCTTGACCTCCTCGTTCGTCCGCTTCGTCAACCGCAGCGAAATGTACGGGAGCACGACGACGAGCACAAGGATATACGCAGCTAACAGCAGTGAAAACGTCACGTCGAACACACCCATGGCCACGATCACGGCCGCATAGAGGATCAACGCCACTACGCTCGGAAAGACGGTGCGGATATACACGTTCTGCAACTGCTCAATATCATCGGCAAGGGCGCCAAGAATATCGCCCGTCCGGAATCGGGAGCGGATGAACAAAGCCTGCGGTTCCAGCACGCGATAGAGCCGCACGCGCATTTTCGCCAAAATCCGCAGCACTGTGTCATGTCCAACCAACCGTTCGACATAATGAATCACCGCCCGCCCGATCCCAAACGTGCGAACGCCAACGATCGGTACATACACAAGCAAGATATTATAGGGCTGCAACGCCGATTTCGAGATCAAGAAACCGGAAGTGAACATCAACATCCCGGCGGAAACCAGCGTTAACACGCCCAGAATCAGATATAACGCAAACCGGCCGCTATACAACCGAAAATAAGGCCGAACCCAGGACTCCTGCTTCATTTGATCTCCTCCCGCTGCGCCGCCGCTAACCGATAATAAGCTCCGCGCTTGGCCATCAGCTCGGCATGCGTCCCTGCCTCAGCCACTCGGCCCTGCTCCATGACAACGATCCGATCCATTTCGCGCATCCAGTGCAGCCGATGGGTCGCCAAAATCACCAGCTTCCCTTCAAACAGAGGCAGCATCGTGTTCTTCAGCTCATATTCCGTCTCGATGTCCAAATGCGCCGTCGGTTCATCGAGCAAAATCACCGGCCGCTTACTAAGCAAAGCCCGGGCCAGCGCCACACGCTGCTCCTGACCACCGCTCAATGGACGACCACCGCCGCCAATCCGCTCGTTTAGCCCGCCCGGCAAGCTGCGCACGAGCCCGTCCAGACCGGCTGCCTTCACCGCGCGCTCCACCTCTTCCCGCGTGGCTTCCGGCGCATTAAAGCGGATATTTTCCTCCAAGCTCCCACTGAAAATATACGGTTTCTGCGGGATGTAGGTGATTTGCTCCCGCCAGCCCTGCGCACTCAAATCCCCCAGTTCGGTGCCGTTCAGCACCAACCGGCCCGAAGTTGGCCGCAGAAAACCGCCAAGCACATCGATCAATGTCGATTTGCCGGCCCCGCTTTCGCCGATGATGCCGATTTTGCCCATGCCGCCCAACGTCAGGTTCACCTCGGCTAAGGAAGGCTTCGCTTCCTCCTCGTGAACGACTCCAATCCCGCGCAGGCTCAGCGTGCTTTCCGGCCCCCACGTCCAGTTCATTCCTGCAGGAACCGGTGCCGCCTTCGCTGCCTCCTCATCCGCGGCAGCAATGATCTCGTTCATGGCTTCGCCTGCGGCCTTCCCGTCTTGGGTAGCATGGAAGTCTGCACCTACCATCCGAACGGGCAGGAAATACTCCGGCGCCAGAATTAGTACGGTTAAGGCCGGCAGCAATACCATCTCCCCATTCACCAATCGAAGGCCCAGGCTGACCGCCACCGAAGCGACGGATAACATCGTAAAGAAGTCCAAGGCAAACGAAGACAGAAAGGCAACCCGCAACGTCTTCATCGTCGCCGACCGGTACGCATCGCTAACCCGGTCGATGGATGTGATGTGCGATTTGCTGCGCCCCAAGAACTTCAGCGTCTCCAGCCCGCGCAGCGAATCCACGAAATGGTTCGACAACGTCCGGTACGATTTCAACTGCCGCTCAGTCTGCTTGCGCGCCGCCAGCCCGATCAGGATCATAAAGGCGATCAGAATCGGCATCGTAATCGTCAGGATGATCCCGGAAGCCAGATCGAGCTTATACACATAAGCCAAAATCAAGATCGGGGTGATTCCCGTGGCCAGCATGCGCGGCAGGAACAATTCCAGGTAATTGCGATACTTGGTCACCCCTTCAAGCACCAACGTCACCAAATTCCCGGTTCCCGCGGTCCCGGCAAAACGCGGCCCCAGCTGAAACAACTTCTCCAGCACCCGCTCCCGCAAGCTTCGTCCCGTCTCTTCGGCAAAAGCATACGCTATTTTCTGCTGCATCATGCCGCAGCCCTGACGGACGATAAAAGCAAGCAGGAACAAGCCGGCCCCGCCGGCTTGTTCCTGCAGCTTGGCCCCGGCAAACAGGGCGGAGATCACCTCCGCCAACCATTTGGCCTGCCAGATGATTGCAAAGCTCTGAACGAGGGTCAGCAAGGCCATGATCATCATGACCTGCTTGATCCCCGCGATTTTCATTAATCCGCGTCCCATTAATATTCTAAATGCTCCTTCTCGTGTACGCGTTTATGGAATACGAAATAGCTCCATATTTGATAGCCTAACACGAATGGCAATAAGCTGCATGCGACGATCGTCATGACTTTCAGCGAGTAGTGGCCGGAAGAAGCGGTATCGATCGTTAAGGAGAACGCATCGCTAATCGAGCTGACCATCACCCGTGGGAATAGCCCCACAAATACCGCAGCAATCGACAAAGCGATCATCGCACCGGTCATGCCAAACGCCCAGCCGTCTTTTTGCTTACGAATAAACCAGCCTGCCAGGACAAAAGCAACGACGCCCAGTACAGCCACCAGGCTGATCAGCAAGCCGCGCACTTCAAATACGTCGGTTTCGAAGTACGTCAGCACGCCAAAGATCACGAACAGGGCGGCCAGCGGAATAAGCAGCTTGTGAGCCAGCTTACGGGCACGTTCTTGCAAGCTGCCGGTCGTCCGCAAGGAGGCAAACAGCAGCCCGTGAACGAGGCACAGCATCACAACCGTGATCCCGCCGATCAACGTGTACAGGTTCACCATATCAAACAGTCCGGCCTTCATTTCCATGTCTTCGCCAATCGGCAAGCCCTTCAGCAGGCCGGAGAACACAACGCCCAGCAGGAACGGAGGCAACAGGCTGCCGAGGAAGATCGCCCAGTCCCAGGTGCCTTTCCATTTGCCGCTGTCCACCTTGCCGCGAAACTCAAAGGCAACGCCCCGCGCAATCAAGGCGAGAAGCAAAACGACAAGCGGTGTATAGTAGCCGCTGAACAACGTGGCGTACCAGTTCGGAAAAGCGGCGAACATCGCGCCCCCGGCGGTCAGCAGCCAAACTTCGTTCGCATCCCAGAACGGGCCAATCGAGTTGATCAGAACCCGGCGTTCCATATCATTCTTGGCCAAAAACTTGGTGCTCATTCCCACCCCGAAGTCGAAGCCTTCCAAGAAGAAGAACCCCACAAACAACACCGCGACAAGGACAAACCAAAGCTCATTAAGAGACATGATATCCCTCCTTACCAAATGGATCCCCGACCTGATCACGGCTGGTGATGGCGATCTCATTGGGTCCTTTCTTGATCACTTTCACGAACAAGTAAGCCATCACCGCGCCAAGCGCCCCATAAATGAGCGTGAAGGCAATCAGGGAGAACAGAATTTGTCCGCCGGTGACGCTTGGCGATACGCTATCCGCGGTCTGCATCAAGCCAAATACCGTCCATGGCTGACGCCCGATCTCCGTCATAATCCAGCCGGAGGTGTTCGCAATAAACGGCAGCGAAATCGACCACAACATGACACGGTAGAACCAGTTGTTTTTGGGGTTCTCAAGCTTTTTGCGCCATGCCAAATACGTTCCGTACATCCCAAGCACGATCATCAAACAGCCGGCGAGAATCATGATCCGGAAGCTCCAGAAGGTCGTCCGTACCGGAGGAATGTAGTCGCCAGGACCATAAGTTTGTTCATATTCGGCCTGCAGCTCGTGCATGCCTTTAACCTCACCGGAGAACTTACTGTAAGACAGGAAGCTCAGCAGGTAAGGAATTTTAATCTCAAAATTGTTCTTCTGATCATTTGAATCAATATGAGCATACAGCGTCCAAGGAGCAGGGTCGCCCGACTTGCCCCATAGCCCTTCGGAAGCCGCCATTTTCATCGGCTGCGTCTTCACCAGGTACTGCGCTTGTTGGTGACCAAACATCGCCGTAGCGAACGAAGCGATCAAGGCTACGATAATGCCGATCGTGAACGATTTTTTGAAGAACGCCACATCTTGACGTTTCATCAGCTTATATGCGCTGACCCCAGCGATCAAGAAAGCGCCTGTGGCAAAAGCACCCAACACCGTGTGCGGGAATTCCACCCACAGCTGCCCGTTGCCGATCAGAGCGAAGAAGTCGTTCATCTCCGCGCGGCCGTTGTTGATCTCGAAACCAACTGGACGTTGCATAAACGAGTTTGCGGCCAGAATCCAGAACGCCGAGACGGTCGTCCCTAAAGCAACCAGCCAAATGCACAACAGGTGCACTTTCTTGGACAGACGATCCCATCCGAAAATCCACAATCCGATAAACGTCGATTCCATAAAGAAAGCAAACAACGCTTCTACCGCCAGCGGTGCCCCGAAGACGTCACCCACAAAGCGTGAATAATCCGACCAGTTCATCCCAAATTGGAATTCTTGAAGAATCCCCGTCACGACCCCTACCGCAAAGTTGATAAGGAACAGTTTTCCCCAAAACTTGGCCATCCGTTTGTATTCTTCTTTGCCCTTCACAACGTACATCGTCTCCATGATGGCAATCAGCAGCACAAGGCCGATGGACAAGGGTACGAAGAAGAAATGGAAAATCGTTGTCACCGCAAACTGAAGGCGAGCAAGCACAATCGGATCCAGCATTTCTTTTCCCCTACTTTCAAATAATTATTATCTAATGTGAATTCTATCACTGATCCATGAAAACGAACGGGGAAAAAGTAATAATTTTGTGACAGAAATCACATGAGAAATGTCACAATTCCGAACATGGCCTGAAACCCGCATCAGATCAACGTTTTTTGAGGGTCGTACAATTTATGACATTACTGTGAATGGCCCTTCTTCACGCCATCGAGGAGGTGCATCAGGGTTAACACCGGGTGCCGCCACAGCATCCGCGGTCCGGCAAAAGCCATCACCCGGCGAATCCGCTCCCGCTGGACCGGCGCATAACAATGCACAGGGCACGCCAGGCACGTGGTCTTGCCTTCACCAAACCGGCAGCGGTCAAGCCGCTGCTCAGCATATCGGTGAAGCTCGGCGCACTCGTCGCATAACAACACTGTCGCAGGATGATGAACCGCTGCGCGCCTGTGGGTCCGCTCCCTGTCGCCATGTTCCTTACGACAATATAAGGCGATCATTCGGGTCACAGTATTCTTTTCCCGGCGAATTCGCGGCCCGTTGTTCTTAGTCATTGCCATCCGGTCTTGCCACCTTCTTCGTTCCCTGCGTCCGAAAAGCCAGTCTCCATCCCAGCCATGTCCCTGCGATCATCAGCAGCCCGTAGGCCACAACCCCAAACGGAAGCGACGTTGCAAGCCAATGCAGCAAGCCAAATCCGCCGAGCAGCAGCATCAACCCCATGAATACAAAGGATTGGTTTTGCTGCCCCGCCGCTTCAAAGGGTTCAGAGAAAGGTAGTCCCTTGCGCATGCATAGGAAACAAAAAATCGCGTAAGCAAACATCGCGAGTCCTGCCACAATCAAGTCAGGGATAATGGACGCTCCGAACAGCACGGCAAAAATCGCCGCCTCCACCACATACAAAGGCAGCATAAGCCGAACCAAGCTCGCCAGCAAGGCCCCTTTGTAAATAGACGCTTCGCTGGTGATCGGGGCGGTCCGGTAGATCCAAGCCGCTTTATATCGGGAGGAGTAACGCAGCATCATGATGAGCGTTGGCAGCATAATCCCGCTAAAATAAATGAACAAATACGAACGGGAACCGGAGATCCCTTCCAAGCCCTGATCGAGTCCGTTCGAGAATAAGAAGATGAAAGGAAACACGATAGAGAAGCCCAGGGAAGGGTACACCTTCAGCTTAAACTCACGCTCCGTTCCCAGCATCGACCAGGTGAAACGGAAAAAGGCGCTCTCCTGCGGCGTGGAGCATAGCCAATCGGAGATTCGGCGCAGCATCTTCCCCGACCGCTGCCCGCTCTTCGCGCTGGGTTCTGCCAGCTTCTGCAGGTTCCGCTCCAACGCCGGCATCAGCTTCAGGTACAGCAGGAACGCGGCCAGCGGAACAACGACGGACAGCACCGCCAGACCGGCATACGTCATACCTTCGCCCGGGTGAAGCAGCGTTTGGAAGGAAGCGCCCACCCATACCGGCGGCACCAGGTACTGCCACCACGCCGGCTTGAAGACGATGTCCATCTCCGTGAAGTCGAACAGCCGGACCAACACCTGATAACCTACCGCAATCGTGATTGTCATCCCGATTTGCACGTAATTGATCATATCCTTCAGCTTCTCACCGTCAAAAAACCGCAGCACGACCAAATACAACAGCGCGGTTAACACCACGATCAACAGATCCATCAGGATCAGCTCCAGCAGCATCAGAGCAAAGAACCCGATCCCTTGCCGGAATAATCCGACCGCCAGCGGAATCACCGCAATGGCTCCGGTCAAAAAGAACAAATAAATAAAAATATGTACCGTCTTCGCCATCGTGAGCGTGCGGCGGTTGATCGGCTTCGTCGCCAAAATGCTCCGATCCCGAATATCCAGCAGCACCGAGGAGAAATCGGAGATCATCGAAGTCATGACCATAAACATCATAATGCCGAACAAGATGCTCATCTGAAACAGCAGATTGTCCCCCATCAGCACGAACATCGAGCTAAATCCGCCAAACAGGACGTACAACCACAGCGAGCGCAGAAACTGGTTGCTCTCCGCGGTATCCTGTTTCCGCTTCTGATTTGAACTTTTGGCCAGCGTAGGCTTCCTTCTCGCATCCATCGCCAGCTTTACCTGAACGATTCGGCGCATCACCGAATAATCCACGCCCATCTTCTCGAATGCACCACGGAACCGGTCCAACACTAGCAAGCTCTTCATTTCTTCCATCCGCTACACCTCTTGCACGATCGATACAAGCCGGCTGGCAATATCCTGATGCTCATTAAATCCGGTCAACTGGTTGAAGATCTGTTCCAGCGAACCTTCATGGTTCTGGGCCTTTAACTCGTCAAAGCTGCCGTCGGCCACAATGCGTCCTCCGTCCAGCAGGACGATCCGGCTGCTGATCTTCTCGACCACGTCCATGATATGAGAGGAGTAAAAAATCGCCTTGCCTTGCGACGCCAAGAGAGCAAGCACTTCTTTAACGACCATGACACTGTTGGCGTCAAGCCCGCTCAGAGGCTCGTCCAGGAACAGCACGTCCGGATTATGCAGCAGGCTGGAAATCAGCAGCACCTTTTGCTTCATGCCCTTAGAGAACGTTGAAATTCGGGAGTTAAAAACGTCACCGAGGCCAAATTCCGTCATCATTCGCCGGGATTTCATCTCTGCGTCATCGGCGGATAAGCCGTACATCTCGCCAATGAAGGTCAAGTATTCACATGCCGTCAACGTATCGTAAAGCTCGGCGATTTCCGGGACGTATCCGATACGCTTCTTGTAGCTAACGTCGCCGTCACCGGGATTTTGGCCAAATACCCGGACCTCGCCTTGATACCCTTCGACCAAGCCTAGCATAATCTTGACGGTCGTGCTCTTGCCCGCCCCGTTGGGCCCGATGTAACCGATAATCTGACCCGGATACACCTCCAAATCCACGCCGTTCAGAACGTGATGTCCCCCATAGCTCATGCGCAAATCCGTCAGCTTAATCACTGGATCCTTTGTTGTCATCATCGATTCAACTCCTTTCTACTGCTCTCATTTTACCATACATTTCCTCACGCCCGCGGCTGAAATCTTCACACAAAAAGGCACCTCCCGATCCCAAAAGGTACGGAAGATGCCTTCTTTATATAAAAGGGATATCGATTATCCCTGAGCATTGGATGGAATAAAGCCACTGATATCTACGCCAAGACCTTGCGCCAGGCGCATGCCGTATTCTTTGTCAGCTCGGAAGAAGTTGCACACCGCGCGCAGCTGAACTTGCTCCGGTGTCTGCTTCAAATCGTTCACCAGGTTGGAGATCAAATGATCCTTCTCCTCAGCCGTAAAGCTCCGGTACAGCTCGCCTGCTTGCGTAAAATCATCCGTTTTGGCGATTCTCTCGCGGCCGATATTTCCGCTGACTGGCACTACGCTGTCACGATAGGCCGGATCTTCCTTCGGGCTGGAGTCGAAGCTGTTCGGCTCGTAATTGATTGGAGACGGATCCTGCTTCACGTTCATGAAGCCGTCCCGCTGATGGTTGCGGACCGGGGCATACGGGCAGTTGATCGGGATTTGCAAATAGTTAGCACCAAGCCGGTAACGCTGGGTATCCGGGTAAGAGAACAACCGGCCTTGCAGCAGCTTATCCTCGGACGGTTCGATGCCAGGTACGAGCACGCTTGGCGAGAACGCCGACTGCTCAACTTCCGCGAAGAAGTTCTGCGGATTACGGTTCAGCGTCATCGTGCCGATTTTGATCAAGGGATAGCTGTCTTCCGGCCATACCTTCGTGGGATCCAGCGGATCGAAGCCCCAACGATCCAGATCCTCCACTGGCATGAGCTGTACATTCAACTCCCACTGCGGGAATTCCCCGCGCGCAATATGGTCGTACAGGTCGCGAGTCGCATGATTGAAATCTCGACCTTGTACTTCTTGAGCTTCCGCCGCCGAGAGGTTCTTTACCCCCTGCTTCGTTTTCCAGGTGTATTTGACGTACGTGATCTTGCCTTCGGCATTGATCCACTTAAATGCATGCACGCCAAAGCCGTCCATCTGGCGGTAATTCGCCGGCGTCCCATAGTCCGAGAACACCCAGGTCATCATATGCGTCGATTCGGTGGACAGAGTCATGAAATCCCAATACCGCGCCGGGTCTTGGATGTTCGTGTCCGGAGCCGGCTTCAGCGAGTGCACCATGTCCGGAAATTTAATCGCGTCGCGGATAAAGAAGACCGGAAGATGGTTACCCACCAAATCGTAGTTGCCTTCCTCCGTATAAAACTTCACCGCAAATCCCCGCGGGTCACGCGCCGTTTCCGGAGAGCCTTGCCCGTGAATGACCGTAGAGAAACGGACGAACACCGGAGTTTCGCGTCCTACCTCCTGCAGGAAATGAGCTTTCGTGAACTCCTTCATGCTGCGCTCGGTAACAAATACCCCATGGGCGCCTGCCCCCCGGGCATGCACGACGCGTTCCGGAATCCGTTCGCGGTCGAAATGGCCCAGCTTCTCCAGCAGATGGTAATCCTCCAACAGTGTAGGGCCGCGCTGCCCTACCGTCCGAGAATTTTGATTATCGCCTACCGGAGCTCCCGTATTCGTTGTCAGCCGGTTATCCATGAAATCATCCCTTTCGATTTATTATTACACTAAGACTTATTCTAAAAACTATAATAAATAGTACCATGCCCCCCCTCTAAACTGCATGAAGGTTCCATGAGGGGTTGATGAAGATTGTTCAGCTGCCTTCTTTTTACCCTCCATTATTGAGAATATGGGAGGACCTGCGTGAGTATGTTAATTCTGTGACATCTGTCGTCTGAAGTCATTTGAAAAATGTACCAATTGATGCTATACTCTCCCTGAAATTAGGAAACATTCACCAAAGAAGGAGCGACGCGTCATGGAATTCATCACTTTAAATAATGGTTTACAGATGCCGCAGCTAGGGTTCGGAGTTTGGCAGGTGCCTGATGAGGAGGCTACGGCCGCAGTCGCCAAGGCGCTGGAGGTAGGTTACACCTCCATCGACACGGCGATGATCTACCGCAACGAGGTGGGGGTCGGCAAGGCGATTAAGCAGTCCGGTATCCCTCGTGAGAAGCTGTTCATCACCACGAAAGTATGGAACAGCGACCAGGGTTACGACAGTACGCTCCGAGCTTATGACGAAAGTCTGGCTAGACTTGGTCTCGATTATGTCGATTTGTACTTGATTCACTGGCCGATGCCAAAAGTCGACCGGTACGTGGAAACCTACAAGGCGTTGGAGAAGCTGTACCGCGATGGACGCGTTAAAGCGATTGGCGTATGCAATTTCGAAATCGAGCATTTGGAGCGTCTGCTGAATGAAACGGAAATTAAGCCGGTGTTGAACCAGGTGGAATGCCATCCGCACCTGACTCAGACCGAATTGAAAGCGTTCTGCGCCAAGCATGATATTTACATCGAAGCCTGGAGCCCGCTGGAGCAAGGCGGTGAGGTGCTGACCGATGCGGTGGTGAAGTCCATCGCCGAAGCCCATGGTAAGACGCCGGCACAGGTTGTCCTCCGCTGGCATCTGCAGAACAATACGATCGTGATCCCGAAATCGGTCACCCCGTCTCGGATTGAGGAGAACTTTAACGTGTTCGACTTCCAGCTGTCGGACGCTGAAATGGAGCAGATTAGCGGCTTGAACCTCAATCGCCGCAAAGGCTCGCATCCGAACGACATGTACGTTGGTAAGCCGGAATAAGGCTTCTGTCCAAATACAAAAACGCGGGTTGCCTGAGCGCTCTCAAGCAAACCCGCGTTTTATTTTTCAAATCTATAACTCGACCGTACATAAACGCTTCTGCCAGCAGGACCCCGGCTTTGTCCGCGGCCGCTGCCATTTCCTCCGCCTTGGCGGCCGTCAACGCCAGCGGCTTCTCGCACAATACATGTTTGCCCGCTTCAGCGGCACGAATCGCCCATTCCTTATGCAAGTGGTTCCGTGGTTGTCCCCTTCATTGTACATGTCCGAAGAAGGCAAGTATAGAGCATCCCGACCTGATGAAAAAGGCATGAACGGGGTATAGTAATCCAGAAGAGTCGGATCTATGTGGATCTGCAACCTACCCTATTTCAAGCAAGGAGACGATCAACCTCATGGAAAATCTGCACGAATTCGTCGAGAAGGTTCACGATCAACAGGAGAAGCAAGCCAAAAACAAAAAGCGCGGGCACGGCAACCCGGCCGGCCAGCTTCCAACCAAGCAGCACGGCACGCAAAAATAACATCAAAGTATCTTAGCTACTTCAAGATGGCATCGCCGAAAAAAGCCGCTCACAATCCTGTGCAGCGGCTTTCGGCTTTCGGCTTATCCCTCGTACTTATCATGGCCGGAAATGTATTCGTTCAGCGTCTCTCCGCCTTCAGTGCTATGGTTCTTGATCGTCGCCAAGCGTCCGTTCTGCGCTTCTCCGCCGTTACCGGTCGTTTGATTCTGCCCGTTGCTGCTGCCGTTTCCGGTGCCCGGCTTGCGATGCTGCTTGTTATTTCCCATGTTGTTCTAACCTCCTCAGTAGGATCTGATGGATGGAAAGGCCGCCCTGCCTGTTCCTTCGGTTAGCGTTTCTTCCCCGGGCTGTTTTTATTCCAAGGCAGGGGAACTGGACTAAAGTCCAGCTCTTGTCTCCCCCAGAGACTGAAGTCTTCTTTCGGCTTTTGTAGTATGCTGATCACAGATAAGTACATAAACAAAGGAGTTTGCGTATGAATTGGAATAAAAAATCATGGATTGGGCCCGTGCTCATCCTGCTAGGCCTCTATCTCTTCTTCTTCCGCAAGGAAGCGATCAGCGCGGGAACGCTGTTCGGCACCTTCTGGCCGACCTTATTTGTCCTTCCGCTCGGTCTGTTCTTCCACTGGTTGTATTTCTCGGTCGTTGGGCGCAAGGCAACCGGGCTGCTCATCCCCGGGGGAATTCTCTTCACCGTCGGGCTCGTCTGTCAACTTTCAACATTATTTGACAGCTGGCAGTACCTGTGGCCCGGCTTCATTCTGGCTCCGGCCGTGGGGTTGTTCGAGTTTTACTGGTTCGGGAACCGCAATAAATACCTGCTGATCCCGATCAACATTTTGACCGTGCTTTCGTTATTGTTCTTCGCCGTCTTCTCGCTGGGCGCGTTGTACAACCGCCTGATCTTCGGCCAACCGTTATTAGCGATTGCCTTGATCGCTATCGGTGCAGGGCTGATGATTGCGCCGAAGCGACGGTCTTAACGCCCCCCTTCATGCAAAAAAAGCAGAGTGAATCTTCAGGGACTGGGGACTATCCCCGTTTGTGAGACAGGGATCAAAGCACCTCTCAAGATTAAACAGCCAGTTGTCGGAAATGAATCGGTGACTGGTTGTTTCCGTACACATTTGTGGTTTACCGGACACTTCATCCGGAGCAAAGCAGCGATTTTTCGGTATCCATAGCGATATTTATGCCGGATTCAGAGTTCGCGAATTTTCACTACCATGTGGTTCTCGAGTTTATTTTCTCCCTTGCCTTCAAGCGATAGTAAGTGGCGCGAGGGATTCCGATCCAGGCGCAAGCTTGTTGCACACTCACTTCTCCTCGAATCGACTCAATCCACTCTATTACAATCTTTGACGATGCCCCCTCTCCATCTCGTTGTACTTTTTTAGCAGCTCTAGTTGTTGTTTCACAAACCGGTTCTCCGCCTTAACCTTCCCTAATTCCGAGGTATGTTCGGGTCCTTTGCCATAGCTGTATTGTTTACCTACTGGCTGCTCT
>NZ_GG695971.1:337834-350946 GCF_000159955.1 Paenibacillus sp. oral taxon 786 str. D14 | reverse complement strand
GCCATTGCGATACCATCTCATCCAAGTTTCCGCTTGTGTCTTATTTCGGATATTTAATTGCTCCATAATTTCCTTCACCGGTGTACCAGACATTTTCATTTCAATTGCCTTCATTTTAACTTCTAGGGGGATAACTAACTCTTGTTCCCAATGAAAAAAAAACACCTCCAAGGTTGTCTCCATATCTTACGACATGGGCAAATTTTCTTGAAGGTGCTTTTATTTGTCCCACACTATGGGGTCAGTCCCGTCAATGGATTCACCCTGCTTTTTGTTGTTTTTAGATGGCCCAAGGCTGACGCTCGGTCCGCACCGTCTGCCCAGATTGGACTGCCTGCTCCATCATCAAGGACAGGTATTGGTCCTGAGCTGCCTCCGCCAAGCTGTAGAACGAAGGGCCTCCATGTACGTATTGCCCCATCTTCTCCAAGCTGGTGGCGATGGCGATCTCTTCGTCCGTCAGCCGTCCCGGCCGGAACGGGTTTACGTAAACCCATTCGGAGCCGGCCAGCACGCCCTCGTGGTAATACCCCAAAAGGCTGCCGTTCTGGCCGGCATCCACCCGCCGCAGCTGCAGCTCCACCGGGGTGCGGTAATCACGGAGATAGCGGAGCTCGGTGCCGTCGATTTCACCCCGGACGCCGCGCACCAGCACGCGATGACGCCGGATCGGCGAGAAATATTGATCGTAGGTAAAATCGAACAATGCCGTTCGCTCGCCGAACCGCAACAGCGCGATCGTCTGGGACGAGGTGACGATCCGTTCCTCCACTGGCCAGCCTCCGCGGCCGGGGCCTTGAACCAGCGGGGACTGAATCTGCTCCCCGCGGATTTCCGCATCCTCGAATCCCACCCCGAGCAGTTGCCGGATCAGGCTGATGCCGTGGTAGCCGTGCCCCGCCGATACCTGCACGTGCGACACCTCGCCCAGCAGGCCAGACCGCACGACGGCAAGGCGAGCCGCATGCATCGGCTGGAACAGGAACTGCTCGGCCACTTGAATTTTCGCTGCGGATCCCACGCTTGCATAGAGTTGGTGCAGCCCGGCCAGATCGGCCGCCGGCGGCGTCTCCGTCAGAACGGGAATGCCCGCTGCGGCGAGCCGGACCAGATACTCCGGTGTGACCGTACGCGGCAACGACAACACCACAAAGTCGAAGTCCCGCCGCTCCAGGAACGCCTCCCAATGCGACGTGACCGGGACGCCCCAAGTCCGGGCGACTTCCCGGCCTTTTGCTTCGTCCCGCATATAAATGTTGCTAACTCCAAAACGCTTCGGCAGCGCGCGGGCAATGCGCAAATAAAATTCAGCCCGCCAACCGCCGCCGACCATTCCAATCCGCAGCTTGCCCCTATTGTCCATCGTGTCTTTGCTTCCTCCTCAAGTCTGCCAACCCACGCGTCAGGCCCGGATCACATGGATGCCTCGCCGCGGGGTCCCATCGTCAGAAGGGCAGAACGGCGGCGACAACCAACGCGAGAATACGCGCCATATTGGTTAGCAGGAAATTTTGCACCGACAAGCCAAACGTCAATTGCTTGGTTGGCTGCGCGGTAAACGTTCGGATATTTTTTGACACTGGCACCACTGTGAGGAGCACGAGCAGCAGAATAATCGGATGAACCCCCAGGATCGCCAGTACGATGACATCTACATAGGCCGCATAATAGAGCAACTTAAACAACATCAGCGCCGGCCCTTTTCCAATGTAGATCGGTAAGGTGTAGCGTTTGTTGTCGATATCCTCTTCCATATCGCAAATATTGTTGGCCAGCATGATGTTGGCAATGCCAAGAATCGCCGGTATGGAGATGAGAAATACCAGCAGCGTCTCCAGCAAATGAACTTGGAGAACTACCGTACCGCCCTGCAGTGTCAGTGAAGCCAAGCGGTCGCCCGCGTGGATGTAAGCCGATACAAATATAATAACAAATCCCATGAACAGTCCGGAAAAAATTTCGCCCAGCGGCATCCGAGAAATCGGAATCGGCCCAAAAGAATACAAGATGCCGACCGCAAACGACAACGCGCCAAGCAACAGCAGCAGCCACCCGGTCTGAAGGAAGAGCAGCACTCCCGCGGTCACCGCGATCATGAACAACAAAATAATCAGTGCTAGCACCGCGGCCGGATTCATGCCGTATTTTACGATGGCATTGTGTTTTTCGTAGCCGTAGCCGTGCTTGCGGTTCGCTTTTTTGTAATCCACATAGTTGTTGATCGCCGTCGTGGTCATGTCGAAGCTGAGCAAGGAAATCAGCATGAGCACAAAATGCCAAGGCTCAAACACATGGAACCGATAGACAGCATAGACCGTGCCGAACAGAAGCGGAATTATACTTGCGGCCTTCGTCTGGATTTCCACCAGCTTGAGAAATTTGGTGATCGCCATTCTCCATCATCCTCTTTTTATCTCGTTAAAAAGAAGATATCTTACTTTTGAAATAATGGCTGTTGGATATGTCCTTGACAAAGGGCATTAGGCTAGAATTCGCAAGCCGATGTATTCGATTCGTTTGCCATGACCTGACGGCTTAAGCTAAAATGCAAGTAAGTTGTACCAAAACCGTAGAAGAGGGGTTCGCGTATTGTCCATGTTCTCCACAGAAGACCTGATTGGATCTTTGATCTTTCTCCTTATCCTCGCTGTGATCGCCGTTTGGAATTTGCGGAAAATGAGTTCCGGAGCGTACGATCTCAAGGCGCTGCGCAAACGCGGCCTGGTGTGGACCGAGGTGGCGGTCGCCTTGTTCCTGCTGCAGCTGCTGCTGCGCAAGGGAGACAACCGCTTTCTATTGGTCCTTGGCATGGTGGTCTTGTTTGCGGCAAGCCAGTGGCTCGGAGCTATCTATTTGGAGCGGAAAGAAAACAGAGGGGAGAAGAAATAGGTCAGCTGGGCAGCGGCGTGCTTGGTTCAGCGGTCATCCGGATCGAATCGCCGCCCCGCTTGACGTCATACATCGTTGCATCGGCGAGCCGAAGCATATCCTCTAAGCTGGCGTTCCCGTCCGGCGACAGGCTGATGCCAATGCTGGCCGAGATGCTGATGCGCATTCCCCGATACACATAACCTTCAGCCAGGCTGGATCGAATGCGGTCCAGCACTTTTAATACCCCGTCCTCCTGCAAGTTCACCAGCAGGATCACGAATTCATCCCCGCCCAAACGGCAAACCATATCCTGTGCCCGGACCAGGGAAACCAGCCGGCCTGCGATATGCTTCAACAATTCATCCCCGGCTTCATGGCCGTATGTATCGTTCACTTCCTTGAAATTGTCCAGATCCAGGAACATCAGGGCGACCGGCTCTCCTCGCCCCTGTGTTTCTTCGTATTTCGCATTAAATTTTGCCCGATTGGCAAGTCCAGTCAGCTCGTCATGATAGGCCAAGAATTGAATCTTTTCCTCTAGCTGCTTCCGTTCCGTAATTTCAATAATGACTCCTTCCAGCCTTACGAGGTGCCCGTGCGCGTTGAAATACGGTCGTGCCCGGTTCTGGAGCCATTTGATTTCGCCGTCCGGCCGAACGATGCGGCATTCCTTCACGGAGTTGGTTTTTTGGAGGATGAGTTCATGCTGGATCTCGAAGAATAGCTTTAAGTCCTCAGGGTAAACGATCTCCTGCACCTGCTTCCCCTTCAAACTCTCGCTCGAATATCCGGTAATTTGCTCGAATCCGACAGAAACCTCCAACTCCATTGTACTGAGATCATAAGTCCAGACCCCAACGGATACGCTTTCAAGGATATCGTTCAATTGCTGTTTGCCACTTTCGGCGCGCGGCGTCCACATCTTCGTGGTCAACACATAGATCAAGCAAAACGATAGAATAAACAGGCCGTATACCAGAAAAAAAGCAGCGTCGGCGCGTTCCAGCTTACCGGTCAGCAGCGCCCCGCGGTCTGCGAGCGCGAAATACAGCATCGACAGGAGATGAAGTGCACCTGCCACAGCGACCGCAAGATAATGATGATACATCAAGCTGAGGAGCGGAAGCAGCCCCAGGAATATATAACTGGTCACGGACAAATCCGTGAATACCATAACATTGAGGTAAATGAACAGCATCACAAGCGTTAAAATCATCGTAAGACGCGGCCAGCGGCGTCTGATAACAAATCCGGCCAGCACCAAGAGCAGGGAAGCGCCCAAGATCGGTTGCGCCACTTCGACATGCCGATGGACAAGCATTTGCAGCACACTGGCAACGACAAACAAGCCGACAAGCAATTTTAACATCCAGATGTTTTTGTTATGAATTTGGTGGGCGTTCATCCGTTCTCCCCCCTTGAAGTGAGGCTCATCCTAATGGCGCAATAGGAAATTTTAGGTACAAAGAACTATGTCTAAGGAAATATTATACTACAACTGCAAAATTGTGCTACACGATTTTATCAGCAACACCCAAATGAAAAAGCCGGAGTGAACGCTCCGACTTTGGTCTAATGCATATGCAGGATTTCACGGCACATATTGCTGCACGATCCGGACGGCCTTGCCATCCTTCAGCGTGAGATGATACGGGAATTGGCTGAGATCCAGCAGATCCGTATTTTGGAATAACTTGCTGAATTTCTGTAAGGTTACGGTTTCATTTGCCCTAATTTCGATATCCTCCGGCTTGCCGGTCCGGTCATAAATTTGCAGCACAACTTCAGCATCCGTAGAAACCGGATAAGTCACCGATTCCTCCGTCTCATTTACGATATAATAACCGTCCGGCGGTCCGTCAATCCCGGCATCCGGTTCGCGTTCTGCGAAGATCGCCGCCGCCTCATCCCCCTGATACCACAAGATCGGGTCCGCCGTGAGAACTGCCCCGTCAGAGCCAAGCTTCACAGCGTTCAAGTATACCGTGACCGTATCGGGGAACTTAAGCTCCGCCGTTCCAACGGCCGACGTCTTGGCTCCCGTTCCCGCTCCCGGAAGGAATCCGAAGGACGACGGCGCATGGGCATCCAGCCCGGGCAACATTACAATGAGCGCCAGGGGAAGCAGCGCTGTAAACCAATTTTTCATGTCAGGTCCGCCTTTCTATGTCAGCACATCCAGCGAATTACCGCCTCAGGATTTCCATTGTATGGCTTACAGGTTCATTATATGACGGCCTACCGAAAAAAGGGTCTCACCCAGGTTAAAACGGGTAACAAAATCTTCTTCAATTTCCTAATGCGCCGGGAAAAAGGCCAGCTGAATCACGAAGATCACGCCAAACACGTAAAGCAGCGGATGAACCTCCCGCCCTTTGCCGCTGACCAGCTTCATCACAGGATACGTGATGAACCCGACGGCGATCCCGGTGGCGATGCTGGCGGTGAGCGGCATCATGAGCAGGATGGCGAAGGCCGGAAACGCCTCGTCGAACGATTTCCACTGAATCCGGGCCAGCCCTTCCATCATAAAGCAGCCGACGATGATCAAGGCGGGTGCGGTGATGGCCGGAAGACCAGAGATGGCTCCCACCAGCGGCGAGATGAACATCGACAGCAGGAACAGTCCGGCGACGACGAGCGATGTTAGGCCGGTGCGGCCGCCCGCAGCCACGCCGGTCGTCGACTCGATGTAGGCGGTCGTAGGGCTTGTACCAAACATCGAGCCGATGGTGGTTGCCGTCGCATCTGCGAGCAGCGCGGCCTTGGCCCGGGGAAGCTCGCCGTTCTTCATCGCGCCGGTTTGTTCAGTAACGCCAATCAGCGTGCCGGTCGTGTCGAACAACGTGACGAGCAGAAATGCGAATACGGTTGTATACAGCCCTTGGCTAAAGACGCCGGACAAATCCAGATCGAAGAAGACCGGTGCCGGCGGGACGGATACGAAGCCGTCCAATTTCAGCTGGCCAGTGAAATAACCAAGCACCGCGGTCAGCGCCATGCCGATAAACAGCGCGCCGGGAACACGGCGGGCCATCAGCACCAGCGTGACAAAGACGCCAAACAAGGTCAGCAAAGTCACCGAGCGGTGCAAATCGCCAAACGTCACCAGGTTGTCGGGATTCGCCACGACGATACCGGACATTTTTAGCCCCAAAAAGGCGATGAATAACCCGATACCTGCGGTAATACCGAATTTCAGCGAATCAGGAATGGCGCGGACCAGCGCTTCCCGCAGCCGGGTGAAGCTCAGCAGCAGAAACAGTACCCCGGCAAAAAACACCGTGCCCAGCACTGTCTGATAAGACAACCCGGTGCTGGCGACAACGCTCGTAAAGTAGGCGTTTAACCCCATGCCGGGTGCGATGGCGATCGGATGCCCGGCGAACAGCGCCATAAACAGCGTGCCGATGACCGCCGCAATCACCGTAGCCATAAACACCTGATCAAACGGAACCCCCGCAGCGCTAAGCACCGCGGGGTTGACGACCAGGATGTAGGCCATCGCCAGAAAGGTGGTTAACCCAGCGAACAGCTCGGTTCGAATGGTCGTTCCATGTTCCTTCAACTTAAAAAACCGTTCCATATAAACGGATGCCCCTTCCTTATGTACTTTCTTGTTGTCAGTATAGCCATTTCGGGAAGTTGTCTTCCCTTGGAAAGCTTGCGGCTTCAGGCCGCGTTCAATTAGTCGTCGATCCAGCCCTTCGTTTGGGTCCGGACAACCTCCGCGAGGACGTCCAGCCAATCCGGCTGATCGTTTAAACAGGGGGCGACCGTAAATCCATCATCGCCCACGGTGCCGCCGCATCGGGCAATGAACTCCTCCTTCGCCTCAATCCCCAGTTCATACAACGTCTCCAGACAGTCGGTGACGAATCCGGGGGTAAACACCAACGGCCGTTTCACGCCGCGGTCGACCAAGCGCTGCAGCTGCTCTGCCGTGGAGGGTCCAAGCCACGTCTCCGGACCAAACCGCGATTGGTACGCGATATCCCATTGCTCAGGCGTCCAGCCCATCGCCTCCGCCAAGAGGCGCGCGGTTTCGCGGCACTGCTCCGGGTACGGGTCGCCGCCGTCGGCATACCGCTGCGGGATACCGTGAAAGCTCAGCAGGAAGTGATCCGGCGGCTGCGGCAGGCGCTGCAGCAGTGCGGTTAGATGCGTCTGCATCGCGCGAATATAGCCGGGATGGTCGAAGAAGGCGCCCGCCAGGCGAAGCTCCGGCACAAAGCGCTTCGCGGATGAACCCGAGCGCCGGTCCTTGCCGAGGGCGGCAAAGCAAGCCGCATCATAAATGGCGGCGGTGGTCGTGGACGAGTACTGCGGATACAGCGGCAACACGAGGATACGGTCCCCCCCCCGCTGCTTCCAGGCGGCTTACCGCCTGGGCGATGTCCGGTTCGCTGTAGGCGAAGCCCAGCTCAACCTTATAGCGCTCGCCAAGGCGCTGCTGCAGGCCGCTTTGCTGCCGGCGCGAGATCGCCAGCAGGGGCGAACCCTCCTCGCCCCAAATGCGGGCATACAGCCGGGCCGAGCGCTTGGGGCGAACGGCCAGGATCACGCCGCGCAGCAGCGGCTGCCACAGCAGCGGCGGGTAATCGATCACGCGCCGGTCGGATAGAAAACGGCGCAAAAAGGGCCGCACCGCCTTGGCCGTCGGCTCCGCCGGCGTGCCGACCTGCGCCAGCAGCACACCGATCATACGGGATGAAATAGGCACGAAAAACTCACTCCGTTCATCTTGGTTCTTGCCTGCTCCCCATTTGCAGGTAAGCAATAATCCCCTATTCCATCATCCCTGTTAGTTGCCGGATGATCAATCGAAATCCTCAAGTTTTCCAGAATGTTCACATTTGGTAAACGCAACAAACCGGTCCGATGGAAGCTTGCCACCGAACCGGTCTTTGCCCGTCTGGAGCATAGACGGCCTTTGAATTCCTTAGGATTAACGCGATTCCGGTTGAACCTCCGGCTTAAACTCCGGATGGCTGCCCGCAGCTGCCTGCGTTTCCTCCGGCGCGTAGGTGCGGCGCAAGAACAAGCCGATCAACAACGCCACCACGCCAACGTACATCGAAATGGTAAAGGCTTGGTGCATGCCGGACACCAGCGCGTTCCCCAGCTCGGCCGGATCCTGCGGATTTGCCGAAGCCTTCAGGTAACGCTCTTGGCCATGCGAGAAGATGCTGATGAACAGCGCGGTACCAATCGCGCCTGACACCTGCTGCAGCGTGTTCATGATCGCGGTGCCATGCGGATATAAGTTGCGAGGCAGCTGATTCAGCCCCGTCGTTTGCCCCGGCATCATCACCAAGGAAATCCCGATCAATAACGTGATATGCAAGGCGATGACCTCACCGGTCGAGCTGTCCGTCGACAAGCCGCGCATGAACCACAAGGTGGCGATAACGATGATGAGCCCCGGCGCGATCAGCGCGCGCGGACCGAATTTATCGAACAGCCGCCCCGCCACCGGCGACATCAGACCGTTGATTACCCCGCCGGGAAGCAAGACGAGACCGGCTGCGAACGGTGCCAACAGCAGTGCGCCCTGCAGGTACATCGGCAGGATAATCAGCGTCGAGAACAAGGTCATCATCATGACCATGAGCAGCATCGCCGACAAGGCGAACATCGGGTACTTGAAGACGCGGACGTCCAGAGTTGGCTCAGCGACTCGCAGCTGCCGCCAAACGAACAAGACTAAAGCGATAAATCCGGCAACCAGGCAGGTATAGACAACAGGACTTGACCACCCTTCACCTTCGCCCGCGTGGCTAAACCCGTATACGATACCGCCAAAACCAATCGTTGACAGCAGAATGGACAGCAGATCCACCCGCGGTCTCGTTAATACCGACACGTTCCGCAAATACAGCGCTCCGTAGACAATGGACAATACCGCGAGCGGAATCACCAGATAGAACAGCCAGCGCCAATCCAGCACATCCAGGATTAAGCCTGACAGCGTAGGACCAATAGCCGGACCAAACATAATGACCAGACCGATCGTGCCCATGGCCGCCCCTCTTTTTTCCGGAGGATAGATCGTTAGAATGGTGTTCATCATGACCGGAAGCAGCAACCCTGTTCCAATCGCTTGAATGATCCGACCCAGCAGCAGCACGCCAAACGAAGGAGCAATCCCGCAGACGACCGTTCCGACCAAGAACAGAATCATCGCCGACAGAAACATCTGCCGCGTCGTAAACCATTGAATCAACAGCGCCGTAATCGGCACCAGAATCCCAATCACTAACATATAAGAAGTAGAAAGCCATTGTATCGTCGAAGGCCCCACGCGCAGTTCTTGCATCAAATCCGTGTAGGCCACATTCAGCAACGTTTCATTTAATATGGACACAAAGGCCCCGATGACCAGGGCGATCGTAATCGGCAGACGCCTGATCCCTTCCACACCGGCGCCATGAGCCGATGACATCGATGATGTATTCATTTGTAGGGTTACCTCCATCTTCTCCTATTTTGGGACTTTACGCCTCTCTCTAGGTTAATCTATATAAACAAGGCAAAGCGTGCCTTGGGGTTCACGACGGGGAAGTTGTGTAGACCATTCTATATATCAAAATTTAAGGAAAGAGGCGCGGATCTCACTTCCTTCTGCCGCAAGGGCTCCTGAGCAACGGGGCTCAGGAAGGAAAAAGCCGCGGAACCAGACGAGCTGCTGTGTGCAGCGGCTGGCTGCTCTTCTGCGTTAAGCACATGATGATCGAACCTTCGACGATCCCATTGATCAGCACGGCTAAATCCGCCGATTCTTCCGCACTGTAGCCGGAAGCGATAAATTTCTTCTCCAGTTCAGCGATCCAAGCGTTATACACGTCACAGCAAGCCTGACGAATATTCTCGTTGCTGCGGGCGGTCTCATGGGCAACGATGCCAATCGGCACCCCCAGCGTTGCATCCTCGCGATCATAGTTGTCGGCAATCAGAAGCAGCAACGCTTGCACAGCCCCAACTGCATCTTCGGTGGAGTCCAGTACAGCGCGCAAGCTCTCCAAAGTGACGTTCTTGGTATACACAACAGCTTCACACGCGAGTTGCTCTTTCCCTTCGGGGAAATGGTAATACAACGATCCCTTGGGCGCACCGCTCATTTGAGTGATCTGGTTCAGCCCCGTCGCGTTATAGCCTTGGCACTGCAGCAGCTTGGCCGTTGTTTCGATCAGCAACTGACGGGTCGGATTCTGATTGGGCATGCATACCGGTACCTTTCCGCGTAAGATTAGACCGATTGGTCTACATGATGATAAACGATGTCCAAGGACTATGTCAACACTTTTTAGGCCCGGTATGCCCCCATTTTATAGGCGAAGGTACATCTCATGCAGGCTGATTTTATCGCGAACAAACCCATGCCGATCCAAAAATCCTTCCAGCAGTGCATTATCCGGCAAGGAAGCGGTGAACTTCACGAAGCCTAACTCCTCGCGGGCAGCGACCAACATCCGGGTGGCCAAGCCCTGACCCCGATGCCGATTGCTGACAATCAGCATATTAATCTTGCCAGTTGGACTAATCGAGAGCCCTCCGGCCCATTCACCGTCCACCTGAACGCCGTAATAGACGTTGGAAGGAGTTCGCTGCTGATACTCCAAATCGTTTTGCCAGTTTATGTGAAAATATCTCCAAGGGCCCACCAGATCGGCGAAGGTCTCGAACGTAATCCGCTCCACCGGCACTCCCGCAGAAGCCCCAAGCGGGGCTTCCAGTCGGGAAGCATCGGGAAGGGTGAAGAACGAGACGTCGTACACACGGCGGTATCCTCTTTTTAGATAAAAAGCGATCGCCCGGTCGTTCCCGGCAATGACCTCCAGGAACAACTGCTTGCAACCGGCTTGCAGCGCCTCCTCCCGGTGCAGGCCCATCAAACCTGCACTTACTCCCTTGCCGCGGTATTCCGGGCTGACGGCCAGCGCGCCGCAGCGCATCGTTCGGACGGACTCGTAGACCTTGCTGCCGCCCAAGACAACCCCCACGGGTTCTTCGCCGTCGAGAGCCACGAAGGAGTGCTCACGCGCATTGCCTTCCGGACCAAAAAATCGATCCGCAAACTCCGCTTCGGTCAAATTAAATTGGATGATATAATCGGCAAAACCGCGTTGAAACGCCTGATATATCGTGTTCATGTCCAGGTCCGTGCCCCGTACGTATCGCATCATCGTCTCGTTCCTTCCTCGCATAGCCTTTTACCAGGCGTAGGCTTTTGGCGCTTCACCGCCCGGACCCGGGAAGATCTCGTCGATGGCCTTCAGCGTCTCCTCGCTCAGCTCGACTTCGACAACCCGCAGCGATTCCTCAAATTGCTGCAGCGTGCGCGGCCCGATAATCGGCGCCGTAACCGCCGGATGCGCCAGCGTCCAGGCGAGGGCCACCGTGGCTTCCGATTCGCCCAGCTCTTTGCACAGCTGGCTGAACCGCTCCAGCTGCGGGCGCAGCTTCTCGATCCGTTCGGTCTGCTTGGCCGTACGCGAGCCCGGCTGCGGATTCAGATTCCCGCCGAGAATCCCTCCGTCCAACGGGCTCCACGGGATGACGCCGATCCCCAGCTCCTCGGCTGCAGGCAGAACCTCCAGCTCCGGCAGACGGCACAGGAGGCTGTACTTATGCTGCTCGGAGACAAGGCCCAGCGCCCCGCGGGCTTTCGCCTCATATTGGGCTTTCACAAGATCCCGCCCGGCAAAGTTGCTGGCGCCAACGTATCCGATCTTGCCTTGTTTTTGCGCGATGTCAAAAGCATTCCATAACTCATCCCAAGAAACGTTCCGGTCGACATGATGCATCTGGTACAGTTCGATATGGTCCGTGCCGAGCCGCCGCAGCGAATCGTCCAGATGGCGGCGGATTTTGTAGGCCGATAAGCCGGAACTGCCTTCATTCGGATCCGACGCAGGATCGCTCATCGCTCCGTACACCTTCGTCGCCAGCACGACCTTCTCTCTACGACCGCCGCCCTGCGCGAACCAACGGCCGATGATCTCCTCAGTCCAGCCGCGATGCGACGTACCGCCGTAGACGTTAGCCGTATCGAAGAAATTGACGCCGGCATCAATCGCAGCGTCCATGATTTTAAACGCTTCCTTCTCATCCGTCGTTGGCCCAAAATTCATCGTTCCCAGGCACAAACGGCTGACCTTCAATCCGGTTCTTCCCAAACTGACGTACTTCATGTCAACAACCTCCTTGAGCGTTTTTTGGAAGTAACTTGCCATGATGAAATAGTCCACACCCATTATATACCAGATGGGAGACCCGGGGAAGACAGCCTGTCCAAGCCAGAAGGATGTCCGGCCCCCTTTTAATCCCTGAGACCAGTAATCCGCCGTGAACAGGAGGAAAGCCTCCGGCTTACCACCTATTGAGGTGCAGCCGGAGCTTCATTTATTCGCCCGGAGTCTCGCTTGCGCTGCCGGACGGCGGCGTCGGGACGGGGCGAAGTCCCGCCGGTTCCGCGCCCGGTTCGGATTCAACATAGTGCTTGAGCAGGGACAACTTGTTCTCCCAGAACCGCTCGTAATACGCCAGCCAGCGCTTCAGCTCCAGCAGCGGGTCGGCGTCCAGGCGATAGCGCGTCTCCCGACCGACCTTGCGCTCGCGCACGAGTCCGGCTTCGGCCAAGATGCGCAGGTGCTTGGATACCGCGGTCCGGCTGATCGGGAACCGGCTGCTGATGTCCTTCAACGGCAGCTCTTGCCCGCTCAGCAGCTTCAGAAGCTCCCGGCGCGTTGGGTCGGCAATCGCCTGGAACACGTCATGTTTTGCAGAGGCTGCCTCCGCCATGGCTTACCCCTGTACGTATTCGGCCAGCTTGGCGACGATACCGGTCCAGCCTTGATCCATGCGGCCGCGAACCAGCTCGTGCGCCTCGCCGAATTCGGTAACTTGGTCGACGGTCCACCCGCCGTGAATCAATGTAAATTTAGTTTGCTCCCCTTTTTCCTCCAGCTCGAAGGTCACCGTCCAATCCTTGCCCCAATTAAACGATAACCGGTGCGGCGGCTCCAATTCCGTCACCTTGCACGGGGAGTCTCCGAACGGGCCGGCATGCAGGACAAACTCATACCCTAATACCGGCTGGAAGCTGTTTGGCATAAACCAGGCGGCAATCCCCTCCGACGTAGCTACAGCCTCCCATACCCGCGAGATGGGTGCATTGAGCAGGATCGTGTGCCGGATATCCAGCAGCTTGCCCGTATTGTTTTGTTCCATCGTCTATT
>NZ_GG695971.1:302363-336183 GCF_000159955.1 Paenibacillus sp. oral taxon 786 str. D14 | reverse complement strand
ACTCATGATTGTTCAGTTAATATGAAACCAAAAGGTTTCCTAATAATAGTGATTATATGACACCATTTGGTTTCATGTCAACAACACTAGGATTCCATAGGTTCAAAAAAAAGATCCACATCTCCAGCAAAAAGCAGCGATGCGGATCTTTAGATATAAACTTCCTACCGTTTACGGCGGATTTCGAACAATCGGGCAGACGGTGCGGAAGGCAAGGTGACCGTCAGCTGACCCGCAGCGGCATCCCAGTTCCACGCGCAAACCAAGTCCTGCGGATAGGCACAGCGGATGTCCAGCGCCTCCCCTTGCAGCGCTGGAAGCGGCAAGGCTTGAGACGAGGCTTCCCCGCGCGTACGCCATACGGCCAGATATACCGTATCGCTGTCCGGCCGGCGCAGGCCCAGGCTGATCCAGTCGTCCTGCTGCTTGGGCAGCCCCAGCGGCCAGAACGGCAACGACTCTGGAATGTCCGCGCGAATCGTCTTGTAATAGTCCAGCGCCTGCTTCACCAGCTCCCGGCGCCGCGGGCTTAACTCTGCCAGATGACCGCTCTGATGCACACGCAGCAGCAGCGCATTCACCATGTTGAAGACGACCTCTTCATCGTCGCCTTCCCGCAGCGGATACGACCAGATGGCGGATTGCTCCGGCGTCAGCGCAGACGGGGATGCAGCGGCGATGGCCGCATAGTTCACGTAATTCTCCTGGTCGCTGGTCGATTGGAGGCTGTAACGACTTAACATCGCGTAATCCATCCGCATCCCCCCGCTGGAGCAGTTCTCGATGACGAGCTCCGGATAGCGTTCGAAAATCCGATCCAGCCAAGCCAAGTACGCGCGGTTATGCTGCAGCAGTCCGTCGCCGAAGCTGTCTGCCGCTGTTTCCGTCCCGATTCCGGCGTTGATGTTGTAGTCCATTTTGATATAGCCGACACCATAGTCCTCCACCAAGCGGCGAATGACCTCATCGGCGTGGGCCACCACCTTCGGGTTGCGGTAATCCAGCTGGTATCGGCTGCGGTCCATCACCCGTTTGCCGTGCCGGATGAAGAACCAGCTGTCGTCCGTGTCAGCCAGCTTCGGACTGTTGATGCCCATAACCTCCAGCTCAAGCCATAATCCCGGCACCATTCCTTTGCTCCGGATATAATCCAACACGTACTTGATCCCTTCCGGGAACCGTTCTGAAGACGGCAGCCATTCTCCCACGCCGTCCCACCACTCACCCGGAGCGTACCAGCCGGCATCGATGCAGAAGTATTCGCAGCCCGCTTCGGCGGCGGCATCGATCAATGGCAGCAGCTTCGCCGTCGTGGGTGAACCCCAAAGGCAATTCATATAATCGTTGAAAATAATCCGCAGCTCCCGGTTATCCGCGTTTGGCCGGCGAATCCGGCGCCGGTAAGCGGTCAGCTGGCCGATCGCTTCCTCAAAGCCGCCATTGGCCGCGCCAACGGCAACCGGTACGCTGATAAACCGCTCGCCAGGCTGAAGCGATTTCCACCAATGGTTATCGTGCTCGGTCGGACCGCTGAGGAGCAAGGTCAGTTGGTCCACCTGGTCGAAGATCTCCCAGTGCCAAGAGCCGTTATGCTCGATTTGCCAGAACAAGACGCTCCCCGCCTCCCGGTTCTCCAGGACAGCCATCGGGATATGCTCGGCCGCCGACCAGGAACCCGTATTGCTGCAGGAGATCCGCTTGGAGCTGCGGTCCGTCAAATGGGATAAGCCGAGCTCAGGCAATTTGTAAGTGCGCCACTGCAGCTCGCTTTGCCATCCGGTGTGGGGGATGGACAGCCATATTTTTTCGTCCCGATCCTGACTGCCTTCCTTATCCAAACCGGTCAATGCAAAGGAAGAAATGTACTCTATACCTACTGCTTCCGGCCCGGCATTGTACAGTTCTGCCCAAGCCCGGACCGTCTGCACCCCGTCGTAAAATTGGATGTGCTGCACCGCCTGCAGCCCGGTCTTCGGGTCGCACAGCGCAATTTCCAGCTTCCTCCCCAACTCGTTGCGTCCTTTGGTATGGCCGGCATACACCATCCGTAGTCCCGGGTACGATGCCCGGTGGGTTCGTCCGTGATACTCAGCCCGGTCCTCTCCAGTTAATTGCAGCTCCATCAGGCGGAAGCCCGGTTTCTGCTCCTTCTGGATCACCGCTTCATTCAGCGCGTTTGCCCCAAAATGAAGCAGCCGCACATCCTGCTCGTCGGTGACTTCCAATACGAGATGTAAGCCGTTTTCCCGAAGCTCGATTTGATTCATCACCCTCGCACACTCCTTACCTGTCCTAAGTAAAAGCAAAACCCAGCACCGATAGATGGTGCCGGGTTCATTTTGTGGTTTACGAACAACCGAGATTCTCGATGTTTATTCCGCCGAACCCAGTTGTACCCATGCTTGCTCGATTTCGGTCACAGCTTGATCTTTTGTTTTGCTGCCGCCGATGTAAGCTTGCATGATTTCTCCGAATTTTTGATGGAACGTATCCAGCGAATAGTTGATCGCCAGGTCACCCGATGGCTCAGACTTCAGAATTTCGTTCATTTGCTTCGGCATATCCAGTTCTGGAAGCGGAGCGTCCTTGATTGGAGGAATAACCTTCGCAATCGTGGAGAACCAGCTCTTGCCGTAGTCGGAAGTATACAGCCAGTTAAAGAACTCGATCGTTTCGTTGACGACCGCAGAGTCTTTATTGATGCGCAGAGCTTGGTCCGCACCGGTGATGATCATCGATTGATCTGCTTTGTCGCTGACCGGATAGCCGGCAATGCCGATTTGAATGTCTGGGTTAATTTTCTTGATCGCTTCTTCGTCCCATGCACCTTTCCCTGTCATGATCGCCGCTTTGCCGGATGCAAAGTCGCTGACTTGCGCATTGCTGTCGCGTTCCAGCGGTTTGTCGGTGCCATGCTTCACCGTCGTATCGATGAAGTTAAAGAAGCTGTCGTACAGCGCCGGATAATCCTTGATTTTCGCATCACCGGCAATAAAGCTCTTCACCAGATCTTGCGACGTTACGCCAGCGTCTTGAGCGGCAGCGTTCACGAAATGTTGGAAGATGTGTTTCCATACCCACCATTCTTTATACGCATTCGCAAACGGCGTAATGCCTTTGGCTTCCAGTTTAGCGATGGCGTCGTCCAACTCCGCTGTCGTTTTCGGGAATGTCATCACGCCAGCTTCATCCAACAGCTGCTTGTTATAGATTAAGGAGAACAAGTTCCCTTTAACCGGCAAGCCAAGCACTTTACCGTCGGAGGAAGTCATATTGGCGCGTACCGCATCCGTCATGGCCGCAGCCAGCGGTTGATCCGTCAAATCCGCACTGTACTCAGCAAAGGTGTCGATATCCCCACCCGCCGTAGTTTGGAATACGTCAGGCGTGCTTCCCGCTGCGATTCTGGATTTTAATACGGTGTTGTAGTCCGCCTGCATGATTTCCAGGTTAATCGTCACGTTTGGCTTCACTTTCTTATATTCCTCAATGTAGGCGTTAAACGCGTCGGTATATTCCGGAGAAGCCGTGAACATATTGATGGTTACGGGTTTGGAATCATCCGTCGCCGCGCCATTACCGGCACCTGTGTTGCTTGCCCCGTTATTCGCCGCGTTATTGTTGCCTCCGCATGCGGACAACAGGCCCATGATCAACACCAGGCTGAACGATAAGGCCAGAATCTTTTTCTTCATTACTTTGCCCCCACTTTCTTTATGGTTAATATTAACTATGCTCCCTATTTTAATGAAAGGAGTCGGGTAATAAAATGTAGATATGTGGCGAAAAAAGGGTAAAAAAGTGAAGTCCGGTCGCGAGTTCACTTTTTGCCCCTTTCCTCCTCCTGCTGCTGGCGGTATTCGGACGGTGACAAAGCATAATAATTCCGGAACGCCTTGCTGAAATAGTTCTTATCCTTATAACCCAGCATTTCCGAGATCTCCTGAATTTTGAGCGACGAATCGTCAAGCAGTTCTTTCGCCTTATCCATACGGACCTTCTGCACATATTCATGGATGCCGCAGCCATACTGCTGCTTAAACAGCTTCATCAAATACTCGCGGCTCAAAAAAAATCTCTCCGTGAACATGGAGATTTTGATGTCCTCAAAATAGTGATGGTCGATATATTCCTTGATCACCTCGACGCTGAATGGACGGCCTGCGGCCATGGAGCGGCGGACTTGCTCGTGATAATACTCGGTTAGATGGAACAGCAAGGCCTCGAACTGATCAAACGTAGCCACATCCGTGCAGATTCCAAGCGCTTGCAACGAACGATCCACGCCGGGGGAAGGAAGCTTGTCCGCCGGAACGCCCAGCTCCGAAGCCGTATCATTCATCAGCACGACGATTTCCCGCAGCAACCGATCGGCTGCGCCGATGCTGAAGAAGCCGGCGGCCTTGATGCTCTTGGTAAACTCGGCCATCACCGATTTGGCATGGTTTACATTGCCTGCCTCTAACGCTCCCCGCAAGATCGGCATCCGGTTGGAGAAGGAGAACGTCTCCTTGTTCGCTGCCTTGTCCGCTTCTCCAATGACGGCGGTCCCTTTGAGCTTCAGCAGGTCGATGCTCTGAATGCCGGCAACGGCCTCATCATACGATTCAGCCAGGTTCAGCACATCCTCGCAATACCGGCCGATCCCTCCGGCTGCCAGCATGCCAAACAGATCGCTTAACGTCGAAACGATTTTCCGCATCAGTTCCCCTGCACGAAAAGCGATCTCTTGCGGGTAGCCCCCCTTCACCGTGTAGACGGCGATCACTTCCCGCTCCTGCTTCGGATTGGCAAAGCTGAAGCACTGCAGATTGTCCACCACGATCTCATTAATCACATTGGCCACCGCGAAATGGAGCAGCTCCCGGTCGCGATGGAACCGGCTGTCCTGCACGGCTTCCATGTTCAAGATTCGCAGGACGAGCGCCCCAAATCGATGATCCGGTTCATCCGCCCCAATTAACGAGAGGAACGCCTGGCTGCTCTGCTTCTTAAAGCTCCGTTCAATAATGGAAAAGTAGATTTTCTCCTTTAATTTCGGGAGCGACATATTAAACGCAATGTTTCGAGTGATCGATTCCTTCTGTCGCTCGCGTTTGGCATTCAGCACATCTACCGCCTTGCGCAGCGCCTGATTCAAATCCTGACGATTGACCGGCTTCAGCAAATAATCGACCACTTTGGCATGAATCGCCTGACGGGTGTATTCAAAGTCGTCATACCCGCTGATCACAATGGTCAGCAGCTCGGGATACTTCTCCTCTACAATCCGCAGGAAGTCGACCCCGTTCAGCTCCGGCATTTTCATATCCACCATAACGATATCCGGCTTGTATTGTTCCAGCATGGCGAGTCCCATCTTGCCGTCCGTTGCTTCCCGGATTTCATCCACCTCAAGCTCCTGCCAATTCCCTAAAATCCGAATCGCTTCGCGAAGCGGTTCCTCATCGTCGATAATCAATACTTTATACATGACTGCTGCCCCCCCGCGGTATTAACATACACATCTCCGTCCCGTGCTCATCGCTCTGGATCCGTAGCTCCGCTTCTTTCCCATAGAGAAGCTTCAAGCGGGTATACAGATTTTTGAGCCCGATGTTCTCTCCTTCCTGCTCCTCCCAATCTTGGAGGAAGGACGCCTGGATTTGCTCCATCTGTTCCGGAGAAATACCTGGACCGTTGTCGCTGACGGAGATTACCGCATGCGTGTCCCCCAGCTCGGCACGAATACGAATGGAGATGCCGCTCGACATTTTCTCTAGCCCATGCTTAATGGAGTTTTCAACCAGGGATTGAATGGACAGCTTGGGAATTTGCAGCTCCTTGAGCGCTTCCTCCCACTCGACCGTTACCTGCAGACGACTGCCAAACCGGGCCTTCTGTAACGCGAGATAACGTTCGATATGCTTCAGCTCCTCCCTAGCGTTCACGATGTCTTTTCCACTTATGCAATATCTTAGCGTCAGCGCCAAGGCATCCACCATATCGGCCACTTCGTCATCCCCGCTCTTGAGCGCTTTGGTCGAAATTGCCTGCAGCGCATTATACAGAAAATGCGGGTTAATCTCGGCCTCCAGTGCCTTGAGGATCGCGTTCTTCTCAACCAGCTTCATCTTGTAGCGCTCATTGATCAAATCGTTGGTCCGCCGCACCATCCGGTTGAAATGCCGGGATAAATAAGCGATCTCGTCCCGACCTTTCACCGGGATTTCCGCGTCAAAGGTCCCTTCGCTAAAGCGGCGCATCTGAAGAGACAAATCCTTGAGCGGACTCGTAATTTTATTGGAAAACAAAGTCACCAGAATGAGCGAAATCAACAAAAAAATCAAGCCAATCAAATATCCGATATTCCGCGTGGCTCTGGCAGCCGCGTAAAGGTTGCTGTACGGGATCGGTTTGACCAGCTTCCAACCTCCGTTCGCTTCAATGTTGTAAATAATCAAATATTTATCGCCAGCCTCGTCGGTCCAGGTGACCGGCTTCTTAGAACTGTTCTTGTCAAGCCGGGCGAGCCATGGCGCATCCTCAATCTGCTCCAAAAAAGCAGGATCATCCACATGAAAAGGAACATTGTTCGGATCCAGATAAAGCAGATGCTCGCCTTTCTCGAACGGAACATCCTTCAGAATCTGGTCTTTGACCGTTGGCTTCAAATAGAAGGAGACGATCGCTTTCGGCTCTCGAGTCACCAAGGCGCGCAGCACACGGTGGTACCCCATAAAGTCAGGTTCCACGGTCATGTTGTAACCCGACTTCGCCCCCGGCACGATAAACGATTGATAGGCCTCGTTATGACGGCTCTCCATCGCCTGCTTGTACCACGGCTGATTCGGAATGTCTTCCTGATAGCTCACCCGAACCGAAACGTTATAAGCTTCGCGCGTAATGGAGTAGTATTTGTGTTGGTCGATCAAATAGAGATAAATGCTCTCCAGGTCGTTCCGCGAGTAAAACAGTTCACGCAGATAGTCCTCCAGGTACATTTTCGACGCATAATCCGATTCTTCGTTCATAATCGCCTGCAGGATGTCCTCGTAGTGAATCTGCGGAAGAGACATCTGTTCCACGCCGGCGAGGTAATCTTCCAGCTTCTGATTAATCAGCTTCAGATTGTTGGTGGTGCTGATCATGCTGTGCTCCACGGATTCTTGTTCTAGCATCTCATAGGAGATAATCGTCAGAAGACCAACCACTAGAATAATAATCGTCGTAAACAACAAAACAAGCTTATTGACCAGCCTGCGCGAAATCCGGTCAGTAAGCGTTGTCAGCATGCTTCGGATGCGGTTGAACATAGCTCCTCATTTCTAGTACCTCGGGCAAAAAAGCGAGTTGTCACGTCTCACTCTTTTTGAGAAGACAAGATTGTATCCGGGAAATCAGGGGAATAGACGGGAAACCCAGAGAAATCAAGGGATTGTGAGTGTGTGAGTGTGTAAAAAGAGGTCTCAAAAAAAGTGAGACAAAATCGAGGAAAAGTGGTCGATCAGGGCGTTTGGATCGAAAATCACGAGACAATCAGCGTTTTGTAACAAACCGTGCGCACAGGCTGTAACACTTGATGTGACACGGTTTTTCGCATTTCTGGAGGCAATTTTCGTTACAAAACATCGGACGCAAGGTAGGACATTTTAGGTAGGACATGAAAAAAAGGTAGGACATCACCGAAAACCCTTGCGGCTCTAGGAGTTTCAGCAATTCAACGAAAGAAAAATTTAGAAAAATGGAGATGAATATTTATCCAATATAACGAATAAATATTCAAATTGTGAGAGGGCGTTGATTTCGGTTCCGTGGATCGCCGCCCCCTCATCCTTCCTTTCCTTACTCGCTCCACTCTTCAATAATTTCAGCCTCTTCTGGTCGTATGTAATAGACGACCTTCCCCACAACCTGCATCTCCTTGCTTCGATGGAAAACCATCGGCTCAAAATCATCGTTGTCAGAGATCAGTACGACATCATTTCCCCTAAGGTGAAACCGTTTAATAGTGGCCTGATTCTCGATCATCATAAGAGCAATGTCATCGTCATCTACCATGTTTTGCGAACGGACGATTACATATCCTCCATTAAGGATACCAGAATCTTTCATACTGTCGCCTTTCACTTTTACCGCGAAGCACTTGTTATATTTCGCCGGAACCCGGAGCCTTTTGCCCTCATACATTCTAATAGACTCAATCGGAATACCTGCGGCAGCCTCTCCCCAGATCGGAGCCGATCCAGTGTATTCGTCTGCACTGTTCGTATCGATAGCATAGCCAGCGGCTTCCTCGCGGATCGTGTCCTCCTTCTCATCTTCGGACGATTGCTGGTCTTTCTTTTGGGCTTGAGTAAAGCGAAGATATTGCTTGACGAAGGTCTTTTCCTCGTCGCTCAAATTTCTAAATTGGGAAACTACTTCCCATTCTTCATCAAAAAAAATAGGAGTCGCTTCCTTACGCACTTCGTTCGTATCATATCCCTCGTCTTTAAACTGCGCTTCTTTTCCGGTCAACAGCCAATCAACCGAAACACCGAAAGCTTCACTGATAGCGAATAGATTCTCGGAAGTAATAGAAACACTTCCTTTTTCTACTTTACTCAACGCACTACTTGTCATGCCAACTTGAGAACCCAACTCTCTTAGAGTCATCCCCTTTTCGAGTCGACACTTTTTAATCCGTTCTCCTAAAGCTTTTTTTAGATCAGCCATAATTTTACCTCCTGTATCTAATTGAAAAAAAGACGCAAATGGACTATTAAATCAACTAAAAGAATCAAAAGCCGAGTTCAGTAAACTATAAGACGAAAATGATGTTGACTTTGCGTCTTATAAGACATATAATAAGATCGTGGGCGGTAGACTCCCATAAAAATAATATCATTTAAGACGCAAGCTGACCATGACTAAGAATGTCGAACAAAGGAAGGTGATCGGATGGCACGTAAAAGGCCCGTCACAGCATTCGGTTGGGAGATCAAGAGACGATTGGCCGAAATGCAGCTTGACCAGCGAGAATTCTGCGAAAAGTACAACATCCCGGAAAATCGCCTTGGTGACCTCATCACCGGAGCGCGTAAGGCAACCAGATACCGGCAACAAGTGGAAAGAATACTCGGCATCCAATATCTCGAACAGCAAGCCAAATAGAATACTCCGCTGTAACCCCCCCGAATCTTTCCCCGACTCATAGCCCCGCAAGTCGCCTCGCTGCTCTGTGAGCAGCAACGGAACGAATCAGCAGCCCCGCTGACCGTCCGGATATAAGAGACTTTATCAAGAAGGGAGAATCGGCAATTTGGAACGTGAACGGAATCATTCATTAGAGTTGCAGCCGCTGGATTCCAAAGACAGGCTGCATCGAATTGAGCACCGCTGGATGTATAACGAAGAAGCCGTTGCGCTGGAGAAACTCCTTACTCGCAAGCATATCATGCAAACACACATTCTGTATATGGAAGAGCAGGCACAACAGATCGGTGACGAGATATGCCGGATGAAAGCGCGACTGAGCACCTATCTCGGTGAACTGCGCCCTCTCTACAAAGCACATAACGAACTGGTTGAGCAAATCGCCAAGGTACAAAACGGCGAACTGGCTGCGGCGAAAGTGGCTGAAGCCTACGCCCCGCGTGAGGAACAAGCATAATCCGCTCTTTGAAAAATCGGAAGCAAAGGAGGTATGCACCGCATGGAACTAACCGTCAAGGATTATGCCTCCCTCACCAACCAGAGCATTCGACACGTTCGTCGCAAGATCAGCGAAGGCGAATTGAAAGCAAAAGTCGGAATCGTCAATCAACAAGAGGCGTACCTGATCGATGCGAGCCAGCTCCCTTCCGATGTGTACCGAAAGCTTCTCAAAGAGCAGAGGCAAGAGGAAATGGAGGCGGTAGCTGAAGCGGTCAACTGGCTCGAAATCCGTGAGAAATTCGGTGTCGAAGCAGAGGATGCGATCCTACAGCGGCACAAGTGGGTACGTGAGGCGATCCGCTACGAATCGGAGGAAGGGACAGAGAAGAAGAAGCTCGCACTCGCGGGCAGGATCGGCGTGAGCAAAGCGAAGTTGTACCGCTGGGTGCAGGCGTACAAGACGGAAGGCATTATCGGACTCATTCCGAAGCCGATCCGCAAGCATTTGGAGGCGAAAGAAGTGACCAAACAGTTCCGAAGCATGGATGAGGCGGCGGTCAACTTCGTCAAAGCGCTGTACTTGGAACACGAAGAGACGTTTCAGCCGAAAGTCGCATGGGTGTATCGGCAGCTCCTTGACGCAGCGAAGGAATACGGCTGGAAGATCGGGAGTCGGGCGACATGCTACCGGGTGATTGAAGAGATCGCGCCAACGGAAAAAACCTATGCGCGGGAAGGGTTGGAAGCGTGGCAGCGCAAGATGCTGCACAAGATACGTCGCGAATTCAAGAGCCTGCTCGTCAACGAAGTTTGGAACGGCGATACGCACGACCTCGATTTCTTCATCGAAGTGGATGGCAAGCCAATCCGGCCGCAGCTCATTGCATGGCAGGATGTTCGTTCCCGTGGCATTGTCGGATACGTCATAACGCTGCAAGGCAACGGATACCGGATCGGGAAGGCGATGAAAAACGGCATTTTGAAATTCGGACTGCCGCAGATCGCTTACTCCGACCGTGGTAAAGACTACGATAGCAAATACTTGGAGATGTTTTACGAAAGGCTTGGCATTCAAAAAACGCTTTGCCTTCCTCGCTGGCCGAACTCCAAACCAATTGAAAGGTTCTTTGAAACCTTAACAAACAACTATACGCGCTTTTGGCCGGGCTATTGCGGCAGCGATGCAAAAAAGAACCGCCCTCCCGGTTTTGATGAAAAGAAGCTGTGCGAACAAGGCAAGCTCGTGACGCTGGAAGAGGCGATCAAACTCATCGATGAGGCCATCGACGACTACAACAACACGATACATAGCGAACTCGGATGCACACCGATGGAAGTGCTTCTCAATAATGAGCCTGCACGACCAGGGAAAGTCGATGAGCGGACACTGGATTTCGCCCTTACGAAAGAAGGTGAGCGGAAGGTTCAGCAAGATGGCGTTCACTTCCGCAACCATGAATATTGGTGCGAAGAACTGCATCCCCTGCGCGATAAGTACGTCACGATTTACTACGATCCGGACGACATCAGCCAGCTTATCATTTATCACGAAGGCAAGCCCGTCGGCGTCGCCGAAAACAAGCGTCTTCGCTTCTTGGGCGCAACCGAGGAGGACTTGAATGAACATTTGCGTTCGCTTAAACGTGAGAAAAAACGTGTCGAAGAGCGGATTCGAAGCTATCAGGAAAACACGCTGGAGGGCGCAATCGAGAAACGGCTGCGCCGAGGGCCATCCCTGCTGGAGGGCAAGACCACAAACAAGCCGGATAGCGACAACAACAAGGTGACGCTACTCACCGGACATGAGCGGCAGGCCCGCGAAGTGGACAAGCAGCGCAAGACGGCAAGGGCAAAGCAGAAAATCGAAGATAACGAACTGGCAACGAAGTCGCTACACGACAGCGCGGCCATCGCATTAAGCAGAATCAAAAAAGCACAAGGAGGCAGATAGCATGCCAGCGCAAAAAGACGAAGCAGTACGCAGCAAGCTGGACGAGTTGATCCGGCGCGGCATCAAGGTGACTGACCTTGCGGCAAGCCTTGAGTTCTCCCACTCCACCGTATCACGGTATATCCGAACGGATTACATGAGCGAAGCCTTGCAGGAGAAGGCGCGGGCATTCCTGATCGAAAATGGATATTTGCAGGATGAGCAGGCCGCGACAACGGAAGCGCAGGAGATTAGCGAATTTTACCTGACCCGGATCGCCGCCGAAGTGATCGGCGTATGCGAGCAGTGTTTCGAGCATCGCGACATTGGCGTGATCGTCGGGGAGTCCGGCATCGGCAAGACGACTGCGCTCAAAAAATACGTCGAATCCAATCCGCAGGCGGTGTACATCCGGGCGAACGCAAACATGACGCAGAAGGCGCTGCTCAAAAAGCTCGGCGCGGCCATTGGTCTCCAATTCGATTACATGGACATTAACGCGATGATGGAAGTGCTGATTGAGAAGCTGGCCGACACGCATTACATCTTCTTGATCGACGAGGCCGAGTACCTGATTAACGTGAACAGCCCCTCACCGATGCGCAAGCTGGAAATGCTGCGGACGCTGTACGACGAGACGGAGACATTTGGACTTGTGTTGTGCGGGATGACGCGATTCAAGGGCTTCCTGATGCGTGGGACGAGCATGAAGGAGAATCTGGCGCAGTTTTGGAACCGGGTATTCCGGGGACGGGAGTTCGGCGGCACGAGCCGCGAAGATGTGGAGCCGATCATGGGCGATCTGCACATGCCGGAAGACGGTCGGCAGGAAATCGTTGCCCGGTCGCTGGCGAACGGCGGCAACATGCGGCGGTTCATGAAGCTGCTGGAGAGTTGCATGACGCTGACCAAGAAAAAAGGAGCAAGCATAACCCGCGATGTCGTACGCCAAGCGGATACGCTGCTCCTCCGGTGGTAGCTTCATGCGGGAAGCTGCCTCCCCAAGCCAAATGCTATACAGGTAGTAGACCGATTATAGCATACACAGCGGCGATACAACAAGCCGAAACACCCCGCTTAAAAGGGGATGTGAATGGCCTCCTCCACCTGATGATGACAGACCATGAAAGGTGGTGAACAAACGATGAAAGAAGCCAGACTTCTAAAAAGGAAGGTGGATATATCGGGCACTGTATCGATTTTCGGCCAAAAGTGCCATGCCCCTTCCCTCCTCGATCACATCGGGGAAACGGTTCACATCTTGGAGAGTGCGGACAAATGGATTCTGTTTACCGACCAAGAGCAGTTTATCGCTTGCTTGGCACGCTAATTCTCAAAGTCAGGTTCGAGACTGTTCCAGTCGCCGACAAGAAACAGACGGAGGGCGGGGACGAGCGCATCAGGAATCTCTACCATTTCATCCTTGTGGAAAGCCATAAGCAGATGCAGGTGACGGATGAAGGCGAACGATTTCAAGATCACTCCCCGCTGAATCTCTTGATCGGCTACGAGAAACTCATCGAACATCTCTTCCTTTGTCTGGCAAGCAGCCATCGATTCACATAATTTCCGAACTTCGGGCGTATCCCACTCGGCGGAATCAGCTTCATGTCGATATTTGAGAAGCAGCGCTCTTGGGATCAACATGCTAATGCGGTGTGAGAATTCCATATAAGCAGCTTCATAGGTGACGACCCTTGTTTTTGCATCTTCTTCCTGTTGAGTAGTCGAAAAATCAGCGTACAGCGGCATCTCTTCGGGGTGCAAGTCTCTCTCAATCAATCTTTGAATCTTGTCTTTGCTCAATTTTTGAAACTCGGCAACGACTTCGTGATAATCAACTATCCCTTTCTTGTATAAGACCCATAAAAGAGCGCGGGAAAGTAACTCCTCTCCGAACCATGATTCGGAGAGTTCAATACCAAGACGGGATTCTGCCAGAAAATTGCTGTACTTCTCTTTATCAAAAATAAGCGGAACCTGTTTCTTCTTCGCCACAATGACACCTCTTTCTTCTTTCGTCCTATTCTTAGTCTAGCAAAAACTGGCGAAGAAAAATATGTTGCCCAAACACAAGGAGGTCAGGACGATTGCAGCCAGCTACTCGTTCATTAGAACAGATGCTGGAGGAAGCCAAGCAGCGGTACAACCTCATGTCGGTCAATCCGGGCTACTTTCGGCATCACATCACCGAACTGGACGAGCACGATGTGTCCGATGAAGTCATTACCTCCTCGGCGCTTGTGCTGCGAGAGTTCATCAAAGACCGCGAGACATGCGCAGCCTGTCCGGGCTATGAGAACTGCCCGAAGGATGCTTTTGTCGGGTACATGCAGCGACTCGACTTCTCATCCCCGCGCTACATCGGCGTGAAGATCGAGCCATGCCCTTCCTTTCTCTCCTATCAGGAGGAGCAGCGCTGGCAGAAGCTGCTCCAGTTATCAGGCAAGGCGGCTAGCGACAAGGACTTCACGTTCGAGAATTACCCGGATATTCAGAAGCAGCGGCACAAGAAGCTTTGCGCGTACATTTACAAGTTCGCCACGACCTACGAGCCGGGCAGCGATCAAAGCGGCGTGTACATCTACGGAAGCCCCGGAACGGGCAAAACGCATCTGGTGCTGGCGATGGTGAACCGACTTGAACAGCGGCGCATTCCGGTGCTGTTCATCCGCACCGACGCCATCTTCCGCAACATGCGCGGCATGCTCTCCCGTAAGGAATCGCTGGATCACCTCATCGAAGCGTACTGCACGGTGCAAGTTCTCGTCATTGACGAGTTCGCCCAAGAGGCCGGAACAGAGTTCACCATCGACGTGATGTTCGAGATTATCAACGCAAGATTCACAAGCAAGCTCCCGACCTTCTTCACAAGCAACTACAAGCCGTCCGAAGCCTACGCGAAAGCCATGCGCAAACACGGACTGGAAGAAAAGGTCGAGGCGATCCGCAGCCGTTTGGACAAAATGGCCAAGCACGCGCAGATGACGGGCGAAGATGGCCGGAAGAAGGATCGGGAAATTCTATAAAACTAGCAGAAAGGATGATTCTATGAGCAAGAAGAAAGCGGCTCCTCTCTATCAAAGCTGGGACGAAGTAAACAATGCCATGCGGCAGATCGCGGAGATCGACCGCACCATTCAAGCCACCGAAGCCGAACTGAACCGCAAGATCAGTGAACTGAAAGTAGAAGCGGAAAGCGTTGCCGCCCCGCTGCTCGCCGAGAAAGCCGAACTGGAGAAACACATTCAGGCGTTCACCGAGTCGCGTATCGACGAATTCAAGGACAGCAAAACGAAATTTCTCACGTTCGGCGAAGTTGGCTTCCGTAAAGCGACGAGCATTGTGACTCGCAACGTCAAGGCGATCATCGAGGCTTTGAAACAAAACCGTATGGCCGACTGCATCAAAGTGTCGGAGAGCATCGACAAGGAAGAACTGGCCAAATATGACGACGCTTCACTGGAGCGTGTCGGGGCCAAGCGCAAGATTGAGGACAAGTTCTTCTATAAGCCAAGCGTGGAAAGGATTGAAGCGCCATGACCACAACGCCGAAAACAAAGCACGCCAACACCCCGCAGACCCGGCTCAAGACGATCCAGCAGCCACAGGAGATCGCCGTTCGCATCAGCAGGCGCGTCAGCGGCGGGGAACTTGGCAAAATGCTGCAAGGCGTGACGGCGTTCACGCAATGCTTTGACGCAGGCGATGAGTACGAAGTGACGCTCCAAGTGGACAAAGTGATGAAGGAGGATGAAGCTCATGAACCGACTGTCTAAAGAGATCGCGGAGCAGATCGTAAGCGGCGATGCCGACCGCAGCCCGTGGAATCACGTCACCATCGAAGAAATGGAGGCAGCATATGAAAATGGGAGTCTTGATTAAAACGCCGCCTCAGATGCTTCGCAAGATATGGGCGCTGGCACGAGAGGTCAGCATCACGGAGGACGATCTTCGCGCCATCGTCCAGCAAGTCACCGGGCAAAGCAGCCTATCTGGTCTGACGAAACCGCAGGCAAGCCTCATCATCGACCGACTGAACGAATATGCGGGCAAGACGCAACCAAGACCGCGAAATCGCCTCTCGAAAGCGCAGCGGTGGAAGATCAAAGAGCTGGAGAAGGCGCTCGGATGGGATGACGAGCCGAAGCGCCTGTCTGGCTTCATCAAGAAGTTCTACAAGGTGGATCGCATCGAGTGGCTGACGCCGCAGGCTGCGGGAAGGCTGATCGAGTCGCTGAAGAAGATGGCGGAAAGAGAAGCCCTAGAATCGTCTTTTGAGGCACAAAACTAGCGAATGGGTATAAAACCATTCGGAAACAGCTAGACCCCCGTTATAACGCGTTATAACGGGGTCAGAGAACGAGATAGCATGAGCGGGTAAACCGAAAGGAGAATGAGGAAGGTGAACTACCGGATTGACCATATCCCGAAGACGACAGGGAATAATCGCCGTCCGGGCTATTCGATGGAAGCGACGACGATCACGATCCACAACACGGGAAACCCGTCCTCCACGGCAGCGAATGAACGCGCGTGGCTGACGAACCCGAGCAACGAACGCACCGCATCGTATCATATTGTCATCGACGAACGCGAAGCCATCGAGTGCATCCCCCTGACGGAAAATGCGTGGCATGCCGGGGATGGTAGCGGCGTAAAGAGCGGGAACCGGACATCCATCAGCGTTGAAATCTGTGAGTCGGGCAACTTTGACAAGACGCTCGACAATGCCGCCGAACTGATTGCCAAGCTTCTGCGAGAACGGGGCTGGGGCGTGGATCGCCTACGCCGCCACTTTGATTGGAGTGGCAAAATCTGCCCCCGCCTGATGTACGATGGCGGCACATGGGCGGGCTGGGAAGCATTCAAAAAAAAGGTGGCGGCCAAGCTGGCCGCGAAGGAGGAAAAACCGATGCTGAAACCGGAAGATGCAGAGAAAATTATCGCCTTCCTCGGCGCAGGTTACAAGGCCACGGAGTCGAAGGAAGCGCGGGACGAATTTCACCGTTTGGCCAACGAAGTCCGCAAGGCGGCGGGGCTTCCCGTCCAGTCCTGATCTTCACATGACGGCTTCGGGCAGGTGATGGCAATGGGAAAAGCAAAGGAGCCTTGGTTCAAAGAAGCGGAATATTGGATTCAGTCGTATCCGGAACTCAAACGGAATTTGCCTCCCTCCCCTGACTTGTTTACCCTTCATCAATTCAACCGGGTAGACATGATCGAGCAAGCGTTAAGCGAGTTAAACGAGGAGGAACGCAAGTTACTTGACCTGCTCTATCGGCAGAAAAAATCGTATATCGCTGTTTCGATAGCGATGCATATGAGCGAAACAACCGTGTACCGGGCGAAAATCAGATTGCTGTACAAGTTGGCGAACCGATTCGGCATCGAATCAAAAATCAGGGAGAGGGCGCAATAGCTCCTCTCTTTTTGTTTGTCAATCTGAAAGTTTCCCCCTGTATTCCCCCGGTAAAATAGGGACAACAAGAGAGCGAAGCATACTTGATCGATAACAAATCAAGGAGGAGAAACGACAGATGATTATCAATCAACAGGCATTAAACGGCCTGTACACCAATTTCAAATCCATATTCAACGAGGCCTTTCAGAATACGGTCACCAACTGGGAGAAAGTTGCGACCAAGGTTCCTTCTGTCACACGCGAAGAAAATTACAAATGGCTCGGCCAGCTACCGCGCATGCGGGAATGGATCGGCGATAGAGAGGTTCAAAATCTTGGTGCTTTCGACTATACGATTAAGAACAAAGATTTCGAGCTTACCGTCGGGGTAGAACGAAACGACATTGAGGATGACGCGATAGGCTTGTACACGCCGATTATCCAAGACTTGGCCTATAACACCGCGACCTTCCCTGATGAGATGGTATTCGGACTATTGAAAGATGGCTTTACAAATCTCTGTTACGATGGCGAACCGTTTTTCTCAGAAAACCACAAGATCGGTGACAAAACAGTCAGCAACAAGAGCAACCAAAAGTTGACTATCACCTCTTACGCTGCCGCTCGACAAGCGATGATGAGCTTGGTGAACGAACAAGGGAAAAGCTTGAAGCTTATTCCGAACCTGTTGGTAGTCGCTCCAGCGAACGAAGCAGCAGCGCGTAAAGTGCTAAAGGCCGATATGATCGACGGAAGCACGAACATCTACAAAGACTCGGCGGAATTGCTTGTAATCCCTGATTTAGCGGGTGCAGACGATGCGTGGTATCTGCTTTGTACGACGAGGCCGTTAAAACCCCTGATTTATCAGGTGCGAAAAGAGCCGGAGTTTGTTTCCCTGACCAGCGAAAAAGATCAGAACGTGTTTATGAAGAAACAGTTTTTGTACGGAGTAGACGGGCGCTCGAATGCGGGTTACGGGTTCTGGCATATGGCTTTCGGCAGCGATGGCACACAAGTGGATTAGCGGAAAATACGGATAAACAGACGAAAACAACAGTCAGGAGGAAGTTCGTATGGAAGACCAATGGATGCAATGGATTACGCTGGATTCGCTTCCCGATCAATACCGAGAAATCGCTGAAGAAATCGGGATTGAAAACTTTTTGAAGCTGGTCAAGCTGTATGGAGGCGATGAACTCTATTTACCGAATTATGACTTCTTTATTCGTCCGGTGCGCAACCAGATGATTCGAGAAGAATATAACGGGTTTAACCGCCATGAATTAGCCCGCAAGTACAAGCTGAATGAGCGAACAATCCGTCAGATCGTAAAGGATGTAGGGTAAACGATTTGACGCGTGGGGATTCAACGGAAAGGAGGTGAAAGACGTTGAGCCTTGATTCAGTGTTTAAGCTATCCGTCATCGTCAACATGATCGACCAACTGACCGGCCCAATGGGCGGATCAATTCGACGGTTTCTGGATCGGTAAGCAAACTCGACAAACTCAATCAAAGTTTCGGCGATATGACGCAGTCCGGTATGGGGATCGCGGCGATGGGCACTGGTATGGTGGCCGCAGCACTTGCCCCTGTCCAAGCCACATTTGAAACCAAAAGGGCGCTCGGCGTTTTGAAATCGATGGGCGTGGAAAACTTCAAGGCGCTGGAGGATGCGGCAACAAGCTTCTCCAATACGTGGGCAGGAACGACGAAAGCGGAGTTTCTGCGAGCGGCCACGGACATCAAGGGCGGAATCGACTCCCTGACGGACGAAGGCGTTGCGCAGTACACGGAGATCGCAGGGATTACAGCCAAAGCAACTGGCGCTACCATCGACCAGATGACATCGCTGTTCGCGACCGGATACGGTATCTACAAAGATTACTATAGCGATCTATCTGACCTTCAGTTCGCGGAAATGCTGTCGGCTGGTCTGGCTGACTCGATCCGGGTGTTCAAAGCGGACGGGAAAAGCATGGCCGACAGTATCTCTACGTTGGGGGCAGCGGCCACGACAGCGCAAGTTCCGCTCGAAGAGCAGCTCACGGTGCTCGGGATGCTTCAGGCTACGATGAGCGGCAGCGAGGCGGGAACGAAATATAAAGCCTTCCTCCAGTCAGCGGCACGGGCAGGAACGGAACTTGGATTGAAGTTCACGGATGCGAATAACCAGCTCCTGTCCATGCCGCAGATTTTAGAGAAAATGCGCGGAAAGTTCGGCGAAACGATTGACGCTGCCGAGAAAATGCAGATTCAGAAAGCCTTCGGGACGGATGAAGCAGTCGCTCTCATCGACTTGCTCTACAGCAAGACGGGCAATCTTCAGGAGAACATCTTGACGATCTACAACTCGATGGGCAAAGGTACAGCCCTCGCGAGGGAAATGGCCGATGCAATCAACAATACGGAACCAGAGCAGTACGAGCTTCTGAAGCAACGCATCCACAACGTAATCGCGCAGATTGGGAACCAGTTACTCCCTACCTTCCACTCCTTCATGGACAAAGCAGAGGAATGGACAAGCAAGATCAGTGAATGGATCGGCAAACATCAAGAACTCGTGAAAGTGCTGATGCTGGGCACTCTGGCCATCGGCAGCGTACTGATGGTGGCTGGCGTTCTGATGACTACCTTCGGAGCTGTCGGGGTAGTTGTAACGAAGTCAATAGGTGTCTTCCGAGGGCTCGTGACGGCGGTAAGGGCCATACCCGACCTACTCCTGACGGTGCGGATCATGGCGATGTATGCCGGGGATGCGATCAAGGCCGGGTTCAACAATATGGTGATCGGGGCCCGGATGGCAATTACAAGCATGAAGAACGTCGCGCTTGGTATGGCCAACATGGCAAGACAAGCGATTCTCACCGCTGTTCGCGCGATGCCGGGACTGATCGCCTCTGTGTGGAGTTTTACGGCGGCCCTGCTCGCGAATCCTGTTACATGGATCGTTGTCGGTATCGTCGCATTAGTGGCCGCGCTCATTTTGCTCTGGCAGAACTGGGACGCTGTTGTTTCGTGGATACAAGGCGTTTGGAGCGGTTTCGTGAGTGGTATTCAAGTCGGATTTGACTGGATACGCAATCTCTTTGCGGGGATGCCGCTCTGGCTGCAAATCGCCATCGCCGCCTTCATGCCGTTCATTGGGATTCCGATGCTCATTATCACGCATTGGGACTCCATCGTCGCCTTCTTCACGAATATGTGGACTCGAATCAAAGACAGCTTCATAAACGGTATCAATGCCATCAAGGAATTCTTCATGGGTGTTCCGGGGTTCTTCAGGGAAAGCGGCGCGAAGATCATTGACACGCTTGTCGAAGGTATCAAGAGCGTATCCATGAAGCCGGTTGAAGCGATAAAAAGCATCTTCCAGAAAGTAAGAAATCTCCTCCCCTTCAGCGACGCCAAGGAAGGGCCGCTCTCCGAGTTGACCCTTTCGGGTCGTCGGGTACTTGAAACGATTGGCGATGGGATGGCGCAGCGGCAGAACGTACCTGCTGAAATGACTGAACGCGCTTTCTCTAAGGTACAACTGCTGCCGGAATTCGGGGCGATTGACGCGCAGGGGCCGAATGCAATGGACGTACTTGCACAGGATTCGTCCCAGCTCGATCTGTCCGGTAGTCAGGATGTCAAGAAGATCAATCTCCGCGAAATCGTAAGAGAGAGATCGGAAACCACTACGACCACCAAGGAAACGGACGGCGGCACGACTATCGAGAAACTCGAACTTTCTATCGACATCACCAAGCTGAAGGACTTGCAAACCTTGTTCAAGCTCGTGAAAGAGATCGAAGATCATGTCAATGCGAACGGGGCTACCCCGTCACCCGTATAAGAAACGAATAAGAGGATAACGATTCGGACAAGAACCGAAAATCGTTATCCTCAAAACGCGAAAGTAATTCGTTAGATTTATGCATAAATGTTGAATATTGCGGCTCTCCGACTTCTCAAAAAAAGTGAGAAAAAGTCGCAAATTTTGTGAGACGCGACACGAGTTCACCTTTTTACCCTTAACTGTTTTCTTAAATCCATTTTGACGGCAAAACCGCTGTTTTATAATCATTATAGTCGAAAAAGCCCAAGTGTATAGGGGAGACGGTAACACCGCTGTTTAAACCAATACGTCACGAAAAAGAGGTGCCATTATGTTCAAACTAGGGAGAAAACGGGACGAGAAATTAGAGTTTGGCGCATTTACCCTGCCGATTCTAATTGCCATCATCGCGGTCTTCTATTATCCGTTTGTCATGACGATCCGTTATTCCCTGACCAAGTGGAACGGGATATCCAAGCATCCGAAATTTATCGGACTGGACAATTTCAAGCAAATTTTCATGGGCGACGCGAACTTCTCGCAGGCCGCCTGGTTTACGATTAAATACGCGATTCTGTATATCGTAATCATCAATGTACTGGCGATTTTGCTGGCGCTGGTGCTGGATATGAAGCTGAAGACGACCAACTGGCTGAGAGCCGCCTTCTTTATTCCGTACATTCTCAGCTTGGTGATTGTCGGCTTTATCTGGAAGTTCATTTTTATGCAAGGCTTTGAGTCCCTTGGCGAAAGCACCGGATGGGGCATATTCTCGCTAAGCTGGCTGGGGGAACCCGGACTCGCCTTCATTTCGATATTGTTTGTCTCCATCTGGCAATCGATTGGTTTTTACATGGTCATTTACATTGCAGGTTTGCAATCGGTTCCAGATGACTTGAAGGAAGCAGCAACCGTGGACGGCGCGGGCCCATTCCGCAGATTCTTTAACGTGACGCTGCCGCTGCTTGCACCATCGATTACGATCTCCGTCTTTATGGCGTTGACCAACTCGATTAAGGTATTTGACGTCATCCTGTCCTTGACCGGCGGCGGCCCTGGCGGCACGACGTACAGTGTGGCGTACGACATTTACCGCGATACGTTCCAGAACAACCTGTACGGCTATGGTACAGCGAAAGCGCTGATCCTGTTCGTCGCCGTGCTGATGATTACAGCGATTCAGCTGACGATCTTCAAACGCAGGGAGGTTGAGGCGTAATGAAAAAGAATACGGCTGGCCGCATCATCCTGGAAATCGTGATGGTGCTGCTCTCAATCCTGTTCCTGTATCCGTTGTTCCTGACGATCATCAACTCGCTGAAGAGCTTCTCCGAGGTCATGACCGACGTCATCGCCTTGCCGAAGAAGCTGGCTTTCGAAAACTACAGCTATGTATGGGAGTTTATCAACTACCCGCGGCTGTTCCTGAATAATGCGGTGGTGACCATCCTCGGCTTGGCCGGGATCGTGTTGATCTCGTCCATCGCCGCGTACAAGCTGGCCCGCACGAAATCCAAAGCCAGCTCGATCATCTACTTTATCTGCATCATGCCGATGCTGATTCCGTTCCAATCGATCATGCTGACGGTGCTGCAGATGGCGAAGAACCTCCATCTCTCCGACAGCACGTGGGGACTTGGTATTCTGTACTGGGGCTTCGGCGCTCCGCTGGCCCTGTTCATCTACCACGGCTTCGTGAAGGGGATTCCGAAGGAAATCGACGAAAGCGCTACGATCGACGGCGCCTCCGGCTTCCGGTTATTCTTCAGCGTCATCTTCCCGCTGCTGAAATCGGTCACCACTACGATCATCATCATCGACGTAATGTGGATCTGGAACGACTTCCTGCTCCCATTGCTGATGGTTAACGGCTCGCCGGCAACCAAAACGCTGACGCTGGCCGCATACACCTTCGTCGGACAATACACCTCCGACTGGCAATATGCGATGACCGCTATGGTGATGGCGGTACTGCCTTCGATCATCGTCTTTATCTTCCTGCAAAAATACATCGTCAAAGGCGTTGTCGCCGGCGCGGTGAAAGGGTAATGAATACAGCCCCTGGTCCAATGGATCGGGGGCTGTTTGCGCGCTTAGACAATAACTGCAAAAGTGTCAAAAGTACAGTTATATTCGGCGAAAACCCGAAATTCCGGCGAAAGCCCCCTCATAAGCGTTAGATTCTCAACGCCCCCGTTTTGGGCCCAATAGCGTTGCTGGCAAGCGTTAGAGCGCAGGTTCGCCATTGCGCCTAACTGCGCTTACCTGCTACGAACCCACCAGGCGACGTGTGCAGCTCCGGCTAACGCTTGCCACAGCGCTTATTTGCGCCAAATGAGGGGGATTTCATTTCTAACGCTTGCCAACGAGCTTATTTGCGCCAAAAGGCCCCGTTTCGAGGGGGAAACCGGCAAATAAGCTCTCTCATAAGCGTTAGATTCTCAACGCCCCCGTTTTGGGCCCAATAGCGTTGCTGGCAAGCGTTAGAGCGCAGGTTCGCCTCAACGGTGTTCGCCGGAGCCCATCAACGCACACGAGTTCCCTCACCGAGTCAGCGGCCCACTCACCGCGATATCGACTCGCTCAGGCTACAGTGGCTTGCTCACGTGACAGCACTCGCTCACCGCAACAGCAAACCCGCACCGGGACTGACATGACTTTGTAACACGTAGATAACTCAACAATATGAGATGTCTTCTTCATTTGCCTAAACCAAGTCCCCCTCGTCCTCGTCTTCATCCTCAAACAACGTGTGAAGCACGCTGTTCCGGTTTTCGAGGAAACGACGCGTAATTTGGTAGTGATCCGTATCCTCGTAACGGATCCGCCCCAGCTGATCGCCATCGAAATTCAGGATGTCCGCGTCCGGATAACCCATCAGAATCGGCGAATGGGTAGCTATGATGAACTGGGCACGATCCGATAAGTCGTGGATGATCCGCAGTAATGACAACTGCCGGGCCGGGGACAAGGCGGCCTCCGGTTCGTCCAACAGATAAATGCCCCGGCTGCCAAATCGATACTTGAACAAGCTGAGGAACGACTCGCCATGCGATTGACTGTGTAAGGACACCCCGCCGTAGGCCCGCGTTGCTGCGACATCATCGATATGCGAGGCAAATGAATAAAACGATTCCGCCCGCAGAAAGAAGCCGTTCGTCACTTTCGGGTTCCATGAGAGACGCAGATAGTCGCCAAGCGCCGATTCCGATCGGTCCACCTCGTAGACGTTGTTTCTCCCGCCCCCGGCTGGATTAAACCCGCATTGGTAGGCAATCCCCTCCAGTAACGTGGATTTTCCCGAACCGTTCTCCCCGACAAAAAAGGTGACCGGACGGCGGAGATGAAGCTTATTCATCTTCCGGACCAGCGGGAGCGAGAAAGGGTACTGGTGGAAGGAGGGCATTTTCTCCTTCAAAAGCGTTACCTCTCTTAAATACACCCTCTTACTCCCCCCTTCACATTGAGAATGAATCAAGCTCCTTATAAATAAAATAGTCGAAATCGGCAGGCTTGCGCATCCCGCTGAGGTCCTGGGCGCAGACGCCAAGGAAGGTGCCGGTGAAGCGCACTTTCTCTGCGGGATCGTCGGATAGGTGGCTAACGTCAACGGCTTCGCCTACGGCATGCCAGGTTTCCCCGTCCAGGCTGTAGTAGAAGCGTGCCAGCTCGCGTTCGATGACCACCCGCAGCCAGCAGCGCGAAGCCCCTTCGATCGAGATGTCTTCCGCCAGCAGCTCGTCGTAGACGCCATATTTTGTCTGGATCAAATTCAGGCTCTTGCCTTTCGTCTCATCTCGGGAAATCCGCAAATACACATGATCGTTCGTATCGTAAAACACGGTCAGGCCGGCCATCTGCTGGAACGTCTCCGGCTCGAACTCCACCACCGTCTCCGCCAGGCAATGGAACGATTGCTGCCGCCGCGCCACCAGACTCTGCCGGAACAGCGAGTTCATCGACTCACGGCCATACAAGCGCAGGAAGCCAGGGCGCTCGCGAAGCGTCAGCCAATCCTCCGTGGCCGGAACGCGCAGCGTGCTCCAATGCACCCCCAGCGTCACCGCCTCGAAATCATCCCGTTCCGGCTCCGGCTCAAACGGGTGCGGCGGTAAAGCGGGAGCGGGCACCTTCACCTGCGGCTCATTCCCGCCGGTTTCTAACCGGAACCAGCCGTCTTCCGTCCAGAAGCCGCGCTGGATCGCCGTTTCCCGACCGAGCGTGCAGTAGATGTCCTTCGTTGGCCGCCCGGTCAGGTGCACCATGTACCACTCGCCCGTTTGCGTCTCGACCAGCGAGCCATGTCCCGCCTTTTGCAGCTCCAGGTGCGGTTTGCCCGACGAGGTGAGGATCGGATTGGTTGGGTCCACTTCATACGGTCCGTCGATCGTCCGCGACCGGGCCATTGTGACCGCATGATCGTAATACGTGCCGCCTTCTGCGGTAAGCAGGTAGTAGTAGCCGTTTCTTTTATACAAATGCGGGCCTTCGGTTAACCTAAGCTCGGTGCCTTGGAAAATATTTTTCACCGGACCCACCAACTTCTGCTGCTTCGGATCATATTCTTGAAGCACGATCCCGGCAAACCGGTTCTTCCCTTTCCGGTGATCCCACAGCATGTTGACCAGCCATTTGCGCCCGTCGTCATCATGGAACAAGGAAGGGTCGAAGCCGCTGCTGTTCAGATAGATCGGATCCGACCAGGGGCCGCGGATATCCGGGGCGGTGACCAGAAAGTTTGGAGTGTCCTTGAATGCGCCGTGGCGGCTTTTGACATCGGTATAGATCAGATAGAACAAGCCGTTATCATAGCTGAGGCAGGGGGCCCATACCCCGCAGGAGCCGGGGTTGCCCAGCATGTCCAGCTGAGACACCCTTGTCAACGGGTGACCGATGAGCTGCCAGTGCACGAGATCCCGAGAATGATGAATCTGCACACCCGGGAACCACTCGAAGGTAGAAGTCGCAATATAGTAGTCATCTCCGACCCGCAAGATCGAGGGATCGGGGTTAAAGCCGCGTAAAATCGGATTCGTGATCATTGGACGTTCGCTCATAATTTCCTCCCGTTCAAAACTGTTATCGATTTGATTATTGTTTTTTTCGCTCATTTCTTTAAATTCGATTATAATAGAAATTAGGTTTTTGCATTTCATTCCTGCCTAAGGAGGCTAGATTTTATGCCTGATTCAAGAACAACCAACGATTCATCGCATCGTTTATCCCATATTCCGGTCTCGATTCTCGACCTCGCGCCGATTACCGCCGGCAGCACCGCGGCCGAATCGCTGCGCAATTCGCTGGACCTCGCCCAGCATGCCGAAAACTGGGGTTATCACCGCTATTGGCTTGCGGAGCATCACGGCATGCCCGGCATTGCCAGCTCGGCGACCTCCGTCGTGATCGGTCACATCGCCGGCGGCACCAAGAAGATCCGCGTTGGATCCGGCGGCATCATGCTGCCAAACCATGCGCCGCTCGTCATCGCTGAGCAATTCGGCACGCTGGAGTCGCTGTACCCGGGGCGGATCGATCTCGGCCTCGGTCGGGCGCCCGGCTCCGACCCGCTGACCTCGCACGCGCTGCGGCGCGGGCCGGGCAGTGACGGGCAGGATTTTCCGGAGCGGCTTGCGGAGCTGCGGAATTACTTCCAGCCCGTCTCCGGCTCATCGATGCGCGTGCGCGCGATTCCCGGCGAAGGCCTACACATCCCGATCTGGCTGCTCGGCTCCAGCGGCTTCAGCGCGCAGCTGTCCGCCCAGCTCGGTCTGCCGTTCGCCTTCGCCAGCCATTTCGCGCCGGACTACTTGCTCCCGGCGCTTGATCTGTACCGCACGCACTTCCGCCCGTCGGCGGAACTGGCGAAGCCTTACGCGATGATCGGCGTGAACGTGATCGTCGCCGATACCGATGCGGAGGCCCGCCGTCTGGCGACCTCCCAGCACCAGCAGTTCTTGAACCTGATCCGCCGGCGTACCTCACAGCTTAACCCGCCGGTGGATCAGCTCGATTGGACGCCGCAGGAGCAAGCGGTGGTTGAACGCCAGCTCAGCTATTCGGCAATCGGCTCACCGGAGACGGTGCGGAACCGGCTGGAGCACTTGCTGGCGGAGACCGATGCCGACGAGATCATCGTCGCGGCCCAGATCTATGACCACAAGGCCCGTTTGCGTTCTTACGAACTGCTGTCAGAGCTGTTCGGAGGACAACGCTCCTTGTAATCCGACGGACTGTATCCCGTGTACTCCTTAAAGACTTTGGAGAAATAGTGCTGATCGCTGAACGATAAGGCGTCAGACACTTCTTTAATTCGCATTTCCGGCTTGCAGGCGATCAGCCTGCAGGCCTCTTTGATTTTTAGGCCGGTATAATACTGCACGAACGTGCTTTGAGCATATCTCTTCATGACCCGGCTGACGTACGAGGGGCTGACGTGAAATTTCTGCGCCACATCGGCGAGCGAAAGATACGAGTACAGGTTGAGCTTGACGTATTCCTCGATTTGCCGAAACAGCTCCTCCCCGCTTTTCCGGTTCAACGCCTGCAGCCACTCGAAGGATTGCTTGGCCCATTCCAGCAGGTTCTCACCAAACCTCTCAAAGCTGTCGGCTTCAAGCAAACGGCGGGAGGAAGCCTCGAGCTCCAGCCGATGCCCGGTCTCCTGATCGCCTCCCGCTTGCGAGAAGGCATCGGCCAAGAGCGCGACGAACCGTTCCAGTTCCGCCAGCCGAATGTTGTCGCCGGACCATTTGGTCAGCAGTTCATTCAGCTTCAACAAGAACTGCTCCTTCCTCCGCCCCAGAATGAGCTCGGTAAAGGCTGCCGCGGTCGCCCGATCCAATTCGGATCCCTCCGGTTTGCCCAACGCATGGGTAATCTCCGTATCCATCACGATTCCCTGGTGAATAGGCTGCCGTTCGTCCAAAATGCCTGACATGCGGTGATACAGCTCAGGCAGCCGATCTGGGTCCCCGGACTGCAGCTGTCCGCCAATCGTCGCCGCAAGCCCAGCCGCCTCCAACGCTTTGCGGACGAACTCAAGGCATTCATACACCGAGGAATACGAGTCCACCACGGTTTTTGGCACCAAAGCAAGAAATTGACCGGGCACTTGAGTCGGGAACACCCAGCACAGCTGCGGAGCAAATAAAGCATCCAATCTGCGCTGAAGCTCATCCGCACGCCAAAGCTCCCGCACGCCGGCAAACGGCTGCCTCCGGATGAGGATCAACAGCTTTCCGTAATGACGGAATTGGTCCCCGAGCTGCAGTTCCTCGTAAACCTCCGGAGCTACAATTTCCTGGAATAGCTCCGCTTCACTGGGAATCCGGCTGCGGAGGCGCTCAAGCGCCCGTTCCATCACTTCCGACAGCTGCTTGCGTTCGACGGGCTTGAGCAAATAGTCAAACACCTGCAAATTAATCGCTTTGCGCGTGTATTCGAAATCGTTGTATCCGCTGATCAAAATAAATAACAGCTGCGGGCGGATCTGCTTCGCCTGTTCAATGAACGCGAGGCCGTCCAGCTTCGGCATGCGGATATCGGTCAGCACCAAGTCCACCGGCTGCTGCCGGACGAGCTCCAACGCTTCCTCTCCGTTGGCCGCCGTGGCCGTCACCTGAAACGGAAGCTCCAGGGAACCCAGGAGCGTTCGAATGTTCCGCAAGATTGGTTTGCTGTCTTCCACGATCATGACGTTGTACATGCTGTGCCCTCCTCGTTCAGTAGAAGTCCTTCGTTAACGAACCGATGATCTGAACCGTGGCGCCCTTTTCCCCATCCGCATGGTTAAACAGATTGAAGAACAGCCGGTTCTGGTACATTAACTTCAGTCGGCCTACGCTGTTCACGATGCCCATGTTGCCGATCGAGGCGGGCCGTTCGTCCCCCTCTCCGGCAGCAGCTTCGCTCTTCCGCAGGTTGTCCATGATTTCATTGATCTTCCCGGGCGGAAACCCGTCTCCGTTATCCTTAATCTCCACCGCCCATAACCCGTTGAACTGCTTCACCGTAATCTTGATCCGCCAAGGCGGGTCGCTGTGGGTGAAGGCATGCTCGATGCAGTTCTCCACGAAGGGCTGGAGCACCAGCCGTGGCAGCTGTACGTTCCGCGCCGATTCGTCCGCATGGATCTCCCAAACGAGATCGTCTTCGTACTTTTGCTGGACGAGGGACAAGTAGTGCCGGGTATGCTCCAGCTCGTCGGCTAAGGTGACATGCACGTATGGTGAAGATACGATGTAACGCAAGCTGTCCGATAAGTGCTTGCACATATCGGTGACGACATCGGTCTTGCCCTCCTGGGCCGCGATGCTGATCAAATACAGCACGTTATGGATAAAATGCGGTGCAATTTGAGCCTGGAGCGCAGAGTTTCGCGCCTTGACCTCCTCGTGCAGGGCGATTTTCTCCCGTTCAATCGATTCTTGCAGCCGTTCCATCAAATCCTGAAAGGCCTCGTTTAATAGAATTAAATCGTTATTTTGCGTAGGGTTGTCCCATTTGAGATTCATATTGCTATAGCTGATCCGCCAAATCTGGCTGCGCAGCTTCCGGATCGGCAACAGCAGATTTCGCGTAGAAAAATAAATATATACGAAAGACAACAGCATCAACGACGTAATCAGCAGAATGGACAAGTATTTCACCGAGTTGACGGGCCCCAGCACATCCTGCTTGGGTGTCACCAGATAGGTTGTCCACCCGGTGCTTTCCGACCGGGCGTAAGCTACATAGTTCCCGTGATCGTCCACATACACACCGTCAACTGGATTTCGTGCGGTCAGCTCGGCAAGCTCCTCGTCGGGGATGGAACCGACCACCGGCTCACCATTCCGGTCCAAAATGTACACCTGGCCGCTGCCCACGCCTTGCGAAATTCTTTGCAAGAACGCATTGTCCAACAGGATGCTCAGATATCCGAATACGGTGCCGTTCTGATTATTAATTGAACGAATAAACGAAACGGCCTCTCCCTGCCGTTCCAGGATATATCCGCTGCCGCTCCAGCTTCCGTCGATGAGGCTCTTCTTCAGATAGCTCTCGAAAGAGGCCGCGTCCCCTTGTAACTCAATATAGGACACGATCTTGCGGCCGGCCTTGTCGTAAATCACCATATCCTTGATACTCATTCTGGGGCCGATGGCCTGAAACATCAGATCCTTCAGCCTGCGGCTTTGATTCAGCCGTTCGAGATTGACGTCGGTTTGATAACCTCTCTCCAGGATCGAGAAGAGGTCCTTGCTGGATAGGATCCGCTGTGACAGTTGGTTTTGGCTGTCCACATAGTCGTCGAGCTGCTGGCTCACCTTGGTCGCCGCCGCCAGCTTGGCCTCCACCGTTTTCTCCTTCAGCGGTTTGATGACGACCAGATTCACGTAGACGATAAAGCAACCAAGTATAAACAGAAGCAAAGCCACAAAAGTTAAAAAGACTTTATTTTGCAGGCTAAGCTGACTTCTGCGGAGGAAGAAAGGTTTCATGACGTTGGCTTGGGCCTCCTTTGGCTATGGCCAGGTTGCATTAGGATGGTTTAACTGTACCACTTCGCTTCACGTCATGACAACGGTTACAAGTTCACAATTTTACACCTCATCAGTCACCCTCAGACATGTACCTTAGACTCCCAGAAATCTATAATCAAGTTGCAAGCGCATTCAAAGACATATCAAACAGAGGGGGATTTGCCTTGAATTACGCACTGAAAAGAACAACCATCGCAGTCATCGCGGGTTTGCTGGCGCTATCGCTCGCAGCCTGCGGATCCGGAGGCGCCAAGTCCAACAACGCAGCACAAGACGGCAATAACAGCGGTGCCGCCAAGGGCGACAAAGTCACCATCGAGTTAGCCATCTCTAAGAGCTCGCAGGACTCCGCCTTTATCCAACAAGATATCCTCGACGAATTTGAGAAGCAGACGAACATCAAAGTTAATTTGCAGCTGATCCCAGCCGAGCAAACGACAACCGTCCTGCAAACGAAGCTGGCCGTTGAAGAAACGCCGGACATCATTCAATACAATCTGGCCAGCGCAACCACGGACCTAAATCTAGAGCGCAACTTTGAGATTCTTGATAACGAGCCTTGGGCCAGCCGGATTTTGAACAAAGACGTCCTTTCCGCTTACGGGCATATTTACAGCTTCCATGTCAGCCAAGATACAGGGATGCAAGGCGTTGTGTACAACAAGGACATCTTTGCCGACCTGGGCCTGTCCATTCCGAAGAACTTTGAAGAGTTCCTCGCTGTCTGTGAGAAGATCAAAGCCAGCGGAGTTACTCCAGTATTTATGCCGTACAAGGACAACTGGGCCGCGAATATTTGGCCGGCTGCCGCTTTTGCGAACTTCGTAGCCAAGAACGATCCAACCTTCTTCGACGACCTGAACAGCAATAAGAAAAAATGGTCCGACATCCCAGAATTCCAAACGTTCCTGCAGCAGCAGTACGAGGTGTATAAGCAAGGTTACACCAACGCCGACGTTCTGAGCGACAGCTACGATATGGCGGTGGGTAAATTCCTGAACAAGGAAGTTGCCATGATGTTCATGGGCGACTGGCTGATCGAAGGCGTGCTCAAGCAGGATCCGAACATGCGCCTTGGCGTCTTCCCGATCCCTTCCGAGGAAGATGCAAGCCTGGGTGCCAGCCCGCTGGGCGGTCAGCTGTTCATTCCGAAGAAAGCCAAGCACTTGGCGGAAGCCAAAGAATTCCTGAACTTCTTAGGCTCGAAAGAAATCGCCCAAAAAATCGTCGATTCCAAAGGGTACGTGTCCAACCTGAGCGATGTCACTACGCCAGAATTGCCGGATTACAAGCAAGAAATCGTCGATAACTACATCACGCCGAAGAAAACCGTATTGACCACCGACGCCTACATGCTGGTTGACCGCAGCGAGCTTTATCGGCTGCTCCAAGACCAATTCGCCGGCGGATTAACCCCGGAAGAAGTGCTGAAGGCTTGGGACGAGAAGTTTAGTCAACTGATGGCAGATAAAAAAATCCCCGGTTTCTAAATCGGAAGAATGGCAGGCAGCATAAGTCCCGTCCGGGGGTTATGCTGCCCCAGTCCATAGTGGGGTGGAGAACATGAAATCAAAAGCATCGGTTAAAAATCTATATTCCTATTATCTCGTATTACCTGCGTTACTCATTTACACGATCTTTTTTGTCATCCCGGCGTTTACGGGCTTTTATTATTCCTTTACCGATTGGCGGCTGGATCGCCTGACGATCAAATTCATCGGATGGGAGAACTTCCAAAAGATCTTCTCCGATAAAACGCTGCTCCTCGCACTCAAAAATACCCTGATCTTCGCCGTCGTCACCGTGGTCGGGAAAAACCTGATCGGGATCGCCCTAGCGGTGGCACTCAATATGCGGCTCAAGACGCGGAACTTGCTGCGGGCAATTTTTTATTCCCCGTCCATCCTGAGTATCCTGGTCATCGGGATCGTGTTTACACCGATCTTGCGCACGGAAGGCGCGATCAACCGGATGTTCGATGCGGTTGGGCTGCACGCGTTAAGCCAAGCTTGGCTCACCAATCCGCATCTCGTCATTTGGACCATTGCCGTCATCTCGATCTGGCAGCATGCCGGCTTTCAGATGGCGATTTACTTGGCTGGACTGCAATCCATTTCCCAGGATTATTACGAAGCGGCCACCATCGACGGGGCCGGCTCCTGGAAAAAGTTCACGAATATCACGCTGCCGCTCCTGCTGCCAGCGATTAATATTAACCTCATGCTCACGCTGATCGGCGGTCTGAAGGTCTTCTCAGAGGTCTTCGTCTTGACAGGCGGAGGGCCGGGCAATGCTTCTCAAGTTGTCGGTACGATCATCTTGCGGTCCTTCGGCGAAGGAAGCTGGGGGCTGGGTACCGCCATCAATACGCTGTTATTCATAGCGGTCACGATCATTGCCATCCCGCTGCTCATCTTCATGCGGCGTAGGGAGGTCACCGAATAATGGGATTTACACGCAAACTCGCCATTCGTAACTATATTGTCGAAGGCCTTCTGCTGCTGGCTTCATTGCTGATTCTTTTGCCAGTGTTAATCATGATCTTTGGTTCCTTTAAGACCAGCGCCGAAGTGCTGGACTTCTCGCTTAAACTGCCCGAAAAGTGGATGTTCTCCAACTACGTGCGCGTTTTTGAAGAAGGCGGGCTCGCCCGGGCGTTCTGGAACAGCGTGTTGATTACCGGCATTTCCTCGATCATCAACATCGTGGCTTCCTCGGCCGCCTCCTTTATTCTGGCGCGGCGCGAGACGAAACTCGCCAATACGCTGTACATGTATTTCTTTATGGGCCTGATCGCCCCGATGTCGACGATCACGACCATCCGGATCGTGCAGGCGCTGGGCTTCTATGGCAGCATCACCAGCGTTATTCTGATCTACGCTTCGCTGAACACCGCCTTTAGCGTGTTTCTGTACAGCGGGTTCATTAAGACGATCCCAAAAGCGCTCGATGAAGTGGCGTTCCTGGAAGGCGCCAACGTGCTTGGCGTATTCTTCCGGATCGTAACGCCGCTCATCCTCCCGGTCAACGCCACCGTTGCGATCATGGTGTTCATGTCGGTGTGGAACGACATCACGATTCCGCTGTACTTCCTAACCGACAGCTCGACCTGGACGATGCCGCTGTCGATCTACAATTTCTACGGCAAGTACAGCCGGGAGTGGAACCTGATCTTCGCCAACCTCGTGCTGACTTCGCTTCCGGTATTCATTCTCTATCTGTTCGGCCAAAAATACATCGTCAGCGGCCTCACGGCCGGCGCGGTGAAGGGCTGATTGCAGCGGATGCGCATTTAATGAAGTGAGCCTGGGAGGAATTCCGGGCTCGCTTTTTTGGGGCAAAGGCCGCGTCTGAGTTAAACGAGCCGGCGACTTGGCAACTTGGTGGCTCCCTGCTGTAACGGACCGTAATGACGTTAATCCACGATTTCCCGACGATTTCCCGGTTTAACGGACACTCCAGCCCTTATTTGCCATTTCGCTATGGTACTAGGCAACGATTTGCCCAAATAACGTCTTC
>NZ_GG695971.1:241053-300725 GCF_000159955.1 Paenibacillus sp. oral taxon 786 str. D14 | reverse complement strand
GAACTCGATTCCCCACGAATCAACGGAACTAAGAGCACTTGAGTCCGTTAGATCAACGGCCCTCAACCCTTCCAGCCGCCGCTCCCGATTCAGCCTTACGCCTCACCCCTCGGCATCCATATCCGGTAGTTCCCGCTCAACGCCAACAGCGCAAACAAATAGAGGCAGTTGTCGTAGTAGCGGCGCTTTCCGGTGCGGACGGGAGTGTTCCAGAACAAATCAACGCAGGCCTTAGCTTGGGGGCCGTCGGCCGCCAGTGAGGCCATCGCGTTGGTTGCCAGCAACCCAACCGGATGCAAAGCCGGTTCCTCAAATGGCTCGCCCGAGATCGTGTAGCGGCGGTAGTCCTCCGGCTCTTTATCAGCGAAAAACGCCTGAATCTTGCCCACCGCCTCCCGTTGCCAAGGATCGGCGGCAAACCATTCCCAATCGAGGCCAAGATTCGCCGCGACTCGATACGCATCGCTGAAGAAGTGGCCGTACCCCCGTTCGTTATTTGGTGTTCCATCATAATATGCATATTCCGGAGCAAGGCCGGTAACCGGGTGGCAAGCCAGGTGCAGATATTGCCGACTCGCCTCAGCCGCTTCCTTCCAGAACGCTCGATCCTCCGGGTAGGCCCACAGCGCAAACAGCTCATAGAAATGAGGAAGATGATAGGAAGGATCAGAAAACTCACAGTTTGGAACAAACTTGATCAGCTTGTTGTCCGGATTCCACATCGGATAACCTGTTCCGTCCTCCCCCTTGTGGAGGCAGGTGCGCAGTAAATCCCGAGCCTGGGTGCCGTAATTGAACGGCGCTTCCCGATCGCCCCAGCGATGGGACGCAAACAGCAGCGCCAGCGCAAAATACTCCTCGCCATCCGGCGCCGGCCCATTGGATAGACGCTTGCCGTCCGGTGCACAGGACCAGGCGAAGTACCCGGCGTTATCCCCTTCGGTCATATACATATAGGTTACTGTCCATTTCCAGATCCGATCGAACACATCCTGGCGGTCGTATTGAACGGCCATCATCATCCCGTAGGACATCCCCTCCGTTCGTACGTCCAGGTTGCCGGTATCCAGCATATAGCCCATATCTTCGCCGGAAGGGTAATAAATACGCGCCTCTTCGTCTCCTTCAAATAACTGCTTCCATGTCTCATCCAATCGGCGCTGAATCGCCTCTTCCCCGTAACCGTATTCAGCCAGCAGGTTCCGGTACGTTCCTGTGTAGTAAGCCCCTTGATGCTCCTTCATTCCTTCGCCTCCTTCTCGAGTACAGCTGGTCTTATCGTGATTTCAACGTTAAGGTAACACGGTCCCCAGTACATTTCCATGTGCATTTCGCGCTTCTATTTATCCAAATCAATCCATCACGACAAAAATCCGCACAGCCAAGGCCGGATCATGCCAACCTTCACTGTGCGGTTCAATTAGGACAATAAAGAGATCCGATCGCGGTATCGAGCGATCAATTGCCTGTTTCGCTCATCCGCCCCGTCGATATTTCCACTTAAGAATACAGGAGGCTCATAACCCTGATCGGTCATCATCACGATCGCCTCGGCAAAGATACCGTTCAGAATAACAGCTCCGATCACCGTTGACGTCGGTGCGAACGGTACCGGCACTCCCGGATAGGTCAGCACCGCATCTCCCTTCACCGCATGATTATCAATCACCAAGTCGACAGCATCATATAAATGTTTCCCGCTCACATGCCGAGACGGCTGGCTCTGCGAATACTGGAGCGAGGTGATGCCAATCGTGTAAGCCCCCTTCGCCTTCGCGATTTGGACGACATCCACCGGCACCGGGTTCCTGCCGGAGGTCGATAACACGATCATCACCTCTCCCGGACGAATGTCCTGATTGTGCATAAACGACGCAGCCAGCCCGTTCTGCCGTTCCAGCTCTGAGGAGCGAACGGCACCTTCATGCAGCATCAACGGTTCGACCAAAATGGGATGAATCGGTGCCAGTCCTCCCGCGCGATAGAACACTTCCTCGGTGAGAATGTGAGAGTGTCCGCATCCAAACAAGTGGATCACGCCTCCCTGCATGATCGTTTCCGCCGTCTTCCGAGCCGCCTGTCTAATGCGCTCTGCTTCCCGTTCCTCGATCTGGTCGAGGCTGCGACGGATCTGCTCCACATACTCATGCAGCATCATAGATCACGTCTCCTTCCCGTTTGGCAAACGTTGCTTAGCCCCTTCAATCATAGCGGCCATCGCATTCAAGGCGGCTTCGATGATCTGTTCGCCCTTTTCTTTGGTCGCGAGCTTCGCATCGCCGAGAACCGCGGTGGACGTAAATTCCTCCCAGGGCGTTGGCGTGCAATCCGCTTCCAGCCCAATGTGAGGAATATCCGTTACGGCTTTATCCATATCGACATACTCTCCCGCCAAATAGAGCATGTAGGAGGTCTCCAGCTCACAGGCATGGAAGTAGGATGCGTGGGACGCCGGCGTTTCCCTCACCTGCTCAATCACCTGTTTCGTTCCCGGATAGAAGAAATAGTAGACCTTCAACTCGGGAATGTCCTTATAAAGCAGGCGTGCAGCCTCCTTCAGCGCTACGGCGTTGCCGAGATGTCCGTTCAGCATGACATAGATCCGCAAGCCTTGGCGATATAAACTCTCCCCAATGTCGTACAGCATCCGGATCAGCGCCTCGTTGGAGACGTTAATGCTGCCAGGGAAGTTTTGCAGGCTCCACACTTGGCCGTACGGTAACGTCGGGAGCACCAAGCTTTCCGTCCGTTCGGCCAGCCGGAGCGCCAGCCGCTCGGCCAGCAGGTTATCCGTGCCAAGCGGCAGGTGGGGGCCATGGGCCTCCACCGCACCAATCGGCAGGATCGCGCAGGGCATGCGCTTGATTTTTTCCGCAATGTCATAGGCATTTTCGTATTGAAAGATCAATCACCACGCCCCCTCATCGCTTGAAGCTAAAGCAGTTCGCCGGATTTTCCACAAAAAATTGATGCACCAGCTGCTGCCCGTCAAATCCCGCCTGTTCCGCTTCGGCCACAAACCGTGGAACCCATTTAGCAATAATGTACTCCAGTCCCAACCCATAATCGTAATGCTTGTAATACGATTTCCGGGCGGTATCTCCGCTGATGAGGATCTGATTGGCGTAGCCTTTGCGGACGAGCTCGAGGATCAGCCCGATTCGGGTGCTCTCCGGGCCGTACTTGATCTTGCCGATGCCGTCGAAGGAGAGATAAGCCCCGGTCTTGGCAATTTGCTCATGATAATAAGGATCTGGATTGCGATCCATGTGACCCAGGCTGATAAAGTGAAGATCAACCCGCTCGCTGCGAAGCAGCTCAAGTTGTTCCAAGCCCATCGTCCCAACCTCGGTATGGGAGTGGATCGGGGCCTTGGTTTCGTGATGGGCCCTGGCAACCGCCCGCAGCGTTTTCTCCTCCAGCGGCGTAATCCGGTTATACCCCGTCCCGAATTTCACCTGGCCTGCTTTGAAGGGTGTACCTTCTAAGCCTTCCTCAACCTCGCGAATCACGAATTCGGCTAATTCGTTGATGCTCTTCGCTTCAATCCATTCGTAATACGTGTCGTAATTGCCGATGATCGGCTTCAGTTCATCCTTGATCTGGGCATCCCAAAGGAAGCTCTTGTTAAACCCGGCGGTCCCAATAACGCGCACCCCGGTTTCCTTCATGATGTCAACTACCGCCTGCACATCTCGGCCGTAATCAATCGCCGTTGCGTCGACGATCGCCTCCCCGCCATGCCGCTTAAAATCAAACACGTCACGTTTGGATTTCTCCGGATCATCCAGCAACAAATCGTCTTCCCCGCGCTCCGACCAGTAGGCAGGCCGACAGACGAGATGTTCATGCGAATAAGTAAACCCTAGCTGATCTTTGGGGATATCCCCGTCCAGCGTACGTATGAAGCTCATCTCGGCGTCCCCCCAAGCTGATTTGTAACCTTCCGATGGATCACATCCTTAGAACAGGAGCTGCGACAGCAAGCGAATGATCGGTCCGAGGATGAACATATCCGTATCGGCTGCCCACATGGCTGTGTCCGGCACCGTCGTGGAAATCAGATAACGAACCATGATGAATTGGCCCCAAGCCACGATCGTTGCGGTGATGAAACCACCCAACAATGCCCCTCTGACCCCGCCGGTGGAGTTCCCGAATACCCCGGCCGTCGCCCCGTGGAAGAACAACACGATCATCGTTGGGACGAAAATGTACGCCACCGTGTTCCCCAGCACAACCAGCCAGATTAACGCCCCGACGAAGGCGCCAAGGAAACCGAGAATCACCGCATTGGGTGCATATGGATAAACCACCGGGCAATCGAGCGCCGGTTTTGCACCCGGGACGAGCTTGGTCGCAATCCCGTTAAATGCCGGAACGAGCTCCCCGATAAACATCCGGACCCCAAGCAGGACGATGGCAATCCCGCCTGCAAAGGTCAGCGATTGAACGATCGAATAAATAATGAAGTTTTGATCTCCGGACTGGGCCACCAAGTTCTGCGCTTCCGGCGTTCCTTTGAGCATGAGCACAACCGCGCCTACGAAGAACAACAAGCCCATGCACAACGCCGTAATGACGTTAGAATCGCGAAGAAACTCCAGCCCCTTCGGCACCTTGATTTTTTCGGTATCATTCTCTTTGTTCCCTAACCATTTCCCTAAGAGCGCCCCGAGCAGACCGGCTGCTGCCGACGTATGCCCCAGTGCGATATTGTCATTCCCCATAATTTTGCGCATGAATGGCTGAGTCAGTGCGGGCTGGAAGGTCCAGTAAACCCCCAGGATGATCGCGATGAACAGAATCAGCCCCCACCGTGGAACCGAATCTCCGGCGGTATGAATCACGATTCCGGTAAAAATGGTGGACGTCCAGAACATCATGTGTCCGGTCAAGTAAATGTACTTGAACTTCGTGAACCGAGCCAACAGCACGTTAATCAGAAAACCAAGCAGCATCGCCATCGTCACGGAGCCGCCAAACTGCGCATTAAAGGTCTCCTGACCAAGGAAGTTCGACAGGCTTTCCGACTCCAGCCCGAACACTTCTTTCCACATGGGCTCGAATACGTTCAATGCCCCAACGATGACGCCGGAACCGGCGGAGATGATGAGGAACCCAATCACCGCCTTAAATGTGCCGCTGATCACTTGACTGGTCGATTTCTTTTGCAGCAGTAAACCTAATAAAACGATGAAGCCAAGAAGAATTGCCGGTGTCCCAAAGATGTTGTTGGATATCCAGAATAAAACATCCATTGTCCCTTCCTCCTTCTTTTTACATAGCTTCTTTCAGGTTTTGCCGAATCTCCTCTAAGTCAAAGTAATTGTTGACGATGATGATTTGTGCCGAATGGTCAGGCAGGCTTCGAGCCAGCTCATTGTTCGTAATAATATAATCTGCCGGCATACTCGAGGCCGAAGAGACATCCATATGATCCACCTCAGCCTGGATCCCCATCTCCCTTAGCACCGTTTCCACATTCATGCGTAAAATCAAGCTGGTTCCTTGTCCTAAACCGCAAACGCAGATGATCTTCATGGTGATTCCTCCTGTGTTGGTTATTCTCCCTGCTCGATATTTGAGGATTGGATCAATCCCTCGATATCGTCAGGGGTTCTCGCTGCTTTCAACGCCTCAATATTCGTGGGTTCATTGAGTAAAGTGGTTAATCTGCGTAACAGGTCGATATGCTCCGAGCTTGACGAGGAGCCTAGGGCGAACACGAGCTCGACGGGATCATTCTCGGGATGTCCAAAGGCCACGGGCTGCTTCAGCCGGACGAAGGAAACCGAGGCTTCATGAACACCGGACTCCGCTTTGGCATGAGGGATTGCAATGTGCGGAGCGACCACGATATAGGGCCCCTGTTCTTGAAAAGCCGTCAGCATCGCTTCCACGTAGCTGTCCTCAGCCGCCCCGATCTCAACTAATAACTGCCCGGCAGCGCGAATCGCCTCCTGCGCGTCCTTCGCTTCAACATCCAGCGAGATCAGACTTGTATCCAGAAAACGCATCGATAATCCTCCTTAAATATCCGTCAAGCATCAGAATAATGTTGGAATAAATGCATCATTTCGGCTTTGTCGTCCGTGCTCCCCAGAACGTGACGGTTCCTCTCTTCCATCAAGAGGTTCGCCAATTGGGTCAGTGCCTTTAGGTGGAACTGTCCATCGACGCCAACCATAACGAATATCAGATTGACGAGGTGATTCGGCTGATCACTGAAGGGAACTCCATCTCGAATGACTAGCAAGGATATGGAGGCCCGAACCGCCCCGTCCTCGGGCCTGGCATGCGCGATCGCAACCCCCGGCGTGGCAATTATGTAGGGCCCGTATCGATCGATGTAATCGATCATCGCTTGTACGTAACCGTCAGTTATAGTTCCTTCCTGCAGCAACGGCTGGGCTGCAAGCCGGATTGCTTCACGCCATCCCAAGGCCTGTTCCCGTATCGTAATGCGTGAAGGATTTAACAGATCAGCAAGTGTTGGCTTATTCTCCTTCGATTTAGGCGGCTGGACTTTAGTTGATGACAGATACCGCTGGATATCCCTTAGCAGCGCCTCTCGATCGGGAATGGCGACGTGTTGGCTCACCAAATCCACAATTTCCTGCGCCGCAGGAAAGGCAGAGCTGCCCTCAGCCACCCCCAGATAAGGGTTCACCCGACTTAGCAGATGCGTCTTCTCGGCATCGCTCATTACCGCGTTCAAGATAAACACCGGAACCTGACAGCCCGACAAGGGAACCGTAGAGAAGATCAGGTCGACGGGATCCGTGAATTTCTCGAATTCTCGCAGGGACAGCACTGCCACTAAATCCAGGGAGGGGAAGAGCTGCTCCAGCTGATTTTTAAGCAGCCTTGAAGCCGAAACTCCGTTTACACAAACGACAGCAGCTCGTTTCCGATGCTCCGTTTTCGCTTGCTCCCTTTTGAGCCAGCCCCCAAAATGCATCGTCAGATAGGCGATCTCATGACGGCCTAACGGCTTCTCGAATAACCGCTCCAGCGGGGAAGCGGATTTTCGAGTCAGCTCGTACACTTCCCGGTACTCTTCCAGGATTTTGTCCGTCAGCGGGTTATCGATGGTGAGTCCATATTTGATGCGATAAAACATCGATTTGACGTGAAGGAACAGCTGCTTAACCAAAGCCTCCCGGTTCTGAAAATAGACGCAGCCGTTCTTAGCGAACAGGTCAATAACCTCCTCTGTCGCTGCACGCAGTCGCTTCGTCTCCCAAGTGTCGGATTCCACCTCGACTCGATTCACTTTGGCCGCCAGCAAATAAATCGCCAAGTACCCAATCTCGTCTTCCGGTACGCGAAGGTCAAACCGTTCCCCAAGCTCATCAGCGATTTGCGTCGCCGCCTTGAACTGGAGCGTTTCGCGTAAGGCCGCCTTCTCTTCTTCCTCCAGCTGTACCGTTCGCCCTTGCTTCATGCGGTTGGCGGACAACCAAATGCGCAGGGTCAAATGCAGAATCGTCTCATCTGTCCATTCCATGCCAATCTGCTGCTCGGTGGAGACGATGATCCGGTATACGGAGTCCAGCTCCTCCTCCCGGAACGCTGGGAAGTGGCGCCGGAATAAATCCGTGTGAATGAGGCCGTCAAAGGCAGGAGACGAAGGATTCCAGTCAGCATACGACAGCTGCTCGAATAAGAAGCGAGACAAGACCGCCCGAATGTCTTTCTCATTCCCTTGAATAAAATAGCCCTGTTTCCGGTCGAACTGGATGCTTAGCGCATAATCTTCCAGCTCTTTCTTCAGACGCTTGAGCTCCGCATGGGCGGTTCCCCGGCTAACCTGAAGCAAAGCCTCCATATCATGCAAGAACAGGGGGGTACTCCGGTTGACGAGTCTCAGGCAAAGCAAGGCCTTTCGCTCACCGCTGGATAGATAGTATTGTTGCGGCTGTACGGATTGGGCCATGCTCGGAAGCTGGGATCTCGATGCTTCGGGGAGCAAAAAGCCTCGGCCGCGTACATATTGCACGGGAGCCAGCCCGCCTTGGCGAAGCCAGTGATTGATTTTGTCCATGTCGTAGTAAATCGTCCGCTTGGAGACATGGAAGACATCCATCAATTCTTGCACTGAGAGGTAGCCTGGGGTCTGTTGAACCAGGGCAAGGATCGAAGAACTTCGCTCGTCAAGGATGTTCCACCACCCACTTTCATCGATAGGTACTTCTATCCTATTAAATTGGGATTCAGGGGTATTCCTACCTCAACCGCGCAATTGTTGTATTTTTGAAGTTTGCAAATTTATACGGTAGAAAATATGCGGGTAAATCAATTTTGCCTCTTGCTAACCAGCAAGTTCCATACTACCATACAAGTATGGCAGTTAAATGGATCTGGGAAGAGCACCAAGACAGAGAATGGACATTAGGCAAGATGGAACGAGATCAAATGCTAGAGCAGGGCTCCTGCCCAAAGGAGGTGAATGGATGAGCGACAAATGGCTGACACAGACGGGTTCGGCGGGTAACGCCGTATATGCCAAGCTGAAGGAACAGATCGTCACGCTGGAGCTGCCTCCGGGGACTACACTGTCTGAAAAGGAGATGTCGTTAGCCTTTCAGGTGAGCCGCACCCCGGTGCGGGAGAGCTTCGTACGGCTTGCGCAGGAAGGGCTGGTGGTGGTCCTGCCGCAGCGCGGCACGCGGGTATCGCTAATCGACCCCGAGCTCGTGGAGGAAGCGCGGTTTATGCGGGAGCAGTTGGAGCGTGCCGTGATCCGGCTCGCCTGCGAACAGTTCCCGGAAGCGTTGTTGACCGAGCTGGCCGACAACTTGGCCCGTCAGCAGGACAGCATCCGTCGGCACGACAATCACGCGATGTTTGCGCTGGACGAGGAGTTCCACCGCATTCTATTTGCGGGCTGCCGCAAGCTGGGTACCTGGGACGTCATCCAGCAGATGAACGCCCACCTCAATCGGACGCGAGTGCTTTGGCTGACAACCGATCCGCATTGGGAGAATCTCTACGAGCAGCACCAAGACATGTATGAGGCGATTGTTGCCCGCGACGCCCATCGGGCCGACCGGCTGATGATGGAGCATTTGCAGCTCAGCATCTCCAATTTACCGGTGTTGCAGGAGCGGTATCCGGACTATTTTAAGCAAAGCTAACATCCAGCTCTCCCCCAAATAACCAGATAGGCGGTGAAGGTAAAGTATGCGTATGACATTTCGTTGGTTCGGCGAAGGCAATGACACGGTCACGCTGGATCAGATCAAGCAAATCCCCGGAGTCGAGGGTCTCGTATGGTCGCTGCATGACGTGCCTGCCGGAGAAGAATGGCCGATGGACAAAATCGAAGAGGTGAAGCGGCAAGCTGACCGCTATGGGTTTCACCTCGATGTGGTGGAAAGCGTCAACGTGCATGAGGATATCAAGCTGGGTCTGCCATCGCGCGACCAGTATATCGAAAACTACAAGCGTACGATTGAGAAAGTCGCCAAAGTCGGCGTTAAGGTGATCTGCTACAATTTCATGCCGATCTTTGACTGGCTGCGGACGGATTTACATAAAGCGGGGGCGGATGGTTCGACAGCGTTATTTTATGAGAAAGCCCGCATCCACAATATCGATCCGTTTGAGCTGGTGAAGGTGATCAACCAGAACAGCGCGCTGACGATGCCCGGTTGGGAACCGGAGCGGCTGGAGCATCTAACCTCCCTGTTTGAGGCGTATCGGGGTGTTACGGAAGAAGATCTGTGGCGCAACCTGGAGTATTTCCTGAAGGAAATCGTTCCGGTGGCCGAGCAGCACGGAATCAAAATGGCCATTCATCCGGACGATCCGCCGTGGTCGATCTTTGGGCTGCCGCGCATCATCACAAATCAGGACAATCTGCGCCGCTTCCTGAAGCTCGTTGATAGTCCATCCAACGGAATCACGTTGTGCAGCGGCTCGCTGGGGGCGAATCCGGACAATGATATCATCGCAATGATCCATGAATTCCATGACCGGATTCCGTTTGCCCATATCCGCAATGTGCGCGTGTTTGATAACGGCGATTTCATGGAAACGTCACACCGGACTCAAGACGGCACCGTCGATATCGCCGGTATTGTGAAAGCGTATTATGACACCGGTTTCACGGGGTATGCCCGTCCCGACCATGGCCGCCACATCTGGGGCGAAGAATGCCGTCCGGGATACGGCCTGTACGACCGAGCGCTTGGCATCATGTATCTGTGGGGCTTATGGGACGCCTATGCCAAGCAGGCCGGTCAGCTAAACTAACCCAGAATCTTCCTTTTATATATGATGAAAAAGGAGTGAAGCAACCGATGAGCAACTTGCCAGTACATCCTGCATTGGTCGGCAAAACAGCCGTCATTACCGGCGGCGCCGGGGTGCTGTGCCGGGCAATGGCCCGTGAACTAGGCCGTCAGGGGGCGAAAGTGGCGATCTTGAACCGCACGCTCGCCAAGGCCGAAGCCGTAGTGGATCAGATTCGCACCGATGGCGGTGTGGCTGCGGCATTTGCCTGCGACGTGACGGATGCCGAGAGCGTCAAGGCAGCGGAAGCCGCAGTACGAGAGCAGTTTGGCCCGTGCGACATCCTCGTCAACGGAGCCGGCGGCAACAATGCCAGCGCCAATACAACCAACGAGATTTTTCGGCCGGAAGATGTCGCGAATCCGGAGGTCACCAGCTTTTTTGACCTCAGCATTTCCGGCGTACGCGGCGTCCTGGATTTAAACTTCATGGGGACGTTGATCCCGACGCAAATTTTCGCTAAAGAAATGATTGGGCGTCCCGGCGCGACGATTATCAACATCTCCTCCATGAGCTCGTACAGCCCGATGACGAAGGTTCCTGCCTACAGTGCGGCCAAAGCGGCGATCAACAACCTGACGCAGTGGCTGGCCGTGCATCTGGCGGAGTCCGGGATTCGCGTGAACTCGATTGCCCCGGGATTTTTCCTGACTGAGCAGAATCGCAGCTTACTGACGAACCCGGACGGATCGTTAACGGAGCGCTCAAACAAAATTATCACCCATACCCCGATGCGCCGCTTTGGCGTGCCGGAGGATTTGCTGGGTACGCTATTGTGGCTGGCTGATGCGGAGACGTCTGGCTTTGTGACCGGTACGGTGATTCCCGTCGATGGCGGTTTTATGGCTTACTCGGGGGTTTAAAAGGTCGCGGTAGTCGTACGCGGGACTTCGATAAAGAAGGAGATGCGTTAGAAAATGGCTGATTTTCAAGTGATTAACGAGCTGCCTATCCAGGATAAAGCGGTTGCCTTCACGTTCGACGACGGCCCCAATCCGCTGTACACCCCGCAGGTTTTTGAGATTCTAAGGGAGGTACAGGGCAAAGCAACGTTCTTTATGATCGGCACACAGATGGAGAAAAGCCCGGAAACCGCCAAGGCTGTGCACGAGCAAGGCCATGAGATCGGTAACCATACGTACACGCACCCGCACTTGCCGGATCTTCCCCCGGAGGAATGCCGCCGGGAACTACAGCTGACGGAGGAGCTGATCGAGCAGGTCACTGGCGCGAAACCGAAGGTCTTCCGCCCGCCTTACCTCGCCACCTCCGAGGAGGTGGCCGCCATCACCGCCGGTGAGTTCGGCTATCCCGCGATTGGGGCGGTGAATGGCGCGGCGATGGACTGGGAGATGCCCGGCGTGGCGCACATTGTGGAGAAGACGCGGGAGCAGGTCCGCCCAGGCAGCATCCTGCTGTTCCACGACGGCTTCGACGACCGTTCCCAAACCGTGGAAGCCGTGCGCATCCTGGCTGCCGAACTAACGGCCGCCGGATACCGGCTGGTGACGGTCAGCGAGCTGCTGACGTTAAGCAGAGCTGCGTTGGAATAAGGCAAAAGGCCAAAAGGAACCTCACGAATGAGGCGGTCTTTTTGGCCTTTTTTCTGTTCGGATGTATAACGAAATGTAAAAGTGCAGGCGAATCTTGTCGAATGTACCTTGTATCGGTGGATGAAATGCAAAAGTACAGTTCATTTAACCGCCTAGGGCCCATTTTTCTTCAAAACCCGCTTACTCAACTGCATTTTTACACTTAATCTCGCAGAAAAGCCGATTTTCCTCAAAATGAACTGCACTTTTGCAGTTAGTCTATAAGCAAGGGATAGTGGGGCGGTAGTAAGTTAGCAACCACCCATGACCTCCCTCGCTTCACGACCCGTAGTACACCTCCGCCTGATGCTCAAACAACTGCAGCTGCTCGCGGACGCGCACCACCTCGCCGACGACGATCAGCGCCGGATTGCTCAGCTTCACGGCGGCGGCCAGCTTGTGCATGTCGTCCAAGGTACAAGTGAACGTGCGCTGCCGGCAGGTCGTGCCGCGTTCGATCAACGCCACCGGCGTTGAAGCCGACTTGCCATGGCGGAGCAACTCCTCGCGGATGGCGCCGATTTGGCTGACGCCCATGTAGATCGCCAGCGTGTCGACGCTATGCGCCAGCAGGTCCCAGCGGATCGGCGTCTGATCGCCGTGGCAGCGGCTGCCGGTCACACAGGAGAACGAGGCGGCCGCCCCGCGATGCGTCAGCGGCACGCCGGCGGAAGCCGCCGCGCCCAGCGCTGATGTGATGCCGGGAATCACCTCATAGGGGATTCCCGCAGCGGCCAGCGCCAGCGCCTCCTCCCCGCCGCGCCCGAAGACGAACGGGTCGCCGCCCTTCAGGCGCACGACCCGCTTCCCGTCCATGGCGTAGCGGATCAGCCAGCGCTCGATTTCCTCCTGCGGCATCGCGTGGCGTCCCGGCGCCTTGCCGACGTACACCAGCTCCGCGAACGGCCCGGCGTATGCCAGCAGCTCTTCACTGACGAGGCGGTCATACAACACGACCTCGGCTTCCCGCAGCCGGTTCATCGCCTTGACCGTGATCAACTCGGGGTCGCCGGGTCCCGCTCCGATAATACTTACCATCCCGGGGTGCTTCATAGGCGTTCCCCTGCCACGGACAACGCGCGGCCATCCGGCTCAGCCATTTCCGTTCCTGCAACCTGCGCGGCTACTCCGCGCCGCAAGCTGCCTTTTTGCGCCACATACAGCATCAAACCGGTGAACACGACGCCGCCCAGGAAGTTGCCGATCAAGACAGGAATTTGGTTCCACAGCCACCAGTCGGCCATACTGACATCCGCTCCCAGCATCATGCCAGCCGGGATGACGAACATATTCACGACCGCATGCTCGAACCCTTGTGCAAAAAAGATCAGGATCGGCAACCACATCGCTGCGATTTTGCCTGCCGTCGACTTCGAGGTCATCGCCATCACCACGCCCAGCGTAACCATCCAGTTACACAGAACAGCCTTGATGGTGACCAGCGCGAGACCGCTGCCGCCCATCTGCTTGTAAGCCAGCGTCTTCGCTTCGCTCGTCTGGATCAACATCTGCACAAGCGGGTGGGACAGGTCCGTGCCCATTTTCGTAATCGTCAGCCCATAGAGAACAGCATACACAGCACAGCCGATGAGATGCCCGAGGATCACCCATCCAAAGCTGGACAACATCCGCCCCGGCGAAGCCTGCCGTTCCATCACAGCCAGCGGGATCAAGGCGAAGCTGCCAGTGACAAGCTCCAGGCCCAACAGGACGATCATCACAAAGCCAACCGGGAAAATCACCGCCCCCACGATCCCCAGCGAGGCCTGTTGCGTCGCGGTAAACGCCAAGGTGGTGGCGAACGCCAGGATCGCTCCGCCCAAAAATCCTTTGACCAGCAACTGCAGAATGCTGAGGTTGGCTTTATTTTTCCCGGTCTCAATCATGCTCCCTAGTACTTCTCCTGGTTTGACGTAATCCATGGTTCGTCCACTCCTTTATTCGCACTGCGATTCTCTATACGCTCTATACGCCCTATACGCTACAGTGAAATATATATAGCTCCGGTCGCTTCATCCACTTCGATCTCATAGACCGTGACCTCCCCATGGTCGGGCTCTTGGACACGTCCGCTCCGCAGATTGATCTTCCAATCGTGCAGGGGACAGTGCACGGCTGAACCGCACACCATCCCTTCTGACAACTTGCCGCCTTTGTGCGGACAGCGGTTTTCAATGGCGTGAACACTGCCGTCGCTGAGGCGGAAAATCGCAACCTCCTTCCCCTCAACAAACACCGTACGTGAACCAAGCCGATCAATGTCGTCCAACCGTGCCACTTGAATTTTAGTTATCATGGTATCTGCCCCCCAAAAAAGATCACGAATTTTGCAGTTGTACGTCTTGCAGCGGTTCGAAGTTTTTACGCAGCTCCTGGTTTTCAATAATTTCTTTCCACGGGTCTGTCGTCCGGCTTAAGGTGTCTTGAATCCGCTCAGCCAGTGCTTTCCGTTCATCGGCTTGCTCCAACACTGCCTTGATGGCGTCCAATCCTACCCGCTCAACCCACTGCGCTGTCCGTTCGTTCCAGCTGGCTTGCTCACGGTAATGCTGCAAGAACGCTGCGGTCCATTCGACCACTTCATCTTCGGTCTTCACTACGCAGAGCAAATCTGCCGCCCGAACCTTCACACCGCCGTTACCGCCCACATAGATCTCCCAACCGCCGTCGATAGCCACAACGCCAAGGTCCTTAATCGTGGCTTCGGCGCAGTTCCGCGGGCAACCCGATACCGCCAGTTTAACCTTGCCGGGGGTGTTCAGGCGTTCAAACGTTTTTTCCAGCTGAATGCCCATGCTAATGGAATCTTGGGTCCCGAACCGGCAGAACGTGGAGCCGACGCAGGTCTTCACCGTCCGCAGCGCCTTGCCGTACGCATGACCGGACGGCATATCGAGCTCCTCCCACATTTTCGGCAAATCTTCCTTCTTTACGCCCAGCAGGTCAAGCCGCTGTCCGCCGGTGAACTTCACCATCGGCACTTGGTATTTCTCGGCAACCGCCGCAATTCGCTTGAGTTCAGCCGGTGAGGTTACACCGCCGTAAATCCGAGGCACCACAGAGAACGTTCCGTCCTTTTGAATGTTGGCATGGTAACGTTCGTTGGCGAAGCGGGATTCTTTCTCATCCACATACTCAGCCGGCCACAGCATCCCCAGGTAGTAGTTCAACGCCGGGCGGCACTTCGAGCAGCCCTCCGGCTCGCGCCATTCCAGCACGTTCATCACCTCGTGCACACTCTTGAGCCCCATCTCCTTGATGCTGGCGACAATTTCGTCACGGCCCAGCGGCGTACAGCCGCAGATGCCTTCCTTCACCGCTTTGACATCGCCTTCTGCATATAGATGCAGCAGTCCCTCGACCAGCGGTTTGCAGCCGCCGCAGGAGCCGGACGCCTTCGTGCACGCTTTGATCTCGCCGACGCTGGAGCAGCCGCCCTTCACCGCTTCGACGATGGTGCCTTTGGTGACGCCGTTACAGCCGCAGATGATTTCGTCGTCCGCCATTGCGGCCAACCGGGCATTCGGGGACGAGGCCCCTGCCCCGGCTTGACCCGGAGTAAACCCAAGCAGCAGCTCCTTCTCTTTCCCGGCTACGGATTCTCCGCTTTTGATCTTAGCAAATAACGATGGGCCGTCCGTTGTGTCGCCGAACAGTACCGCGCCGATGAGCCGATCGTCTTGCAGGACGATTTTACGGTACGTGCCCTCCAGTTCGTCTTGAATGCGCAGCGAGCGCGTGCCTGGCGCATCATTGAAATATCCCGCAGAAAAAACATCTACTCCCGACACCTTCAGCTTCGTCGAAGTGACGGATCCTTCGTACGCGGCGGTTTCGACACCAGCCAGCCGCTTGGCCAATACACTGCCTTGCTCATAGAGCGGGGCCACCAGCCCGTAGGCGATGCCGCGATGCTCAGCGCATTCCCCAACGGCATAAACCCCCGGTGCGCTGGTTTCAAGATAATCGTTGACGATAATGCCTCGCGCCACATTAAGGCCTGCCTCTTTTGCCAATTCAATGTTTGGTTTGATGCCGACGGCCATCACAACGAGGTCCGCTTCCAACCGGCTTCCGTCTGCAAATTCCAGCCCCTCGGCCCGCCGTCCGCCGTAAATGCTGGCTGTTTGCTTTTGCATGAGGAACTTCATGCCTTGCGCTTCCAGCTCATGTTGCAGCATCCGCGATGCCGGCTCGTCGAGCTGACGCTCCATCAAGTAAGGATGGATATGCACGACGGTGACGTCCATGCCGAGATTAAGCAACCCGCGGGCCGCTTCCAGGCCTAAGAGACCGCCGCCGATCACCGCAGCTTTTTTATGTTTGCGGGAGGCCTCCATCATCAGCTCGCAGTCCTTGATATTGCGGAACCCGATGACGCCATCCTTGCGTGCCCCGGGAATCGGTAAGATAAATGGATTGGAGCCCGTGGCCAAAATCAATGCGTCGTATTCTGCTTCTACCCCGGAGGCCGATACGACCTTGCGCTTATCGGTATCGAGCCGAACAACCTCATCGCCCAGATAGAGGTTGATGTGATTTTCCTCGTACCAGGCCAAATCGTTAATTACAATCTCCTTCATGTCTGCCCCGCCAGCCAACACCGAAGACAGCATAATCCGATTGTAGTTCGGATACGGCTCTGCACCGAAGACCGTAATCTCGTACGCCTCCGGAGCCAGCTTCAGCACATGCTCCACCGTGCGGATTCCCGCCATCCCGTTACCGACCAGCACCATCTTTTTCTTTTGGTTCATCTCCATCTCCCCTTTTCCCAAATTACCAAGAAAACACAAAAAGCCTGCTTCGCCCCTAGAGACACGCAGCTACACCACGTGATTTCTACGGATTGCGAAGACAGGCTCCATTGCCGCTTCTAGCGGGCACCCCATTGTACCCAGCATGATTACGATCGAATTTTTGAATAAACAAATTTGAATCAAGTGTTGAGTTGACATTAACTATAAAGGAGGTTGGAGGTTATGTCAATATACATTACATAAAATTGTGTGATTAAAATTTTTATGTCAGTTTTCATTACATTTGTATTGATTTTTCAGAAAAAAGGCGAGAAAATACATTTATCCTTTAAAATTTGAAATGTGATGTAAGGTTTTCTTTCCTCGCTGCAATTTCGCAGTTGCAGTTGTTGAAGTTATTCGTGTATCTCGATCCTTTATGACTTTAAAGCTAAACACCGCTTGGATTATGAAACAGATCGTTATGGATAGGAGGGATCCCTCTCGATGCGCTTCTTATTGGTCATTCGCGAAGCCGGTTTACCCGGGACTGCCTCGACAGATCCCCTGAAGTCTTTGCCCTTGGCTGATCCCGAAACCTTCCTCAAAACGAGCGGGTATCAAGTCTTCGCCTCCTGTCAGGAGCCGCAAATTCGCAAACGGATCAAGGAGGTTGACGCTGCGGTGCTGGATATGCCGCTTGAGGGGATGCAGCGCTGGGGCAACATGCTGCTCAAGTGAAAGCCCCTCCCGCTCCTCTGGTGGTGTAGCCCCGAGACGGCAAGCTCCTCATTGGAGGCATGTGAGACAGAGGTCCCCGTTGACGGCCTGCTCTCCCCGTCCATGACGGCATCGGAGCTGCATTGGGCGCTGCATTTCAGCGCTAGGCATTTTTTTGAGAGGCAAACCTGGCAGAATGAACGGGCGCAATTGGTCTCCCGGCTGGAGGAACGGAAGTGGATCGACATGGCCAAGAGTATCTTGTGCGACGTGAACAAAGTGTCCGAAGCCGAGGCTTACGACATGCTGCGCAAGCGGGCGATGAATGAACGGAAACGGATGGTGGATGTGGCGACTTCGGTCGTCAAAGCCCATCAGCAATTAAAATTTTGAACCGATCTTACAAACAAAGGGGGGCTCCCGATGACGATGACAGAAATCCTGAAGGAAGTAGGACGAGGCAAAAGAGGCGCCCGCGACTTGACCTATGAGGAAGCAACCGAAGCCGCCGAATTGATGATCAGCGGCCAAGCGACTCCGGCGCAGATTGGCGCCTTCTTTATGGCACAGCGGATCAAGCTGGAGAGCGTGGCGGAACTGAAAGCATTTGTGACCGTCTTTCGCAAACATGCCCGTCGCTCGCCGATTCCTCAGGGACTCGACTGTGCCGGACCTTATGACGGCCGCACCACCTCCTTTATGGCGACGTTTGCCACCTCCTTTCTGCTGGCTTCAGGAGGTTTACCCGTCACGCTGCACGGCACCCCGTCGCTCCCGCCCAAGTGGGGCGTGACCCTGACCGATCTGCTTGACGAGTTGGGCGTGGACAGCCGCTTGATGGAGTGGGCGCCGGCAGCCCGCCCGGCAGACTTCTCCGGCGTCCGGTTCGTGCCGTCTGAGGTCTGGTGCCCGCCGCTGGAGAAGCTTCGTCCGATCCGCGAAGAGCTGGGTCTGCGGACGATCTTGAATACGATCGAGAAGCTGCTGGACTTCAGCGATTCGCCTTATTTGGTGTATGGTGTATACCATAATACTGTGTTCGACCGGATGGCCCAGCTCATCGAGCAGCTGGATTACCGGAAAGCGTTGATCGTCCAAGGGGCACAAGGCTCAGAGGACCTGTTTATCGATCGGCCGACCCGCACCTATGTGGTGGGCAACGGTGAAGCGAAGCTGAACATTATCGATCCGGAAACGTACGGGCTGGACACCCCGCTGCCCGAAGAAGACGATACCGCCTGGAACGCAGCCAAACAGCTGCACGTTACCGAACAGGTGCTGCAAGGGCAAGCGCACCCGGCTTACGTAAACCAGGTGCTGCTGAACGGAGCGGTTCGCCTGGAGCTCGCCGGGCGCGTCGATTCGATCGAAGAGGGCATTTACACCTGCAAGGCCCTTCTGGACGACGGCAGTCCATGGGCGACTTACTGCAGTTGGCGCGACACGCTGCGCTTGGAGCAATCGGCCGCCGCAGAACGCGCAAAAGCCCCCCATCAAGCCTGATTTCAAGGCGAATGATGGGAGGCTTTCTCGAATCATTCACCTTATTCCCGGGAATCACGCCAATTTGATGGCCACGCTCGGTGAATAAGGGGATTTCGCTTTAATACGCCCCGCGAATATGCTGCGCGACTTCGTTCTGGTAGAAGAGGGCCAGCCGCTCCAGCTCTTCCTTGCTGAAGGAAGGCACGTCGATCGCGCCGAGGTTGTCCTCGACCTGACGCACGTTGCGGAAGCCCGGGATCACGCAGGAAACTTCCGGCTGGTCTAGAATCCAGCGCATCGCCGCGCGGGCCATGTCCCCGCGTCCTTCGGCGATCCAGCGGAGCTGGGCCGCCAGCTCAACACCTTTAACGAACGGCAAGCCAGCAAACGTCTCACCGACGTTGAACTGCTCACCGTTCGCGTTAAAGTTGCGGTGATCGTCGGCAGCAAACGTCGTGTCCGGCGTGAATTTGCCGGTCAGCAGGCCGCTGGCCAGCGGAAGCCGCACAAGGATGCCCACGCCTTCTTCCTGCGCCTTCGGCAGCAACTCTGCGAGCGGCTTTTGGCGGAACAGGTTCAGGATGACCTGCAGCGCCTTCACCCCCGGCACCCCCAGGCAGAACAACCCTTCCTCCACCGTCTCTACGCTCACGCCGTAGTGGCGGATTTTTCCCTCCGCCTGCAGCTTGTCCAACACTTCAAATACCCGGCCGTCCTTCAACACGGACAACGGCGGGCAATGAATCTGATACAGATCGATACGCTCGCGCTCCAACCGTTTTAAGCTGGCTTCGCAATAAGCCCGCACCCGCGCTTCGGAATACGTCTCCAGGTCATGAATATCGCCGGCCCGGCAAAATTTGGTCGCGATATAGATCTCGTCTTCCTTCCCTTTGGTCGCTTTGGCAAGCAGACGCTCCGCATGTCCGTCGCCATAAACGTCCGCCGTATCGAAGAAATTGACACCTTCTCCAATCGCTTTATCCAAGCCCTTCAGGGCCTCGTCATCATTCGTGTTGCCCCAGCTTCCGCCGATGGCCCAAGTGCCAAAGCTCACCTCGCTGACTTGAAGACCCGTGTTACCAAGCTCCCGATATTTCATCGATTCTCCTCCTAAGGTTCGATAGGTCTAATCCGAAATAGGTTCAACATACTTCAAAAGAGGCCCTTCCAACCAGAAGGGCCTCTACCATTTTACACCGAAAACGCCACCAGAATAAAGCGTTTTCCGTTATCGTTGTTTTCCCCCATGCGCTGCCTTTATGCCCGCTGCTCCGCAGCCAGGGCCGCAACGCGATGGAACGCCTCCTTCGGCTGGTGCTTGGCGTCGAACAGAAACGGCCAGTTCTTGCGGCCGCGCACCGGAAAATCGTCCAGCCAGGTGTAATCGTCCGCCGCTCCCCAGAAGGTGACTCCGCTGATGACGTCACGATACTCCAGCAACAGCCGGAATACGGCCTCATAACGTTCGGCCTGCCGCTCCAGCATCGCCGGCTCCGGCGCAGTCAAGTCGGTTCGCCGGTCATCGAAGCGGAACATCGAGATATCCAGCTCCGTCAGCTGCAGCTGCAAACCCAGCGAAGCATACTTCTCAATCGCTGCCTTAATCTCATCCAACGATGGATCGTACAGGTTCCAGTGCGCTTGTAATCCGATGCCATGGATCGGCACCCCTTGCTCCAGCAGCGAATGAACGAGTGTGTAAATTTTATCGCGTTTCAGAGGATTCGATTCGTTGTAGTCGTTATAAAACAACAGCGCCTGTGGATCCGCCTCATGTGCATACTCGAACGCTTTAGCGATAAATTCAGGTCCCGCGATTTCCGTCCATTTGGAAGTGCGCAGCAGCGCCTCCCCTTCGTCCGCGATGACCTCGTTGACGACGTCCCAGGCGTAGATCTCGTTCTTGTACCGGCCTACTATGGTATGAATATGCTCCCGAAGCCTGCCGAGCAGCACTTCCTTGCTAACCGCCGCGCCTTGGCGATCCTGGAACAACCAGTCAGACGTCTGATTATGCCACACCAGTGTATGCCCCCGCATGGCCATGCCGTGCTCTCGGGCGAAATTAACCAGCCGATCCGCGTCCTCGAAGGTATAGGTCTGTTCCTTAGGATGCACGCTGACGAACTTCATCTCGTTCTCCGCAGTCAGGCTGTTGAAGTGATACGCCAGCAATGCCTTCTGCGTCCGGATCGTCGTCGGATTGACCGCCGCTCCAATTTTGAAGTCCGCCGCAAACAGTTCCTTTAATGCCGGTACGGAATGGAACGTTGGATTCATGAAGATTCCTCCTCTGCCACGCTTGGGAAAATACTCGTACGAACGGTTCACGAAATAAAACAACTATTCTTTAACGCTCCCGACATTCAGGCCAACCACGAAATATTTCTGCATGAAAGGATATACGAGCAGAATTGGAACGGATGCCACCACGGTAACCGCAGCCCGAATCGATAACGGTGTAACCATGGAAGCCGCCGTATCCTGGGTCATGCCCGCCCCGTTAGCCACCGCCGGATTGCTGTTGGCATTCATGCTGGAAGAGAGCAATTTCATCAACTCATATTGCATTGTGCTGAGCTCTTGTCTCGAAGACGTGTACAGGAACGCATCAAACCAGGAGTTCCACGCGCCGACAGCCACAAACAACGCAATCGTCGCTAATACCGGTTTGCACAGCGGGAAGATGATGGTCCAGAAGATTTTGAAGTCTCCTGCCCCGTCAATTCTCGCCGACTCCACCAAGCTTTCGGGAATGGTGCCGATATACGTCCGGATAACAATCAGGTTAAATGCGCTGATCATCGTAGGAACGACATAAACCCAAAACGTGTTGATCAGATGTAAATCCTTCATCAGGAAGTACCCGGGAATCAACCCCGCATTAAAATACATCGTAAGCACGAAAATCAACGTAATTGGCTTGCGGAACACGTATTCCCTTCGGCTCAATGTATAGGCGAGCATCGTTGTCAGGAAGATGTTCAGAATCGTAGATAACACCGTTCTCGCCACCGAGATCAGGAAAGCATCGTAAATCGTGCCGGAAACAAAAATCGCCTTATAGTTCTGCAGCGTAAATTGTCTCGGCCACAGGTAGAGTCCTCCGCGAATCGTATCATTCCCCGCGTTAAGCGATACCACAATCGTGTTCAGAAACGGATACAGCGTCACGACGACGAGAAAGATCATGAAGATCGTATTCAGCGTATGGAAAATCACCGGCTCCACCTTGCCGCGTCCGACCCGACGTGGCAAAGCAGCTGCAGATACTCGCTCTGGGGTAATGGATTGGTTTGCCATCTCTATAACAGCCTCTCTTCCCCTAGTCGTTTGGCGGTCCAGTTTGCAAGGAGCAGCATGGTTACGCTAACGACCGTTTTGAAGATCCCGCCGGCGGTTGCCAGGGAGTAGTTGCCTTGGGCAATCCCGTATTTCAGCACGAAGATATCAATCGTCTCTGCCCAGTCCACCACCAGACCGTTCCCGAGCAGGTATTGCACCTCGAAGCCGGCTTCCAGTATATGTCCGATGGACATAATCAGCAGAATGACAATCGTTGGCTTAATGCCGGGAAGCGTGACATGCAACATCTTCCGGTATCGGCTGGCTCCGTCGATATCCGCAGCTTCGTATAATGACGGGTCAATCGCCGCCATCGCCGCCAAATAAATGATCGTGTTCCAGCCAACCTCTTTCCAGACATGAGAGGCACCAACGACGCCCCAGAAATACTTGCCTTCACTAAGCCATAGAATCGGCTCCTTGATCAGATGCAGCCGCATCAGAACATCGTTGATAATGCCATCGGAAGCAAGGGAAGTCGCAACAATCCCTGTGACGATGATCCAGGATAGAAAGTGCGGAAGATACGAGATCGTTTGAACCGTTCTTTTCCAGAAAATGTTCTTGATTTCATTCAGCAGCAAGGCCAGAGCGATTGCGGTGACAAAGCCCAGCACCAGGTTGATGATACTCATCCCCAACGTATTGCGCAGCACCCGAAGGAAGCTGTCGTCCGTAAACAGGAACTTGAACTGCTTGAACCCGACCCATTCCTGCTGACCAAAGCTTCTTGCCGGCTTGTAATTTTGAAACGCCATCGTCCAGCCCCACACCGGGACATAAGCAAACAATATAATATAAGCCAATAACGGAACCGACATGAAGATCAACTGCCGTTGACTCTTGATCAGGGACCAGGTTATTTGCTGTTGTTTTCGTCTTTTCGCTTTCGGGACGGCGTGTTTGTCCATTAAGGTCTCATCCATATTTTGTTCTCCCCACAAAGCCTAAGATTTCGAAGAATGGAAGGCTTAGATGCCTTCCATTCTTCGATTGAATCCCTGGATTATTTCACGGACCAGTTGTCAATTCTCCATTGCAACACTTCGTTAATGCGGTCTTCGTAAGCTTTAATGTTGAGCTTGCGGATTTCTCCCACGTATTCATCCCATACCTTATCGAAATCAGCCGGGTCGGCCAAAATCGCTCTAGGCAGATACTTCGTAGACAAATCATTCTGCTTGGTGTTCACTACCTTGGCTTCCGAACCTTCCACTAAGTCAACCGACCATGCCGGATAAGAAACTTCGTTTTCCGGTGCTGGTGTAAAGAAGTCAACATAGCTGTTATATCCATAAGCGGCCAAGAATTTTTTATCGTACTCTTCCAGCCCTGCTTGGTATTCTTCAGGTTGGGCTGCCGCATCGGTAGCATTCCCATCGCTGAAATACCCTTCCATTTTCGGACTGAATTTGTGCAACGTATCCGCTTTGTTCGCCAGTTTCCAAGTCGCATCCGTAAACTTGTCGCGTTGCTCTTGGGTTTTCATGAAGCGGCCTTCTTCGGTAACAATGTAGTCTTCGCCTTCAATCCCCCAAGACATGATTTTTTGCCAATCTTCCTGGATCAGGCGATCCCAGAATTTAAGAATTTTGATCGCCTTATCTTCCCCAGCATTTACGCTGATCCCAAAGCCATTGTTCAGGTTCAGTGCCGGGCGATCCAGATAATGGTCTGTAATGCTTGTATCGTAAACCAGCGGCAAGCCGACATAGGTTCTTTCATGCTTCTTCGCCGTAATTAACACATTCTCGGCATCTTGGAAGTTCCAGTGCTGGTCAAAAAATCCGAGCACCGTACCGCTGGAAATTTTCGCTTGATACTGGTCATAGTTTTGTGTAAATGTCTCTTTATCGATCAGACCTAAGGCATTCATTTCATTCAGCTTCTTGTAGTACCGTTTAGCATAATCCTTGTCGGCGAAAATCTCCGCTTTGCCGTCCTTCACGACAACGCCGCCGTCATTCGGGTGTCCGATCAGATGCTGCGGCGCATTAAACAGTCCCCAGTTTCTCCAGTCATAGTTCAGAATTTCGAAACCAATCGTTGGGCTGCCATCGATCGTTGGGTGTTTCTCCTTGTACTTGATGAGCAGATCAAAATATTCATCAAGCGTTTTGACTTGAGGATATCCTGCCTCCTCCAGCACAGCCTTTTGGATCCAGAAAGCCGGACCCGAATACCAAGTTGTGCTGACTTCCCCGTTATAGGCCCCGTAGTTTGGCAGGATGTAAATATGACCGTCATTCGGGTCCTTCATCATGTTCCAATATTTCTCATAGTGCTTCTTCAAATTCGGTGCATGTTCTTCAATCAGATCTTCCAAAGGGATATAAGCCCCTGCTGCCGTCAACTTCGTATTGCCGGTCATAATATCGGGATAATCGGAGCCTGCGATCATAACGCCAAGCTTCTGGTCAATGTCCCCGGCAAGAAATTCAAATTTGAATGTGACGCCCAGCTCATCTTTAATCTTCTTGTAAATCTTGTTGTCCGGCGTCGGCTGTTGGCCGGCTTCCCCGATAAACGCGGTGATTTCAAGCGGTTCGACTTTATCTCCGGCATTGTTCCCTGTAGTCCCCGTATTGCCGGTGTTGGTTTCGGCTGTGGTAGTTTTGTTACCGCCGCCACATCCCGCTAGGATGACGCTGAGCGATAACAGCAGGATAACGCTGAGCCGGAGCATTGATTTGGTCTTGCCCCCCATGTAAAGCACCTCCGTAATGATTTGTTGATGTTTAAGCTATTTTGTAAGCCCTTTCATCAACTTATCTTTAATTCTAAGAGCGCTACCCCGCCACAACTAGTTCACAATTAAAGGTTCCATCTTCAAAATTTCAGTTCCTGTTTCTGTACTCATTAGGCGACATTTGCAATCTTTTTTCAAATTGCTTGAGAAATTGGCCATAGTTCGCGTAACCCACTCGCTCGGCCACCTCGCCGTTATTCAAGCTTCCGTCCCGGAGCAGCCTGACGGCTTCTTCAATGCGATAGTTATGGATCATTTCGTTAAAATGAACGCCGTTCTTCTTCTGCAGCAATTGGCCTAAATAGACCGGATGAAGGTAAAACACCTCTGCCAGCTTCTTGATCGTCAATGGCTCGCGGTAATGCTCCCGGATATAGGCGTTGATGTCTTGAATGACTCCCTGGGACCGTTGGGCTTTGTCCATCAGAAGCCCATCGATGCACTCTATCCCTAACGCTTGGATCCGGTCCATTAATTCCCGCAGGGTTGGCACCGCCGAAACTGTACCGGGAATGTCGTATTTGCTTTGCAGTTCCACCGCCTTGCCCGGGAGTTCCTCCAGGTGTTCCATCATGAGATAAAACAAATGAATCCCAAATTTACGCACGATGTCCGGCGTAAGGTAAAGTTCCCGGAACCTACGCTCCGCCTCGGACAGCCCTTCCTCCAAGCCCCCTTTGTCCAGCAGTTGAATCGCCCCTATAATGCGATCCACCAGCTCGGTTTGATCGTACCTGCGGTGGAACTTCAGCGCAGCCACGTTACGATACTCCATAATCCCGGCAGGGCCTTCCGCATAAAACTGATGCTGCATCGCTGTCTGAGCCTGTCTGAACGCAGCTGGAATCTCTTGCAGGCTTGTCACGCCCTGCCCCGCCGATGCGACGACTCCAAGACTGCGGCATAATCTCTCCAGTTCGCTGATCCATTTAGCGCCGTCCGGCCCATCCTCGCCGGGATGAAATCCGTACACCAGGGCCAGAAGGCCCTCATCCAAGCCGCTATAGTCCAGATCGATGAGATACATGGCTTCCCTCTCCCCGACATAGGCGGCAACTTGCTCCCGGGTCTCGGCAAAGCAGCTGTCTCTTGGCTGAATGAGACACACATTCCACGCCTTCCGCAGGCTCGAAAGCGCAGCGATCCGCCCCTCATCCCGAGGGAGCCCCGGCGAGGGATGGAGCCATCCCTTAAGCAGACCCACTGTCTCCTCATAGGAAGCGATCCGGCTGATGCGTTGACGCTCCTGCTCCTCCGCCAGCTCCTGATAGATCGCCCCGAGCTCTTCGGCGGCGATCTCCTCGTCAATCGGCTTCAGCAAATACCGGGTGACACCAAAGCGGAGCGCTTTTTGTGCATATTGAAATTCACTGTATCCGCTTACGATCGCAAAGCTGACCTGTCGGGTATTCTGCTTCTGCCACGCCTCGATCATTTCCAGTCCATCCATTCCCGGCATCCGCACATCGGTAACAACTAGGTCCGGCTGCAGCTGGCCGATCTTCTCCAGCGCCTCAGCGCCGTTGCTGCTAGTCCCGCATATCTCAAAGCCCAGCTCCGGCCAGTTGATCCACAGCTGCATCCCCTCCAATGCTGCCGGCTCGTCATCCACCAATAACACCTTGAATCTCATGGCTCTTTCCCCCCTGATTATCCTCCCTGGTGTTGAAGCCGTTTGACCGGAATTTCGATACACACTTTTGTCCCTTGTCCCGGCTTGCTGTCGATGTTAAAGCGAACCTGATCGTTGTAGTACAACTCGAATCGGCGATACACATTGCGAATGCCAATGCTGTTCCCGGACGTGTTCTCGCTCCGTACGGTTAGCAGCATTTCCCGCAGCTGCTCCGGTTTGATGCCTTTGCCGTTATCCGAAATGACGATGCGAAGCCGTCCGTCTTCCACGCGGGCTTTAACGGTAACGAGCCCATTGCCCTGCACCGCTTGAATTCCGTGCTTGCAGGCGTTCTCGACCAGCGGCTGGATGCTCATCTTCGGAATCGTATAATGCAGCGCTGCCTCCTCAATGTCGAAGACGTACTCGAATTTATCCCGGAAGCGGAATTTTTCGATTTTCAAATACATGTCGATAAACCGAATCTCCTCTTCCAGCGTAACGAGGTCCTCCTTCCAGCGGAGCAACCGGCGCAGCAGCTTGGACAAGTTCTTAATGATGTCCGTAACGTCGGAGTAGTTCTTTTTCGTACAGACCACTAATATCGCGTTCAGCGTATTAAACAGAAAATGCGGGTTCATCTGGCTCTGCAAGAAGTTCAGCTCTGCCCGCACGCGCTCGGCTTCAAGGCTCTTCTGCTGGATTTCCAGCTTGTAAACGTTGTTGATCAACGCGTTGATGCGAGCGGTCATCATGTTAAAGTTGCGGATCAGACCGCCGATTTCATCGCGTCCTTCATCGATGTTAATCAAATCGAATTTCTCATTAGTGACCTTCTGCATATGGCGCGAGAGCCGCTTCACCCGGTAATGATAGGAGCGGAGCATGACGAAAATGAAGATCGACGTGAATAAGGTGATTGCCGCAACCAACATCCCAACGAACAAGCGCATATCGAACATCGCCTTGGACAACCGGGTGCCCTGCGGGATCCCGATCAGCCGCCAGCCTTTCACGTATTTGGCATTCCCGATGACTACGGACTCCACCCCCTTCTCCCGATCCTCGGCAGACAATTCAAGCTTGGGATAACCCACACTTGTATCCTGCCGATAGCCGCTGTCCGCCGACACGATGATTTCATCGTTCCCGTTGACCAGATACAAATCCAGGTAGTCCCGCTCCCGGACGATCACGTCGTAAATTTTGCTGAGATCAATATCGATCCGCAGCAGCTTGTCGAAGGTGTTATAGGAATCGTAGTAGTCCATTTTCTCAATCACGCTGAAATAAGGCTCGGTATTCGCTCGGTTCGTAGCTTGAGATGCGCGGTACGCTGCGACAACCACCGGGTCCGACGAACTGCTCCAGATCCGGTACCATTCGCTACCCTTCACCTCATCATTGATCATATGATAATTGCCCCCGGGGACGATCGTCGGATTGGTGGTGTATATCCCGATTCGCAGAATCTGATTATTGACCGGAATGTAGCTGGTCACCCGATTGCGCAGCTGCTCATCAAACGTTTCGTAAAAATCGACCGGGCCCGAGTAGATTCGGTCCATCTTTTCATACAGCGTCTTATCGGTGTTCAGGGCATGACTAACCGCTACCCCGCCGTCGATAAAATCGAGAATATCCTTACGGGCACGCTCCATGGAAATCTCCAGGTTCTGCTTCTCGCGCTCTTTAATAAAGTCAGTCATCCGCCCCATGAACACCAGGTTAATAACCAGGATCGGCAGTAGCACGCCAATCAGGTAGATCAGCATAAATTTCGTCTTCAGCGGAATATCGTTCACTCTTCCCCGGAATCTCCATCTTCCCATGCTCGCACCACCTCGGGCTTATTCGGCCAATCTGGGCCCCTTTACTTTCTGGGGACCGTCATGTTGAAACTCAGATTTATAGACAGAGGGCAGCATACCAATCGACTGTTTGAATTTGCTGATAAAATAGTCCGTATTCGGATAACCCACCTGCAGCGCAATATCGGAAATTTTCATCGAGGTGCGCTTCAGCAGTCGTTTGGCTTCCTCCAGCCGTTTCTCGTTGAGATAGTCGTTAAAGGTTTTGCCTGTTTCTTTTTTGAACACCTGTCCTAAATAGGTCGGGTTCATATGAAACTGCTTGGCAAGGGTTTGCAGCTTCAGCTTGCTGCGAAACTCCTCATCCACGTACTGAATGACCTGAAAAATCGTGTTATTCTCGTTCTTCCGGCGCAATCCGGCTAGCAGCAGCGAGGCTTCCCGGCACAGCTTTAGGAGATACGGCTTCAACGCGGCGTAATCGCTGATCCCGTTCGATTCTCCTTCGTTCCCCTGCACACGAACCATAAAAGCGTCGGCATCGCCGCCGGCCTTCTTGATCCTGCGGCATAACGTGAGCTCCACATTAGCTGCGAAAGCTCGTAGGGTCTCCAGACCAATCTGGCTGCTGGCAAGGGCGCCAAACACTTCCTCCACCACTGCTCCCGTTGATCCGGGATCCCCTTGAAGCACGGCGGCCAACAGCAGCTCAACCTTGCCCTTCAACACATCCTCCGAACTGTAAGGCTGCGGAAGATGGCATAGCATGAAGAAGCCAGTTTTCCCCTTCTCGCGCTTTGCTTTGACGGTCTCCAGCGTTTGCAGGTACAGCTCCCGGATGGAGCGGATGCCTTTCCCGACACGGCTGACGGCAATCACTGCCGGCGACCCTATCTCCGAAAGTTCACTGCTGATCGCCAGTCCCATCTCTTCGATCCGCGGCTGCGGCATTTCATCCGTCCGCAGGATCATCCCAAACCGGCCTGAGCCGTCCATGAAGGAACGATCCGCATCCGCGGGTTTCGAGAAATAACTGAGTACGCGTTGCTTTAGAGGTTGCGGATCCATCCCGGCGTCGAACAGCATACATTGCAGCTCCGGCTCACCCCCGAGCTGAAGCGCGGCGGCCGCCTCCTGCTCCAGCTGAAGGCCATCTTCCCCCTGAATCAATCGGTTCAGGAGGTTATTTTTAAACAACGTCTGCTTCCTTAGCTTGGACTGCTCCATTTCCCGCTCCTCGGCGATCATCTGACCGAGACGGTCCAGAATCGCCCCGAACTCGTCTTCGTCAATCGGTTTTAGCAGATACTCCGCCACCCGTTGCCGCATCGCCGTAAGTGCGTAGTTAAAATCGTCGTATCCGCTTAAAATAACGAACTTAGGGGGCCTTGCGAGCAGCCGTTTACTCCGTTCAATCAGCTCCAAGCCGCTGATGACGGGCATATGGATATCCGTGACGACCAGCTCAGGCCGCAGCTCCTGCATCTTGGTTAAGGCCTCCGGACCGTCCAGCGCTTCGCCGCAGACTTGAAAGCCGTGCTTTTCCCAATTCACCATAGTTCGAAGACCTTCCAGCACCCAAGGCTCATCATCGACCAGAAGCACTTGCAGCATGACTGCCATCCCTCCCCTTTTACGTAAATTCCATGCATCTATAGTTCAACCAATATCCTCCATGTAAGCGCACACATTTTATGCTAGCACAAAATCTCTCATTTGTGGGCACTTAATTTATCCAACAAACAAAGGCAGTCCAGAGCGATGTGCTCCGAACTGCCTTTGATGATACCTGTCTTATTGGTTCAGCAGATGGTCCTGAAACCACTCTGCCGCAGCCTGAACCTCGGTTTCGGTCAACTGATGTCCATAGGGCTCCCAATGCACATGCACTTGGGCACCCGCACCTCTGAGCACCCCTTCCAGTTCCTCGGTTTCTTCCGGCTTACACATCGCGTCATTCCGCCCCGCCCCGATGAAGACAGGGATTCCTGCCATCTCCGGCAGCGGCACGCCCCGCCGCGGGACCATCGGATGGTGCAGAATAGCCCCGCTTAGTGCGGCCGCATGGTGGAACAGGAGGCTCGCTGCGATGTTTGCTCCGTTCGAATACCCCACCGCAACGATGCGGCTCCGATCGAAGCCGTAGTGCGCCGCCGCCTCGTCCAGGAAATCGTGCAGCTCCTTCGTGCGCAGCACCAGATCCTCCTCGTCGAACACGCCCATCGCCAACCGCCGGAAGAAACGCGGCATCCCGTTCTCCAATACGTTCCCCCGGACGCTAAGCACTGCCGAAGCCGGGGAGATGATTTCTGCCAATGGCAGCAGATCCCGCTCCGTGCCGCCGGTGCCGTGGAGAAGAAGCAGTGTAGGTGCCGCCGCTTCACCGCTGGCCGTTAGGGTCCCCGGCTTGAAGATATGCTTCAGCTTCATCCCTGCAGATCCTCCTTCAGCGCCCGGACTTCAAACGGGGTCAGATTTTGTTCGATCAGTGCACGGTGCGGTTCATACCAAGCGGGAAGCATCAGCTTTTCACCCAAATGCTCCGGCGACTCGTCATTGGCGAACCCTGGCGGATTCGTGGCAATTTCGAACAAGATGCCGCCTTCCTCCCGGAAATAAAGCGCGTGAAAATATTGCCGGTCAACGATTGGCGTCGGATGGTAGCCGTGCTCGGCAACCCGAACTCTCCATTCTTCATGTTCCGCGAAGTCCCGGGCTCTCCAGGCGATGTGATGCACCGTTCCGGCTCCGCCCGCGCCGTATTCCATCGACTTGACGTTTACATCGATCACATCGCCAAGGTCACCCTCGGCTTTAAAACGGGTATAATCGCCCTCTGTGCCAAGCTTCTGTAAGCCCATGACGGTTTCGAGCAACGCGGCAGTTTTCTCCGGGGCCATGCTGTAGAGCACCGCGCCGCCAAAGCCTTTGATCGCCTTGTCGGTTGGAATGCCGCCAAACGACCAAGTGCTTAGCGGACCGGTAGCGCGTTCCACCAGCTCGAGCTGGAGTCCGTCTTTGTCACGGAAATGCAGATAGGATTCACCGAATCGGCGGGTTTCGGTCGTGGAGATGCCGAATTTGTGCAGACGCTCCTGCCAGAACCCCATTGTGCCAACCGGTATGGCGAAGGTAGTGACGCCGACCTGGCCGCCGCCAACCCGGCCGCGCCGAGCCCCGGGCGTCGGGAAGAAGGTCATAATCGTTCCCGGATTCCCATCCTCATCGCCGAAGTACAAATGGTACACCTCCGGGGCATCGAAGTTGATCGTTTTTTTGACCAATCTAAGCCCCAGCACTCCTGCGTAAAAATCGACATTCACCTGCGGATCGGTAGCAAATGCGGTAATATGATGAATCCCTGAAGTTGGATGTACCATGTGTAGCTCCTCCTTGTTTTGGGTGATAAGCATGCTCAAAAACGGTTAAAGCTGACGAACTCGCCAACCGGCTTACGGTAGCCGCGCGGACGGAAGCTCGAGCTGTCTTCTTTGCCGATCGCTATCAGCATCACCGGCACGTAATTGTCCGGAACGTTCAGCAGGCGGCGCATGGCGTCGGGATCAAACCCGATCATCGGGCATGTATCCCAGCCGCGGTCCTTCGCGATGAGCATCATCTGCATGGCCGATAGGCTGGCGCTGCGAATCGCCTCATCCCGCATAAACGCTTCGCCCCGGCTTTCATAGAACCCGATCGTATCCGACACGAGCATGTCGTACTCCTGCTTGCTGAGAACGCCCAAATTCAGAAGGCCTTCATTCATCATCCCGACATCCTTATGGGCATCCAATTTTCCCAGCACCAGGATCACCGCGGAGGCAGTTCGGACTTTATATTGCTTGGCCGCAGCCTCATACACTTGCTCCTTCAATTCGGGATCCTTCACCACCACATAATGGGTATGCTGCAAGTTAAACGCCGACGGCGCGAATTTCGTAAGATGAAAGATTTCTTCCAGTTCCTTGTCTTGGATTTCTACACCCGGGATAAATTTATTCGCCGACCGGCGGGATTTGATAACCGTGGTAAAATCATGCTCATGCGAATTCATCGATAACTTCCTCCTCAATTAAACCTTTATTGCGTTCATAGTAATCTGATTTGTTATAGCAGAGCATCGAGAGAGTATTCCCCGGCCCCGGACAACATCAAGCCAACCAAAACAGCGATCAGCAGCAAATTGTATTCAAAGCCGCCTGACGTCGACCAGAACCCATTCTTACCATGAACGGATACGATCGCCACGATCATCGTAAGAATCAACAGCGCCGTACCTATAGGCGTAAATAAACCTGCCGCCACCAGCAATCCGCCGCCAAATTCAGCGAGACCCGCTAACACGGCCATCAGCACCCCGGGCTTCATCCCTATCGTTTCAAACCAACCGCCGGTTCCCTTAGGGCCGTGACCGCCAAACCAACCAAACAGCTTTTGCGCACCATGCGCCATCATCGTCAATCCCAACACCAAACGAACAATTAATAACGCCAATTCCAAATTCATGTTTAACTCCTTTGTTTTTTGATTTTATTTGTGTACGTACCTGACATACTTTCCTATCAGATATCTCTTAATGTATAGAATCTTTATATTAAGATATTAGACCTGAAAAGACGTCCTCTGACGCCCTTTCCGCCGCCTGTCGGAGCTTCGTTAAGTCAATTTCTTTCGCGAGCAATGATTTGGGTCCCCTTAATCCCTTGCCGCTATTTAAAGCCGGCCTGCGCCGATTTCCCAAGCTTCTTCAGCAGCATCCCCGCGATCTGCTTCTCTTCCGGCGAAAGACCACTGACTGCCTCCTCGATGATGCCGGTAATCTGCGGGAACACCTCTTCGATGAACTCGCGTCCCTGCTCGGTGAGTTCTGCGTAAACTAACCGTCGGTCTTCCACGCAATCCTTCCGGGTGACGTACCCCTTCTTCTCCAGCTTATCCACGACATACGTAATATTGCCGCTGCTCATCAACACCTTAGAGCCAATTTGCTGAATCGGCTGTCTGCCTTTATGATACAGCAAGTCTAGTACGCCAAACTCGGTCCGGGTTAATCCGTATTTCCGAATCTCCTTATCCGCATGCGCATGTACCCACTCGCTGGCCCGGGACAAGACGATGAACAAATGCAGCGCCTCATTCTTCGTTGGAGCCATCTGTGAACTCACCTCCATGTCGTGTTCGGACTATGATAACTATAGCATAGGGTAACCTCAAGCGTCTTGAATAATTCTTAATATGAGATATCTTGATATTAAGATACATGATATCGAGATAAGTGTCAACCCACCTTTGCAAAAAAAAACAGCCGACCAGATCGATCTCCCGGGCAGCTGATGAAGAATGCACCTCTTTCACTCGCGCTATAGTTACTTTCTGCCGCGAGCCGACGCGCTGGTCCGCACGTTCGTCAGCACGTTGACTGCAAATATGATGACACTGATCACGACAAGGGTTCCGCCAATCGCTACCAAAGGCTCCAGTTGTTCGGAACCGTTCAGCACCAGAGATAAACTGATCATCATGACCGGAAGCCCGATGGAGTACGTCCAGAACTGGATTTTGCTCAGCAGACTTTCCCCTGCTCCCGGAAACAACACATAAATGACGCCAGCCAACGCAAAGGACGCCCACCCCAGCAAATTCACATGGGCATGAACGCCCGATAAAGTATAGTCATGTTGCATGGACATGTACATGCCTAGCAATACACCGATGACAAAATAAACAACCGAAACCTTAATATACGTGATCCCCAAACCGTCGCCTCCCCCAACCGGAACAAGTTATCCTTACATGTTCAAAATATGTCACAATTGAAGGGAATATTCGGAGTGCTCTAGCGCCATTCCTCCGGCAGCAGCCGTGCGTAATGCGATTGAAGGTAACGGTCGTCGATCAGGGCCAAGCGGCCATAGTCGGTCTCCGAGCGAATCAGGCGCCCGCCGGCCTGCAACACCTTATTCATGCCGGGGTACACGTAAGCATAATCAAAGCCATCTCGTCCGGTCGCCTGAAAGTAGTCGCGAATCAAGTTGCGTTCCGGACCGATTTGCGGCAAGCCGACACCGACGATCGCCACGCCTGTCAACCGGTCGCCAACAAGATCGATGCCCTCCGAGAACAAGCCTCCCATGACGGCAAAGGCGATAAAGGTCCTGCCCGGTTCAGGGTTTGGCACAAAAGCGGCTAAAAACTGCTCCCGATCCTCCTCGGTCATCCCCGCCTGCTGAAGCAACAGCTCTGTCCCTTTGTCCTTGGAGGCGGCAAATTCTTCGTAAATCATGTTCATATAGGCGTAGGAAGGGAAGAAAAACAAATAATTTCCCGGCCGGCCGCGGGTCACTTCCTGTAAAGCACGAACGAGCGGACCACGTGTCTGTTCCCGGTCTTGATACCTGGTGGACAGCGGCACGACCACCACTTCCAGCTGATCCCGGGAGAAGGGAGAAGGCAGCGATATCGAATAATCGTCCGGCCCGGCGCCCAACATGTCGCGATAATACCCCATCGGCGACAACGTCGCCGAGAAATAAATCCGCGAGCGAAACCCCTTGCTCATCTCCTGCAGCAAATGAGAAGGATCCAAGCAAAACAGCTTGATCCGCACATCCTCCCTGGTGATCTCAGCGTAGGTGACGAACCGCTCATCGTACAGCTTGCCCATTCGGCTGAAATGCAGGGCGTCAAAATAAGCCTGAAGCAGCAGCTCCCGCGCCTCGGCTTCCGAACTGCCTGGAGCATTCGCCTGCCCGGCGGCGGAGGGATCAATCGCCAGCTCCCGTTCGGCAGCCTTGGCAAAAGCTTCCACCCGCTGCAGCAGCAGCTCTGGCGCGGCCCGATCAACCCAAAACGACCCTTCCGCCTGCTTCCGCAGCTCGATGAACCCGGCGTTTACCGCCTTAGCCGCCTTCGCGACGGAGGGACTCTTCGCTTTATAGGCCCGTTGCAGCGTTAAGAAGCTGGATTTCAGCAGCTCAGCGGAATACATCTCCCGGGCCCGGTCGCCCAGATTATGCGCCTCGTCGATCAGCAGCACGGTTTCCTTCTTCTGCTCGGCGAACATGCGCTGCAAGGACACTTTGGGATCAAACACATAATTGTAATCACAGATCGTTACATCGGCGGCATAGGAGAGGTCCAGCGAAAATTCAAACGGGCACACCCGGTGCTTCCGGGCGTATGCCTCAATCACCGGGCGGGCAAGCTGGGTCTCATTCGCCAGAATATCCTGGATCGCCCCATTAATCCGATCGTAATATCCGTCGGCATACATGCAGTCTTCCTTGGTGCAGCGGACTTCTTCGCGAAAGCAAATTTTCTCCTTGGCGGTCAGCGTGACGACCCAAGCTTGCAGACCCTGCGCTTCCATCAGCGCGAAGGCGTTCTCCGCCGCAGTCCGGGTAATCGTCTTGGCGGTAAGGTAATACAGCTGATTCAGCTTGCCTTCCCCCATCGCCTTAAGCGCCGGAAATGTGGTGGAGATCGTCTTGCCAATGCCTGTTGGCGCTTGGGCAAACAAACCAACGGCTTCCTCGATCGTCTTGTACACCGCGCCCGCCAGCTTCCGTTGCCCGGCCCGGTATCCGGGAAACGGAAACGCCAGCTCCGCGATGCTCCGGTTCCGCTCGCGACGATGGTTGCGAAGCAGCCGGGCATGCGGGGCATATTGCTGAACAACGTCATACATAAACGTCTCCAGCTCGTCGATCCCGGCGCGCGTCCGAAACTGCTTCCGCTCCCCCGTATCCAGCTGCACATAAGTCAGCTGGATGCCCATCTCGCTCAGCCCGTTGGCTTTGGCGTACATGTAGGCATAGCACTTCGCCTGGGCCCAATGCACGGGATAGGTGTCCTCGTCGATGGCCGACAAATCGCCGGCTGTCGATTTGATCTCGTCCACGGTCAAGCTTCCGTCCTCACCGGCCAGCAGCCCGTCGCAACGCCCGTCCACGACGAAGAGGAGATCCCCGCAGGGAATCTCCGCCTTCAAATACACTTCTTTCTGGTCTCCTTCGCCGTATTGCTTCTGCACCTGCTGATGCGCCTTCGTGCCTTCCGTCAGCGAAACCGCGGCACGAAAGCCGCCTTCCAAGCTGCCGCTGCGGAACACATACTCCACCAGAGGGCGCACCGCGATCGTAACCGTGGACTCTTTTGCCATAATTCTTTGTGTCACCCGCCGATATCCCTAGGGAACATTTGTTCCACCAGTATATCACGATATGACAGGGATCGCCATGCAAAGCGGTGAACTTCCGTGCGCAGATCATTGATCAATCCGGATGTTGTAATCCTTCTTCAAATATTGGTGGATTCGGCGGAAATCAGCTGGGGTCAGCTCGCTTAACCGCTTATGGCCCTTCTTCCATTCGCGCGCGAGCAGGATGCCCATCGTTTCCGCGGCCAGCGCGGTGGTTGGAATGATGCGGGCGCTTCCGTAGGCTTTGATATCCGCACCGATATTTTTGCCAGCTACCAGGACGTTGTCGTAGGACTTCAGCTCAAAGGAACGCAGGGGAATCCCGTAGCGATCCGGCTTACCGTAACCGATGCCCTTCTTCACGGCGCGGGTCGCCTGCAAATCGACGGGATATCCTCCAAGCGTCACATTGTCCCAGAACATCCGGCTCGACATCACGTCCTTATAAGTCAGCACGTACTCCGTTTCATAACGGTTATAGTCGCGGATGTACAAATATTCGGGATACCCGTTCAGCTCAGCTTTGCTGAAGCCGGGAATATGCTGACGCAAAAATTTGGCGATATACGGCGCTTCGGCCTTGCCCTTAGCCACGGCGGAACGGACCGATTTCGGATCGGCCGGATCGACATCGTAAATCAGCAAGCCATTGACGATCACTTCGCCGTCTTTCTGATAGGTGGCATTCAGTCCTCTCAGCAGTAATTGGGAATCCCGCGGCTTGTACTGGTAGGTGATGTTGCTGAAGCCGGTGGCAAAATCCCAATCGACATATGTATTGGGGCCGTATTTCTTGACGACATTCGTCAGCGGATAATCCTCCAGCACCGCTTGATGCAGCTTCCCCCAGTTGACGCCCTTGAACCGCAGCATATAAGTAGCCGCCATATAATCCGGCTTCTTGCCGTTGTACAAGCTTTCCATCCCTGGGATCCGTTTATTGCCAAGATGGACGGTGAGTGCGTTAAAATCGGTATTTTCCACAAAATACCCCGCCTGTACTTGATACAACTTGCCGTCTTTGGCCAGGTAGGTGATCGATTTCAGCGTTTTCCCTTTCCCAGACTTGCCGGTCTCTTCAATCTCCACGCCGTCGATGGCGATGCCGCTGCGCATAGGAATCCCGCGGATCAGCTTGCGGTAATAGCTTTCAAAGGCGGACAATTTGCGAATCGTCCCGGCATTGTAGCCGTCGTACAGGGATTTCATTTCGCCTTGCACCAAGCTGCGCTTGCGATTGTCGTTGGGTTCGTCCAGCACGAGCATCTGCCCTTGGATCAGCTCCCCGCCCGGCTTCTCGCGCGGATCGAGGATCAGTACGCTTAGCCCGGCATCATGCGCTCGCTTTGCCAAGAGCACCCCTTCAATTTCGCTGCCGATCATGACAATGTCATAACGATTGCAGCCCGGCCCGCAAGATACGGGAGATGCAGTTGAAGTTGATGCTGCCATCGCCGAAGTTGACGCGCCCACCGTTTCAAGCATTAGCAGTACGCACAGGAAAGCCAATACACATCGTTGAGCAAAAGTTTGTTGGTTCTTGGGATGAATTGACATAAATTCAGGAAACGCTCCTCTTTATGGGATATAATGACATTTTATCTCCCGAAGAGGTGTCGTATCCAGTAAATTTTTGTTATATTATGGTGTTCCCTGTCGATTTATGCCACGCAATAAACGAGATAAGCTCAGCAGCTTGGAGGGGTCGAGGGGAGCCAGCCCGTCCCCGCCGATTCGTACGGCAGAACCGAAATGCACTTCGGTCACGCCCGTATTGGCAATGACTTGCGAGACCGTCTCCAGGGTCAAGCCGTGTCCAGCTAAAATGCGCAGCGAGCTGCCGCGTGCCAGCTCCACCAGCTCCCGAATCTCGGAAACCGCCTGCGGCGCAGAGCGCGGTCCGCCCGATGTCAGCACCCGGTTTACCTGCGGGTACTTCATGAGCGTGCGCAATCCGGACGGCAAATCGGCCAACTCGTCAAACGCCCGGTGAAACGTAACGTTAAGCCCGCCGGTCAGCGCCAAAATCCGCTCCAGCGCAGCCTCGTCGATCTTACGATCGGCCGTCAGCGCGCCAAACACGATGCCCGCCGCCCCCGCTTCGGCAATCGCTCGGACTTCGGCTTCCATCGTCAGCAAATCGGCTTCTCCGTACACAAAAGACCGGCTATGCGGGCGCACCATCACGTGAACGGGAATGGCCACCGCCTTCACCACTTGTTGAACCAAGCCAATACCGGGGGTCAGTCCCCCTTCCGTGATCGCCGTAATCAGCTCCAGCCGATCCGCTCCATTCGCCTCCGCCACGATGGCGTCCTCCACACAGGTTGCTATAACCTCTAGCAGCACCAGAATACCTCCTTCACCTCGAGGATTACGATTGTACCCCATATGTTAGCTTGTCTATGAAAAAATAACAAACCGTTTATAAAGGATCATTGGGAATGAATGAAACCACAACCATCCTGAATACGTAATAATTTCCGAATCGCACTCATACTTACAAAATCAGTCAGAACCAAATCCATGTTGGAGGTAGGTTGAACTATGTCGTTTATCAAGAAAATGCTAGCCAGTGTGGGGATCGGCTCGGCGCAGATCAATACGGAGCTGGATGTCGACGAAGTCCGGCTGGGCGGTGAGATCAGCGGTACCGTTTATGTGGATGGCGGACAGACTGAGCAATCGATCGGTAACATTTACTTGAAGCTGAAAACCAACTACCTGCGCGAATCCAATGACCGCAAAATAAGAACAACCGGCACGATCGCCAAATACCTTGTCACCGAAGGCTTCGAGCTGCGGCCCGGGGAGCGGAAGCAGATCCCGTTCCGGTTCCTGCTTCCAGAGCAAATGCCGGTGACGCTGCATAACGTGCCGATCTGGGTAGAAAGCGGACTCGACATCGAGATGGCCTTGGATCCAAAGGATGAGGACCTGATTCGTGTCCTGCCGGACGCAAAAATGCAAACCGTGCTGGATGCCGTCGATTTGCTGGGCTTTCGGTTGCGCGAAGTGACCAATGACTATGCCCCAAGACTTGGCGGCGCTCTGCCGTTCGTGCAGGAATTTGAATATGTCCCCGGCACCAAGTTCCGCGGATACCTCGACGAGCTGGAGATCCTGTTCTTCCCGCGGGGCGACGCCTTGGAACTGGTGATGCAGATCGATCGCCGGGCCCGCGGCTTAAGCGGCTTGTTCGCCGAGGCGCTGGAGCTGGATGAACGGTTCGTACGACTGCCTCTGTCGAGAGAGGTACTCCAGAGCAGTCCGCATGCGGTGGCCAGCTTACTGGAGGACGTTATCCGAAGACATCTCTAGTGGAGATTCGGTCGGGGCGACCACCCGCTTGTCGCAAGCGCGGTACGCCACCTTTCCACGAAATGCAAAAGTACATTTCATTTGCGTCAAAACCGGGCATTTTTGAAGGTTCAAGTGTAAAAGTGCAGTTCATTTTCCGAATATCAGCCGAAATCCATCCTAGGTCTCATTTTCAACTGTACTTTTACAGCTAATCGCCCTAAATTTCAAAAAACCCCCGTTTCAGATGTACTTTTGCAGTTGAACGAACGGACGGATACGAGTTGGTCCTATTCCAGCGCCAACCTCCGACAGCCCAAAAGAAAAGGACTTGGAGCAATTCTCCAAGTCCTGCCATTATCCCGCTCGCTCAGTTTAGTTCAGCTCGGCTGCTTCAGCTGCTTGCTGCGCAGCTGTCCGCAGGCCGCATCGATGTCGGCCCCGTGCTCGAGCCGGACGCTGACGCTGAGGCCGCGTTTTTTGAGCGCATCGTAGAAGGCCAACACGGATTTCTGTTCACTCCGCTGATACTGGCTGTGCTCATCCACCGGATTATACGGAATCAGGTTGACGTTCACAAACCGGTCTCCCAGCAGATCCGCCAATTCCTGCGCATGTTCCGTCCCGTCATTCACGCCCTTGAGCAAAATATACTCAATCGTAAGCCGCCGGTTCGTCCGCTCCAGGTAATAGTCGATCGCCGCCATCAGCTTCTCAATCGGAATCGCCTTATTGATCTTCATGATCCGCGTGCGCAGCTCATTGTTTGGGGCATGCAACGACACAGCCAAATTCACTTGCAGATCGGAATCGGCAAACTCGATGATTTTGTCCGCCAGCCCGCTGGTCGACACGGTAATGTGGCGCGGACCAATCGCAAGTCCTTTGGGGTCTTGGATGACCCGCAGGAAATCAGCCATATTGTCGTAATTATCAAAAGGTTCCCCGATCCCCATCACCACGATGTGGGAGACGCGTTCACCTTTGCCCTGCCGGTCCAAATGCATCTGCACCTTCATGACCTGCTCTACGATTTCTCCGCTCGTCAGATCCCGGCTCTTCTTCAACAGCCCGCTGGCGCAGAAGCTGCAGCCGATATTACATCCAACCTGGGTTGTCACGCAAACCGACAGACCAAATTTATGGCGCATGAGCACCGTCTCGATCAGGTTGCCGTCCTGCAAGCGGAATAGGAACTTGATCGTCCCATCGATCGACTCTTGGCGGACATGCTCCTCCAAGGTTTCGATAACAAACTGTTCCTTCAGCAGGGCGAGGCATTCGGGATGAACGCCTTCCATTGCATCGAACGCAGTAACCCGTTTGCGGTATAGACCCTCCCATACCATCTCGGCCCGGCCTCGTTTATGTCCACGGTCCAGCAGCCAAGCGGCCAGCTGATCCTTCGTCATACCATAAATCGATTGTTTATTCATCCATATCCTCTTTCTAAACGAACTCAAGTCATTTTTTAATTATACCTAATCCGCCATCCCGAATGCCACAGGTAAAAAAACGAATCCCATCGCCTCACCTCAACGCCCATTTACACAGATACCTATCCCCCTTAAACGAACGTTAACATTAACACTCTAAAGTGAAGGTATATTCACTTGGGTTACTCGGATGTCCTAGGGGGGTTATAATCCCAAGCGGTCCGGCCCGCATACTGGACTAAGGTCGGAATGAAATCACGCCGAACGTCCGGTTTGATTCTTCCAACCTTCCTATATACTGGAACTCGGAATAAATCAACGGAATGAACCGTGCATTTTCGATTTCGGTGGAAAGGCGGCAGCTATCATGAAGCAAAACATGCATATCGTCATCCTGACCGCCGGATACGGCAACGGCCATATCCAGGTAGCGCGGACGCTGGAGCAATCCCTGACCCGTTCGGGCGTCCGTTCGGTCAGCGTGATCGACCTGTACCGTGAAGCCCATCCGGGACTCAATTCTATTTCCCGGCATCTCTACTTATACAGCCCGTGGTTCTCAACCTACGGCTTAGATTATTACGGTTGGAGCTATTACGCAACGAAGGATCTCCAGCAGACGAGCGCTATAGCGAAATGGGGAAACCAGCTGGGCATGAAAAAACTCATCGCCCTGCTCCAAAAGCAGCGGCCAGACGCGATCATCAACACCTTCCCCTTCGGCGGCATTACGGAACACTTGCGAAAACACGGCATTCGGGGGCCGGTCTTTACAGTTGTGACCGACTTCAGCCTGCACAACCGCTGGTTGTTCACGCAGCCGGACCGTTATTATGTGGCGACCGCCGATTTGAAGCGGGAGATGATGGAGCGCGGCGTGCCGGAAGAGGCGATTGTGGTCAGCGGCATCCCCGTGCGGGAGCATTTTTATGAGCCGGGGCGATCCTCAAATCCGCTGACGCAGACCCAGGCAAGGCGATCCTTGGAGAGATCCCGCTCCATTCTGGTCATGATGGGGGCGCATATTCCTTTGCCCGACGCCCAGCGGATCACCGCCAAGCTGTTGGCACTGCCGGACGTGCGAGTGGACCTCGTCTGCGGAGGCAACGAGAAGCTGCGGCGTCGCCTGGAACGGCGTTTTGCCGGTCACGAACGGCTCCGCCTATTCGGTTACGTCGAAGCAATCCATGACCGTATACGGGAAGCCGCTTGCATCGTGACGAAGGCTGGCGGTATCACATTGTCGGAAGCGATCCAGATCCGCACGCCGATCGTGGTCTACAAGCCGTTCTCCGGCCAGGAGCGGGAAAACGCGAGGTACCTGGAGCGCAAAGGCGCAGCCGTAGTGGCCTCCTCGCCGCGAACCTTGGCGGAGCAGGTGCAAGAGCTGCTTGATTCCGAGGTCCGCCGGGCCCGGATGCTCCAGCAATACGACGAACTGGCCGCGGGTTGCGCCACCGAGACGATCGTCCGGGACGTACTGCGCCTGACGGGCCGACTGCCGGCGTTGGCGGACGGCTAATGATTCAACGAGCCGCACCGTTGACGATGAAGGCACGAATAAGAAGCAAGGGGTCTTACACATATGAAAAGTACTCGCCGATGGATATCCAGTCATCATCTTACTCCAGCATTTCTGCACTGCGCGGCCATTTTGTTTTTCACAGAAATCGCCCGCAGCGCCTTTCTTATCTCATTCCTGCCCGCCTATGCCAAAGAACGCCAGATTACGCTGGCGGCGGTTGGTTTAGCGATCTCGGTCCATTATTTGGCCGACACGCTGATTAAGGTTCTCGCAGGATACGTGCTGGATCGGTTCCCCGCCCGGGTGATCTTGAATATCTTCCTGCTGCTCGGACTGCTCGGCCTGTTCGTCTCTTACGGAGTTCATGCTCCTTGGGCGATTGTACTTGGGGCGGGCCTGATCGGGATTGGGGTCTCGCCCGTCTGGCTGCTCTGCCTCTCCGAGATCCGGGAGGACCGCCGCGGCTCACAGATGGGATCGATTTATACGATTTGGCTCGTCTCGCTGGGGCTAGGCCCAGTTGGCGTCAATTTTCTGATCGACCGCAGCTATGTGTTATCGTTCTGGCTATTGGCCGGATGCTGGGCCGCGGGGTGGCTGCTGGCCGCCCTGAAACGGATGGATTTCTCATCCCGACGCTTGCTGGAGTCTACGGTCCCATTTAAACAGCAAATACGTGAAATCGGGAGCAAGCTTGCGCAAATGAAGCCGCTTGTGCCCGGCATGATTGTGCAAACGCTTGCCGCCGGTCTGCTGGTGCCCGTCCTGCCGAGCTTTGCCTCCGAGTATTTGGCGCTGGATTATTCGGATTATTCCATCGTGTTGATGGCTGGGGGCTGCATGACCGTCCTGCTGCTCGTTCCGATGGGCCGGCTTGCCGACAAATGGGGTTACAAATGGCTGTTGATCGCCGGTTTTGGCGCCTTGGCCGCCTGCCTTGGATTGCTGATCTACTCCCGGCAGATCTTCAGCACGATGCTGCTCGCCGTCTGTCTTGGTGCGGCGTATGCCGCTGTACTCCCGGCATGGAACGCCATCCTGTCCCACTACGTTCCTGCCGAACAAAAAGCGACCGGCTGGGGCGTCCTCTCCGGCATCGAAGGGATTGGTGTCATCCTCGGCCCCATTCTGGGCGGCTGGATGGCAGAAAGCTTCGACGTCACGGTGACGGTTGGGATCAGCTCACTGTTGTTGTTCGGCATCATGCTGTTTTACTGGATTCGTCCCGTGCGGCAGCATCAACGGGGACAATACCGGCAGCGTAGTTGAGTTGGAGGTTTGGTTTAAATGGTTGGAGTAAGTGGTTTGGGGCGTGTAGAACGTGTTCTTTTTCAGGGATTGGAGGGGTTGGTATGAAACATCGCTATTATCTTCGGCTGCGCGAGTACGATAACCGGCTGTTTCGGTGGTGCAATCATTCGCTGAGTCACCCGTGGCTGGATCGGATTCTGAAAGGACTTACTCATCTGGGGAGTGCTGCGTTTACGATCGCTTTAACCCTTTCTGTGGTCCTCTTCACCACGGGTTCATGGCAACGGGCAGGATGGCACAGCCTGATCGCTCTAACCGTTAGCCATCTGCTTGCGGTAGTGATTAAGAAGCGATTCCAGCGTACGCGCCCATACGAAGCGTTGCAGAATGCAAGGATCTCCATCCACCCGCTCAAGGACTACTCGTTCCCATCCGGGCACACAACGGCCGCTTTTTCGACGTTTATCCCGCTCCTATACGCGGCTCCGGGTCTGGCGCAACTGCTTCTGCCGCTTGCTTTTATCGTTGGCCTGTCGCGAATTTACCTTGGCGTCCATTACCCCTCCGATGTGCTGGCGGGCGGCTTACTTGGAGCCATGACTGCCCTCCTCGTTGTTTTAAGCGCCGGGCTGGTCTAGATGCAGACATCTAAGCACTTCACGATTTAAAAAAGAAAGTGAGGACATTCCATGCAAGTGAAAACGATCATGAAGCAATCCGTCCAAACGGTTTGGATGGGCTGGGAGCGGGTATTTGAGCTGTTTAGCCGACTGCGCTCCAAGTACGCCGGAGAGTTCGGCATCTGCAAAATGTTTGTCACCCAATACCGCGGCAAAAGCATGCAATGCGAGGACGGGACGTGGATTCAGGACGGGGATTGGATTGGGGAGCTGCATTTGGATAACCGCCAAATCCTCGCCATGCTGCAATCCAATGAGGCGAACCGGGTCGCCTTGAAGGTCGCCCGGCTTGCAAAAAACGCGATGTCGCAAATCTGCGCCGAAATGCAAAGCAACCCGCAGCTTAGTCAGGTGAAGGCGCTGCAAGGGATTACGTTGCTGCATCGGGGCATCACGCATGGGTTGGGCTTCGAAACGCACCACGTTGAACAGGGGGCCTTCCGGACATTGACGACCACCTATCTGCGGTTGCTGCTCACCGTCTTTCATCCGAGCCATCGCAAACGGATCACCGGCCATGCGGACAAGCTGATTCCGGTGAAGCTGGTGATGAGCCGCGCGTCACTGTTCCGGAAATTTGGGCAATTGGGGATGGAGAAGGTGATGTAAGGCACGGCAGAGAGGTACGGTTATTCAGGCTAATCGATGGATCCGGCAAGTCCGTGCTCCGTTAAATAATCCATCTCCAATTCGGATTCGCCTTCGCTAGGGCCAAGGCCAATGTTCCCCAACCCGCTCCCACCTCAACGATGGGGTTGATGAGGGCCTGCGGAGCCACTCCCGCAAGGGCAGCGGCCCGTTCCAGCTGCTTCATTTCCGTAATGACCGCCTGCCTCACGGGAGCGGAAGTGGGCGTGGGCGAAATGCCGTTTCGCCAGCTCCGGTAGACGATCCCTTAATCACTCTCCAGTTCCCATCACATGACGCATAAATCGTACCGTGCCGCTGAATGTACTCCGCCACCAGCTCCGCCATGTCGGTCTGGATCTCGCGAATCACCGGCTTGCCTCGGTACATCTCGTAATCGCCGCCCCCACTGGCGCGGTAATTGTTCATCACGACGTCAACCACGGTGTCGTCTTGCAGCGGCGCTCCGTTCCGGGTCAGCTTCACGACCCGTTGCCCTACAGGCCGGGTGATGTCAAGCTCGTATTCAATGCCCTCCCACATGTCGTAATTGTAATGCTGCGCCTTCGGCCGAGAGTATGCCGGATTCACCGCGATTTCGCCATCCTCACCCATAACAAAATAGTTCGCCGTCTGCTCCAGCGCCTCCCGGATATCCTTCCCGGTCAAACGCAGGACGGTTAACGTGTTCGGGTACATGAAGTTCGTCAGTACGTCCCGCAACGTGATGCTGCCGGCAAACCCTTTGGATGCCTCGCTCAGCAACGCTGCATTGGAGACGTCTACTCCAGCTGCCTCCATCTGAACCCGGTTAACAAACTCCATAAACGGATGATCCGCCAAGCGGCAGGCGAGCGGGCTTTCGATCGTCATATCCCCCTCCACCCGGCCGATCGGCTGGTCGAGCCAAGCCTGCGTAGCCGATTCCAGCGGCCGCACCAGCTCCAGCACCTCTGCATCTGCCTCCACGGCGGCATCCGGAACGAGCAGCTCCGCCGTTTTCTCGCGGACGATCCAGCGTCCGTCAGCCCCGCGCTTGAAGCGGACGGTGATTTGCCCCAACGCTTGTCCGCCTGTCCCCGGCTGGAGCACCGTGACCCCGCCGACTTCGCCCGCGATCATCCGATGCTGATGGCCCGTGATCAACACGTCGATGCCCGGCACTTCGAGGCACATCGCGTAGCCCTGATTTTCTCCGGTTAACCGTTCCGTTGGCGCTCCCGTCGCCAAATCCCGCTCGAACCCGCCGTGATAGCTGACCACCAGCAAATCCGGTTGCTCCGCTTCCCGGATGCGGGGAACCCAGGCTTTCACCGTCTCGAGTGCATCCTGAAACGTCCAACCCGGGATGTGCCGGGGGTGCTCCCAATGCGGGATATAGTGGGTTGTGACACCCAAGATGGCGATTCGCACGCCCTCCTGGGTGGTCTTTATCACGTAGGGCTTACCAAACGCCGATTCTCCCGACCCCTCATCCAATATCCCCGCCGACAACCACGGAAATCGGGCATCCTTTATCGCCTTCCCTAGCAACTCTTGCCCGTAATTGAACTCGTGGTTCCCTGGTACCGCGGCGTCATACCCCAACAGGTTCATCACCCTGATGGACGGATGAACGTCGTGGGGGTGATTTTTGACGTGAAACGTGCACAGCGGCGTCCCCTGAATGGCATCCCCGTTATCGATCAGCAGCAAGTCGGGCGTATGGGCGCGCTCGCGCCGAATGAGCGTAGCCAGCTTGGCCAGACCCAGCGGCCGTTCCTCCGTCGTACGGTAATCTGTTGGATAAATAAAGCCGTGGATGTCGCTGGTGACCAGGATTTTACAGAGAACTTCCTCCTGCCACGATGAGATCGCACCAGCACCACGTTCCGTATGTTGTTCCATCACCTTCACCTCGGATTCCAATTCATTGCACTCCTCATTCTAGCAACGAAGATCGCGAGTTTTGTAAACTCCTGAAAAAATGGAATTTTTACATACTTCCACCATTCCGCTGACGGCAGGTTAATAAATCTTTTTTATAGTAGTCACGAACCTAAAAATGAGAATAGTGGAGGTCATACGCTTGAAGAAGATGGGTAAGTTTGTTTTGCCTTTATTTTTGACAATCTCCGTGATCCTGAGCGCTTGTGCAAACAACGCTCCGGCGAACACTAGCGGAAATGCATCGGCCGAATCCGGTCAATCGAATGCTGCGTCTTCCAATGCCGGATCCAACGCATCCACGAATGCGGCTGACACGTCCGCAGATACTGGCTACGTTCCTGAAACGCTGACCGTCCAATTTGTGCCTTCGCAAAACGCTGATACGCTGGAAGCTAAAGCGAAGCCGCTCGAGAAGCTGCTGTCCGACCGTCTGGGCGTTCCGGTTAAAGTCAGCGTGTCGACTGACTACAATACGATCATTGAAGCGATGGCTTCCAAGCAAGTGGATGTCGGCTTCCTGCCTCCCACGGCTTACGTGCTGGCCAAAGAAAAAGGTGCCGCCGAGGTCATTTTGCAAGCACAGCGTTTCGGGGTACAAGATGAGACCGGTGCACCAACGGATGAACTGGTAGATTTCTACAAAGCGATGATTATCGTCAAGAAAGATTCCGACATCCAGTCCGTGGCCGACCTGAAAGGCAAAAAAATCGCCTACCAAAACGTAACGTCTTCCGCCGGTTATGTCTGGCCGGCCGCCAAGCTACAAGAAGCTGGCTTGGATCCGCTGTCCGACGTGGAGCCGATCACGGTGAAAGGCCATGACCAAGGCGTTATCGCGGTCCTGAACGGCGATGTCGATGCTGCGGCGATCTTCCAGGATGCCCGGAACACGGTCGTGAAGGATTATCCAACCGTGTTCGAAGACACTCGCGTGCTGACGTACACGGAGCCGATTCCAAACGATACGATCTCCGTCCGTTCCGACATGAGCGCCGAATGGGCGCAAAAGCTGAAGGATGCCTTTATCGAGATCGGCAAAGATCCGGAAGGGCACCAAATCATCGCGGATATCTACACGCATGAAGGCTATGTCGATTCCAACGACAGCGTGTTCGACATCGTCCGCGAGTATAACGAGAAAGTGAAAACGGAATAGGCAATTGTACGAAATTTGACGAATAGCCCCTGCAAGCCAGTCGGAGCACTGTATGCTCCCGGCTGGCTGTGCGTTTTTCCAGATTATTTTTTGTGAAAAAGGAGCCCAAACGTGATAGAACTGCGCAATGTAACAAAAACGTATCCGAACGGCACCAAAGGTCTGGATCAAATCAACCTAAAAATCGAGCCCGGCGAATTCGTAGCCATCGTGGGCTTGTCCGGTGCCGGCAAATCGACGCTGCTGCGGTCCATCAACCGGCTGCACGACATTTCGGAAGGCGATATCCTCATCGACGGCAAGTCGATCACGCAAGCCACCGGCAAGCCGCTGCGGATGATTCGCCGCGACATCGGCATGATCTTCCAAAGCTTCAATCTCGTAAAGCGCTCCTCCGTGTTGCGCAACGTGCTGGCTGGCCGGGTCGGCTACCATTCCACGCTGCGCACCCTGTTTGGCCGTTTTCCGGAGGCGGATGTGGAGTTAGCTTTTCAGGCGCTGGAGCGCGTGAACATCGTGGAAAAAGCCTACGTCCGGGCCGACCAGCTCTCCGGCGGACAGCAGCAGCGGGTGGCGATCGCCCGCGTATTGGCGCAGGAGGCCAAAATCATCCTCGCCGACGAGCCCGTGGCGTCCCTGGATCCCTTGACGACCAAGCAGGTCATGGATGATTTGAAGCGCATTAACGTCGAGCTCGGCATAACGACGATCGTTAACCTGCATTTTATCGACTTGGCGCGCAGCTATGCCACGCGCATTATCGGGCTCCGCGCGGGCCAGGTTGTCTTCGACGGACCTGTGTCGGAGGCGACGGACGAGCGGTTCGCGGAAATTTACGGCCGCGCGATCGACCGGGAAGAGCTGTTGGCCAGCCGACTCCCGGGGCCGCAAGTGCTGGAGGCGCAGGCTTGATGCACACGAATCCACGTCCAAGCACCGATACGAAGACCAAAGCTGGAGCAAATATTGCTCCTAGCGCTGATGCCCATGTCAGTACGAGCACCGACACTAAGACCAATACTAACGCCTACACCAACGCTAACATTAACGCCAGTCTAAGCACTAACCCGTCCGGCCAAGCCGGCTTTAATCGGAATTGGCCCCAGGCCCCCAGCAAGCTGAGGCATTATTTGACCGCTGTGATCATTCTGCTCCTGCTGTGGGGCAGCGCTGTGGACACCGACGCCTCGTGGGGCAAGCTGATCCAGGGCTCGCCGAACATGCTGGATCTGCTGCGGGAGATGTTCCCGCCGAAGTGGAGCTACTTCGACAATATCGTTCCGGCGATGCTAGAGACGATCCGCATGGCGCTGATCGGCACGACGTCTGGCGCGATCCTCGCCGTACCGGTGGCGCTGCTCTGCGCCTCTAACCTCAGCCGCAGCGCTTGGATCTACCAGCCCGTCCGCTTCTTACTGAACCTCGTGCGGACGATTCCAGACCTGCTGCTGGCGGCCATTTTCGTCGCCATCTTTGGGCTCGGCCCGCTTCCCGGCATCATGGCGCTGACCGTCTTCTCGTTTGGCCTGATCGCCAAACTGACATACGAAGCGCTGGAGACGATTGACCGCGGGCCGCTGGAAGCGATGACGGCCGTCGGGGCCACGCCCGTCCAGCGGATCGCCTTTGGCGTTGTGCCGCAGATTCAGGCCCATTTTATTTCTTACGTGTTGTACACGTTCGAAATTAACATTCGCGCCGCGGCGGTGCTGGGTCTGGTTGGGGCCGGCGGGATCGGACATTATTACGAAGTCACTTTAGGTTTCCTGGAGTATGACAAGACGTGCATGATCATCTTGTTTACGCTCGCGGTCGTCCTGTTGATCGATTATGCAAGCACTAAACTGCGGGAGAAATTATTATGACGACAAACACAACGACTTGGCAGCACAAAGTGCCGAAGCCCAAAAAGAACCGTTACCGCTGGCTGATCTATATCCTGCTCCTTCTTCTCTATGTATGGGCTTTTGCTGGAATCCCATTTGACGGAATCAAACAAACGGCCGGCCAAATTACAAAGTCGATCCTCTCGGGCTTGTTCTCGCCAGATTGGGATTACGTCTATTTGCCGGACGGGGAGGATCTGCTGCGCGGCCTGCTGGAGACCCTAACCATCTCGATCCTGGGCACGTTCGTTTCCACACTGGTCTGCCTGCCGTTCGCCTTCTGGGCGGCGGCCAATCGGGGCAAGTCGCGTTTCGTATCCGGCTCAGGCAAAATGCTGCTCAGCTTTGTCCGCACCTTCCCGGAAATCGTGATGGCGCTGCTGTTCATCAAAGCGGTGGGACCTAACGCTTTTGCTGGTGTGCTGGCGCTTGGGCTGCACTCGGTCGGCATGCTCGGCAAGCTGTTCGCCGACGAAATCGAGAACATGGATCACGGTCCCGCCGAAGCGTTGATCGCAGCCGGGGCGAACCGCCTGCAAATCCTGTGGTTTGCTGTGCTCCCCCAAGTGCTGCCGGGATTCCTGTCCTACACGCTGTACCGGTTCGAGATCAACCTGCGCTCCGCGACGATCCTTGGCGTCATCGGTGCCGGCGGCATCGGCACCCCGCTGATCTTCGCCCTGAGCTCGCGGGATTGGGAGCGCGTTGGCATCATCCTGCTCGGAATCATCGCGATGATCACTCTCGTGGACTGGATGTCCGGTTACCTGCGGAAGAAGCTGGTCTAGCCCTAAATCATCAGCAGCCATCCCCGGCCAGTATACTTTGTCTTGCCCTAAGCTTGAACTAGGTCTTGGTATGGACCTGGCCTTGGCGTGGGTTCTGGTGTCGCTCTGGTGCAGCTCTTGTTCCGCTCTGGTGCTGACGCCGTCTCTGAACTGATGCTGGATCTGGCCCTCATTCTATATGATTTTTCGAATACATTTCCTCGAATCCCCGCCAAATCGCTCATTCTATATGAAATTTCGAATACATTTCACCACTTCGCTCTCAATTCGGCCTAATATATATGATTTTTCATATATATTGGGCCATTTCCATCCACTGAGGCCCAAATGTATATGATTTTTCGAATACATTTCCCCAAATCAGCGCCAACCCGCCACTCACACCAAATCCGGGCTCAGCAACGAACCCACATACTCATATGAAGTGACGCGTCCGGAGCTCCCTTTGGCTATGGCGCGGAACTTCCCTTTTTCCACGAGGATTCGGCAGTACTTAATGACTGTCAACGTGTGCAGCTCCAGTTCTCGCGCCACCTCGGTTGGGCGAATGACCCGATGATGGCGAATGGCGGCACGCATGAGCTCCCTTTCAATCTTAGTGTAGGCCCGCGGCGTCACATCCAGGGATCCCCCCTGAACGACAGATAAATACGGTGCCAGAATACTCCGCAAGGAGGAGAGGATAAACGCAGGGTTCTCCTTCATCTCATCCAATGCAATGTAGTAGATCTGAAAGCCTTGGGACTGCAAAAACAGCCCCCTGTTCAAATCCATCCGATATTTCGTTCGATCCGTGCCATGAGAGCCGTAATCCATAATTTCAAACACGACCCGTGCAGTTCCAACCTCCCACATAAAATCTGCAAAGTAGGATCTCCCCCGCCAATCCTTCACCTCGTATTCGGGATGCAATCCGTCAAAGTGTCCCACCAGCGGCCACCAAATCCGCTCGACGAACAACCGATTCCCATAACCATACCCTCGCCGAAGTGCATCCAGGCGCTCCCCCGTTCTTCGTTTCATATGCTCTTGCAGCCAGGTATCATGTTCCGCTTCGAATCCCATTTGAAACCCTCCCTACATATCCATAGTAAAAAATAAAAAGCCCCGCTCCTCTCCATCTTAGAAAGGAAACGGGGCAGGCTTTGCCTCACGTAAGTTGCTCTATTGATACTAGTGTGACACAGGAGAAAAAGTTACGCAATAGGATCTCGGTCGTTTCCGCGCTGCGCCACGTTGACTTAAACCCCAAGCAGCTCGCGAATCTGCCCCTCGATGCTCTCAGGTTCATCTGTTGGTGCGAAACGCTTAACAACCTTGCCGTCCCGATCCACAAGGAACTTCGTAAAGTTCCATTTGATCGACTTGGAGCCCAGCAAGCCCGGGGCTTCCTTGGTCAAATGCTTGAACAGCGGATGAGCGTTCTTTCCATTCACATCGATTTTCGAAAATAACGGGAACGACACGCCGAAATTCAGCTCGCAAGCCTGTGCCACCTCTTCATCTGTCCCGAGCTCCTGGTTGGCGAACTGGCTTGAAGGAAAACCTAACACCGTGAAGCCTTGGTCCTTGTACGTATCGTGCAGCTTCTGCAGCCCTTTAAATTGCGGAGCAAACCCGCATTTGGTCGCCGTATTCACAATCAGCATCACTTGGCCGCGATAAGGCTCCAGCGTTTGCACTTGGCCTTGAATTGTTTTGACTTCAATATCGAATAATGACATCCATGGCACCTCCAACACTAATTTAATTAAGTGTAATTTAATTGTATACAATATTTATGTGCGTGTCAATTTCGACCTCTTCTCTTTACGTAAAAGAAGAAGCAATGCTATAATGGCTCAACAGCAATTACATTGTATGCAATTAAATGGCAGGTGGATATGGATGAATACAGACGAAATGTTGAAGCTGGAGAATCAGCTTTGCTTTGCTTTTTATACTTGCTCCCGGGAGATTATGAAGCTGTACCGGCCTTTGCTGTCGGAACTCGGCTTGACCTATACGCAATACATTACGTTGCTCGCGTTGTGGGAGCGGGACGGGATCACGGTGAAGGAGCTGGGTTCGATGCTATACCTTGACTCGGGCACCTTAACTCCGCTGCTCAAAAAGCTGGAGCACATGAACCTAGTCACCCGGACGCGCGACAAATCCGACGAACGCAACGTCATCATCGCGTTAACCGATGAGGGCAAAGCCTTGAAGGACAAAGCCTGCACCGTACCGATGCGGCTGTTTGAAGGCACCCATGCCGAGGTGGAGGACGTCATTTCCATGCACCGACACATCAACGAGTTTCTCCGCAAAATTGGCGGCGGCTCCGTTCAACCCGAACAATCTGAATAAGCCCAACCTAAACCCTCCATAATAGGAAAGAATCACGGAGTAACCAATGGAGGAGATCAGCATGCTGGAAAATCTCGAGAGTGACTATAACTGCGCCAACGCAGGCGAGGACCTGCACCGGTTGAAGCAAGAACTTGCCGAGATGCGAGGCTTGGGCCACGCCGATCAGGAGACGCAGGAGAAAATCAACCGGCTCGAAAACCAAATCAAGTTTATCATGAACAAATGCGATATTAACCATTAAGATGGTAAAGCACCCGTTTACGCCGCTGAACAAGCGTGTGGTAGGCGGGTGTTTTGGGGGCCGGGGATAGATCGAAGCCCAAAAGTGTGTTACGATTTGCCTGACATCAGAAGGGCTTCCCCTTGAAAGCGCAAACACAGCTCGATGCGGAGAAAACACCGGCCGCTTCCGCCGACGCCAACCCCCGCGCCGCTTCTTCCAAACGAAATTATGTATTCCAACTGTTAACGGTCTTTATCGGTTTCTTGATCTTTGGCTTCTCGGAAAATATTAAAGGACCCGCGATCCCGCGCATCCAAACCGACTTCGGCCTCGACGAGATGCAGATTGGCACGCTCTTGTCGCTCAACTCGCTGGGGTATCTGCTGGCTTGCTCCTTCACGGCTTATTTAACACGCAAATGGGGCGCCAAAACGGTGACGATGCTCGCCTTTGGTTCCATGGCCGCGGCTGGGATCCTCATCTTTGCATCATGCAGCTTCCCGGCGTTATCGGGCTCCTATTTCCTGATGTACATCGGCAACGGGATGCTCGAGATCGCGCTCGCTATCTTGGCCGCCCGCATTTTTGTCGGCAACACCGGTACGATGATGAACCTCGCCCACTTCTTCTACGGGCTGAGTTCAACGGTAGCACCGTTGATCGCCTCGGGGCTGATGACCGTCTCGATTGGCGGGCATACACTTGATTGGAGCGGCATGTACTTAATCATGCTGTCCCTCTCGGTGATCCCGATGATCCCAACGCTGCTAAGCCGGTTCCCCGGCGAAGAAGAACAGGGCGGCGAGCGGGTTCCGTTCACACAGCTGATGCACGATCCGGCGATCTGGTTGATCGTGCTGGTGCTTTCGTTTGGCGTAGTGTCGGAGCTGGCGGTAGGCGGCTGGCTGGTTAATTTTTTGGAAAGAGCATATCACTGGAACACCACAATCGCATCCGGGATGCTGTCCGCTTTTTTCCTTTGCTTTACGTTCGCGCGGCTGGCGGTGGGACCGGTTACCGATAAGATCGGGTTTACGCTCTCCTTGATTTTGTTGCCATCTGGGCTGGCGAACCCGGAGCTTTCCTGTTCGCAGCGGCCGGCATCGGTATCACCCCGATCTATCCGACCGTCATAGCGTTGATCGCCAAGAAGTATCGCTCTTCCAGCGATTCCGCCATTACCTTCATCGTTACACTGATGGTGGTGGGCAATGTCATCGGCAACTATCTGATCGGCTGGATCACGGACGGGACTTTGTTCCCTGCTTCAGATAATTAGGCTGCTCACGGCAAACGCCATGCCGATAAACACCAAGCACAGCAAGGTGCCTACCGCAACGTTCCCCTGCTTCAGCTGATCGGAAATCTTAAATCCTGGGGTTACCAGTTCAAAAATCCAGTACGACGCCACAAGGCACACATAACCTACGGCAAACCACAGGACCATATGTAGTATGGAAGTGTTCGTAAAGGCGGACACCCCCAAAATGATCGCCGTGCCCAGGAATTTGCCGCCCAGCGCCAGGGCTACGGCGACATTGCCTTTTTTCAACTCCTCCATGTCACGGTACGGGGTCATCCAATTGAAGACCACCATCCCCAGCAATTGCAGCAAAATCATCACGACGACACTAACCACAATATTGATAACGATCGTCAATTCGCCCACCCCCGAAATTTCGCAAACGCCAAATCATAATCGGCAAAATCATGCACTTCCTCCAGCACAACCGACACCGTCTTCGCGTTCTCTAATGCCGCATACCGCTCTTCGTCGATCGGCTGCTTGATCCGGTTCCCGGTTGGCAGCTCCAACACGGCGAAGCACCGTGTTTTGCCTTGGTATTCCGTTTTGTACACGCCAACTAGGTCGACGTCGGTCGTAACCGATACCTTCAGCTCGGTCAGGTCTTTCTCGGCAGACGCCTGATCCGGATAAGACTTCAGCGTCGTCCAGGAGGATAAGCGCACTTCGTTTTTCTGGTTTTCGTCCGTGGTCAACTCGGCGTCCATAAACTGCAGGATCCAAATTTTATCCCCAGTGGCGTAATTGTTGTCATTCGGCAGCAGATCGTTATCGGGCAAAATCGTCATATCACTGCCCACCAGATCGCCGACCGTCGCTTCCACGATTTTATAATCCCAAGGTACGCGAGCGGTCGTTAACTCCGACCCCGAGCCGCTCTCGGTAGAGAAGACGCTGGTCGTATCCCCGCAGGCTCCAAGTAAGCCCACCGACAACACCAGCATCAACGTAACGAGGAAACGCCGCGCCCAAGGCTGCTTCGAACTATGCATCTATTTCACTCCTAACGCGATAAAATGACTGGTATTGCCCGTAATCGGTCCGCCGGCCCGCCCCAACAAGCCGCAAGGCGTCCCGTTCAGGACGAACAGACCGGTCAGCAAATGGCGCTCGCCGAAGACGGTATCGATTCGCGCCAGCTCGGCTCTTTTTTGATACACCGTAGGGAACAAGACGCTGCTGTCAAAGCCCTCCTGATCCTCCAGCTCCAGCCGGCCCTCCTCATCAAACAAGCGGACAGAACCGCCTTCACGCCCAAACATCGACTTGGATACGAAGCCGCCGGCGAAGACTGGCTTGTTGTAGGTCGGCAGCATGTACTTCGCTATCGCCTGGCGTTCCTCCGCATCAAACAGCAAGCCCAGCTCGTAAAGCCCCCAGACGGCGGCAAGCAAGCCTTTGGATTGCAGCAAAATGCTGTGCGGCCCGTTGAAGATGGTCAGGCGACCGGTTTCAATCGCGTAGCTGAGCGCCTCGCCGGCATCGTCCACCGCCATCCATTCTTTCGGGTACAACGCGAACATGCGCTCAATGGTACGACCGTCCTTATTTTTCAGGGTGCCTTCGTCAATCCACAGCTCCAGGCAATCCTCATAGTACAAATCCAGTCCGCTGTGCCGTCCCAACGCTTCAATCGTTCCGGAATCCTCCAGATGCCAGCCGTAATCGACGCAAGCCACGGTATCCGGCCGCTCGATGGCCCAGGCTTCCGCGACCAGGTCTTTCATCCGCGCATTTGGCGAGTCGTATCCTGCCTGCTCCATCAGCCACGGGGTGGCGATCGAGGCTTCGACGTAACCGGTCGGCGTATCCGCGTTCAGCTCCAGCAGCTTGATCGTGCCGTCGTTGGCCACGGCAAAATCAAACCGCGCGTAACGGCTAATCAATCCCGGCTCCGGGATCGGCAGCTCATCAAGCATCGTCCACAGAATCGGCGGAATCCCGATCAGCTCATACAGATCCGGCCGGCGATGGACGTAGCGTGCGGCTTTGTCGAGAATGCGCCACAGCGCAGCGGCGGCCTGCTCGAGCTCCGCATAGGTCTCCTTTGGCATCAACACCAGCTGATCGATCCAATACTCCTCTTCCTCGAGATCCGCCCAGGTAAACCCCAGCTCGGCCAGCTTCGCCACCCGCTCGCTCCGGTCAGGATGCGGCCGGCCCACGACTTCGAAAATGTTGTTCCCGTCCGTCATCCGCCGAAGAACCCCTTGCTGGTACCGCTGGATCTCGAACCGGAAATCGAACTCTTGGAAGAGCCGGTCGAGGAACTCGACGACGAGCCCAGCGAGCTGGATTTCCCGCCGATGCCGCCCGCCTTCGAGGAGGTCGAGCGCCGGACGATGGAGCCGGTCGACGAGGTCGAAGTCTTCGGACGAACGACGGAGCCAGCCATCTGTTTATTTTGGAACGTCTCGCTGGAGTACGTTTTCGGCTTGTACGGCGTCGACGTTCCGGCATAATAACCGCGGTGGTTGTCATACCAGCGGCTGGACGAATAGCTGGACCCGCTGTTGAACAGCAGGTGATACAGCAGCATATCGTCCCAACCGAATCCCCCGCCGTAATGATTGATGACGGTGGTGCCTCCGGAGCCGTTTGAGGCGTTTGCGCCGTCCGCGCTGCCGCCCCCCAAGGTCTCCCCAGATGCCTCTTCATCTTCCTCCGCCGGAAGCGGGATGTTCCAGTCTACATTTTTGTCGAAATATTGCTTTACTTCCTCCGTCGACCAGGCAACGAGCTTCGGTTCGTCGGCCGACGTATCGCTCCCCGCAGCCGTAGCCCCGGCCCCCGGAATCAGAAACGCGTTCGCCAACAGCGCGATGCCAAGCGATGTGGACAAGACGCGGATCGGCTTCCCTTCCGGGGTCAGAAATTTGGATGCGAACGGCTCCTTCGCCGTTGTCTCTTGTGCGGCAGTGATTTCCGTTCGTGTGGCTTCCTCTTCTTTTGCCAAGACCCATTCCCTCCTACGAAAAAAACTCAGCTTATTCGTGCACAACCGGAACGAGCAGCAGCTCCAGCTTGCCCTCGTCGACATTCAGCCGACCTTCCACCGTTTCAAACTCCCGGTTGCCGACGACCAAATAGTTGACATGCTCCAACGCAGCGACCATATTAGCGTTCCAGACGCGCTCTTCCAGCTCCCGCAGCTCGCCGTCCGGCAATTTTTCGTACAACTTCACACTCATGCCGTTCTCCAATGCAGTTCACCCTTTCGTTATACACACTAAATATTGTTACGCGCACATTCCCGCTTCGTTTCATCCTTTATGCAGGGAGAAGGTGGGAATGAACCAGGGAGTGGACTTGTTCAGCTCTAAGATTCGGCGCCAGGTGACCGTAAACAACCCGCTAAGCAACAGTTGAAATTCCCAGTTGGAAAACCCTTTCGTTAGCTTACGTCCGTTGCTGGAGAAATGCAATGTTAAAATGGGTGGGCGCGAGCACCATTAATCTGTGGGTCATATCCCTAACGTACTCCCACGCTGGACGGAACCATCTGCCGGCACTATACTGAAGCTAAGACGAAGCACGTCCCGTATAGCTCAAGTTTGAACCAAATTCAAGGGCTGGCACCATGACCTTTAGGTTGATGGCGCGCCTGGCGATTTAAGGATCAAACTGCAAGGGCTAATGCGGGGCGTTTTTTATTGGAGGAGGCGATTGGCTGATGAGTTCTATGAGTTTTGAGGAAAAGTACACGGCATTTCTGGAGTATCATTTGGCCCGGAGATCCGGGGAACGCCGAGGCAGGCTCGAACGTGGTCATGCCCATGCGGAAGCATTGTTCCTGCGGAATGTATGGTGGCCGCTGCGCAGCAACTTTGAAGACCTTCATCCGGAATACGAGGTCAGCGATTGGCGGGGGCGATCGTACTTTGCCGACTTCGCCTGGTTGCCGGGGAACGGAGAGTTAAAGCTGCTATTTGAGATTAAGGGCTACGCTACACACGTCCGCGACATGGACCGGCAAAAATACTGCCACGAACTTAACCGCGAAACGTTCTTGCACGCCATGGGCTACCAGGTGATCTCCTTCGCGTACGACGACGTTGAGCAACGCCCGGAGCTCTGCATCAACCTGCTGCGCATGGTGCTCAGCCGATACCACCCGGAACATATCCCCGTGACGCGCGGTTTGCTGGCGGAAAAGGAGCTCATCCGGCTTGCCGTGCAGCTCGCACGACCAATTCGTCCGGTGGATGTCGAACGTCATTTCGAGTTAAACCATAAAACGGCGGTTCAAATGCTGCAGAAAGTTACTGCTAAAGGATGGATGAGACCGGTTTACCGCGGAAAGGGGGAACGCATCGTCAAATATGAGCTGGTGCGTGGGGTGGTGAACTATTTGTGATGGAGGGTGCTGTAGTGGAACGGTGGGATGACCGGAATGAGGGGCAGTGAGGGGGTGGCTAGAAAGTTATTAGTGAGTGATTAGTGAGTGATTAGGAGGTAATGTGGCGGGATAAAGTGGACGGGGGGATGGGGCTAAATGAATTAACGGTAAAAGCTACTGTTAATTTAGGCGGATCGCGGGGTTTTGTCACAATTAGCGGTAAATCCTGCTGTTAATTTAGCCAAAAACCGCGATATGGGGCAAATATGCCGAAAATAACGGTGGGTTTTACATGTAATTTGTGCGGAGAGCC
>NZ_GG695971.1:221342-239525 GCF_000159955.1 Paenibacillus sp. oral taxon 786 str. D14 | reverse complement strand
GGCGGAGAGCTCAAACTTGCGAAATTAACGGTAGGTTTTGGAGCTAAATTAGTTTACGGGATGTCGGCACAGATTTGGGCGGGTGTCGGCACAGGTTGGAGAAGGACTATCCCCGCCAAAAAAGCAAAGGAGGCGGCCCCCGCCTCCTTCACCGAGCACAAACCAAATACTCTCCCTGGTGTTACACCAGGAACATCGCCACCACGGTGGTCACGGCGAGGCCGATGAGCACCGGCTTGAGGTTGCGGCGGGCCAGCTCGAACGGACTCACGCCGCAGATAGCGGCGGCCGGGATGAGCGCCCACGGGATCAGCGTGCCGCCGCCGACCCAAATGGCGGCGACCTGCCCCAGCGCCGTCAACACGGCCGTGCCGGAGCCGATGGCGGTGCCAAACAGCTGGGCGATCGAGCCGGCCAGCGATATGCCCGAGAAGCCGGAGCCGTCCAGGCCGGTGATCGCTCCGGTAACGGCGAGGGTCACGGCGCCGATGATGCCGTTCAGCGGAACGACGTCGGCCAATGCCACGCCGAGGTCGTTCACGATCCCATGTGACGTTTCGGGCAGCACCTGCCCGAACAGCTCCTGAAACGCCGCGTCGCCAAGATAAAAGAACGCGGCGATCGGGATCACGGGGCCAAACACCTTAAAGCCGAAGGTCAACCCTTCGATCAAATACGAAGTGACCTTCTCCAGGCCCCGGTTCCGGTGTGCCAGCAGCGTCACGCCGATCAGGATCAGCACCGCCGTGCCGCCAACCAGCGCCGTCGCATCGCCGCCTTGCAATTTCAGCAGGAACATGGCAACGACGTCGGCGGCGAACAGCAGCGGGATCAGGAGGGCCAGCCATTTTTTCGCTTGAGGGGAAATGGCTGCGCAATCCTCTTTGCTCGTCGGACGATCCTCGCTAAGCACACCACCTGTGCCTTTTCCGGCCACCAGGCCGTCGCGCCACGTGCCGTTCCGCTGATCACGGCGCATCATCCAAAAAGCGGTCACCGTGCTCACCAGGCCCATGACGAGAACCAGCGGCACGCTGGCCGACATCACGCTGGAGACGGGCAGGCCCGCGGCGTCCGCCGTCAGCTTCGGCGCTCCCTGGATGATATAGTCGCCGGACAAGGCGATGCCATGCCCAAACAAATTCATCGCCATCGCCGCCCCCAACGCCGGAAGCCCAACGCGAATCGCTACGGGCAGCAAAACGGCGCCGATCAACGCAACCGCAGGCGAGGGCCAGAAAAACAGCGAAGTCACCAGCATGATAATCCCGATACCCCAATACGCCATCGATGGCGTGCGAATAAACCGCGTCAAAGGAGACACCATCGTTTCATTGATGCCCGTGCGGATCAGCACCCGACTCATTGCCACGATGATCGAGATGATCATGATCGTCCCCATTAGCTCCTTGGTCGCATAAATAAACGAATTAAAGATGCCCGAAACCGAGCCGCTGAGCGTTTGTGTCGCAAGCAGACCCAACGTAAAAATCCCCGCCACACAAATCATCGTCGTATCGCGCCGCTTGATCAACAACGCCATGATGAAGACGATAAACGCCAGATACACATAGTGAATCGCCGACAACTCTATCCCTATCATGGAGTCACGCCCCTCTTCCTGCAAGTGTGCTATATGCTATGCAGGAGCCCAAGCAAGGGTTCGGCCCATGTCGAGGTATAGAGCAACCGATTCATGGCTACTTTACATGTTACTTAATTGTGATACTAAGTTTATTAGAATTATCCGCCTTTAAGCTCGCTTCAAGACCTTTAACAAGGCTTTGCAACGGTACATAAGTGACTCCTTTGACAATCATTGGAGCCACATTAATCGTTTCAGCTTCCCCATTGTAATACACTTTTTTTTGCTTCCTATTGTAAATGTGACCTTATTAGAATTTTTACTTACAGTAATGACACCACTTTTGGCATCATAATTAAAGGTTGCACCTAGTAGATCAGAAATTTCACGCAGAGGAACCATGTTTGTATTTTGATAAATGATTAAATCACTATTAAAATTTGCTTTCTCCCCATTAATAAATACAGTCAGTTTAGATTTCTTATAGGTTGGCTCTGTCGATTTGGGGGCAGAGGAACCTTTGGAAGAGTGTTTGGTAGAACTTTTAGAGGATGAGGAGGAAGAAGAGGATTTCTTACTAGAACTAGAAGAAGAGCTTCCCCCATTATGGTAATGATATTCGCCCGTTGTTAATCCCCATTTTGCGCAATTTGTCCGACACGTATGACCGCCATTAGCATCCGTTCGACCTGGATGTGCATTAGCTACAGTGCTAGACAAAACAAATAATAGTAAAAAAGAACTGAGTAACACTTTCTTTTTCATTGATCCAATCCCCCATTTAGTATAATATTCCTAGGTAATATTACCATGTACAGAGTATTGAGGGAATGTTTACTAAACGAGGAATACCCTTTTTGGAGGAACATTAGTCACTCAAAGCAACAGGGCCTTTGTGATAAACACAAAGGCCCCGCCTGTTCTTAAAAATGGATTATACCAAATTATAATCCCGAATCTTTTTATAAAGCGTACCCCGGGAAATGCCCAGCAGCTTGGCTGCATTGCTCTTATTCCCCGCTGTTCGCTCCAGCGCTTCCTTCATCAGCTCCATTTCCTCTTCGGGGGTGATGCGCGGACGCAGCATCTTGTCAAGACGATCCGCCTGTTCCACAGAGGACAGCTTCGTTCCCCGCCCGAAGTCGGAACCGGCAACGGCTCCGCTGCCAACCGGCATGCCCACCGCAGAGTCCGCCGCTGCGAACTCCAGCTGAGCTTGCCGCTGCTGCAACACCTCCGGCAAGTGCTCCAGCGTGATTTGCTCGTTCTCGCTTAAAATCACACAGCGCTCGATCACCGCCCGCAGCTCGCTTACGTTTCCCGGCCAGTCGTAATTCGCAAACGCCAGCATCACCTCCGGCGAAACGGCCGGCAGCGGCTTCTGATACTGCAACGAATACACGCGCAAATACATTTGCACCAACGGCCCCAGGTCCTCCCGACGCTCACGCAGCGGCGGCACCTTCAGCGACACCACGTTCAGCGCGTAATACAAATCCGCACGGAATTTGCCCTCCCGCACGAGCTGGCCCAGATCCTGGCTGGTGCCGGCGAAGATTCGCACTGATACCGGCACGGCTTCCGCGGCCCCAATCCGCGTGATCGTCCGGTGCTTGATGTAATGAGCTAACTTCTCCTGTACGTCTAAAGGTAAACACTCAATCTCATTCAAAAAAATCGAGCCGCCGTCCGCCGCCTCCAGCCGACCAGCCTGACCCGACGGCTGTCCCGAGAAGGCGCCGCCTTGATAGCCAAACAGCTCCGCTTCGGCCAATCCCGCCGGGACGGCCCCGCAGCTCAGCGACAGGAACGGCCCCTCCGGCCGCGCGCCGGCGCGATGGATCACCCTGGCCAGCTGCTCCTTGCCCGCTCCAGTCTCCCCGATCAGGAGCACGGTGGAGTCGGTTTCGGCCAGCTTTTTGGCCAGTTTGATCACTTTGCCCATGCTTTCGCCACGCCCGCTGATTAAGCCAAACGGATCCTCGTCGCCGATCCGCTGGGTCAACAGACGGGACGTCGCTACCGTCAATTCGTCGTTCAGCTTCACGAGATGCGTAATATCCTGCTCGGTCGCCACGCCGCCGATAATCCCCCCGCCCGGCTCCACGATCGGCGACGCATTGATCAGCACATGCGTGCCTTCCCGCGGACGATGGTAGGCCCCGCGCAGCCGCCGGCCTTCATCCAGAATCCCCAGCACAACCAATGCGTCGGGATCAAAATGCTCACCGATCGTGCGGCCAACGATGTCCGCTTTGGCGATCCCGTACACTTCTTCCGCCACCGTGTTCCAGCCGATCACCGTACCGTTGCGGTCCACGACCGTTACCGCATCACTGACCGTCTCCAGCAGGGCGTCAAAATACGCCTCCGCCCGCTGCTGCCGGTCCGCCGCTATTTTAAGCAGGTCAATCATCGGAAGATACCCAACGGGCTCCTGTCCATCATTGACCACCAACGCCGGCCGCCCGCTCGTATCTGCGCCGGACCATCGGGATGCCAGTTCGCTGATCGGAAGCGCCAGCTCCGACTCCTTGAACACAACCGAAACGACAAACTTCATCCCGTCAAGCCGCAGTCCTTTGCCGATACTCCCTTCGCCAAAAGCTTCAAGCCGCCCGGCATCATCCGGCGTCAACAGATACAACGCTCCGTCCAGCTCGACTGCCGCCGCCTGACCGCCCTGTAACGCTGCAAGTAATGCACTTGTATTTTCTTCCGGTTTGAAACGGGTCAAGTCCTGCCGGAAGGATATCCGTTCATGATTAAACATAATTACCTCACGCGTAATGAAATTTTACTTGTAAATCTAACACGAAAGCAGGCGAGGTTCAATATTCCCGTCATAAAGATTGGACCTTCACTCAGCCTGGAACTGTTCAATATTGAACATTTTTTCTTGAATTTAAAATTTTTTTGTTTATTTTTTCAACTTATATTGTTCAAAAATCTAAAATATTGTATATGAGAAATGGAAAAGGATGGATGCCTATGGACGCGTTACTCCGCACCCTGTTTCAATCCTTCGCCAAAAGCCAATCCGTGGGACGTATGGCCCGCCGATACGGACTGCGCTTTGGTGCCGGTCGGTTTGTGGCCGGAGAAACCATTGATGGTGCAATTGAAGCTGTACGCGCATTAAATGCGACTGGTCGGGTAGCCACCCTCGATCATCTTGGCGAGTTCGTGTCCACGGAAGCCGAAGCAGAACTATCCATGCGGATGTGCCTCAAGACGCTGGACGCCATCAACGAAGCCGGAGTCGAAGCCAATCTCTCGCTGAAGCTCACTTCGCTGGGGCTTGGGATTAGCGACGAAATCTGCTTACGTAACCTGACCACGATCCTGAACCGGGCCCGAATGTACGGATTGTTTGTGCGCATCGACATGGAGGATTTTGCCCACTGTGAAAAAACCATCTCGATCTACAAGCAACTGCGCGAACAAACCGACAACGTTGGCATCGTCATCCAAGCTTACCTTTATCGCTCCCTGGAAGACGTCGAGGATCTGAAGCCCCTTAAGCCGAACCTTCGCCTCGTGAAGGGAGCTTACAAGGAATCGCCGAAAGTCGCATACCCGGCCAAGCCGGACGTCGACGAAAATTTCAAACGCCTCATCTCTACCCACCTGATGAACGGCGGTTATGCCGCCATAGCAACCCATGACTCCCAGATTATCGACTACGCTAAGAAAACAATTCAAGATTTAGCCATTCCGCCGGACCGCTACGAATTTCAAATGTTATATGGCATTCGCGAAGATTTACAGCTTGCGCTCGTTCGCGAAGGTTACAAGGTTCGGGTGTACGTCCCGTTTGGCAGCGATTGGTTTGGCTACTTTATGCGCCGCCTCGCGGAGCGTCCCGCCAATGTATGGTTTGTCTTAAAGAACTTATTTAAGTAAATATCCAAAATCTTATTCGTAAGGAGCGCGCCCCTATGAGCACAACCGCAAAACTGGAAGCTTTCCGCAACGAACCGTTTACCGACTTTAGTCAGGAATCGGCCCGCCAGGCCATGGAAGCCGCGATTTCCCAAGTGAAATCGGAGCTGGGACGGGAGATTCCGCTGCAGATCGGCGGTGAGAAGATTTTTACGGAGGCCAAAATCCGTTCAATCAACCCCGGCAATCTCGATGAAACGATGGGTTGGGTCAGCAAAGCCGATCAGGAGCTGGCCGAGAAAGCGATGCAGGCTGCACTTACGGCGTTTGAATCGTGGAAAAAGGTGCCGCCCCGCGAACGCGCACAGTACCTGCTGAAAGCCGCCAAGCTCATGACCGAACGGAAGCATGAGTTCTCCGCCCTGATGGTGCTCGAAGCCGGCAAGAACTACGCTGAAGCGGACGCCGATACGGCGGAGGCGATCGATTTTCTGAATTTTTACGCACGGGAAATGATCCGCCTGAGCGAGATCAACGAAACGATGCCGCTGACGCCAGTCCCGGGGGAGCAAAACCGGCTGACCTACATCCCGCTCGGCGTTGGTGTCATCATTCCGCCATGGAATTTCCCGCTGGCGATCTGCGTGGGCATGACCTCGGCGGCGATTGTGGCTGGCAACACCGTGCTGCTCAAGCCCGCCTCCAACACCCCGGTCATCGCCTACAAGTTCGCTGCGCTGATGGAGGAGGTTGACTTGCCGGCCGGAGTGCTGAACTTCATCCCCGGCAGCGGCTCTGAGGTTGGCGATTATCTGACCACGCACCCGAAAACCCGGTTCATCAGCTTCACCGGCTCGAAGGAGGTCGGACTGCGCATCAGCAAGTTGGCAGCCGATACGGCACCCGGGCAGATCTGGATCAAGCGGCTGGTCGCCGAAATGGGCGGCAAGGACGGCATCGTCGTTGATGAAACTGCAGATCTGGATGCGGCTGCTCAGGCCATCGTGACCTCAGCTTTTGGGTTCCAGGGACAAAAATGCTCCGCCGGATCCCGCGCTTTCATCGTAGAGTCCGTCTACGACGAAGTGGTGGAGAAAGTCGTGTCTTTGACGAAGCAGCTGGAGATTGGCCTCCCCGAGCACAATAAAGCGGTTGGACCGGTGATCGACGAGGCTTCTTTCCGCAAAATCCTCGATTACATTGAGGTCGGCAAACAGGAAGGGCAGCTCCTTACCGGCGGACAGCAAGCCGAAGGCAACGGCTATTATATCGAACCCACCGTGTTCGCCGGCGTTGATGGGAAGGCGCGGATTATGCAGGAGGAGATTTTTGGGCCGGTGCTGGCGATCGGCAAAGCGAAGGATTGGCGAGAAGCGATCGCGTTGTACAACGATACTGAGTTTGGGCTGACGGGGTCGTTCTTTTCCCGGGATGAGGATCGCATCAGCGAAGCGCTGGAAACAATGCACTGCGGCAATCTGTACGTGAACCGCAAATGCACCGGGGCGTTGGTCGGCGCCCACCCGTTTGGCGGCTTTAATATGTCGGGAACCGACTCGAAAGCCGGCGGCTATGACTACCTGCTGCTGTTCACCCAAGCCAAGCTGACTTCCCGGAAGTTGTAGGCGATGACGATTGCTGGATGCTCTTTTGCTCTCTTGTTCGCGATCTCTTACTCTCTTGTTCTTTTGCTCGCGATAATTTTCTCTCTTGTTCGCTTGCTCGCTTGGTTGTTTGGTCTCTTGCTCTCTAGCTCGTTTGGTCATTTGCTCGTTGATCGCGAGGCCGGTGCTCCCTGCTCTAACGCTGATACAGAACGCTATTGTTGCAAAAACGGCATGTCAAAAATTCTAACGACGCTGAGCCACGCTATTTGGGCAAAAACACCTCAATTCACCCGAAAAATGGTGAAATAAGCTCCGTGATCAGCGTTAGATTCGCAAATAGGCGATTTTTGCTGCAATAAGGTTTGTGGCAAGCGTTAGAGCTGCGGCAGCGAACTTAGCAGACTTCAAATATTTCTCCAATACGGACGGAAGAAGGGTAACCCATGATTATGAACGGGAAACGAACACTTTCGGAAAATATGGACGTTTTGACCAGCACCCAACAGGTCATTCGCATGGCGCTCCAGACGATGAACGAGCCGCCGGCGATGTTTGACCTGCTCAAGGAGCCGCTGCGGATGCTGACCGTACGGATTCCGGTGAAGATGGACGACGGCTCGGTCCAGGTCTTTACCGGTTACCGCGCTCAGCACAATGACGCGGTCGGGCCGACCAAAGGCGGCGTGCGGTTCCACCCCGACGTGACGGCGGAGGAAGTGAAGGCCTTGTCGATGTGGATGATCATCAAATGCGGCATCGTGTCGCTGCCCTACGGCGGCGGTAAAGGCGGAATCGCCTGCGACCCGCGGACGATGTCGATGCGCGAGCTGGAAGCCTTAAGCCGCGGGTACGTCCGGGCGATCAGCCAATTGGTTGGGCCGACCAAGGATATCCCGGCGCCTGACGTGTACACCAATTCGCAGGTGATGGCCTGGATGATGGACGAGTACAGCCGGATCCGCGAATTCGATTCGCCCAGCTTCATCACCGGCAAACCGCTGGTGCTCGGCGGCTCCTACGGACGGGAATCGTCGACAGCCCTTGGCGTCACGATCGTGCTGAAGGAGGCCGCAAAGATGGCCGGCATGGCGGTGGAAGGCTCGCGGGTCATCATCCAAGGCTTTGGCAATGCCGGCAGCTACCTGGCGAAGTTTCTGCATGACGCCGGGGCCATCATCGTTGGCATTGCGGATGCGCGCGGCGCGCTGTACGATCCAAACGGGCTCGATATCCTCGAGCTGTTGGATCGGCGGGATTCTTTTGGCGCGGTGACCCACCTCTACTCCAACCGGATCACAAATCAGGAACTGCTTGTGAAGGAATGCGATATCCTCGTGCCGGCTGCGATCGAAAACCAACTCACCGAGGAAAACGCGCCGCACATCCAAGCTAAGCTGATCGTCGAAGCGGCCAACGGTCCAACGACGTATGCAGCAACGGAAATTTTGTCCAAGCGCGGGGTTCTGATTGTGCCGGATGTCCTAGCGAGTGCGGGTGGCGTGGTCGTATCCTATTTTGAGTGGGTGCAAAACAATCAGGGTTACTACTGGCCGCTGGAGGAAGTGAACGCGAAGCTGGAGCAGCTGTTGGTGGACGCTTTTCACAAGGTTTATCAGACTTCGGTGACACGCCGGGTGAACATGCGTCTTGCCGCATATATCGTGGGGCTGAAGCGAATGACCGAGGCGGTAAAATGGCGGGGGTGGATTTAAGTTATGGCACGTACGTTAATTATTATCCGATTGGAGCTCGACCATAAGAAGGCCAGCTTCGGCGATGTCGCTGCTGCGGTGAGCGGTGCCGGAGGCGACATTACGTCGATCGACGTGATCTCCTCGGCTAAAGGATCTTCGGTACGCGACATTACCGTCGATACGGGCGACCAAGACGAAACGGCGTTCGTCAAGGCGCTTCGCAAGCTGCATGGTGTCCGGCTGATCAACGTCTCCGATCGCACGTTTCTCATGCATCTCGGCGGTAAAATCGCCATCGAGCCAACGATGCCAATTCGCAACCGCGACGATCTGTCGCAGGTGTATACGCCAGGGGTCGCCAAAATCTGCACGGCGATCCACGAAAGTCGAAACAAGGCGTTTTCGCTGACGATTAAACGCAACACTGTGGCGGTCATCACGGACGGAACCGCCGTGTTGGGGCTTGGCGATATCGGTCCGTACGCCGCGGCGCCGGTGATGGAAGGCAAGGCGATGCTGTTTAAGCAGCTGGCCGGGGTTGATGCTTTTCCGCTCTGCCTGGATACGAGCGATACGGAAGAAATCATTCGTACCGTTAAAGCGATCAGTCCGATTTTTGGCGGCATCAATCTGGAGGACATCAGCTCCCCCCGGTGCTTCGAAATTGAGCAGCGGCTGGCGGAGGAACTGGACATCCCGGTCTTCCATGACGATCAGCACGGAACAGCGGTGGTCGTGATCGCCGGGTTAATTAACGCGCTGAAGGTCGTCGGCAAATCGATGTCCGAGGTGCGGGTCGTGGTAAGCGGTGTTGGGGCAGCGGGTGTCTCCATTTGCAAAATGCTGCTGTCCGCAGGCGTAACTAAGCTTGTGCCGGTGGACAAGGAGGGAGCGATTGTCCGCGGTGGAACGTACAGCCACCCGATGTGGCAGTGGCTCACGGAGCAGCCGCAGGTGGAAAGTCAGCCCGGCTCGCTGCAAGATGTCCTGCCTGGTGCTGACGTGTTCATCGGCGTCTCTGCGGGGAATCTGCTGACCGGTGAACATTTGCGGACGATGAACGAGCAGCCGATCGTGTTTGCCCTCGCCAACCCGCACCCGGAGGTTGATCCGGAGGTAGGGCTGGCTCACGCAGCTGTCTTCGCGACCGGCCGAAGCGACTATCCGAACCAGATCAACAACGTGCTTGTGTTCCCCGGCGTCTTCCGCGGCGCTCTCGATTGTCGGGCCCGCGTGGTCAACGAAGCGATGAAGCTGGCCGCAGCACAAGCCATCGCCTCCGCCGTTACTGACGAGGAGCGGAACGAGCAGTATATCATCCCGAGTATTTTTAATGATCAGGTCGTCCCGCTCGTGCGCAAAGCCGTCATCAACGCGGCCATTGCCACCGGTGTGTCCCGGCGCATTCCGCCGGATTTCCGGTGACGCCGCGTAAGTGGATACCTCATCCTGCTATACTTCCCTTTTGGCCCTTCTGTCTTTGGCAGCAAGGGCTTTATTATGTTCCCAAATCAATAGTTCAAAATTTGATTGCATGCAGCAACTCAAATGTCGGACATTGACGGTTCCTATGCGAAAGATGCCATTATGGAGCTGGTCAACAAGGGGATCATTAACGGAAAAGGAGACGGAAAATTTGAGATTGCCGATTATGCCTTCCAGTGGGTGAGGAGCGGCGTCTCCCCGTCGAATTTATTGATTCCGAGCCTCTTGAAGGCTAATCTTTCAAAGCCCCACCCCAAGAACGGCCCCCCTGGCCGTTCTTTTTTTCTACACCAACAAGTTCCCGACATGTTCCCAGGCATCGGCTTGCTGCTCCCTCTCGGGTATGGACAAGGTCCGGGACAAGCCTATTCGATCGGCAGCCGTTGGGAGGCTTTGGGGCTTGAAGGCGGCGGGAACCTCGGCCTAACCATTGCCGGGTTCGGCTTCATCTGGGCCGTGATTCCCGGAATCATTCTGATGAACTTCCTGATCCGCCATCCGAAATTTAAACAGGCGGCATCCCGCCCACTCAAAGAACGCACCGAGGTCACGGAAAAATCAGAAGAAGGCGAAATTCCGCTCAGTGACGCGATCGACAAGCTGACCTACCAAATCGCGCTGATCGGCTTTATTTACCTGGTCACTTACTTGACGTTACGTGGACTGGAGGCGGTGCTGACTCCACTCGGGACCTATGGGGAAACATTGGCCCAACTGCTGATTGGCTTCCACTTCCTCATCGGCAGCCTGTACGCCATGTTGTTCCGGTGGATTCTCAACCGTTGGAAGCAAGCGGGCTTCCAGTTGGAGCATTCCCCGAACAACTACCTGTTGCAGCGGATCTCCGGATTTTCCTTCGATTACATGATCGCCGCCTCGATCGCTGCGATCTCGATCTACGCGTTGAAGCAATACTTGACGCCGGTACTCATCCTAACGACAGTCGGCGGGTTAGTAACGGTATGGTTTATGGTTTGGTTAGTGCCGCGGGTGTTGCCGGAGGACAAATTGCCAAACGTTCTCGGTTTTTACGGGATGCTGACCGGAACGATTTCTACCGGGCTTGCGCTCGTCAAAGCCGTCGATCCGAAATTTCAGTCGAATACGACGGACAACTTGGTCATGGGCAGCGCGTCCGCAATTATGTTCGGATTTCCACTGCTGCTGATTTTGAACATCCCCATCGTCGGGTATCTGCAAAATCAACCGGTGATGTACCTGTACACCTTTGGCGCCCTATTCCTGTATTTCGCGATTCTGATGGGCTTGCTGCTGTACCGGTCCCGGAAAACGACCGCCTAAGTGAGCTTCTAAACGAAAATCCCCACCCTCTTTCACCAAGAGAGTGGGGATTTTTTGACGATTGTTTATTTTGCCGGTTTGGAAAGGTTAGCTTTCTGGAACCCTTAGTAACTGTCCAAGGCTGCGAACAACATGTAAGCAAACAACACCACCCACATGATCCATCCGGAGTTGAAGCCGGAAACTCCCAATCCGAAAATATCCTCCAACTTCGCGATAAAACCGGGGGACAGCAGCTCTGCATTTCCGATGATGGTGCCGAACACCACCAACGAAAGGACGTGGTTGGCCACGTTCAGGAACGCGATCTTCACGTTCCATTGGGCAACGATCCATTTGTAGATCGCCAGAGCAACATCCAGCGCAAGAACCACCGCGATAAACGGCCAATACGAAAGCAGTACCTCCTGATTAAAGATCGGAGTCGTCATTTCTATGCCGTTTCGGCCTTTCTCATATACGCCAATCAACCGATCTGCGTTAAAATAGACGCTTCCCCATATCGCCGTCCACATGAGGCTGGCGAATACCTCGCTTTTCTTGATCACTTTCTTCGCAGGGACATATCGGGTATCCTTCAAATCATCCGGCGTCCAAGCTTTGAACTTGCCGTTCAGCGGCAGTTCATTGCCGGTTCCCGTCCGTTCCAGAATGACAAACGCCAGGATAATCCAAAATACGGTCTGCACCCCCGTGCTAAACACCGTCCCGATAGCTTTGCTGAGCAGGACCGCCGCGGCCTCCGCCGGAACGACTTCACCAGAATACGTAATGATTTGGTTGGCAATCAGCGAAAGGAGGGTAATTACGACCACGATCGGGACAATCATTTTCAAGACCTGAACATAAGTTTCATAGAAGCGAGGCCCGATCAAAAACGTTGGTTGGTCCCGATACTGAGCGGCCAACACGGCCGGATCGCCCAATTGAGTCAGCGCCTCCTTCACTTCGGCTTCGCTGGGTTCCTCCGCCAGCATATCCTCAATCGTGGAGCGCAGCTCCAGCGCGATGTCCTCCCGGCTCCGTTCCGGCAGCCGGTGAGTAAGTTCCTGCTTCTCCAGCCGGCGCAGCAGCGGATACAATGTGCTTTGATCAATGGTGATCCCGGATTGATCCAGCCGTTGAACGAGCGAATACCCGTATTGCGGCGTTCGCAACTGGCTTAGCACCGCCAAGGTCAACGTTCCGCGACGGAGCTCCGTGATCAAGGAAATTATTTTTCGTATACTGTGTGTCGTCTCCCCAAGGGGTCCTTCTCGCGCCTCTTTGCATGATTATCCCTTTCGTTCAGCGGAAAAATGAGGAGATCAAGGGAGGGCAAGATAAGGTTACCTGGTGACTGGTAATGAGATGCGCACTTTCTGAGGCAACGGGATAATCATCAAGGGAAGGCGGCTGGCATAGGTGCCCTACGGAGGCCCTAACGACAAAAAATCCCGCCTCACAACGAGACAGGATTTCAACTCATAAGTTTCTAAGCTTTGGCAACCTCACTTCAAACTCGGTCCGAATCAGATCGCTTTGCACCGAGATGGTGCCTTCGTGCTGCTCCACGATATTTTTGGCGATAAACAGGCCAAGACCGGTGCTGCCTTCCTGATACGTACGCGCACGATCGCCGGTGAAGAACATATCAAACACATGCGGCAGCTCGTCCGGCGGAATGAAGTCCCCGTAGTTGGTCACGCGCACGACAACCTCTTCCCCGTCCATCTTCCCATGGACGTCAACGTACTCCCCGTCTTTGCCGTAACGAACGGCATTGGACAGCAAGTTCTCAAAGACGCGGGCAAGCAGATCGCCATCGCCGGAGATCATCAGCTGCGGTTCGGTTTTTAGGCGAACGGTCAGCTCATTTTTTTCAAACACGGGGTACATCTCTTCGGTTAATTGACTCAGCAGCTCGCTCAAATCAAGCGGCCGGCGATGGATGTTCAGCTTACCGTAATTCATTCGCGTAACTTCGAACAACTCGTCGATCAGCTTCTCCAGACGCTGCGATTTGGTGTAGGCGATCGTGGTGTAATGCTTCATCTGCTCGGCGGTGAGGTCTTTCCCTTGCAGGATGAAATCCAGATATCCAATCACAGAAGTTAGCGGGGTTCGAAGATCATGGGCCAGGTTCAGCACAAGTTGCTCCTTGCTGTTCTCGGCAAAGTCGCCCCGTTCCACGGCTTGCTGCAGCTTCTCGCTGGCCAAATTGATGTCCCGTGCAATCTCTCCGAACTCGTCGCCGGAAGGAATATGAACCCGATGGGTGAAGTCTCCTCCCGCCAGTTGATTGATTCCCCGGGAAATTTCCCGGAAATACGCGACATAACGCCGAGTCAGCAAATAGAAGTATAAGAACGAGAGCGGGATAAAGATAATTAGAAACACGTTGATGTCACCGATCTCACGCATCATCCGGCGGACGTTATACAACGGGTCTTCACGCAGCAGCGTATGATAATACTCCCGCAGCGCCAGATAAGTCAGAAAGGTTGTCCCTGCAGACAATATCATGCTCAGCCCGAACAACCGGATCATTTGGAAGCGAAAGCTGCGAAATTTCGGTTTGTCGGAGTGATTATCCATTGAACGTGTACCCTACTCCCCAGACGGTTTTGATCAGCTTGTTCTTGTGCCGGTCTTCCCCCAGCTTCTTGCGCAAGCTTCGGATATGCACCATGACCGTATTCCCGCCTTCATAATAAGCCTCGCCCCAGACCTTCTCAAAAATATGCTCCGAACTGAACACCTTCTTCGGATGATTGGCCAGCAGGACCAAGATATCAAACTCTTTCGGCGTCAGCTCTACCGGTTCGCCGTAGAGGAACACTGTCCGGTGCTCGGGATGGATCACAAGCCCTCCGGCCTCCAGCACCGGCTCATCCGTGGGACCGGCAACCGACGGGTTCAGCTGGATAAAGCGCCGCAGTTGGGCGTTCACCCGGGCCACCAGCTCCATCGGATTAAACGGCTTCGTCATATAATCGTCCGCCCCGCGTACCAGGCCGGTGATTTTATCCAGATCGGTTGCTTTTGCACTTAAGAAAATGATCGGCAGATGGTGCTTCTCCCGGATTTGCCGGGTCACTTCATACCCATCGATCTTCGGCATCATAATGTCCAAGATCGCAAGATCCACGGATTGCGTCTGGATGACATCCAGCGCCTCCTGCCCGTTGGACGCTTTGATGCAGCGGTATCCTTCCCGGGCCAGGTGCAGCTCGATCAAGTCGGCGATTTCCGGCTCATCGTCCGCAATCAATACCGTGATAGGTTTCATCGATCATCGCTCCTTTTCATGGACAGCATAACCGAAGAGACCTTACGATTTCAAATGTTCATTCAGCACGTTCTCTTCCAGAACATCATAGCTGCCATACACCTTGTGGATATGCTGTTCTCCCCAGGCGCACAGCGCATCCAAAATTCCCCGTAAGCTCTCCCCGTATTCGCTTAGCTCATACTCGACCCGAGGCGGGACCTCCTGGTAGACGATCCGGCGAATAACGCCGTCGGCCTCCAGTTCGCGAAGCTGTTGGGTCAACATTTTCTGAGTGATGTCGGGCATCAGGCGTTTTAATTCACTGGTTCGTTTCCGACCGTGCGTCAAGTGGCACAGGATCACGCATTTCCACTTCCCGCCGATCACCTCAAGCGTCGCTTCTACGGAGATATTATATTTCTTCTCTTTCATTGAGATTGCTCCTTCTTTTTAATAGGCACAAAAAAGTACCTACATTACTTTTAGGTTCCTATATTACTTCAAAGTGCGTACTTCTCAAAAACTACCCTATCTCCCATAATAGCATTTGTCGCTCGCTTCTGCATCATTCCCCGGCAGATCAGCGGCGAACCTGCAAACCATTATCTTTTGGGAGGTAGATTGACTCATGAATCATCAAAGAAGCACCTTGGCGCTGCTCGCCTTGGCCATTAGTGCCTTTGCCATCGGGACAACCGAATTTATCAGCGTCGGTCTGCTGCCTTTGATCGCCGAGGACCTGCACATTTCTACGACCACCGCAGGGCTGACGGTTTCCTTATATGCGTTAGGCGTCACTTTTGGAGCACCGGTACTCACGTCGCTAACCGCACGAATGTCGCGCAAAACACTGCTGCTGTGGATCATGGTCGTCTTCATGATCGGCAATGCCTTGGCTGCGGCGGCAACTAGCATTGTCATGCTGCTCGCGGCAAGGGTGATCTCTGCTTTTTCACACGGCGTGTTTATGTCGATCGGTTCAACGATTGCCGCTGACTTAGTGCCGGAACACCGCCGGGCCAGCGCGATTTCCATCATGTTCACCGGCTTGACCGTTGCGACGGTCACCGGCGTGCCGCTTGGCACCTTCATCGGTCAACAGTTCGGCTGGCGCGCCGCCTTTATCCTGATCGTCGTCGTGGGGCTCATTGGCTTTATCTCCAACAGCCTGCTGGTGCCATCCGGCTTGCGGAAAGGGGGGCGAACCGCGTTCCGTGACCAGGTGAAGCTGGTGACGAACGGACGGCTGCTGCTATTGTTCCTGATCACGGCCCTCGGGTATGGAGGCACCTTTGTCGTTTATACCTACTTATCGCCGATCCTTCTTGAAATTACAGGCTTCAAGGAAAGCGCGGTCGCCGTCATCTTGCTGGTCTACGGCATCGCGATTGCCATCGGCAACATGGTGGGCGGCAAGTTGTCCAATCGTCAGCCAATTCGGGCCTTGTTCTATATGTTTATCGTACAGGCGCTGATCCTGCTGGCCTTGCTGTTCACGGCTCCGTTCAAAGTCGCCGGCTTGGTGACCATTTTCCTCATGGGACTGCTGGCCTTCATGAACGTTCCGGGGCTGCAGGTTTACGTCGTGATGCTGGCAGAGCGGTTTGTCCCGTCCGCCGTCGACGTGGCCTCCGCGATCAACATCGCGGCCTTTAACGCCGGGATTGCCCTGGGGTCTTACCTGGGCGGGGTCATCACCGATTCGTTGGGTCTGATCCATACCTCGTGGATTGGCGCACTGATGGTCGCAGCTGCCGTACTTCTCACGGGCTGGAGCCGTGCTCTGGAAAGAAAAGACCGGCAGGAGACGGTCATTTCACAACCATCGCTTCAACATAACTAATCATCTATTTCATCACTAAACCAACATGAAAATTAATAGGAGGCGCATTTTGTTATGATCACCCATTTACAAGATACCACCACCCTGCACAACGGAGTGAAGATGCCTTGGTTTGGCCTTGGCGTATTCAAGGTCGAGGAAGGACAGGAGCTGGTAGACGCGGTGAAGTTCGCAATTACCCACGGCTACCGCAGCATCGATACCGCAGCAATCTACGCGAATGAAAAAGGCGTCGGACAAGGCATCCGCGAAGGCTTGCAGGAAGCCGGTATCCCGCGTGAAGCGCTGTTTGTCACTTCGAAGGTATGGAACGCCGACCTCGGATACGGAGAGACGCTCGCTGCTTATGAAACCAGCCTGCAGAAGCTGGGACTAGACTATCTGGACCTGTATCTGATTCACTGGCCCGTCGCCGGTAAATATAAAGAAGCTTGGCGTGCGTTAGAAACGCTCTACCAAGCCGGAAAGGTCAAGGCGATCGGCGTCAGCAACTTCCAAGTTCACCATCTGAAGGACTTGATGGAAGACGCGGAAATCGTGCCGATGGTCAATCAGGTCGAATACCATCCTCGTCTGACGCAGCAGGAAGTGCAAGCCTTCTGCCGCGAACACGGCATTCAAATGGAGGCATGGTCCCCGCTCATGCAAGGGCAACTGCTGGATCATCCTGTGTTACAAGAGCTTGCCCGTAAATATGGAAAATCGGTCGCCCAAATCATCCTTCGCTGGGATTTACAGAACGGCGTGGTAACGATTCCGAAATCGACCAAGCCGGATCGGATTGCCGAGAACGCAGACGTGTTTAATTTCGCGTTGACGGAAGAGGATATGGCACGGATCAGCGCGCTTAACGAGAACCTTCGCGTGGGTCCGGACCCCGACAACTTTGATTTCTAAGCCTACCAAAAAAGAGCAGATACCGTGGATCCGCTGGATCCTTCGGGTCTGCTCTTTGTCAGCTGTAGGGACCGATTTCGATGTAATGATGCTCGGTCTCATAGGTGAGACTCTTGTATTTTCCATTCTCTTTGATCGAAAATTCGGCGACCGCATATATTTCATACGTTCCGATCCGATCGATCCGGGTCTCGAAAAACTCGTTAATATCCGTTTCTCCCCCCATGCTGCGAACCACCGCACTGTCCACCTGGGTGATCGTGTTCACCCGGTTGCCCAAGCTGTCCACGATCAGGTAATGGAACACCCGAGGGCGACTCATCAGCTCATATTCGGTTTTGGACAAATTATGCAGGCTGGCGATTAACGTAAAGGTCTCGTCTATCCCAGCACGCTTCGGAACAGACAACTCTACGGTAAAAGGACCTTCCGCATCCTGCGCTGGATCTTCGGGTACGGCCGGTCTCAGCTTATTGATCGCTTTGTTCACCGGATCGAAGGTGCCGCATCCGACAAGCAGGAGCGCCAATAGCATCACGGTCAAACCTAACGCGTATTTCCTCAATCCGCATCACCTCAAAATGTAAGACGACATCCCGCCTGTTTTGTTGCAGAAGGACGTTCTTAAATCA
>NZ_GG695971.1:205832-220332 GCF_000159955.1 Paenibacillus sp. oral taxon 786 str. D14 | reverse complement strand
AGAAAGGGTACCTAAAAGGTACCCATGAAATCAAGGACCCTCGGTCAGCCCGCGGATGAACGCGCATGGACAACCGCCATTTTTGAGCGATTTGTGAACCGAGGATAGGCTGCCTTCCCGGAACCATACTAATACCAGCTTTATCCAAATCATCAACGATGGAGGCTGGACCGTAATGGCGCAAAAAAGAATGAATCTGCTGATGTTCAGCGGGGATTACGACAAAGCAATGGCCGGGCTGATTCTGGCGAACAGCGCGCGGGATATCGGTGTGGAGGTGACGATGTTTTTTGCCTTCTGGGGCCTGTTTCTCGTGCGCGATCCGGAGAAGATGACGCTGGAGGACAAAACGCTGTATGAGAAGCTGATGACTTGGATGACCCCCAAAGGGCCGGACGAGCTGCCGCTCTCCAAAATGAATTACAGCGGGCTGGGCAAATGGATGTTGGATGAGATGATCGAGGACCAGGAGGCCCCCCGTCTGATCCACTTTCTCAAAGGAGCCCGCAAGAAAAACATCAAGTTCTACGGCTGCAAGCTGTCGGTGGAGATTATGGGCTTTAAGCCGGAGGAATTCCTCCCGGAGGTGGAGATCATCGATGCCCAAACGTACCTGCGCGATGCCTTGGAATCGGATATTCAGCTGTTTATCTGAAGACGAAGCCTACGTAAGGCGCGCCGCTGTCCGCTTTGTGGAGGTTTTCTGAACTTTCCCCCGCAGCCCTAACCCCCCTAGGCGAATGCACATAACCTAAAGCGTTATTACAGTAACCTAACAGGGGGAGACTTGGTTTGCTGGAGATAGAGGAATTGGAATTTGAGGTTTACCGGAAAAATACGATCGGCTACCGCCATCCTTTTGTTACGCCGTACGGGACGCAAACGTTGCTCTATGCCGATTGGGCCGCCAGCGGCCGCCTATATCGGCCGATTGAACAGAAGCTAGCCCAGGAGATCGGCCCGCTGGCGGGCAATCCCCACACCGCCGCCAGCTTGACCGGCACGGCCATGACCTCCGCTTATGAGGAGGCGAAGCGGATCATCAAGCACCATGTCCACGCCGGCCCCAACGACATCCTGTTATTCGAGGGAACGGGGATGACGGGGGCGGTGAACAAGCTGCAGCGCCTGCTTGGATTAAAGGTCCCCGCCGCTTGGCGGGCAGCTTACCGGAGCGGAATGGCCGAACGGGAGCGGCCGGTTGTTTTCATCACGCATATGGAGCATCACTCCAACCACATCTCCTGGGCGGAAACGATCGGCGAGGTCGTCTGCCTCCCGCCGGGGGCCGACGGCCGCGTGGATCCGGCTTGGCTGGACTTCCTGCTCCGCCGCTACCGGGAGCGCCGCGTCAAAATCGGCGCGTTTACCGCCTGCTCCAATGTGACCGGCTTCGTGACGCCAATTCATGAGCTCGCGCGGGTGATGCATCGGCACGGCGGCATCTGCGTGGCGGATTACTCCGCCAGCGCCCCTTACGTCCCGATCAATATGCATCCGCCGGGAGCGCCGGAGGAGCGGCTTGACGCCATCCTCTTCTCCCCGCATAAGTTTCTGGGCGGCCCCGGCACGAGCGGGGTGCTGGTGATGAATGCGGGGCTCAGCGCGGGGGCGTCGCCGGACCGCCCGGGCGGCGGCACGGTGTCCTGGACCAGCCCGTGGGGCTTAGTCCAGTATCTATCCGACGCCGAATCACGGGAGGATGGCGGGACGCCGGGGGTGATGCAGGCGGCACGCACGGCGCTATGCCTGCGGCTCAAAGAGAAGATGGGCGCAGGCCGCCTGCTCCGCCGGGAACGGGAGCTAACCGACCGGTTGCTGTCGGAGCTGGAAACCGTCCCAGGGCTGACCATCCTGGGCGGGCCTAGCCGCGAGCGTCTGGGGATCGTCTCGTTCACCCTGGATCAGGTTCACTATAACCTGGCCGTCAAGCTGCTGAACGACCACTTTGGCATCCAGGCCCGCGGCGGCTGCTCCTGCGCGGGAACGTATGGCCATTATCTGCTGGGCATCGATCAGGCTACCTCGCAACGGATCGCCCGCCGAATCGCTAGCGGCGATTTCACCGCAAAACCTGGCTGGATCCGGATCTCCCTGCATCCGATCATGACGGCCGACGAGGTCGCCTTTATCGGATACGCGCTCCGTCAGGTGGCCGCCCGAGGCCAAGATTGGGCTAGAGATTACAGCTACGATCCCCGAACCAATGAGTGGTCCCATCGGCGCGGAGAACCGCGGATCAACCTCGACGAATGGTTTCGCTTGCCGGATCCCAGCGCCAAGGGCAAGGGAATCCTTGCAGATGAACCCCGCCAAACGATAGCGGAACTTCACATCCCCTAAGCCAAGGCGATTCAGAAGATGTTCAACTTGGCGGAACAGGTCCTTGGGGTATTCGGCTCCTTGCGCGACCAGTTCCAACACCGTTTGCTCAACGCAGCCAAGACCGTTCACCACATGCAGCATCGCTTCTCCTCCTTCATAAAGATCGCGGTACATCAGGGATGCTTGCTGCATCCGGGTCGGAGACCACCGGCAGCTCCTGGCGTTTGGCCTCCTGCCCGGCACTGCCCGAGCCGCTTCGGTTCGCCAAGTACACCCCGCCGAGGATGAACACCAGCCCGACCAGCAAGCGCCAGCTCACCGGCTCGTTCAGCAGCGTGAACCCCCAAATAATCGCGCTCGCCGGAACGAGATACGTGACGGTGGTGGCGAATTGCGGGGTTCCTTTTTGGACCATAAAGTAGAACAAAATATACGCCACCCCCGAGCCAAACACGCCCAGCCCGATCACCGCGCCAAGCGTAGGGAGCTTAGCCAGCGGGGCCAGCGAGTCCCGCTCGGCGATCAGCGCCATAAGACCGCTGCCGCCCATCGCGCTGATCAAGGTGCCGAAGGTCACCTGATACATCGACAGCCCGCCGGACAGGCGCTTGGACAGGTGCGTGCCGACGGCATAACACAACGTTGCCGCCAGCATGCAGGCGAACCCAAGCAGGTCTACCGAGGCAAGCGAAGTTGGGCTGACGCCTACAAGTACGAGCAAGCCGAGGAAAGCGATTCCCATCCCGGCCCACTGCATCCGGCTCGTGGCAACGCGAAAGAAGATGACGCCTACCACCAGCGTCCACAGCGGAGTCGTGGCGTTGAGCACCGACGCCAGGCTGCTCGTCAGCCGCGTCTCGCTGAAGCCGATCAACGCCCACGGAATCGCCGTGTTGATCAGCGCCATGATGACCATCGCCAGCCAAGGAATCGAGCGGAACCCAAACGGCTTGCGCAAGACGAGCATGACGCCCGTAATCGTTGCCAGCCCGAAGGCAGATCGCAGGAACGCTACGGTCCAGGGGCCGAAGTCGGGCAGCAGGATTTTGATGAAGAAAAACGAACCGCCCCAAATTAAACTAAGCATAATTAAGGCAAAATACAGCGTACGTCCCACTCTTATCCCTTCTTTCTAGGATCTCTCGGGCATATCTAATAACGTAACCCGGATCTCTAATGATCTTGATTGTATCACGAGGATGCCTCGATGTTCATCGAAGCATGCCTGCAAATTTGAGGAGGTATGGATGAAAGTCGAGGAAGCTCGAAAGGCTGCCGCCCGATGGGTCGACCAACATGCCAGCCGGGAAGCCGGTTTCCTAGGTGCTTACTTCAGCGGCTCCACGGTGGGATTACCGGGAGAAGCAGATCTGCCGGAAAGCTCCGACATCGATCTGATCGTTGTAACTCAGCCGACAGAGCCTCCGCCGAAACTGGGAAAATTCCGTTACGAGCAAGCATTACTTGAAGCAACCTACCTGTCCTGGAGCCAGCTGGCATCGGCGGAAGCGGTACTATCAGATTATCATCTGGCCGGGAGCTTCCGGACGGATACGATCATCGCCGACCCTACGGGGCGGCTACGCCGGCTGCAAGCGGAAGTGGCCCCCCGCTTCGCCGAGAAGCCTTGGGTCCTGCGGCGCTGCAAGCATGCGCACGATCGGATCGAACGCGGGCTCCGCAGCATCGATCCCGAGGCGCCGCGGCAGGACCAAGTCTTAGGATGGTTGTTCCCAACCGGGGTGACAACCCATGTGCTGCTGACCGCGGCCCTTCGCAACCCCACCATACGGCTTCGTTACCTAGCGGCCCGCGAGGTGCTCGAGGCGTATGGGCATAGCGAGACCTATGCCGAACTGCTGCCGCTCCTGGGTTGCTCACAGCTCACCGCCCAAAGGACGGAGGAGCATTTGAAGGCGCTGGAGCGTACGTATGACACGGCGGCAGCGCGGGTTGCCACGCCGTTCCCCTTCTTAAGCGACATCACACCCGGCGCGCGTTCGGTCGCCATTGACGGCAGCCGCGAGCTGATTGAGCGCGGCCGCCATCAAGAGGCGGTGTTCTGGATCACCGCCACATTTGCGCGCTGCCATCAGATGCTGGCAGCCGACGCACCGGAGGAAGGGGAGCGGCTCGCCCCGGATTTCCACGCCTTGCTGGCCGACCTTGGCGTCGGAACCACGGCGGCCTTACTGCAGCGAGCAGATGAGGTGCTCCGCTATCTCCCCCGCCTCATGGCCGTTGCGCAGGCCCTCGTGGACGCCAACCCCGCTATCAAACCCGGCTCGACTTGACTCGCCGGGCCCGCCGCATCAGCACAAAGCCCCCAATCACAAAGTACGATGCAATTGGGGGCTATCTCATCTAGCGTTGCTTATGCAGTTTAGTCGATGCGAAGCTCGCCGTCGTAAGAGGTAATGATTTTGTAGAGGTCCGGCCGGCGGTCGCGGAAAATCCCCCACTCAATACGCTGGATCTCCAGCTGATCGAGGTCAAATTCCGCTACCAGCACCGTCTCCTCCGTACGGTTGGCTTCTGCAACTTTGTTGCCCTGCGGCCCGGCGATAAAGGACGAGCCATAGAACGTGATGCTCGAATCCTCGTCGGACTCAACGCCAACGCGGTTCGAGGCGATCACCGGCACCAGGTTGGAAGCGGCATGTCCAAGCATGCACATCTGCCAGTGATCCTTGGAGTCGATCGAGCTGTCCTGCGGCTCCGAACCAATCGCCGTCGGATAGAACAGCAGCTCGGCGCCCATCAGCGCCATGCAGCGGGCCGCTTCCGGATACCACTGATCCCAGCAGACGCCAACGCCGATTTTTGCATAACGCGTCTTCCACACTTTAAACCCGGTGTCTCCCGGATTAAAATAAAATTTCTCCTCATACCCCGGGCCGTCCGGGATATGGCTTTTGCGGTAAAGGCCAAGCACTTCGCCGTCCGCGTCAATCACCGCCAGCGAGTTGTAGCGTGCGTTGTTTTTTTTCTCATAGAAGCTGATCGGCAGAACCACTTCCAGCTCCTTGGCGACCTTGCGGAAGTGCTGAATCGCGGCATTCTCCTCCAGTTCAGTTGCGTAGACGTAGTAGTCAGACTTTTCTTTTTGGCAAAAATACGGCGTTTCAAACAGCTCCTGCAACAAAATAATTTGCGCCCCCTGCCGGGCCGCTTCCCGGACCAGTCGATCCGCCTTTGCGATATTTTCTTCTTTATTGGATGAACAGCTCATTTGCGTAGCCGCAACTTTTACGTTTCTCATGTCGTTGGTCGAACCTCCTTCATTCTCGTTTATGCGCGTCTTGCCGCCATTTGCTGCGTTGTGCAGTGGACGTTGCCGCCTTCACGGATGATCGCCATCCCGTCGACGGTGCGGATCTTGCGATCCGGGAAGGTGTCGCTCAGCACCTGAATGGCCTTGCGGTCGGTTGCCTCCGCTGCGCCGCCAAAGATCGGCAAGATGATGCCGCCATTGACGAAATAGAAATTCAAATAGCTCAGCGTCAGCCGGCTATCCTCATAAAAAGCCTTCGGCGGCTGCGGGATCGGGATGATCTCCAGCTTGCGGCCTTGGGCGTCCGTTGCTGCGCTGAGGATGGCGATATTTTCCTGGGTGATGGCATAGTTCTCGTCGCTTGGATCATCGCATACCTGCAAAATGACCTTACCCGGTGCGGCGAAGCAGGCCACGTTGTCAATGTGACCGTCCGTTTCATCCCCGTCTAGACCGCGTTTCAACCAGATGATTTGGTCGACGTTAACATAGTTTTTCACAGCGGCCTCAATTTCTTCCCGGCTCAGCTGCGGATTCCGGTTCTCGTTTAACAAGCACTCCTCGGTCGTCAGCAGCGTACCTTCCCCGTCCGTATGGATGGATCCGCCCTCCAGCACCAGCGGGGCATCAAACCGCTTGACGTTCAGGGCTTCCAGAATTTGCGGCGCTACCGCATCGTCCAGATCCCATGGCGAATATTTGCCGCCCCAAGCGTTAAAGCGCCAGTTGACCCCGGCCAGCTCGCCTTCCGGATTCACGAGGAACGTCGGGCCGTTGTCACGCAGCCAGGCGTCGTTATGCTCGATCGGCATAAAAGAGATCCGTTCCGTGTTCGGATCCTGCGCAAAGCGAGCCTTCACCTGAGGTAAATCGTTCGGATTCACAACCACGGTGATCGGTTCAAACTCAGCAATCGCCGTAATAAATTCGGCATATCCGTCGCATACCTCGGCATACCGATCCGGATAGACCATCGACGCCTGCACCGGCCAGGAGATGAAAGTACGTTCATGCGGCGCCCATTCGGCCGGCATTTTATAGTTCAAATCTTTTGGATACATCGTTTCCTCCACTAAAAAATAATTTATCGTTTTCGAGCTAAATCCGGGACTGTCCTCATCGCTGCTTCTCCATGAGATGCCCCCATGGGTGCTGCTTCCCATGCCCTAACGCGGATGAGAAACGCTATTGGACGGATTTTCGCGTTGTTCAATTTCTAACGATGCTGTGGATCGCTATTTTCATCAAACCGCTTGATTCCGGCTCGAAAAATCGGATTTAAGCGCGGTGAGCAGCGTTAAAATGGTATCTCAGCGATTTGAGCCGACTTAAGCGCTGCGGCAAGCGTTAGACTTGCGGATTACCCTGAAATTCTAGCGCGTTCACCCAATTTACCATGATATCATATAACAAATTTTCCGCGCCTACAAATGGAAGTGTTGTCCGAAAAATCAATGCCTGATTTTCGGCGACATCGTCTCGTCGCAAGCGCTATAATGGGGGCATCAATCAACACGTCAAGGAGGCTTTCGTCCCGCATGATTCCCGCTGAGCGAAAAGAAGAATATTATCAAGCGTTGCTGGAGAAAAACTCGGAGTATGAAGGAGTCTTTTACGTCGGCGTTAAAACGACCGGCGTCTTCTGCCGCCCGTTGTCCCATCCAAACCACGTGTCTGATTGGCTCCGCATGCTGGTGGAAGCTGTAGAAGCGAATCCGGAGAAGCGCTGGAGGGACGAGGATTTTCGGCAGCTCTCCGTCGATGCGTCCACAGCGCGCCGCCAATTCAAGAAGCGCTTCGGCATGACCTTCGTGGAATACGCCCGTGCCCGGCGCATGGGACTAGCCCTGGGGAACATTCGCGCTGGCCGGCCGGTCATCGATGCTCAGCTCTCCACGGGATATGAATCGAGCAGCGGCTTCCGGGATGCGTTCTCCCGCATGATGGGGGCTGCGCCAACCCGCCTGGGTGGTACCACAGAAGCCAACGCGATGGGCGAGGCTTGATCCACCGCGGCAAGGAGGTCGTGATCGTGGTGAACGACCAAGTTGTCAAGCTGCCCCGCGGCCAGCAAAGCGCCGCCGCCACGCAGGTGGCCAGCGGTGGCGGACGATATAGCACGGGCGGCACCAACTCCGCCATCAGCAGCCCCGGGACGCGCCAGCAGCACGCCGTCGGCGGCGGCAGCGGCAGCGTGGCTGCGAACAAGTACGGTCGCGGACGCCATAAGAAACACGGCCGTAAACGCAGAGGGTGATCTAAACGTTACTCCCCCAACACTTCGATCGCCCGTTCCAAGCCGATAACCAGCTGTTCCAGCGACATGCTGGGGGCGCCGGGATGCCGTTCCGCTTGTTCCGGCAGGTAAGGGACATGGATGAACCCGCCGCGGATTGACTTCCCGCTGACGGCGAGGTGGTGCATCAGCCCGTAAAAAAGGTGGTTGCACACGAAGGTACCGGCCGAAAGCGAAAGCGACGCGGGAATCCCCTCGCCCCGTAGACGGTCGACCATGCGCTTGACCGGCAGCGTGGTCCAATAAGCCGCCGGGCCCACTGGCACGACCGGCTCGTCAACCGGCTGGTATCCGGCATTGTCGGCGATGTTGGCGTCGTTTAAGTTGACGGCGATCCGTTCGAACGAAATCCCCTCTCGGCCGCCGGCCTGTCCCAACGCGATTACCACCTCGGGTTCGTATTGCTGGATGGCGGTTAGCAGTCGCTCGGTGGATTGTCCGAACACTGTGGGCAGCTCCAGACCTACAATCTCAAAGGAGCCGATCACACGGCCCTGCAGCCGGCGCACCGCTTCAACCGCCGGATTGACGGGTTCGCCGCCAAAGGGTTCGAAGCCGGTAAGCAATAATTTTTTCATTGGATCTTCCTCTCCCTCTTGATAACCGATGGTCGCTTACGTTATACTGCTAAACAAATCAAATCTCGGAATCATGCCTATGAAGAGCATCCAACTCGGAGGCGTTTTCGTCAAGGGGAACATCGCGTTAAATGCGTAAGCCCTTCCCCCTAAGCTAACCGGGTCCGCCCGTTACCGCGGAACTAAAGGGGATTGAACCGGACCTGCCGGTTTGATCAATTTGGGTGGCACCGCGAGTCGATAAGCGCTCCTCGTCCCAATCGGACGAAGGGCGCTTTTTTGTATTCATATCGAAAAAAGGAGCGGATCACCTATGTTAGACATCAAATGGATTCGGGAGCATCAAAAACAGGTTCAAACGGTGGCGGAGGAAAAGGGCATCGAGTTGTCGGTTCCCGAGCTCTTGCGCTGGGACGACCAACGCCGGGCGTTGCTGCAGGAGACGGAGCGGCTGCGCCAGGAGCGCAACCGGCTAACGCCGCAAATAGAGGCACTAATTCGGGAGCAAGAGCCGGAGGCCGCCGCCGCATTAAAAGACGAAGTCAAGCAGCTGAACCGGCGGTTGAACGGATTGGAGAAAGAGCTGGAGGAAGCCGAACACGAGTATCGACGACTGATGCTGCTCGTCCCTAACCGGGTCTCTCCCGATACGCCCAAGGGCCGGTCGGATCTCGACAATGTTGAGGTGAAGCGGGTCGGCGCACCTCCAACATTTGAATTTACACCGCGTGACCACGTCGCTTTAGGCGAGCTCCACCGGATGATCGACATCCCGCGCGGAGTCAAAACGGCTGGCGCACGCAACTACTACCTGAGCGGCGCAGGAGTCCTGCTCCACCGGGCGGTGCAGCAGCTCGCGATGGATCTCCTCGGAGCCAAAGGCTTCACCCTGCTGGAGGTCCCGTTAATGGTGCGCTCGGAGGCGCTCGTGAACACCGGGTTCTTCCCGCTAGGTGCGGATCAGACGTATCGGATGGCGGAGGACGACCGCTGGCTGGTCGGCACCGCCGAGGTTCCGCTCGTGTCGTATTACGACCGCGAAATCGTTGAACTCACCCAGCCGATCAAGCTTGCAGCGGCCTCGTTATGCTTCCGCAGCGAAGTCGGCTCGGCAGGCCGAGATGTGCATGGCTTATACCGCGTGCATCAGTTCTCGAAGGTCGAGCAAGTGGTGCTCTGTGAAAACAATCTGGATCTGTCGGAGCAGCTGTTTCAGGAAATCACCCAAAACGCCGAAGAGATGCTTCAGCTGCTGGAGCTGCCTTACCGGGTGATGGCGGTATGTACCGGCGACATGTCGCAAAAAACGTATAAACAATACGACATCGAAACGTGGATGCCTAGCCGCGGCGCTTACGGGGAGACCCATTCGTCATCGCAGCTATTGGATTTTCAGGCACGGCGTTCGAACATCCGCTTCAAGGACCGCAACGGTAAGCTGCAATATTGCTACACATTAAACAATACCATGGTGGCCTCGCCGCGAATCTTGATCCCGCTGCTGGAAAATCATCAGGAAGAAGACGGCAGCATCCGGATTCCGCTGGCGCTTCGTAAATATATGAATGGACTAGAACGCCTGACACCATTGGACCTGCAGGGATAGGTAACATTTTCCACAAAACAAATCCGCTTGGGTTTCGTTCAACTATATAAATCCATCCAGAAAATAGGTGATTTATGATGACGAAACCATGCTATACAGGATGTGAGCAGCGCTACGTTCAGCGAGGAACTGCTTCCTGCCGGCAGCAAGCTGCATGTCGTTCGTGAGGCCAGCGCGCTCTGGCTGGAGGTGCGTACCCCCGACGGGCGCTCCGGTTATGTATCCGCCAAGCCAAAGAGGGCAAGGAGGTTAGTCTAGACGAACTGCGCAAAGGGGATCTGCTGTTCTTCAGCGCACGCGGGTTGGATATCGGCCATGTTGGCATTTACATCGGGGATAATCAAATTTTGCCCACCTACTCCAAAGAGAAAGGCGTCCATATCGAAGCGTTTGACGGCCAGTGGAAAAAGCGGTTTGTGACCGCGCGGCGGGTGCTCTAGATGTCTGCTGGTTCTAGATCGAGTACATTCAGTTTTCCTCCGGGTTTGCCGACATAATAATTAAAGAGTTGGCAAAGGAGGTGAATCCGTGCGGTTTTGCCGGCGACGTACAAACTAATTAAGCCGGATAAGGCGCATGGAGACGCGATGTGGAAATGGCTGAAAGGCTCGAAAGCAACCTCTGATCCTGCCCGCAGCGAAGCCGCCGCGGCAACCCAAGCTGACGCGCCCCTGACGGATGATCTCCCCCCGCAGCCCAAGGTCATCATTATTACCGGGACAAGCGGCTCCGGCCGCAAGAGCATCGCCAAGCAGCTGAGCACTGACCTGGGCCTTCCTTATGTGCTGCCTTATACAACCCGTGCTATACGTATGGGGGAACGGGACGGCGAGCACTACCGTTTTATTGCGGAAGCGGACTTTCAGGCGATGGCCAGCCGACAGGAGTTCAGCCAAAGCGTTCGCTTGGAGCGAGGCAGCTACGGCATCGCGGAGCGCGATCTAAGCGAAGCGCTGGAGCAGTATGGCGCGGCGGTCGTCGTCGTGAATCATGAAGGCATGCAGACGCTGCGGAAACGGTTTGGCCCGCAGGCGATTCGGATTTTCCTCTACGTGACGAAGGAGGACATTCGACTGCGCGAGGAACGGGAAGGGGCGCCACCCGAGGTCGTCGAAGAGTATTTAAGGAACTACTCCGAGCAGGTGATTTACAAGAAGGAATCCGACTATCTACTGCAAAACATCGATCCCGCCGAGACGCTGGCGAAGATTAAGGTTTTTTTGCAGGACAAAATCTAAACAGAAGCGGGTTGTCTCGGCCGAATACGGCTGGGCAGCCCGTTTTTTGATGCGTGGAGCCTAGTTAGGCGGATAAAATAAGCCAGCATCGAGGGTCCTTTGGAACGACTAAGCCGGTACCGCCTGTACCGGCTTGTATGCGTTAGCCGATCCCTTCCTCTGTGTCCATATCTAGAGCAAAGGTTTCTTTTAACCCTGCCCGCCCTTTCGCGGTCAGCTTAACGGCCCGGCTCTGCGGACTTCGTTCCACCCACCCCAGCTCCAGCAGCCGTTCCAAGATCACGTTGCCAAGCGCCCCGGCCAGGTGATGTTGGCGTTCGCTCCAATCCAGGCATTTATGAGAAAAAGAACGGCGCTTGCTCTTCGCTCGGTCGATATCGACTCCAAATCGGTTCAGCAAGGCTTCGCCCTCTGCGGTAACTTCAAATACGCCGTCTCCTTCGGCAAGGATCCCAGCGCGCACCAAGCTTTGCGTCAGGCGAACACCGAGATTCCCTGCCAAATGATCATAGCAGGTTCGGGCATACCGCAGCGCCTGGTCCTCCGTCGCCTGTCGCAAGGATTGGACCGGGGCCGGCGGTGCAATCGACAACAACGATTCCAACACCCGGGCGACTTCCGGGCTTGCAATCCCGTAGTAGCGGTGACGGCCTTGTTTTTCGACGGCAACTAATCCGGCCTCCGTCAGCTTGGCCAAATGAAAACTGGCGGTTTGCGCCTGAATCCCGGCCATCCGGGCCAGCTCACCGGCCGCGTGATATCTTCCGTCCAGCATGGCCGTCAGCATCGCCGACCGGCTGGGGTCGCTGACGAGCGAGGCGATAACCGCCGCTTGTGTAGGCATGGATGCAACTCTCATGGCGATTGATTCCTCCTTTTTGAGGATGTCATCCATATTTCGATCCTCATTGTAATGTTCCCATTATACAATGAGCGAGAAGCCACTGAAAACCAGGGAGGGAACTCGTTTGTATTCTTCGAACTACTTCGGGCTCGGGGAGCCGCTGGGGAGGACGTTTCGGGCGGAGGTACGAGGGGGGGGAATGCAGCCGTTATCCTCTAGCCCCTTTACTAATGATCTTACTGAAGATCTCCGCCCTCGGCTTCCCAGCGCGCAACTTCCTCGCGGACGCGCGGCGCAACCTCCGTACCGAGAAGCTCGATGGCCCGCATCACATCCTCATGCGGCATGGTGCCAAGCGGACAATGCAGGAAGAAGCGGGTGATGCCGACATTTTTGCGCAAGTAAATGATCTTATTTGCCACGGTCTCCGGATCGCCGACGTACAGCGCACCTTCCAGGCTGCGAGCCGAATCGTAGGTAGCTCGACTGTAATGGCCCCAGCCGCGTTCGCGCCCGATGATGTTCATCACCGCCTGCGTCGAAGGGAAGAACTTCTCTACGGCCACATCATTCCGATCGGCGACAAAGCCGTGCGAATGGGAAGCCACGGTCAGCTTCGAGACATCATGCCCGGCTTGGGCTGCAGCACGCTTGTAAATCTTAACAAGCGGCGCAAATTGAGTCGGCCGGCCGCCAATGATCGCCAGCACCAGCGGCAAACCAAGCACACCGGCTCGAATGACGGATTCGGTATTGCCGCCGCTGCCGATCCAGACCGGGAGCGGGTTTTGTACAGGACGCGGATAGACGCCTAGATTGTTGATCGCTGGACGGTGCTTGCCTTGCCAGGTTACTTTTTCCGACTCGCGCAGCTTGAGCAGCAGATCCAACTTCTCTTCAAACAATTCCTCGTAATCGTTCAAATCGTATCCAAACAGCGGGAACGACTCAATAAAAGAGCCCCGCCCAGCCATAATCTCCGCGCGCCCGTTTGAGAGGCCATCCAGCGTCGCGAAGTCCTGGAACACGCGGACCGGATCATCGGAAGACAGCACGGTTACGGCGCTGGTCAGCCGGATACGCGTCGTCTGCGGAGCAGCTGCAGCTAACACCATCGCAGGCGAGGAAGCCGCATAATCCTGGCGGTGATGCTCCCCTACGCCAAACACGTCCAATCCGACTTTGTCGGCCAGGACGATCTCCTCTACCACCTCGCGCAACCGCTGCGCATGACTGATCGTTTCACCCGTGACAACATCCGGCGTCGTCTCCACAAACGTGCTGATCCCGATTTCCATGTTTCGTTCCTCCGCTTCGTCTTTGTTTATTAACTATATTTTTGTATTTTACTATACTTTTTTCATTAGAGCAAAAGAAAAACTGCTGAACTCGTCCACTAGCTGGTTGAGCTGTATTTGTAGGAGCCTTTGGAGGAGCCTGGGGGATGCCCCTTCTTACGCCTCTTTGCATGATTATCCCTTTTGTTCCTCTTTACACCACTATCCCTTTCATTCAGAAGTGGAGGTTGGATTTCTCCACCCTGATGCAACGGGATAATCGTCAAAAAGAGCGGATTGCATTGGTATCCCCTCCAACCTCGAAATATTAAAAAAGGGAGAAATGTTGTAGGTAGGCCATACAACATTTCTCCCCTTTGAGCTGCTGCGCGGGGGCGGCGGCATGAAGGTTCTTCTCGCGCCTCTTTGCACGATTATCCCTTTCGTTCAGAAACGGGGAATGGATATCTTCTCCATCCCCTGATGCAACGGGATAATGGTCCAAAGAGAGTAGACGGCATACGTCCCCGCAGGCCGCGACGACGCTGCCCGTGCACTCATCAGCCAAGCCGCAGCAGGCGGCCGATGTTTTCGCAGGCGCGCTCCACGTTGCGCGGCCCGTCAGCGAGCAGCTGCGGCAGGGCGGCCGCGCCGGGGGCGATGCCGAAGATCGCGTCGATCCCTTCGGCGTAAAGCGCGTCTGCGCCGTCGCCGATCGTCCCGGCGATCGCGATCACGCGCTTGCCGGCAGCCTTGGCGATTCGGGCGACACCGTAGGGCACCTTCCCAAACTTCGTTTGGAAGTCGATGCCGCCCTCGCCGGTGAACACCACGTCCGCCGCCGCCACCTTCTCCCGCAGGCCGGTAAAGTCGAGCACGATCTCGACGCCCCTGCGCAGTTCGGCCTGCGTAAAGAGCAACAGCCCGGCGCCTAACCCGCCGGCTGCCCCTGCGCCAGGGACGTCACGCACGTCCCGGCCCAGCTGCCGCCGCGCCACCTCCGCGTAATGCGCGAGCGCGGCGTCCAGCTGCTCCGCCATTGCGGCGGTGGCGCCCTTCTGC
>NZ_GG695971.1:182126-205540 GCF_000159955.1 Paenibacillus sp. oral taxon 786 str. D14 | reverse complement strand
GCTGCCGCCCAGGCCGACGATGATCCGGCGCACGCCTTGATCCAGGCAGGCGTAGATCAACTCGCCGGTGCCGTACGTCGTGGTCTGCAGCGGATTGCGCCGATCCGGCGGCACCAGGTGGAGCCCGCTGGCCGAGGCCATCTCAATGGCCGCTGTCTCCCCGTCGCCCAGCAGGCCGTACTGTGCCAGGACCGGCTCCCCCAGCGGGCCCGTCACCTCCAGCGAGCACAGCCTGCCGCCCGTGGCGTCAACCAAGGCTTGAACGGTTCCTTCCCCGCCATCGGCCATCGGGATGTGGACGTAATGCGCATCGGGGAACGCTTTGCGAAGCCCTTTTTCCATAGCCTCACACACTTCCTTGGCGGTCATGCTCTCCTTAAACGAATCCGGCGCCAACACGAACGTAGGTTGACGTACGATACTCATCGATGGCCTCTCGCCTATTCCTTCATGAACTTCGCGGCGGCTTCCATCGCCCCGACCACGCGGTCGCACCAGGCGTCGAATTCAGGGTCAGCCACTTGAAGCTCAGGGTGCGCCAGAATATGCTCTACCGTTCGCCGAATCCCCTGATCCACGCGAACCGTAGCTGTAAAGCCAGGCACGAGCCGCTTCAGCTTGCTATTGTCAAAGACAACCGTATTGGCCTTGTCACCCAGCAGTCCGCCGCGGAAGTCGTACGGGCCGTTCTCCGCCAAAAATTCAGAAGCGACATGCACCGCGCGCAGCTTCACGCCCAGCGCATCCGCAATGATTTCGTAAATTTGGTTCCAGGTCACGCTTTCGTCCGATGTAATATGCACCGACTCTCCTATCGCATGAACGTTGCCCATCAGCCCGATAAAGCCTTTGGCAAAATCGCTGTTATGCGTTAACGTCCACAGCGACGAACCGTCCCCATGAATCAGAACGGGCTTGTTCAACAGCATCCGCTGGGCCACTTGCCAGGACCCTTTGTTGCCGTGAACGCCCAACGGGATCGAACGCTCATCATAAGTGTGGCTCGGCCGCACGATCGTGATGGGGAAGCCGTTCTCGCGATACTCCTTCATCAAATATTCCTCGCAGGCAATTTTGTTGCGGGAGTAGGCCCAATATGGATTGGACAGCGGCGTCCCTTCGGTGATTCTGTAATCCGACAAAGGGGTTTGATACGCCGAAGCCGAGCTAATGAAGATAAACTGCTTTGTCTTCCCGGCAAACAAGCGCACATCACGTTCCAGCTGCGCCGGTTCAAACGCGATGAAATCCGCCACCACATCAAAGGTATAACCTTCGAGCTTCTTCGCCACCTCGGCTTCCTGATGAATATCAACCTCAATGACATGTACGCCCGGCGGCAAATCCTTATTGCGAGTCCCCCGGTTCAGCAGATACAGCTCCCAGGAGCTGTCCTCCGCCAATTGTCGGGTAATCGCCGAGCTGATCGTTCCCGTGCCTCCAATAAATAGCGCTTTCAAAATAATCCCCTCCCAAGTCAAATTCACCCAATCCCCTACATCGTACCACCTCTAACCGCAATTTCCAAATGTCCCCCGTCTCGCCAACTCCCCCCGCAACAAGGATCGCTGAAATGCATTGACATGGCTCCTTCGGAAATGGTATCTTCAACCCTGCCCGGCGATATCCGGGTTAGTTGCTTAGTTGCTTTAGCCTGATTACGAATTATCCGATAATAAGATTAATGTGTTGGCTTGATCTACCAATTATAAAGAAAAGAATGTGATGACGATTGAAGCCCCTATTTTCGCGTCTGCAAAATAACGCCTTCCTCGAAAAGCATCTGTCCGGCGAGTCCATGGACTATCGGCAAATCTTTGCCTTGTTTCTGCCTATTCTAATCGATCAGGCTTTTATCGTTGGCCTTAATCTGGTCAATACCGCCATGATCAGCTCGTCCGGCGTCGCCGCTGTCAGCGCGGTGAACATCGTGGACTCGCTGAATATCTTCCTGATCAGCGTGTTTGTCGCTGTCGCGACCGGGGGAACCGTGGTGGTCGCCCAATACAAAGGCAGCCGCAACGACCGTAACGTCTCCCGCGCTTCTGCGGCTACGGTTACGGCGGTAACCCTGCTCGCCGTCGTAATTGGGCTGCTGTTGATCGGCTTTCACAATCCGCTGCTCAAGCTGCTGTTCGGCGCCGCGTCGGCCGATGTATTGGACAATGCTCGCGTCTATCTGATCGGCAGCAGCATCTCCTACGTCGGGCTGGCCGTCGTTCAGGCCGTCTGCTCCGCACTTCGGGGCATCGGTAAAACTCGGGCGTCCTTAACCCTTTCCCTGATCATGAACCTGCTGTACGTATTGCTGAACCTCTTGCTGATCACGCTTCTGGACATGGGCGTTCTCGGGATGACTCTAGCGATCAATATCGCCCGGTTCGCCGGTGCGGCCTGTGCACTTTATTATTTGTTCAAAATGGAGGCTTCTCTTCACCTGCATCTGATCGACCTGTTCCACTTCCCGATTGAGATACTGCGAAAAATTCTTTTCATTGGCATCCCGTTCGCCGCCGAACAGCTATTCTTTAACGGCGGCAAGCTGCTGACTCAGGTGTTTATTGTCAGCCTTGGCACCTATGCGATTGCAACGAATGCGATTGGCGGTTCCCTGGCCGGGGTGTTCCAAATTCCTGCCGGCGCCCTCTCGCTGACGATTGTCACCGTCGTTGGCCAATGTATTGGCAGCGGCAGCGTTAGTGATGCGCGGAAGTTCATTAAGTCTTTCCTCTGGCTGGGGTCCGGATCGCTGGCCTTGATTAGCTTAATTTTGCTGCCGTTGTTCCGACCGCTCGTGAGCATCTTCTCGCCGCCGTCCGATATCGTTGGCGACATCTTTCTCGTGCTCCTGGTGAGCTCCATCGCCCAGGTTCCGCTCTGGCCGATCAGCTTCATTCTGCCATCCGCCTTGCGGGCGGCGGGCGACTCGCGCTTCACCTCAATCACTTCGATGCTGACGATGTGGCTGTTCCGGGTCATTCTCGGCTACGTTCTTGGCATCACGCTTGGCTTCGGCATCCTCGGAGTTTGGGTGGCGATGTGCAGCGAGTGGGGCGTGCGCGGGGCCATCTTCCTCTGGCGCTTCCGCGGGAAGAAGTGGTATGCGCATAAGCTGATTTGAATGTCCAACTGCATCAAAAAAGGCCGCCCCATTTCAGGGCGGTCTTTACTTTACGCTCCAAACTTTGCTATCTTTCTGACTTAGCGCGGGTAACGCTCAACCATTGGAATGGATCCGCCGCGCGAAGTCCACGAAGCGGAATTTGTCCGGCCGGTGCCGGGATTCCGTGTACTGAAACAAGCTGGCGTCCTCCAGATAGACATGGCTGCGGATGACGACCATGTTGTGGAAGCCTTCCAGGTCAAGCAGCTGCTTGTCCTCGTGGGTAGGCTCCTCGATGACGATTTCTTTTTTGGCGAAACTGATCTTCAGCCCAAGCTCCTTCTCCAAATACTCGTAGATCGAGTTCTCGCAGATTTCCCGGGTTAAGGACGGCACGTACTTCGCGTTCAAAAAATCCTTATCAAGCAGGACCTTCCCCCCGCCAAACTCCCGGATGCGCACAACTTTCCATACCTCGTCCTTACTGGAGATATTGAGCTGCTGCTTCACGTAGGCATCTGGCTTCACCCGGGACAGCTCATGCACCAGGGTCCGGGGCTTCTCGCCCATCTTGCCGGCCAACTCCTTAAAGCTCACCAGCCCGGATACGGGAAAATCCACCATGCTGCTGCGGATCACAATGGAGCCCTTGCCTTGCACCTTCTGGATATACCCGTTCTGTGCCAGCAGGGTTAAGGCTTTGCGAATCGTCTCCCTCGACGTGTTGTAACGCTCCTTCAGCTCATGCTCGGACGGGAGCAGCGAGTGGGGCGCAATCTCCCCGGCTTCGATCTGCCGCGCAATGTCGTTGTGAATCGCCAAATACTTGTTTGTCATGCTTCCGACCCCAAACTTATTTACGTTCTATGAAGATAATATACCACAGATTCGTAGGGTCTTAGCCGAAGATGTTGCGGGTCCGCCGGGGAATCTGCGTAGTTGGACAGCAGCAACCGGCTTTCGTACTCATGCCAGCCGTCTCCGTCAGGCAGCCGAAATTCCGTCTCCTCCGCAAAAAAGTTATTCACCACAATCAACTTCTCCGCCCCGCCGTCACGCACATAAGCAAACACCGCCGGGTCGTCTTCGGCCAGCAGTTCAAACCGCCCGGTTGTAATCACCTCATATTCCTTGCGCAGCCGGATTAACTTCTGATAATGATAAAAAATCGAGTCCGGATCCGCGAGCGCCCGCTCCGCATTGATCTCCTTGTAATTGTTCGCCGGGTGAATCCACGGCGTACCGGTCGTAAACCCGGCGTTGGGCCCGTCATTCCATTGCACCGGCGTTCGGCCGTTGTCCCGCGATTTTTGCGCTAGAATCTCCAGAATGTCGGCCTCGGACATGCCGCGCTCCTTCAGGATGCGGTACATGTTGAGCGACTCCACGTCGCGGTAATCCTCGATCCGCTCGAAGCCTGGATTCGTCATCCCGAATTCTTCCCCCTGAAAAATATAAGGGGTCCCTTGCAGCATGTGCATCGCTGTGGCCAGCATTTTCGCCGATTCCCGGTGATACTTCCCGTCGTCTCCAAACCGTGACACCACGCGGGGCTGATCGTGATTGCACCAGAACAGCGCGTTCCATCCGCCGCCTTCGTACATGCCGGTCTGCCACTCGGCCAAAATCTGCTTCAACCGCAGGAAGTCAAGCTCGCCTTTCGCCCATTTCTCCCCGTTCGGATAATCCACCTTCAAATGATGGAAGCTGAAGGTCATGTCGAGTTCCTTCCGCTTAGGATGCGTATAGCGAACGCAGTGCTCCAGCGAAGTGGACGACATTTCCCCGACGGTCATCATATCGTACCCGGCAAAAACTTCGCGGTTCATCTCCTGCAGATATTCGTGGATTTTCGGGCCGTCGGTGTAATATTTCCGCCCGTCTCCGGGAGCCACCGATCCGTCGTCGTCCAGAAACCGCTGGTCCTTGGAAAGCAGATTGATAACGTCCAGCCGGAAGCCATCTACCCCTTTATCCAGCCAAAACTTCATCATTTTGTAGATCTCCTCCCGCATCCGGGCATTCTCCCAGTTCAAATCCGCCTGGGTCACATCAAAAAGATGGAGATAGTATTGGCCCGTCGTTTCATCGTATTGCCAAGCGTTCCCGCCGAATTTCGATTCCCAGTTGGTTGGCGGTCCGCCTTCCTTCCCGTCCCGCCAAATGTAGTAATCCCGGTAGGGGTTGTCCTTGGACGACTTGGCGGCGACGAACCATGGATGCTCTGTTGATGTATGGTTGACGACGATGTCCATCAGAATCCGAATGCCGCGGCGATGGGCTTCCTCCAGCAGCTGGTCGAAATCCTCCATCGTGCCGTACGGCTCATAGATCTGATAATAATCGCGGATATCATAGCCGTTGTCCCGTTGCGGCGAGTCGTATACCGGCGTCAACCAGATGACGTCTACGCCCAGCTCCGCAAGGTAATCCAGCTTGCGAATGATCCCTTGCAGGTCGCCGACGCCATTGCCTGTCGTGTCGTTGAAGCTCTTCGGATAGATCTGATAGACGACCGCCTTCTTCCACCAAGGTTCCGTCATTTCCAACACCTTCCCTTTCCCATTAAAAATCGCAAAGGAGGAACAATCCTGTTCCTCCGCCTGCAGCTTAATTTTTCTTGAATGATACTTTGCCGATGTTTGCTTTCGCAAAAACCATCGTGAGAACAACCGGAATCACGATCGCTACGGCCATTGCCAAAGCGAAGGTCACCATGTGCTGCGGCTGAATGGACAAGATGCCCGGCAAGCCGCCGACGCCGATCGAGTTCGCCATGACGCCCGTGCCAACCGAGATCACGGCGGCCACCAGCGATCCGATCATCGCCGCGAGGAACGGATATCCGTATTTCAGGTTGATCCCGAACATCGCCGGCTCCGTAACCCCTAAGTAACAAGAGATCGATGCCGGAATGGAGATCTGTTTCTCCTCTTCATTTTTTCGATTGATAAAGATCATGGCCAGCACGGCCGAGCCTTGCGCGATATTCGAGAGCGCGATCATCGGCCACAGGTTTGTCCCACCGAGCTCGCTCATTAATTGCAGGTCAATCGCATTGGTCATGTGATGCAGCCCCGTGATCACCAGCGGCGCGTACGCAAATCCGAAGATCGCGGCGAACAGCCAGCCGAACGACGAAGTCAGACCGGAATAAACCACATTCGAGATAAACGAACCAATATGCCAGCCGATCGGCCCAAGCACCGTGTGGGCAAGCAGGACGGTAGGCACCAGCGCAAAGAACGGAACCACAATCATCGAGATCGATTGCGGCACGATTTTACGCAGCTTCAACTCCAGGAAGGACAACACCAGTCCCGCCAGAATCGCCGGAATGACCTGTGCCTGATAACCGATCATTTCCACCTTGGCAAACCCGAAGTCCCAAAACGGAATGTCCGTTGCACCGGCAACGCTATAAGCATTAAGCAGCTGCGGCGAGACGAGCGTGATCCCCAGCACAATACCGAGAATCGGCGTAGCCCCCATCTTCCGTGCGACGGCCCAAGTGATGCCGACCGGGAGGAAGTGGAAGATCGCTTCACCAATCAGCCAGAGGAACGCATGGGTTCCGGCCCAGAACTGCGATACTTCGACCAGGGTTTTCGTACCGTCGTCCAGCATTTTGATGTCCCCGATAATGTTGCGGAAGCCGAGGATCAGACCTCCAACTACGATGGCTGGAATCAGCGGGGTGAAGATATCCGCCAAGTGCGCAATCATCCGCTGCAGGAAGTTCATGTTCTGCTTGGCGGCTTCCTTCGCTTCCTCTTTCGAAGTGTCGCTGACGCCGGCGATTTTAATGAACTCGTTATAAAATGAAGCCACTTCGTTACCGATGATGACCTGAAACTGACCAGCTTGGGTAAACGTGCCTTTCACCAATTTGATCGCCCGAATCTGTTCGACGTCCGCTTTCTTCGGGTCATTTAACACGAATCTCATGCGGGTCGCACAGTGGGTGACAACCGAAATATTTTCGCGGCCGCCGACATGCTTCAGCAAATCGTTTGCCGGTTGCGTGTAGTTACTCATGATGGTTCCTCCTTCTTGATGTCCTAAAAGATGATCAATTTATTTTGCAGCAAACGATAGAACATGATGCCAAACCGCCTTTATTCAACTTGTATATACATGTTTTTTGTTTGCGTTTTCATTTTAACTTGTATATACAAATCCGTCAATCCCTATTTTTCGACAAAAACAGTACCACCCGAGTACTTTCCATCTGTATAAAGTCCGTCCTTCGCGCTGCCCGTCGATGTCCCGCCGATGTACAGGTTATAGCTACCTTTCTTCAACTTCGGCGAGCTGATCACGACGTTTTGGAAATTCTTCGTCGGGGCAAACGTCAGGATTTCGTTGCCTGCTTTATCCTCCAGATGGACCAATGTCCCTGCTTTCTGCGTTTGCGAGAAGGTCATCGCATCGACATAGAGATATCCACCGCATGTAGTCCTTGTACTCCGGCTCGATGCCCGTCCGTACAAACTCATAGGCCTCCTGCAGCCTCAACGACGTCCGGCGTTTGTTCACCAGCCCGTACACCTTTTTTTGATCTCCAGGTACACCTTCGCATTCGGGTCCGGGACACCATAAGCTCTCAGTCGGAGCTTCTCCTTATATTTGGGCTTGGCCAGACTCGTGCGGATCAAGGTGTCATCCTTGGTATCGAAGTACAGGTTGCTGATGGAGTAAAATTCATGTTGTTTGTTGTAATCGTCCGGTTCCATATATTCCAGCAGCTCTGCATATAACCGTCGGTAAGCCGCATCGTCGAGCAGGTATTTGTTCTCGTATCGGTTGAAAACCTCGATCGCCATACACTTCAGTTCCTTCCTTTCTCTCCTAGTGCTATCGGCCTTGCAGCAGGTGATCTCCCGCTTGCCATGGTTGTATCATAGCCCCCTAACCTTTAACGAACCTTAAAGATGTGAAAGGCATGTTTAAAATGCTCTCCCCACCTCGGCTACTCCGGGCACAAGGGCAAGACAAGCAACAGCTATTCGGCGCGGAGCATAGCCGTAACGGACCTCAGAGAGGCGTAATTTATTCGTCCTCGACACTTTACCGCGAAGGATCTAACGCTTGCCACAGCGCTTAAATTGGCTAAAATGCTCTTTTTATGACTCTAACGCTGATCAACGTGCTTATTTCCTCTTTTTGCGACTAAATAGTAGTGATTTTGTTGAAATAGTGCTCCTCAGCAGCGTTAAAATTTCCAAACCCTCGATTTCGTCACATTAGCGCTTCTCATCAGCGTTAGGGCATACAATCAAGTGCATACAAGCGTATACGTGCCATTCGAGCGCCTACAAGTGTATACAAACGCATACGTACATACGAGTGTCTACAAGCAGCCCATTAGCAGATCAGATCATTCGCAGCTCATTAATGAAGCAACCGCATCCAAATCTGAGCTTAAGGTTGATTAAAGGTAACGTGAACAGCGACATCAATATGGATTTACACAAAGTCATGGATTCCTATGAAAAATCCCCCGGCCGCAACGGCCCCCCATAGGCGCTGGAAGCGGGAGCAGCAGTGTCGAAAGCGGCGCACCGGGCAAAAACCGGCCCCTGGATCGTTCCGGAGAAGCACCGCCTGATCGGTCCATTTCATTTATGCTGCAAACGGATCAAGAATTCGAGTTGATCTCCTACATGTCCAAATTTGACATGGATGAGGATTTTTACAACGAAGCGTTGGAGAAGGCGGTGGACAAGCGCCAGAGTAGCGGGCAATTCAGCCTGGACGGAAGCCGCTGGATTTACAACGTACGCTCTACGGACAGCGGATATATACTCGTCTTCCTGGATGTCACAGCCCGGAAGGTTCTATACGTTTTCCGCAGGTGGTGATGATCCTGCTGCAAAGAAGGCGGTTATGGACTTGGGCTGGCCATCGCGAAATCGATTGTCGAACAGCACAAGGGAAAAATTTATGCCAAAAGTAAGCTGGGTGAATCCACCACATTTTATGTACATCTATACTAAAAAGCAGGGTGCCCCTCATGTCACTTCGTGACAGGGAACACCCTTTTTTTCATTGCTGCTAATTATTCAATGTAGCCTTGTTCCTTCATGGCTTCATAAGCGGCTTTCTCATTCTCATTCTTAATCTGATATTCCAACGTACCATCGACAATTTTTGCGCAGCGACCGCCAAACGGTTTGAGGGATTCCTTGATCTCTTTGAGATCCGGAGTTCCCTTCAAGGGATAATTGACTTTCATGCGTCGTCCACCTCCTAAGGTACAATTAGCAAACGTGCCGTCTCATCGATATGACAAACGTCACAGCAATAGCGCGCCTCAGGAGATCGATATCGTTATACGAGGCATTACCTGCACCGGCAATCATGCAAAAAACCCCCGCGCCATATCATTAGCACAGGGGTTTCAAAATCGAAGTCGGAAATGAATCTTAACGCAGCGTCTTCAACGCGCCGCTCCAAGCAAGCACTTGGTCCAGCATGTCGTTCAGGTTCTTCAAGTGCAGGTCTGCCGGCTTGAAGACACTGTAGTTCTCGAAATCGGTGAACAGCGACAGGGCAACGTGTACACGCACGTCCGCAACCAGCAGTTCGCCCAGAATGCCGCGCAGGTGTTCTGCTGCACGAGCGCCGCCTACGGAACCATAGCTGACGATCCCGGCTGCTTTGTTGTTCCACGCTTCACGCGCATAGTCCAGCGCGTTCTTCAGGGCACCTGTGATGCTGTGGTTGTATTCTTGCACGATGAATACGAAACCGTCCAAGCTGTTAAGCTTGCTATTCCAAGCCGCTGCTTGCTCGCTGGCATCGGCTTCGCCGAGCAACGGCAGTTTGTAATCCGCGATGTCAACGATTTCATAATTGGCGTCGCCGCGAGCATCCGCATGCTTCTTCACCCATTCTCCGACCTGCGGGCTCACGCGCCCATCGCGGGTACTTCCCAGGATAATCCCGATGTTCAATTTAGACATGGCTATTTTCCTCCTCGATTGATTTCTTGGCTTCGTTAATCCACCTGACATTATTTTGCCCCAAAACAATGCTGTTACACCATCAGGTACGATTCCGAACTTCTCCAATATCCTTTATTTGAATTAATCAAACTTGAGTTAATGATAGTCACCAAGATTCCTTTTGTCAAGAAACTTACAAAAAGTTTGCAAAACAAATGCTCTCACCAAACACGCGAAACAAGCCGAACAAACCAAAGGCCGCCGAATCCGGCAGCTCTCGAAAGGGAACGATCATCGCCCCCGGTATTCCCATATTCAGCCCTTTCTTGTATATTGCAATCGTTCCCATTGGCCCCATTGGATCCCCTCGCTTTCATGATCTCCTGCCTTGCTGCCGGATTACTCGCGAACGGTCACAATAACTCCGTCCATGTTGTTGCCGGAAATCTCATAACTGCCCTGCGCCGGCACCTCAATGGTCCGATCTTTGGATACCGGATAGTAGAAGACGTGATACTTCTGGCCTTGTACTGTGATGCTCACCGACTGTTGCTCCTTCAGATAATCCAAGTATTGCTCCAGCACAAACCCGTTTTCGTGAATGATGGCGCTATGCGGCAGACCCACGTACCGGAAGTGCCAAGGCTCGAACTGAATGCCTGTGATCGCCGTTTTGTCGTCCGGGTATCGCAAAATAAATCCATATTTCCACGCATTCTCCTTCAACCACCGGCCTTCCGGGGCGACATTCATCTCCGCTTGGGACGACCCGATGTCCAGCGACAGCCCCAGGTTATGCTCGCTGTATCCGGCAGGCAGCGCCAGCTTGGAACCCATTTGGCGGTACAGCTCGTCCTGCTTCTCTTCGTCCCGGTACCCGCTGCTGATCAGGAAATGGTTGATTCCTTCCTCCCCGGCGGCCTTCACCATCGTTGCAAAACGTTCCGCCATGCGCGGCGACAACAGCACTTTATTATCCAACACTCCAAATCCGTCGATCAATTCGGGGTTCTTCACCAGACTAACGGCTTCCTTATCGGGGTGCAGCCCCTTCGGAACCGGATGGTCCTTGTTCACCAGCAGCAAATCGCCCTGATATATCATCTCCTTGGTGACGTGGATCCTCATTCCTTCTGCAGCCAGCGACGAATCCGAAACCTCATTCGGCTCAACGTCCTCTACGGGCGGCGCTGAATCCTGCGGTGATCGGGCCGTTTCGGTCTTAAATTTAGAAACCCCGTATCCCAGCAGCACCAGGAGCATTAGGCAAATTATCCACTTTTTCACGTCGATTTCCCCCTAGCTTTTCTTCCCCCTTAGGATAACTTTTATAATTTAAGAAGAATGGGAGGAAAAAATAAAGTTTTTCTTAAATTGCAGGAAGGAGACGCATGAAACACAGGCAACGCGAAAAAAAGCGCAAGCGCAGGGGATCTTCCCCGACACGCTTGCGCTTCTTGCTTCTTCTTGCTTCCGCCGCTTTCGCTTACGCTCCGGCTGGCAGCTTCACCTGCACGCGGTAAGTCTTGCCCGGCTGCACATTCCGCAGCACGCCTTCCGGCAGCCGCTCGCCATCCGCGTAAACCTCGGTCTCTGTTACCGCTGCGTCCCGCCGGATATCTACGTGCAGCGTGGCACCCCGGAATTCGCGCGTGATCGCCGCTTCGTTCCAATGGGACGGAAGCTGCGGGCTCACGCGGATGCCGTCCTTCGTGCCCTGCACGCCAAACAGCCCATCGATTAAGCAGCGGTACACCCACGGCACCGTGCCCGTGTTGAACAGATGGCTGGAGCGTCCTGCCGTCCGCGGGAATTGCCGATAGGCTCCCCGGTAGTAGTTCGGGATGAACACCGGCAGCTGTCCCCGTTGCACGATATCCTCGAGATCCGGGCCGGGCAGCATTTTGCGCAGCAGCCGAAAGGCATCGTCCCGCTCACCCACCGTATATAACGCGTAGATGTAGAAGGCAGCGGCATGATTGTACACCGCGCCGTTCTCCGCCGAGCCCGGGTGCTTCTGCGTGACCCGGCCGACATCCTCGCGCATCTTCGTGTAGGAAGGTGCGAGCTTCTCAACGCCGTACGGCGTCTCCAGCTGCTCGCGCACCGCACGCATCAGCTTCTCGCGTTTGTCGGCGTCGGCCGCGCCGCTCAACATCGACCAGCCCTGCGGGTTGATGAAGATCCGGCCTTCCTCATCAGTGCTAATCCCAAACACGACGTTATCATCGGTGATACCCCGTGCATACCATTCGCCGTCCCACAAGTAGCGGTTCACCACTTCGTTGGTCTCCTCCGCCGCCGCACGGTAATCCCGTGCAGCCTCAGGCCGTCCGCTGTTCTCGCAAATGCCGGCCCAAACCTGGAACGCATACGCCGTGGCGATCGTCAGCCAGCCGGACACGCCCTTCCCTTTGTAGCCAACCATATTCATCGGGTCGCACCAGTCGCCTTGGTTGATGTAGTTCAGCCCCCGCTCGTCGCGGTCGTTCATCAGCCAACGCATCGCTTTATCGACATGGACATATACAGGTTCGGCTTCCTCACTGTCGGCATAGGCCACCTTTTCCTCCAGAATCGAGTAGTCTCCCGTCTCATCCAAATACGTGCTGAGACAGATGGGCAGCCAGACACAGTGGTCCGTATGCGGCACCTGGTTGATATATTTCAGTTCAGCGTCCGGATGCAGCACGATTCCGTCCGGCATGGCGCCGTTTGCTTTCTGCTGACTCAGCGCCGTCAAGAACGATGCCCGTGCCACCTGCGGCTTGATATAGCTCATGCCCATGTGATCCTGCAAATAGTTCCGGGTTTGCGGGTCGGTGGTCAGGCGGTTCGTCTGTCCATGATAATAAATTTGCCGCGGCAGCCAGCGATTGACGAACAGATCGAGATCCTTGTCGGGGGTGGAGATTGTCAGGCAGCCCCGTCCTTCCCGAATATACTGGTCGTATTCGCGTTCGGCAGCCAGAAATCCGTCTTCTCTCAGATCGCCAGCCTTGCCGAAGTATGTCTCCCGAATTTGCGCAATCTCCTGCTCATCCCGGGCCGGGCCGAACAGGAAGCGGTATTCCCGCGTTTCCCCTGCCGCCAGTTCCATCCGGTATTGCATAACGGCTACTGGCGTCTCGTACCGCGCATCTCCCTTCGCGAGCTCCGCTTGTTCCAAGGCGGACGGACGGGTGATCCCGCCTTCTCCCTCGAACGCCTCCTGATTCACTTCCCAGGACACCGGCGGTTGTTCGGCGATCAGGAACGTTTTGTCACGGAAAAACTTGATCTTATCGTAATCCTGATATTTCTGATACGGCGTCACCGAAGAGCAGACGATTGCCTGCAGGTCCTCATGGTATTCGCCGGATTGGTTCATCCAAGACATATAACCCACAGTGAAGTAAGGGTAGATACTCAGCTTCCGCGCCCGCTGCGACACATTCGTCACCTTCACCCGCCAAAGCTCCAGCGGATCCTTCTTCGGCAAGCTGAGGCTCATTTCGATCAACACGCCCTGATGCTCGACCTTCCAGACGATCCGGCTCTGTCCCAAGGCAAAGGCATAGCTGTCGGTCTTGACCCGCATCGGTTCATATGGCGCCGAAAACAGACTTTGATCTTCCTCGTCCTTCACAAACACGAAACGGCCCGGATGATGCGCATAATATGGCTGTTCCGGCTGCATAAACGTCTTCGCTTCCAGATTCGGGGCATGCGAATACTTAGCCGGCTCCGGCTGCATGAATTGGGCAACAGCATATCCCCGGCAGTTCATGTGAATCATCATCGTTTCGTTCCATAGGAATCCCGACGCTTTAGGCAGAAGTGTAGGGCTTAGCAACTCGTAGAATTCCTGATCCTCCGTGGCTCTGAACATGGTTCAACCTCTTTTCCGCGTAATCTTGTCTACTTGTCTACAACTATGTTCATTATACATCGGAAAGCCCTTTTATGAAGCGTTTTCTTCTGCTTCGCGCATAAAAAAAGAGCCAATTTTCGCGTAAAGACGAAATTGACTCGGATCGCCGCATGACGGCACAGGCTTCATCAGATAAACAAAAACGGAATAAGGAACAGCAAAGCGATCGCCGCCCAATCCAGCGCATAGGCGCCATAAGGATTGCCCGGAAAACCGTACCCCGGATATCCTCCATAAACCGGATACCCCGGCCCATAGCCGTACGCCTTCGTTTGTGCCTGGTCGTTGGCTTGGGGGACCGCTTTGGTTGAAGCTTTATGGTTGCCTTTGGATTTGGATTTCAGCTGCTGGAGCTGCTTCTTGGCTTTGGCGGGTTGGGTAGAGAGAACGTTGGCCCCCGAAGCGTATCCTCCGTTCAGCTGAATGCCCTTTTCGTTCACATCGGTGATCGTACCAATGTAATAGCGGCCGTCCCGAAGTACAGCGCATACGGTTTTGCCGATATGCGGCTTGCAGGTTTCTACGCCAAGCGGATAGATCTGTTGCATAGACTCGTGCCTCCCCTCTCGAATGCTCATTTATCCTATTCACCACCCGGATATTTGTACAGGGCGAATGTCCTGCTCACGAAACAAATCTTCAAAACCGAGGCCTCCTCCCGAGGTGAAAGCCTATCTTAATCGCGCTGGAGACGCGGCGGCATATTCTGCTGTTGAGAGAAGTGGGGGAAGTTGATAAAGGAGGGGCAGCTATAGGATGAATTATCACGAAATCATCGCCGCCGTTGGGGAAGGCTCGGCACATCCGGGGGGATTTCAGGGAACCCTCGATTTTATTCAGTTTGTTGGCATTGCACCTGGAATGCGCGTGCTGGAGGTTGGTTGCGGAACGGGCAGAACGGCCTGCCTGTTAGCCCAGATGGGAGCGCAGGTCACGGCGATGGATCAAAGTATCGTGATGCTGGAGAAAGCCGAGCACAGAGCGCAGCAGCAGCAACTGCAAATCGAATGGATTCAAGGTGATATCACCGCCATCCCGCTGCGCTCGGACACCTATGATGCGGTCATCGCCGAGTCGGTGACGGTGTTCGCCGCCGATCCCGTGAAGGCGTTCCGTGAATATCACCGCGTCCTGCGTAAGGGCGGGCAAGCGTGGGACCGTGAGCTGTTTCGGACGCAGCCTCATCTGGCGCTGGAGCGGGAGATGCGCGAGCTGTACGGCAATCCGCGTTTGCCTGACGCTGCTGCCTGGATGCGGATGCTGCGGGATGCCGGTTTTCAGGACGTTCGGCAGTGGGGACCGGAAACCGGAATAGACCCAAGTGGACAGCAGCAGGAGAAAGGGGGCGCAGACGGAGCGATGTCCTTCGATTGGCAGAACGCTTTGGATCCGTACCGTATCATTGATTTAGAGGCGCTGCAGGATCCCGCCGTGGGCATATTTTTCAGAGAAAATGAAGCCTTCCTGCAACGTTACCGGAAGCATTTATCCTATGGCGTGTTTCTAGCCAAGAAAGCCGGTTGACGGATGAAAATCGGGGGCATGAAAAAGAAGCTGGCTCATAGGGTTTGACTCACCTACGAAGCTAGCTTCTGAAGGGACGGACTATTGCGGAGAGACCACGCTCTCTTGCGGGGCATGGCTTCTCGCTTTCAAGAAGACGTTCAACCGCTCGGAGAACAGCCACATGGCTGCCGCCGACAGCACGATGTACACCGGGAACACGCCAATCGTCGAGTGCGAAGCCAGGAACCCGAGCAACGGCGGCATAAACGTGCTGCCGGTATACGCCACGGCCATCTGGTAGCCCATGATCGTCGGGGATTGCCGCTTGCCGAAGCGGACCGGCGTTTCATGCAACATACACGGATAGATCGGGGCGAGGCCAAGGCCGATGATCAGTAAGCCGACCAGCGACAGGGCCGCGGGCAACGGCAGAACCAGCACGACTGCGCCGAGCAGGGCGATGATCTGGCCAGCGCGAATCATCACGCGGTTGCTAACTTTGAACGTGACGAATCCGGCTATAAAGCGGCCAACCGTGATACCGGCAAAATACAGCGAAACCCAGCTCGCCGCCGTCGCCGCATCAACCCCTTTGATGCCAACGAGATAGCTGCTGCCCCATAGGCCCACCGTGGATTCTACCCCGCAATAGAACAGAAACGAGACGAGGGCCAGCTTGACGCCGGGAATCCGCAGCGGCTTCACCGGACCGGTGTCCGGCTGCTCCGCTTCCAATTCACTTAGCTCTTCCTTCCGCGAACCGCCGGCGATCCGGGCCACACGATCCCAAAGCGGCAGGGAGAAGAGCAAAATAACAACCAGCGCAAATTGAATCATCGACACGGTCAAGTACCCGCTGCGCCAGTGACCGCCGCCGGACATAAACCCGGCCATGATGACCGGCCCCAGCGTCGCGCCAACACCCCAGAAGCAATGCAGCCAGCTCATGTGATGCGCTTTGTAGTGCGCGGCCACGTAGTTGTTGAGGCCGGCGTCAACCGCCCCGGCACCCAGGCCAAGCGGAATCGCACAAACGGCCAGCCAGAACACCGACGGTGCCGCCGAATAGCCAAGCAAGGCTGCAGCCGTCATCAGGCAGCTGACCAGGGTCACCTTGCCCGTGCCGAACCGGCCTAACAACGAGCCGCTGGCCAAGCTCGATACGATCGTGCCGGCGGCGACGATCATATATAATACGCCGGCGGTGCCCAGCGGAGCGCCGAGCTCACCGCGAATGATCGGCCAGGCCGAGCCCAGCAGCGAGTCGGGCAGCCCTAAGCTGATGAAGGCCAAATAAATGATCAATAGAAAAAATGTTGCCATCTGTTTTTATCTCCTTCTCCTATCCACGGGTTGAAATCATCAGATGAAGTCCCAGCTGCTTTGCACTTGGATTTCGTTCAACAAGAGAACACTGACCTCATCATGGCAGAACACGACCGTATGCGGATTGATCAGCGCTGTACAGGCCGCGACCAACCGGCTGACGGCGTCCACTCCCTCAGGCGAACGCTCGGACGCTTTTGGACCTTCAAAATCTATATTGCCAAGGGCCATCAGTTGATTGAAACCCCGCTGTTCAGGCGCGTCAAGCACCCCAATTATTACCTGAACATCATCCCGGAGGTGCTTAGCTTCGCGATCATTTCGCAGGGCTGGGTCGTGTTTACACCTTTGTTCGTGCTGCATCTGATCACCTTGTTCAACCGCATTCGGCTGGAAGAGAAGATCATGAAGCAGACGTTCCGGGGGTATAAGTAGATTCTTAGCAAAAAGAGGCTTTTCCGAATGGCCGCCACCTCGGGAAAGCCTCATGTTCGTTATGGCCTGCATTAAGCCCACCAGGCCTCTTTGGGATAGGCCGGGTCTCCGATATAGACCGATTCGCCGATTTTCGGCGTGGCGATGGGCACGTTCCGGCGTTCGGCTTCTGCTGTCGCACGGCGAATAGGGTCGTTCCAATCATGCAGCGACAACGTGAACGCCGCCCAGTGAATCGGGAGGAGCAAGCCGCCCTGTACGTCCACATGGGCTTGCACCGACTGTTCGGGGAGCATATGGATGTCGATCCAGCGTGGATCGTATTGTCCGCATTCCATCAAAGCCAAATCAAACGGCCCATACTTCTCACCAATCTGCTTGAAATGTGGACCATACCCGCTGTCCCCGCTGAAAAATATTTTACGCTCCGCCGACGCAATCACCCAGGAACACCATAACGTGCCGTTCCGATTCGCAAGGCCCCGACCCGAGAAATGACGAGCTGGCGTACAGGCGAGCTTCAAGCCGTTCCATTCCAGCTCTTCCCACCAGTCATGCTCACTGATCCGCCCCGGATCCACGCCCCAGCGTTCCAGGTGACTGCCCACCCCTAGCGGGACGAAAAACCGCCCCACCTTATCCTTCAACTTCTTGATGGTCCCATAGTCCAAATGATCATAATGGTCATGGGACAAGATCACCGCATCAACGGCCGGCAAGTCCTCCAGATCAAACGGCAGCTGCTGGTTAAACCGCTTGCCGCCAAACGGAGGGACCGGCGTGGGCGACGGGCCGAGCATCGGGTCAAGCAGGAGACGCTTACCTCCGAAATGCAGGAGCAGTGCCGAATGGCCCAACCAAACGACCATGTCGCGGTCCAGGTTCCCCAGTGTCTCCGGCGTCAGCTGCACGACCGGAAGCGGCCGATCCGGCCTTACCCGCGGATTCCCCCGCAGGTAATCCCGCAGCACCGAAACCATGCTGCCCGAAGCAGGCTGGAGCAAGGAAGTGGGTGCGGTGTACACAAACTTCCTTCCCTGCCGGTTCGGAGATTGCGAGTAACGCGCCAGCTCCGCAGGAGAGGCCTTCCCGCCAAAGGCCGGGTGCAGTCGGAGAAAGAGCGTAACGCCGATGAAGATGACAAGTAAAATACCTAAAGTGATATACATGTAGGATACCGCCTTTTCCTATGTGAAGAGTGGATGATCGAAGGATTCAAGCAGAGTATACTGCATTGCGGGGGGCGTTGCCAAATGGGGGTATGAGGCTACTTAAAAAAGAAATAGACCGCCCACTCACCAAGGAAACGGTCTATTTCTGATCGTACAGCACCAAGAAGGAAGCCGAACGCCGATAGGCGTAATTCGTGTGCAGAGCCGAGGATGTTAGCCGCCTCCTTGGCTTTCTGCTTCTATTCTTGATTTTTCTTTGTAGATAATGTTACCAATCCTTCCGAACTTATACAAGGCGTAGACGAAGGATAGGCGGTTACCGCACCCAGGTTACGATGTCGTCCAGCGCCTGCCTCGATTTGGGACGCGGCTCCTTCACGCGGTAGCCAAAGGCGGCGAAGCAAGCAATGCCAAACCGGTCATCTTCCAACAGACCTTCCTCCCGGAGGATCTGCTCTGCCTTGTCTCGATCAAAGCCTTCGATCGGACAGGAATCTACGCCGATCAGCGCCGCGGCTGTCAGCATGTTGCCGAGGGCGATATAAGCCTGTTTGCACGCCCAATCGAACATCGCGCGGTCACTTTCGAGCAGCCGGAAATCGGACTCCTGGAAGGTCCGGTAATTCCCCATCAGCATCTGGTCCACAATTTCGTCGGGGATGTGGTGGACCTCTTTCATCATATGCGTGACGTAAGGGGCGTCATATCTCAGATCCTTCATCGTCCGAGCCAAAATCACGACAAAATGGCTGGCGGTCGGCAGTTGCCCTTGAGCTCCCCAGGAGACGGCGCGAAGTTTCTCGCGGAGCTCCGGCTTCTGCAGCACAACGAATTTCCACGGCTCTAAGCCAACCGAGCTGGGGGATAAGCGGGCTGCCTCCAGGATAAACCGGAAATCTTCCTCCGGAAGGGTTCGGTCCGGATCGAATTGCTTGCAGGCATGACGGAAGTGATAAGCCTCCAGAATCGCTTGTTTGACATCGGATTTATCCAGTTTCGCAATCAGGCTCATAACGAAAAAAATCACTCCTCAACGTAAAAAAAGTTGCGTACCCGCCGCACGGTTATGTCCCGCAAAACGTCCGGTACGGCCGGTCGCTGGCTGGCGGCAGCTCGGCGTAGTCCGCCTGCTCCGGCGTATGGGCGAAAGGCTGTGCCAACGCTTGGAGCAGCCGCTCCATCACGCTGTAATCCTCCCGCTTCACGGCGGCTTCGAGCGCTTCCTCCACCCGATGGTTACGCGGGATGACCGCCGGGTTGCTGCGGCGCATCAGCTCCCGGACCGCGTCGTCCGTTTCCGGCTGTCCTGCGAGCCGTGCCCGCCAACGCTCCAGCCATTCCGCCCATTCCGGCGTGCACGCCATCGGCGGCTCCTCCAACCGGCCAAAGGTCAAAGCGAGGAACGTATTGGTGTAGTCGGCATGGTGCTGGTGCATCAGGCCAAGCAGATCATGGATCAGGGCGGCGTCCTCCGCCTGTTCGCCAAACAAGCCGAGCTTCGACCGCATCCCCTTCAGCCATGCCGCTTCGAACTGTCCGGCGAAGCCCTTCAGCGCTTCTTCGGCGAGCCGGACGGCTTGCTCCTCCTCGTCATGCAGCAGCGGCAGCAGGCTTTCGGCGAACCGGGTCAAGTTCCACACCGCAATGGATGGCTGATTGCCGTAGGCATAGCGGCCATGACGGTCGATGGAACTGAACACGGTCGCGGGGTCGTACGCGTCCATAAAGGCGCAAGGCCCGTAGTCGATCGTCTCGCCGCTGAGGGTCATGTTGTCGGTGTTCATCACGCCGTGGATGAACCCGACAAGCTGCCACTGGGCGATCAGGGCGGCCTGGCGCTGGATCGCCTCCCGTAACAGCGCCAGGTAGCGGCCAGCCTCGCCGGTGTCGGCGAGCTCGGCCAGCTGCGGGTAATGGCGCTGGATCACGTAGTCGGCGAGCGTGCGGACGTCCGTCAGCTCGCCGAATTGCGCGGCGTACTGGAACGTGCCGACGCGCACGTGGCTGGACGCCACGCGGGTGAGAATCGCCCCGCGTAAGTCCTGTTCGCGGACCACCGTCTCGCCGGTGGTCACCACCGCCAAGCTGCGGGTCGTCGGAATGCCCAGCGCGTGCATCGCCTCGCTGATGATATACTCCCGCAGCATCGGCCCCAGCGCGGCACGCCCGTCCCCGCCGCGCGAATACGGCGTCCGGCCGGAGCCCTTGAGCTGGATGTCGAAGCGATCGCCGCGAGGCGTGATCTGCTCCCCGAGCAGCAGGGCCCGGCCGTCCCCCAGCATCGTGAAATACCCGAACTGGTGGCCCGCATAAGCTTGGGCCAGCGGCTCCGCCCCCGGCGGCAGCCGGTTGCCGGCAAAGACGGCCACGTTCTCCTCACTTCGCAGCGCCTCCGCATTCAGCCCAAGCTCTGCCGCCAGCTTGTCGTTGAGCACGATCAGCTGGGGTGCCCGAACCGGCTTGGCCTCCTGCTTCGTATAGAAAAACTCCGGCAACCTAGCGTAACTATGATCGAAATTCCATCCGGCGTTCGGATTTGCGCTTGGTTCGTTCATCACGTTCTCCTTCTCATCGTCCTTGCAAGGTTACCCCTGACGGACCTCCCCGCAAGACGTTCATCGTTCCCTACTCCATTGTACCGGAGGGACGAGCCCCACGAAACTTGGGAGTCTTTCGCGCTGCGCTGACGGCTGGCCACCAAACCTCGGTCGGGTATTCCGAACTCCCAATCCGGACCGGCTCCCCGATTTTAGGCGTCGTTAACGATATCTCCCGCAGCCTAGCTTCTATACTTAGCCGGCGAATGGGATCATACCAACTGTGCATCGCCAACGAGAAAGTCCCCCAATGAATGGGAAGCAACACGTTCCCCTTCACGTCCTGATGAGCCCGTACCGTTTGCTCCGGCAGCATATGGATATCCCACCATCGGTCGTCATACTGACCGCATTCCATCAAAGTGAGGTCGAAGGGGCCGTATTTGTCGCCAATTTCCTTAAAATGCGGGCCATACCCGCTATCCCCGCTAAAATAAACCCGCTTCTCCGGCGTGGTAATGACCCAGGAGCACCAGAGCCCGCCGTTTTGGCTAAGCAGCCCTCTGCCTGAATAGTGCCTAGCCGGCGTGCAGACCAACCGGACACCATGAAGCTCCAGCTCCTCCCACCAATCGTATTCGCTGATTCGAGCAGGCTTGACGCCCCACCGCTCCAGATGACAACGGATGCCCAGCGGTCCGATGAACTGCCCGACCCGATCCTTAATTCGCCGGATCGTCCCGTAATCCAGATGGTCATAGTGATCGTGAGACAACACGACAGCATCCACCGGAGGAAGCTCGTCCAGATGGCCGAAGGGCAGCTCACGGTTGAATCTTTTGCCGCCTCCAATCGGCGACGAAGTCTGGCCAAACATCGGGTCTAACAACAGCCGGGTTCCCCCGATCTGCAACAGCAGCGCCGAATGGCCAAACCAGATCACCGTATCCTCCTGGATCTCTTCCATCACCTCCCGGTCGAGCTTGACTTGGGGCAATGGCCGCTTTGGCTTCAGTTCGGGTTTCCGCTGCACATATTCGCGCATCGCCGTAAAGAAACTGCCCAGTGACGGCTTATATATTTTTGTTTCCAAGGGGTACTCGAACTTCGTTCCTTTATAATTCGGAGATTGCCGGTAGCGCTGCAGGTCTGCAGGCGACGGCTTCCCTCCAAAAGGCGGGTACAGCTTCCGAAATAAATCCCATCCAACCGCCAGAAGCACCACAAAAGCAATCAAAACAAAGAGCCACATCATCAGCCCCATCCACCTTCCCTGAACAAATGACATCCATGCAGGAAGGTTGTGCCAAAGTCGGGGGATTTATGCGAAAAAGACCGCACTGCTACGGGGCTTCGGCAGACAGTAGCGGGTTACTTTGCACTATAGCGGCGGACCGCTGCGGCTACACACCGCGCTCCTGACGAAAGGCTTCGATCCGCTCCCGATTTTTCGCGTCGATTTGCAGGGAGATGCCGCGGCAGTTAATGACGACCCCCTCCAAGTTACCAGATACCGTCAGCAGGTCGTCATAGGATGCGATGTTGCTGCTCCAAGTCGTTTTATCGTAGACCTTCTCGAACTCCGGCCAATCCGTAAATGCCGGCAGCCACGCCGAGCCATCCTTCGCGCTGAGCACGCCAAATTGCAGGATTGTCCCTTGCTTTAAGGTTTTCATGCCGTGCTCATCCGCGGGCGAGGCGTCGGACTCCTTCACTTGCATGGGCACCAGAAACTTCGCCTGCAGGATTTCATCCAGCATCTCAGCCTCCAGCGCGTTCAGCTGCTGCCCCCGGGCCTCCGGATCGCCAGTCGGTGCGTGCAACGTCTGGAAGAAACGAATCATTGCTCGCTGCAACCCCGGATTCGTGACGGGAATGCTGATCTCCGGCGTCCCCGTCCAATCCGGTGGCGGCAAGATCTCATCCCGCTGGATTTCAATATGATATTGCCCGTTGTCCACGAGGACCTTCGATAACCCCAAAATATGAAGCTGCGCGAACGTCTTTAGCACTTCTTCCCCGCCGATCGGTTGCATCTCCAGCATCAGCAGCTGCTGCCGGAAATAATCCTCCGCGTTCTCGGCGAATACCTTCCGCGAGAACATCCATACCCGATCGTCCCCATCCACGTAAGGATATCCGGTTGCCTGGTCGCACGCGAGGTAGAGCGTTTCGGCGGTTTTTATTTTTTCGTACAGCACGCCAATAAAGGCCTTCATCCGTTCATCCAAATACACATCCGGAAAAGCCTCCTCCGCCTTAAACCGTTTGGCCGCATGCACCAGAAAAATCAGCTCCTGAATCTCCAGCCCATCCAGCTCTTCCTGCGAAATCTCCGGCGTCAACAGAAAACTCCGCCCGATCTCGTCTCTCCGTTCCTCGTTCATCTGGCACCCCATTTCCCATATCGTTTGAATCTAGTATAGCTCATAACGGTGTAGTGAAAGTAAATAACTGGTACAATAATTTCAA
>NZ_GG695971.1:157288-181591 GCF_000159955.1 Paenibacillus sp. oral taxon 786 str. D14 | reverse complement strand
AATTAAGAAAGGAGGTACACTTCATGGATAATAACGATCATGGAAAACCCTTCTCTCATCTAGCCGATCCGCACGGCGCCAAGGCGCATTTTGATACGAATGAACATAAACTCCACTCCACTGGAGTGCCCGGGTTGTTAAGACAAATCACTAATTTGCTGATTTTAGTTGGAGTTATTGCTGTAATTATTGTGATAAGTAGAATTCTATAGATGACGACCGTTGGCTTTCAAAAAAGCAACTTTCGGGGAAATCCCCTTACGGTCGGCTCAAAATTAAATCTCAAAACAAATCTCTTTAGATTTTCAATATCTTCAGTTAACCATTGCTCAGTATCAATTACCCCAATTACTTGTTTAGTAGCTCGAGCTATGGATTTTTGGAGAAGTTTAAACTCTGTTTCTATTTTAAAAATTACTTCTTCACCAACTTTTTTCTTCACAAAAAACTCAACGCCACTTTTCACGATTTTTATCCATAAAGTTAAACTCAGCTATGGCACCTGCGTCAGCTTTTTCAAGCGTCTTTACAACAAAGTCGTCCCAATATAACTCAGGAAAATATATATCCTCAATTTGAAAATAGATTTGTCCTGTAATTATTCCAGAATTACTCATCTCTATAGTTGATTCATTAACAATAACACTAAGCATTTACGCAACTGACCCCTTCATCCGGCACTGGCTGGGGTACAAAAATGCCTTTGAGGGAATATCCTCCAAGGACTTATCAAGAAAATATTTTATCTATTCGACTGCGGTCATAATCTAATATCCAGTTATTATATTTTTCATAAACTGCTCTTAACGTCTTTGTATTATCTGCTACAACATCCATTCCTCTGTCATCGTAAACATAAAATATGGATCTCTTCGTTTCATTGACCACAAAGATATCTCCAATAACGCGCGGCTCGTAACCAATTTCTCGATTTGCAATTGCACCTAGTAATTCTTCTAACTTCAAATCTTTCACTTTCACCTTTGTGCAATATCGTAACGTAATAGTATCGTCGTCGTTATTGTCATCCGGGTCTTTGTAGCGAAACTCTTGCTCTAGCTTGTCAATATTTTCATATCTGACTCCAGACGCATACGTGAGAAATAGTTCATAAACATCCTTCTCAAAAGAAGCAACCGGATTTTCATCCCAACTATCAACAAAAACCGTTAGATATACGTCATCAGTAGGCTGATTAAATTCGTTAAATATAGACAATGCCCTATGAACTACTCTTTCGATCCTACTACTCTCATTAAGATTTCCCCCTAGTTCAAATCTAATTGCAATTTCCGAACTGTAAAAAAGGGGGTTTTTTAATTGAAGCCCTGGAAACGTACTCGATAAAAACTCATCTAATTGTTTATTATAACCCATTTATACACCACCCATGATATGTGTATGACGGAAGGGGGGGACATTCCCCTCCCTCCACCAAATGCATTAATTCAGTTTGATTATCATACCGGTCTGACTCTTATGCTTATCAGTAATCCAGTTACCGTACTCATCTGCGTCCGCAACCCAATGCAGTTCTTTACCTTTCTTTACAAATACCTTGTAAGCAGAGCCGCCATGACCAGTGGTATCTTTCGCCCACCAGTACCCATTACTGTCTTGATAGGCTTTTACTTTTTGCCCATGGAAATTATAGGTTAATTCTGCTTGTGCATTTGATTTAATATCCCACTTCTTAGTTGTATTAGGCGTACTGCAAGCATTATGTGTCCAAATACCTATGTTAGAAACAAAATACGTATGGAAGTCCTTTACCTTGAAGTTGTAAACCGTAGCATGCTCTTTCTTAACCTCAATGTTCTCAATTGCTAGTTCTTTACCATCTGAGGTTGTCAAAACATCTCCCACCGTTAGATGCTGTGCTTCCACCCAACCTTTGCCGACAATCCAGAACGGATGCTCGTCAGTAGTCGTGATGACTTCTCCGCCAACAGTGATATTATACGTTTCCTCAACATCACGTTGGAAGAGCCACTCGACTTCCTTGTAAGCAAGCTCACCAGTTTCATCGTCTTTGGCCAGAACTTTGTCCCCTACCTCGATTTCCTCGATAGGTTTCTCCCCTTCGTCTGTAAGAACCTTCGTTCCGCTTGTAAAGCAGTTACACGCTTTCTCTACTTTTTTTGTATATTTAATAACTTCCTTACCTGAGTCTATTGCCTTTTCTGTCTTTTTGACAACTTTATATGCCTTGAAAATGGGAATTATCTGAATAAGCGTCCCAGCTTTTTCAAGACCACTTGCATCTTTGCTCATTAAAGTTTTCGCATCATCCAGATAAACAATATCAAAGGCTTGTTGTCCTCCCTTGATCTGCGCATCAAGGTTCGTCTTACAATTTTTCATGTCCGCAGCGCAAGTTAACGAAGGAGTTGGTCCCATAGGCATGATATACTGCCCACTCGGATCCACATAAATCAACGGATTATTCTCCACATACGAATACCGGTTCAAACTTAGCGGGTTAGCAATGCTGCCTTGGTACGGGTCCTTGGACACGAATCTTCCCGCGTTCGGATCATACCAACGAGCTCTAAGATACTGCAGATCCGTCGTGTTATCCCAATACTCTCCCGAATAACGGAAGACGTTCGGAACCGTCTCTTCTTCGGTTTCCGGGTTGCCCCAGATGTCGTAGGTGTAGGTGTTGAGTTGGTTGCCCTGGCTGTCGGTCAGGCCAACGACGTCGCCATGTCCGTTGAGTTGGTAATACTGCACCTCGCCCGTAGCCTGATCTACGCGGGACCATAGACGACCGTTTAGATCATAGATGTAGGTATAGGTCACGCTTGGTGTGCCGCCGCTGACGTTGGCCTCGGCGATCAACTTCGCTTCCTCATCATAATAATACCGGGTTCGGTTATCCCCTTCTACACGCTCATAGAGTAAGCCGTCCCCGTTATAGACATAGCTCACTTCTTTGCCATCTTCCAGTTTTACCTTCGTTAAACGGTTCAGACTATCGAAGGTGAAAGTCGCATTCGTTAAGCCCCGAAGGTCCCGGCCCTCCACATTCAGTAAGTTACCGCGTTCATCATAAGCGTACCTTTTGTTCTTTAACCCGCTTTCTGTCTGAATTCGATTCAGCGGATCGTACGTAAAAGTATCGACAGCACCGTTTTGTGTACGGCTGATGATGTTCTTGTTAAGGTCATATTCATACTTAAACGTATGCCCCGTGGCTACACTCATCTTGGCCAAGCCATATGCCGCTTCGGTTACGGTCGCGGAGTTCTCTTTTGCGTTTACAGCCGCTTTCTTTGCAGTGACCGCAGCTCCAGCAGTTACCGTCATCTCCGTCAAGTCATAACCTTCATAGCTGTAAGACGTACTTGGTCCGTTAACAGACGCACCTTGTTCCAGCAATCCATTGGCCTTGTAATCAAATGTAATCTGGTCGATTTCCGACAAGGCCGTTGGGGCAGCCGCCAACGCGGACTTCCTAGTCCCCGCTGCATTTCGCACTACACCCAATGTGCTGACCCGGTTCATTTTATCTAACGTGTAGCTTGCGCCTGCCGCTTTTCCATTGGCGTCCGTCAGCGTATATCCCGTACGCATTTGTTTGTTGTAGGTATAGTCGATACGCGTGCCATCCGGATACCGAATGGACGTTAATGAGCCATCCATCGGATCGTAGCTGTATGTCGTACTCCCCGTGGCATCGGTCATCCTTGTACGTCGGCCCATCGCGTCATAGGCGTACTGAATCGTTTGATCCGGGGCCTGGATTTTTGTAAGTAAGTTATCGCTGTTATATTGATACTCCGTAAACCGGCTTGAATGGTCTAACGATTTGATCAGATTCCCTCTTGAATCATAAAAATAAGCTTCCACCAAATGTTCTTCGTTCATTTGACGAATCAAGCTGCCCGCTTCGTTATACTCTTTTTCCACGTAAGTGTTGTCTGGGTACTCGATCTTGATCAAATCGCCGGCCAAGCTATACGTATATTTCGTAACACGTTGCTCCGGGTCGGTTATGGCCACAAGCCGTCCTAATGTGTCATACTCATAAAGGGTTTGCTGCCCCTTGCCGTCCGTCACGGACAGTGCATTACCTTCCAGATCATAAGTAGCTTGTTGCAATGGGGTAAAGGCACCGTTCTTCCATTCTTCCACGGCTAGAGTGTTCCCCAGCAAATCCAGCTTCTGCCGCTGCTTAACTCCTGCAGGGTCCGTGTAGGTTACCGTGCGATTCACCATATCATAGCTGGTTTCATCCTGCGACCCGTCAGCGTAAAGCGTCTTTGTTAGTCGATTGAACCCGTCATAAGTGAATTTTGTGATGTTTTGTTCGGCATCAATTTGTTGGTCCAAGTTCCCTGCTTCATCATAGGTGTATTCAAAAATGGTGTCATCCACCACTTCTTTAACCAAAAAGCCAAATGGGTCGTACTTCTCCAAGGTGACGATGCCTTCTGGTCCAGTCGTTGTGACGGTATTATGGTCATCGTCATATTGAACCGTTGTCTGGGTCTGATCGCTGTACAGCACCTTTATGACTCGTCCAAGCGCATCGTACGTGTAAGTCGTGACGGCTCCTGCCTCATCTTCCGCCGTAAGAAGATCACCCGCGGCCGTATAGGTAAAATTCTGCTTCGTTTCAGTGTATGTTCCGTCAACCGCGTGAATGACCATCGATTGCTTGGTGAGCAATTGCTTCCCGTAAGGAGATGCATAAGAAAAATTAACTGTATTCGTCCGCTTATCGTCCTTAACCTTCTTTACTAACGGATTGCCGTAATTATCATATTCCCAATCGGTTTGAGCCAGCAGCTTGCCGGTAGCGCTATTTTCTCTTACCGAGGATTGAGACACGCTTCCCTGGTCATTGTATTGGAAACGCTTGATTCGCTTTTGTCCATCCCTGATCTTGGCTTGAACCTGATTCGGCAGAGACCAGAAGTAAGGAGCGGAGGAACTGGCATACTCGTAAATCGTCTCTTGTCCCGTACTCCAGTTTTCCGATAACACTTGCCCCTGTTCATTGTATCGGTAGGTTACCGTCAGAGGCTGCGATTCGCTGCCTCCTTGCGAATAGTTTTCAGAGACCTGCACAGGCACATTCCAGCCCGTCGTATCATCATAACTAAATTGCCGCTTATATCCCGTAGTCGCTTCTTCGCTTCTCTGCTCATCAAGATACAACCGATCCGGTTGACCGCTACCGTGAAAAGCCTTCCGAAACTTTAAAGTATCTGTGGTGCGAGCTTCCTTAATAGTTGTTGTCCAGGCTGCCGCCTGACCAAAGCTGTTCAAGTCTTCACCGGAATAACTAAACTCCACAGGGCGGAGAACAACATCTCCTAGCGGTGTCGAGTAGACGTTTTTGCGCTCCTTCGCTTTAAAAACAAAATCTGTTGCATACTCACCGATTTGCTTGCGGGCGGGTACGTAATCAAACTCGGTTGTTCCTGAAGCGGGATAGATCACACGCATCAAAAGGGCCGAATGCTTTACCGGCTGCTGCCCCTCCTGATCCTTTAATGCCGCCAAGAAATTATAGCGAGACTCCGGATAAGAATAGAAATATTTGGTACTCCGGCCCAGCGCATCTTTAACCTCTTTCAAAACAGGTTGGCCGTCATCGACTGCCGTGTAGTACTCCATTTTCCGATCTGTACCCGTCTGGGTTACGGTAACCCGTCCCGCTGCATATGCGAAAGTCAATTCATTCCCGTCACTGTTCTTGATTCGGGACAGAACCTTTGCGTTATTTTGCGCGGTATAGTGGAATTCAACCTGATTTCCATAGTTGTCGGCAATCAGAATGAGATGGCCTGAAGCGCTGAAATAATACTGATTCCCGTTCAGCACCGAAACCTTCGTGTCGCTGGTTAGACCTCCAACCGTCTTAGTTGCATCCGCGGTCAGCAACAGGTCTTTCCATGGATACCCTTGCAGCTTCAGATCATCCGATATTGAATAACGCCCAATTCCCGGAAAATCCAAAATCCGCGTTCCTTCCCGTTCTTCGATGAAGGGAAGTGCCCATCTCCAGCCCCGGCCCAGCGCAGAATCCCGCTCTTCCCGACGGACGGCCGTCCGGTTCACAACCACTCCGTTCTCCAATGCAACGCCGATTTCCTCGCTGGCCCGAGCGCTGTCATATATACGCGTTAGTCCGAAAGGAAGTGCCCCGGGCAGGGTCAAATCCGTGGCGCGAAGCTTCACGTCGCCAGTAGCAGCGTCAACTGAATCCTCGGCGTAACCCATTTCATACATCGAAGATTCATCTAGCAGCGACAGCTGCTCGATAGCCGATTGATCGTAATCGGCGGCAGCGGCGGATACTGCTGGAAGGCTGGCCACCTGCGCCGAAGGTTCTTTCGCCCACCCGGACGTCAGGGCCGAATCCATAGCTTGTTCGATCTCCCACGCTGGCTTGAACTGAGAAATGGCCGTTTTATAACCGTCCTTTCCGCCAAGTAATGCCTTATAAATCTGATAAAGTGTGTATCCTTTGGACAGCTGCTCGTCCATCCAGTCTTCATGAACGTCAAATTGACGCATGATCCCGGATACAGTCAGGAAATCAGCGGAAGCCGAGGAACCGGCTGTTGTATTCTCCGTTCCTCCGCGATCCGCAGTAGCGCCAAAAGACACGGCCTCCAATAAACCCGTGCTAATCAGTGATATACATAGCACTAGGCCCATGACTTTCTTAAACATCCTTGATCACCCCGTGAGTTTTATATTTGGTTCAATTGCCCTCACTTTACTGGAACGGAAATACTTTTTTCGTTCGATATTTCAGATTCCCATTCGGGTCATAGTCGTAAATCAACTTGTCTCCAGTTGGAAACACAATCTCTGTGAGCCGTCCATCCGGACGATAATTAAATTTCGCTTCCGGAATCACTGTCATGATCGACGCCATCAATTGCAGTTCAAGTGGAAGAGCGTTCTTCTCCTCAAGTCTCAAGTAGTACGTCTTGCCGGCCTGAAGATCAAACTCCAGAACGGTGTAATCGAGTCCGAACTCCTGCTCCTCCTCACTGCTTGAGGCAAGCGCCGTACGCAAATCCGGTTGATCGTACAACGTAAGGATCGGTTGAATCGCAAAATTTTGCAACTCTTTGGTTGCAAAACGGTAACGTCCTGTTTCAGGAGCCGTAAATCGGTAATAGCCACTCTGTCCGGCTTCTTTGTACACGTACAAAACCTGACGGTGCAACAAATCCTCAAACACGTACTCCTGTCCGTCCACAAATTCGAAGTTGCGGTAAGGAGCCGTGAAGAGAACCGCGTTAGCCGAAGTCGTCTTCACTTGGATCGTCCCACCTGCGGGAACACCGTACGAGGTCGCGGTTTTATTCCCTTGCCGGACGATGTTTCCGTTTGCATCCAGAATCGTGAAGTCAAAGTACCGGTTAGCCGAAGTGTTGGCGTTGGTCGTCAGCTTCGCCTCAAAGCTGCCGATGTTTTTGAAACCGATCCGTTGTTCCGGTTCCAGTACGCGTTTCAGTAGTGCCGGTTCAGCGCTTGGACTTGCTTGAAAAGCTTGTCCGTAGGTGAAGGTCACAGAACGATCCGATGTTACCGTAACCACGACCTGGCTGTTCGCTGGAATGGAGAGATTACCGTCCTGATCAAATTTAGCCGTTTCCGGTGTACCGTCCGCCCGGTAAATTGCATAGTCATACCACGCTCCAAGACTTGCCTTCGCATCGCTCATCAAAGTCTGAGAGGAAGCTTGCAGGTTGGTAAATAGATAGCTTTCGTTTTGGTATAAAGTCACTCGTTTAATCGTCGGATCCTCGCCCGATTCACCTGTGAACGAGGTGTATACCGCTCCGAATGTAATCGGAGACGTCAACGGGGTTACCGCAATGGAGTAGCCTGCTGGAACTTGCACAGACATATACCTGCTCGTCGCTTCACTGTGCACTGTCCCATCCGGACGCCGGATGACATAGGCAAACTCATTCGTATTCATGGTGGCGTTACTGTACAAGAATTCTGTTTCATTGCTAATATTTTTATAGGTATAAGCATTGCCCGGAGCAACCGTAGCCCGAAGTAATGCAGGATTCGCCGAAGAAACTACTGTGATCGTATCCGTATAAGAGATCGTCACCGGGCTCGCAGATTGGCCTGTAATAATCGCATACCCCCCGGCGGGAATCGTCACATTCCCTGTCTCTTCAAACGATACGTTATAGACGCTGCCGTCAGTGCGGTAAACGGCGGCGTCATATATGCCTCCAACATCCCGCGCATCACTGTTGATAACAATCGACTTTGAGCCTGAGTTACTAAACGTATAAGACTCGCCTAACCGAACGATCTGTTTGGAGATCGCCTCCCCGGGCTTGTCCTTCCACGAGAACAGGCGATAATTCGCACCGAAGGTTACCGGAGCCGAAACTGCCGTAACAACAATCGAGTTCCCGCTAGATACCTGAGGGTCTGTATACGTATTTTCCCTTTTCCCTTGCTGCGTTCCGTCTGGATAGTACTCTACCCAATCAAATCGGTTGCTGGAGGTCGCATTGGAACGCAATGTACGAAGTTTAGAAGAAATATTCGTAAATTCGTAGCTCTCTCCTTGCGAGAGAGTTACCCGGAAATGGGATGGCTCCGCACTGGCTTCAGCAGAAAAATCGTCCGTATAATCAAAAGTCACAGGGACCGACCCTTGCACGGTAATAATCGCAAACCCGCCGGGAGGCAGCTGCGGTGTGCTGATCGAGTCAAAGCCTTGGGAGGAGTAGCTGCCATCCGCCTCATAAACGGTATAATCGTACAGACCATCCACCTGTCTGGCATTGTTATTCACAGGATTACGAAGGGTGCCGTTATTGGTGAACTTGTAAGAAACACCGGGGGATAACGTTACCCGGCTTATCGCGTCATCCTGGCGATTCCCGCCCATAAAGGATCTGTACGGGGCCCCAACCCGAACCGGATTATTGGTGAGAAGGGTTAGCGTCACATACCTTCCCACGGCAACCAAAGGCATGGTGGAGGTATTCGTCCCCCGTGAGGTTTCCGTACCATTCGCGTCATAAACTACATAGTCAAATTTGTCTTTGGTGGTTCCAGAATGTTCAATTCGATCCGATTTCGTGCCTACGTTTGTAAACATGTAGCTCTCTCCCGGATACAATAACACGCTGTCATAGGCTGGTTCATCCGTTTCATAACCAATAAAGCCTTCATATGGAACACCAACCGTTACAGGCTCATCCGATGCTCCAGTTAGAATGATCGAATCGCCAACGCTGAAGGATGGTTTGGTATACGTATCAAAACTCGACTTTTCTAAAGAACCATCTTCTCTATAAACCGCGTAATCGTAACGTTTCCCGTTTGCCGAAGTCGCATCACTCATAATGGATCGACCTGCATAAGCTTGATTGGAAATGAAGTAGCTCTCTCCTCGGTGCAGCGTTCTTTTTAACAGGGCAGGAACCGGGGAGTAAGCATATGATAGTTCCGAATTAAAACTGACAGTCAGAGGATAAGGATAATCCACAGTAATTACCGTGGTTCCCCCTTTAGATAGCACGCTTGCACTGCCAGTATGGGCGAGATCGTCATAGGTTACCTTTCCTTCACTGTTGTAAGAAACATAATCGTAGCGAATATCATTGCTGGACTTGGCGTCCGTTGTAATCGAGATTGAGCTGGATGTATCGTTTGTAAATCGGACGCTCTCCCCCGGATAGATGACTAATTCCGTCTTCTCAACTGCGAGCAGATAGACGCTATTCGTTACGGTATATACGTCCGTAGTCACGGATGGGCTAGAATTGTGTTCAAGAGGTGGCTTTGCCTCCTCAAGGGAATTCCACCTGGATTCTCCTTCTGCCCTTAGCGACACCGGCCCCAAACTTCCTAAAAACAACAGGGCGGCAAAACAAGATAATATTGCCTTGTTTACCCTCATACAAATTCCCTCCAATTCCATATTAAGGGTTTATTCTCCCTTATTTCTTATCGGATCTCCTATATAATTGATAAATAGGGATAATGTACCTATATATCCCAACTCAACACCATTACCTCCCTTCGCCGAACCGTGCTCTTTTCATCGCATTGCCTATAATTGCAATAAAAAGAGCCACGATAAATCCATCGCAGCCCTGCAAGGTTAATATTTTGTGATCGACACTATCATTTTAGGCCCTTTCAACAGCTTCCATCGGTCAATAAACGGACATGCAAAGGACAGGAGGCGGCCAAAAAGCGGACTTATTTGCGAAAACATTCACTATATCATGAATCTAGGTATGGATTAAATAAACACGAAAGGTCGAAAAAATCGGTACGAGGCATATAAATGAATTGTCGAGCACCTCAACGAAAAGTTAAAATATAGTTATCAAGCAGATAAAGGAAGGTGATCGTTTGCCCTTTACCATCGACAATACGATTCTTCTCTTCTCCCTGCTGTTGTTCATCGGAGTGTTTACCACCAAGTTTTCCTCGCGGCTCGGCTTGCCTTCCCTCGTTTTCTTTATTGTCGTCGGCATGATCCTAAGTAAATTTATTTACTATGACAACGCCGTGATCACCCAGCTTTTTGGCATCATGGCACTGATTGTCATCTTGTTTGAAGGCGGGCTGCAGACCAAATGGCAGAACGTCCGTGGAGTGTTGGCTCCTTCCTTGTCACTGGCGACCCTCGGTGTTGTTTTGACCACGCTTGTCATCGGGGCCTGCGCGAAATACATCCTGGATGTCAGTTGGCTGGAAGGCATGTTGTTTGGCTCGATCGTCGGTTCGACGGACGCCGCGGCTGTATTTGCGGTACTAGGTGAGAAAAATATCAAGCAAAGGCTCACCTCCACCCTTGAAGTCGAATCCGGGTCGAACGACCCTATGGCCGTCTTTTTAACCGTCTCGGTCATCCAACTGATCCAATCACCGAACGCCAGTATGTTCACGATGATTTTGAGTTTTTTCTGGCAGATGGGATTGGGGCTAGCGATGGGCTTGCTCTTAGGAAAAATCGCGGTTTGGTGCATCAACAAAATCAACCTCGACTCCTCTGGGCTGTATCCCGTGTTAGCAATGGCTTTTGCGATTTTCACCTACAGTTCCACGTCTCTGCTCAAAGGGAGCGGACTCCTTGCCGTCTATGTCATGGCGATGTGGGTTGGCAATTCAGATCTCACCTACCGCCACTCCATCTTCCGGTTTAACGAAGGCTTTGCTTGGATGATGCAAATCCTCATGTTTATTCTGCTAGGACTTCTGGTCTTCCCCTCTGATCTCATTCATATCATCTGGCAAGGCATGGCGTTATCCATCTTATTGATGTTTGTCGCCCGGCCGATCGGTGTCTTCCTCAGTACGATGTTTATGCAATTTAACGTGAAGGAGAAGATTCTGATCTCTTGGGCCGGACTACGCGGCGCAGTGCCGATCGTGCTGGCCACCTATCCACTCATTGCCGGCATTGAAGATGGGCACCTCTTTTTCAATGTCGTCTTCTTCGTTGTGTTAACCTCCGCTTTGATCCAAGGAGCGACAATTTCCCCTTTAGCGAATCTTCTGGGCCTGTCCGAAGGCAAAAAAACCATTGTTCCTCATGCGCTAGAGCTTGTATCCATGGGGAAAACCAATCACGAAATTGTAGAAATCCAAGTGAGCGAACATTCCGCCGCAGACGGACAAGAGCTCAGGCAGCTTAAAATGCCGCAAGATTCGCTGGTCAACGCGATTATCCGCGACCAGAAAATGATCACCCCAAGGGGCCACACCCGCCTGCAAGCCGGTGATACCTTGTACGTTCTGGCGCGAAAAGGACAAACCGAGGAAATCAAAGCGCTGTTTCACGAGCAGGTGCTATTACAGGAGAGTAGTTGAGAGAGAGGGAACAGAACATCTGTGAAGAAATGACTTGGTATCCATTTTCCTATGCCTTATACTAGATTTGGTTGTTAATATTTGGGAGGGCGTAGATGGATAAATGGGTGGAGTATCAAGTTACGCACGAATTGTGAGGCGGGAAATTTGAGGAGAGATAAGAGCGTTGATGTTTTTCTGTGTATTCTCTTCGGTATTCTTACGGGATTAATGCTTGGAACCAGCGAAAATTACGGAGTCACGATATTGTTAGGGTGCATTTTTGGGTTGCTGACTTTTATTTACGCGAAGCTCCCCTCTTCGAAGACTCCAAATGATCCAAAGGAACAGAGTGAAAAAACGGAGACGAAGGAGCACTAACCAATATGAAACGAAGAACTATGCTGCTCTTGATTCCCCTAGGGATTCTCGCCATGATCGTACTCTTCCTCAAACTGTACCCCACGATGGTCAAAAACACGAAATATGATCTCCAGCTCGGGTTTGTCCAAAACCAAGAATTCCCCAGAATCAACGATCCTTCGGATCACTTTAAGAACAACACCGGGCTCATCGCCATGGCCATCTATCCGGACAAGAAGGAAAGCTTGCGGCAGGCTCAGCTATATGTCACCAAACGCGGAGACAGTGAAATCCTTCAGGTTGAGAAAATGAGAGAGACAGCGAACTTAGCGGCCTTTGAAATGCGGCTGAACAATCTGCAGTGGGAACCCGGAGAGTACACCTTGTACTTCAAACGCGGCACGGATATTCAGATGAAGCTTGATTTTACGTTGAAGTAAATCAAGCTTCTTTTTTTTCGAATTAGCTCCGCAATCCTTATCAAATTCTTATAATTCCCCCTTACCATAGGTTCCAGAATGGATGAAAAGGATGAGTACACATGAACAACAACCTTATTCTGCAGACTCGGAACCTAAGCAAAACCTTTAGAGGCCAGCAGGCGGTAAACAACGTTTCCCTCTCCATTCAGGAGAACTCCGTTTACGGGCTGCTTGGTCCCAACGGGGCCGGAAAATCCACCCTTCTTAAAATGCTGACCGGCATGCTGCGGCCGACTTCCGGCGAGATTGAATTTTTAGGCGCCCCCTGGTCACGCGAACATTTATCCCAAATTGGCGCTCTCATTGAGTCGCCTCCGCTCTACGAAAACTTAACCGCCCGCGAAAATCTCAAAGTACGGACTACACTTCTTGGTCTACCGGATACTCGAATCGACGAAGTGTTGCAGACGGTGGGTTTAACGAACACCGAAAAAAAACGCGCCGGCCAGTTCTCCATGGGAATGAAGCAGCGACTGGGAATCGCCATTGCCCTGCTCCACCGCCCCAAACTGCTGATTCTGGACGAGCCGACCAACGGTCTCGACCCGTTTGGCATTCAGGAGCTGCGCGAGCTGATTCGCTCTTTTCCAAAGATGGGGATTACGGTCGTCTTGTCCAGCCACGTCCTGTCCGAAGTGGAGCAAATCGCGGATCACATCGGCATTATTGCCGGAGGCGTGCTGGCTTATCAAGAGGCAGTTACTCCGGGAGAACATCTAGAGTCCCTGTTCATGCAAATTGCTCGTGAGCACCAGAAAGGAGACGAATAAGATGCAAGCATACCTCCGTGCGGAATTTCTTAAAACCAAACGAACTTTTACGAGAAAACTAACCTGGTTGGCTCCTCTGCTAACCTTGTTGCTATGCACAGGATTGATGGCTGGGCCGTTCTTTCAAATCGCCAGCTACAACTGGTGGTATACCCTTTTGCTTCCCGGAGCGCTCACTTTGATGTGTACGGGTGTTATCCAAAAGGATAGCAAAAAGCTGAAATACCGGGCGATCTTCGGATTGCCGGTGTCTCTGTCGAAGGTTTGGCTCGGTAAAATCGGGGTTATCGCTGGGCTGCTTCTTGCTTCTTCGGTCATTTTAATGCTCGGAGTTGCGCTCAGCGGTCTGGTCTTCCCTGCTGGATTGACTTTGGCGGATCACGCCTTGGCCAGCTTGTTGCTCTTTCTGACCTTCCTATGGCAGATTCCGCTCTGTCTGTTCTTAACCGACCGTGTCGGAATGTTTGCTACGATGATTCTTAATGTGCTGGGAAACATCGCCTGCAATATTCTGTTTGCTACGACCGCTTACTGGTGGGCTGTGCCTTATGCGATTCCGTCTCGGCTGATGTGCGCCGCGATCGGCGTGCTTCCTAACGGATTGCCGGTTCCCGAAGGCGATGCCTTGTGGGACAAGAGCGTTATTTTGCCAGGGGTGCTGATCACGCTTGGCCTGTTCTTCCTGCTGTGCATCCTGACGATGCGTTTATTTCGCCATCGGGAGGCCAAGTAAGATGAGCTGCTACTTCCGTTGTCTCCGATCTGAACTTATCAAGCTCCAAAGACAACCGACCCTGTGGGTGCACTTGCTCGTCCCGCTGGCCGGGATTGTGATTTTCTTAGGTTATTACGCCTATACTCCGTTTACGCCGGCTTCTAAAGTGAGCGCTTATTTGCAGGTGCTTGCGGTTTCTTTTCCAACGATTATAGGTATCGTCTGTGCCATCGCTGCGGACCAGGAAGCTGCTGCCGGAAATTATCAACAGCTTCTCACCCTGCCGAACCGCCTCATCGCCCTGGCTGGTAAGCTGACCGTGCTTCTTCTGCTGGGATTTGGCAGTACGGTTCTGGCTTCGGTGGGGTTCGGAGTGGGCTTCCTTTATCTTTTGTCTCAATCGCCCTATGGGCTCGGGTTCTATTTAGAAGCTGCTTGCCTCCTGTTTGGAAGCAGTCTGTTTCTCTATGCCTTGCACCTCTACGTGAGTCTGCGATTTGGCAAAGGCGCATCGATCGGTCTCGGAATTCTGGAGAGCCTCGTGTCTGCCCTCCTGCTGACCGGCCTCGGGGATTACAACTGGATCTACATCCCTTGCGCCTGGGCTGCCCGGTTCGTCAGCCTTTGGATGCAGTACGGTGGCGCGAATGCTGTCTCCCTCCCGATCCCGGCGGAATCTTTGCTTGGACCCGGAATCCTTGCCTGCGTCACGGGGACCTTGGCGATCATGGTATTATTAGGAGTGTGGTTCCGGCGATGGGAAGGTACGAAGTCGCTGGAGTAAACTCAGATCTCATCAAAAAGAAGGGATTGAAGATGGCCCATATTCTTGCGGTAGATGATGATCCGGCCGTGCTGACCTTAATTCGGAATATTTTGCAAAAAGAAGGACATCTCGTCACAGCTCTCTCCTCTCCTTCTGAAGTGTTGGCGCTGCAATTGGGAAGCTATGACCTGATCTTGCTGGACGTGATGATGCCAGAGCTGGACGGGTTCACCCTCTGCCGGCAAATTCGCAGCAAGGTCGACTGCCCAATCCTGTTCCTGACCGCCAAATCCATGGAGAATGATCTGGTGGAAGGCCTGAGCATCGGGGCGGACGATTATATCGTCAAGCCGTTTGGGGCAGGCGAGTTACGGGCGCGAATTGCCGCCCACCTCCGCCGGGAAAGCCGGGAACGGCGCAGCGTGCTCTGCATCGGCGAAGTTCATTTTAACCTGTCGGGCAAGGAGATGCGGGTGCAGGATACCTTCATCCCGTTGACCAAAAGCGAATATGCGATCTGCGAGTTTTTGGCGTTAAATCGGGGGCAGGTGTTCTCGAAAGACCAAATTTATGAATCCGTGTTTGGATTCGACGGAGAAAGTGAAGCTTCCACCATCGTGGAGCATGTCAAAAATATCCGCGCAAAATTAAACCAAATGAACGTCAATCCGATTGAAACCGTGTGGGGGATAGGATACCGATGGAAGTAGCCCGCGTCACGTCAGGACCGAAAGAAACCAAGCTGCGTACGCTGTTTCTAAAATATTTAGCCGCTTTTTGTCTGGGAACGATTGGGCTTGCCCTGTTGCTATCCTTGATCTTTGTGGGGCTGCTGTTCACTGGAGCCGTTCTCCCAGCAGATTATGCCGAGAAGCAAGTGCAGGAGGCTAAGTCTCGCCTCATGGCGGGACAGGAGCTGCAGTTGGACGCCCCCTCTGCGTTGTACCAATTTGCGAAGTACACAGTAGATGGGAAGCTCTTGGAGCACAGCTTATCCGCCAAGCAGGGAGAGGCGGCGTGGAAGCGTCTGGAGGGCGATCAAGCGGCAGGTTACACTTTTCCTTATCATTATGTGAAAGTCACGTATGGCCAAGAGGTTTATATCTTCCGGTATTCTCTCGCCGCCCAGTTTAACCAAACGGCCCTGCGCCGCGTGCTGCCCAGTGCGGAACTGGCCTTTTTCGCCCTGTTCTGTGTCCTCTTTCTGCTTCAAGCCGTTCTGTTGGCCTCTTCGTTTGGTCGAAAGCTAGCCCGCAAAATGAGCGGACTGCAGGAAGCAACCCAGCGCATTCAGGAGCAGGAGCTGGACTTCTCCATCCAATACAGCGGGATCGCTGAAATTGACCAAGTGCTTAGGTCCATGGATCAGATGCGGGATGCCCTGAAGAGCTCGCTGGAGCAGCAATGGAACCTAGAGCGCCGCCGCCGGGCTCAAATCTCAGCGCTCGCCCATGACGTCAAAACCCCACTCACCATCGTTCGCGGCAATGTCGAGCTCCTCTCTGAAACGGAACAGTCGGACGAGCAACGGGAATACACCGAGTATATCGCCCAAAGCGCCCGTCAGATGGAAGCTTATATCAAGACCTTGATCGAAATCACGAATACGGAAACTGCGGCTTCCTATCAGCCCGTAAACCTCGATCTGAAGGAGTTCATCCATACGCTCGAAGCGCAGATGCAGGCTCTCGCCGCAGTTAAAGAGCTTTCCGTCGCAGTCCACTTCGTTGGCGAACTGCCAGACGAGCTCTATGCCGATCCTGTCTTGTTGGAGCGCGCCCTCATGAACGTCATCGCCAACGCCATGGATCACACCCCGGCGAAGAGTACAATCACGCTATCGGTGGAGGCTGCAGGCGATCGGATTCAATTCCGCGTGACTGACGAAGGCCCGGGCTTCTCGCCTGAAGCGCTCAAGTACGCCACCGAACAGTTCTACATGGGCGACCCGTCCCGCCGAAGCGACGGACATTACGGCATGGGCCTCTATATCACCCAGTTTGTTGCCCAATTACATGGAGGTGAACTGCATATCGCTAACTCCCCGGTGACGGGCGGGGGCGAGGTGACGATAGAGGTGCCGGTGAGGGGGTAATTAATCGGCGTTTCCGATGTTTGCATTCACATCTGTTCGAATCACAAAGGCAACTTCCTGGGTTTTGTCTCCCCAAGTGCATACCAGCCGAAAGCCTCGCAAAACCGCACCCGGTTCATAATCTTCGCTGGCCGAGCTTGCGTTTCCATAAGGGTTCGAAAAGAGCTCATACCTCGTAATCTGTCATGTTCATCGTTCTTTTCAATGAATTCACTTCCCGTGAGTTAGAGTAATATAGAAAAACCGATCTTATCTCCTCAAAGATAGGATCGGCTTCTATCATACCATAAATGTATAAATTTACCTTTATGATCAGTCACATTTCTATCCTTCAACCACCCAGCCCGTGAATCAAGGTCTGTACGATCGGAACGTTCCCCGCCGCCACAACGCCAATCCAGCCACTAAGCACGATCCACGATAATACTCTTAATCTCATAGCTCTTTTCCACCTCACAGAATAGATATTTGTACTTCTCTTGAACCTCCCTGGATGCCTCATGTCGGAACTGCTCAAACAACCGAGCATATCGAATCAACATCGATTCATGGTTGAACCTCAAAGCAAGCTCCATTCCTTCAAAAAGCTGCCGAACCCCCATCTCAACCCGCCGCGTGCGAAATTCGTATTGAGCCAATTCCCACAAATACCGGACGTACTGATCCGCCACAATCTGTGTATTGTAATGACCAAAACGGCATGACCGTTCTTTGTATGTCAGATGTGCCCCGAACCGCTCGAGCAGATGATCCACGTTCAACTCAAACTGGTTAGCCGCCTGCAAAATCCGGTACATCGCTGGAACAACCTCCTGCACATGCGATGCGACCCATTCCGTATAATCCGCCAGTACCTGTATATCGCCTGACATTAAGCGGTACACATAGGCATTGGCCCGGCCCCATTCCTGAAACTGTTCCACAACCCGTTGCTCTTCCTCGTCTTTCACGTCAATTCCATGTAGAGCGCCACCGCTGTATAAAGTCACATACTCCAAAGCCCGAGCATATTCTTGTCTGGCATCACACACATTCGCTCTCAACAAATACGCATACAACAGATAAAAAAGCTCCGTCCGAGACGCCCCCTTATCCATCGCCTCCTTCCGTTTTCGATTTACCCGATGGCGGTATTGAATCGTCGCTTTCTGCTCCAGCTTCTCTGCCAGGGATTCAACCCGATCCCACCGATGCAAAGAAGCGTACACATCCGCCAAATCCTTCAATGCATCTAGCTGAACCCCTTCGTCCAGTCGGTCCACATAGTCTTCGAACAAAACGGCGGCGCGCAAATTCTCCTCTTGATCTTCTCCGAGATGAATCGTAAACAAGCGATACCGGCTTAACGCCAATCGCTCGGAATGCTGGTACTTCTCGCATTCAGCAACACACTGGTACAGCAGAGCAGCTGCCTTTCTTTTTCCCTCTCGAAAAAACTGCTCCGCCATCTCAAACAACACTGGCATATAAGATAATCGATCCGCCACCGCCTGCACCAGTCGCTTCAGGCACCCCAGCTTGTTCAACTCCGCGCACCGCCGAATAAACGGGCCCAGCCGCCTCCAATGCAACGGCATACCACGCAGACATTCTTCTAAGTAAATCTCGTAAAGGGCCCCTTCCTCCAACCCCATCCCCTCCGTGATGAGATCCAAATTATGTATAGAAATTTGCCGATACCCGCTCAATATCGCACTGATCGTTCCTTGATTAATCCCGGTCATCTCGGAAAACTGCTGACGCGTCAGCCCAGACCAAATTAAATAGCTCTCTAACTCTTGTCTAACCGTGGTTGCAGGTTTCATGGGAATACCTCCCCCGCGTCCAAATCATCCTTTTCATCCTGATTGTATAGCCTTTTTTAGACACAGTCAATAAAAACAGTACTTATATATACTATTTTAAAATATCTATTTCTAGTATACTTATCTGTATTTGCCTAACCACCTTACCTACCCTTAAAAGAAGAGGTGGTAATCTATGAATCTACCAGAAATCGTTGGAAAACGAATTCGTGAATATAGAAAACAAAAGAACTGGACTCAAGAACAACTGGCTGAAGCCGCATCGCTTCACTACAGTTACATAGGCGGAGTAGAACGAGGGGATCGCAATATCTCGTTGGAGACGTTGGAGAAAATTGCTGTTGCCTTGGATGTCCCAGCTGGAGACCTATTTCGTACCGAAGTGGTACTCGATAAACAGCAGTTACTTGATGAGCATATGAAATTGGTTAGCAGCAGAAGTGCAGAGGAGATTGCGTTGATTACGAAGATCACGCGAGATGTGATTTGGGGGATGGGGATGAAGAGTTAGAAACTTTCTTAAAAAGCTTCCGCTCTGAGGTGATGTTGTGGCAGTTTTGCGCATTTTTCTAGGAAATCGAATCCGCGCCATACGAAATGCAAAAGGCCTCACTCAACAAAACTTGGCGGATTTGTCCGGTTTGGACTATAGATACATCGGAGCTAGTGAACGGGGAGAACGAAACTTCTCAATCAATACCCTGGAGAAGGTCCTCTCTGCACTAAAGATTTCTCTGAATGAACTTGCTTATTCGGGTGTTGAGCAGAGTGAAAGGGATTCTGTTCGGTGGGAAGCTATCGACCAGTTCATTGCGAGTACTGAGGGATTGGCTGAGGAGCAGATTGAAATATTACAGCGGGTGAATCGGGAAGTTTTGAGGGCGTTTAAATAAACCTTCTCATAGGGATAGTTACTAGTTATTTATAACGTAGATTGAATAGAAATCTCTTGCCCTCTATTTTTTCAGAATCTGCCACTTAATTGTATAAACATGGAAGTAGAGGTATAATAAAAAATATTTTAACTAAGGGTGAGATTATGGCAGCAAAAAAAGTGGAAGACTTATTAAATAACCCTGATATCGATGCATTAGTACAAGCTGTTGAAGAAGCGACTAGGGCCACTGTGATGAGTTCAACTCGGTTCATCGAACCAGCGGGAAATTTAAAGAATGGATAGAAGAAGTGGGACTAAACTCAACTAAAAAGATCGCTTGGTGGAGAAAGGTTTTTGGTGCTCAACCCGAAAGGTCGCCATTAAACAAGCAAAAGAGCCAGCAACTAATTGCTGAATTATCTCAACAGATCAATAATCTTAACGATATTCTGCATTCCGAAGATGACGCAGATATGAACTATAAATGGTCTTCTAGTGATGCTATTGAAACCGAGGACTCTGGGGAAGCAGGAGTTGGCTTTAAAGGATTACAGTCAAATCTTAAGGTTTCCGATAAAATCAAAAGCGATAGTAGTGTAGAAGTAACTGAAGCATCTCGTCGCTCAAAAGTAAATTACTTACATAGGCATATGCTTGATTTCCGGCGTTTATTTAGAGAAATATCAGAGTTGGCAGGAACTGATGCATTTCTAATGCTGGATGACTTATATCATATTAGAAGATCCGATCAAGCTAATGTATTAGATTATTTTCATAGAGCTACAAAAGGAAATCAAGTCTGGCTTAAAGCAGGAACAATAAGACACCGAACAGATTGGTATCTACATAGTGACCCCCCAAAGGGTCTAAAACTAGGTGATGATGCCGACGAGATAGATTTAGACATCACTTTGGAAAAGTTCTCGATTGCAAAAACGTTCTTATCCAATATTCTACATGAAATTGCTGAAGAGGCTGGAGCTCCAAGTCCTAGAAACATTATGGCCGACACCGCCATGGATAGATTGGTTTTGGCAAGTGGGGGAGTTGCACGTGACTTCCTAACTATCTTCCGTAGGTCCGTTGAAGTAGCACGTGAAAGGGGTGGAGGATTTAGAGGACCAAAAATTGGGGCAGAAGATGTCAATCGTGCCGCTGGTGAACATGACTCCTCTAAAAGAGAAGAGTTAAAAAGGGATACTAATGATGAAAGAGAACGCCTTGAAAGACTGTTTGAGAGTGTAAGAGAATTTTGTTTTAATACAGGGTCAAATTGCTTTTTAGTTGAACGAGATTGGAATCAAGATGGAGCAAAAGATATTGAAGAGTTAGTTGACTTGCGACTCATTCATCGTATTAATCCTAGAGTTACTGTTCGAGACAGAGCAGGGAGACTTTATATTGCATACATGCTAGATTTAAGCCAATATACTGGTGATAGGAAGCGACGTGGGCTTAATATGATCTCATTTTGGTCAAAAGATGGTTCTGAACAGTTAAGAAAAGCTAGGTTGATTTTTGCCGAGAGGCCGATAAAGTAAAAATTCCTGGGCATCCTTATTGGGATGCCTTTTTAACAATTCAATTAACTTAAGGATATTTACTTAATTTGTAATTTAGTTCAAAATCTTTATTATTTATACTATTCACACTCCTATAGCTCGTTATATTTATTCATTTTCCCAAAAGACTTGTCCACCGGATACTTCTCTCCATTCCGCCGCATCTTGTCCCGAATGATTTCCTCGATATTGAGGCCCAGCGCATCGGCCAGGTACACTGAGTAGATCAGCACATCGGCCAGTTCGTCGGCGATGTCTTGTTTCTTCTGCGATACGGCATCTTCGGACGTTCTCCACTGAAAATTCTCTAACAACTCGGACGCCTCAAGACTCAGTGAGATCGCTAAATCTTTCGGATTATGAAATTGCGCCCAGTTGCGCTCCTCCCGAAAAGCAAGCAGCATTTGGATCAGCTCTTCATTCATGTTTGTACTCCTATCATTCTGTCATTTGATTGAGCCACTCCATCCACGCAAAAAGAGGCGGTTCTCCCCTTCACTCGGGGCCCGCCTCTAGTCGTCTCTTGGTGTGGCCATGCTTTGGCCCTTGGTACATTCTTCCTAATACCAAGTTATTATAAAATGGAAAGTTCGTCAATTACCGCCTAAATACGTCTCATACTACGACGTCGTAAGTAATAGATCATAATCGCCAATGTCGCCGCCAAAAAAACAATCTGCATCAACGTACGAGGCAACAAAGCTTGATGAGCTTCCGTCGCCATGCCAGATAGGGCGTAGTAAACATTTGCCGGAAACATACAGATGAGGAGAAGCGAGAGACCTCCCGCCGCCCAAGTGACTGTCGGACGCCACAACAAACCAAGTGCCCCGGCCAATTCCAACACTCCGGTGAGCGTCACAATAAACCCAGGGTAAGGCAAAGCAGGCGGCACCATACTGATCAACTCCTCCCGCATCCCCACAAAATGAACGGTGCCGGTCAACACGAACATCGCCGCAACTCCGCCCCGAAGGGCGACAGGCCAAGGACGCAGTCGTTTCACTCCCGCCGCTCCCAGGACAAGAACCACCAGCGGGACAACGATAAGGGGGATGAGAGGTTCCACGCACAGACCTCCTTTTTATCATTTTCACAAAAATCGTGCCCTCAGAAACCTTTGGAGATCATCAGATACAGAATCCCAAGCGGAAGCAACGTCGCGATCGTCCCGTAAACCGTCCAATTCCGAGAAGCCTTATGGTAGGCTGCTGAAACGGTGCCCTTCTCGATACCATCGGCGCTGAGTCGAATCATTTTGCTTTGCATGGGAATGAGGATAAACAACCAAATCAATCCGCTCAAGGCAAACAAGCCGAGGGACACGGTAAGCCAATTCAGCCCGGCCAAAGAGTAGCCCAAGCCGCCCGTCATCATGCCGCCGGAAAGGACGATCAGGACCAGTCCAGGAATCGTAAAAATATAATCTGCGATCATCACGTTCTTAGCCGCATAGTGCATAATTTGTGGATTCCCCGTCCGGTCTGCCCGGATTTTCCAAAATGCCGCCGTGATGATATTTCCCACCAACAATAAGACACCTAATACATGCAAGGTTAACCATACTCCCATAACCGATCACCCTTTCTGTTCCCGTTTTCTGACGGGGTTCAAAATGTTCGTCATCAGTGAAGTTAAGTCCTGTGCATTAACCAGCGCGTGCACGTTCGGAATTCTGGCGCGAATTCGGAATCCCAGCGTCATGAGCGTGAACAACTCTGCGGTTTTGCCCGCCTCGACCGTGTCGGGAATAACGCCGTGCTGCTGACCCGTTTCAATCCAGATCTGAGATAAGTAAACGGTCCGCTCATAATACTGCTTCAGAGCCTCTGCAACGGTCGGGTCCTCTTCCTTGCCAAACAAATACACGAGCACTTTGTTGGTCACATTCTGCGGGTTTTCGAATTCAACAATGCTGTCCTTAATCTTCTGCATCGGATCATCGAAGTTCCGCCGACCTTGCTCAATCTCATGCATGAAGCGTCGGTTCGTTTCTTCAAGCCCTTCTTGCAGGATCAGCACAAAGATGTCGTCCTTGCTGTTGACATAATGGAAAATCGCGCCTTTAGACAGGCCAGATCTGCCCATGATGTCCTGCGTTGTAATCGAATGGCATCCCTTCTCCTGAATCAACTCTTTCGTTGCATCAATCAGCCGTCTTAACGTCCGTTGTCTGCGCTCCTCCTGTTTCAACTCGAACCCTCCGGAAAATTCTTCAAATTTGATGTATCTTCATTATAAATACCGACCGTTGGTTTGTAAATAGAGGGCTCCAGTATTTGTACTCTACAATTCTGTTTTTGATTTCGAACCACAATCCATTTACACAAAAAGAGGCAGTCCCCTTTGATTGGGAACCGCCTCATATTAATTATTGGATTATGCCATGCTTCAGCCAATAATTAATAACTTAACTGATTGACTCAGGTAATCTGAGTTCAAGCTTGTCCAAATCAACGACAAAACCGTTTGCTTGTAAAATATCCAAGCCTAGCAATCCCTGATGTGACTTAGGCAGCATGCCTACATCAACTTCGACTCGCTCCAATCTAAGAGAATCTATGATAATCTCGTCAAGAATTTTCGTGTAAAAAGGGACAGTTCCACCAATTCCATACGCCTCGTAAACCGGATCACCATTTTCATAAGTAACCCCAATTTTCTCCAGGACATCCGGACTGAATACCGTATGCGAAGAACCTGTGTCAACAATAACGTCCGAGATTTTCATAGATTGACTACGATATTGTACGGTCAGCTCTACCGTAAGCAAGTTGCCATCATAATGGATATCCATACTTAATGCCTCATTCTAACCAACGGGTTATTTCGTATATGGATGACACATTCTTCGTTTGAGGTGTGATACACAATCTGACCTGGCTCCACATTAAAGAACGCCTTGTTAGCCTCATGGTCAGGAACAGTTCTTACAGGGGCGACTTCTGTAACAATCTTCTTTCCCTCTTCCTCGCGATAATCAAGAACGGAAAGAAGGACGAATTGATCGGGAAACAGCTTTCTTACCTCCTGCCACTGCATCGTAAA
>NZ_GG695971.1:134006-156186 GCF_000159955.1 Paenibacillus sp. oral taxon 786 str. D14 | reverse complement strand
ATTCAATGGATATCCGCATAGCCGATCGCGCTAGTTGATTATAGTTTACCATAATTCTCTGGCTTGCCTTAGCATTTTATATTGTCGGGAAATAGTCTTTTTAAATCGTATCGATATTATTTTGTAAATTCTCCTTTAATGCATCAATAATCATTATCGTCGTGGGATAATTTCGAAATTTGATATGATAAGCCAGATATAGTTCATTAGTCACTCTAAACTCAGGATAGATTATTTTTACGGTATGATTGTGAATAGATTTTTCTAGCATATAATTTGGAAGAATACTGATTCCAGCTCCATGTTCTATCGCCGTCAATATTGAATGAAGATCCGGGAGAACATGTTTGATTTGCATTTGCGGTCTTTTCTTAAAATATTCTCTCCAAAATCTTCTGATGATCGGTAATTCACTGCCATAACTGAGCCAATCTTGTGAACACAACCAGGCTTCAAAGCGTTCCTTATCTTCATAATGATGTTCTTCAAAGTGATAAGGTGCAACCAGTACAAATTCTTCTTGAACATAATGGATATATTCAATGCCAGGGGCAGGGATTTTTTGGGACGTTATAATCATGTCAAGTTTTTCCTCGATCAGTAATTCAAGAATATAGGAGGCCACCCCAAAAGTTGCATTAACTCGAAATGGAAATTTATTTAAATTACGAGCTAAATTCTCACGGAAGTATTCGTATCCTGTACCGATTTTAACCATGGGGACGGTTAATGAGTTTTCCATTTTGAATTTTTGTGTAGTCTCCTCCAAAGCTTCAATAAGAGGAACCACTTGTGTGTAAAGCTCTTTCCCTTTTTCGGTGGGAATCATTTTTCTTGCAGTTCTCGTAAATAATTTTTCGCCAAGCTCAGCTTCCAATGCGGCTAAATGCTGGCTCAATGCAGGTTGAGTCATTAACCTTATTCTTGCCGCTTCAGAGACTGATCTATATTTATAAATACTGATAAAGCTACGGTACCATTCAAAATCCACAGCTCTTCCCCCTTTACCAAAGGATATGTGAAAAAGGGGTAAGCAAAGCTTACCCGAAAATTTGGGGCCTAATAATCCTCTTTTGTTGTTGAGCACCCCAAAGAGTAAATAAGATGCCTGCGACTGTAACGATCGAAGCGACCCATGGAACAGCTACTAGGCCTCCCCCAAATTGTAAATCAATAACCACACCTCCGATATACGCACCAAGCGCATTTCCTAGGTTAAAAGCGGCTATATTTAGCGTCGACGCTAGCGTTGGTGCTTCCTTGGCCGTATTCAGCATATGAAGTTGTAATCCTGGTACGGTTCCAAAAGCGGCTATTCCCAGTATAAAAATAGTAATCAACGCAGGTACTTTATACTGATCCGTAATTGAAAATACCGCCAAAACTATGGCCAACACAACGAGTATCCCGAGGAGTGACGGCATTAATTTGCGGTCAGCTAATTTTCCCCCAATAATATTTCCAAGCGTGATGCCGACCCCGAACAACACCAGGATATAAGAAATGAAATTTGTCGGAAACTTGGTAATATCAGTTAAAATCGGTGAAATATATGTGAACGCTGTAAAGACTCCTCCGAAACCAAACGTCGTCATTAAAAGAGCCACGTAAACTGCTGGTCGACGCAGCACACCAAGCTCCTGCTTTAGACTTGATGAAGTTGCTTCAACTTTGGGAACAAGTACAGCAATTCCTATCAAAGCGATGAGGCCTATTACAGTAATCGTCCAAAAAGTGGATCTCCATCCATAGGCTTGGCCGATAAATGTACCGATAGGGACACCCAAAATATTTGCAAGGGTTAGACCGGTAAACATGATGGCAATCGCTCCAGCCCGTTTTTCCTTAGGAACCAGCCCGGCTGCAATAATGGATCCAACACCAAAAAAGGATCCATGAGTTAACGCAGCCACGATCCGAGCTATCATTAAAACTCCATAGTTTGGTGCGAGGGCAGCCAATAAATTACCTGCTATGAATAGAATCATAAGAAACAGAAGCAACTGCTTTCGCTTCATTCGATGAGTCGCAATAGTAATGATGGGAGCTCCAAAAGCCACACCTAGTGCATAACCGGTAATCAGCAACCCTGTTAAAGGGATGGAAACCTTCAAGCTTTCCGCCACTTCAGGAAGTAAACCCATAATAATAAATTCAGTCATCCCAATCGCAAATGCCCCTATTGTTAGCGCAAGTAACGCCAATATCGGACTTTTACTTGCTGATTTATTTTCAATTTCTACTGCCTCCAAATAAATAACCCCCTTTTATTATGGCAACAAAGAATGCATGAGGCCACTATTTCAAAATAGCAGCCCCATTCCTTTATCCTAATTTTTCAATGACGGCTTTAGTTACAGCCAGAGTAGACTGAGGATTTTGACCAGTAATCAAATTTCCATCAACTTCATGATGGGATGTCCAGTTCGGTGCTGCACGAAAAATAGCTCCCAATTCACGAAGCCTGCTCTCCAGAAGAAAAGGAAGAACGTTGTCTAAGCCGGTTTGGGCCTCTTCCCCATTAGTAAAAGCATTTACCCGTTTGCCCGCCACAAGGGGCAGTCCATTCGATAGTCTGACTCCCGTAAGTCCTGCGGGGCCGTGACACACTGCAGCAACTATTTTCCCTGCTTCATAAAAGTCACGGATCAATTCGTGAAGATGTTGATTTTCCGGCAAGTCATACATCGTTCCATGACCACCCGGCAGGAAGATAGCATCAAAGTCACTAACAGTTACAGCATGGATAGGAACTGTGTTTTCAAGTTGCTTTGCAGATTCCAAAATTTCTCTTGGAGTTTCCTCATTCACGCTGTTTGGATCGACTGGACTCCGCCCTCCAAGCGGGCTTGCTACTGTAACCTGGTAGCCCTGCTGAATAAATTCTTGATAAGCTTCAGCGAATTCGGACAACCAAATTCCAGTTTTTCTTCCTTCATGGATATCTGAATGGTTAGTGACAACAATCAATATCTTTTTATTCACTTGGCTTCCTCCTTTTATAAGCGTTGACTGACTACAGGAATTATTCTACGGTTCAATAACTAATAAAACAAATTAGATTAATGCTATATATCCATAAATAAAATTATAGATAAACCGGAGTAAAGAGAATTCAAAACGAGGACGTAAAGTATCATGCGCCCAATTACAAGATAAGGGCCCGCCAATCGATAGGCAGTGGGCACGCTGTGAGCAGGATATCGGCGGATTCCCTAACTTGAAGGCATGTTTACCACAGGCACCGGTCAGGGATTTTTGTATCTGATGCAGTGGAATCGAGCCAACCCGAACCTCTCACTCCAAGGCTGCATGGTGACTCAAGCGGTAGTCGCCCTTATCTTTAACCTCGGAGCGCTTTATTTTCTTAAAAGGAGAAATGTTTATCATTGGACAAGCTAAATGTAAATATAAAAACTGACGCGGAGGACGCCGTCCATGCCATCCTATGCCAACAAACCAGCCTTAATCTCTGAAATTCAGAAAACCGCTCGATTATTTATCGATTGAGAAAGGTTGGATGGAAAGGATGAACACAGTGGCCCCAAAGTTCAGCAGAGATCAAGTAAAAGCCTTCATTAAAGACAACGATTTAAAAACAATGGCGGATGTTCAGTCTGCCCTAAAAGAATTATTTGCCGACACGCTGCAAGAAATGTTGATTTCCATATTTAATGACATTATTCAGTAGAACAAGAACCGATCAATCCGATAAGTAGAACATTCTCTTTTCAATCCAAGATTTGCTCTGCTCTTCATATTCAGGAGTATTTATCTTGTCCTGATGAGGTATTCATATTTTTTCACTAAAACGGCAACACTCAAGACTCCGAATCCAGAAGAAGCAGAAAACCGGCCCCCTCGGACCGGCTGATTCAGGCTCCATATAGCTCGTCCACCCTTACCTCACAAACCGCCCGCTGCACACAAATCGCACCGTTTCCTGACGTTGGTTCGTGTTCACAATTAGATAAGGATAGAAAAGAATGGGGGCAACCACAGTTCAAGCGTTATTCATTCACATGACCCGCATTGGGGCGCAAGCCTGTCCATTCTTTTCTTAGTTCAAAACAAACCTCGCTGATTATATTGAATTTTACAATCACGAACGTTTGCAGGGTGAACCTTCCCCCAGACGAAATGTTTTTATAATATAGCTTTTGCTAAAATCGGCAAACCGCTCCGGCTGATGGTTAAACTATTTGCGCAGCTCGGGGCTTGGGGCGATCTCTTTCACCCATTCGCCAGCGGCGGCTTCCGCGTTATTGCTTAGTCACAAGCTCCAGCTCGACCGGAATCGAGCTTTCTACCTGCTCGCCTGCGGCCACTTTCATCGCCGTTTCGATCGCCTTCTGGCCGATCAATTCCGGCTTTTGCGCTACCGTAGCCGCCATCGTGCCGCTATTCACGGCGCTTACCGCGTCGTCCGTGGCGTCGAAACCGACGACGATAATGTCTTTTTTGCCTGCGGCTTCAATCGCCTGCAGCGCCCCGAGCGCCATTTCGTCGTTGTGGGCGAATACCGCCTGAACGTCGCTGTTGCTTTGCAAAATATTTTCCATAACCGTCAGCCCTTTGGCCCGGTCAAAATCGGCCGGCTGCGAAGCGACGACTTTCACGCCGTCTTTGCCGTCCACGGCGCTGTGGAAACCTTCGCCGCGATCCCGCGCTGCCGATGTGCCGGCAATGCCTTGCAGTTCAACGATGTTCCCTTTGCCGCCGAGTTTTTCGAGAATGAACTCCCCGGCCATTTTGCCGCCCGCTACGTTGTCGGAAGCGATGTGCGATACGACGGTGCCGCCGTTTGCCGCCCGGTCTACCGTAATGACCGGAATATTGGCGTTGTTGGCCGATTCTACCGCCGTCACGACGGCGTCGCTATCGGTAGGATTAATGAGGATCACATCCACTTGTTGCTGAATCAAATCTTCGATGCCGCTGATTTGTTTCGAGGTGTCGTCTTGCGCATCGACGACGATCAGTTCCGCGCCGGCGGCCTGAGCCGCTTTCTCCGCGCCTTCCTTCAAAGTGACGAAAAACGGATTGTTTTGCGTGGAGATCGACAAACCGATTTTCACTTTGCCGCCGTTATCCCCCTTGCCGGCGGCATTCCCGGCGTTGCCTGCCGTCCCGCCTTCATTCCCTGTCGTGCACGCGGCAAGCAAGAGAAACAAAGCAAGCGTTAGCGGCCATACGATACCATACTTTTTCATTTTTCCAGGCTCCTTTTCGTTTAATTTTGCGCTTTTACGCTGTTCTTGTTTTCGAACGGTCGAGAAGCACCGCGATCAGAATGACAGCCCCTTTTACGACTTGTTGATAGAACGACGATACGTTAAGCAAGTTCAGACCGTTGTTCAGCACGCCGATAATGACGGCGCCGATCAATGTCCCGACGATCCAGCCTTTGCCGCCCGACAAGCTCGTTCCACCAAGCACGACCGCCGCGATGGCGTCCAGCTCATAAGAGACGCCTGCCGTCGGCTGCGCGGAGTTCAACCGCGAGGTGAGGATGAGGCCGCTGATCGATGCCAGCAGGCCGCTGATCGAGTAGACCAGCAATTTGACTTTGGATGTGCTAATCCCCGATAGCCATGTCGCCTCCTCATTGCTTCCGACCGCGTATACGCGCCGGCCGAAAGTGGTATGTTTCAGAATGATGTATACCACTGCAAACGCGAGAACCATCCAAATAATCGGTGTCGGTATTTGCAGAAAGTACCCTTTTCCAAGCAGAGCAAAATCTTTGTTTAAGCCGGTAATCGGCTTCCCGTCGGTGTAAACGAGCGTAAGTCCGCGGTAAATCGTCATCGTAGCCAGCGTGACGATAAACGGAGCCAGCCGTCCTTTCGCCACGATAAGCCCGTTGACCGCGCCCATAGCCGCTCCGGAGGCAATCCCGACGGCCACGGCCAGCCAGGTGTTCATTCCGCCGGCCATAAGCCCCGCCGTAAGCGCACTGGATAGAGCGAAAATGGAGCCGACCGATAGGTCGATGCCGCCGGTCAGAATAACAAAGGTCATCCCGAACGCAATCAGAGCGTTGATCGAGACCTGGCGAAGCACGTTAAGCAAGTTGTTGACCGTCAAAAAATTGTCGGCAAAAATCGACAGCGCGATCATGATGAGCGCCAGCCCGATAAGCGGCCCGATCCCTTGCAAGTTGAACCGTTTCAATGTTTGGGCGCCCGGCGTTTTAGCTAGCATATTGTTCTCCTCCCCCTGTGGCACAGATCATAATTTTTTCCTGCGTTGCCTCTTCTCTCGTAAAATGCCCCGTCAGCTTTCCTTCATGCATGACCAGAATTCTGTCGCTCATGCCCAGAATTTCCGGAAGCTCGGACGAAATCATCACAATCGCGACGCCCTCGGCCGCAAGCTTGTTCATCAGATCGTAAATTTCCTTTTTCGCGCCGATGTCTACGCCTCTTGTTGGCTCATCCAAAATGAGCACCTGCGGATTCGTCGCCAACCACTTGCCGATGACGACCTTTTGCTGATTGCCTCCGCTAAGCGAGCCGACCGCCTGCGCGCCGCTTGAGGTTTTGATGCGAAGCCGCTGAATCATCGTGTCCGCCAGTTCCCGTTCCTTGGCCTCACTGAGAAATCCGCCGTTTGAAACCGCTGTCAAATTGGTCATCGACAAGTTGTCGCGGACGCTCATTGCAAGAAGCAGCCCTTCGTCTTTCCGGTCCTCCGTCACTAGCGCCAATCCGGCCCGGATCGCATCGCTCGGCTTGCGGATTTGCACCTTCTTGCCGTTGATGGCAATCGTTCCGCCGTCGATGGGCGATACCCCGAACAACGCTTTGGCCAGTTCCGTGCGTCCCGCTCCCATCAGGCCGGCGATGCCAACAATTTCACCAGCCCGGACGGAAAAGGAGATGTCGTGCAACACACCTTTTTGCGAGAGGTTCTCCACCCTAAGCTTCTCTTCGCCAAAATCGATGTGCGCTTTAGGGAAACGGTCCTTGATTTCCCGGCCAACCATCATTTTGACGATTTGATCCATGTTCGTCTCGGCCACCTTCTCCGTTCCGACATAGCGGCCGTCCCGCATCACCGTAATCCGGTCGCAAATCTGAAAAATCTCCTCCATCCGGTGCGAGATGTAGATCATCCCAACCCCTTGCCGCTTCAAGGAAGCGATCACCTGAAACAGCCCTTCAATTTCCCGGTTCGTCAGCGCAGCCGTCGGTTCGTCCAGCACCAAAATTTCCGTATTCATCGACAGGGCCTTGGCGATTTCGACCATCTGCTGCTGGCCAACGGACAATTCTCCGACTATGGCCTCCGGAGGAATCATCAGCCCAAGCTGCGACAAATACCGGGCCGACTCCCGCTTCATTTTGCGCCAATCGATCAGCCGGGTGGGGCCAAGCGTAAATTCCCGTCCGAGAAAAATATTTTCCATCACCGTCAAATGCGGGATCAGATTCAGCTCCTGGTGAATCATCACGATGCCAAGCTCCTGCGCGGCCGACGGCGACAAAATGGACCGCTCCTTGCCCTTAACCCGCACCGTTCCGCTGTCTTTCGTATAGATGCCGTTTAATATTTTCATCAGGGTCGATTTTCCAGCGCCATTTTCCCCCATCAAGGCGTGCACTTCGCCGGCTTCAAGCGTAAATTTCACCTGCTCCAGCACTTTTACGCCGGAAAAGCTTTTGTCGATTCCTTCCATCTCCAAAAGCGGCGTATTCATCTATAGCCCCCCCATCCTAAAAAATGACTCCCGCGTGCAAAATTACGTTGGCGTACGGCGTACATTCGCCGGTACGAACGACCGCTTTGGCCTCGCGGGTCAACTGCTTGAACCGCTCGTGCGTTACGTTGCCTTCGGCCGCCCCGTCAAGCAGAAGCGCCGTCTTTTCGTACAATTCCGGGCTGGCCTCCTTCATTTCAGCGGCGACCGTGTACCGCTCCACCTGCATTTCCTCCAAAATCGTCTCCAGCGTCTCCACATATCCGGGCACCCCGCGCTTCAGCGCCAGATCGATCCGTCTTACGCCGGGAGGAATCGGCAGCCCGCAATCGGCAATGACGATGGCGTCCGTATGGCCGAGTTCGCTGATCACTCTTGACAATTCGCTGTTGATGATTCCGATTTTTTTCATCGCTCATTCTCCTGTCTTGGTTTTCAGCTTTGCGGCGAACCGCTCCGCTTCCGCTTCGGAAGGCATGCCCGCCTGAGCGCCGAATTTCGTAACGGCGAGCGCGGATACGAGCGCCGCATATTCAACCGCTTCGCGCAAGCTCCGTCCCTTAGCGAGCGATACGGCCAAACCGGCATTGTAGCAGTCACCCGCTCCCGTCGTATCCACCACCTTAACCTGATGGCCCGGGACGGTTCGCACCTCGCCGTCCTCCGTCAAATAAGCGGAACCGTCCGCTCCAAGCGTCGTAATAATGTGCTTAGCTTCCATCTCTTTCATACGCCGCATCGCCGCCACAAGCTTTGTCCCGTCCGCATCCATACCGGTGTAACGGCTTAGCTCCGTACGGTTTGGCGTAACGTAGTCGACATAGCCGAACAATTCCGGCGGCAAAGGCTGCGCGGGCGCGGGATTCAGCACGACCGTCTTGCCGAGCGACTTCGCTTTCTGCGCCGCGTAGAAGACGGTGTCCACCGGAATTTCAAGCTGCAGCAGCACGATATCCGCCCGGCGAAGCTTGTCTTCGTTCTCATCGATGTCCTCCGGGCTCACCCGGTAGTTTGCGCCAGGCACAACCACGATGCTGTTGTCTCCTTCCGCGACATAAATCGAAGCTACGCCCGTCGTGCAGCCGGGCAGGCGCTTCACGCCGCTGATGTCAACGCCATCCTGCCGCAGAGCTTCAAGCAGTTCCCGGCCAAAAGCGTCCTCGCCAACCGCGCCGATCATCGCCGTCTCCGCGCCAAGCCGCGCCGCCGCAACCGCTTGGTTCGCCCCTTTCCCCCCGGGGATGAAGCGAATCTGTTCGCCAAGCAGCGTTTCCCCAACTTGCGGATGCTGGCGCGTTTCCACCACAATATCCATATTCAAGCTGCCAATGACCGCCACTTTCGGTTTATTCATCGCACTCTATCCTTCCTGAAAATTGGGTATCTTTATCTTATTTAGGATCAAACGCCAACGTCGAGTCTCTGGCGATCAGCTTCACGTCAAGCTCGTAAAGCCGATCCTCCTCCAGCGTGCCTTCGATCTTCTTGATCAGCAGGCGCGAAATCAGCGCGCCCATTTCATAAATCGGCTGCGCGATCGTCGTCAGCTCGGGCACCGTAATTTCCGTCGTCTGGATGCCGTCGAAGCCGCACAGCGCCACCTGCTTGCCAACTTTGATGCCCATGCGGTTAAGCGCTTTCAATGCGCCGATCGCCATCAGATCGTTGCCTGCAAAAATGCCGTCGATATCAGGGTGACGCCGCATCAGCCGCTCGGTCGCGTTCATCCCGCCGCGAATCCGAAAGTCGCCTTCTTCAAGCAAGGTCGGCGTGTACCAATTAAACCGCTGCACCTCCTCTTCAAAGCCGATCAGCCGCTCCTTTCCGGTGATCAAATGCTGCGGGCCGTAGATGTGGGCGATTTTCCGGCAGCCGATCTCAAGCAGATGCCGAACCGCCATCTCCGCGCCTTCTTTGTTTTTTGATCGGACGACGCTGGAGCTTTGCTCCGACGGGCCGCGGTCCAGGCAAACGTAAGGAATGCCGAGCTTGGTCAGCATTTCCGCATCGCCGGGTCCAAACGTCTGGGAAGCGAAAATAAAGCCGTCGATATATTTCTTCTTGAGCGTTTCGATATATCGTCTTTCCTTATCCCCCTGATCGTCCGAATTGCCCAAAATCACCGTATATCCGTAAGTGGCGGCGACGTCCTCCACCGCTCGGGCCAGATCCGAGAAAAACAGGTTCGAAATATCCGGCAAAATGAGCGCAATCGTCTTCGTCTTCTTTCCGGCCAGCCCCCGCGCCACCTGATTCGGCGCATAATCGAGCTTCTCGATCGCGGCTTTGATCGACCGCTGCGTTTCCGCGTTGACATAACCGCTTTTGTTCAAATAACGCGATACGGTCGAGACGGACACGCCAGCCAATTTGGCCACATCACGAATCGTTGCGATAACAATCCCTCCCGCCGCTAAACATGGTATCGGTACCACAAAAATTTAAATAACATATTACGGAAAATTTATACATATAGAATTAAGATTTGTTATTTGAATGTGGTAACGGTACCACATTTCTTGCTGTAAATATACCATGCCGGCGAAAAAAAAGCAACCCGGCTTGTCGAATCCACAAACAGCAGGTTGTAATCTTCGTTTTTAGCGAGGTGCCATGGTTACTATTAAAGATATCGCGCGGGTCGCCGGCGTCTCGCATACCACCGTATCAAGAGCGCTGAACGGAAACCCGCTGATCAAAAAAGAGACTCGTGAGTGGATTGAAAAAATCGCCGCCGAACTAAACTATATTCCCAATTACAGCGCCAAAAGCCTGGTGATGAAAAGGTCCTATACGATCGTCCTCTTCAGAGAGACAAAATCCCCCAAAATTGTGAACCTCTGAACCCATTTCTTACTGCTTAATACTAAACCTCGCCAAACACTACCAGACCTCTCTTGCTCTAAGATCCGCACAAAACGTCAAACCCGCAATATAAAACGGATACAATCCACACGCAGCGATCATGACCAACCCCATCCCCGGAAGCGGCACCTCTTGGGGATCGGTGATCGGATAGGCGGAGGCAAACCCTTTGATGAATAGCAGGAAATAAGGAATCCACAAGATCGTTGCCAGGTATTTTCGTTTCCCCGGGCTTCGCTGGAACTTCGTCAGAACATAAGCGAGGATGGAGAACAGAACAATGAGCAGGAACACCGCCACAGGTACATAACGATCCATATGGGCGATTCCGGTAACTCTTTCAAGCCGATACACATTCATCAGAAGCTCCACTTGAACAAATAGGGAAAAAGCATACAGCACGCTAACTCCATTCACTTTCCACATCATCTTTGCGTTGAACCTCCCTCACTCACCATTGGGTTCGTTGGGATCATAGGAGCTCGCCAGCAGCCCCTACGACCCCATCTCCTCCTCGATCCGTTTCATAAACTCATCCACAGCGCTGTAGCCGAGCTGCTTCAGGTACCAGTTGTTCGCAGCGGCCTCGATCAGGCCGGCGACATCCCGGCCGGGTTGGAGCTGGATTTCGATGTGCGGGATTTGGACCCCTAAGTATTCCGTACACTGCGGCACCGTCTCCAGTTCGTTGTTGAGGGCATGTTCCTGCCACGGCACCAGCTCGATATCCAAGACAATCCGTGTCTCATCCTGAAAAGCCCGACGTCCATACTGCCGTACCACGTTGATCAGCCCGATGCTGCGTAGAGCCAGGAATTCGCGGGTCGTTTCGTTATGGGTTCCGAGCAGCGTGGTTGGGCTTAATTTTTTTAACACGACAATATCGTCTGCGACCAAACGGTGCCCTCTGCGAATCAGGGTATGCGCTGTTTCGCTCTTGCCGATGCCAGACTTGCCGCGTAGCAGGATGCCGATCCCCGAGACGTTCACGCACACCCCATGGATCGAGATCTCCGGAGCCAGCGCCTTAACCAAATAACTGTCCAGCTTGGCGATAAACTCCGTCGCTGTCTCTTCCGTACGCAGCAACGGAATGCCTTCCTCCTCGCAGTACAGCTCTAAATATGGAATCTCCTGCTGCCCGGACGTCACGATAAAGCACGGAGGGTGATATTTCACGATGTTCCCGATCCGCAGCTTGCGTTCCTCCACGCTTAACGTCAAGAGGTAGTTGATCTCCTTACGGCCCAACACCTGCACCCGATTCATTGGAAAAAAATCGAAATATCCCACGAACTCCAGCCCCGGCCGATGCGTCCGAGGTCGCGTGATCTCACGATCCATCCGTTCCTCCCCGGCAAGCACTTCCAACTTAAACGTATCCACCAACTTCTGTACGGTGATCGTCTTCATCTGATTCTCCTCCTTCCGGTTCATTCTGATCGGCTCCCCATCCAGCGTCCCGGATCTTTAAGCGGTTCGTTATCGGAGAACAAATCCGGCTCCTCCTTCAACATTTCCGTAATCACTTCCGCCACGCCGGCCGCATCGCAGACCCGTACCACGGCATCTCCCAATTTCCCCTTGCGCAAGGCACCTCGATGCTCAAGCACTTCTTCCACCTTCCAAAAATGCTCCGACCAAGGCAACCCGCAATGTCTGCGGGAAGGGACCGGAATTTCTGCACCGTCCGGCGTGATTGTGTACAACATTTCGTGATCGTCCGTGAGTCTTCCCGGGATATCCACCCACTCCTCGACCCCATGGATGAAGGTATTCCGTCTCAAATCGACCCCAACGAGCAGAATTGTCGCTTTGCGGTCGAGCAGCTTCCCCCACGAGGATCCTCGGGCACAAGGCGTATCAAACAGATGATCCTCCGCCGTAAACGCCTTAGCGTCCCATCCTAACGCGGCGACCGAATGGGTGGGATGCCACGACCGGATGACGCCGGGTCTCTTGCGGAACAGCTCCGGCAGAATGCCAACGCACACCGGCGAATGCTCCACCTCAAATCGGGGGCGATCCTTATTGATATATGACCAAGTATGCGTGGGGAACACCAGCAGCCCCTGCGACATATACTCTGAAAACGCATCCAAAACTGTATCTGCGCCGCCCTCTACCTCACCTAGGCTTTTCATGGAGGAATGGACTAGCACGGTTCCTGCACTGTCCAACCCTAGGGCCTCCAGTTGGCGGATTAAACTCTCTTTCGTATGCCTCATCCTTGGCCTCTCCCCTCTCGTACAAACCTTGCTGCTTCAGCACACTGCTCCTCCGTCACCGCCTCCAGTGTCACGAAGCTAAGGGGCTTATGCTGCTCCAGCAGCCTCCAAAACAGCGGGTAGTTCAGCTCCCCTAATCCTGCGGCGGTTTCTATCAATTCGCCGTTTGCGCCGCGTCGCAGATCCTTGGCATGGGCGCTGACGATGCACGAGCCCAGCAGATCGAAGGCCGTCTGGATCACTTCGTCCTGGCGGTCGAAGTTAGCGGCATTCATCAAATTGCATGGGTCGAGAACGACGCCCACACAGGAGGAGGGGAAGCGTTCCAGCGTTTGCGCCATCGTCTCTGGCGAGTCGATCAAGTGCCCTTGGGCCGCTTCAAGGCCGATGGTGACGCCCCAGCGTTCGGCTTCATCGACCAGCTCCTCCAATGCGCGGTTGAGGCGCACCCAATACTCCGGCAATCGTTCCGGGTCCGCCGGCTTGCCAACCTCCGTCGCCACGATCGGCGCACCAAAATGCCGCGCATGGCGCAGATGCTCCTTGAACCGGTCCACATTGTGCCGGTAGCTCTCCTCATCCAAGTCGATCAGGCTGGCATAACAGCCCAGCACGGCGATCCGCACACGGTGGTCCGCAAACGCGCCGCCGATCTCAGAAGCCAAGCCCGGGCTTAATTTGCCCAGCGAGCAATCCACGTCCGAAATGGCTTTGGACAACGCCAACTGCACATAAGGAAATTCATAGGCGGCCACCTTCTCCGCCAGCTCCCGAAAAGGCTGCTTCCCCAACAAATGCGCCAAAATCCCTGCCGACACTTGCCTCTCCTCCTTTTTCTCATATCCCATAGGTAAACGATAGAGCACGCTCAACATGACCCTCAAGCCTTCGATGGACTGCTTCTTCGATACAATTGATTGATTTGGTTCGCTAGATAGCTCGGACTATAAGGGGTACCTTCCTCAATCCACCAGGTGACGATCCCCAGCGTCGATGCGGCAATGACCTCTATCGGAACTTGCTTGGAGGGATCTGCCGGCTTCCTGCGCTCCCGCCGCGTCGAAACGATGTTCATCATGATCTCGAACAGTTGATGGCGGAACTCTTTATTTTCGAGCAGCACTTGGAATAACGCCGCGTTCTCGTAAATCTCCTCCAGGAAGGAAACGAGCGGATTGTTGTCCTTCGTCGGGCCGCTCTCGGTGAGCGGGTGAATTCTCCGGGCCAACTCGTCTAACACTTCCTTCGTCAGCTGCTCCAGCAAATCCTCCACATCGCGATAATGCAAGTAAAACGTAGCGCGGTTTAACCCCGCCCGATCGGCCAAGCCTTGCACGGTGACTTTGCGCAGATCGGTGTTCTCTTGCAGCAATGCGATCAACGCCTCCCGGAACATTCGCTTGGTCCGAATGACGCGGGGGTCTACCTTGCGCTCCTTATTGCTCGACATTTCGTTTCTCCTTTGACGATCATCTGCAAATTATTCAACACAGACCCGGTCAACTGTTGATTAGTCTACACTTCGGCGGAATGTGTAAATGGTCTTTTGAATCGTTGCGTGGTAGTATTTTTTATCGACAGAATATCAATTACTTGACTACCCGTCAATGAATTCCCCTTTGTGAAAGGAGCAACACCGTGAACACCGCAACACCAAATGTGAATAAAAAAATCCTGATGCCCGTCCTGCTCTTGGGCTCGTTCTTATCGATCTTGAACCAAACGATCCTGAATGTCGCCTTGCCCGACTTAATGAAGGAATTCGCCATTTCGGCCACGACCGTGCAATGGCTGATTACCGGCTTCATGCTGGTGAACGGGATCCTCGTGCCGATTACAGCTTTTCTGATGCAACGATTCACGACCAGGCAGTTGTTCATTAGCTCCATGCTCTTGCTGCTCGCCGGAACGTTCATTAGCGCCGTCGCTCCCAGCTTTCCGTTTCTATTAACGGGGCGGTTGATTCAAGCCGCAGGGGCGGGCATTATCATGCCGCTGTTGATGATGGTCGTGATGGTGATCTTCCCGAAGGAAGGGCGCGGCGCAGCGATGGGACTCATCGGTCTCGCGATGATCTTTGCCCCGGCGATTGGCCCGACCTTGGCTGGCTTAGTGATTGAACATTTTTCCTGGCGGTGGATTTTTATCGGAATGCTGCCGCTGGTTGCGATCGTTATTCCGTTAGCGTTGAAATATATGGTGAATGTGTCGGAGACCTCGAAACCTAAGCTGGACCTTGTCAGCATTGTCTACTCGACGCTGGGGTTCGGCGGTCTTCTCTTTGGCTTCAGCAATGCAGGGAATAAAGGCTGGGGAAGTGCTGAAGTGCTGGTGTGCCTGATTGTCGGCGGTATTTTCCTGTTGATGTTCTGCTGGCGTCAGCTTACTTCATCTGTACCCCTGATGGATTTGCGAGTCTTTACGGAAAAGATGTTCTCCGTCACCACAATCATCAGCATTATGATTATGATGGTCATGTATGCGGATATGATCCTGTTGCCGATTTACTTGCAGACCAGTCGGAGCTTCTCGGTGCTGGACACCGGCTTGCTGCTGCTGCCAGGGGCTTTAATTAATGCGTTATTGTCGCCGGTTTCCGGACGTTTGCTGGATAAATTCGGGGTCAAGCCGATTGCGATTATCGGGCTGTTGTTTACGATTCCGGCGATTTGGGGCGTTACGCATTTAACGGAAACCACGTCGTATACGTACCTGGTATTCCGTACGATTGTACTGCGCATCGGCTTGAGCTTCTTAACGATGCCGCTGAATACCGCGGGACTCAACGCTCTGCCGAAGCAGTTAAATGCCCACGGTTCGGCCGTAACGAATACGGTCCGTCAGGTCGCCGGTGCGATCGGAACAGCCTTGGTGGTCACCATTTATACCACGCGAACCAAAAGTCATGCCGCCGAGCTGATGCATTCCGGTCAAACCTTGTCTAAGGCACAGCTGAAAGAGATGTCGACCATTCTAGGAACCAACGACGCTTATCTTTGCATGGGAATCCTGAGCATCGTGATCCTGGCGGTGACGATCTTCATGCCAAATCGCCGAGGCGAAGCAAAGGCGAGAAGAACCAGAGGAATGACAGAAAACGTACAACCGTCCGTGAAAGAATCTGAAGGGCAACATTTGGGATAAAGTCAGAGAGGACCTCCTGACGTAAGACTGATTATAAGCTACAATGTGCAGTTAGCTTGTAAATGAGAAAAAGAAGCCCCCCTAAATGAGAGCACTGCAAAACCCACGTTTTTTGTTGTGCAGATCTTCAATGAGTCGACCACATCGTTTGAAGTTAAAAAATGCAGCGCATATCCGTTAGGATACGGGCTGCATTTGACTTATGAGCTTCGTCATTCGTTTGGCATTCACCACAAAGGCTGTTAGTATCGCCTGTATTCGCATGCGAACAAGACCGTGGTATCGGGCCCGGTCCATTCCGTGAAATCTTTTCATTTCCGCGTTCTTATGTTCAATGATGGAGCGACGTCTGATCCGAGCCTTGAAAACATCACTCGATTCGAACGTCATTTGTTCTTGGTAATGGTCAGCGACAAGGCGAATGGAGTACGTCTTCGACTTGCTTCCCGGTTTGTAACAGCCCTCCCGTAGCGGACATTTCTTGCACTTCTCCACGTCGAAGTAAAACACTAATGAACGACTTTCCCCGCTTTGCTTGCTTCCTTGAATCGCTTTCCGAATACTGGGCTCGCTGCCGGACATATGACGAAATTCGCATCTTTGTTGTAGGTGAATCCTTCTTGTTTCAATCCGCCGTTATGCACGACGGGATTCAACGGAACGACCGGTTGAATGTGGTCGTCTTTCATAAGTGCCAAGTTATCCTTGCCGGAATAGGCGGTGTCGGCAATGATCTCCGTGACTTCAAGGCCTGCTTCCTTGGATTTTTCAAGCAGCGTTTTCAGTTGCTTTCCGTCATCGGCCGTACCACTTGTGACTTCAACGGCAGTAATGATTTCTTCTTCCGTCATGGCAATATGTTCTTTATAACCAAAGAATGATTTCGTGCTCGATTTCCAGCCAAACCGCGCATCGGGATCAATCGCGGATAGCACGCCTTTTAAGGCGAGAAACCGCTCATCCTCAACGATTTGGTTCGCAATTTTGATTTTCTCGCTCAAGGCTCCCTCATGGTCGGGAAGAAGGGTTTCAACGGTTTCGCCGAGCTGGGCCAAGTAATGGAGCATGGCTTTTTCGGCTTCAGCCCGGTCTTCGGGAAGAGGTGGTTGTTTGGGCAGCCTTTTCTCCAGCTTTGGGTGCTTCTTCACGACCGCCCGATACAGCCGCTTGGCGGCGTTCTGTAGAACTTGAAGTGGCTTTTCTTTCGCTGCGTCTGCGAGGGTATGTGTTGAATCCATGAGCAATGTCTTGGATTTAATAAGCCCTTTGTCAATGCATTGACGAACAACGGCTTTAAGTACTTCGTCGACATGGGCTGCACCTAAACGGTGATTTCGGAAACGAGACAACTGAGAGGAGTCCGGCAGGTCATCCTCCGGATTTAGGCCGACAAACCACTTGTAAGCCAGATTGACCTGCGTTTCTTGAATCACTTTTTCGTCGGAGAGATTGTACATGATCTGAAGAAACAATAACTCCGGTTCGTTTGCCGGTCTGCCGTAGTATTCGCAATAGGAATCCCGCACCAGTTCATGAATGAAGGAAAAGTCGACAGCGGCATGGATCTTTCGAAGCGGATGATTCTCCGGAATGAATCGATATAGCTCCGCATGAAACGAAGCTGAAAGTTGTTTACCGTCACGGAGCACAAGAAAACCCCTTTCTTACCAATTTACCGATATTATAACATATTAACGCGGTGAATTGATGAAGACATGGGCAAAAAGAAAGAAAAACTGCCGCAAACCGCGACAGTTCTCCTTTTTACAGATATTAGGTTGCCTTTTGCAGTACTCTCTAAATGAGGGGGGGAATAAAGTTTCCGTGAAAAATGATATATCATGGTATCTCCGTTCTAAAAGGTTATGACCGTTATGACCCACCACTTATAAATTGAATTACACCAATTAAAAATAGTAATAACCAAATAGAGATGATAATAGTTATTACCTTTTTTATTAACTTCCACTTCTTGTCATGAGAATCCATTCGCTTCTCTAAATCATTTAAACGTTGTTCAACGTCTTTATGTTCATTATTAGCATTCATATATAGATTCCTTTCGTTGTATAATATCAAGCTACCACCTTCAGACAAGGTGGTAGCTTGTGATGAAATGAAATTCTTAGAAAGTCATATAATATGCTTCTGCTTTTGTAATAACATCACCAACACCTTCCCAAATTATTGAGAGGGTTCTATCTCCTCTAATCCAGGCCCATCCTGAAAGTCCGCCAGAGTTGATACCATAAGTTGTTCTAGCGTCGCTGTGTTCCCAGGAATTCCCTGGATGGAATCCACGTAATACACTATCGGTATCAGTCACTTTTACTATTTTATAATCACCAGACTTGTCATGTCTTTCAAATTGTACAATACCTACAATCCAGGAAAGGTTTGTTCCCCCCCCACCTAATCCGTCTCCCCAAATTGTTTGTTCGGAATAATCGGTGTATGTAGCGGTTGGAGAAACGGAATTAAGAATATTCAAATTATTATACATTTTTTCCAAATCAGCGTAATACTGTAGTAATGCTGCATATTCATCAAAACTATTAACAATAATCGCTCCATTTTCAAACTTCATATCGCTAAGTTTTTTCGATGTTACTCTCTTAAATCCTGTAGCCTCTAGTACTGCTTCCTTTGAGTGAAATTTCCCCTTTACTGATTCAAAGTATTTTGAAGGTACAATATCACGAACAGAAACTGTCTGTAAGCTTGCATTGTTACTTACATCACTCTTTTTAGAAAATTGATCATCGCTAGCATTTGCAGCTCCTAAAGATGTAAACAATAGCACGATAGATAATAAAAATACCGCTCCTTTTTTGAACATATTTCTCATTACCTCCCATTTTTGTTAATAATGACTTCTCCTAAATATTACCATTAAACTCATTATCACGTCAACCACAATTGTGTTATTTACATATATTCTATATACAAGCTAACTTTTACTAAAATTAACTCTTTAATTGCTTGCTCGACAAAAGAAAGGATTGAGAGTGAATCATAGCGATCTGTAGAAATTGATGAGTTGGTTGGTGAATTATTACGTTTCTGTTCCTCCATTACAATCTATTAACCTCATGCATGAAATAAAAAGCTCCAAATGACATACTCTTCCAAATCATATAAAATAAAGTACAATATTATTGCATCACATGTTAGGCAATACTCAAAAATTTAAGGAGGAGTGAACTTGATCAAATCCCGCAGTCCTAAATTTATCCTTGCATCCTTGCTTGCGGCCAGCCTGGCAGCCCTGCCATTCACGGCGTCTGCAGCAGACACGAGCAGTGCAGCAACCGTAGAACTCCGCATTATGGAGACGACCGACCTCCATGTGAACATCGTGAACTACGACTATTTTGCGGATAAGCCTACCGATGAGTACGGCTTGGCCAAGACCGCCACGCTGATCAAGCAAGCGCGTGCGGAAGCGAAGAACAGCTTGCTGATCGACAACGGTGACCTGATTCAAGGGAATCCGCTGGGCGACTATGTCGCGACGGTAGACAAGCTGCAAGAGGGCGAGACCCATCCGGTTTACAAAGCGATGAATTTGCTTGGTTATGATGTCGGCAACTTCGGCAACCACGAGTTCAACTACGGTCTGGATTTCCTGAAGACGGCGGTAGTAGGCTCGGATTTTCCTTACGTCAACGCCAACATTTACTTGGATGATCAAGATCAAGACCCTTCGAACGACAAAAACGCCTTCACTCCATACATCATCCTCGACAAAGAGGTGACCGACAACACCGGAGCGAAGCACACGCTGAAGGTTGGCGTGATCGGCTTCGTGCCTCCGCAAATTCTGTCTTGGGACAAGGCGAATCTTGAAGGGAAAGTTATCACGAAGGATATCGTAGAAACTGCAAAGAAATTCGTTCCTGAGATGAAAAAAGCAGGCGCAGACCTCATCATCGCGGTACCGCACTCCGGCTTCGAGGACATTCCGCAAACCCCGCTGATGGAGAACTCCGTCCTCTACCTGAGCAAGGTGGAAGGCATCGACGCGATCCTGTTCGGTCACGCGCATAAGGTGTTCCCGGACGCTTCCTTCGAAGGCAAAACCGGCGTCGACCTGGCCAAAGGGACGATCAACGGTGTTCCTGCCGTAGAACCGGGATATTGGGGCAACAACTTGGGGATCATCGACCTGACGCTGGAGAAATCCGGTGATACTTGGACGGTGAAGAATTCCAAAGTCGCTGTGAAGCCGATTTACGATACGGAGAATAAGAAGCCGCTGGTAGATGCCGACCCAACGATCTGGGACGCGGTTAAAGAGGACCACGAGGCTACCCTGGAATACATCCGCGGCCCGGTGGGCAAGACAACGGCTCCAATTAACAGCTGGTTCGCCCTGATTCAGGACGATCCTTCCATCCAAATCGTGACCAACGCGCAAAAATGGTACGTCGAGAAGCATCTGCAAGGCACGGAATACGAAGGATTGCCCGTACTGTCGGCAGGCGCTCCATTTAAAGCCGGCGGACGTCAAGGCGCGAACTACTATACGGATATTCCTGCCGGGGATATCGCGATTAAGAACGTAGCCGACCTGTACCTGTACTCCAACACAGTAAACGCTGTGCTGGTAACCGGCGCCGAGATTAAGGAATGGCTCGAATGGTCCGCCGGACAGTTCAACCAAATCGATCCGAACAAAACGGAAGAGCAAGAATTGGTGAACTACGATTTCCCTACGTACAACTTTGACGTGATCGACGGGGTAACGTATCAAATCGATGTAACGCAACCGGCGAAATACGATGCAAAGGGCACCCTGGTTAATGAGAAAGCCAGCCGGATCGTGAACCTGTCCTATAACGGCAAGCCAATCGATCCAGAGCAAAAATTCGTTGTTGCCAGCAACAACTATCGCGCGTCGTCCAGCAAGTTTGCGAACCCGGACGGCAAGCGCATCATCCTGGCTTCGCCGGATGAGAACCGCCAAGTCATCATCGACTACATCCGTGAAAACGGCACGATCAACCCAACGGCAGACGGCAACTGGTCGCTTGCTCCGTTCGGTAACGCCAACGTGACGTTCGAAACTTCGCCAGCCGCTAAGGAAGCCGCTGCGAAGGCCGGCAACCTGGAGTATGTAACTAATACGGAAGACGGCTATGCCAAGTTCAAGCTGAGCTCGGCCGCGGAGTCGGTGAACCCGGCTCCGGAACCAACGCCAACGCCGGAACCAACACCAGAACCGGCTCCTGCACCAGAACCGGCTCCTAAGCCGAAGCCTGAGCCTGCCCCTGTGCCTTCAGCAGAGAAGGACATCGTCCACATCGTGAAGAAGGGCGACACGTTGTACCACATTGCCCTGGAGCATGGCACGACATGGCAAGCTCTGGCCAAGTACAACAAACTGAAGAACCCGCACTTGATCCGGATCGGACAGAAGATTTTGATTCCGGTGAAGAAATAAGATCAACGGGATAAACCCAAATGCCAAAGCCGCCTCCTGCAGGTCGTTGTCGACCCGCCGCGAGGCGGCTTTTATTGATCGGTTCACACCTACAATTTCACCGTCTTGTTCAGCTCCGCTTCGGTTTCTTTTCCCGTAAGCTGGGAGAACATGCGCTTGATCACTTTGACAAGATTGCCGGTCTCCCAATATTCCGCCGCTTCAGCCTTCACTTTGATCAGGACCAGGTTCGGATCATCGCTGGTCGTATGCAGGAACTTGGCATACGCAGCGTTCCAAAACTGCTTAATCTTCTCCCGGTCATTGACCACCTCCGCCGTCCCGCGTACCGACACGTAGGAGTCCCCAACGTAGGACACGTTCACGTGAGGGTGATCCTTCAACTGGCTGTATTTATCCGTCTCCTCTTTGGTGAGGAACCACAGATCCCCGTCAAATTCGACTTCCTGGGTTTTCATCGGACGCGCCACCAGCCCTTCCTTCGTCACCGTGGTCAGCATCGCGATGTCGATGCCCTTGATCAATTTCCGCACCGTCTCCACCGCTTCTTGGTGCGCCGTCTGGTTATTTGTCACTGTCATGTCTGTTCACTCCGTTTAGGTTATTTTTTCTTACCTGTTGTTAGATTGAACAGAACTTCTAAAAATAACCGCTAATCACGCTCCCGAGCTAACGGACCTCATTGGCGCTATTTATCCATTTCCCGAGAATTTCCCGTTGTAACGGACTCCAAGTACCTTATTGGGCTCTTTTTCTCATCATTCGAGTTCATCTTTGGCTAATAACGCCCCG
>NZ_GG695971.1:50870-132429 GCF_000159955.1 Paenibacillus sp. oral taxon 786 str. D14 | reverse complement strand
TGCGAACATCCCCTGCAAGGACATTTAACGTCTCTGGAGTCCGTTAGCTCAGTTGCCCATCCCAAAAAATCCCCCTGACAACACCTCTGTCCGGATTACATACACGAATAACATTTTTACTCTTGCGTTCCGCCCGTCAATCCCCGTACGAACGCCTCGAAGTTCGGCGCGAGAGGAGTGGCCTTCTTGCTGGCCTTCTCAACGTAAACCACCTCCGGCTCGCCAACGTTGGTGGATTCCCGATAATCAAGCATCACGACCCCGGTGTCAGACGGCGTATCGCAGAGGACCACACCGAATTCGGGATATCCTTCCCGCTCGATCGTGGCACGGCTTCCGGCTGCCCCGCACAGGGAGTGCGGTTTTTCCCGTCCGATGCCCATGATTCCTAGAATCTCGATGGTCTCGCCGGTTTGAGTCCGGAAGTATCGGTTCCGAGGGATTCCACCATTATGCACTTTCATCAGGTTCACATAAAAAGCCGGCAACCGGAAAACAAGTGACTCCTCCACAGACTCGACCAGCGCATCTGTAGGTGGCGCCGAGACGTACTTCTCTGCCGCAGGATTGTCATCGTCCCAGAAGCCCTCCGCGTCAAAATCCCCTTCGAAAACGACCGGTTCCGCCGCGATTTGCTCGCCCTCCGAACCCTTAGCTTCCGCCGCTTCAGACGCAGACGACTCCGATGTTGCTTCCTCGTCCCCAGCCTCGCCTGCAGCTGTCTTCTCTTCGATCCAACTCAAGAACTCCAACGTATCCTCGTCTCCCGGCTCCAACCGATCTGCCGTCTCAAACGCGATCCGCGCTTCGTCATACCGATCCAAATAGTAATACGCCAAGCCGATCCGATAATGCCACAACGGGTCATCCTGACCCTCATCAGCAATCTTCAGGAATTGCTCAACCGCCTCTTCGTACCGTTCCAGATTATTCAGCGCACGCCCCAAATGGCTGATCAGCTGATAATCTCTTTCTTCCTCCGGCACGTCCATGACCGCTTGAACGATCTTTTCGTATTCATCCTCTTCATGCCACGTTTGCAGCTGTTCCAATAGCTCTTCTCTCATTGATTGGCCTCCCAAGCGCATTGTCCATAAGAAAATTATACCATTCCCGGGACATGCATCACCAGCGAAGCCCATCGGAGTTGAAATGTTGCCCGTCTTAACTTTCTGCTAACCAATTCTCCGCCTCGGCTTGGCTGGCAAACACCCGAAGAGTATTCCCCCGATGGGACTCTGCGAGCAGGTCCTTCATCCGGCCTTTAATGAGGCTCCCGTCGGCAACCACAAGGGCAGTCCGAAGCGAGAAGTTCACAAATTTCTGCAGAATCTCTCCGGCCAATCCCGTTCTCAAGTTGAAAAAATCCTCGGACAACGCCTCAGCATAAACAATGAGCCGTCCGGCGTTGTGCTCGATGCACGCTTCGATGAGGCGAATCGCGTCCTGCCCGGTGGTGATCGGCGGTTCGGCGGACGTGACGACCACGATGGTTTGGTTATTTTTCTCCACAACTTGATAGTTCACAGGTTTCTCCCCTTTCTGATCCTTTGAATGAATCCCCATGTCCTCGCGAAGTTGGCGGATCCAGTCCAGCTCACTCCGGTATTGCTCCAGAACTCGGCCATGGATTTGATCCCAGAGATAGGCTTCCCGAGAGGTACGGCGTGGTGAAAACTCTCCCCGGCGGAGCTTCTCCTCCTCTGCGGCAAGCTGTAAATATAATTCGTGCTCATACCCCGTAAGGAGGGCGTCCAGTTCGTCTTCCCCCAACGAATCCGCCCAGGCGAGGCGCACGAGGAAGGTATTTTTGAACTCCGGCAGCTCCGGCGGTGACAGTACCCAAGCTTTCAACGCTTCCCGCCCGGCTTCGGTAATCGTATAGATCTTCTTCGATGGAGCACTGTCTTGATGCTGGACTTCATTCGTCACCCAGCCCTCCTCCAGCAGCTCGACTAACGCCTTGTAAATTTGATTGTTATTGCCCGACCAAGGCATAAACGGTGAATCCTGAATGATCTTCTTCAAATCGTAACCGGTCAGAGACCGGGCGCTCAGCATCCCCAAAATCGCGTAATTAATCGACATGTTGCTCACCTCTGTTTTGTTTAACGTATGTTAATAGTAACATATGTTTTCTAAAACGCAATAGTCTAGGGTAAGGCGTAGGGGGAGAAGAAACTGGGAGAGCTAAGAAGACGAAGGGTGCTCCGGTGGCTAGTAGAACTAATTGGTGCGGATGAGCTAAGGGACAGGAGAGCCGCTATTGGAGCAAAATAGGTTGGCTCCTAATACTTAACGGACTCCACAGACCTTATTCAGGTTGGTTTGGCCAAATTCTTGCCTGTACCCGACTCATAAAGGCACTCCGATCCGTTAAAACGGGAAATCGCCGGGAAATTGAGCAATAAGGACATTACGGTCCGTAGCTGAAACGTCGGCTCGATGTCGTAGCCCCGCCATACATTTCTGGATGGGGGACTCCATTTTTGCTATACTAAGACTATGAAAACCACGATAACTACACCTAATCCGGAACCAAAGCTTACGAAAAAAGGGAGAGAAACGCGCAGCCGCATCATCGCTGCCGCTGCTAAACTGATGTTCGAACGCGGGGTCGCGGGGACGAGCGTGGAGGATGTGCAGAAGGAGGCGAAGGTCAGCTCCTCGCAGCTTTATCATTATTTTAAGGAGAAGCGGGATCTGGTGCTGGCCGTCATCCTATACCAGACCGAGCAGGTGTTAGGTGCACAAGAACCCTTGCTCAGCCATCTGGACAGCATGGAAGCCCTGCAGGCCTGGCGTGACGCCGTGATCCAATCGCAGATTGACCGGAAGTTTCAGGGCGGATGCCCCATCGGTTCATTGGCCAGCGAGCTGGCCGATATGGAACCAGCGGCCCGGTCTGCGCTGGCTTCCTGCTTCCTGCAATGGGAGCAGGCGATTAGCCAAGGGCTTCGTGCGATGCGGGATCGCGGTGAAATGCGCGCTGACGCCGATCCGGACCGGCTGGCACTGGCGCTGCTGACGGCGCTGCAAGGCGGACTGCTCATGACGCAGGTTCGCAAAGATATCTGCGCACTAGAGGCCGTGCTCGATGCGATGCTGGAGCATATCCGCTCCCATCTGGTCTAGAAACCACCCAGAAATGAAAATACGATATGAGGTACTCAGAAGGAGGGAAATTCGCCGTTTTCATCCCCCCGCAACCGGCGGAAAGCGCTTGGTTGCGGGGTTTTTGCGTTTTCGGGCCGGGGCTCGCCAACAAAATAAAAAAATGGAGTTGACAATCCAAAAAAATCTAAACCCGCTGGGGGAAACCGTGAACCTCTTCGACAAGCTGTCCCAAGGTCCGGTTGTGCTGACCTTTCAGAACATCTTCCTGAATCAGTTCAATCTGAATCTGGCGGAATATAACGCCACCAACCTTTGGATTCTGCCGATTCCGTCTACGTTTATGATCGACGAGTCCGGCATCATCCGCTCTGCCTATGTCGAACCGTACTTCATGAAACGCCCCGATCCGGAGGATATCCTGGAGCGGTTGAGACAGTTGTAATCATCGCCTTAGGATCGACGTTGCGACGCATGTTCCGGTTGGTCCTGGTGCCCCTCCCTCGCCATGTCAGACGAAGGGCGTTCAGAATCACCAAAATCACGCTGAACTCATGAATAAACATCCCCGAGGCTAAATAAATATGCCTCGTTAATACCCCCGCCAGCAACAGAACCACGACCGTGATGGCAAACGATACGTTTTGCTTCATATTGCGGACCGTACGCTTCGCCAGCTGGCGGGCATATACGAGCTTATCCAGCCGGTCAGCCATAATGACCGCATCCGCAGTCTCTATCGCAATGTCCGTCCCCGCACCTCCCATCGCCAGCCCGATGTCCGCGGCGGCTATAGCCGGCGCGTCGTTGATGCCGTCTCCAAGCATCGTCACACGTCTGCCCTGCCGTTGCCATTCCTGGATCAACGCCACCTTATCTGCCGGAAGAAGCCCGGCGTGCACCTGGTCAATTCCAAGCCGGTCCGCAACCTGCTGAGCGGCATGCCGATTGTCGCCGGTCAGCATCACCACTCGCTTCACGCCTTTCCGCTTAAGCCCTTGGATCGCTTCCTGCGCTTCGGCTCGAACCGGGTCTGCGATGGCGATAACGCCAATCAACATTCCATCAGCAGCGGCGAACACAACCGTATACCCTCGCTTCTCTTGACGTTCTGCCTCGCCCCACACATCCTTGCTTATGGCAACGCCTTGCTGCTCCAACCATTCCCGCTTCCCGACCCGAACCGTCCGTCCGCGAACCTCACCACGAATCCCGCATCCTTTGTGCACTTCCACCTGCTTCGGCCGACCCGCCGGCTCTACATTCCGAGCCTTCGCTGCGTTCACAATCGCTTGTCCAAGCGGATGCTCCGATGCCGCTTCCAATGCAGCCGTCAGCTCCAACAGCTCGCGTTCCTGCACGCCGCCATAGGTGTGTACCGAAACCACGGTTGGTCTCCCCTCCGTTAAAGTCCCGGTTTTGTCGAACACAACCACCTCCGCCCGGGCGAGGTTTTCCAGGACTTCTCCGCCTTTGATCAACAAGCCGTTTGCGGCGCCGTTTCCCAATCCGGCAACCATTGACACCGGTACGGAAATCACCAGAGCCCCCGGACAAGCGATCACCAGAAACGTCAGGGCAAGCTCGGGATTCCGAGAGACGATGAACACCAGAACCGCCAACAGCAACATGCCCGGCGTATAATACGAAGCGAATTTGTCCAAAAACTTTTGCGTCTTCGCCTTGGACTCCTGGGCTTCTTCCACCAGCTCGATGATTTTGGCAAAGGTGGTGTCCTCCCCAACCTGCTCGGCGATGACTTCAAGGTAGCCCGTATCCACGGTTGTTCCGCTAAACACGCGGTCGTGGACCTGCTTGGCAACGGGCACCGGTTCGCCGGTAATCGCCGCCTCGTTAACGAGGGCTTGGCCGGAAGCGACCTGGCCGTCGACCGCGATCTTGCTGCCGGACGACAGAAGCACCCGGTCCCCGCGCACCACTTCGGACGCGAGCACCTTGACCTGAACGCCGTCCCGCAGGACGATGGCTTCCGCCGGGGCCATATCGATCAGGGCTTTCAAGGCGGAGCGCGTCTTGCTCAGCGTGATGGCCTCGAGGTATGCCCCGAGCCGGAATAAGAAGGCCACCGCAGCCGCCTCGACGTATTCGCCGAGGATGATCGCACCAATCATCGCGATCGTCACCAATAGCTCGATGCTGAAGACGCGTATGAGAAGCGAACGAACAGCTCTCACTGCGATCGACCAACCGGATATCGCCGAGGCCAGCAGCAGCGCGGCGCTTCGGGCCACCTCCCATCCCAGGAGGTGGAACAACCCGGCCAGGGCCAGCAGAAGCCCCGACGCCAACAATGCCGCCACTTTACGAGGCTTGGCCATCGCCACGCCCTCCTCCCGCCAGCACTGGATACCCAAGCTTGGCCAGCATGCTCTGAAGCAGCTCCTCCTGCACCAGGCTCTCATCGAACCGGGCCTTTACCTGGCTGGAGTGGAACAACACTTTGACTTCCTGTACCCCCGGCTGTTTCGACAGCGCGCTTTCGATTTTCTTGATGCAGCTTGGGCAGGTTAACTCTTCTACTTTCCATTTGACGGTAATCATTGGACATATCCCCTTTCGGTTATCGATGGCTTCATCGTAACTCGGGAACCAGGGGCATTCCTTGATTCGCGTCAATTTGAGGACGACCTAGAGACCAGAAGACCCCGCGCCAGCCGACCAGCCGCGACGGATTGATCCGGGATGCTAGACCTCGCGATCATTGATCGGGATGCCATCACTCGCAACGGATTTTTTCGAGATGCCTCCTATTGCGACGGATTGATTGGGATTCCGCCTCTCAAGTAAGTGTAACGCTTGTGACAAACGCTATTTGCGCCAAAATAGGCTGTTTCCAAATGTAACGCTTGCCTAGCACTCTATTGGGTCCATTTTCCGTGTTCCGCGGCGTATTTTCCGTCCATAAGCACGCTGACAAGCGTTAGAACGCCAGCCCCCCTGTTTTTCGCCAAATAAGCTTCGTGGTAAGCGTTAGCGTAAACAAGTTCCTCCCTTACCAAAAAAATATTTTAAATTAGCTATTGCCCTCCGAATCAGTTCCTGCTAATATTAAGGAGCATGATTTTTGGAAAGGTTGTATTCAATATATCGCGAGTCTTTCCAAGCAGATAATTTTTTGACCACTTTCCTTCGGGAAAGTTAAGGCCATACGGACAGCCGGGTCAAATGCCGATTGGCAACTTAGTTGCCTTATTGATTGAGTTAAAAGCTCAAATTTTATAAGTTGGTTACTTTACAACCAGTGCATAATGCACATCAACTTGTGAAACGGTCAATAAGAGTGGTAAAGGCGAATTATTTGCTAAATAGACTCTGATCAAACATGATATATTGAATATTAAGAATTCCGGAGCGTGCGTTCGTGCGAAGTCATTTCGTGCGGCGATGAAGACGGGCGTTCGTCCGTTGTGATGGAGCATTTCTTAATATTGACTATATCAGAAGCAAGTGATGCGCAGGTTATGCGTTCAATCACTTGCTTTTTTTACGTTTCACAGCACTTGTCAAATTTTAAAGAAGGTAGGAGATGGACAAATGGGAAAAGCATTAATCATCGGCTGCGGCGGCGTGGCTTCCGTAGCGATCCACAAATGCGTGCAAAACAGCGAGGTATTTGAAGAAATCTGCATCGCCAGCCGCACCAAGTCGAAATGCGATGCGTTGAAAGCGAAGCTGGACGGCGGCAAAACGAAAATCACGACAGCTCAAGTGGACGCCAACAATGTCGACGAGCTGATCGCATTGATCAACGAAGTGAAACCAGACATCGTGATGAACCTGGCTCTGCCGTATCAAGATTTGACGATCATGGAAGCCTGCTTGGCGACCAAGACGCACTATCTGGATACCGCCAACTATGAGCCGGAAGATACCGCGAAATTTGAATACAAATGGCAATGGGAATACCGCGAACGCTTTGAGAAAGCCGGCATCACCGCACTGCTGGGCAGCGGCTTTGACCCTGGCGTAACCGGTGTATTTTCCGCTTATGCGCTGAAACATCATTTTGACGAAATCGAGTACATCGACATCCTCGACTGCAACGCCGGCGACCACGGCTATCCGTTTGCGACGAACTTCAACCCGGAGATCAACATCCGTGAAGTGTCCGCGAAGGGCAGCTACTGGGAGAACGGCCAATGGGTCGAAACTGAGCCGATGGAAATCAAACGCGTCTACAACTTCCCGGAAATCGGGGAGAAAGATATGTACCTGCTGCACCATGAGGAAATCGAGTCCTTGGCCCTCAACATTCCGGGCATCAAACGGATCCGCTTCTTCATGACGTTTGGTCAAAGCTACCTGACCCACCTGAAATGCCTCGAAAACGTCGGCATGACTTCGATTGAGCCGATCGAATTCGAAGGCAAGCAAATCGTGCCGCTGCAGTTCCTGAAAGCCGTCCTGCCGGATCCATCTTCGCTGGGACCGCGCACGAAGGGCAAAACGAACATCGGCTGCATTTTCAAAGGGAAAAAAGACGGCAAAGATAAAATGTACTACCTGTACAATGTCTGCGACCACGAAGAATGCTACAAAGAAGTTGGCTCCCAAGCCGTAGCTTACACGACAGGCGTTCCGGCCATGATCGGCGCAATGATGATCATCAACGGCACTTGGAACAAACCGGGCGTTTACAACATCGAAGAGTTCGATCCAGATCCATTCATGGATGCGCTGAACAAGTGGGGCCTGCCTTGGAAAGAAAGCTTCAATCCGGTACCGGTTGATGCCTATCCGGATGAGGAAGTCGCCGAAGAGCGCAAAGAAACGGAGTACATTAGATAATATGCGCTTCGAGGAACTGCCAACACCTTGTTACGTGGTCGATGAGAAACTTTTGGAGCAAAACCTGAAGATCCTGGCCGGGATTATGGAGCGGACGGGTGCGAAGATTATTTTGGCGCAAAAAGCATTTTCGATGTACACGACCTACCCGCTGATCGGTAAATATTTAAGCGGCACGGCGGCCAGCGGCTTGTATGAAGCTCGGCTCGGCCGCGAAGCGATGGGCAAGGAGAATCACGTCTTTGCCCCAGCCTACCGGGAGGATCAGATCGACGAAATCATCGAGCTTTGCGATCATGTGATCTTCAACTCGTTCTCCCAAGTGGAGAAATATCGCGATCGGGTGCTGGCGGCTGGCAAAAAAGTCGGCTTGCGCATCAACCCGGAATGCTCCACCCAAGTAGGCCACGACATCTATAACCCTTGCGCGTATGGCTCGCGGTTTGGCGTGACGATCGAGCATTTCCGCCCTGAGCTGCTGGATGGCATTTCTGGCTTTCATTTTCATACCTTGTGCCAGCAGAACTCAGACGATTTGGTCACGACGCTGGATGCGGTGGAAGAGAAGTTTGGTCCATGGCTGTCGCAAATGGAATGGATCAATTTCGGCGGCGGCCATCATATCACGCGCGAGGACTACGATATTCCGCTGCTGGAAGCGTGCATTCGGCGGATGCAGGACAAATACGGCTTAGAAGTGTATCTGGAACCGGGCGAAGCGGTGGCGCTGAACGCCGGTTACCTGATCACAACAGTGCTGGATACGATGAAAAACGGCCTGGATATCGCCATCGTTGATGCCTCGGCCTCCTGCCATATGCCAGACGTGCTCGAGATGCCGTACCGTCCGCCGCTGTTTGGATCGGGCGAACCTGGCGAGAAGCCATACACGTACCGGCTGGGCGGACCAACCTGCCTGTCCGGGGACAATATCGGCGACTACTCGTTTGATGAGCCGCTGAAGCCCGGCGACCGTCTGGTGTTCGGCGACATGGCCATCTATTCGATGGTGAAGAACACCACCTTCAACGGCATGCCGTTGCCGGCACTCGTGTTGCAGCACAAGGACGGCGACTGCGAAATTTTGCATGAGTTTGGTTATGAAGATTTCAAAATGCGGTTGGCGTAAGGCGCCTCGATCGCTTAATCGGGGACTGCCCGGTCAGTGGACTGACGGGTGGTCTCTTTTTTTGTCCAAAACCATAATCCTGCACACCATTTCCATAGAAATACACCTTTATTTGGAAACGAATCCTCCTTACGATGGAAGTGCAGTACTTATACCGATCCTTGGGAAGAGGGGGAATGCGCCTTTTTGTGATATCGCTTACATTGGTATATTGAACAGAATTCGTAAACCGTGCCGCGGGGCTCACCACGACAACTCTGCCAGATGTAAGAAAGGGAGAAATCTTGAATCTGAAAGGAGAATGAATGACGTGAAAAGCCAAAGACGCATCATCGCATGGATATGTATCGTCGCTATGTTCGCCGCAACTTTCTTCACTTCAGCGGGGTGGACCGCACCTGTTCAGGCGGCAAGAGAGGCGAACCTGGCTGCGGGCAAACCCGCGACAGAATCTGGGCACGCCGATGTGTATCCCGCCTCCAACGTCACAGATGGCGATGCCAATACGTATTGGGAAAGCACGAATCAAGCTTTTCCCGGGTGGGTGCAAATCGATCTCGGCAGCACGGTTCAAATTGATCAGGTCGTCTTGAAGCTGCCTTCCAGTTGGGAAAGCCGGACACAAACTTTATCCGTGCAAGGCAGCACCAACGGGTCGAGCTTCACCGATCTGAAGGCTTCCGCCAGCTATACCTTTGACCCGGCTTCGGCCAATACGGTGACGATCAACTTTACAGCAGCCAGCGTTCGGTACGTGCGTATTCACATTACGGCCAATACCGTCTGGCCGGCGGGTCAACTCTCCGAAGTGGAGGTGTACGGCGCTGCACCAGCCGCGCCTTCCGTGATTCCGGGCAAGATTGAGGCGGAAAATTACTCCGCGATGAACGGCATTCAGACCGAACCTACCACGGATACGGGCGGCGGCCTGAACGTCGGCTGGATTCATGTCGGAGATTGGCTGGACTATAACGTCAACGTCGTTAGTGCGGGCACCTATACCGTCGAGTACCGGGTTGCGAGCAATGCAAGTACAGGCGAAATCCAGCTGAAGTCCGGTGGAACGACGCTGGCTACAACGACGGTGCCCAACACCGGCGGGTGGCAAAATTGGCAGACCGTGACGGCCACCGTGACGTTAAATGCCGGAACGCAAACTCTTCGCGTCTATGCCAGCGGTTATGATTTTAATATGAACTGGATCCAATTTACCCAGGGAAGCTCCGCAGATACGCAGCCGCCGACGGCTCCGACCAACCTGGCCTTCACTCAACCGACCTCCGGCTCGATCAAGCTGACTTGGAACGCCGCAACGGATAACGTAGGCGTAACCGGGTACGACATCTACGCCAACGGTCAGCTTCGCGACAGCGTCAACGGATCGACGCTGACTTATACAGACTCGCAGCCGGCGAATGTTACCGTCTCTTACTATGTCGTCGCCAAGGATGCGGCCGGTAACGTTTCGCCGCCAAGCAATACCGTGACGCGGAACGGCTCCGGCGGAGAAACCGGAACCAATCTCGCCATCGGCAAGACGATTACCGCGTCCTCCTCAACGTATATTTTTGTTGCCGCCAATGCCAACGATAACGACGTCTCGACCTATTGGGAAGGCAACGGCCATCCGAGCACACTCACCGTGGACCTGGGGGCCAATGCCAACATCACGGCGATTGTCCTGAAACTGAACCCTTCCAGCGAATGGGCAACACGAACGCAAACGATTCAAGTGCTGGGGCATGACCAAAATTCCACCACCTTTACGAACCTGGTCTCCGCCGCTTCCTATACGTTTAATCCTACTACACAGAACACGGTCACCATCCCCATCAGCGCCACGGTAAGCCAAGTGCAGCTGCGGTTTACGGCCAATTCCGGGGCCCCCGGCGGGCAAGTGGCGGAGTTCCAGATCTTTGGAACACCTGCACCCAATCCGGATCTGACCGTAACCAATCTCTCCTGGTCGCCGGCCTCTCCGGATGAGACCCAAGCCGTTACACTCAACGCGGTGGTCCGTAATGCGGGGACCGTGGCATCCGGCACTACGAATGTGAACTTCTACTTAGGAAGCACCCTTGTTGGTACGGCCCCCGTTAGTGCGCTTGCCCCTGGTGCAACGGCGAACGTCTCCACCACAATTGATGCAAAAGACGCTGGTTCTTACGCCGTGATCGCCAAGGTGGATGAGGACAACGCGGTTTTTGAAACCGATGAAGCGAACAACACCTACACGCATCCCACGCCGCTCACGATCAACCAGGTACAAAGCTCCGACCTGATCGCAACCGCGGCTTGGACGCCTTCGAATCCGAGCGCAGGCAATACCGTCACCTTTACCGTGAACCTGAAAAACCAAGGCACGATCGCTTCCGCTGGCGGAGCGCACCCGATCACCTTAGAACTGAAGAACAGCTCGGGGACAACCGTACGAACGCTAAACGGTTCCTATAGCGGGACGCTTGCTCCGGGATCATCCGTCAGTGTGACGATGGGAACGTGGACTGCAGTGGACGGCAGCTACACGGTAACGACAACGGTAGCTGACGATGCCAACGAGGTCGCAGTGAAGCGGAACAACAACAGCAGCACTGTCAGCTTATATTCCGGTCGAGGGGCTAACATGCCATTTACCGTGCTGGAGGCCGAAGCTCCTTCGAACAGCACCAATGGAACGCGGCTGGCGCCGAACTTTACGCCGGGTGATTTTGCCGGTGAAGCCTCCGGACGTTCGGCCGTTTATCTGGATGCCACAGGCGAGTACGTGGAGTTTACGCTGACCCAGCCGGCCAATGCGTTTGTGCTCCGGAATGCCGTAGCTGAGAATACCAACGGTACGATCAGTATCTATGTGAACGGCGTGGATAAAGGCAATTTTACCGTGACTTCCAAATTCTCTTACGTGTACGCCACACCTTCCACGCTTGGAGAACTAGGGTACAATAACTCCGGCTCTAAGGCTTACTGGCTGTACGAAGACTCCCAGCTCTTGCTCGACCAAGTCTATCCGGCTGGCACGAAAATCCGAATCCAGAAGGATGCTGGGGACGTTCCCTGGATTTACGTAGATATGATCGAGACGGAGAACGTAGCGCCGCCAGCCTCAAATCCGGATCCTAGCAAATATGTTGAAGTTTCGACGACGAAATCGATTGAACAAGCGCTGAACGAGTTCCGCCAGGATCCGTCCAAGAAAGGGATTTTCATTCCGGCTGGGGAGTGGACGATTTCGTCGAAGATTTTCCTGTACGGCCGGGCAACGGAAATCATTGGAGCCGGTCCTTGGCACACCAAGCTGGTTGCACCGCAAAATCAAACGAACACCGACGTTGGGTTTAACATCAGCTCCACCGCAAACGGATCCACCATCAAGGACTTGTCCGCCTGGGGGAACTACGTCTACCGTCAGGACGGTCCAGGCAAGTTCATTGACGGGAACGGCATGCAGAACGTCAGCATTGAGAACATTTGGGCCGAGCATTTCGTTTGCCTGTATTGGGGCGTGAACTCTTCCTACAATACCTTCAAGAATAACCGGATTAAAAATATGTTCGCCGACGGCATCAACATGACCAACGGCTCTTCCTACAACGTGATCGACAACAACTATGCCCGCGGTACGGGCGACGACGCATTTGCATTGTTTAGCGCAATTGACGCCGGCGGCTCGTACAATGTGGGGAACAAGTACACGAACCTCACCGCCGTCAACGTACGCCGGGCTGCCGCCTTCGCCGTCTACGGCGGCCAGAACAACCTGTTCCAGAACCTGTATGGCGCGGATACGCTCACTTACCCCGGCGTCACCATCAGCAGCTTAAGCTTCGGCTATAATACGCTGGGCTTCGGAGACCAAGATACCGTCATCGACGGCGTCACGCTGGACCGTACCGGCGGTGATTTCTGGACCAGCGTCGGAGCGGACGACAAGATTAACGATTATCAGAACTTCGGGGCGATCTGGTTCTTCGGCGGAGACCGGGATTTCAAGAATATCCTGGTGAAAAACGTGGACATCAATAATCCGGTGTACTTCGGCTTGATGTTCCAATCCAAATCGCCGGAGAATCTGCCGATGCAGAACGTACGGCTAGAAAACATCACGATCAACAACCCAACCCGCTACGGGATTAAGCTGGTCGTGAGAGCGGAACAAGGCCAAGGACCTGTTGTTGGCGAAGCCCGCTTCACCAATGTTAGGGTCAACAATCCGGGAATCACGGCCATCTATGGCGAGAACCAGACGCCGAATTTCAATGTGATTCGGGTTTCGGGCAATAACTGGTGATCCCAAAAAAGCACACAAAGGCGGTACCTGTCCAATGACGGGTGCCGCCTCTGTGCTGAAGGAACGGGATAATTATGAAAAAGTCGATCAGGAGAGAGATTCCTGACTTAAATCGGCAGCAGCTTCATGCGATCCTGCGCTTTCAGGCCTTCCACCATGTCGTACCACGCTTGCGGCTTGTTCGGCAGCACCGTGTAATACCGCTCCAGGAATTGCACGATCAGCGCCGTTTCCAGGCTGTCATCGTTGCCGTCCATCGGCAGGAAGCAAAGATCCAGCCCGCTGACCGCTTCTCCGTCATTGTTCCAGGACGGATGCACGTACGGAAAGTCCAGGCGCATGTACCCGAGGTGGGACAACACTTCGCGGCGTACGTATGGATCCATCGGCTTCACGCCGCCGAATTCGTGATGCTCCACCCGGTAAGGATTGTAGATTTCCGCGAACATCCCGCGCAGCTTCTTCCCGTTCGCCTCCGCCAAAGCGTGCAAATCGCGCAGCCGGCGATCCGCCAGGAACCGACCAATGCCAAGCCCGGCTTGGCCGATAATCGTGAAGTCGGTCATCGCCACGTTGAAGTCCTCATAATAACGGTACTCCGTCGCCCCAACAACCTGACCTTCGTGCACCGCGACGAAGACGCGAATGCCGGGGTCTTCCAGCGGCTCTTTCCATAGATCAAATTCCAGCACTTCCTCCGGCGGGAATACGTTTTGCATCAGCTGATGCATCGATTTGAACAAAGGATCCTGAATATTCGTGATTCGGATATATTCCATAACCTTATAACGCCTCCTATTCAAAATTGCGCTGGAGAAACGGATTTCTCCATTCCATCAATGCGGCGTAATTCCGCGATTCCTCATCTTCCAGATAATCACGCACGACCGTGACCGGCGTACGGCCGCAGCGCAGCAGGAAGGTGATCACCGGATCCTTCAGCTCACCTCTCACAACGGCGTTCAGATATTGCTCTGCCGTCATTTCCGCCGCGTACTTATGGTAGCCCGGCATTCTGCCGCCGCCCAGCAAACGCTGGAGGCCTTGGTGCACCACCAGCTCATACATGGACAACATCAGCCATTTGCCTAGGCCCCATTGCCGGTAGGACGGCCGGACGCTGATATCCACGACGTACAGCGTGTTCCCATCGGGGCGGTGGTTGCGGATGTACCCGTTATCGGTGATGTCCGCCCAAGAATGCTCCGGCTTGCCGGGGTCGAAATCGACCTTAAGCCCGGTCATGGAGCCTGCCAGCTCCCCGTTGACTTCGACGCATAACGCGCCTTCCGGGAACAACCGCACATGGTTGCTTAGCTGTTCCTCGTTCCACCATAATTCCGAAGGAAAAGGAGGCGGGAAGCTCTCCTGCTGAATGCGGATCAACCCCGGAAAATCCTTCTCTTCGTAGTTCCGAATCACGGCCGGCACCGGCCGACCCTGATCATTAAACACGTACCATTCTTTACGATACATCGCGTCTCTCCTCCATGGGCAGCCTGCGTTCTGCTTGGTTTAGTTCCAGTCGGTGTACAGATCGGTCCGACGATCTCGCCAGGTGGTGACGGAGCCTTTCTCCCGAACCTGATAGAGCAGCTCCAAATCCAGATCGGCGGTAACGATCATATCGTCATTGATCTCGCCTTCCACCAAAATGCCGCGCGGCGGAAACGGTACGTCGTTTGGCGTGATGACCGCCGCCTGCCCGAAGTTGCCCCGCATGAAGTCCACCGTCGGCAGCGATCCGACCGTCCCCGTGGTGACGATGTACACCTGGTTCTCGACCGCTCTCGCATGGCAGCAGTAACGAACTCGATGGAAGCCATGGCGGTCGTCCGTGCAGGATGGACAGAAAATGACGTCCGCACCTTTCGCTTTGGCCATCCGGACGATCTCCGGAAACTCGATGTCATAACAAGTCAACATGGCGATTTTGCCCTTGTCGGTTTCAAACACTTCCAGGCCGTCGCCCGGCGTCATGTTCCATTCCGTCACTTCGGTAGGCGTAATGTGCAGCTTGGCTTGCTCCGCGATTCGCCCATCGGGATAAAACAGATGCGCCACGTTGTACAACCGGTCGCCTTTGCGCAGCACATGCGTGCCGCCGATGATATGCATTCCGGTCTGCCGAGCCAATCCGCTAAACAGAGTGCGGTATTGCTCTGTAAAATCCGGCAGCTCCTGGATGGTCAACGCTCTGCCGTCCGGCGAGCCGATCGACATCAGCTGCGTGGTAAAAAACTCGGGGAACAGCACGAAATCCGAGCTGAACTCCTCCGCGGTTTTGATATAGTGTTCGGCCTGACGGGCGAACTCGTCAAAGCTGCCAATCGTATGCAGATGATATTGGACAGCGGATACTCTTAATTTCATGGGGCTCCCCTTCCTTTTCTTGTTCCGTCTTCGTAAATTTCATCATAAAGTCAGCAAGAATGCAACTCCGTCGCCCTGCCGTGAACCCATCTCATAGATGAACCGGGAGACCGCCTCCCAACACGATCTCTTGTTCCGTCACGACGGATTCATAAGCCAAAATCCGCACCCCTTGCCGGGAGGCCTCTTCCAAGGCGTCCGCAAAGGCCGGATCCATGTCCCGGTAAGGCGTAAATTCGCGGCATCCCTGCATTTGCACCACAAAAAGCACCGTCCCGGTGTATCCTTCCTGAACGGCCTTAGCCAACTCCAACACATGTTTGGTTCCCCGCGCCGTTGGGGCATCTGGGAACATAGCGATACATTCCTGCTGGAGCGTGACGCCTTTGACCTCGATGAACCCTCGTTCCTCGTCTTTTTCGTAGTAGAGATCAAACCGGGAATCGCCGTAGGTGACTTCCCGCTTCACGCAACTGACCAGCCCGATCTCCGCGATCCGCCCTGCCTTCAATGCCTCGAACGCTACCGGATTTGGCGCTTGCGAATCGACGTTCACCCAGCCTCCGTCCTTGGCAGCCGCAATCAAGGAATATTTCGTCTTCCGCTCGGGCCGATCAGAAACCTCCAGCAGAACCTCTGTATCCGTTAGCAGGAGCTCCTTCAGCCGACCGGTATTTTTCACATGCACCTGTTCCAAGGCACCGTCCACCACAACCTCGGCGATAAACCGGTTCACCCGCCGCTGGAGCTGTCCGTGTACGATGCTCCCATACTTCATCTCTCTTCACTTCCCTTAGGGATTACCAAGCCGCGATCATGCCGTCCGTTCGGGATTCCGTCCCGCCGGCCAGCACGCCGGTTTGCGGATCCCGCCAAATGATTTGGCCGCGTCCGAAGCCTCCTCCGTCCGGCATCACTTCGATGGCATGCCCCTTTTGCCGGAGCGCCTCGATGAGCTCGCCCGGAAACTCCGGCTCTACCTGCACCTTCTTGCCGCCAACCCATTGCCAACGCGGGACATCCAGTGCCGCTTGAGGATTCAGCCGGTAATCCACCGTATTCATGATAACCTGCATATGGCCTTGTGGCTGCATGTAGCCGCCCATCACCCCAAACGGTCCGACCGCTTCTCCATCCTTGGTCAGAAACCCGGGGATGATCGTGTGATACGTCCGTTTCCCCGGCTTCACGAAGTTTGGATGCCGTTCATCCAACGAGAAGTCGGCCCCGCGATTTTGCAGACTAATTCCCGTCCCGGGGATCACGATACCCGAGCCAAAACCCATATAGTTGCTTTGAATATAGGACACCATATTGCCTTCCTCATCAGCCGCAGCCAAATAGACGGTCCCGCCCTTCGGCAGATCCATGGGTTTCGGGTCAAGCGCCGTGTCGCAGATCTCTTGGATCCGTAACGAGGCGTATTCCCGGGACAACAGATATTCGGTCGAGACCGGCATATCCGCCGGCTCCGTGATCCAGGCCTGGCCATCCGTAAACGCGAGCTTGAGCGCCTCGATCTGACGATGCACTGCCTCCGCGGAGAGCCACTCGGGCTGCCCCAGCTGCTCATAGATATTTAAGGCCATCAACGCGACCATCCCCTGCCCGTTCGGCGGAATCTCCCAAACCTCATAGCCCCGGTAATTCGCCGAAATCGGTTCAACCCACTCCGGCCGGTAGGCAGACAAATCGGATTTTCTTAAAAAACCGCCATGCTCTACCATAAAGTCGTCGATCCGCTGGGCCAGCTCCCCTTCGTAAAAATCCCGCGCCTCACTGGCAGCAATCCGGCGCAAACTCTCCGCATGACCTTTCGAACTCCACACTTCCCCAATCTCAGGGGCGCGGCCTTGCGGAGCGAAGGTGTGGAACCAGGCTTCGAACTCCGGTCCCTCCTGTTTGCGGTACGCCTGGTAAGCCCGCGCCCAATATTTGCCCAAGATCGGCGTCAGGGGGTACCCTTCCTCGGCATACCGGATCGCCGGCTTCAAGCTCTCCGTCAAAGGACGTCTGCCGAACTTCTCGGCCAGCTCCGCCCAAGCCGCGGGGACTCCGGGGACCGTGATCGGCACCAGCCCCAGCTTGGGCATTTGCTCATGTCCCCGCCGCTTCACGGCCTCGGCCGTCAGCAGGGCCGGCGCCGGCCCGGAGGCGTTCAAGCCGTGGAGCTTCCCCTTCGTCCAGACGAGGGCAAACGCATCCCCGCCAATCCCGTTGGAGGTCGGTTCGACGACCGTCAGCGCCGCCGCAGCCGCAATCGCGGCATCAATGGCGTTCCCCCCTTGCTGCAGGATCTCAAGCCCGGCCTGTGTCGCCAATGGCTGGGACGTAGCTACCATTCCTTTTTTCGCGAATACGGTATAACGCTTGGACGCAAACGGGTGATGCAAGTAATCCATTGACCTCACTCCTTTGGCTTAGGGTTCATGCAGAAGTGTCTAGGTGCAATGTAGTCTTATCTCATGCTGGTATAATAACATAGAACATTTCGCAGGAATAGAACGGTACAAAAAAGACCCCCATAGCACCATCAGACGAACGTTCTCCAGGTAGGCCGCGTCCACACTCACCATATCCTTGTATCCGTTCAGAATCACATTTTCCTTAGTTATCGGCAGCTGTTCAAGGGAAATTTGGATATACGGCTTACCCCAATGATTCTTCACATCGGTAAAGCTTACCGTATCGCGCCTAGGACTTTGCCTTCGGGCATACGGCTTGCAAACGCCGCCAGGATGTCCTTGTCGTCGGATTTGTCGGTCAAGGTGATCTTGAAGCTGATATCCTCGGGTTTCAGGTTGTTTGCGGCAAGCAAGTCCATCAGCCCCGAAATCAGACCTAATCGCCGCCAGCTTTGTTATCGTTGGCCATCGATCCGTATCAAGGAACAACTTGTAAAGGGCATTCCACCACAAACCGTGGTATAATAGCCTCTGGCATAAACGATAGGAATGAAAGTTCCTCGTTTGATGCGGGTGGGAGAGGGATATTTTGAAAGTGTGATTTCATCATGAAAGGAGTTTTTAAGCTTAAGCAACACCAAACGAACGTGAGAAGAGAGCTTGTCGCTGGATTGACCTCGTTCTTCTCTATCGTGTACATTATCGCCGTCAACGCCAACATCCTGAAGGATGCAGGAATTCCGCTGGAGGCCGGGATTATGGCCACCGTGCTGTCTTCGCTTGTCGGCTGTTTGCTGGTCGCGTTCGTTGCGAACGCACCGTTAATTCTCGTCCCCGGCATGGGGATCAACGCCTTGTTTACTTATACGATTGTAGGTTCGATGGGACTCAGCTACCAAGAAGCCTTGGGCGCAACGGTGCTTGCGGGCATCCTGTTCGTCGTGGTTGCCTTTACGGGCTTGTCTTCCCTGATCTCCAGGGCCATTCCGGCTTCCCTGAAGGAATCGATTTCCGTGGGAATCGGACTGTTCATTGCCTTCATCGGCTTGCAGAAGAGCGGCATTGTCACCGGCAACACCAGTCACTTTGTGGCGCTCGGCGACTTATCGGCGCCGCTGGTTCTAGCTTCGATCATCAACCTGATCGTTACGCTGTTCCTGTTCTTGAAGAAGGTTCCGGGGAATTTTCTGATCAGCATTATTTTAGGGACACTGGTGGCTTGGTTGTTCGGAATCGTTGACTTGGGATCGTTCGCATCCGCATCGCTGTCGTTTCAAAGCTACAGTGACGTCTGGATGAGCGCAGACCTCCGCCATATCGCCAGCGTACCGTTCTTGACGGCTTGTTTCTCACTGGTGCTGGTGCTGGTCTTCGAAAATATCGGGCTTGTCCACTCGCAAGTGGATGGCATGCTGAATGCTCCGGAGAAGAACGGGAAATCGATGAAAGCCGTATCGATTTCCGCAATGGCTTGCGGCCTCTTGGGCACTAGCCCAACGGTTTCGACGGTCGAGACAGCTGCCGGCATTACCGCAGGCGGAAGAACCGGGTTAACTTCGGTGACGACCGGGCTGTTGTTCCTGGGCGCACTGTTCTTTATGCCCTTGATCAAAATGATCCCGGACGCCGCAATCGCCCCGATCTTGATCATCATCGGCGGACTGATGCTGACGAATATTACGAAGATCGATTTCAGCGATTTTTCCGAGGCGTTCCCTGCGTTTCTTGTGATTCTGATGATCCCTTTAACGTATAGCATTGTTGACGGCATTGCTTTTGGCTTTATCGCTTATCCGCTGCTCAAGATGTTTTCGAAGAAGCGGGAACAGCTGTCGATCTCCATGTTCGTCATCTCGTTCCTGTTCCTGGCTAACTTCCTGCTGCAGTCGGTTTTATAAAATAATCATTCATGAAAAAAGTCGATCAGGATATACTCCTGACCGACTTTTTCTATTTATGTTATGGCCTCATCGGCTCATTAATCATGTTCCCGCAAAACGGGCGAACGCCGCGATACAATCCAGCGTACCTTTCGGGGAAGCAAAAGCTGCAAAATCGCGGTTATACAAGCGGAACGGTTCGCTGACCAGATCGGTTCGGCCTCCAGCTGCTATATTGTCAACAATTAAATTGCAAAAAATATATATTCTTTTTGAATCATCTGCTATGATGAAGGTAAACCCTATAAATAAAGCCAATCGAGGTGCATCGTCTTGGAAACGAATGAGCAAAACTTGAAATTGGGGGAACATCTTTGTTTTTCGCTATACGCTTGCTCCCGGGCCATCCTTCGGATGTACCGCCCTTATTTAGATGAGCTGGAACTGACCTATCCGCAGTATCTGGTCTTGGTCACCTTATGGGAGAAGGAGAAGAGCACTATTAAAGAGCTCGGAGAAGCTTTGGATCTAGACACCGGCACCTTAACGCCTTTGCTCAAGCGGATGGAAGCTGCCGGACTCATTGAACGACAACGCGATTCCATAGACGAGCGCGTGGTAAATGTGCTGATCACGCCGAAGGGGAAGGCGCTGCAAGCGAAAGCGGCCTGCGTTCCGCAGTCACTGATTGACGCCACAGATATGAATCTCGAGGAGATCAACCAGCTCAATGACAGCATCAATCTGCTGCTGCAGCAAGTGAATGCCGCCGCTAGAAAATAAAAGGTCAAACTAGAGATTGAATATGGATATAACATTTCGTGGAGGGCTTGTCTGATTTGTTCCAGGCGCTGCAACCGTCCTCGTCCTCGTCTACGGAGGAACAATTTCAGGACTTCGTTAGCCCGGAAGAATATGATTGGGATCAGGTGCAGGTGACATTAGATCCGGCGCAAACAAAGCAATTTCTGACCCTGTACCAAAGCTTGTCCGATTTCGATGACACGTCTGTACACGACAATCTCACGTTTCCCAAGCTTACCTTCGCCGGCGAAGCGGACCGAATCGTGTATGGCGAGAACTTTGGCAGTGTGACCGTTGATATCGCAGGGGCTTTACGTAAGAATGAACAAACCTTGCGCCAGCTCGGCTGGGATGTGGCCATTTTACCGGGGAACGCGATGGACCATACGAAAGCCATGCAGCCTGAGACCGTACTTCCCTTGATTAAGCCCTGGCTGGCTACTAACTTGTTGAAATAAACAAAGGTCGCCGCCCTCAATGCCCCTTCTCACGCCTCTTTCCCACCATTATCCCTTTCGTTCAGTGCTTGCTTGCATGACCTGATGCAACGGGATAATCCTCAAGGGAGGGCGCAAAAAATAAAGAGCTAACCGCAGATTGACCACGGCTTAGCTCTTTTCTAATCACCTAGATGAAATTATGATACTGAAGCTTCTTGCTTGGTTCCCGACAATCCAAGGGCCAGCGCAGTTGATTGTTGTAGAGTACGGAAGAGTTCCGGGTTCTCCGACAGCGACAAGCCGTACGAAGGAATCATCTCTTTGATCTTCGGCTTCCAAGCTTCGAGGTGCTGCGGGAAGCATTTCTCAATAACCTCCAGCATGACGTGCACCGCAGTCGAAGCTCCCGGGGAAGCGCCAAGCAAGGCGGCAATCGAGCCATCCGCAGCGCTGACAACCTCGGTGCCGAATTGCAACGTGCCTTTTCCGCCTTCCACCGTATCCTTGATGACCTGCACCCGCTGACCGGCGACGATCAGATCCCAATCCTCGCTCTTGGCCCCTGGGACAAAATCCCGCAGTTCCTCCATCCGTTGTTCCTTCGACAACATAAGCTGCCCAATCAGGTATTTGGTTAACGCGATCTCTTTGACCCCCGCCGCCAGCATCGTCAGAAGGTTATGCGGCTTAACAGAGGTGATCAGATCAAACATGGATCCAGTCTTGAGGAACTTCGGCGAAAAACCGGCAAACGGTCCGAACAACAGCGATTTCTTGTTGTCGATGAACCGGGTGTCCAGATGGGGAACGGACATCGGCGGTGCTCCCACCGAAGCTTTGCCGTAAACTTTGGCATGATGCTGTTCCACCACTTCCGGATTGTTGCACACCATAAACAATCCGCTGACCGGGAAGCCTCCAATCCGCTTGCCTTCCGGGATGCCGGATTTTTGCAACAAATGCAAGCTCCCGCCGCCGGCACCGATGAAGACGAATTTGGCGGTATGGCGCTCGATAGCCCCGCTGTTCAAGTCTTTTACCTTCAATTCCCACAACCCGTCCGGCGTCCGTTTCAGCTTCTTCACGCTGTGCTTGTAGCGGATGTCCACGCCTTTATCTTTCAAATGATTCAGCAACATCCGCGTCAAGGCGCCGAAGTTGACGTCCGTACCCGAATCGATCTTCGTCGCCGCAATCGGCTCGTCAGTCTTCCGATCCTTCATCATCAGAGGAACCCATTCTCTGAGTTTCCCCGGGTCCTGGGTGAACTCCATCCCTTGGAACAGCGGATGGGCAGACATCGCTTCATAACGTCTTCTCAGAAATTTGACGTTCTGCTCCCCGCGCACATAGCTCATATGAGGCAGCGGCATGATGAAATCCTGCGGATTTCGGATCAGTTGGCGCTGAACCAGATAAGCCCAGAACTGTCTGGATACCTGGAACTGTTCATTCACCTTAATTGCTTTGCTAATATCAACGGTTCCGTCCGACCGCTCGGTGGTATAATTCAATTCGCACAGAGCCGCATGACCGGTTCCCGCATTATTCCACTCGTTTGAGCTTTCCTCCCCTGCCCGCGCAAGTTGTTCAAACACCGTGATGTTCCAGTCCGGCGCCAATTCCTTCAGCAGGGTCCCCAACGTCGCACTCATAATTCCGGCACCAATCAAAATAACATCTGTACTTGTTTGTCCGTGATTCATGTTTACCGTCCCTTATGACCTTATTTTGCTGAAAGGATGTAAGCGCTCTCGATTTGTCCTCGCTTCAAACTTCGAGACGAGCTGGCCCACACCTTTTCCGTAATTATTGATCTAATTCAAGTGTAACAACAATAGTGAGGGATTGAAATATTTATTTCTTAGATATTAATAATTGATTTTTTTAAGCCATCCAAAAAGAACTTATCGGTTAAATCCTCCAATTTTATTCTTTTTCGATATATACACCTCATTTATTAATAAATATTTATTGATTATCAATAAAAAACATGCTAAATTAACCTCACACTAATCCTACGCGAGGTGCTGTTGTGATATGAAACGTGAACAAGGCTCTACCCTGTTCTTAAGGGGCGTCGTATTCCTGATGGGCATCGCGATCCTTGCCGTCTGCGTCTTCGGGGTCCCTGAGGTTGCCAAAGAAATGGTGGAATATTATCCGCCATACATCTATCTGACCCTGCTTATTCCGATGTATGCTTCGGCCATTCCGTTCTTCTTTGCGCTTTACCAGACGCTGAAGCTGCTAAGCTATATCGATAAAAATACGGCTTTCTCCGAAGCCTCGGTGAAGGCTTTAAAGAGCATTCGAAACTGCGCGATCGCCATCTGTATCTTGTATGCGGTCATTTTGCCGATTCTGTTGATTATTGCGGAGAAGGATGACGCACCGGGACTCGCCGCGATCGGACTGGTCATCTGTTTCGCTTCGCTCGTCATCGCCGTCTTTGCCGCCGTGCTTCAAAGGCTCTTAAGAAATGCCATCGACATCAAATCGGAAAACGATTTAACGATCTGAGGTGAGGAATCCATGGCCGTAATTATCAATCTTGATGTCATGCTGGCAAAACGGAAAATGAGCGTCACGGAGCTTTCGGAGAAAGTGGGCATTACGATGGCGAATCTGTCGATTCTGAAAAATGGGAAGGCCAAGGCCATTCGTTTCTCCACGCTGGAGGCGATATGCAAGGCGCTGGATTGCCAGCCCGGAGATATTTTGGAGTATCGAGATGATGAAGAGTAGCTCAAATTCGATACAAAATAAAAGGGTGTCCTCTATGGGCGTACAATTGGGATATGCTCTGCAACAGTTGGTTCGCTTTGGTTGGCAACAAGCGTTGTCCTGCGTTTTTCCCGTCGTCATCTTCGCTTCGCTGGCTTTCACGCAGTGGTTTCCTCTCCCCTGGCTGCCCCGCTATGACTGGCTGCTGATCATCTGCCTCGCCATGCAGGTATGGATGGTTCGTTCTGGACTGGAAACCCGCGACGAATTGAAGGTTATTACTGTATTCCACCTGATCGGCTTGGCGCTGGAGTTGTTTAAGGTGCATATGGGGTCTTGGTCGTATCCCGAGGAGGGTTGGACGAAGGTGAACGGCGTTCCCCTCTACAGCGGGTTTATGTATGCGAGTGTGGCCAGTTATCTGTGCCAGGCCTGGCGGCGCCTGAAGGTGGATCTCGTTCGCTTTCCCCCGCTCTGGCTGGTCGTCCCGCTTGCTGCCTCCATTTACCTGAATTTCTTCACTCATCATTATTGGATCGATGTTCGGTGGTGGCTGTCGGCGCTGGTGCTGATCGTCTTCTGGCGGACTTGGGTCACCTATGAGGTCGGCGGCAAGCCTTACCGGATGCCGTTAACCCTTTCGTTTGTACTGATCGGGTTCTTCATTTGGATCGCGGAGAATGTCGCCACCTTCTTTAGCGCCTGGAGGTATCCAAACCAATCCGACGGCTGGCATCTCGTCCATCTTGGCAAGATCAGCTCTTGGCTGCTGCTGGTCATTATCAGTTTCCTGATTGTGGCGGCATTAAAGCGGGTGAAGGGGCGGAAGACACAATGAAAGACCATCCTAAATGGATGGCCTTTTCCATTAACCGCATAAGCTAACAGTCCAGTCTCTTATCTTAGGTTGCTCCATAAAGATTCGGCCTAATGCGCCCGGTAGGACGCTAAGATGCTCTTCCCCGGCAAATTCGTTGAGCACGGTATACACCTTTCGCTTCGAAAGCTCCTCCATACATTGAGCTGCCTTCTTCGCTCCCTCGACCATATCGGGAAGCTCCTCTGCTCCAATCGCCAGCATGAGATGAATGGGATGCTCTCCGCACCAGGCTTCCTTCAATCGCTCCAACTGCCTCAGCACTTCGTATTCTCCCCACCAGACTGATGGGCTGATGGCTACATAATGAGAGTATAACCGCGGTCTTATTGCTAAGGCATACAGTGTCAGCAACCCTCCAAGTGAATGCCCAACCACAGCTTGCCTTGTTGAATCGATGGGCCACTCCTTCCCTACCCACGGCATGAGATCTTGTTCCAGAAAGTCAAGGAACGCATCCGCTTCACCATAAGGCGGCCAAGCTTCACCACCGGGACGTACCGGCAACGTTTCAGGCGCAACAGGCAGCGTGAAGTCGCGGCAACGTCGGTGCATATCATAGGGAACTTTTGATGGGTAAGCAATCCCAACAACCAAGATTGGATCGTATCCCTTGGGTTTGCGCGTCTGCAGCTTGACGGTTTCAGCCAACGTCTGAAAGAGCGCATCTCCATCCAGTGTATAGACAACGCCATACCCGCCTTCCGGGGGAGGATCTGCTGGAGCCGCAATAAGGATCCGGTATTCACTGCCTGCCTTAGATGACATGAGGAACTCAAAGCATCGCTCCGGTTGGTAAGGAATCCTCGTGATCGTCGTCATGGCGCAAGGAAACCAACCACATCGTCAATGACTTTTCCTTGGGCAATCAAACCGCCGCTCAGCCAGTAATCGCTATTGGTTTCATAGACATGCCCTGCTTTCACGGCTGGAACGGTCTGCCACAACGAACTTTTCTTCAGTTCCTTCAGATATGCATCCCCCTGGTTGCCGTCATTGGCCAGGAAGATATAATTTGCATCCAGCTCAGGCAGGATTTCAAGGGAGACTTGAAAAGCGCCATCCTTCACCAAAGTGCTCTGTTCAAAACCAAGCTCGTGATTCATGACATAACCGCTGTAATACTGATTATTCATAAAGAACATGCCTTTGGCGTTAAAACGGATAATCGCCGCCTTTTTACCTTCTACCAGGGTAGACAATTTTTCGCGTGTGCTAGCGACCTTGTCGTTATACTCTTTTAAAGCCTCTTCGGCCTCACCGGACTTGTCTAACAGTTCCCCCAAAATTTGAATTGAGCTGCTGAGATCGGTGGCTGCGTTCTCGAACACATAGGTTGGGGCAATTTTGGATAATTGCTCGTAACCGCCTTTCTCCGCGTAAGCTTGATTATTCAGAATAATCAAATCAGGTTCCAGCGCCATAATAGCTTCTGGCGAAGGCATACCTCCAGCGAAGCTGATCTGTGGCACATCTCCCAGTTGATCCTGCAAGTACAACTGAGGTTCGACGCCGTTGGACCATTGGACCACCGGTTTTACTCCTAGCACTAGCAGAGAATCCTCCATCATCGGGGCAAAAATTCTAACCGGTTTTGACGGAATCGTGACTTCGTGTCCGAGCTCATCCGTAACTGTGAGAGGATAAACCTGCGCTTGATCCTCTGCTGATGAATCAGAGACGGCGGCTGCATTTCCTTCTCCGTCTGACGCCTTCGCGGACTCTGCTACGGAACTAACCTGGCTCCCCTCGCCCTCGGTTTTACTCGAGCCACATGCGGGAAGAACCGTTACAACAGCCAGTAGCAGGACTGACAAACCTATCGACTTGATCATACTCAAGTATGGATTCACAGCTTTTGAGCTGTTCATATTTACCCATAACCCCTTTCTCATTGATAATCAATCTCAATAAGATGATTATAATGAGAGGCTCCCCCCTAGGCCATGGACAGTTCAAGGAGGGGAGATTGGACTTTTTCCGGTTAACATCAATACCCCTTCCTCCAGCATTCGATTCACCGCGATCGCGGAATACTCAAACCAAGGATTGGACGGGATCTGATATAATTGCCCCTTCTTTACGGCGTTCAGCCGCTGCCACGAGGGATCGTGCTGCAAGGTTAGCCAATGTACGCGTGTAGCCGCATCCGGGCAAACTAAGAGGAACAACCGGTCAGGGTTCAGCTCTTGGAGTTGTTCCCGAGAAATCGGCTCGTTACATAACCCAAGCTGTTTAGGGATGGTATGTAAAGCCAGATCTTGATACAACACATCCCGTATCCCCCGATTACTGTACAGGAACATCTGATCTTCGCATAATCGTAAGGTCACGGTCAGCTCCTTCCGGGATGCGGAACCCATGGTTTTTCTAGCTTGGTCTACCCGCTGCTCATAATCTGCAATCCAGCTCTCGCCTTTCTTCTGTTCCCCAAGCGCTGAGGCCATCTCCATGAGCTGTCCTTTCCAATCCCTCGATTCGATCGGGATCAGTTCAACGCCGTTTGCTCTAAGCTCACTAGCCATATGTTGCGATAACGGCTCAATGAAGAATAAGCAATCGGGTTTGGCCTGGACTAGCATTCTGATGTTCTTCGCTTCCGTCTCCAAATGTGAGCAATCCAAATGTACCTGAATCTCGTTCTGATAGTATATGTAATAGTAAGGGGTCCACTTCGGATCAATAGGAGCCGCTACAGGAACGATGCCAAGAGCGAGCAAGTTCCCCATGGCCCCGACAGATATCACCGCAATCCGTTTGCGCCAGTTCTTCCGATAAGCGGAAGGCGACTCCCCAACTTCCTTCTTGAACTTTTTGCTCAAATAAAATTTATCGCTGTATCCGGCAAGCTTGGCAATATCGCGTAAACACATATCCGTCTCACGAAGCAACTGCTTGACTCTCCCGATCCGCATGTCCGTAAGATAATCCATGACATTTTGCTGGTAGGCGTTCTTGAACGCTTCTCCAAAATAGTTTGGACTCAAGCCAGTTAACTGCGCCAGATCGTCAATCGACAACGGTTCATGGTAATGATCCGCCATATATTCCCGAATATCTTTTAACGACATGCGCGTCAAGTCTACCTCTTTCATCGATTATGCCCCCCTGGACCAGATATCCATCCGCTTTATTCTGGCATTAGTATAAAATTACTGATAATGATTATCAATATCATTTTGTCGGTTTCAAAGAAAAAGAGCACCTCCAGTAGGTGCTCGTCTCTTTTGAACGCAAACTATGTACTTTGTTACACTCTAACGTCAAAATGACCTTCACTATCCGTGGTAGCGGTCTGGTCACACTCCTTGTTTTCGTCGTCATCTAGCTGCCGCGTCACGCACCAAAGGCGGGCGCGGTTGCTTTGCCGATCCCCCGGGCTGCTCCGGTGATGATCGCAACTTTTCCTTTTAAGGATTGTGCCATTTTCTTTGGCTCCTCTCTTTTTTGGTCTTCACTCCTCCCTTATTATACTGCACCCGGACAGGCAAACGTAAATACGAAGAAGCACAGTTGACTTAAACCAAGGTTTAAGTCGTATGATAGTCATGTCGACAAGAAATCCTTAAGATTTGGAGGCCTCCACTATGAAGTACTATACCATTGGCGAAGCTGCAGCCATGTATCATATACCAGAGTCTACCTTGCGCTTTTATGAGAAAAAAGGCCTTCTTCCGTTTATCGAACGGGACGAGGCGGGGAGAAGACTATTTTCGGAACGTCAATTGGCGTTGCTGCAAATCGTAACTTGCCTTAAGAACACCAACATGCCCATCAGCCAGATTAAGCAGTACATGGACTGGGTTGTGGAGGGAAATTCTACAGTAGAGAAACGACTCGACATGCTGTTGAAGCATAAGCAAAACGTGCTAGATGAAATCGCATTAATGCAGGAATACCTGAAGGGGATTGAAGATAAAATCGATCGTTATCAAAAACAACTTCGTGGAGGAGAGAACCTATGAAGCTTACAGGAAATACGATATTGATTACTGGCGGCGGCTCCGGGATCGGGCTCGCCTTTGCAGAGAAATTCGTGCAAAACGGAAATACCGTCATCGTTATCGGCCGGCGGGAAAGCGTGCTTGAGCAAGCTCGGAAACAAGTGCCGGGCTTAATCACTCAAGTTTGCGACTTGGCTCAAGAAAGCGATCGTGTAGCCTTGTTCGATTGGTGACAACAAACTATCCCGACGTGAACGTGCTGATTAATAATGCCGGGATTCAACTGCGCTACAACGTGCTCAAAGCGGACGCGAGAGACAACTGGTACGATTATAGCAAGGAGATTACGACGAATATCGAAGCGCCTGTCCATTTGTCCATGTTGTTTGCCCCTTACTTCGCGAAGAAAGAAACGGCAGCAATTATTAACGTCACTTCTGGTTTGGCGTTTACTCCTTTTGCAATTGCGCCGGTGTATTCGGCAACAAAAGCGGCGCTTCACTCTTACACCATGAGCTTAAGACACCAACTGTCTGCAACATCCGTTGAAGTCATTGAAATTGCTCCTCCTGCAGTGAACACAGATCTGGGAAGCAGCGGTCTGCATACGCATTGGGGAACCGCTGGATGCCTTCACGGAAGGCATTTTTCAAGGTTTAGCCGAAGGCAAGCAGGAAATCGGGTACGGTTCCTCGATCGTACGCCTGCGGATGTCCCGAGACGATATCGACAAATATACAGAACAGCTGTACCAAGCCAACAAAGACTCTATTGAGTAATGAGGCTGGAGCGTAAAAGGAAGAAGGGGATGTCCCAAAAGTCATCGTAGATGACGGAGGGACGTCCCCTTTCTTGTTTCTCTTGCTTATATAAGGTTTAAGCGGAGGCCCCGAGCGCCTCCTCCGTTGCGGAAACCGGCTTGACGAGCGCTTTCTTCTCCCAAGCCCGGCTTCTCCAGCGAAGCAGCATGATCAGTCCGCGCAGCCATTCATCCACGGCAAATGCAATCCATATCCCAAGGAGTCCAATCTCCAGGTGAACGCCCAGCAGGTAGGCCAGCGGAACCGAGACGCCCCACATCGAGCATACGCCCATCAGGACGGGGAACCGCGCATCCCCGGCGGCGCGCAGCGAATTGATGATGACCATATTGAAGGTCCGGCCAGGTTCAAGCACGATCGACAGCAGGAAGATGCTAGCTCCGGTTGCGATAATCGCAGGATCTTCGGTGAACAAACCGATGAGGTCATGGCGGAAGATCGAAGCCGCACCAACAATGGCCAAGGTGAGCAGGAAGCTGATCCGTACGCTTTTCATCAGTCGCTTATAGGCGGCCTTCATCTCCCCTGCTCCAACCATTTGACCGACGATAATCTCTGTCCCTGCCCCAATCGACGCGGCCAGTGCCATAAAATAGTTGGAAATGTTCATCACGTAAACATGCGTATTTAGGGCGGTAATGCTAATCATGTTCACGAAACCCATGATCATCAGGTACTGCGATTGCCAAGCCAGATGCTCTCCCGCCGCCGGCAGCCCAACGCTTAGAATCTGCTTCGCATAAGTCCCGTTCCAAGTCACATAGTCCTTCCCGTGAATCGGAGCAGGAACCCGGCGATACAAGATGAAGAACAGAACAATGATGCCGACAAAACGGCTGACGACGGTCGAGATCGCCGCACCGGTCACGCCCATTTCCGGAAAGCCGAGGTTCCCGAAGATCAGCAGATAGTTGCCGGTGACGTGGAGAAGATTCACGCCCAGCGTTACATACATGACGCTTTTGGTATTGCCGCTCGAACGGATGACCGACGATACTGCGTAAGACAGCGCCTCGATCCACATAAAGCCGCCGATGATCTTCAGATAATGGCTGGCGATGCCAATCTGTTCCTCATTCAGGTTGAGCAACCGCAGGAGCGGCTCTCCAAAGCCAACGAGGACCAGGCTGACGAAGATCCCGAAGATCAGGTTCATCGAAATCGCAAGCGCCGAGACGCGGCTCGCTTCTTTCTCTCGCCCAGCACCGATATACTGGGAGACGGCCACACTCGTCCCGATGCCAACAAATCCAAACATCAGAATGCAGAAATAGATAATCTCATTCGCTAAGCCCACCGCCCCGGTAGCCGTATCGGAAATTCGGCTGAGCATAAACACGTCGACGGTGCCAAGCATCATCCGTAACACCGAATCGATAAAGATCGGCCAGGTCACGGCAAATAGGCTAAGTTTCTTCCATGATGGTATACGTTCAGTTAAAGTCACGTTTTTACAAGCTCCTACTAGGTGAATTCTTTGTCGCCTTCCCTAGTGTAGCTCTCATCAACTCATCCGTCTATGGGAAAAATTATGTTTAGACAAGTTGCCCTAAAGAAAAAAGGTACCCCGTCGGGTGCCAGTTTCGTTTCTTAGGATTTGCTTGGACGACCAGTCAAAGACATCCTTCAAAATCAATACGGCCCGTTGACGAGGAGGCAAAGTCTGCAGAAGCGCGATGAAGCAGAGTTGCAGGGTATCCTTGCGGATGAGCGCCTCCTCGGGATTTTCACCAAAATCAGGGGCCAGCCAAATCCAAGTGGAATCGGGCAACGTCTCCCGAGGTTCCACGATGGAGCTCGCCGGATCGGACAGATCGACGGGAAGCACCCGACGTTTCGCTTGCCTCAGTTTATCCAGACAGAGGTTGGAGGCGATCCGATAGATCCATGTCTTCGGCGAGGATTCCTGCCGGAACGAGCTCCAGCTGGAAAAAAGTGAGGAACCTTTAATTATATTCTTTTCCCCCTCCCGAATCCCTTTCAGAGGAAGGTCCCCTTCCACAAATTATTTAAAATTTTCGTTACTTGGTTGCTTCCCCAAAAAAAGAGCACCTCACCCGAAATCTGGTGCCTACTCATCAGATGACCGGATTGTTAGAATGAAAGCGTTCTCCCATGTAAGTAAGTATTTTCCTTGGTGTGCATAGGTTGGGAGGATGAGGATAATAAAGGGAGGGTATTTATGAAACGGACTCACTTTGCAGAAAGGCGGCTCGCTCGAAACGTATTCAGCTTGCTCCTGGCGGTCATCATGGCAGTTGGCGTCAGTTTCGTGCCGACGCCGAAGGCTCAGGCAGCAGGGACAACGATTACTTCGATGAGCTACTTCTCACCGGCAGACGGGCCGGTCATCACCAAGTCGGGGGTCGGACAAGCGAGCTACGGCTTTGTTATGCCTATTTTTAATGGCGGTTCGGCTACCTGGAGCGATGTGGTGCAGGATTTAGGCGTCAAAGTGAAAGTTAATGGCAACTGGGTCGACATCGACAGTGTCAGCAGCTTTGTCTACAACCAGAACTGGGGGCACTGGAGTGACAGCGGCTTTAACGGTTATTGGTTCGTCCTTTCCGCAACCACAGAGATTCAACTGTACTCCAGAGCAAACGGGGTTACGCTTAATTACACTCTCGACTTTCAAAATATCAACAAAACCACGATCACGGCGATGACACCAACGCAAGGTCCGGTTATTACCGCAGGATTTACGGGCGGGGCTGGCTTCACCTATCCCGTGTTCAATAACGATCCGTCTATTCCTTATGCCGCGGTTGCCGACGATTTGAAGGTGTATGTGAAGCCAGTGAACAGCAGCACCTGGATCGATATCGATAACAATCCGGCCAGCGGCTGGATCTATGACCAGAACTTCGGCCAATTCACCGATGGCGGCGGGGGTTACTGGTTTAACGTCACGGAGTCCATCAACGTGAAATTGGAATCGAAAACTTCGTCAGTGAACCTCGTGTATACGATTATTTTTAATGAACCGGTAAGAAATTCGTATACCCTGACTCCTTATGAGGGAACGACGTTCACTGCAAATGAAAGCGGTGCCATCGGGTTGCCCCTGCCGAAAATCGACGGAGGCGCTCCCATTGCCTCGGAGCTGGAGAATTTCGTTTATCAGATCAACGTCAACGGTCAGTGGGTTGATCTCGCCGATTCCAGCCAAAGCGGATTCGTCTATTCCGCGAATGGTTACAACAACTTATCCAGCGCCAATCAATGGGGCTATTGGGCTGACTACATCTATGGCCTGTGGTTCCAGCCGATCCAACAGGATATGCAAATCCGTATCGGATATCCTCTAAATGGGCAAAAGGGCGGTAACGTCGGCAACAACTACGTCACGTATACCTTCATCGGCAATCCTAACGCTCCGCGGCCGGATGAATCCGACCAAGAGGATATTCCGCTCAGCACGCCAAGCAATCCGAACATTGACGGTTTGACGCTCATCTGGCAGGATGAATTTACCGGTTCCCAGCTAGATATGAGCAAGTGGAATTATGAACAAGGATATTACCTCAATGACGATCCGGGCACCTGGGGTTGGGGCAATGCGGAGCTGCAGCATTACACGAACAGCCCGCAAAATATTTTCGTTCAGGATGGAAACCTAAATATCCGGGCGTTAAATGACCCTAAATCCTTCCCGCAGGATCCAAATCGTTATGCGCAATATTCTTCCGGCAAGGTTAACACCAAGGATCACTTCTCGTTGAAATACGGCCGAGTGGATTTCCGCGCGAAGCTGCCTACGGGGAACGGGATTTGGCCGGCGCTGTGGATGCTGCCTCAGGATCAAGCCTACGGCACCTGGGCCGCTTCCGGTGAAATCGACGTCATGGAAGCTCGGGGGCGTCTGCCTGGTATCTCCTCCGGCGCCATTCACTTCGGCGGACAATGGCCGGCCAATACGCATCTTTCCGGCGAATACCACTTCCCATCCGGGCAAACCATCGCCAATGACTTCCATGTCTACTCCGTCGTTTGGGAAGAGGACAACATCAAATGGTATGTAGACGGCAAGTTCTTCTTCAAAGCGACCCGGGATCAATGGTATTCCACGGCAGCACCAAACAACCCGAACGCACCTTTCGATCAGCCGTTCTATCTCATCATGAACCTGGCCATCGGCGGGAACTTCGACGGCGGCATCGCCCCAGGACCTGGCGATATCCCGGCAACGATGCAAGTCGATTATGTGCGCGTCTATAAGGACAACGGCAATGGCGGCGGCGGTCAGAATCCCGGAAACCCGGGAGATCCGGGCACGCCCTCCACGATTGTGATCGGCGATCAAGTGAAGGGGCTGAAGAAAACCGGCGATAACCTGTTGTTCTACGTCAACGGCGCGACTTTTGCGGATCTGCATTATAAGATCAATAACGGTGTGCAACTCAATGTCGCCATGACCCCGGTGGGGAACGGCAACTATACCTATGCGGTTAACAACCTGAGCCAAGGGGATGTGGTGGAGTATTTCTTCACCTATAACCCCGGGCAAGGGGCGCTGGATACCCCGTGGCAAACCTACATTCATGGGGTTACACAAGGAACGCCGGAATAAACCGGTGAGACTGCTCAATAGCCAATCATCAATACTAGGGCTCCCTATCGGGGGCCCTGGTTCTCTTTTTGCATGCGTACGAAGTTCGTCGAATACAATAAATGGGATTTGGGGGATTATCTAAACAGTGAGCCGCCTTATATTTCGAGCCGCTTACGCTTTGATGTCACGCCCAAGGGGCAATTTCTGGGTCTACCTGTCAATGGCAGAAGTGTGTTGTTCTATGAAAATGTCATTTACAAGTACGAAGACGGGAAAATCAAGCAGGTGTGGTCCGTCATCGACAAAGCGGCGATTGAAGCTCAAATTTTTGATCCCGCTCCCTTGTCGCGGAAGATGAAAAAGGCCGCTCACGTTGAACGGCCTTCCTTTCAGCTTTTTTTAATACTCGCCCTTAATCACGAAGAACGAGCCCCGGATCGTACCAGCCAATTTCGACTTCTGTCGGGCAAACTTAAACTTCTTCTCCTCCAGTTCCTTAGGGACCTCCATCCCTTCAGACAGCTTAAATCCCACGGCCCGCTTCTTCGGATCGTCCAAGGTGTACATGACGTTAACCCCTAAGCCATCCTCATAGAAGACGAACGCCCACCGGATGTTTTCCACTTGAAAAAACGACGTTTCTAACGGCTTCGCCGAGAACTCGATCCCCCGTTCTTCTTTTAATATCCGGTTCACATAATCCAGGGTTTCCTGGCTTTCGCTGGCCGGTTCAACCGTAAACACATGCTTATATTTGTTCATAAAATAACGCGCCTCATTGGCTCGCAGCCCGGCTAACGCCTCTGCTACAGGAGAGGATTCTAAACCGATGGTGGATACATTTTTGAAATCAACGACATAGGACATGCTTAACCCTCCTCTTCTTCTCTATTTCCTTACGACGGGGATCCACATTTCTCCCACGACGCGACCATTCTCTTGCTCCATCAATACCGAGGCGTTTGGCCCACCAACATAAGCGACATGATTCAATTCCGGCAGGACTTGGCCAAAAGCGATCCCCGCCAGCTGATTACTGAATTCATCCGCCGTTGTGCCTTCCCCTTTGACAATCAGGTACTCCCCCTTCGGGAATTGAATGACCCGAGAGTCTTCCGAGTCCGGCAGCGTTTCGCGGCTCAATACGCCGACGTAATACATCATTTTGTTATTGACCGCTTCATTTACGGCAAAGACGTAGTCGTTCTCCGCGATCGCTTTAAGCTGATCGAGTCGGCCGTCCTCGGTGACGGCTTGCCAGAAGCTCGACTTTTCCTTGTTGATGCCGGCGAAATCCGTGTAATGACTTTTTAATTCCGTACCCAGCCCAAATACCGTAAAGCTATCCTTCTCTTCCAAAACATAATTTGCCATGTTTCAAAACCTACTCTCATTTAAAATTTGTTTTCTGTTCTTGATGGGTTTATCATAACTTTAAATCATGTCAAAAAATGAACCTGTTTAGGAGTCCCGATGAAAAAAGTTGAACGGATTAACACCATCATGCGCTATATCAACAACCGGTCCCACTTTACTATCACGGAAATTATGCAGGAATTTAACATCTCCCGCTCGACGGCAATCCGAGACATCCGCGAAATCGAAGCTTTGGGAATGCCGCTCGTTGCTGAGGTTGGACGGGACGGCGGCTATTCGGTGATGCACAACTCGATCCTGCCCGCCGTGCGGTTTACGGATAACGAGGTCAAAGCGCTGTTCATCGCCTTCATGGCCACAAGAAACGCCCAGCTTCCGTATCTCAAGAGCCGCCAGTCCTTGGCTGAAAAATTGCTGGGGCTGATCTCGAAAAACCAGCAGGACGATCTCCTGCTCCTGGATGAAATTCTGCTCTTTGAAGGGACCAACCCGCATAATCCCGACCTGCTGGAGCTTTCGGATCTCCCTCACCCAATGCTGGAGAAGCTGATCCGACACCTGCTTCTCGACAGCTATTTATGGATTACCCTTGAAGAAGGGGAGGGAATCAACTCGTATCCTATTTTTCTCTTACACCTTTATCATGAGAAAAGTCTGTGGTGGATGGAAGTCTTTGATTTACAGGAAGAGAAGAGGAGAATGTTCTCCGTTGACCAACTCACCCAAGTCGAGCTCTACTCCCCTAAGAAGCGAATGAGCCGGAAGAAGATTTTGGAGCTCCTTGGCAAGCAAGAGGAAGCATACAACCTGATCCTTGAACTCGGCCCCCGTGCCATTGCCCAATACAAAAAATATCATCCCTTAAAAGCATTCATTTCCTATACCAATCCGTATCAAACCACCGCCATGATGAAGATGGTTGTCCAAGCCAACGAACCCGAGGAGCTAACTGAGACGATCAACTGGCTGCTGTTCCTGGGGGAAGACCTGGAATTCAGAAAAGTGCCGGAAGAAGTCATGGAAGGATTGCGTCAGAGAGGTAAGGAGATGGAGCAGTTGTTCTTCTAAAAGCGCTCAAAGCAATCGTAATTGCGCTGACGATAGAACTCGGGAGCGCCCTTGGCGTCGCGATCGTGGGTACCGTATTAACCGAATCCTTTACCCGGCATCTACCGGCAAATCTTCAGCAAGATTCAGTCCCTCACACGGTCGCGGATGCCATTACCGCGGCCCCTGATCAACAAGCCGCCATCATCAACGCCTTTGTCTCGGGAGCCCAATCCGCGCTGCATGTCGCAAGCGTCGTTACGCTCCTCGTCGGCATCCCCGTTGTCGCAGCAACCTTTCGAGCTAGTCGGCGACTGCTCGATCAGAGCCTGAACGCTGCAAGTTCAACAACCGCTCCCAACAGATAGAACACGCTGTCCCGAGGGCAGCTCGAAAACGAGTCGCCGTCCAAATCCGAGTAGGGATTGGGGACGGCGATATTTTTTAGGTGGCTGTGAGAAACCCATTGTATAGTTAAGCCCAGCTTCCTTATGCTATACTATATTTTCCGTATCCAGTTGAAAATGGGTGATACGGGGTATTCTTATAGTGATTGCCGCTTAGGGAGGATATGACAGCATGACGGATTTAACCAAACAACAAGTGGTGGAGAGCGTTCCGCAACGAGGATTTTTTGGACATCCCAAGGGATTGTTCACTCTGTTCTTCACGGAGTTTTGGGAGCGGTTCTCCTATTATGGAATGAAAGCCATTCTGACCTACTACATGTATTACGAATTGAGTCGAGGCGGACTTGGCATGGAGGAGAGCGTGGCTCTCGCCATTATGTCCATTTACGGCTCCCTGGTGTACATGTCCGGCATTATTGGCGGTTGGTTCGCGGATCGGATCTTCGGTGAGTCGAAAGCGGTATTTTACGGCGGCATCCTCATTATGTTGGGGCACATCGCCTTGGCGATCCCGGAAAGCGTCCCCTTATTTTTTGTGTCCATGGTGCTCATCGTCTTGGGGACAGGCTTGCTGAAGCCCAACGTATCGAGTGTGGTCGGCGAGCTTTACAGCGAGCATGACCAGCGCCGGGATGCAGGCTTTAGCATCTTCTATATGGGGATCAACCTGGGGGCGTTTATCGCTCCGCTGATCGTAGGTACCGTCGGCCTGGATTACAATTTCCACCTGGGCTTCGGCATTGCCGCCGTGGGGATGTTCCTTGGACTTGCTATTTTTGTCTTAACTCGAAAAAGAAATCTCGGCCTCGCCGGCACGATCGTTCCTAGCCCGCTTTCACCGGCGGAACGCAAGAAAGTGTTCCTGCAAATCGGCCTCGGCGTATTGCTTCTTGCGGTGATCGTCGCCATTACCATCCCGCCCGGTTGGTTAACCTTCGATTCGTTTATCGTGATCGTCGGCATCCTGGGGCTCTTGGTCCCCACTGCCTATTTTGTGGCCATGTACCGCAGTCCACGAACGAGCAAGGTGGAGCGCTCCAGACTGATCGCGTATATTCCGCTGTTTATTGCGGCAATCATGTTCTGGGCGATTCAAGAACAAGGGTCTACCATCCTGGCGAACTATGCAGATAAGCGGACGCAATTGGATTATGCCGGATTTCATATTTCGCCGGCTTGGTTCCAATCGTTAAACCCTTTATTTATTATTACCCTGGCCCCTGTCTTTGCCTGGTTCTGGCTCAAGCTGGGCAAGCGGCAGCCTTCGATTCCAAAGAAATTCGCTTTGGGCTTGTTGTTCGCCGGCTTATCATTCCTGGTGATCCTTTTGCCGGCTTACTTTGGCGGCGAGAATTCCTTGGTGAATCCGCTATGGCTCGTGCTGAGTTATTTCATCGTTGTGCTGGGAGAGTTGTGCTTGTCTCCGGTAGGGCTGTCGGCGACGACCAAATTGGCGCCTTCCGCCTTCTCCGCCCAGACCATGAGCTTATGGTTCTTGTCCAGTGCGGCAGCCCAATCAATCAATGCGCAAGTGGTTAAATTCTATTCGCCTGCCACAGAAATGGCGTACTTTGGGGTCATTGGAGGAGCGGCCATTGTCCTCGGCATCCTGCTCTTCGCTTTCTCCTCGAAAATTCAGGGGTTTATGAAGGGAATCCATTAAAAATAAACCACGCAAAATTACAAAAACGGCGATTCTCCAAGAACGGAGGATCGCCGTTTGCGTGCATTGACCTACCCCAATCCCTTCACGCTCGTCCGTATGTTCAAAAACATAATGAGGGCGAAAAGACATAAATCCGATCACTTGCTCTCGATCCAGTACCAGCAAAAACGCTTGTTCCTTTAACCTTTCAAAGTATCACTTCAGTAAAGTGGTTGCCGCTGCGCCAGCGGTCAGATCGGACTGGTAGGTATGCTCACGAGCGGATAAGGGCGGGATAAATTCATGATCGTAACGGCACAGCAAGTCCCATACCCCTTCCAGGAGAGCGGGGTCCGTCAGCGTTTCGTAATATCGGTATTAGATCGACAAAGTGGGTTCACTCCTCTAGAGTTCCTAAGATGTATTTATCTATCATACTTTATCCTTTGAAACCTTTGGCGATTAAACATCGTTTGAATTTCATCCTCCGCGGCTGCAGACCATCTGTAACAACAAATAGAGCTATCCCTAGAGGGATAGCCCTTGACCTTCATTATAACATTCTGGAGGCGGACACGCTGGAATGCGCCGGATGCGACTTCAACGCCTCAGCCGTTTCAAAGGAATGGATGCAATCCAGAGCAAGCAGCTTATCGAATACCCGAAGCAGATCCTTTGAGCGCGGCTTATGCAGCTTGATTCGCAGCGTTCGTACGCCTTCATCTTCTTGATCATCGTTAGGAGCGTCTAAGGACATATGCACAATGAGCAGTCCCTCCTGCTCGAACAATTCCGCAACCTTAGCGACGCCGCCCTCCTTATTCAGGATCCGAACGGTCACTTCATTTCGGCTGCGTTTGTTATGGAAGCTCTTCTCAAACTTATTGAGCAGCACCAGAATAATAATGACCAGTACTGTCACAAGCACCGCTCCAAAAAAGAAGCCCGCCCCTACACATAAGCCAATCGCTGCCACAACCCAAATGGAGGCCGCCGTCGTTAACCCTGAAATACTGGAGCCGTTGCGAATGATGGCCCCCGCGCCCAGGAAGCCGATGCCGGATACCACTTGAGCAGCCAGCCGCGCCGGGTCCATCCGAACGTTATATTCGTTGGAAAAGTCGCCAAACCCATAAATGGACAGCAGCATAATCATCGTTGACCCTACGCAGACCAGAATATGCGTACGGAAACCGGCTGCATGGTTATGCCATTCCCGTTCTAACCCAATCAAGCCGCCTAACAGAAGCGAAATCACGATTCGCAGCGATAAGTCCACATAGGAAATATTCCACAAACCCGCGTCAATCAGCTTCATCGCAAAGACATCCCCTTATCTACTCGTCATGGTCACTACAACGGTGACACCTCGGCGATCACGGGATAATGATCCGAAGGATATCGTCCTTCATATAGCTCTCGATCGACCCTAACGTTCTGGATCTGCAAGTCAGGGGATACGAAGATATAATCAATCGGCTCTCCGGATTCGCCACCTAAAAAGTGATGAACCGTCGCCCCCACTTCCTTCTTCTCTTGCTGCAGAACGGAATAAGCATTTCGATATCCCTCCTGCTCCAATCCCGTAATGACAGCGTTTGCCGGTTCAACGTTAAAATCGCCCGTTAACACGACCGGAAGACCCGTCTGCGTACGAAATTCCTTCATTCGCTCTCGAATTAATTCCATACCTTTCTGTTGAGCTTCTTCACTAATATGGTCTAAATGCGTATTAAACGCAGCAAATTCAGCGCCCGTCTGCGACTTAAACGTCACCCAAGTGCACATGCGCGGGTGGGAAGTGCTCCAGCTTCTCGCACCTAACTCCTCCGGGGTTTCCGATAAACTGAAATGCCCCGCCTTTCCTACAGTCCAATTCTTCTTTTTATACAGAATGGCAGCATATTCGCCTTTGTTCCCGCCTTCCCGGCCTTCTCCAATCCAAGCATATTCCGGAAGTAACGGCTCCAAGTCCGTAAGCATGTCATGTAGACCCTCTTGAATGCCAATGATGTCCGCATCATGGCGTTTAATCACTTCAGCCACCGCCTTCGTACGATACGGCCATGCATTCTCCCCGTCTGACGCCACATTCAGTCTTAAGTTAAAAGTCATAATTTTCGCAAACATTGATTTCCTCCACTTCTGGGAACATCCACGCCAGATTCTAGTGATGCTTATTTATCTTTATTACCTCTACCGTAAACAAAGTACATCGTAATTCCAGACATGATCATCAACACGACAGAATAAACCAGTGACATCGCACGCGCCGCAACCCCTGCTTCTGCGTCCGTACTGCTCTTGATCACAATTCCCAGTGTCTGATACACGGGGTGATATAAGAAAACGGTCAAATCGTAGTCGTCCAATATTTTAATAAAGTTTAACGCAAAGACAGCGAGGGTGGACGGCAAGATGATCGGCAGCAGCACCTTTCTGAAGGTATAAAACGATTTGGCCCCCAGGTTCTTGGAAGCATCCTCTAAGTTGCTGTCCAAACTAAAGAAAGAGGCTTTGACCATTCGCATCGTAAACGGGATGTGGATGATGACATAACCAATCAATAGCATCCAAAGCGTACCGGTAAGTACCGTGTTCCCCGTCACTAAGCGCGGCACATTATAAGTGACCACCAAGCCAATGGCAATCAGCGTGGACGGCAGAACCCATGGAATCAGCAAGGAGTATTCCAGCGCTGCTGCCAGCTTGCTATTCTTGTGTTTGTGCAGGATTCTGGATGCAAATAATGCAAGGGCCACCACTACTACTGACGCTGCCGCAGCATACAAAATACTTACCAAGTAAGGCTTAAACGCGCTCATCGTGGTAAACAATCTGCCGTAATTCTCCAGCGTAAAGCTATCGAAATGAATCGTCGATGTAGCAATGCTTTGGGAATCGGTAAATGAGAAGATGACAATTAAGGTTACCGGAATTAAGTAAATCACAAATAACACATACCCGATCAAGTGAGTGATGAAGTTACCGAACTTATGATTAATCTTTTGTTTGACCAATACGGATTTGACTTTAGACACGGACATATAATTGCCTTGTTTCTCAAACCGGATCATGATCGATAGCAAGATAATCGTTGCTAGGCCTAGAACAAGGGCCAGTAATGCGGCCAGATCCTTAGACGTTGAACTCTTCGAGAACGTCAAGATCATAGGCGTAATCGTCTGGAATTCCGTACCGCCGAGAATAAGCGGAGCCGACATCGCCCCAAGTCCTGTAAGGAAGGTGAGGATCGTCAGAGCAAAGATCGTTGGCTTTAATACGGGCAGCACAACCCGCCGCAAAATATAAAAGGTAGACGCCCCCATGCCTCTAGCGGCTTCAATGGTTTGAAAATCCACCTTGCGGATGGCGTTCCCCAAAAACAAGATGTGATTCGAGGTACAGGCGAACGTCATTACAAAGAGAACAGCCCAGTACCCATGAAACCAGCCTGTGTTAAAAGCCGGAAAGAGAGCGGATAACACTTTCGTGATAAATCCATTTTCGCCATAAGCAAACTTGTAACTCGATGCTACAACAACCCCGTGGTACAACAAGGTGGTAAAGAAACCTAGCTTTAAAATTTTCGCTCCCTTAATCTGAAAATACTCCGTTAGCAGGACTAACGTAATCCCAACAACATTCACCGTAATCACTAGGGAGATCGCTAATATAAAACTGTTGGATAAGCTGGACATTGCACGTTTCGATGACAAGAGCTTGTGAACGGCATCCAGCGAGAAGCTTCCATTTTTGAAGAAGATCTCATAATAAATGTTCAGGTTCGGGTAAATGAGAAAAGCGATAATGAACCAGGCCAGCAGGACATATAATAGAAGCTGTCCATAATGAATGGATCGGAATCTGTGCTTTAACGTTTGTACGCTCAATTCCCTCCCTCCGTCCGATCATATTGCATAATATCCGCAAGTCGAATGTACACTTCGGTTTCCGTTCCGACCTCATGCCCCACATGACCGCTTTCCTTTTCGATCGTCTTTAGCAAACTGCCGCCCGCCATTTCCAGCACATACTTGCTATAGAGTCCGTAAAATTCACGATCCACGACCTTCGCCTTCAGGCGCACAACATCGCTGCCTGACACGGGCGATAGATTCACCTTCTCATTGCGGATATAGGCAACTTTGTTCCGTGGAACGAACTCCTTTAAGGGGCTGTTAGCGATCAATCCCGGATCCAACTTATTAATGTCGCCGATGAAATTACATACAAACTCGGTTTTAGATGAATTGTAGATCTCATAAGGCGTACCCACTTGTTCCAGAATCCCATTATTGAAAACGGCGATCCGGTCGGATAACGTTAACGCTTCCTCCTGATCATGGGTCACATAGATGGTTGTGATGCCAAACTGCTTTTGCAATTCCTTCAATTCATTTCTGAGCTGGACGCGCAGCTTCGCATCCAGATTCGACAACGGCTCATCCAAGGCCAAAATCGACGGCTTTAATACGAGTGCTCTGGCAATCGCTACACGCTGCTGCTGCCCGCCCGACAAATCCGAGACTCGCTTGTGCAACTGTTCTTCCTTTAGGTCGACCTTACGAGCAATGTCTCGGACCTCCTGATCGATTTCGGCCTTTGATGCTTTCTTGACGCGCTTACCGAATGCAATATTTTCGTACACCGTCATCGTCGGAAATAACGCATAGCTTTGGAACACCATACCGATTCCGCGTTTTTCAATAGGAGCATGTGTAATATCTTTGTCGTTTAATAGAATTCTGCCGCCAGATGGGGATATGAAACCTGCTAGACTTCGAAGAATGGTTGTTTTACCACAGCCTGAAGGGCCTAAAAAGGTGAAAAATTCCCCCTCGTTGATTTTCAGATTAAAGTTCTTAATGGCATGGAAATCTCCAAAATGAATTTGTATATCTTGAAATGTGATCATCACGTTCACCTTTTCTATTAGGTTGTTGTAAGAAAGAACTGCATAGCCTAAACTAGCGCTATGCAGTTCCCCATCCATGCTGTCTAGTTCATGATTTGCAATTCAATTTTCTCTGCCCAGGCATCCAGATGTTCTGCAATGAAGCTCCAATCCAACGGCTGCGCCTTCAACTGGGCAAACATTTCTTTAGCTGAATCAGGAGCTTGTTCGGCTGCTTCTGCGATAACGGGCATCGCATTAAATTCCTTCGCGAAGGCCCCTTGCATTTCTGCGCTGCCAAACCACTCCACAAACCGTTCTGCCGTATCCTGCTTCTTCGTGCCATTAACAATGGCGATATGTTCGACAACCATAGGGACACCAATTTCAGGAATCACATAACCTGTTTTGACGCCGTATTCTTGTTCTCGCTTGGCACGCTCGCCTGAAACGATCGTTCCAATTGGAACTTTTCCGCTGGCCATATTCGCATAAAGCTCCTCCCCTTCAATGACCGGAATCCCATTATCGTAGAGTTGCTTCAACGCGTCCCAACCTGCATCGGAAATGCCCAGGTCTCCACTGGCATCTTGATAGGGCGACAAAATCCCTGCGACAACCAGACGCATCGTGGCTCTATCAAGTCGTGTTGGCGCTTCATATTTCCCTTTAAACGCTTCGTTGGTATACAAGTCTGTCCAATCCTTCGGAGCCGTCTCCGGCGTATACATGTCCGCATTATAGCCAATCAAAATCGCTTGTTTTACGAGACCATGATAGTAGCCTTCCAAATCGTTTAAGCCCTCGTCAACTTGCGAAGCCCACTGCGGGACGTATTTCGTTAGAACTCCTTCTTTCTTCAGATTTTCGTAGAATATATTATTTAAGCCGAATACTACGTCCGCAATCGGATTATTCTTCTCCGCAATCAAGCGATTCGTTAGATCCGCGCCGCCTGCTCCCACGATTTCAATGTCAAATCCTGCTTTTTTCGCTTGCTCCGTCCACCACTCGCCGCGGCCGTCAGAATTTGAATTGGTGTATACGATCAATTTTTCATTTTTGACTTGGCTCCCCTGGTTTTCACTGGATGCCGCCGAGTTTCCACCAGCATTTCCACTGTTATTGCTTCCACAGGCAGTGATAACTAAACAGCTAAGCACCACCATTGCCAACGCTTTCATCATTTTCGACATCTCGTGCTCGCTCCTTATCAAGTGATAATAAATGACTTCGATCGAATACCGATTTTCTTTCAACAATGTTCGTTTTTATTTTGACAGTGAGATGTTGTTCCTTCGAATGATTGATACGCTTCATGAGCAGGTCTACGGCTGCCGCGGCAAGCCGATCCGTATCTTGGCGAACCGTAGTTAGTGGGATGGGCGTTAATGCTGAAAGATAAGTATTCGAAAACCCAACAATAGACAACTTCTCCGGAACGGATATGTTCATATGAAGTGCAGAAAACAATGTAGAAATCGCCACTTGGTCATCCGCACACATGATAGCTGTCATTTGCGGATTACTTCTAATAAATTCCCCTTGTTCGGCATCATACTCATGAAAGCGCCCCGGTTCACAGCGTTCTGTTCTAAAATGAATATATTCGCTCTTCACCGGAATCCCATGATCAAGCAAAGCTTGAATGTACCCCTGATATCTTTCCTCTCGACTTGTGATGTTCTCAATAATGTTAGACGAATATCCAATGTCCCGATGCCCCTTCGCAATCAAATACTGCGCCATTTCATAGGAGCCTTGAAAATGGTCGTGATAGACGCAATCGAACGGAATCTCACGAAAAATCCGGTCGATGATCACACTGGGGATTTGTTCCATTTTTAATCGGAGCACCTGATCGCTGCAGGTTCGGCTTCCCCACGGAAATAAAATGATGCCGCTGATCCCCGCCGCCACAAGCTCCTGTAAACATCGGTCTTGGTCGTCTTGATCACTGCTAATTTTTAAAATGAGTTCAAATTGATGTTTACGTAACTCATGCTCGACTGCCGAAATGATTCTTGACGTATAATCGGACATGTGGGGAATGATGAGCGCAACTTGTTGATTGACTTTCTTCTCAACCGCAGGTTGTACCGGTTCCTGCAGTCTTTCACTGCTCCCTTCATACCGATTGCCTGAGAGGAACGTGCCTCGTCTCGGCAGACGATAAACTACCCCCTGCTCCACCAGTTGTTCCAAGGCCAATTTACTCGTCATTCGGCTGACGCCAAACAACTTGGCCAGTTCACCCTCTGAGGGTACAGGATCATGCGCTTGAAGTCCCCGGGTCTCGATGATCTCCAGTACTTTCTCCGCGACCTGCAAATACAGCTGTTGTTTCTCTTTCTTGGAAGTGCTTTCAGAACTCATGTCCGGACATTCCTTTATTATTTTTTAGTTGGTAAACCGCGCGTGATCTACCAAGCCATTAGCTTAAGCTGACATAACCATACAATATGTCACTGACACATTCAATGATATTGAGCAAAAGAATTTTGCGGGAAATTATTGCCATTTTGCAAAAATACAACTCTACTATTGTTCGAAAGCCTAGTTTGTTGAAATATGCTAGGGACAAAGTTTTACGATCAGTGACATATTTCAAGGGTAAAAAAAGTACCTGCACAAAACACTTTGGTTTAAGTGTCCCGTGCAGGGTACCCGGTAATGTGGGATCCCCTTCACTTTTACTGTACGGGTTTACTTAGCGGCGCAGGAGTTCCCTTCTCCGGCTTCTCACTTTCATGACTGGTATCATAATAAGTTTTCATATTCCGCAGCACCGGGAACAGGTGCATCCAGAGCGCGGCCACAACGAGCGTCCCGATTCCGCCGATGACGGTGGCAACCACTGCACCAAGCCAATTGGCCATGGTGCCGGATTCGAATTCGCCGAGCTGGTTCGAGGTTCCGATAAACAGCATGTTGACAGCGTTGACACGTCCCTGCATTTCACGCGGCGTATTTAACTGAACCAGCGTAGAACGAATGACGACACTGACCACATCCGATGCGCCGATCAGGAACAGGGCTACCAAAGATAATACGAGATTTTTGGAGACGGCGAACAGCACGGTAGCCAAGCCAAAGATCGCCAGCGAGCTGAACAAATACTTGCTGATCGAATTCTGAATCGAATACCGCGTAAGAACAAGTGACATCAGCAAAGCGCCAACTGCCGGAGCTGTCCGAAGCAATCCGAGTCCCCATGACCCTGTATGCAGGATGTCTTCGGCGAAGATTGGCAGCAGCGCCGTAGCCCCGCCGAGCAGAACGGTGAACAGATCAAGCGAGATCGTGCCTAGAAATCGCTTGATGGGTGTATCATAACCATGAATCATGTCAAAAGAGCCCAAATTGCGTTAACGAACTGTAAAAGCTACCGTTAATTTTGGACAATTTCATGGTTTTGTCCAAATTAGCGGTAAATCCTGCTGTTATTTTGATCGAAATCAGCAATTTGGCGAGGAAACATAAAATTTAACGGTAGGTTTTACTTGTAATTGGTGCGGAGAGATCTAACTTGCGAAATTAACGGTAGGTTTTGGAGCTAAATTTAGTTTATCGGAGGTTCGCGGCGGGCTTGCGGAGGAAAAAAGCGACAGAAAAGAGGGGATAAAGAAGTACCACTTCATTCGGCTATTACTACTGTTGGCGAAAAAGTAAAATTATATCTTCGAGGAATTGTAGGTTTAGGTGATGTAATTATTCGAATTATTACTACTCGTGACTCAGAATTATTGAAATCTCAACTTGCTGAACAAGACTTTTTAAATAGATGGAAAAGTAAGCATACAACTACTCCGACGTTGAAATCAAAATATGTACATGAACGTAATGCCCATTTGAAAAGACTAATTCATCAAGTATATTAGTACAGTAGCCTTGCATGAGTTAAATGCTAACATATTCTGATAAAAATTTATCCCTATTTTGTGATACGGTTCGCCACGGCTTCTACGAGGGCAAGTTTTCGGCCATCCCATGTGGGATGGCCTTTTTCAGCATACAACTATCAGATTCGCTCTCCATGACACACTTATACTTAACAGTAAATAATCAATCATCATTCCGACAATACGAGGTCAAGCCAGGATTGGGCCTCACGGTACAGAACGGGGTTGTTTTCTGGCGTATAGTAAGCCAGTATGGCCACTGCCTGGGATACAACCCATCCGCGGGCTCTCGCCCAGGTCGCGTCATCCGTCGGAAGATATTTGCGGAATGCGTCACGTGCCTCCGGCGAGTGTAACTTCCATGCGACCATGACATCGCATGCAGGATCACCCACGCCCATCGTATCCCAATCGATCACACCGGTAATTCGTTGATTACGCACGAGCCAGTTGCGCATATCAAGGTCGCCGTGATGCCAAACTGGCGGGCCGCTCCACGGAGGCGCAGCAAGCGCGGATTCCCACACCTTAGACACCGCCGCAACGTCGCCATCAAACCGTGCCAACCAGTATCGGAACCCCTCATCCCGCTCCGCCAAAGGAACACCGCGTCCCAGCGGCCCACCCGATGAATCGATTTGCTGCAGCGCTGCAACGAACCCCGCAAGATCACGCGCTGCCTGCATCGCGTCAATCTCCTCAATCGGCACCGACTCGCCCTCAACCCAGGTGTAAATATACCAATACCAAGGATATTCGCTGCTCGGATGCCCTAGAGCGATGGGTACAGGGACTTCTAGCGGAACCAACGGAGCAAGCTTGGGCAGCCAAGTAAACTCGCGGCTTTCTGGTGTCGCAGGCCCTTCCCGCCGCGCGAGCCGAACCGAATATTGGTTACCTAATCGAAAGATGGCGTTCACGGTGCCAGCTGGCTCGACCCGCCGCAGGGATAGATCTGACCATTGGGGAAACTGGGCAACCAGCAGACGGCGAACCAGCGCCTCATCCATTTCTATTTCGTCAACATGCATTTTTTCAGCCATTCGTCCCTACCTCCTTGGGGTTTTCCAAAAATTAAGGTATCAAAGAAATCACGAAATAAACAGATCATATCCAGTTATAGTTAAAAACCACCGCGTATTCTAATCAAAAAAAAGCCAGCCTCATCATGTGAGACCAGCTACACTTTCTTGATGATATTCCCCCCACTTGACCATCATCTCTAAAACAGGGAGGAACGTCTTACCATGTTCGCTAAGTGAGTACTCCACTTTCGGGGGAACATGATTATAGACTGTTCGAATAACCAGTTTATCTCGTTCCAGGTCTCTTAGTTGTTCTGTAAGCATCTTACGCGTAATTTTAGAAATGGAGCGCTCGAGTTCATTAAATCGCTTGGGTCCTCTGAAACCGTCCGCCTGCTTGCAAAGCAACAACACCCTGCACGCGCACTAGTTCGAGACTTATCTCGTACGCCGCGTGAGTTCTCCGAGAATGGGATTGATATCGCCGTTGGCAACTTCGATCGTCCTGAAACTCTTGATGCAGCCATGCATGGCATTGAGACGGTCGTTTTAATTAGTCCTGCTGTACCGGACCAGGAAATCGCCGTGATTGACAGTGCTGTTCGCAACGGAATAAAACATATTATAAAGATCACGAATCATAAGGCTACGGCAGATTCCCCTGTTGATCGACGGCGTGGCCATGCGCGAGTTGAGGCGCATCTGAAGGCGACGGGGATCGACTATACTTTGCTTGCGCCGAATCTCTACATGCAGAATCTCTTCGCTGTCGCGCAGATGATTAAACAAACGAGAGGCTTCGTAATGTCTGCCGGTGATGGCAAGTTCGCCATGATCGATGCTCGCTACGTGGCCGCCACGGCCGCAACTATTGCCGTATCACGATCCACGCATGCAGGTCGTACTTATCTGCTCACCGGACCCGAATTGATTACTTATCACGATGTCGCACGTAAACTGTCTGACGCTCTGGGGTATACCGTCGAATACCGGTGAATCTCTCCCGCCGAGCATCAGAAAGCGATGATTCAGGCAGGGATTCCCGAGCCTGTTGCCACATCCAACGCCCAATTATTCGGTTTGATTGCCGAAGATGACGCCGCATGGATATCCGATGATGTGAAACGAGTTACGGGGATGTCCCCTCGTAATCTGGACCTCTTTCTCGCCGAGAACCTTCCCGCCTTCAAATAAGCGCAAAAACAGCACCAACTTAAAAGAAAAAAGGAGCGATCACCACGCGATCCGCTCCTAAAAACCTAGGGAGTTATTCTCTGCTCGATCCCATCGAGTAATAAGAGAATTCCCGAGTCAAAGAGTTCATCAGAACCAATTAAATTAAACATCCCTTCTTCGTACATCCGACGAAGCAGGTTGAATTGCGAGAAATCCCCGTGAATATCCTCCTTATTCCCTAACGATATCTGTACCATCCGTTGTTCATATTCTTCAACGACGAAGTTGATGACATAGTTAAGCAAATGGGTGATATATGAAAATTTTTGTTTATCCGTCAAGGAAGTAGGTTCGATCATCTGCAAGAGGCATTCGAGCAGTTCCATAAAATCAGCCTCTGGCTTCGACTTCATCAGAAGTTGACCCGAGCAGGGATACTGCTGGAGTTTCTTCCGAATCACCATGGCGCTGGTTTGAAGCCTCTCCCGCCAGTCACCTTGCTTGGGAAGATCACCTATGATCTCTCTTGAAACCAGGTTGGCTAAGGTTTGAATAAGGACCTGCTTACTCTCGAAGTACCAATAGATCGTAGGGGCTTGAACATTTAGCTCTTTACAAAGGCTTCTTATGGTAAAGTTTTCGATTCCTTGGTCGGAGAGAAGCCGCCACGAAGCTGCGATGATCTTCTCCTCGCTGATATGTGGCCTGCGTTGAGGCATAACAGACAATCCAACTCCATTCCATAGATTCTTATACAACTTATTATACTCGATTTAGAAAGGAGCCTAGTCAAGGATAAACGTAAAAACAAACCCCTATTCCTCCAACTCTACATCTTCCTCAGGCAACGGCTTCTGGTTGAACATGCTTTCCCCTGCTTTCGAGGAGAGGCGAACATCCCGCATCCCACGTTCAATCGCAGCCACCTCATAATCACGTAACGCTGACAAAAGTTCCTTTTTCCCGTCTTTGACGTTGATTAATTCTTTCGATAGCTCATAGGCATCAAAAAGTGCCGCGTTCCCGCCAATTCCAGCCGGTGTCATCGGATGCAAGGCGTCCCCCAGCAATACCAAAGAGGTGGTTTCTTTCCAAGGCTTATATGGCAAAACATTACGCAAGTGATAAACAGCCGTTTTCTCTGGCTCTGCGAGTTCCAACATCCGTTTGACTTGGGGATGCCAATGTTTGGTTTTCTCTTGAGCAAGGGACAACAATTCCGAACCATTCAATTGGAAAAGCTGCTCGTCAGGCATCCCAAACCACTCAGGCGAGCACGCAAACACAGCATACAAGTAATCCTGTTGTGGAGTAATTTTCACATTCAGGGACATGGATTCCGGCAATCGTTCCATATTCGGCTTGAAGGCCATTTCTTCAAGAAGCAGGGAAACCGGAGCCTCTCCTTCCGGGCTAAAAAGGCCTCTCATGCTGCCGTCCCCAATGAGCTGATCGAGTTCTTTTCTCCGAGTATCATCCAGAAATACTTTTGTATAAAGAGCTCTTCCCAAGGTATCAAAAATTTTCACCCCAGGTTTATACTGTTGGCGAACCTTCGATCCTCCCCCGTCAGCGCCAACAAGGACATCCGCATCGATATACTCTCCATTCTCAAACCAAGCTCTCAAGCGGCCGTTTTCCAACGTTTCATAATGGGTAAACCGATATCCGTAACGGATATGGTCATTGAGTTCACCAAGCAACACTTCTCTGAAAGTAAAACGATTGACGCCAGGCGTGATTTTCGCCTTGTTGTACATTGGGTGCTGTTCTTCCATCAGCTCGAGAGAAATTGGATTTAAGAATATCGGGTGTTCCGGTCCCATGACGGAGGTTTCCATAAAGAGATCGTAAAGCTTCTCAGGCAGACAAAACCGCAGCGCACTCATTCCGTTGTCATTGATTTTGATACGATAACCGGTTTGAAGAAATTGTCCTTCCTGCTCGCGTTCACAAACTACAAAGTCAATGTGATGCTTCTTCAGACTTTGCGCTAATGCAAGTCCTCCGAGACCGCCGCCAACAATAACTGCAGAGAGTGATTTCATACGAGTCCTTCTTTCTGTAACTTAGTTATATTTATATAACACCGTTATATTAAACCCGTTCTCCTCTGTTTGTCAATAGTTGTGTTCCTGGTATACTTCCCATCACCATGAGCATGATGATAAATATCGAAGTGACTCTTTTCACTGTATTTTTCATATCAGTCCTCCTCATCAACAAAAACAGACATCATATGCTAAAAAAATCAATCAATATAATACCACGGTTGAAAATCTATATATTGAAATGTAAAGAAAACTTTAAGTTTGTGCCTGCCTTCGCCTTACTTATGATACGGCTCCCCCCGATTAATCTTCACCGCGCGATAAATCTGCTCGGTGAGCACCAGGCGCATGAGCTGGTGGGGCAGCGTCATGCGCCCGAACGACAGCCGCTGCTGCGCGCGGCGGAGCACCGCATCGGCGAGCCCGTGGCTGCCGCCGATGACGAACACGACATGGCTCGTCCCGTAGGTGCCGAGCCGGTCCAAACACGCGGCCAGCTCCTCCGAGCTCCAGAGCTGGCCGTCAATCGCGAGCGCGATAACATGCGCGTCGCTCTTGATGTGCGCGAGGATGCGTTCGCCCTCGCGCTCCTTGACGCCGATGAGCTCCGCCTCGCTCATCGTCTCCGGCGCTTTCTCGTCGGGCACCTCCACGACTTGAAATTTCACGTAAGGCGCCAGGCGCTTGGCGTACTCCGCAATGCCCTGGACCAGATATTTTTCCTTCAATTTGCCGACCGCCACGATTTGAATCTGCACCGTAACATCCTCCGTTATCGTCCGTCCGAAGTGTATACTTTCTGATATCTAAAAAAACAGCGGGGCCAGCCATCCCATGCCGTCGCCCCGTTCTTCGTCTCTCATTCAGTTGTGTACCGCACCTGCATCTGCACCCGCACTACACCACCAAAAACCGCGCCTCCTGATCACATTCCTGACATTTTACCGGCGGCTCCCAATCAATAAACTTGGTGTGCTCCAAATCGACCACATCCGGGGCATCCTCAAACTCATCCACGAACATATCGATGGCCAGTTCCACATGATCTTTGCAAACGACGTACATAGTCAAAGCATCCTTTCTCTGTACCGCACTCCTGCGGCCGACTTACGTATTAACAGGTTATCCTTTATCTTTTCTACCATACTCCGTACAAAAAAGGAACCGCCCCGGTCACTTCCGGCAAGCGGTTCCTCCCCCTACTGGCCAAAAAAACCAACGATCTTACTCTGACAACCGAGCAGACCCGGCCAGGCTTAGCCAAGCTTACAGCGGCGTATAGAAGTTTTGCGTGTAGTACGTTCTGTAATCGCTGCTGCTAAGTCCGTCTACCGCACCAACACCCAGCATCGTAAACACGGGCTCCAGCATATTCTCCCGGTGGCCCCAGGAATTCAGCCAGCCATAGTGCCCGTCGATCGCATCCAGATAACCGGCGGCGATATTTTCGCCCCAAGCCCGGAACTGCGGAATCCCGCGAGCCATCATGCGGTCGCCGGCCGACTTCCCTTCAGGATTATCATGCTCAAAATAATTCCGTTCCGCCATATCCCGACTATGCGCGCGAGCCACCTCAGCCACCGATTCATTCCAGCTCAGCACGCCTAAGCCTCGTTGCGCACGAAACGCATTGGTCAGGTCAAAAATCTCCCGCTCCGTCGCCTTCAGCGACTCCGGAGTATTCGGGGCGTACACATGGCTCTCCGTAAACTTCTTGTCCATCAGCAGCACCCCGTCCACGCGGTACTTCTCGTGCTTGTCCAGGTACAGATTGATGTACAACCCTCTCGGCGTATACGTCTCCACATACTCTCGCGGCGGGTGCTCGCTCTTGTCCCAGATTGCCGCGAGGCTGCTCCGCAACTTCTCCAGCCCTTTCTCGGCCTCGGGAGCAAACTGCCACTCGTCATGATTGCCAAACAAGCCAACGACCTTGCCGCCCGCTACGCCAACCTGCGTATAATGCTTGTAATCCTTATTATAGATGTACCATTCCAGTCCGTAGTTGGTCGCATCCTTACGCGCCGGCTCGCCGAGCAGCTCGATCACGCGGTCCGTCGAATCGCCGATCCTCACGCCTTGCAGCTGGATCTCCGGCTTGATCAGATCCGGGCTTGTCGCCTTGGGCAGCGTCAGCTTGAGCCGATACAGGAACGTCTGCGCTTCCGCCCGCGACACCGCGTCCTTGGGCGCGAAGCCTTCTACGCCGGCACCGTTCTTCCCTTGGGCCAAGCCTTGAGCAAGGATCCACTGTACCGCCTCATCTTCACTCAAGCTCTGCCCGTAAAAAGCCGCCATCAACCGAGCCACCGATCCGCGCGTAATCGGCTCATTTGGCTTGTCGCTAACCGGCCACGCCAATTCGAAGGCCAAGTTGTAATAAGGCGTATACCAGGCCTCCTGCTCATTCACCTTATCCAGCTTGATCTCTGGATAGGCCCGCACCAGCATGCTCAGAAACTCCGCTTCCGTCACCGACTGTGCCGGGCGGAACGTGCCGTCCGGATACCCGTCGGTCACACCGTTGTTCTTCGCCCACATGATCTTGTCATAAGCCCAATGGGATGCCGGTACATCCTTAAAGTCCACCGCAGCCGCTTGAACCGCTGAGCCCGCAGCCAACCAGGCTGCTCCTAACCCCGCGAGAATCACCAATCCGCGAATCCCGCGCTTCCATCCATTCTTCATGAACCCCTGCCCTCTTTCCATCTTCGATCTCTTTGCTTGCTCTCTTGGATGTATTTCGACAGATCGAGGGCAAAATCCTTGCACCTGTAATAAACGATTTACTCTTCACTTACGGGAAAAACCGCCTCCGTCAACGCCTGCTCCAGCTCCTCCGCCCGCCGGCGCTTCACGTCCTCCGGCCAGTCGAAATACCGGGCCATCGCATCGACGACCGGCTCCTTCCACCGCCGCACCCATGCGATATCAAATAACAAAGCCCCTGTTCTCCGCACAAAAAAATCCACCGGCGTCATCGCCATCTCCGCTTCCAGGGCATACCTCAGCGGAACAGCTACCTCCAGCGGGAGCCGGGCTGCACCGGCCGAGTCGGCTGGCTCGCCCGTAGCCGCAGCATCGTCGGCCAAAGCCAACAGCCGGTCCACGTTGGATCCATATCTAGCCGCCCATTTAGCGGCAAGATCCTTCGGGATGCCACGCTCCGCCGCTTCCAGCGCCTTGCGTGCCACGAAGCCGAGCAGTCCCTGCGAGCCGCCCACCTGCCCGCCGGAGATCGGCAGCAGCCGGGTTGCGCAGGGCGTGAAGCTCCGGCCGTATTCCCGCATCAGCTTGGCGGCCACGCGGTCCACGACCAGCTCCGCCATCTTGCGGTAGCCGGTCAGCTTGCCGCCAGCGATCGTGATCAGGCCGGACGCGGACTCCCAAATTTCATCCTTGCGGGAAATTTCCGAAGGCGATTTGCCCTCCTCGTAGATAAGCGGCCGCACGCCGGCCCAGCTGGATTCCACGTCCGCCGCCGTGATCGCCAGCCCGGGAAACATGCCGTCAATCGCACCCAAGATATAATCGCGATCCGCCTCCGTCATCCGCGGATGATGAATCTCGCCGTGGTACACTGTGTCCGTTGTGCCCACGTAGGTCTTGCCATCGCGCGGAATCGCAAACACCATGCGGCCATCCGGCGTATCAAAATAAACCGCCTGCCGCAACGGAAACCGCCCCTGGTCGAACACCAGGTGCACGCCTTTGGTCAGCTGCAGCATTTTGCCCTGCTTTGACCCGTCCATCTCGCGCAGCGCATCCACCCACGGGCCCGCCGCATTGACGATCTTCCGGGCGCGCAACTCATATGTCCGCCCCTCGGCCAGATCCGTCACCTCAGCGCCCACCAGCTGCGCGCCTTCGTACCGAAACCCGGTCACCTTGGTATAGTTGACCGGCATCGCCCCACGGGCCGCTGCTTCCTTGAGCACTTCAAGGGTTAGACGGGCGTCGTCCGTACGGTACTCCACATAGTACCCGCCGCCCAGCAGACCGTCTTGCTTCAGCAGCGGCTCTTTCGCCAGCGTCTCCGCCGCCGACAGCATGCTGCGCCGCTCCCCGCGCTTCACCCCCGCGAGGAAGTCGTACACGCGCAACCCCAGCGACGTGCTGAACCGGCCAAACGTCCCGCCCCGATAAATCGGCAGCAGCATCCATTCCGGCGTTGTCACATGCGGGCCGTTCTCGTAGACGATCGCCCGCTCGCGCCCTACCTCCGCCACAACGCCGATCTCCAGTTGCTTCAGGTAACGCAAGCCGCCATGGACTAGCTTCGTCGAACGGCTTGATGTTCCCGCGGCAAAGTCCTGCATCTCCACAAGACCCACCCGCATCCCCCGCGCCGCCGCATCGAGGGCGATTCCAGCCCCGGTAATCCCGCCGCCCACGACCAATAGGTCCAGCGGCTCAGCCGGATTGGCCATTTGCTCCAACAGGTGACGCCGATCCTTACCCGAAAACGAATTGGTTCCGTTCATCTCCATCCTCCTTCAGCTCCCCGCAAAAAAAGAGACTCCTCCCCCACTCCAGTCGCTTCTATCTACGTCTGTCATGACTTCGGAATCTCTCCATGGAATATGTTTATTCGTTATCGTCTAACCCTTGTTCGATTTCCGCCTCCGACGGCTTATCGGTCAGCTCCAAGGTCACTTTCTCCAGCTTGCCGTCACGGTAGTACGTAACCTCCAACTCATCCCCGACCTTCTTATGCTCATACAAGTACCGGCGCAATTCCAACGTCGATTTGATCGGTTGCTTGTCGAGCTGGGTAATGACATCGTTTAATTTCAGTCCCGCTTTCAGCGCTGGGCCATGGGCCTCCAAGACGATCACCCCTGCGGTGACATGGTTCGGCAGGTTGAGATCCTCACGCTGTTCGTCAGTGATCGGAGAATAGCGGTTGTTGAGGTCCAACGTGTACACGCCCATATAAGGACGAACTACCTTGCCGTGCAGGAGCAAATCGTCGACCGTCTTCATCACTTCATTCACCGGGATGGCGAAACCCAATCCCTCAACGCCCGTATCGGAAATCTTCATCGTATTGATGCCGATCAGCCGGCCGTTCAAATCAACCAGCGCTCCGCCGCTGTTCCCCTCATTAATCGCCGCGTCCGTCTGGATCACTTCCTGCTCCCAGTCGTACACGCCATCCTGGTTCAGCGACACCGGAATCATCCGGCTGGTATAGCTCACGATCCCGGAGGTCAGCGTCCCTCCAAGGCCCAGCGGATTGCCGACGGCAATGACCGTTTCTCCGGCCCGCAGCTTCTTCGAATCACCTAGCTCGATCACCGTATCGATGCCTTGTCCGTCGATGGCCAGCACCGCAATATCGTTGATCGAATCCTGTCCGACAACTTCTGCCTTACGCGAGGCTCCGTCGCTCGTCACAATTTCCAGATCGCTTGCACCGCTAATGACATGCGTATTCGTTATAATGAAGGCCTTTCCTTTCTCCTTCTTAAAAATCACACCCGAACCCAGCGCCGCCTGCTCCGGATCGCCATCCGACAGCTCCCCATGATTGAGGATGCTCACCACAGCGGGCGCCACTTTGGCCGCCGCCGCGCTGATCCGGTCATAAGGATCGCCGGCATCCGAGAGCAACACCGCACTGCTGGTTGCAACATGGCGGTTCGATGAAGAAGGAAGCCCCGTAATGAAACTGAATAACAGCACGGCCACTACCGCACTAAGAACGGAAGAGATTAAAGAGATCTGCAGCGTGGACAGCTCCAGGCGATGCCTACGCGGCCTACCGCGCCAACGCCGCAAGCTGCCGCCTTCGGACAAGCGCATACGCCCCGGAACCTTGGTGGAATAAAAGTCATCGTCAAACCATCCCATCTCTATTCTCCCCCTCCATCATGCCTTCCCAAAAGGCCTGGCATCGACATGCCATCTGCCCCAGGCAAAGATCCCCTTCAACTTTATGCCAATACAGCAAAGCCATATTCATGCGTATCCTTAATTTTATTAACGTCATGAACCGAAGATAGGTTGCCTGAAATTTGAGAAGTTTACCGCTTTTTTTTCTGAAAACTGGAATGTTTGACCTTGCCCATGACTACACTATATTAATGCGATAGATTGATAGATTTATTTTACCATATTTTGATGGTTTAGAAGCAGATTTCTATCAGGGAAAAAACGGCAATTTTACCCACATCCCGTGGGCTTTACCCATCGCAGACCAAAAGAAAAATCATTCAACCGTGTGCCTTGCACGGCTGCCTGAAGGAGGTAATCAGATGGATTCCTATTATTCCACGCCGATGAACGAAGTGAATGTGCTCGCCAAGCTGGCGGATATGAAGGAAGAGCATTATCACCAGCTCGTGACCTTAAGCGCCATCATGGAGTTGCTTATAGAGAAGGGCATCTTAACCCGGGAGGAGATCGAGAAAAAAGCGCTCGAAATCGACGGATTTATGACCCCGCCCCCCTATCCCACCGTTTAAAATGGATAACCAGCCAGCCCTGATCCGCCAAGCACGGCGAGATACGGGCTGGTTTTTCATTTTTTAGATGTGATCTTACATTACATAGGACAGCCGTAAATCCCCAACTCCTTCCTCTGACAACCCTGATTTGCGGCACCGGCACGAACGCGGCCAGCTGCAACCCGTGTCCCGTGAAGAGCATCGGCCTTTGTAACGCTCCAATCGGCTTAATCAAGCGAGTATCCAGTAAGTACGGCGTGACCCCGGACCGGGTGTATGCGGAATTCGTTGGCCTGAATCACCTGCACTGGTTGAAGTATTTTTACATGACGGACGAAATGCTCGAGGAGCAGTTGGAATCTCTGAAGAAAGGGGAAAACCGCGCCGAGGTCGTCAAGCGCGTTGAAGAAGAGCGGTTCAAGCTCTACAGCGATGTCGAGCTGAAGGAGAAGCCGAAGCAGCTGGAGCAACGCGGCGGTGCTTACTACTCGGAGGCCGCGGTAAACCTGATGTGTTCGCTGTATAACGGTAAGAACGAAATTCAGACGATGAACGTGGCTAACAATGGCATCCTCGATTTTCTACCGGACGACGCCAGCATCGAGGTTAACTGCGTGGTCACCCCGCTGGTTCCATCCGTCGGCGTCGCCATCAAGTTGCTCGATGAAATGCTGGAAGCGAACAAAGAGTATTTGCCGAACTTCTTTAAATAAGTCATTATCCCCTCCGGTTTTGGACGGAGGGGATTTTATTTTTTACCCCTTCAACCCCGTTGTCGAAATCCCCTCAACGAAGTATTTCTGAGCTAGGAAGAACAGCAGAATGCACGGTACGATGCTGACGACCGACATCGCGATGACCTGGTTCCAGGAGACCGCGGACGAGGCGTCCAGCGACAAGCGCAGCCCCAGCGACACGGTGAACTTCCGCACGCTGCTGATGTAGATAATCGAGTTGAAGAAGTCGTTCCACGTCCACATGAACTGGAAAATCCCCACCGAGAAGATCGCCGGTTTGCACAGCGGCAGCAGCACCCGGGTCAACACCGTAAACGAGTTGCACCCGTCGATCGTCGCCGCTTCGTCCAGATCCCGAGGCAAGCCGCGGATGAACTGGATCATCAGGTAGACGAAGAACGCGCCGGTGGCGAAGGCCGCCGGGATGATAAACGGCAGGTACGAATCCAGCCACCCTAGCTTATTAAACAAAATGTACCGGGGAATCATGATCGAAGCGTTGGGCAGCATCAAGGTGGCGATCATGATGGAGAACAGCAATGTCTTCAATGGGAAATGAAACCGGGCGAACCCGTACGCCACCAACACGCTGGAGAGGATCGTAAACAACACAGTTGGCACGACCAAGATAAACGTGTTCACGAAGAAGTCCTGGAACCCGTATTGGCCCGTGCCCTGCCAGCCCAGTGAGTAGGCATCCCACACGTAGCTGCTTGGCAGCAGCTTCGTTGAGCCAAAGATGTCCGCATTGGTCTTGAACGAAGAAGCGAACAACCACAGCAGCGGATACACCATGATGAAACCGAGCACGATCAGAAAGAGGTAGTTCGCCCATGTTTTTTTCAAACTAACGCCTGCTCTCATGTCATCGCCCCCCATCCTCATAATGCACCCAGCTGCCCGAGCTCTTGAAAATAACCGCCGTCACGCCCATGATGATCACGAACAGCACCCAGGACAACGCCGACGCATAACCCATGTTGAAGAAAGTAAAAGCTTCTTCGTACAGCTTCAACGCGTACAGATAAGTCGATTTCAGCGGTCCCCCTCCGGTAATGACAAAGGCACCGGTGAACTCCTGGAACGCATTGACCATCTGCATCACCAGGTTGAACAAGACGATAGGCGTCAGGAGCGGAATGGTGATTTTGAAGAACATTCGCGTTTTGGAGGCGCCGTCAATCGATCCGGCCTCATACAGTTCGCTCGGAATTTGCTGAAGACCGGCCAAAAATAACACCATCGAAGAGCCGAACTGCCACACGGTCAGCAAGCCCAGCGTATACAGGGCCACATCCGGGCTGCCCAGCCAATCGACCGGACCGAGATGGAGCCGGGCCAACATGGCGTTCACGACCCCTTCCTTCATGAACAGGAAACGCCAGAGGACGGAGATCGCCACGCTCCCCCCCAGGATGGAGGGGAGATAATACACCGTGCGGAAGAAGTTGATGCCCTTCAGCTTCGCGCTTAGCAGCATGGCGATAAACAAGGCGAAGGCGAGCTTGACCGGAACGGCCAGCACCACGTATATGCCAGTGACCTTCAGGGACTGGTAAAACTCCGGGTCCCCCGTAAAAATTTTGACGTAATTGTCCCAACCCGTCCATGTCGGGGCGCTAACCATGTTGTAATTCGTAAACGAGTAATAAAACGAAGACAAGAACGGATACAACTGGAACAGCAATAACCCGATGATCCATGGCGAAATGTACAGCAGTCCGACATACTGATAGTTCCGCTTGCGTTTAATCATGACGGACCCTCTCCCTCCTACCGCTTACGACCTGTTTATTGAGTACGGTCTTTAATTTCGGCCAATTTGGACGTTAAGCTGGCGATCAGCTCGTCGGCGGCCTGCTCCGGCGTGGCTTTGTTATAGCTGACCTTCTGAATGACGTCCTCAAGGATTTTTGCAACCTCCGAGTTGTTAGAGATGCTGTTGTCCACGAGACCCGCGTTCTCGAGCCCCAGCTCCACCGCATTCGTAATCGCCGGATCGATTTTGCCGGCTTCCACGGCAGCTTGCTGCGACGACTTCACAGGCGGAATCGAACGGACACTGCCCAGGATCACCGCCGCTTCTGGATCGTTCATCAACCAGTTGAGGAACTTCACGGCTTCTTCTTGATGTTGGCTTTTTTGGCTGACCGCGAACAGCTGCGACGGACGGACGACGACGCCGGTGTTTTTGGCATCCTTGGCGATCGCCGGGAGCGCCGTTACAATTTCAGTTCCTTCCGGCAGTACCGTCTTCAACGTGGGCAGCGTGCTGCTCATCGACGTGGTCATCGGCATTTCTTGATTGATCCATTTCGGGTTCTGATCGAGCTTCCCGAAGAACAGGTCGGCTTCACCCAGCGGCTGGTACACCCCCGCTTCCATCGCCTTCTGCAGCCACTCGAAGCTGGCTACCGCATCTTCCTTCGTAAAGCCTACGGTATAGTCCTCTTTGATCCATTGCTCGCCCGTACGCTGCTTCAGCATCGTCCGGAAATCCTGGGTTAACGCCGCGTGGTCGGCCAGCAGCAGGTATTTACCGCTGTCGGCTTCATGCAGCTTTTTGCCTTGCTCGTAAAGCGTATCCCAATCCCATTGAATGTCCGTCGGGATGCCTAACTGATCGGCCAGCGTCTTGTTGATGATCAAGCAGTAGGCGTTAACGCCGGTTGGCACTGCCACCAGCTTGCCGTCATAAACGCCGAAGTTGTCCAGGAACGTCGGATCGAACCCCGTGGCATCGAAATCTCCCACCGTCTTCAGATCGACGAAGAAGTCGCCTTTCGTCACCAGCTCCTGGACCCACGGCAGGTCGAGCTGCATGATGTCAGCCGAAGTGCCGCTGGTCAGCTGGGTTTTGATCTTTTGCTCGTATCCGTCAAAGCCCTGATATTCCGCCTCGATGGTGACATTGGGCGCGATTTTCTTATACGCCTCGATCACCTCCAGCGTAGCCGCATGACGATCCTCGCCGCCCCACCAGCTGAAACGCAAGGTCACCGGATTCCCCGTATCCCCGGCATTCTCGCTTGATCCGTTATTGACTGAAGTGGAGGTGTTGTTTGCCGCCTCGTTCCCTCCGGATGAGCAGCCGTTCAGAAGTGCGAGAAGGAGTGCCATGGCCAAGCCCAGCGCCCAAACTTTTTTTCTTCCCATCATTCATTTCCCCCTTAGGACTCACTAAATTTGTAAGCGCTTTTATTATAAAATCGGCTTCGGCCCTTCGATAAGGTAGCTGTCCTTAGAAAAAGGTATCACATTTCGCGGAAATTTTACTCCAAGGTATCTTCTTGTTATAAAAAGAATCGTTTTTTCACATGTTTGCGGTCCGTTGTTTAAACGCTTACAACCAATTTCGGGCGATCTGCTATAATCGATGTATGCCATTACATTTGACTTCATAGAAGCCGGGGTGAGCGAATGTATAACCTGTTAATCGTAGATGACGAAGCGGAGACGCGCGAAGCGTTGTCGAGTTATTTTCCGTGGAACGAAGTAGGCTTTCAGGTCGTCGGCCAGGCCAACAACGGCCAAGAAGCGCTCCGTTTGATCGCCGAAGGCGAGCGCGTTGACATCGTGCTGACCGATATTAAGATGCCCGTGATGTCCGGGATCGAGCTGGCCGAGCAGCTGTACAACCACCGGCGGCAGATTAAGGTCGTCTTTCTCAGCGGATACCGGGATTTTGAATATGCCCAGCAGGCCCTGCATTTTCGCGTCATCAACTACATTCTGAAGCCGGCCAAATATCATGTGCTATTGGATGTTTTCGGCAAGATCAAAGAGGAACTGGAAGCAGAGGCTGCTGCGGAAAACCAAGATCTGGGGCCGAACCCCTCCGCACCCGGACAAGGCGGCGAAAGCCTCATTATCCAGAAGATCAAGGAATACGTCAAAGCCAACTATAAAAATGCCTCCCTTGAGGAGGTCGCGAGGCTTGTGCATATGAATGCCAACTATCTTAGCTTCTTTTTCAAGCAAAAAACCGGACAAAACTTCTCCGACTACGTGCTGCAGACAAAAATGGAAATGGCAGCCGCTCTGCTTCGGGACGTGAGCTACAAAACCTACGAAATCAGCGAAAAAGTCGGCTACAGCAACGCCAAAAACTTCACGCGGACGTTTAAAAGCTATTACGGTCAAACGCCCAGCGAATTCCGAAACGGTCCCTCGAGCCCATGAGAGATAAATATTTCGCCAAACAGCTGACCGCGTTTCTTGTTCCGCTGCTCGTGCCCATCGTCCTGCTTGGCTCGCTTTCCTTCCTGACGACACAACACGACATCAAGCGAGACATCAACCAGAACAGCAGCTTCCTGCTTCATCAATCGCAGACCCAACTGGAGATGATCCTAAACGAAATCGATACGCTGTATCTGGCGCTTTACGATAATACCGCGATCTTCAACGAACTCTCGGCCGTATTGAAAAATCCGCATTACACCTACGAAAGCTCCACTTCATACCGGATTATCTCCAGCTTCCTCAACGGATTTACGAGCGCGAAACCGTATATCCAATCCTTTTACCTGTACGTCGACAACCCGTATCAGCGTTTCCTGTCGTCGGTGGGGGGACTGGTGACGCTGGATCATTTTTATGATACCGCTTGGTATGATGCTTTTATGGACTATACCGGACCGCCGGCCAAATGGACGTCGCGGCGGAACATCAAGTTTTACGATTTCGAATCGGACGCGACGCCGATCGTCACCTTCTATAACGTGCTGGTGCCGCAAAAGATCGCAATCATTCTGAACATTAAGCCGAAGTATATCGAGAGCATTTTGGACGACATCACCAAGTACCCGGACCAGCAGCTGTTTGTGTTGGATGAGGAGAACCACGTTATTTTCTCTAATCATCACGGCGGTCGGCTGCAGGAGAGCGAACTCCGGTCCATTGCCGAAAATCCGGCGTCCTTCTTCGATATGGACACGCCCCAAGGCAAGGTGAACGTGACCAAAGTTGAATCCGAGCGGTACAAGTGGAAGTACGTCTCGGTGATCCCGCACAGCGAGTTATACAAAACGCCAACGCGTATTTTCAACTACACGCTGGTGTTCGCCGTGATCGCGGTCGCCTGCGGGTTTGCGTTGACGTTTTACCTGATCCGCCGCAACTATAAGCAGCTCAAGATGATTCGCACCTTGATCAAATCGGCCGACGACAGCTGCGTGCCGTTGAAGCCGCCTTTGAAGGTTCGGGACGAATACTCCTATATCATCCAGAACATGATCACCCATTTTATCGAACACCGGTACATCAAAACCCAGCTGCTGGAGAAAAAATACCGCCTCCAGGTCATGGAGCTGCTCGCGCTGCAATCGCAGATCAATCCGCATTTTTTGTACAACACGCTGCATTCGGTGTATTGGGAGTCCGTGGCCTTGACCGGCAAGCCGAACAAAGCCAGCGAGATGATCGAGGACTTGTCCGATATCCTCTCCTACTCGTTCAGCGACCCGACCAAAATCGTCACCTGGGGCGAAGAAATCGCTAACACCGTCAGCTACGTCAATATCCAGCGAAAAAGGTACAAAAACAAGTTCGACGTCCAGTTCGACTACGAGGAGGAGATCACCCGCCTGTACACGATCAAGCTGGTGCTGCAGCCTTTGGTTGAGAACAGCATCTACCACGGCATTAAGGAAAAAGACGGACATGGCCTGATCAAGGTGAAATTCCGGCGGAAGGAGGATCGGCTGCTCATTACCGTAATCGATAATGGCTGCGGCATCCCGCCAGAGGAGCTGCGCCAGCTCGTGGAGCGGCTGCATTCCGACGAGGAGCGGACGGAGCATGTCGGACTGTATAATACGTGCAAGCGTTTGAGATTAACCTATGAGCACGAATTTACCTTCCGGATGCGCAGCAAGCCGGGATTGGGCACGATGGTGGAGTTAACCGTGCCCGCGGTAGAAGAGCGGCCGTTGACCGAGCGCGAGTGAAGAGCGGCGATGATGCGGGTTAAGGTCGTTACGTTAACCTGTACCACTTCCCTTTTACCGCACCCCCGCCCCGCCGCTGAGCATCCGCTGCTCGCGCCGGTAGCTTTGCGGCGACACCGCCTTGGCCTTCTTGAACACGCGTCCAAAGTGGGTGCCGCTTTGATAGCCAACGCGGTACGCGATCTCGGTCACAGGCAGCTCCGTTTCGCGCAGCAGCGCGCAGGCTTCCTCGATGCGGACGCGGTTAATGTAAGCGACCAGCGTCAGCCCGGTAACTCTGGGGAAGAGATGGCTGAGGTAATACGGGCTGAGATGAAATCGATTGGCGAGATCGCTTAAGCTGAGATTCTCATCGTAATGCGCATTGATGTAGCGGGCGACTTCAGCGATTTCCCGGTAGGGGCGTTTCCCGCCCCCTTCTTCCCCATCATGGTTTGGCCGAGCGTTCGCCATGCGAAGCAGGTTAAGCAGCAACTCAGCCAGCAGCAGTTGGCAATATTCCTCATATCCGCCTGCCTGCTGCTTCTGCTCTGCCAGCATACGAGCTAACAGCTGTTGCACAAGCTGCTGCTCCTCGGCGCTTAAACGCAGAACCGGATACTTGGCAAAAAGTTGCTCCAGCTCTTCCTCCCTCCCGGGCAGCAGCGCGCTCACCACCTCCGTACGGAAATTCACCAGGATCCGCTCATGGGGCTGCGACAGCTTCCCCGATGGCGATGTCTTGTGCAGCACATTCACCGGGATCAACACCAGATCGCCTGCACCGATGCGATAGATTTGATCCTTGATGAAATAACACCGTTCCCCGGACACCAGATAATAAATCTCCCACGCATCGTGAAAATGCTCCCCATCCATCGAGAACCGCCCGGGCTGCTTCGCTGCCTCGATGAACAGCATCCGGCGAATCGGCGCTAACTGCCCTTCCAACGTCATTCTGCTCCCCTCCCAACACGCTCGTCTCTCGACAGCAAAAAATGTAGAATGCCAGCTCAAATTAACAAAATTCGTGCAGTAACTTTTCTATTTTTGCTCTATGTTTATTGTAACATCAATCAAGGGAGTGAACGATATGCAAGAAGCCACAATGGTTAAACATTTGAAGATCGCTTATATCGGCGGCGGTTCCCGCGGCTGGGCCTGGGGATTAATGAGCGATTTGGCTCTGGAACCGGCGCTTTCGGGACACGTGGCCTTATACGATATCGACTTTGAGGCAGCCCAAGCAAATGAGATCATTGGTAACCGTTTACAAGATCATCCTGATGCGGTGGGACGCTGGCGTTACGAAGCGGTGCAGACATTGCCAGAAGCGCTCAAGGGTTCCGACTTTGTCATCATCTCCATCCTTCCCGGAACGTTCGAGGAGATGCGCTCCGACGTGCACGCACCGGAGGCTTACGGCATCTACCAGTCTGTGGGCGATACCGTCGGCCCGGGCGGAGCGATTCGCGCGCTGCGCAGTATCCCGATGTACGTAGAAATCGCCGAAGCAATTCGCGACCATGCCCCCAACGCCTGGGTCATCAATTACACGAACCCGATGAGCGTCCTGACCCGCACGCTGTACGAGGTGTTCCCGGGCATCAAAGCCTTCGGCTGCTGCCATGAGGTCTTCGGCACGCAGGAGCTGCTTGCCGAGATGCTGGAGGACATGACGGGGGTAACCGGTGTCCGGCGCCAAGAGATCGAGGTAAATGTGCTGGGGATTAACCATTTCACTTGGCTGGACCGTGCTTCCTATCGCGGTACGGACCTATTCCCGCTATATCAGGCTTTTGCCGAGAAATATGCCGAAGAAGGCTTTAGTACCCATGGGCAAAAAGACCACTGGATGAACAACAGCTTTGCATCCGCGAACCGCATTCATTTCGACCTGTTCCGCCGCTTCGGCCTGATCGCCGCTGCCGGTGACCGACATTTGGCCGAATTTATGCCAAACACCTGGTATCTGCGAAGCCCCGAGCACGTAAAGCAGTGGAAATTCGGCCTGACGACCGTCGACTGGCGGATCAACAATCTGCAGAAGCTGCGGGAGCGCAGCCGCCGTCTTGTTGCCGGCGAGGAGACGTTCTCGCTCAAATCCAGCGGCGAGGAAGGGATCGCCATGCTGCTTAGCTTGACCGGTGCCAGCGCCCCGATGATCACCAACGTCAACCTGCCGAACCGCGGTCAAGTGGCTTCACTGCCGCTGAACGCCGTCGTGGAGACGAACGCCGTATTCGGTGCGAACAGCGTCCAGCCGGTGATGGCGGGCAGCTTGCCGGAGGACATCAACAATCTGGTTACCCGGCACGTCTACAACCAGGAGACGATTCTGAAAGCAGCCTTAACCAAGGATCGCGACTTAGCCTTCCGCGCCTTCCTGAACGACCCGCTGCTCTCCACCTTGACTCCTTCGCAAGCGGAGGAGCTGTTCACAACGATGCTGAACAACACCAAGGCGTATTTGCCGGGGTGGGAGCTATAATAAAAACGACCGCCTGGGGATCCCATCCCAACCAGGCGGTCTTCTTGTCTACGCGGTAAATGTATGCGAAAAATCGAATACATTTCGCCAGTTTCGGCGATTTCAACCCAATCTATTCGATTTTTCATACACATTCTTGCCTCGAAAGGTCAATCGGCCCGATTCTATATGAAAAATCGAATACAATTCACCGTTTTCCTCTATCCGCAACACATTATATTCGAAAAATCATATACAATATATGCTAACGCTCGCTCACCACATCCCACGGCGTCGGCCGGTCATAGTACGTATCGCATAGCTTGAATTCGCTGTCCTTGAAGAAGCAGCCGCGATCCTCCATGGCGCTGCGAACCGCCATCTTAGCCAGATCGAGCATATTGTGTTCGCGGCTGAGGTGGGCCAGATACGTCCGCTTCAGACGGCCGTTCAGAATCTCGCTCATCAGCTCCCCGGTCGCGTCGTTGGACAAGTGCCCCAAGTCGCCGAGGATACGCCGCTTGATGTTCCACGGGTAACGTCCCATCCGCAGCATCTCGATATCGTGATTCGCCTCAAGCACCAGCACATCGGCATCATATATCGCTTCCTTCACCTTGTCACTGGCATAGCCCAGGTCGGTGCATACGCTCAGCTTCTCCTTGCCGTCGTAAAAGTTGTAGCCCACCGGCTCAGCGGCGTCATGCGAGATGGCGAACGACTCCACGCGGAGCGAGCCGAAATCGCGGGTTTCTCCGGTCCCCAGAATACAGCGTTGGTCGTCTGCGAGGTTCCCAATCGCCTTTTCCATGGCTGCCCACGTCTTTTCGTTAGCGTATACCGGCAGATTGTATTTTCGCGCCACCGCGCCTAAGCCCTTGATATGGTCCGAATGCTCATGCGTAACCAGAATGCCTGTCAAATCCTGCCCGCTCACCCCGCGCTCCATCATCAGTTCTTCGATGCGTTTGGCGCTAAAGCCGGCATCGATCATCAGTGTGACTTCCCCATTGGCCACCAGTGTTGCATTTCCCGTCGAACCACTCGACAGCACCGAAAATCGGATCCCCATAATCTCCCATTACTCCTTCGTTTTCTCTGTATTCGGACTAATGACATCACCGCTGATGCCCTGCACGTAATACTCCTTGCCGCTCTCCAGCATAAATCGCCATGCCGGAGCAGCCGGCAGATGCGCGTCCGAATCGAACACCTCGCCGTAATATCCTAACTCGACCTCGGTCACAACCGAGCCTTCCGGCAGGAAGTTCTCGATCAAGTTGCCAAGCGCCTTGGAGGCCGAAAGCACACGCTGTGGCTTCTCTTCCTCCGGATAGCTGATCTCAATCGCACGGCGCTGGTACGAAATGATCTTCTGATTGCTGCCCAACAGCTTGAGCTCGATTTTGAAGAGCGGCCATTTCCCGTCCACCAGCGGGTGCAGAACGAACACGTCTGCGCTGCTCGCCACTTCGTCATAGCGGTAATCCCCGATGTCCGGAATGCTGTCCTTCAACGCAGCCGTTAACTCCCGCGGTGCAAAAATCAGCCTGCTGTCCACCGGCACCGGCAGTTCGATCAGCTTGCCGCTTTGCGAATCGTCCAAGAACCGGTAAGCGATCTTGGGCAGCTCCGGCGTCTCCGTCGGAATTTTGGCGAGCACGCGAATGTTCTTCTCATCCATCGCCTGCTGCGTGTTATTTTCCAGGGCGGTGATATCCAGGTTGGAGTCGGCCTGCTCCCGCAGATCGTTCCACAGTTGATAGCCCAGCACCAGATTCAGCAGCAAAAAGGCGTAGATCAACACGTTTTTCGCCCGTCCCCAATCCATGGTTCACCCCCCTTTCGTTCAGATTAAGTCTCTGATTAAGAAGCACATTCAACGCCACTGCCTCGGCTCTAAGCCCATCCGCGCCAACCTTACGCGAGTACCACGCACACTACTTCGTAGCCGTTCCTGAACCTGCACCCGTGTCCACATCCGCTCCGGTCTTCTCCACCGCTCCCAAGCTCAGCACCCGGGTCGCGCCGTTGCTTAGCTCGACTACCCAAGTCGGCTTCAGCAGCAGCCCCTGCTCGGTGAGAGAAGGCAAGTACGCCGGATATAAGTTGGCAATCCGCGCCTCCGCCTTAAGCGCCGCAATGCTCTCCCGCAACGCCTTGCCGCCGGGCAGAGAGACGACTTTCTTCTCCCAGCTGCCGCCGGAGCCGTAAATCAACGACCGTTCATAGCCGGTGATTGTGCCTTGACGCATTTCCAGCGTGATCGCTCCGTAATGGAACGTCGACAGGTCGATGATCGGGAAGGAGCCAAATTGCCCGGTTCCGTAATACTGCTGGAACACCACCCGATGCTGGTCTTCCTCAACTCCTTCGGTCGTTTGCTCCAACCGGTAATTGCCGTTCCAGCCGCCGTGCTGGTTCACGAAGTCAATCGCCGACAGCACGTTCTTGCTTGGGCTGTTCTCGCCCGCTGAAGGAGCCGCCGGATCGGTGTAGTTGATCCAGTTCCGGTTCTGCTTAACCTGAAGGCTGCGTTTACTGTCCGTGTAGATTTCGGAGCCGTCTTTTTCCCGGATGTACCGGGTGATGCTCGGATCAAAGAACAAGCTTCGCTGCATCTGCTCCGTCGTATACAACCCGATGTTCAAGCCGGTTTCGACCAAATCAATTGACTTCTCGGGGACATAATAGCCATCCGTTAACGTATACGGCACCCAATCCTTGCCAAAATCAACCTGTTGCTGCACGTCCTGCACCGTCAAATCGGCCTTGGTTGCCTCGTACACCACGTCGCCTCGCGAGCTAAAGAAGAACACGCGCACCTGATCGTCGCTTCCCGAGTTAAAGATCATCAGCCGGTTAACGCTCTCCGCGTCAAACAGCGGGTCCGGCGCGATCTGCATCACCTTCTGCAGCAGCTCCACAGGTACGCCTCCGCCAAAGTCCAGTTCCACACCGATATCCTTGCTGCGAATGTCCGTCCAATTCATATTATCGATGTCGTATCGCTGGAACCCGTCGAACTGGCGGCCCTTCAGCCGGTTGTAGATCAACTTGTAGAACGTCGAATCCGGATAAAACACGGTGTGCCGTTCCTCGCCCAAATGCACGGCGATTTGCGCCGGAAAGAGCATCACATCCGCTTCCAGGGTTGTCCCCATGTTCTCCGTACGGATATAGTCGCTCTCCGACTTGACCACCGGATTGCTGCCCGGCAACTGATAGATAAGAAAATAACTCTGTACCAAACTGCACGCGACCAGCAAGGCCAGCGTCAGCGATTTGACCTTCTCCTTCACCGCGCTTCGCCTCCTTGCTTCTCCGCCGGCAGCGTAAAGGTCACCTTCGTGCCTTTGCCCAATTCGGACTGCAGAGATATGGTCCCGCCGTGCGCCCGTACAATTTCCCGGGCAATGGATAGGCCTAGGCCCGTCCCGCCCATATTCCGTGAACGCGCCTTATCGACGCGATAGAAACGTTCAAAAATCCGGTCCAGATCCTTCTTCGGAATCCCGATTCCGGTATCCTGCACCGAAATGGCTAGCTGACGGTCTTCGGTCAAGCGAGCTTCCAGCGCGATGGCGCCGCCCTCCGGTGTATATTTCATCGCATTGGAGATCAGATTGTCCAGCACCTGGTCAATCTGGTCGCGGTCAATCCAGGCCGTATCCACGTCATTGGCGATAAACAGCGTGGGCTTGATCTCTTTCTCCTGCATTTGAAAAGAAAACCGGTCCACCACATCCTCCAGCATCTCCATCACGTTCGTCGGCTGCTTCCGCAACTCAGCCTCATGCGAGTCGAACCGCGACAGATGCAGCAGGTCGGTGACCAGGCGGATCATCCGCTCGGTTTGGCTCTGGATCACGGACACGAACCGCGGCCCAAGCTCCGGATCCTCCATCGCGCCATCCTCCAGCGCTTCGGTGTAGCTCTTGATCGTCGTCAGCGGCGTCCGCAGCTCGTGCGACACGTTCGCCACAAACTCCCGTCGCGACGCCTCCAGCTTCTCCTGTTCGGTGACGTCCTGGAGGACGGCGATCGTTCCAATGATCCCGATTTCCCGCCGATGAATCGGCGTAAACGTCACCCGGATCAAGAAGACGTCGCCGTCCGGCCCGGTATTCTCAAGGATCGTCGAGTGCATCGTTCCTTGCTCCAGCACGTCCCATTCCTCATCCGGCAGGTTCATCAGCGACATGATATCGGCCTGATCGAGATCCGTATCCGACGTCCCCAGCATCTCGCTCGCACGCCGGTTCATCAGGATGACTCGGCCTGTCTCGTCGGTGGCGATCACCCCGTCGCTCATGTTCGTGAGGATCGAAGCGAGCTTCTCCTTCTCTTCCTCGTTCTGCGCCAGCGCATCGCGCAGCCGGCTGGTCATGTAGTTAAACGCCTTGCTAAGCTGGCCGATTTCGTCATTGCCAAGCACCGGCATTTTCTGATGGAACTGCCCTTCAGCCACCGCCGTGGCGCGCCGGGTCAGCTCCTTAATCGGCGAGGTGATCGTATGCGCCAAAATCACGCCTAATACCGCCGTCAACCCCAACGCCAGCAAGATCCCGGATATAAAAATATTGTTGATCCGCTCCATCGTACTGTACAGCTCGCTCATCGACGCCGCAATGTAAATGGCGCCGACGATTTTCCCGCCGCTGACGACCGGCTTGGCGACGACTTTCTTCCGGACGTTGTCCTCGTCGATGATGTACTCCTCGTTATCGCGGATGCCCTGCAGGGCCCGGCTCACGACCGTCTGCGTGTTCTTCGTGCCCACGTAATCGGCGTGGGATGGCTTGGACGTCGTCAGCACCTTGCCGCTCGCATCGAGCACCTGAATCTCGGCCCCGCCGATATTAAACAGGTTGTTAACCAATACACGCAAATTCTCTAACGATTCCTCCGCCGACTCTCCAGTCACGCCCAGGTTTTGTGCCGCCAACACGGAGAGCAGCTCCGCCCGCTCCTGCAGCTCCTTGGTGAAGTTGCTGGTCAGCGAGGTCTTCATCGCGCTCACGAAATACACCCCGATCAGCTGCATGGCAATCAGGATGAGCAGCACGTAAATAATAATCAGTTTAGCCTGGATCGTGCGAAAAAAAGAGGGCAGATTCATTCTAGAGTCCACCCGCCTTGGAGCTCCGCATCATATACCCCAATCCCCGCCGCGTCAAAATGTATTCCGGCTTGCTCGGATCCTTCTCGATCTTCTCACGCAGCCGGCGAATCGTCACGTCCACCGTGCGAACATCGCCAAAATACTCAAAGCCCCACACCGCTTGCAGCAGGTGTTCGCGGGTCATCACTTTGCCAGAGTTCTTCACCAGGTAATGCATCAACTCGAACTCCCGGTGCGTCAGGTCCAGCGGCTCGCCGTTCTTATAGACCGTATACATATCTGTGTCGATAAACAGCTCGAACAGACTGATGCCCTGCTTCGTTTCCTCCGCACCTTCAGCCGCCGCAGCTGCCTTCTGTTGACGCCGCATTTGCGCCTTCACCCGGGCTAACAGCTCGCGGGTACTAAAAGGCTTGGTCACATAATCGTCAGCGCCCAGCTCTAAGCCCAGCACCTTATCGATCTCTCCGTCCTTCGCCGTCAGCATGATGATCGGCGTCTCGAGCTTCGCCCGCACCTCCCGGCACACGTCCATTCCATCCTTGCCGGGCAGCATCAAATCGAGCAGAATCAAGTCCGGTTGTTCGGAGAAGGCCAGCTGAGTCGCTTCAATCCCGTCGAAGGCAAGCACGACCTCGTAGCCTTCTTTCTCCAAGTTAAATTTTAAAATATCCGCAATGGGTTTCTCGTCATCCACGACCAGAATTTTTCCTTGCATGAATCAAGTTCACCCCAACTTTCAGCCATGGGCTTTTGCTCCCTCTATCTTACCATATCTGGCACCGCATCAGCTATCTTCAGAGACGGTAACGATTGGCAGCGCGCGTTCATCTCCTACCCTTATGCCCCTTTCTCACATCGCTTTGCATGATTATCCCTTTTGTTCAGAGACGAGGTTGATCGAGAAGGGGCTGTTCCACTTTTTCCACCTCCTGATGCAACGGGATAATCCTCAAAAAGGGAGTCGGCGACCAATGTCCCCAAAAAAAGCCCGCCTCCCTTACGGGTGGCGGACTCGCATCTTATAAATATTTTAACGGATTCTGAATGCTGCCGTTCTTATGGATCTCAAAATGCAAATGCGTGCCGGTCGAGCGCCCGGTGCTGCCCATGACGCCGATCTTTTCGCCCTTCTCGACGATTTGACCTTTCTTCACGCTGATCTTGCTTAAGTGGCCGTACAACGTTTCATAGCCATTCTTGTGGTCGATGATGATGCAGTTGCCGTATCCCGATTTCGTCCCAACGAAGGAGACGACCCCGTCATCGGCAGCCAGAATGCTGCGGTTGGAGGAGACCAAATCGACGCCTTTGTGGGTCCGTCCCCAACGTTCGCCGTAGCTGCTTGTCATTTTCGCGCTGGATACCGGCCAAGCAAACTGCCCAGTGCCCTCGCCCAGCACGACCTTCGTACCGCGTACGACGATCTTTGGCGAAGATTTCTTCGTGACTTCCTGTCCCAGCCACTCTTCATTCACAACGATGCCGTTTTCCTTCGTGATTCGGTACTCCATCGTCTTGAGGCCGCTGGAGCCGGGAGAAATCACTTTAGTCTCTCCTGCCCGCATACTTGCGTTCGTCTTAACGATGACCTGCGGTTCAGTAACAATTTCCTCCGTCACATGCTCCACCGTGCGAACCGTTAGGGCCGGCTGCACCGCCTTCACGTTGAGCAACGTTCCAATTTGCAGCGTCAGCTCTTCAACCCCGGGATTGTTCGCAAACAACTCCTTCTGAGACACACCAAAACGGGCCGCGATCGATGAGATCGTATCCCCTTCCTGTACCTCATATTGAATTGCTTCTTCGTCCCCTTGAAGGATCTTTCGTACCGCTTCCTCCGGGCTCAGCACCTTGTTCGGATCGGCCTTGACCTCTCCTTGATTCACCTCTTCGGCGATTTCCACCGTTTCCAACGTCGCGTTGGAAGCCTTCGTCTTCACTTGAGCTGACTTGCTGCCGCCGGTTCGTTTCACTTTGGCAGCCAGCGTGCTGGCAGCCACATCCGGTGCATATGTCGATTTCACCCGGTCCAGAACCTCTCGGGCGGCCGCCTGGTCCTTCACCACGGCGATCACTTTGCCGTCCACCTTCAGCTCCACACCTTTGGCGTAGCCGGTTAGCATCCCGTACAGCTCGTCGAGCGTGGACTCAGCATCCACTTCGGCTTTGTAGGCCTGCTCCGGCTTAATGGTGATGCCCTCGGTATTCACCGCCATCTCCACATCCGGATATTTTTGCTTATATTCCTGCTCCTTGCGTTCAATCAGAGCTTGTAATTGCGCTTCGCTTGCGATCGTGCCAATTTCCTTCCCGCTGACGTAAACCCGGTAATAGGATACCGTATTCGCCTTGACGTATTGCTGCCCTCCCCAATAGACCACTCCGGCAATGACTACCACGGCGGCTCCGGCTAAGACAAGCTTGCGGGGCATAAGAAGATCACGCCATTTTCGCCCGCTCTCTGGTTCGGATATCTCTGAATCGTTTTCCGGGCGGCTGTGTTGCTCTTGCGTCCGAGAAGCGTTCACGCGCCACAGCTGCCAGCGTTTTCCCGTAAAACCTTTCATACCGATCTCCTTTTATCCATCGACTCGATTCGACTTGAAATGGTTTCAAAATTTTAACCTTTTGTCGCTATTGTTAACTTTAACACAGCGGGGCGAAGATTTTCAACTTTGGGTCAAAAAGCAAACAACCCGCTTAACAAGCGGGTTCTCACGGTTTTGGCAGCTGAAAGGCCGGTTCATTGAATTTACAATCCTGTGAATGTTAACGCTGACATTCCCTTTGGATCAGGCAATTGAAGCAAATTATTTTTTTAACAATTCCATGACCTTGGCGTATTCGGTTTTATCCAAATGTTTCGACAGAACCTGTTCAATGTTAATCATTTCCGTTTCCGTCAAACCACCTTCCAGGGCGACGGTCAACATTTGCATTTCCTCCTGTGGCAGCTTCTTCATAAGGATCGCAAAAATTTCCTCCTTCTGCTGATCCGGCAGTTCCTTCTTCTTGGCCACGAGATCATCCGGCGTCACGACCACCTGCTGATCCTCGCCCAATGCTTCTCCGCCACTCATTCCGCCCATCACCGGCAAAGCATCCTCCGGTGCATCTTCATCCGTTGCGTTGGTGTCCTTCCCCTCCGTACCTGTCCCGCTAGCCGGGGTTCCGTTCGTCTCCGTTGCCGTCCCCCCGGAGGAGCCGCTCTCCCCGCTACCGCCAGACGAATCTGCCAATTCGTCCTTCGTTTTGTCCCCAGTGCTGTCTACCACATCGTCTTCACCTTTCGCCTGATCCGTACGGTCTGAGGCACCGCCTAGTCCCAGCATGCCCTTCATGATCCCGCTGAAGCTAGGGGTCTGTGCGGTGATCGGCAGGTTATAACTGCTGAGTAAAGATTGGATGTACGAATTGACGATGTATCCCGTTGTGGCCACGGTTAATAAACTAACCGCTACGATCGTTACGCATAATTTCAAGATCCATCCGAGCCATTTCATCGTTTGTTTCCTCCTACTGCCTAAGAATCTAGTCTCTCAACCTTCAGTATGGACGGCAAAACCAGATTTCAACCTAAGCTAGGAGGCTAAACTAGAAAAAGAAACCGCCTACCCAAGGATGAACACATCGCTCGTTCGGCGGCTTAGAGATCGTCTGAATCGTCTACCCTATTGGATTATTCGTAAATCGGCAACACCTGATTGGTTTGACTGCGGTTACGGCCAACCGAGAAAATCGCGATAGGCACACCGGTCAATTCCGAGATCCGGCGGACGTAATTCCGGGTTGTTTCCGGGAGATCCTCCAGCGTTTTCGCACCCGAGATATCCTCCGACCAACCTGGCATTTCCTCATACACCGCTTCGCATTCAGCAAGCACCTTGAGACTAGCCGGATAGTGAGTGATAATCTCACCGCGGTATTTATAGCCAGTGCAGATTTTGACGGTCTTGAGACCGGTCAACACGTCCAAGGAGTTCAGCGACAGCCCGGTCAAGCCGCTGACGCGGCGCGTATGGCGGACCACCACGCTGTCGAACCAGCCTACCCGGCGCGGACGCCCGGTAACCGTTCCGTATTCATGGCCCGTCTCACGAATCATGTCACCCACTTCGTCGAACAGCTCGGTCGGGAACGGACCGTCGCCGACACGGGTGGTGTACGCTTTCGCCACCCCGATGATCTGATGAATTTTCGTAGGTCCTACGCCGCTGCCGTTGCAAACCCCGCCGGCCGACGGATTGGACGATGTCACGAACGGATAGGTCCCTTGGTCGATGTCGAGCATGACGCCTTGCGCGCCCTCGAACAACACCTTCTGTCCGGCATCGATCGCATCGTTCAAAACCACCGACGTATCCGCGACGTACGGACGCAGGATTTCCGCATATTCCAGATACTGCTGCAGCACTTCCTCTACGTCCAGCGGCTGCCCGCCGTAAATGGTCTCGATCAGATGATTCTTCTCCTTCATGATGTGACGCAGCTTCGTTTCAAACTCCTCGGCATCCATCAAATCAGCGATCCGAATCCCGCTGCGGGAGGCTTTATCCATATATGCCGGCCCGATCCCTTTCCCGGTCGTTCCGATCTTGTTCTCTCCCTTACGCTCTTCCTCCAACTTATCCAAGACCAAATGATACGGCAAAATCACATGAGCCCGATCGCTGATCACGAGATTCTTCGTACTAAAACCGTTCTCTTCCACGTAGTTGATTTCATCAATCAGGGCAGCCGGGTTGATAACAACCCCATTGCCGATGACACAACGTTTATTTTGATTAAAGATGCCTGACGGAATCAAGGTGAGTTTGTACTTCTTGCCGTCGATAAGAATGGTGTGACCGGCGTTGTTACCGCCTTGATAACGGGCCACCACATCGGCGCTTTCCGCCAAGAAATCCGTGATTTTACCTTTACCTTCGTCTCCCCATTGCGTTCCTACAACGACTACCGTTGACATGTACATTCCCCCGCTTGGTGCGTCAAGCACCTGTATTTGAACATTGCAAAAGACAGCCTTCGTCTTGCGGATGGCTTTCCGCCAACCTTAGGCTGATCCGACACTTCCTCCAAATTGTACGCGCTAACAAACGCGCCGCTAACGTCAACCCGACCATCTATCGCTTTAACGCAGCAATACCAGTTTAACAGGCTCCATTTTTAAAGTCAAATTGAAAAGCGAACGATGTTTCTGTTTAATTTTACAAATGTTCGGAATTACTGTTTCCAAAAAAAGAGGATGCCTCGCCGAATCCAAGCGAAGCCCGGATTGGCAATGGCACCTCAATAGCTAAACAAAACACGAATCTTGCTTATAATTTAAAGATCGCCACGGCCTGCTGCAAATTCTCAGACAATGCCGAGAGCTGACGAATCGCCCCCGCGATTTCCTGCATGGCTGCGCTTTGTTGTTCGGACGCTGCAGCGACTTCCTCAGAAGAAGCAGCCTGCTCCTGCGTCACGCCGGAAATTTGCTGCACCGAGGCGGAAATGCTTTGATAGGAGTTTTCCACCAGCAGCAGCGACTGCAGCAGTTGATCGGTCCGGGCCGAGAAATCGCTGATGCCTTGGAAGATCTCCCGGAAATTTTGATGCGTCTTGCTCATCCATTCCTGGCCCTCTTCGATCGCCCGGCTGCCTTCGCCGATGCTTTCGATAACGAGCCGGCTATTTTCCTGCGTCCCGGCGACCAGTTCGGTAATCGACGAGGCGGCTACAGCCGATTGTTCGGCCAGCTTGCGGACTTCGCCGGCGACGACGGCAAAGCCGCGGCCCAATTCACCGACCCGTGCCGCTTCAATGGAGGCATTCAGCGCCAGCAGATTCGTCTGCTGAGCGATCTCCGTGATCATGTTGATCACTTCGCCAATCTCCCGTGAGTGCTCCTCCAGCTGTCCTGCCATCGTTTCCGAGTGTTGCATCACCTGTTCGATCTTATTCATGTGACGCAGCGTCTCATCCACCATGGTTTGCCCCTCGGACGATTGCTTGCTGACCTTCTCGGCGATCGACTGCATCGTGTTGACATCGGTGACGACGCCGTTTAGTTGTTGTTGGATTTCCTGCACCGACGCCGAGCTGTGAGCGATCGATTCCACAACTTCGTTAATGCCTTCGCTCATATTGTTCATCGAAACCGCCACCTGCTGCGCGCTTTCGCTGGATTCTTTGGCGACTTGCATCAACTGGGCGCTGGTCCCCGATACCTCGAGGGACGACGCGGAGATATGTCCGATCAACTGTTTCATATTGCCGCTCATCTTCCCAAACGCCTCAGCGAGCCGGCCGACCTCATCGCGGCTGCGAATTTCGATCTCCTGGGTCAAATCGCCGGTCGCCAAACGTTCCGTCACATGCACCAGTGTTTTGATCGGCTTCGCAATCGTTCGGCCCAGCAGATAAGCGAACAGCAAGCCGATGACGAGAACGAGAATGGTGATCACGGTGCTGTACCGCAGCACCGCAGAGGCGGTTTCCGGGATGACAGAGGCATCAAGATCGATCCCCAGCAGCCCTGTGGTCGTACCGTTTGCATTTTTTAATGGAACAAATATCGATTTATGTACGCCAAACTCATCTTTATAAATGCTGCTGATCGTTTTTTGATCGTGTGCAATGGCCTGCTTCATTTCTTCGGAGAACGGATACTCCATATTATAGTCGCCTTCGGTGTCAGACAAAGCGATGATACGCTCCGTGCCGCCGTCATTGGACAAAATATACACGTTCTCCAAATTGTATAATTCCTTCAGCCGGTCCATCGCTTCACGGGTTTCTTGATACAGCGGGCTGTCGATGCCGTCGATTTCCAGCTTATTGCCTTCAATCCGCTCCAATTCGCTTTGTACGATGCGGATATTGCTCTCCAGCCGGTGATCCAGCTCGTTCTTCAGCTTGCCGCTCAGCGTGGAATTCACGATGGTGAGCAGCCCGATGAAGCAAAGCACCGCGATCAGGAGCAAACCTGTCGTACCTAACATGATCTTTGAAGAGATATGTCCGAACAGTAAACGTTTTATTTTATCTTTCACTGCGAGTTCATCTCCTGGATTGATTAATATGTTGCGGTCATTGTTTAGGTCATTGCTTAGTTCACTGCCGGTACGCCAGATGCTTCACATACCTCAGTTATGCATTCCTTCAAATACTGCACGACTTCATGCACATGCTCCGGCCGGGTATGCGGCGAAATCACGAAAAATTTGCTCACGTACAGCGGAATCTCCCGCCCTTCGGACGAGCCCACCAACAGATGTTTCTTCGTATCGCCAAAGAACATCCGGTCGCGACGTTCCCCCAGTTTCTCGAACAACCGCTCGTTAAGCTGGTTGCTGCGCTCGATCTCCCGTGCGGAGCACGTCCCCTCGATTTCGTCGGCAAACCTCGGGCTTCCCGGCAAATAGATGCGAATCAGCGTAGAGATGCCCGGATTGTCTGGATTCGCAATGTCTGCCTGCGGAATTTCTGCTGTCAGCTGCTCGCGGAACACCCGGTTTACTTCCAGGAACTGCCCCAACAAGCGCTGATACCCTTCTGTACCAAAGGACAGCAACAAGCTGTACATGCTGATCGAACTTGCCATACGGGAGCATTCCAACGTATAGCCGGTATGGTATTCGCCATATCCCCGGTGACCTACGTACGGCGTATCCTCCGCATCCAGATCCATGAGCTTGAGATCGGCCGCATTTTTCAAGAGGAACAAACTGGAGACATACGGAGCCTGGCCCAGCTTCTGAAAATCAAAGCACAGGGAATCCGCGAGCGAGAGCATCTGCATTTTACGCCGGATCGGCTCCAGCATGGCGAGAACGCCTTCACTGAACCCCAGCGGATTTTGTTCCATATCGTAGTCATTAAAGAAGGCAAAGAAACCGCCAAGGGCAGAATCCGCATGGATATGCGGGCATGGCAAACCAAACCGTTCCGCGTTTTCCTCCGCGGCGGCACGAATTTGGCTGATATCGTCAATCCCAATGGCATCCGTCGTTCCTGTCGTAGCTACGATATATACCGGCACGCCTCCCATTCGGGCGACCGTCTCCAGTTTCCGTTTCAAATCGGCAATATCCATGGAGCTGTCGGGTAAGGTTTTGACCTTCACCAGTCGATCGCTGCCGAGCCCGGTGGCTTCCACCGACTTGAGCAAGCTGTAATGAGCTGCCTCGGAACAGAACGCGAACAGGTTGTTGGGAACCCCCTGCTTCATCGCATTCGGTGCTGCTTTGGCGATCGCAATACGCAGGCCGGAAAAGACGGCCCCCTGCCCGCCCCACGTGGTATATCCCCCGCTGGTTTCGGCATCGTAGCCGACCAGCTTGGACATCATGGCGATGACCCGAACCTCTGCCTCGGCGCCGGCTGGCCCATAAACATCCCATAGGTTATTCCCATTCACCAACATGGCCGTCAGCGTCCCAAGCATGCCGGGAATTGAAGCCATGGGCAAAATATTCGTAAAAAAGTATTTCGTATGATAGGGATGGCCGTGCAGCAGCTTGAGCAACTCCTCGTTGACATTTTCCATCGGAGCACCTTCTTTGGGGATCACGCTTTCCGCCGCCAGCCGGCCGTAAAAATTGGCATCCCGCCGTTTCTCCCCTTTCAGGTTAACGCCATCGGGATCCTTCAACTCATCCACGCCGCGAACCAGTTGTTCGATCAGATCTAACATTCGCTTCCGCTGTGCCGGATTTCCGTCTTCACTTGGGAACCAATCCCGCACATCTGGCTTGCCGTTCATTTCCATCTCCATCCTCTCCCCCATTTTTATTTCTCTACTGGATTACGAGCCCCAAGAAGCTTGACCGATCAGTGAGTTGAAACTTATAATTACACCCTCTTTCCGCAATTTTCATTTCCTTACAGTTCTAAATTATACAGACATTTCTTAACGCGTACAGATAAGTCGCAGGCATATATTCCATGATATGGAATGTGTCGAAAATTGTTAAGATTTCTGGTTTGATGTCCTAGAATGCCCCATAATTGTCCCACAAATGAGAACGGGACGATGATCGAGGGCTTCGATTTCTTCTATTAAAAAACATAAGAAAAACGCCTGACGGCGTCCTTTAGTTCGTACGATTTAGTTCATACGTGCAAAATAGCCGGGTGTGGGGAACAATCTACATCCGGCT
>NZ_GG695971.1:38453-49192 GCF_000159955.1 Paenibacillus sp. oral taxon 786 str. D14 | reverse complement strand
AAAAAAGGACTGACGCATATCGTCAGTCCTTAATTCCTGTATTCAGCTAAAGCTAGCCAGCAAACGCATCCGCATGCGCCCGCTCATAATTGGCGAACTTGTTAAAGTTCTTCAAGAACACCAACTCAACGGTACCAACCGGGCCGTTCCGCTGTTTGGCAATGATGATCTCGATGATGTTCTTCTTTTCTGTCTCTTGGTTGTAATAATCGTCCCGGTATAAAAACGCCACGATATCCGCGTCCTGCTCGATGGAACCCGATTCCCGAAGGTCAGACATCATCGGACGCTTGTCCTGCCGCTGCTCGACGCCCCGGCTTAACTGGGACAAGGCGATTACCGGCACTTCGAGCTCCCGCCCGATCTGCTTAAGCGTCCGGGAGATTTCCGAGACCTCCTGCTGCCGGTTCTCGCCGGGCTTGCCCCGGCCTTGGATCAGCTGCAGGTAGTCGATCACGATCATGCCTAGGCCGCGTTCCTTCTTGAGGCGGCGGCATTTCGCCCGGATATCGGCCACGGTCACCCCCGGGGTATCGTCGATATAAATCTCCGCTTCCGACAAGGCGGCAATGCCCATCGTTAGCTTTGCCCAATCATCATCGCTCTTGAAATCCCCGGTCCGCATCACGCTGGCGTCGAGGTTCGCTTCGGCGCAGATCATCCGCTGCACCAACTGGGCCGCGGACATCTCCAGACTGAAGATCGCCACGGTTTCTTTGGCGCGTACCGCCACATTTTGTGCAATGTTCAGAGCAAACGCCGTTTTACCTACGGAAGGCCGCGCCGCAACGATAATCAAGTCACTGCGCTGGAAGCCCGCCGTCATTCGGTCCAAATCAACGAACCCGGAAGGAATCCCGGTGGTCGTCCCGCGGTTCTGATGCAACGTCTCCACACGCTCGAACACTTCCATCAGTACATCGCGAATCGGGATAAACCCGCTGCCCGAACGGCGGTTGGAAATCTCCAAAATGCGCCGCTCGGCATCGCTCAGCATGTCGGCCACGTCTTCGCCGCCGGCATAACCGTCGCTGACGATTTGCGTTGCCGTGCGGATCAAGCGCCGCAGCATCGATTTCTCTTCGATGATCCGCGCGTAATAATCCACGTTGGCCGCCGTCGGCACGGCATGGGCCAGCTTGGCCAAATAGCTGACGCCTCCGATTTCCTCCAGCTCACCGCGGTCCTTCAGCTTGGCGGTTAACGTCACGAGGTCGATCGGCTTGCCTTCCTCGCCGAGTTGAACCATCGCTTCAAAGATTAATTGATGAGGCTTATCGTAAAAATCCTCGGTCCGCACCCGCTCCATCGCGGTAATGAGTGCTTCCGATTGCAGCAGCACTGCCCCGAGTACCGCCTGCTCAGCTTCTAGATTTTGCGGGGGGATCCGGTCAAAAAACAGATCGCCGCTCATCTTATTCCTCCGTCACTTGAACCTTCAACGTCGACTTCACTTCGGGATGCAGCTTCACCGGCACTTGCGTCACACCCAGCGTCCGGATCGGATCATGCATTTCGATTTTGCGCTTATCCAGCTTCACGCCAGCCTTCTCCAGCGCTTCGGCAACCTGCTTGCTCGTAATCGCACCAAACAGACGGCCGCCTTCTCCGGCTTTCGCTTTCAATTGCACGGTCATCTCCTCCAGCTTCTTGCCGAGTTCGATGGCCTCTTCCTTCTCCTTCTGCTTCCGCTTCTGCTCCGCTGCTGTTTGCTGCTCCAGCGTCTTCACATTCCCTTCGGTGGCCGGACGCACCAGCCCGCGCGGAATCAGGAAGTTTTGTGCATACCCTTCGGAGACGTTTTTGATTTCTCCCTTTTTCCCTTGACCTTTAACATCTTGCAAAAAGATCACTTTCATTCGAACAACCCCTCTTCCTTCTCTATTTCATCCAGGACGGCGAGCAGCTTCTTCTCCGCTTCCGCCTGGGTTCCTTCCAATTGAACAGCCGCATTCGTCAAATGTCCGCCGCCGCCCAGCCGCTCCATGACCACCTGCACGTTCATGCTCCCCAGCGACCGGGCGCTGATTCCAATTAAGCCGTCCGGCCGCTCGCTAATGACAAAGGACGCCAGGACGCCCGTCATATTCAGCAGCGTATCGGCGACTTGCGCGATCAACAGCTGTGGAATCTTGCGGTTGGGCTCCGTCACCGCCAAGGCGATATGCCCATGGATCATGCGGGCATGCTTGATGATATCGGCCTTGGCGATGTACTCCTGCAGATCTTCCTTCAGCAATCGCTGTACCATCACCGTGTCCGCCCCGTTTCGGCGGAGGAAGGCTGCGGCTTCAAACGTCCGCGAGCCGGTATGGAGCGCGAAATGCTTCGTATCGACGGTGATGCCCGCAAGCAGCGTCGTTGCTTCAAGCGGACTGAGCTCCACCTTCTCGTGAATGTACTGCAGCAGCTCGGTGACGAGCTCGCAGGCCGAGGAAGCATAAGGCTCCAGGTAGACGAGCACCGCATCGGTCACAAATTCCTCGCCGCGGCGGTGGTGGTCCACGATGACGACGCGGCTCGCTTCTTCAACGAGCCGAGGCTCCATCGTCATGGAAGCCTTATGCGTATCGACGAGCACGAGCAGCGTGTGCTCGGTCATCAAATGCATGGCCTGCTCCGGCGAGATAAACCGCCGGAGCAAGGCTTCTTCTTTGTTGATGCGCTCCATCAGGCGCTCAATCGCCGGGTTCGGGCCATCCAGCACGATGTGGGCCTCGACCTTGTACATATCGGCGGCCTTCAGCACGCCGATGGAGGCGCCAATCACGTCGAGGTCCGGTACGCGATGGCCCATGATGATGACGCGGTCGCTCTCCTGCATCAAATCGCGCAAAGCATGCGCGATGACGCGGGCGCGGACGCGCGTCCGCTTCTCTATGGCGCCGGATTTGCCGCCATAGAAAGAGAGCCGCTGACCGGCCTTGACAGCGGCCTGGTCGCCCCCGCGGCCGAGCGCCATATCCAAGCTGGACTGGGCGAGTTCGCCCAGCTCACTGAAGCGCTCGGCGCCAAAAGCGAGGCCGATGCTGAGCGTAATCGGCACCTTCAGGTCCGCGGTCATTTCGCGGACCTCGTCCAGAATGACGAACCGGCTCTGCTCGAGTTCGTCCAGCGATTTCTGATTCAGAATCATCAGATATCGCTCGGAGGACAGTCGCCGCAGGTACACGCGGTACTGTTTGGCCCATTCCGTAATCGCCGTCGCCACGCGGGCGATCAAGGCGGTCCGCTGCTGGTCGTCCATGCCCTGGGTGGCTTCATCCAGATTGTCCAGCAGCACGATGCCCAGCGCGGCCCGTTCGTCTTCATACCGTCTGCGCAGCACCGCCAGCTCCGTCATGTCATGGAGATAAATAATCCGCTCGTTCGCATCGATGGTAAGCTCATAGTAACGATCCCCAACCATCACTTCGACCGTCGTCCGAGCCCCCGCCCCATCCTTCTTATCGCGGCTTGGTAAGGGGAGCTGCGGCAGCAGCTCGGACAGCGGCTGGCCCACGACGGAATCTTTGCCGTACATGCCAGCCACGAAATGATTATGCCATTCGACCGTCCGTTCTTCGCTGTACAGGATCAAACCAAACGGAAGCTTACTGATCGCCTCACCTTCCACCCGCTTGATCCGGTAGTTTAAATCGGTCACGTATCGAATCAGCTCTTGGCGGAACTGCCGCTCCGCCCGCAGCATGCTGTAGGTCAGCACACCCACGAGGCATAAGCTCACCAGCCCCAAGATCCAGTTGAAGTAGGAGACGAAGATGACGAGCAGCAACTGAAGCATGAACATCCATACGGTCTGGTAACCGTACCAACGTTTTTGCAAAACATTTGGCATGCCTTCTCACCCTATCGTCTTGGTCTCGTAATCATATCCCGCAGCGGGAATGCAATGTCCAAAATCCCCACGATTCGAAGCGGCGGAATAAACAACAGCGCTACAATGAGCAGAATCGGAATCACCGGATTCCACTTGCGATGATAGGCGGCAAAGAAGAAGAAGCTTGCCGTTTGCACCATAAAGAGAAATTGCAGCAGCGGCATCAGATTCAGCACAATCGTGCCCAGGAATCCTTGGCTTACCGCGTCTCCGCCAAACCACTGCAGCAACACGCCGATCAAATAGTACCAAATCAGCGAACGCGGCAGCCGCCAATCGCGGATCGGCGGCAGCTTCGGCACCGCATGACCCAAGCTGGACAACGTAGGCCGGGAGATCGCATGGGCTACCGCAGCCATAAGCAACGAGCAGACGATCATCGTAAAGGGAATCATCCGCACCGTCAGGCTGGAGAATTGCTGGCTCATCTCCGGCGACCAGACAATGGTGCCGGTCAGCGAGCTATCGGCGACATTCGTGAACGGAGCCATGGCCGCATTCACCAGGTCCTCAATCGCGTTAGCCAGATTAAAGTCGAAGAAGACTGTGCTGATCAGCAGAACCAGCAAAAATTCCAGCAAAATGGTGCCGGCTCCCGCCATGACCGTGCGGAACGCCGGGCTTCTTTTCTTATATAAATAGCCCATCACGATCGAAGGAATGATAAAATAGACGGCCTGCAGCAAGATCAGCGGGCCGAAGATCAACGCAACCGCCAGCCAGACCGCCGCCACGTGCACAAGAAACACTCTTGTTGACAAGGTCGTATACAGCAAAATGCCCGGCACGATCAGAAAAAACATCGTGATCACGGTCAGCGGAGTTGCAAGTGACAACAGAAGCAGCAAATATGCGGCGCTCCAGGCCACCGATGTCCAGCGTAACTTCAAATGGGTTCACCTCTTAGACATATGTTCTTCCAGGGTAGAAATATCTTGATACCAATCCTCGAGCTGGTGACCCTCCTGCTTATGTTTTCTCAGTTTCTCCAAGATGCTGTCATCCATATCCCGATAGGAAACACCTAGTCTCCGCCCCAAAATATAACTGCTGACGATCAGGCTGGCAAGACTGTCCGTTACCCGTGTCGTGCTGCCTTCCCATAATGCTTTAAACAAACGGGATACGTGATCGACTACTTCCGTTTTGAGCCATTCAATCACTTTGGCACGTTTGGCTACATCCATTTCCCTTTGCATCGCGGACAGCTTCGACCCTCCCCGAAAAAAGCTTTATTCTTCATTATAGCATATAGCAAACGCCACAAAAGACGCAAACCTTTAGGATTTATTGGGTTTGTGCCGTATTGCGGGTCACGAACTTCTCGCAATATTCGATGATCTGACTGCGCCGCACGATCCCAATAAACCGGCACCGGTCATCGACGACCGGTACGAAGTTCTGCACCTTCGCAAGATTAATCAAATCCTCCATATCGGCATCAATCCGCACCGGCTTGATGTCCATCTTCAGCGGCACGTCCTTCAGGAGAAACTTTGAAGCGGTCTCAAAATTAATCTTGCCGTTCGAATTTTTCATGTGCCATAACAAATCGCCTTCCGTTACCGTACCGACGTACACCCCATCGTGATCGATGATTGGCACGGCCGTATAACGGTGATACTCCATGCGCTCCAGCGTCTGCCGTAACGTGGAATCCAGCGTCATGGTGACCACGTCATTTTTCGGAAGTAGAAAAAACGCTATATTCATGAGAACGAAATCCTCCTCATCCTTTCATTCAGACTCCCCTAATGGATACGTTTCGAAACCGAAGTTGTTCCAGAGCCGGCGGCATGAAAGCGGCAGCCGGAACACCGGACTGCCGAGGTCTGAAATCAGGGTATATTAACACTATAATCTAAGGTATGATGCCCCACGATCACTCATTCTTGCTCGTGTTTGCCGCCGTTCCTTGATCGCCGTTTTGCTCCGTATCCGCCTTCTCCGCATCACGGGATTCCGGCAGAATCAAATCGGATGCCTCCGTATCCGGGTTTAGCCAGTTGTCGATCATCTCTTTGGCGAAATCGACATCCTCTTCATTCGCTTTATCATAATAAACCCCATTGATCCGCATGCCTTCGCCCATAATCGTAAAGCCGCTAATTTGCGGAGAAGCATCTCCCAACAGGACCTTCTTGGACAATTCGATAATTTGGCTAGGCGGCAGGTCGGTCTTAAAATTATCACCCATCAGGTTGATTAATTCAGGGATTTTTGTCACTTGGTTCAGCTTTAACATCCGATTAACCATGGCATTCAGAAACACCTGATGCCGTTTCGTTCGGTTAAAATCACTGTCTTCGCGGTAACGTACGAAGTTGAGCGCCTCCGTACCGTCGTACAACGGTTTATTCGCCTTAATCGTAAACTTCTCATGATCCGCTTGTTTATTCACGATATCCTTGGTAATCGGCAGCTCTACGCCGCCCAGCGCGTCCACAATGTCACGCACCCCTTGGAAGTTAACAGCCGCATAGTAATCAACCGGATAGCCGATGAAATTCTCCACCGTATCCTTAGCCATCTTCTCCCCGCCAAAAGCATACGCATGATTAATCTTGTCTTCATCACCCTTGCCAACGATCTCGGTGTAGGTATCGCGCGGAATAGAAATCAACAACACCTTGGCATCCTCCGGGCGCACCACCGCATAGATCATCGTATCGGAACGGGCAGGCTCGTTATTCCGTTGATCCACGCCCAGCAGCAGGGTGCTGAACGGCTTCATCTTCTCTTCCGCCGGCTCCACCGGACGGGTCTCTTCCCCTTCCAGCGGGGAATACGAGCGTTCCAACGTCTCCTCGACTTTGCCTGACAAGAACAAGTCAAAGGCCATCACAGCAAGCGGTTTGCGGAACAAATATCCCCCTGCTCCCGCCACCAACAGGATTATGAGCACAATCCATGCGATTTTCTTGCGTTTATTCTTTGATTTCATCTTCTGCCTACTTCGACGTTCGATCATGATTTTACGCCTCCATCGCCAATCTAGTTGATTTCCTTCTCTATCTGCAATTGCACTACGTTTCTGCTCATTCGCGCTTCTCTTGTCTAGCATTCTTCAAAACAACTCTACCGCTTTGTACTATAACACATCGGGGAAATCGGGTACAACAATGCGGCATATGCAGATGCTGGTCAACCAACCAATGAAGCTTGGGATGAAAAGAGAAGAGAGGCCCGCTCCTTCCGGAGATCGGGCCTCTGCCGTAATCAACCAGCATATTTTGCTTACGAGAAGGCGTCTGTTTAGGCCAATACGGTCCCCGGTTGCAGCGGGAAATGACAAGCCACCTGACGTCCGGGAGCCGCCTCAATCAATGGCGGTTCCACCTTGGAGCATTGCTCCTGGGCAAACGGACAGCGGGTGTGGAAGCGGCAGCCGGAAGGCGGGTTCGCCGGAGAAGGAACATCCCCCTGCAGCACAATCCGTTCCCGCTTCTGCCCAGGCACCGGCTTTGGAATGGCCGACAGTAAGGCAGCCGTATACGGATGCAGCGGCGAAGCGAATAACGTCTCCGTCTCTCCGACCTCTACCAGCTTACCCAAATACATGACTCCGACCCGATCGGAGATGTGCCGAACGACGTTCAGGCCGTGGGCGATAAAGAGGAACGTCAATCCTAGCTCACGCTGCAGCTTCATCAACAGGTTAATTACCTGTGATTGCACGGACACGTCCAACGCCGATACCGCCTCATCCGCTACGATAAACTTCGGGTTCAGCGCTATTGCCCGGGCAATACCGATCCGTTGCCGCTGACCGCCGGAAAATTCATGCGGATAGCGATTGCGCCGGCTGGCGTCCAACCCTACCAGCTCCATCAGTTCAACAACTCTAGCATCCACTTGCTTGGCAGTGAGGTTGCGGTGGACACGTAAAGGCTCGCCGATGATATCCTTCACTAGAAAACGAGGGTTTAAGGAACCAAACGGATCCTGGAAAATAATCTGCATCTCTTCCCGAAGCTTCCTCAGCTCTTGCCCCCGTAAAGAATGAATGTCCCGCCCCTGGTAGATGACTTCTCCTTCCGTGGCTCCTTGCAAGCGAAGAATGACACGTCCCAGCGTTGACTTACCGCAGCCGGATTCTCCGACGAGCCCGAAGGTCTCCCCTTTTCGAATCGCTAAGGATACGTCATCTACCGCTTTCACTTGACCAACGACCCGGCTGAGCAAGCCTTTATGAATCGGGAAATACTTCTTAATCCCGCGGATATCTACCAGAATCTCATCGGACTTCAAACCGCTCGGTCGCTTTACTTCTACATTCGCCGTTTCTGTCGTCATGCGGGTTTCACCTCATCTCTGCTGCTGTGGTCATCGCTTTTGCTTACCGGCTTATCCTCATAGAGCCAACAGGAAGCGCGGTGGTCTGCTCCGATCATAAACTCCGGTGGTTCCTTCTGCCGGCAAACCTCCTTCGCATGCGGGCAGCGGGGGTGAAACCGGCAGCCGGAAGGCAGTTGACCGATCGGCGGTATCGTCCCTTGGATCGTGTACAGCTCGCCTCCCCGTTCCCCTTCAAATCCCGGGATCGATTGAAGCAGCCCCGAAGTGTACGGGTGGCTAGGCTGATTAAAGATATCCTCCACCGGCCCCTCCTCGACGATCGCCCCCGCATACATGACAGCGACCCGATCTGCCATTTCTGCAGCTACGCCCATGTCATGGGTAATTAGCAGAATGGACATGCCAAGTTCGGCCTGCAGCTTCCGCAACAAATCAAGGATTTGCGCCTGTACCGTCACATCCAGCGCAGTGGTTGGTTCGTCGGCAATCAGCAGCTCCGGATTGCAGGCTAAGGCGATGGCAATGACGACCCGTTGGCACATCCCGCCCGACAATTCGTGCGGGTATTGCTTAGCGCGAATTTCCGGGGCAGGAATCCCCACGAGCTTCAGCAGGTTAACGGCCATGCTCCAAGCCTCATCGGCGTTCTTGTTCTGATGCAGCCGCAAGCTTTCGGCAATCTGGTCCCCTACCGTAAATACCGGGTTTAACGCTGACATAGGGTCCTGAAAGATCATCGCAATTTGGTTGCCGCGAATCTGCCGCATCTCTTCCTGTTTCTTAGCGGCTAAGTCCTGACCGCGAAACTTAATGCTGCCCTCCATGATCGTTCCGCCGGCGTAATCGATCAGCCGCATGATGGCGAGCGAGGTGACGCTCTTTCCGCTTCCCGATTCACCAACCAAGCAAACCGTCTGTCCCTTGTCTATGGATAACGAGATCCGGTCCGTCGCTTTGACGACCCCATTTTCCGTTAAGAAGCCCGCCGTCAGTTTCCGGATTTCGAGAAGTTTCTCCGCCATTTTGCCAGCCTCCTCCGGGATTTATTCAGATTCTGTCTTGGATCCAGCGCATCGCGGATGCCGTCCCCGATGAAATTCACCGCAAGAACGACGATCAAGATGCATAAGCCGGGATAAACTGCCTGCATTTTATCAACGAGCATAAATTCTTGCGCATTGCTTAACATCAATCCCCAGCTTGTCGCCGGCGGCTGGATGCCTAAGCCAAGGTAAGACAGCGCCGATTCGCTCAAAATCGCCGAACCGACCATCAAGGTAGCGTTCACGATAATCGGAAACGTAGAGTTTCGCAATAAATGACGGAAAATAATGCCTGTATTGGATACCCCGATGGCACGCGCGGCTTCAACATACTGCATTTCCCGTAATTGAAGGAAGTTCCCGCGCACCAACCGTGCGATACTCATCCAGCTGGTGAAGGCCAATATCATAATCATATATTTCATGTCTGATCCGAAAATCGCGAGTACCAAGATGTTCAGGAACAACGTAGGTACCGAGTTCATCACGTCGACGATCCGCATGAAGACCGTATCGACCCATCCGCCGAAATAGCCGGATAGCGCGCCGATAATCGACCCGATCACAACCGAAGCCAAAGCGACGGAAAAACCAATTAATAAGGAAATTCTTGCACTGTACAGCAGCCTTGTGAAAACGTCACGACCTAATTCATCCGTGCCCAACAGATGCCCATCGGTCCCTGCCGGCAGATTCGGGTACATCAAATCGATCTTTGCCGGATCATACTTGGTAAGCCAAGGCGCAAAAATCGCAGCCAAAATAAAGATCAGTAACAACACTAATCCCGTCATTGCGTAGGGATTATGCGAAAACTTTCTCCATAATAACCCCCAAGGACCAAGCGGCTTCTTGGCAGAAAGTGCATCTACCGCGTTTCGGGGGTCCAGCGCATGATTTGGCTCAGGAGTTGGCACGTTGGGAGACGCTCCTGGCGATATCGTCACCTTTAGATCACTCATGCTGCTTTCGTCCCCTTTCCACCCAATTTAACCCGCGGGTCTACGATCGCATACAGAATATCCGCGAGTAAGCTTCCGAGGATAACCATAACCGAAGTAACGATCGTAATCGCCATTAGAACGGAGTATTCCCGCGCCGTAGCCATCTCGACATAGAGGCGCCCCATCCCCGGCCAGTTAAATACGTTCTCCGTAAGAGCAGCGCCGCCGACGAGCAGCGGTAAATCCAGTCCTAAAATGGTGATGATCGGAATAAGCGCATTACGTAAAGCGTGTCGGAACACGACCTTTCTTTCCTTAACACCCTTCGCCCGAGCCGTGCGGATGTAATCCATTTCGAGGACCTCCAACATACTTGCGCGGGCATATTTAATATAAGAAGCAAGGAAACCTAACGACAATACGGTGACCGGAAGCACCAGATGCATGAATAGGTCGACAAGACTGTCTTCTTTCCCCCTAGAGTGCATGTCCGATAGAGGCAGCCAATCGAGGCCCAACGAGAACCATTGTTGCAAAAGAATACCGAACCAGAAGGTTGGCATAGCAAAACCT
>NZ_GG695971.1:0-36820 GCF_000159955.1 Paenibacillus sp. oral taxon 786 str. D14 | reverse complement strand
TAAGAAATAAAGGATGCCGTCTGATCAGATAATCCATATTCTTTCGTACTGTTATAAATGCCCCAAGGGAGCGCGATAATCAAGGTTAACAACCAAGCAGAGCCCATTAAAATGAACGTATTTCCGATGCGGGGCCACAGCAAATCCCCAACTGGCAAATGGTTTTTGAATGTGTACCCTAAGTCACCCTGCAGCAAGTCCCCAACCCACCGGAGATATTGAACCGGCAAGGGTTTATCCAGACCGAGATTCTGTCTTTGCTGCTCGAATGCCTCCGGAGATAACCCCGGTGCAAGCATCATTTGGGTCGGTCCCCCCGGAGCGGCATGGATCAGCAAAAACGTCACGACGGTAATCAAGAAAATTACCAAGACCGATTGCAGCAAGCGACGGATCAGATATTCTGTCATCTTTTATCCTCCTAAACATAGTTAGGTATAGAACCACAGGATAAAAAGAGAGCTTGAAAGGGAGAAGGAGAAAGAGAATACTCCCTTTCCCCCTCCTGCGGTTCTATTTCCTGTATCCGCTCTTCTTATTCCGTTACCCACCAGTTGATCAGATGGAAGTAGTATCCGTAGCCCAACGATGGTTCTGGACGGTCTTCTTCTTTCCAATGAACTCTTGGACCCGTACCGATGGCGTTCCCATATTGATAAAGGAAGACATATGGCAAGTCTGTAGAGATTTCCTTCGCCAGTTCCTTATAGATCGCTTGACGTTCCGTTTGATCAACTGTGGAGTATCCGTCTACCCACAATTGGTCGAGCTTTTCGTTCTTATACCAGCCGGTGTTTTGACCTGCCGGCGGGAAGTATTTCGAGGAATAAATGCTTTCTGCATCCGGATCCGGGTTGTTCAGAGACCATGCCAACAAAATGGCTTGATACTTACCTGGGTTGACGTTCTGATCGATCCATGCAGCAAAGTCGATGCCTTTAGGCGTAACTTCGATACCAACATCTGCTAAGTTTTGCTGGATAATCGCAGCCACTTGTTCACGGCGGCTGTTACCGGCGTTATATTGCAGTTCGAAGGAGAAGCGGTGACCGTCTTTCTCAAGGATCCCGTCTTTGCCAGGAACCCAACCGTCTTCTGCCAGCAATTGTTTTGCTTTCTCCGTATCATAGTTATAGTTGACAGCAGCATCCTTCGGATCCGCCCAAGTGTCCGGCAGGAACGGAGCGTTCATCAGCGCACCGACACCTTTCAAGACATTATCAACCATCCCTTGACGGTTAATTGCGTATGCAATCGCCTGTCTTGTCTTTTGACTTTGGAACAAACCGTAGTTGTCCGGGAAGTTCTTCGGATCGAAGTTAAACCCGACGTATTCGTAAGTGGGACCCGGTTTTTGAATGACGTTAATATCCTTATTCGATTTAACAGCTTCAACCTGCGTCACCGGAATGGCGCTGATATGGTCTGCATCACCTTTCAACAAGGCTTGAACTTGGGTGTTTTGGTCGGCATAAATTTTATAGATGACTTGATGAATATGCGGCTTCTGCGTACCCCAGTAGTTTGGATCGAGATCCAACGTGTGGCTTTCGCCTTGTTTCCATTCTGTCCACTTCCATGGCCCGTTCGTTACGGTTTTCGATGGATCTGTACCATATGGATGTTGTTGAAGCTCCTTCACAGGAACATCCTTCAACACATGGTAAGGGACCAAATCGGTAACCAGCGTATATAAGAACGGAGCGTAAACGGATTGCAACTTAATGTTGACGGTCAAATCATCCACTTTTGTAACGCTCTCTACCTTATCGAAGGAGCTGATCGCTGGGGAACCCGTTTCTGGGTTACGAATCGTATCAAATGTAAATACGATGTCGTCGGCCGTTACCGGCTGCCCGTCACTCCATTTTGCGGTATCTTTCAGCTTCACGGTATAAGTTAAACCGTCCTCAGAAATTTGTGGAGGCTCGGCTGCCAAAGACCAAGGCTCGACAACTACATTTCCTTCACGGTCTAGATCGTACAGTTTGGAGAAAAGGAACTGCTCCACATCTCCGGAAGAAGTATCACCAATAAAAATAGGATTTAAAGTAACAATATCCGAAAAAGTTGAAAGGACAATTGTACCTCCGTCCACCGGCTCATCTGCCGATGGTTCTGTTTCCGGTTCCGTTGTGTTTTCTGGAGTTGTGTTGTTCTCTGTCGGAGTCGGCGAATTGGAAGCTGTGTTATTGGTACTGCAACCTGCAAACAAAATACCTACAAGAGATAAAATAAGTAAGATGGACCATAATCTTCTCTTCTTTGCCACCATGTGAGTTGACTCCTCCTTGTTTAATTGTTGAGAACGTGCAGTTCGTCATGCCTTTCCTCTTGCCAGGATGTTCCTTTCGACCTCCCCCTTCAACACTCTCTAGTTGCTTCTCACAGTGCTTAATCCTGGACAAAACAACTCACTTACGCCCCTATGGCTCTATCTCCCCATGACTTATACCCTAAAAACAGAGACACAACGTCAGCCGTTTGTAATAAAGTGTGACATAGGTTTGATATAAACCATCGGTTAATAAGCATCTTAAGCCGGTCCCTATCAGGGATATGCACCAGTTCAATTATTGATCATAATACATGTGAAAATATCTTACGTCAATAATTTTTTTAGTCGATTGTTGGCTCCTAATTAACCCTAATTTACTAGTATTTTATAGAAATAATTAATATGAAGCGTTTACAAAAAGTTGAACGTTAATTTTTCTTACTTGTGCTGTACCGTTGATGTTAATATTTTTCGAGTTTGTTCTATCTTTCTCGTCATAAATCGACTCTATTCTAAATAGGTTTACTTGGATTTGTCGTAAGCGAAGTTCTATGACTTACGTCCTTTTGCATCGAAACAAAAAAACAACCGAACCTCAGGGTTCGGTTGTTGTTCTAACTGATCACGCTTATTCCGTTGTGTATGGAAGCAATGCGATTTGACGGGAGCGTTTGATCGCGATCGTCAAAAGGCGTTGGTATTTCGCGCTAGTGCCAGTTACACGACGAGGCAAAATTTTGCCGCGCTCGCTGATGAATTTCTTCAACAGCTCCGTATCTTTATAGTCAATGTGAGTAATTTTATTCACAGTGAAGTAGCACACTTTACGACGTTTGTTGCGGCCGCCGCGGCGAGCCGGTCTTTTGTCGTCTCCGCCTTCTCTTTGCTTGAAGCTCATGCTTTTCAGTCCTTTCCGTTGTTAAAATGGCAAATCGTCATCCGATATATCGATCGGTTTCCCGTCGTCGGAGAAAGGATCGTTCTGATTGCTGCGCGAGAATCCGCCGCCACGGCTGCTGCCGCCTCCGAACGGTGACTCTTCCCGCGTACCGCCGCCACCTGCACCGCCCTCGCGGTTCGATTCCAAGAAACGGACATTATCGGCAATAACTTCGGTTACGTATACACGCTTGCCTTCGTTATTTTCGTAGTTCCGTACTTGAATACGTCCTTCAACAGCCGTTAACCGCCCTTTACGCAAATAGTTAGCGCAAGTCTCGGCAAGCTGTCTCCAGGTGACAACCGGGATGAAATCCGCCTCACGTTCGCCCCCTTGCGAGGTGAACGGTCTGTCCACAGCAAGCGTAAACTGAGTTACCGCTACGCCAGCTGGCGTATATCGTAGCTCCGGATCCCGGGTAAGACGTCCGATGAGAATGACACGGTTCAACAATCAAATCCCCTCCTTCGGGCAATGGTTACTCAAACTTGAATTAGGCTACGTCTTTCGTAATGAGATAACGGATAACCTCGTCGGAAATCTTCAAGATGCGTTCCAGCTCAGCAACAACTTCTGGAGCAGCGGTGAAATTCACGAGAACGTAAATTCCATCACGAACCTTGTTAATCTCATACGCAAGCCGGCGTTTGCCCAAAACTTCATGTTTGGTAATTTCACCACCGTTTTGGATGATGCCTTGGAATTTTTCGACTGTAGCTTGAACAGCTTCTTGTTCAACGTCAGGACGAATAATGTACATCACTTCGTATTTGCGCATTCTGATTCACCTCCTCTTGGACTATGGCCCCCAATACGTATTCCGTTCAGGAGCAAGGAGCGAGAGTAAACTCGCACCATTGTAGTATATCAAATTGGACGTGGGTGTGCAAGCAGCCAATCTTTTCTGTAACTGCGGGTTTGATATGCCTTTCCCTTTTCATCCGTTCGTACGGTTTCCTCTAAGCCCCAAAATCGGCTTCATTTCATTTATGCTTGTCAATAATTATCGGGCCCCTGCCGTACATGATTCCATCCCTTCGACAAACAATAAGCATGGATTCCAAGCTAAAGTTCGAAAGGAGGAACGCTGTATGGGTGAACAAACAGAATATGAAGAAGGCATGCGCGCTCCAAACCCAGGGGTATATGTGGAGGTTGGTGAGGCGCGGAGCTTTCATACGCAAATTCAAAATCCAAAGCGAATTAAGTTGAAAAAGGGCGATAAATTCCCTGAGACGTCCAACAAGAACCGCAAGTGGAAAAAAGAAGAGAAAGCCCGCGTCCATTAACCAATTCATTCCGTTTTACTCGGCGTGTATAAAACCGCGAATCCTGCACATAATACAATCGACGGCGAGCAAGAGAGGTGTGGTTCCGTTGGTCCAGTTAAAGGGTTCCGCGAGAAACAAACCGCAAGGAGATCTTGTTCACGACTTGTAGAAGCGTCAGATCACGAGTTAGTGAAGACCCCTCTTCCCTAATTCGTGCTTGCTAAGGCAAACATCGAATGTTTCTGTTTGTCGCTGAGAAGAGAATTTCCAATAAAGTTCGCCGTCAACCACAGGAAGGACCCGAAAGGGTCCTTCTTGCTTTTGCATAAGTTTATACATAAAACAAAAAAACTCCTACGCATACGTAAGAGTTCGTCTCTAGGCAATATTTAGATGATGGCGGAGAGGGTGGGATTCGAACCCACGCACGCCTTGCGACGCCTAGTTGATTTCGAGTCAACCCCCTTGGGCCTCTTGGGTACCTCTCCACAGCAAGAATGATTGTACCATGAATTCATTCCGATTGCAATAGAGAGTACCCTTCATCCCATAAATTACTTATTCTCCAGGTGGTGATTGCCCGTCCGACGCCGTATTTTCTGGTGCTAGAGCCGCCGACCGGAGCACTTTGCGCATATTCTTCTCGAACTTCGCCCGAGGCACCAACACGCTGTGTTTGCAGCCGATACATTTAATGCGGATATCCATGCCCATCCGGATAATTTCCATTTCGTTGCTCCCGCAAGGATGGTTTTTCTTCATTTGTACAATATCGCCTAATTGAAAGGATTTCCGCTCCATCACACAATCCCCCGATCTTTTCTTGAATTTTTAATTTATTCCGAATAAATTGAACCCTAGATCTCTGCATGCCCGCGTTGGTTCTCCAACTCCTCCTGCTCCAGAGCTTCTTTGGCATAAGCGTGGATCTGACGTTCCACTTCCGATCGAATGGCTGGAGGACACTCCACCGCAATTCGAATCACGTACTCGCTCGCTGTTAACGACTGAATGCCCAGCACATTCGGAACCTGAGGGATCCCCTCCTTCTCCTCTTTCAGGCGCTGCATGGCCCTTCTGAGCAGCTCTACGCTGTCCTCCAGCTTCCTTGAGTTGCTAAACGGCAAGTCGACCACCGCCAATGCGGTTCCCACGGAGTAATTCGTTACGTTCGTGATCATCCCGTTAGGGATGATGTGGACCTCTCCCGTGTAGCTCACTAACCGAGTGGAGCGCAGCCCAATCATCTCTACCGTCCCCTTCAGACTTCCGGTTTGAATGACATCACCAACAGCAAACTGATCCTCCAGAATGATAAAAAAGCCGGTAATAACATCCTTCACCAAGCTCTGGGCACCAAAACCGATCGCAAGGCCAAGAACTCCGGCACCCGCTAGCAACGGCGCCAGATCAAACCCAAGCTCCCCCATCACTAACATGACCATAATAAAATTGCTGGTAATGGTGGTGACATTCTTGAGCAGTTCACCAACCGTAACTAACCGTCGCGGGTTCATCTGCAACCGGCTCTTCTCCCTCTTCTGCAACGATCGATCGATTAAGCGGAATACGATATGAACGAACAATCGGGTGAGGGTGAAAATAATGATAATTTTGATCCCGGCATAAAGCACGTTCATCCACATATCCATATCTGTAAACCAATTCCATATCTTATCTTTCCAGGTCGTCACCGTTTCGGCAGCATCCTGGATCACTTCCGGTTCTTTTGCCAGTAACATATCTATCAATCCTTTTTGAGATTTCATCAATGTATCATCCAGGGCCGTCAAGCCCTAAAGCTTGATGCTATGATAGCCCATCCCGTCGTGGGAGTAAATCCCCCGTATCTCTACCGATTCCGAAGTGATGATCTCTTTAACTACCTCCAAATCGTTTTGGGGAAAACGAATCGACAACGCACATCCTGCGGTGATTTCTTTGGGGGTAGGAAATAAATCGATATCTACCTCAGCATACTCCAGCAGCATCTCCGCACGCAGCGCCTGCTGTGTTGAATCAAACGCCATCACCAGCCAGTCCTCTTCCATTCAGATTCCTCTCCTTTTGTCCATTAAGACTTTTGTACGAGTATATAATACGCATTTCTTCCATATACTATCTACTAAATCTATAAAGTGCAGCATGCGCACTTGATCTTCAGCGGAAAGGAAGATTCCATGTCACAGATTCAACCGACCATTCCAGGACAAGAAATTCCTTATTTAAAAATCCTTCATACCGAACCCGGCATTCATTCGGCCATCATTCACCGGTTGCTTCTGCATTTTGGACAGGTTACCCCAGGACAAGACATTGTTGTCGTTTGCATTGGAACCGATCGTTCCACCGGAGATTGCTTAGGCCCCCTGGTCGGCAGCGCGTTGGCGAAGTATCAATGCCCGTATTTTCACCTTTACGGCACACTCGATGAGCCTGTACATGCCATGAATCTAAGAGAAACCTTAGATGAAATCCACGCTCGGTTCGCTAACCCTTATATTATCAGCATTGACGCCTGCCTCGGTCAGACATCCAGCGTTGGATCCATCCAAGTGGTGCAAGGCCCCCTCCGCCCTGGAGCAGGGGTGAATAAAGAATTACCGCCGGTCGGCGATATCCATCTTACGGGCATCGTCAATGTCGGCGGCTTCATGGAATACTTCGTATTGCAAAACACACGTCTCAGTCTAGTTATGCGTCTTTCAGAGATTATATCAAAATGCTTGTATACCGCGATTAAAGAGTGGACTCAAGGGTCTATTTCCTTAGCCCGGCGAGAGCTATAGCTTCCCGTTCTTCCGGAGAAAGCGCATGCGGTGACTCCCCTTTCTCCAAGCCCTTAGCATAAACAAAAGAACCATCACGGTTATACAGGCCAGTGAGGACCACGCCATCTTGCTGATCATTAACGATCGCAATGGAGAAGCTCAGGTCGTTCCCCTTTTCACCGAAAGCATTGTAGCGTTTGATACCAATTTTAGATTTTTGCATAGGCATCCATTTTTGAATTTGTGCAAGCTGTTGCTTCTGTTCTTCCTGGACGTCTTCGATTTTGTCCTGCTGCATCTTCAAATCGATCAGCAAAGTCTCCAGATCTTGTACGCCAGTACCTTTCATCATCAGTTCGTATCTTTGCTTCATCTTGCGAAGCTTACTTCCCTGAATCAGATTCCAGATCAACATCCAAAGGATCAGGAGAACCAAACCTCCAACGATCCAGCTTAGTTGCTCAAAGATGAGATCATTCCATTCCCGCATGCGACTTTCTACTCCTCTGTGCTTGAGATCAGTTCACCATTTTATGAATTGCATCAATTAATGTTTGAAGATCTGCCTCGGTCGTCAGATAACCTACGCTGGCGCGAACCGCTCCGCCCTCCAGCGTGCCGGCAGTTTGATGGCCTAACGGTGTGCAGTGATACCCTGCACGAACCGCGATGCCATATTCCCGATCCAGCACAAACGCGACTTCCGAGGCATCCCGTCCTTCGATTGTAAACGAGACGATACCCGTTCGAGGCTGACCGATCTCCGGACCGATCAGACGAACGCCAGGAACCTTTTGCAGTTCCTTCATTAAAAACTGGGTTAACTCCCACTCGTGACGATGAATCTGTTCCACGCCACGTTCAAGCACCATTTCTACCCCAGCACCTAACCCGGCAATCCCTGGAGTATTCACAGTGCCCGCTTCATACCGGTCAGGACGAACAGACGGCTGCTCGATTTCTTCGGATTGACTGCCAGTTCCTCCATGCATCAGCGGCTCCAGGTCAATATCCGGGTGAATATATAATCCTCCTGTACCTTGAGGTCCAAGTAGCCCTTTATGCCCTGGAAAAGCAAGCAAGTCGATCCCCATCTCTTGAACGTTTACCGGATAGCACCCTGCCGTTTGCGCAGCATCCACCATTAGAATCGCTCCGTGCGCATGAGCCATCTGGCTTAAAGCTTGAACTGGCAAAATACATCCCAACAAGTTCGAGCTGTGGGAACATACAAGTAAACGTGTGTGGGGGCGGAAAAGATTCTCCACCTGCTGCAAATCTAACTGACCGCGTGGATCCACCTCAGCATAATCCACTTCGATACCTGCGGTCCGCTTCAAGAACTCAAGTGGACGCCTTACCGAATTATGTTCAACGGTTGTCGCCACCACATGATCCCCTGGTTTTAGCCATCCCTTGATGGCTAAATTTAAAGCTGAAGTTGTGCTGGAGGTCAACACAATATCATTGGGATTGGAGACCCCAAATAGCTGGGCAAGCTTGACGCGCGTGTTGTACAGCACCCTCCCCGCTTGGAGCGCCATTCCATGATTTCCACGTCCTGCATTGGCAGCTGGTCCGTTTAGTATTTCCAACATCGCTTCTCCTACCCTAGGAGGTTTTGGCCAAGATGTAGCCGCATGATCCAGATAGATAACGGATTTCTTCTCGTGCAACACGTTCCCCTCCTTAGGATCAGGTATAAGTTTGATTTGGATTTCAGCTCTATGATCCGTTCCAGTTCAATCGGATGCCAGACCAAGAAATGACATACCCTCCTTCTGAAGCCCCCCACTTTTAGGAGTTGTCCAAAAGTTAGATATGTCATTTCATTTATCCCGAAGTCAACATATCAAGCAGCCGTTGCAAATCCTGCTGGCTGTAATAGTTAATTTCGATTTTACCCTTGTCTTTATTTGCTTTAATTTTGACTGTCGTCTTATATCGTTCACGCAGACTCTCTTCTACTTCTTCAATATAGGGGTCGCGTTTCTTCCCAGCCGGTTTTGGTTTTTCCTGCTTTTTGCGATCCAGTTGTTGCACCGCATTTTCCAGATCACGAACGCTCCATTCATGATCGATACATTGCTGGGCCAACTGCTTAATCGTATCTGGATCCTTCAACCCAACCAAAGCTCGGGCATGTCCCATCGATAATGTTCCACGTGAAACACATTCCTTCACTTCATCCGGCAAGGAAAGCAACCGCAAAAAATTCGCGATATGAGAACGAGACTTCCCTACCTTCAACGAAAGCTCTTCCTGTGTTAGCTGGAATTGATCCATCAACCCTTGGTACGCAACCGCTACTTCCATCGCGTTTAGATTTTCCCGCTGCAGGTTCTCGATGAGTGCAATTTCCATGACCTGTTGATCTGAAAAACTCCGAACAACGGCCGGGATGGTTGCATTACCGCAGTATTGCGATGCACGGAACCGGCGCTCCCCTGCGATAATTTCATAACCTTTGAGTACGCTGCGTACAATAATCGGTTGAATAACCCCATGTTGCCGAATCGATTCGGCCAACTCCCGTATAGCCTCCTCATCAAAGGTCTTGCGTGGTTGATACGGGTTGGCACGAAGTTGGTTAAGTGGGATCTCTATAACCTTATCATCATCCTGAATAGACAGTGCCGGGATCAGAGCATCCAATCCTTTGCCCAATCGTTTACTCATAAGATACCACTTCCTTTGCCAACTCAAGATATACTTCCGCACCCTTCGAACGAGGGTCATACGTAATAATGGATTGACCATGGGACGGCGCTTCACTTAAACGCACATTACGTGGAATCACTGTTTTATATACCTTCTGCTGGAAGTACTTCTTAACCTCTTCAATGACTTGAATCCCCAGGTTTGTCCGAGCATCAAACATCGTTAATAAGACCCCTTCGATTTGCAGCGAAGTATTTAAATGCTTTTGAACCAATCTCACCGTATTTAATAACTGGCTAAGACCTTCCAAAGCGTAATATTCGCACTGAATAGGAATGAGTACGGAATCAGCGGCGGTCAAGGAGTTGATGGTTAGAATTCCAAGCGAAGGCGGGCAATCAATCAAAATATAATCGTATAAGTTCCGAATAGGCTGTAACGATTTCTTAAGTCTCACTTCACGCGAAATGGTTGGAACCAATTCGATTTCAGCCCCAGCCAGTTGAATTGTAGCCGGGATGATATGCAAATTTTCAATCTCCGTATGTTCAATTGCTTCCTTTGGATGAACCTCATTAATCAGTACATCATAAATGCAATTCGCAACATCCGCTTTATTAATGCCAACACCACTTGTCGTATTCCCTTGGGGGTCAATATCGATCAGCAGCACTTTCTTTCCGATGGCAGCTAGTCCCGCTCCCAAATTGACAGAAGTCGTCGTCTTCCCGACGCCCCCTTTTTGGTTCGCTATGGCGATGATTTTAGACAATCCAGTTCACCTCAATATAATAGAAGAATCTCTTTGTAGTACTCATGTACGCATTCTAGGCTGCAGCTACAAAAAGACCTATAGCAATGCGTGGTGAATACACCTGCCGGTCGATATCGATAGATGAGTAGCTATGAACCGATGTATCCATCCCATGTACATTAGGAAAATAATTATCCACATGTGCATAGAAAGTTCAGCAATCACATGTTCACAACCAATCAAGAAAGACCGAAAAAGAAGCTGACCAGAACCTCGCGGTTAGGGTCAGCGAGAGAAGTTTATGAACGTTTCGGGATCTGAATCACAATTTCATAATGATCCTCATGATCCTTTTCTTCCGTTTTAATTTGCAAACCAGAACCCGTAACCATATCAATCGACTGGCGAATCGTATTTAGAGCCAATCGAACATCCTTGGTAAAGGAGATTCGTCTCGAAGGAGACTTTTTGTTTTTGGCTACTTCCTTATAAAAGGCAATTCGGGCTTCCGTTTGTTTTACATTCAGCTCTTTGCTGATAATTTCACCCAACACCTTCAGTCGCAGCTCTTCCGAGTCCAAGGACAGCAAAGCACGCGCATGACGCTCTGTAATTTTCCGTTCCATCAGCGCATTTTTTACTTCATCCGGAAGTTGAAGCAGCCTGATCTTATTGGCGATCGTGGATTGGCTCTTCCCAAGACGTTGAGCCAAGCTCTCTTGTGTCAACTGATGCAAATCAATCAAATTTTGGTAAGCCATCGCCTCCTCAATCGAAGTCAGCCCTTCCCGTTGGAGGTTTTCGATCAAAGCGATAGAAGCGGCTTGCGAATCATTGAAATCGCGCAAGATCGCAGGAATGGACTCCAAGCCCAGCTTTTTGACGGCACGCCAGCGACGCTCTCCGGCAATGATCTCATACTTCTCATTCCGGTACCGTACGACAATCGGTTGAATCACGCCATGAGTACGAATCGTTTGGCAGAGTTCATCGATTTTCTCGTCGTCAAAGATCGTCCGCGGCTGATAAGGACTGCCGACAATTTCCCCCACCGGAATTTGTCTCACTTCATCTCCGCTATTTCGTTCGGTTAGCCCAAACAATTTAGAAAATTGTTCTTTCATTCCGTCGATTACCACCTAATTTCAAAGTGACATAAGGCCAAGCCTTACGGATCATCCCCGTGGGATGACATTGCTCTAAACGAAATGCACGTTCGTTAAGGGTTTGTCCACCAAGATAACCGTGGCCTCGGAACGTCCATCCAACCCTCAACCAACCCGATATATCTATTCTACCACTTTTTCCTCTATAATCCTATTCTCTAATTTAGAGAAGTTATAGAAAAGAAGTAAGATTTGCCTGCAAACGGACAAAAAGCCCCCTTAGCGATGTTTCACGTGGAACATTTTGCTAAGGGGGAAATTACTATGGTTGTTTAAACCAACGGCATTTTCGCTGGAATTCCCGCTTTTCGCGGATATTTTTGGGGCGTAGGGGCTGTTTTTTGAATCAGCACCAAATGGCGTTCGGAGTTTTCCAACGGGAGAGAAAATGCCGGTGTGCTGACCCATTTCCCTTTCAGCTCGGATAAACTACGGGCCGCTTCCTTCACTTCATCCTCCGGATTACTCCCCTTCATGGCTACAAATAATCCACCTGGCTTCACAAACGGTAAACAAAACTCGTTAAGTATCGCCATTCGGGCAACAGCCCGGGCTGTAACCAAATCGAAAGCGTCACGAAGATCTTCCTGGCGTCCCAAATCCTCTGCACGTCCATGAAGCAGACGCACCTGGTTCAACCCTAATTCATTCACCACATGCTGCAAGAACTGAATCCGTTTGTTTAACGAATCCACGATCGTGAGCTGTAAATGCGGAAAACAAATTTTCAGGGGAATGCCGGGGAAACCTGCTCCGGATCCAATATCCGCCTTGGACTCGATCTCCCCCATCGGGACATGAAAAGCCAGGCTAATCGAATCATAAAAATGCTTGATATAGACCTGCTCCCGTTCGGTGATCCCGGTGAGGTTCATTTTTTCGTTCCAAGAGACCAATTCTTCATAATAACGTTCAAATTGCTTGAGCTGCTCCTCCGACACCTCAATGCCATGTTCCTGTAGCAGCGAGCAAAACTGGGCTTGTATCGAATCCAATGGTTACCCTCCCGCAGCCGTGACCCGGTTATAGTGCTCCAAATACACCAACAAGATGGAGATATCCGCAGGCGTAACCCCCGAAATCCGCGAGGCTTGCCCGATGGAGATCGGACGGATTTTGGACAGCTTTTGCCGCGCCTCGATGGCCAGGCCTTGAATATCGTCATAGTTGATATTTTCAGGGATCTTTTTCTTTTCCATTTTTTGTAATCTTTCAACGTGGATCAATTGCTTCTCAATATAACCGGCGTACTTGATTTGGATTTCAACTTGCTCTTGCATTTCTTCATCGAGCTCAACCTCAGATGGAGAAATCGAAGCGATATGCGCATACGTCACTTCCGGACGCCGCAAAATCGTCAGCAAATTGCTTCCGTCCTGAATCGGAGCGGAACCAATCGACTCCAGCAATGGATTGATTTCAGTTGGTCGAATCTTCGTCGTCTTCAACCGCTCAATCTCCTGCTCAACCTTCTGCTTTTTATCCAAAAACCGGGCATACCGCTCTTCCGAAATCAATCCAATTTCATACCCAAGCGGGGTCAAGCGCAAATCTGCGTTATCGTGACGGAGGAGCAACCGGTATTCCGCCCGTGAAGTCAGCAAACGGTACGGCTCGTTAGTTCCCTTGGTTACCAGGTCGTCGATCAAGACACCAATGTAGCCTTGCGAGCGGTCAAGCACAATCGGCTCTTTGCCTTGCACCTTACGCGCTGCATTAATCCCGGCCATGATGCCTTGTCCCGCCGCTTCCTCATAACCGGAAGTCCCGTTGATTTGCCCCGCCGTGAACAGACCCGGCAATCGCTTCGTCTCCAGCGAAGGCCACAGCTGGGTTGGCACGACCGCATCGTATTCAATTGCATAGCCGGTCCGCATCATTTGCACATTTTGCAAGCCAGGAACCGAACGCAGCATCTGCAACTGTACCTCTTCCGGCATGCTGGTGGAGAAGCCTTGCACGTAATATTCGGACGTATTTTTGCCTTCCGGTTCCAAGAAAATCTGATGCTTCGGCTTATCGCTGAACCGTACGATTTTGTCCTCGATGGAAGGACAGTACCGCGGACCCGTACCTTCGATGACACCCGAGAACATCGGTGCACGATGCAGGTTATCCGTAATAATCTTGTGGGTTTCCTCGGAGGTATACGTCAGCCAGCAAGGCAACTGCTCATTGTCCGAACTCTTTGTCTCATAGGAAAAAAACTTCGGCTTCTCATCCCCCGGCTGAATCTCCGTTTGCGAGAAATCAATCGAATCCTTATGGACCCGCGGCGGCGTCCCCGTCTTGAAGCGAACGAGCTCGAAGCCCAGCTCCTTCAAGTTTTGCGCCAAACGCACCGATGGCTGCTGATTGTTTGGACCACTTTCATACATCAGCTCGCCCATGATGATTTTCCCGCGCAAATACGTACCGGTTGTCAGCACCACCGCTTTCGCCCGATATTCTGCCCCGGTCTTCGTAATGACGCCCACGCACTGGCCGTCCTCTACGATCAGCTCCTCCACCATCCCTTGGAGCATCGTCAGATTCGGCTCCTTCTCCAGCGTTTCCTTCATCGCGTGCTGGTACAAGAATTTATCCGCCTGCGCGCGCAGCGCATGAACGGCCGGACCTTTCCCGGTATTCAACATCCGCATTTGGATGAACGTCTTGTCGATGTTACGGCCCATTTCGCCGCCCAGTGCATCAATCTCACGGACGACATGGCCTTTTGCCGGACCTCCAATCGAAGGATTGCACGGCATGAAAGCAACCATATCCAAATTAATCGTGACCATCAGCGTACGACAGCCCATCCGCGCTGCAGCCAATGCCGCCTCACAGCCCGCGTGCCCTGCGCCAACCACGATCACCTCATAATTTCCGGCAGCGTAACCCATCTATCGTCAACCTCCTTTACCTTACACCATTCAAACGCTATCCGTATCATCATACCATGAACAGGCGCTGCTGATACGAAAGCCTCCTTATTTCCCCAAACAAAATTGCGAAAAAATCTGATCAATCAACGCATCCGGCGCCGAATCCCCAATCACTTCACCTAATTGCTCCCAAGCCAGCCGAACATCGATCTGCAAAATATCGATCGGGATGCCGCTGTCCGCCGCTTCATAAGCGTCCGCCAGCGACTGCTTGGCCTTCTTCAGCAAAGCGATATGTCGCACGTTGCTGACATACGTCAGATCGTTGGACTCCAGCTCCCCGCCAAAGAACATCCGGGCAATGGCGTCCTCCAGATGATCCAGCCCTTCCTCCGTTTTGACCGACAATTCGACGATCGATTCCTCGGGAAAATAACGCCGGACCACCTCCCGATCCAACTGCTGCGGTAAATCAATCTTATTTAAAAGCACGATCGTGGACCGCCCCTTCAGTTGCTCCATTAAGGCGATCTCGTCCTCATGCAGCGCTTCGGCACTGTTGAGGACGAGCAGAATCAGGTCCGCTTCGCTCACTGCCGCTTTGGAGCGCTCCACGCCGATCTGCTCGACGACGTCCATCGTCTCGCGGATCCCCGCCGTGTCGAGCAGCTTCAGCGGGATATTATTGATCGTCACATATTCTTCGATCACGTCCCGGGTTGTGCCCGGGATGTCGGTGACGATCGCTTTATTTTCGCGAGCCAGGGCGTTCATCAGCGAGGATTTGCCGACATTCGGGCGGCCAACGATCGCCGTCGTAATCCCCTCGCGTAGAATCTTGCCCTGATTCGCCGTCTTCAGCAGCGCGTCGATGCCTTCCGACACCTCCGCGCACTTCTCCTTGATAAATGCCATCGTCATCGATTCCACATCATGCTCCGGATAATCGATATTCACCTCAATATGCGCCAGCGTCTCAATTAACGTGTGACGCAGCTTGCTGATTTGGCGCGACAGCTGGCCTTCGACCTGCTTTAGCGCCACGGAGAACGCCCGATCCGACTTGGAGCGGATCAGGTCAATGACCGCCTCCGCCTGCGACAGGTCGATCCGCCCGTTCAGGAACGCGCGTTTCGTGAACTCGCCCGGCTCGGCGAGGCGAATGCCGCGCTGCTGGAGCAGCAGGTCCATCACGCGTTTGACGGAGATGATCCCGCCGTGCGTACTAATCTCCACCACATCTTCCGTGGTGAAGGAGCGCGGCGCGCGAAAGACGCTGACGAGCACCTCTTCCAGCTTCTCGCCCGTCGCCGGATCCACGATAAAGCCATAGTGTACCGTATGGCTTTCCGCCTCCGGCAGCGCCGTCTTGGAGCGGAACAACCGCCCCACTTCGGAGATCGCCTCCGGCCCGCTGACGCGGATCACGGCGATGCCGCTTTCGCCCACCGCCGTCGATATCGCAGCAATTGTATCACTAAGCATTGGTTTCACCTCGCATGATAAATATCAAAACTATTCGTGAATTTCATAGCTCCGCTGGTCGTATGATCCTACGATCGAGGTTGCCATTGGATTGTTCTGAATAGAGAACACCCTACAAGGCTACAATCCAATAGCAAAGGCGACCACTACGTTTCTTCATACGCCCCATTCCGCTCCCAATTCACTCACCATCCAGCATCCCGCCCACATATTTCTGCTCTAACGTGAGCACATCTCCGCAAGAGACAGCGCCTTCTTGCTCGTAGTCTCTCCGAAACCGCCTGCGTCTCTTCACGCTCCCCTTCGTAGCATTCGCCCTCAAACTGGAGGAGATCTAAAAGTAGAGGCGGGCCCCGAAGGGGCGAGAAGCGACTCACACAGCCTCTGCCACACGGGTGAGCCGAAAGCAGTAGTCATGAGCAGCACGGTTTTCCAGGTAGCCCGGGTGCTCCCCAAGTAAGACGTACCTGAAGGGGGGAAAAGCGTTCCTTGCACCAACGTAGAGCGCATCCCCGAAGGGGACAGCGAGCAGGAGCGACTCATTACCTCCAACGTTCTTCTCCTTTGCAGGAGACCAGAGGGCGGCAAGCCCTCGGGCGCCCTCCCTTACGGTAAGGGAGGGGTGGGGAGGGTTGAGTCCGGTAAGGGAGGCTCCCCTGGGGAGGGGCGAACCCAATATAAAAAAATGACGTCCCCCAGCTTACGCCGAGCAAACGTCATTGCGTCTCATTCATTTGCTGTGCTTCAGAGTAATAACGACCCTCCGGTTGGGCTCTTCACCTTTACTATAAGTTTTGACCTCCGGGTGATCCTGAAGTTTGGAATGAATCACTTTGCGCTCCTGCGGCGACATCGGCTCGAGCGTAACCTCTTTACGCGTTCGAACGACCCGTCCGGCCAATCTGACGGCAAGGTCCTCCAGCGTTTTCTTCCGGCGTTCCCGGAAGTTCTCGGCATCGAGGACGATACGAATAAAGCTGTCCGAATAACGATTAGCGATGATATTCGCCAAATATTGCAGAGCGTCGAGGGTTTGTCCTCTGCGCCCAATCATTAAACCTAAATCCTGGCCCGAAATGTTAAGCACGGTATGGTCTTTGCTATGGGAGACTTCGATTTTGACATCCAAGCCCATATTCTCCCCGACCTCCCGAATGAATGACGCCGCCTCCGCATAGGGATCCTTCTCGCCGCCCGCACTCTTCTCCTCCACCACGAAAGCAGATGAGTGAGGCACCGAAGGGGTCCTATTTGAGGAAGGTACTGATGCAGGTTCAGGTGCAGGTGTAGGTGGTTCAAGCAAAGTCAGCTCAACCTTCGCTTCCCTCACCCCAATCAGCCCCAGGAATCCTTTTGACGGCTGCTCTAACACGTTCACGGCGACTTTATCCTCGGTGGTGCCGAGCTTGGCCAATCCTTGTTTAACAGCATCTTCAATGGTTTTTCCCGACGTCACAATTTTATTCATTTCGATTTTTTGGCCTCCTTGGCACCTCTACCGGGATGACCGGCTTTTAGATTGGAGCCGCCCCGCTTCTTCCCTGAACTGGAAGAAGAACCGCTGCCTCCGCCTGCCGTAGCGGCAGCTGCGGACAAAGCTGGATCTTTCTTGCGGTAGATAAAGTAGTTTTGCGCGATCGTATACAGGTTACTGAAGATCCAGTACAACGGCAACGCAGCGGCGAAATTGTACGCCATCACAAAAATCAAAATCGGATAGACCCACATCATAAACGCCATCGGGCCTTGCATCCCTTGCGGGTTCATGCTCGACATCATCTTCGTTTGAATGAATGTCGTAATGGCAGCGATCGCCGGCAGGATGAACAATTTGTCAGGCTCCCCGAGCTGCAGCCACAAGAAGGAATGCTCCCGGATCGCCGAGTTGTAATAAATCGAGTTATACAGCGCAATGAACACCGGCATTTGAATGAGCAGCGGGAAACAACCCGCCATCGGATTCACCTTGTGTTCCTGAAAGAGCTTCATCGTCTCCTGCTGCTGCTTCTCTGGATTATCCTTATATTGCTCCCGGATTTTCTGGAGCTGCGGCTGAATGGCCTGCATCGCCTTGGAGCTCTTTACCTGCTTCAATGTGAGCGGGAGAATCAAAGTCCTCACGATCAGCACCATAATCAAAATCGCGATGCCATAAGCCCCGTTAAACCATTCTGCAAACGTATCCAACGCGAGCGAGAAATAGTAAACCACATTGGAGGTCCACCATGATCCGTTTGTCCTCATATCAGCCGTCGTGGTTGCCTGATGTGCATTCTGAGGCGCACAGCCTGCGAGAACCGCAACCATCACGGCCGCCAGAAGGAGAAGAAGCCATATTCTTCGGTTAGTCATCAATCGCGACACTTCAAAACCCCTCTCTTAACCTATCCATTCACCGTAAATCATAACATATTTGAAGAGACAAAGAAACAAGCCTGCCTAACGCCCGGAATCCCGCAGCAGCGAAGCTTTCCGCAGCACATGGAGCACGCTTTTTTCGAGGTCCTTATATTCCATTCCGACGGCCCCGTTCCGCACGATCAAGATCAGGTCGACATGGTCGCGAATCTCCGCTTCATGCAGCCGGACGATCTCCTTCAACATCCGCCGCATCCGGTTGCGAACGACGGCATTTCCGATTTTTTTACTGGCCGAAACCCCCAGCCGAAAACGTTCAATCTCCGGTTTATTCGACCAGTACACCACCAGTTGGCGATTCGCAAAGGATTTGCCAAACCGGTAGATCCGGTTAAAATCGGCGCGGTTTCTCAAACGAAGTTGTTTATGCACGAGCTATCTCCTTGATTCAAACTTCTACTAAGAGGTGGTTAAAAAATCAGCTGCGGCTCTACGATCACCTGATTTTCTAACAAATAGTATAGACCAAACATCGCCGCAACGATCGCACAAAGATCGAAATATAAAAAAAAAGACCACCGCGGTGGTCCTTACGCACGCTTTACGCACTCAGTACTTTTCTGCCTTTGAGACGACGAGCAGCGAGAACCTTGCGGCCGTTTTTCGTGCTCATTCTTTTACGGAAACCGTGAACTTTTTTACGTTTGCTCACATTCGGTTTGAAAGTTGGTTTCATCTATCGCACACCCCCTTACAGGAATATCATCATTATCTTTATGTTACCCATTTTCATATCCACAGAAAATGCCTTCATACATTTAACCATACCGCCTGGGAAAAGTCAACCGAACTTCCCCCTTCCTCCATTCTCCTTTTCCGTTATACACAATCCACAGCTTCCGTTTTGGAACCTCAACGTCCCCAGTTTTCCACAGGCTTGCCCGAGAATCACTTCGTATAGAAGTTATGCACATGTGGAAAAGTAGTTTCAACTTGATCGGACATCTTTTCACCAAAGCGCTTTCATTTTTGTAGTTTACAGCCGAATCGAATCGGAGTATAGTCAAATTGTAAGTTGTATACAAGTATACAATAATGATAGCGAGGTGTTTTATAGATGAAATTAGGCATGGTTGGGCTTGGAAAAATGGGCTTCCATCTCGTTCTGAATCTGCTGGAGCATGGACATGACGTGGTCGCCTACGATATGAATTCCCAATCCGTAACAAACGCAGCGGAGAAAGGCGCGGTTCCCGCCGCCAGCCTGAAGGAGCTCGTCAAATCATTGGAAGCACCGCGGGTCGTTTGGGTCATGGTTCCGGCCGGTCCCCCGCTGCGATCGGTTGTCGATCAGCTAACCCCGTTGCTGGAAGCGGGCGACGTCCTTATCGACGGAGGAAATTCCCATTACAAAAATTCGCTGGAACTCGCTCAGCAACTGGCGGAGCATGGGATTCGCTTCCTGGATGTCGGAACTTCCGGCGGTGTGGAAGGTGCGCAGCAAGGCGGCTGCTTTATGATTGGCGGCGAGGAAGAAGCCTTCCGTCTGGTTGAGCCCATCTTCCAGGATATCGCCGTATCTGGCGGTTATCTGTATACGGGTCCGTCCGGCAGCGGCCATTTCCTCAAAATGGTCCATAACGGGATCGAGTACGGCATGATGCAAGCAATCGCCGAAGGTTTCGAGTTGCTTGACAAAAGCCAGTACAACTACGATTTCGAGCAGGTCGCCCGGGTATGGTCGAACGGTTCGGTCATCCGCAGCTGGTTGATGGAGCTGACGCAGAACGCTTTTGCCAAGGATCCGAAGCTGGAAGGCATTCGCGGCGTGATGCACTCCTCCGGTGAAGGCAAATGGACGGTAGAGACCGCGCTGGATTTGCAAGCGAACGCGCCGGTGATCGCCATGTCGCTATTTATGCGATACCGTTCACTCCAGGAGGACACTTTCCATGGCAAGGTTGTTGCAGCGCTGCGCAACGAATTTGGCGGCCACGCGGTTGAATCAGCGAAATAACTGCTGAAAAATTGCCGAAACCTAGCGCGAGTTTCCCCCATCTTTACGATTTTCATGCTATGATCGAAGTATTTAAAACTTCACGATCATTAAGCGGGATCATATCCCTTGGATAGGAGAAATATCGCATGCAATACCCTTCTTCTTGGTTAAAAGGCAGCTCGCTTGGCGAATCGATCGCAGCGGAGCTTCGCCTGCAGATCATTAACGGTACGATCAAACCGGGCACCGTTCTGTCAGAGAACCGCATTGCCGCGGATTTCGGCACGAGCCGTTCCCCGGTTCGCGAAGCGCTGAAAACGCTCTCTAGTGAAGGGCTGATCAGCCTCCAACGCATGGGGGTGGTGGTGAATGGCCTTTGCCTGAAGGACGTCGACGAATTGTACGATGTTCGTTATTTGATCGAAAGCTTCGCCTCGCAGCGGGTGGCGGAGAATCCGGAAGCGCTGCTCGCCCCGCTCGCACAAATCATCGATAAAATGGAACTGGCCGGCAAACACCGGGATATCGCGGAATTTGCCTACCAGGATCTCTGTTTTCACGAGACAATTATCGCTGGAGCTAACCATACGCGCATCATGCATCTATGGACCAGCATCCGCCATATTGTTATGACGGTGATGCTGATTACGACGCGAGAGGTGTTGTCGCAAAGCGATGACAAAATTAACTATGTTATCGGCAAGCATCGCAAGCTGCTGCAAGGCTTGGAATCGCGTGACCCCGGGATTATCGCGCGGAACGTGGAAGAGTACTTCGCCGACTCCCACCGCACGCTGCATACGAGCCTTCCTCAATAACTAACAGAAGCGGCCTATCGGCCCTTTGCACCGGATTTATTGTCGACAAGTATACAATAATCAAATTCTGTTGGTTTTGATCATAATAAGAACAATTTCCAGCATGATCATTTATGAAAGCGCTGAACTGAACACATCAAGAGGACCCTAAAGAGGAGGAATCACTTTGGATACCCTGTTTGGTATGAGCCATAATGCAACGCTTCTTTTTTGGACGCTGCTCACCATCGTATTTTTAATCGTGTTGATCTCCAAATATAAATGGAACCCCTTCGTCACGCTGCTGATCTCCGCGCTGCTGCTTGGACTTCTGGCTGGAATGAAACCGCTGGACGTCGTCAGCTCCATCACAAGCGGTCTCGGCGGAACGCTGGGCACGATCGCGATCGTCATTGGTCTCGGTACGATGCTGGGGAAAATGATGGCCGAATCCGGCGGCGCGGAGCGCATTGCCACAACGCTGGTGAATCGGTTTGGCGAGAAGCGGGTGCATTGGGCGATGATGCTCGTTGGTTTTATCGTCGGTATCCCGGTATTTTTTGAAGTTGGCGTCATTCTGCTTATTCCGATTGTTTTTACAGTTGCCAAGAAAACAAAAATGTCCCTGCTCCAAATCGGTATCCCGATTTTAGCTGGTTTGTCCACTGTACACGGACTCGTCCCGCCGCACCCGGCGCCGATGATCGCTATTGACGCGTATGGAGCAAATCTGGGCAAGACTCTGTTGTATTCGATCCTGATCGGCTTGCCGGTAGCGGTCGTAGCCGGTCCTCTGTTCGGTAAATATATCGGTAAGCGGATTGTGCTGGAACCTCCGGCCGAGCTGGCGGAGCAATTTGCCGTCAAAGGGAATCGCAAACTGCCGGGATTCGGTATCACGCTGTTTACGATTTTGCTGCCGGTCATTCTCATGCTGATTGGTTCCATTGCCGATATCCTCGATCCTGAAGCCACTCGTCCGATCACGCTGTTCTGTGAGTTTATCGGACACGAGATTATGGCGCTGCTGATCGCCGTCGTGTTCTCCTTCTTCTCGCTGGGCTACAGCCGCGGATTCAGCAAGCAGGATATCTCCAAATTCACAAGCGAATGCCTAGCGCCGATCGCCGGGATCGTGTTGATTATCGGTGCCGGCGGTGCGTTTAAGCAGGTGCTGATCAACAGCGGCGTCGGCGAAGCCATCGCGGAAATCGCCACCGGCGCGAACGTGAACCTGATTCTCTTCTCTTGGTTCGTGGCGGCCTTGATCCGTGTAGCTACCGGTTCGGCAACGGTCGCGATGACGACGGCAGCCGGCATCGTAGCTCCTGTATTGGCCATGACCCCTGGGGCCAACGTCGAATTGGCCGTGCTTGCCACCGGCGCCGGGTCGATTGTGCTTTCCCACGTTAACGATGCCGGCTTCTGGATGGTGAAGGAATTCTTTAATATGTCGGTGCCGCAAACCTTAAAGTCGTGGACCGTGATGGAAACGCTTCTGTCCGTCGTGGGATTGTTGTTGATCCTCGTGTTGAGCTTTATTTTCTAAGGTAAACCTCATTACAATGGAAATACGAAATTTTGAAGTAGAGAGAAGGTAGGTTATGGGTACCGTAACACATATGATCGGCCTCGATATCGGAACAACCAGCACGAAGGCGGTATTGTATGAACGCAACGGCCAAGTCATCGCTACGGCCAATGAGGAGTATCCGCTGTATACCCCTTCCGCTGCCGTGGCGGAGCAGGATCCGGAAGAGATTTTTGCTGCAGTGATCGCCGCGGTGGGAAAAGTGATGAAAACAGGCGGCATCGCTCCGGATCAAATCGGCTTCGTCTCCTTCAGCTCCGCAATGCACAGCGTCATCCCGCTGGATGGCGAGGGCAAACCGCTGATGCGCTGTCTCACCTGGGCGGACAACCGCAGTGCGGATTGGTCGGAGAAGCTGAAGAAGGAGCTGGGCGGACACGAGATTTACCTGCGCACCGGCACGCCAGTTCATCCGATGTCTCCGCTGACCAAGCTGCTCTGGCTGCACCATGAGAAGGCTGACATTTTTGCACAAGCCCGCAAATTCGTCTCGATTAAGGAATATGTCTTCCTTAAGCTGTTTGGGGAGTACGTCGTCGATTATTCGATTGCGTCGGCCACCGGACTTCTGAACCTCGAACGCTTAGATTGGGATGAAGAAGCGCTGCGGATCGCCGGCATTACGCCGGAGCATCTGTCCAAGCTCGTGCCGACGACGCACGTCCTGCAAGGCCTGGCGCCAGACTACGCCAGTGCCATGGGACTCGCTCCCTCCACCCGCTTCGTCATTGGCGCCAGTGACGGCGTCTTGTCCAATCTCGGGGTCGATGCCATCGACCCCGGTGTTGTCGCCGTCACGATCGGCACCAGCGGTGCAATCCGCACCGTGGTCGACCGGCCGAGAACCGATCCCAAAGGCCGGATCTTCTGCTACGCGCTGACGGATAAGCACTGGGTGATCGGGGGGCCGGTCAACAACGGCGGTGTCATCTTCCGCTGGGTGCGGGACGAATTCGCCGCTTCCGAGGTCGAAACGGCGAAACGGCTGGGGATCAGCCCGTACGACGTGCTGACCAAAATTGGCGAGCGCGTCGCTCCCGGCGCGGACGGCCTGCTCTTCCACCCCTACCTGGCCGGTGAACGAGCGCCCCTCTGGAATCCCCACGCGCGCGGCTCCTTCTTCGGGCTGACGCTGCATCATCAGAAGGAGCACATGATTCGTGCCGTGCTGGAAGGTGTCATTTACAACCTGTACACGGTGCTCCTGGCGATGGAGGAACAGATCGGGCGCCCGCAGAAAATTCAGGCCACGGGCGGCTTCGCCCGCTCCCCATTATGGCGGCAAATGATGGCTGATATCTTCGACCAACAAGTCGTCATTCCGGAGAGCTTTGAGAGCTCCTGCTTAGGGGCCGTGGTACTTGGTCTGTATGCTTTGGGAGAGATTGATTCCTTCGAAGTCGTCAAGGAAATGGTTGGCGGCACCCACGAACACTCGCCCATTCCGGAGCATGCGGCGATTTATAAGCAGCTGCTGCCGATCTACATCCGCATCTCGCGGAAGCTGGAGGAAGATTACGAGGCGATTGCCAAGTTCCAGCAACAACAACAATCTGAGCAGTAAGACGCTCTTACATCCATATAAAACGAATCCGACCGTCCTATGGGGCGGTCGGATTTTTATTTTCTATATAATAAGCAAAGCTTGCTCTCTATCCCGGACGGTTGAATTATTCACAGCCGAAACTCGAAGATTGATGAGAGATCAGAATAAGTTGTGAATATTTTTTATGAGATTTTGCAGCTGTCTGTCGAATTTTAAACAATTTATAAACAATATGTAGTGGTGTGAATGAGAATTATGCACAAGTTATTGAATTTGTGGATAAAAGCCGAGAGCTCATTGAAAAACAAGCCTTCTTTTGCTATGATTATATTGTTTTCGTTGTGAATATCTCTGTTTATCCGCTGATTTATTAACAGGTTGTGGATAACATTGTGAACAATTCGAACATAATTTATTTTATAATGATGATACTTTACTGAACATTGGGGATAAAATTCCCCTTTATTTATGTTTATTTCGACTTCTTTCTGCATGGCTTAAGCCACAATTGGAAGATTTAAAAGGAGTGACAGTCTGTGGACAGCCATACTTCGGAAATATGGCAACATATTTTATCTATTATTAATACGAAATTAAGCAAACCGAGCTTTGACACCTGGTTTAAGGCGACGAAGGTAGTCTCCTTAACCGATCAGTCGATTGTGATCTCCGCTCCGACCACGTTCGCTGTAGAATGGCTCGAAAGCCGCTACACCAAACTGGTGGCGACGACGGTTTTTGAGGTGATCGGCAAGCAGGTGGACGTCTCGTTCGTGATCGAAGAGTCGGCTCCCCCCGAGCAAGCTCAGGTTTACAAGGAACCCCCCGCTCCCGTCCCAAGCGAGGAAAGCGTTTCCCATATGCTTAACCCGAAGTATACGTTCGACACCTTCGTTATTGGCTCCGGCAACCGGTTTGCTCATGCCGCGTCGCTGGCGGTCGCCGAGGCACCGGCGCGGGCGTACAATCCGCTGTTCCTTTACGGCGGCGTGGGACTTGGCAAGACGCATCTGATGCATGCGATTGGCCATTACATTTTGGAGCACAGCCCCAGCAGTAAAGTCGTGTACATTTCCTCCGAGAAATTCACGAACGAATTCATCAATTCCATCCGGGACAACCGCGCGGAAAGCTTCCGTAACAAATACCGCAATATCGACATTTTGCTGATCGACGACATTCAATTTCTGGCCGGCAAGGAATCAACCCAGGAGGAGTTCTTCCATACGTTTAACGCGCTGCATGAAGAACGCAAGCAAATCATTATTTCCAGCGACCGTCCGCCAAAGGAGATTCCGACGCTGGAAGAACGGCTCCGCTCCCGGTTTGAATGGGGACTGATCACCGATATCCAGCCGCCGGACCTGGAGACCCGGATCGCAATTTTGCGGAAGAAAGCTAAAGCGGAAAACCTCGATATCCCAAACGAAGCGATGATGTACATCGCCAATCAGATCGATACGAACATCCGCGAGCTGGAAGGTGCACTGATCCGCGTCGTCGCCTACTCTTCCTTGATCAATCAGGACATTACGACTCATTTGGCCGCCGAAGCGCTCAAGGACATTATCCCATCCAGTCGTCCGAAGATGATCACGATTCAGGACATTCAACAGAAGGTTGGCGAGTATTACAATTTGAAGCTGGACGACTTCAAGGCGCGCAAAAGAACCAAAGCGATCGCGTTTCCGCGGCAAATCGCCATGTATTTGGCCCGGGAGCTCACCGATTTCTCGCTGCCGAAGATCGGCGATGCGTTTGGCGGAAGGGACCATACGACAGTCATCCATGCGCATGAGAAAATCACCCAGCAGCTCAAAACGGATCAGGAGCTATATAAAATCATCAACAACATAACCGAAAAAATAAAAAGTGCTACCTGAATAAGGGATAAGCCTATGCACATGATATGCACATGTGGATAGGCTTCATTTCATATTTTTCCGGTTGTTATCCACATATTCAGTGCCCCTACTACTTCTTCTAATCTATAAAGATATAAACATCTTCATAAGTAGCGGCAAGCCGCTCGCTTCAGCCAGTCGCTGCAACGCTGCGCTTGTCCAGTTCAACGAAGAAGATCATAAGGATGGCTGCATGAACCGCCTCAAAACCGTACATACCTCAAGGTTATGCTTCGGAGGCGAAGAATATGACTGTTCCCTTTCGAGGCAGTGTTCAATGTGAAGTATGCCCTTAGAAGCTTTATGCTTCATAACACTTTTAGGAGTTGAATTTATGAAAATCCGTATTTTGAAGCATGATCTCAATGAATCGATCCAACACGTATCCAAGGCGATTTCGAGCCGGACAACGATTCCGATTTTGACCGGGATCAAGCTAGATGTGAACTTTCAAGGGATGACCCTGACGGCCAGCGATACGGACATTTCGATTCAGGCCTTTATTCCGGCGGAGGATCAAGAGAAGCAAATCGTACAAGTAGAGCGTCCGGGGAGCGTTGTGCTGCCTGCGAAGTTCTTTGTCGAGATCATCAAGAAGCTGCCTTCCTCCGAAATCGAAATGGAAGTGCAGGACGGATTCCAAACCTTCATCCGTTCCGGATCCACCGATATCCAAATGGTAGGTCTGGATCCGGAGGAATTCCCTGTACTGCCTAGCATCGAAGAAAATCAGGTCATTTCGATTCCCGGCGATTTGTTGAAGAACATGATTCGGCAAACGGTATTTTCCATTTCGACGAACGAAACTTCGCCGATCTTGACCGGAGTGCTCTGGAACCTGGCAGATAACCAGTTCAAATTCGTAGCGACGGACCGCCACCGCCTGGCCAGCCGCATTGCCGGTCTGGATGACGCGGAGGGCGTACGGTTCAGCAACATCGTCATTGCCGGCAAAACGCTCAATGAGCTGAGCAAAATTATCCCGGATCAAAATACGCGCGTTGAAATCGTCGTTGCCGACAACCAGGTGTTATTCAAAATCGATCGCGTGTTGTTCTATACTCGCATTCTCGACGGAACTTATCCGGATACTTCCAAGATTATTCCGACTACGTATAAAACAGAACTCATCTTGGATACGAAGAAGTTAAGCGATTCGATCGACCGCGCTTATTTGCTGTCTCGCGAGGAGAAAACGAATATCGTCCGCCTGCAAACGATGGAAGACGGAACCATTGAAATTTCCTCTAGCTCCTCGGAGTTGGGTAAGGTTACGGAGCAGTTGGATGTGGCTCATTTTTCGGGGGATCCGCTGCGCATTTCCTTTAACTCGAAATATATGCTGGACGTTCTGAAGGTCGTGGAAAGCGAGCAGCTGCACATCGGGTTTACAGGCGCGATGAGCCCTATCATCATTAAGCCGGTGGACGACAGCCAGAGCCTTTATCTGATTCTGCCATACCGGACAACGAACTAGATCATTGGCGTCCAAAGCATGTTTCTAGCGGAAGCATTTTGGCGATACCAACAGAAAGGAAACCGATTCCTCATGAAAATAATTCCCATCTCGAGCGAATATATTAAATTAGATTCTTTCCTGAAGCTGGCGGATTGCGTGCCAACCGGAGGAATGGCCAAGGCGATCCTCCAGGAAGGTGCCGTGAAGGTGAATGGCAAACCGGAAGAGCGGCGGGGCCGGAAGCTGTATCCGGGCGATAGCGTTGAGGTGGAAGGTTGCGGCTCTTTTCAGGTGGCGGGAGAACAGGCTCCCTGAAGTGGCCTGCCTGTGGCCAAACGGCCGGGGACTGGCGGAGAATGAGGGGGCTTAGAACGTGTTTGTAAATCGTTTATCGCTGCAAAACTACCGGAATTACGGTACCCTTACGCTGGACGCCTTCGGCGCCGTGAACCTGATCATCGGACGGAATGCCCAAGGGAAAACGAACCTGCTAGAGGCGTTGTTCGTCCTTGCGCTGACAAAGTCGCACCGGACCGGCAAAGACAAGGAGCTGATCGCGTTTGGCAGCGACCATGCGCTGGTGTCCGCGGAGGTGGAGAAGAAGTACGGCCCAGTCCAACTTGAGCTTCGTTTATCGCCGCAAGGCAAGAAGGCGAAGCTCAATGGCCTGGAACAGAGGAAGCTGAGTGATTTTATCGGGGCGATGAATGTCGTGATGTTTGCTCCCGAGGATTTGGAAATTGTCAAGGGAACTCCTGGGGTACGGCGCCGGTTTCTTGACATGGAGATCGGGCAGGTACAGCCGAGCTATCTGTATCATTTGCAGCAATATCAGAAGGTGCTGATTCAGCGCAATAATCTGCTTAAACAGGCTTGGGGCGCCGGTCCCGAAATCAAGACCATGCTGGAGATTTGGAACGAACAGCTGGTCCAACACGGTGTTAAAATTATTAAAAAAAGGAAACAATTTATAAGTAAACTGCAAAAGTGGGCAGAGCAGATTCACGAGGGAATTACCGGAGGCGGTGAAACCTTGAAATTGGCTTATCTCCCCTCTTTTGGCACAGCCGAAGAAGAAGATGAAGCTGTCCTATTGCAGCAATTTATGATAAAGTTATCACAAATGAAGGATCAGGAGATTCGCCGCGGCATGACGCTGTGTGGACCACATCGCGATGATCTGTCGTTTATCATCAACGGCAATGAAGCGCAAGTCTACGGGTCCCAAGGCCAGCAGCGGACGACGGCATTATCGTTAAAACTGGCGGAAATTGAACTCATTCATGAGGAAATCGGCGAATACCCGATTCTCTTGCTGGATGACGTGTTGTCGGAGTTGGATCCGTACCGCCAAACCCAATTGATCGAAACGTTTCAGAGTAAAGTGCAGACGTTCATCACGGCTACAGGGATTGAGAGCATCAATGCAAGCCGATTACAGGACGCCAGCATTTTTCATGTTCAGGAAGGACAAGTCCAAGGTTAAGGACGGAGGGAAACGGATGTATATACATTTGGGCGGAGAAAAGGTGATCCTCTCTTCGGAATTGATTGCAATTTTCGATATCACGATCGAGAAGTCTTCAAAAATATCCAAGCAATTCCTCAGCCATGCGCTGGAGACCAAGAACGTGGTGCGCATCGGCGAGGAGGAAGCGAAGTCTATCGTCGTGACCCAAAACGAGATCTATTACTCGCCGATCTCCTCCGCTACGCTGAAGAAGAAAGCGAACGTGATTTTGACGGTTTAGCCTTGAATTTGATTCTAGAGAAGTAGGTGAAGGCATTGTCAATGAACGAACAAACATATGACGAGAGTAATATTCAGGTGCTTGAAGGCTTGGAAGCGGTGCGCAAACGCCCGGGGATGTACATTGGGTCGACCAGCGTACGCGGCCTGCATCACCTGGTATGGGAAGTCGTAGACAATAGTATCGACGAAGCGCTGGCCGGCTATGCGAATAAAATTGATGTCACGGTTCATCCTGATAACAGCGTAACGGTTGAGGATAACGGCCGGGGGATTCCGGTTGGGATGAATGAGAAGCTGCAGAAGTCGACGCTGGAAGTCGTCATGACTGTGCTTCATGCCGGGGGGAAATTCGGCGGCGGCGGATATAAAGTATCCGGGGGCTTGCATGGTGTAGGTGTCTCCGTCGTTAATGCCCTGTCGACGAAGGTGATCGTCGAGGTCAAGCGCGACGGTCATATCTATCAGCAGGAGTATCACCGCGGCACACCTCAATACGACGTACGGGTGATCGGTGACACGACTGAAACGGGGACCAAAACGACTTTTTATCCGGATCCTGAAATTTTTACAGAGACCACAGTCTTTGATTATAATACGCTGTTGACGCGGATTCGCGAACTCGCTTTCTTGAACAAAGGGATTAACATTTCGCTGACGGACGAACGGACAGGTCAAAGCGAGTCGTTCCACTACGAAGGCGGCATTATGGAGTATGTCCGCTTTCTGAATCAGAACCGCGAAGTGCTTCATGAGGAGCCGATTTACGTTGAAGGTCAGCGGGATATGATCCAGGTGGAAATCTCGCTGCAGTATAACGATGGCTATACGGAAAATATTTATTCTTTCGCAAACAACATTCATACTCACGAGGGCGGGACGCATGAGTCTGGCTTCAAGAGTGCATTGACGCGGATCATTAACGATTATGCCCGCAAGACCGGCATGATTAAGGAGAACGATTCGAACCTGACCGGGGATGATGTGCGCGAAGGGTTAACAGCGATTATTTCCGTCAAAATTCCGGAGCCTCAGTTTGAGGGTCAAACGAAAACCAAACTGGGCAACAGTGAAGTCCGCGGTATCGTGGAATCGCTCTTTGCCGAGAAGCTGCAGGAGTTCATGGACGAGAATCCGTCCGTGTCCCGGCGCATTCTGGAGAAATCGCTTCAAGCTTCGCGGGCGCGGGAAGCTGCTCGGAAAGCGCGCGAACTGACGCGGCGCAAGAGCGCACTGGAAGTCAGCGCCCTGCCAGGCAAGCTGGCTGACTGCTCTTCGAAGGACGCCTCGATCAGCGAACTGTATATCGTCGAAGGGGACTCGGCGGGCGGGTCGGCAAAGCAAGGACGGGATCGTCACTTCCAGGCGATCTTGCCGCTGCGTGGGAAGATCCTGAACGTCGAGAAAGCACGGCTTGACCGCATCCTCGGCAATGCGGAGATTCGGGCGATCATCACGGCACTTGGCACCGGAATTGGTGAAGATTTTGATATTTCGAAGGCGCGGTACCATAAAATTATTATCATGACGGATGCTGACGTCGACGGGGCGCATATCCGTACATTGCTCTTAACCTTCTTCTTCCGCTACATGCGCAAAATCATTGAAGCAGGCTATGTTTACATCGCGCAGCCGCCACTGTTCAAAATCGAACGCAACAAAGTCGTTCGTTACGCCAACTCCGAGAAAGAACGCGATCAAATCATCGCTGAATTTGGCGAGGGCGCTAAAGTGAACGTGCAGCGGTACAAAGGTCTAGGCGAGATGAACGCCGAACAGCTCTGGGAAACCACAATGGATCCGGAGAGCCGTGTGATGCAGCAAGTCTCGATCTCTGACGCCATCCAGGCGGATGCGATCTTTGATACACTGATGGGTGATAACGTCGAACCGCGGCGCGAATTCATTCACGAGCATGCGAAATACGTTAAGAATCTCGATATCTAAGCGATATCGGGAGCCAATAGATAAGGCTGTTCTATACGATCCGGACTTGCATCCGGAAGGATGGGAACAGCCTTTTTCCTATTTCGCTTTGGCGGATTTGGCCTTCAATCGGCCGTAAGCGATAGCGTAGCGCCGGATCTTTTGGTAAACCTCTTTGGGATGAAGTATTTTGAAGGGGAAGAGAGCTGGCTTCGTATTGATTTCCAAAATCCAGATTTGGTACTGTTCGTCGATGGCGATGTCCAACCCGATTTCCTTGAGCTGCGGAAATTTCCGAGCCAGTTGGATGGCTGCCTGGACGCCGATGGATTTCATTTCCTTGTACTTCTCGGCAAACTCTTTGGGGGTCATATAGGAGCTAAGCAGGTCCTCAATGAGCATGACGCTGCCGCCGCCATGATAGTTGGTGATGACCTTCTGCTGTGCAGCAATCCGTCCGATAAATCCAGTCGTCTCCCAGGACTTACGCGGGGTTTGCTGGACGAGGGCGCGGATATCGAACCTGCGGCGGCGGTAGGTGAGCAGACGGATGCCTTTTTGGATCAGATAAGGTTCAGACCCCATCTTGGCGACAAGTGCGTCGTGAAGCTCCTCTATCGTCGGGTACAGCTCGTATTCAATTCCGTACCTGAGCTTATACTGAAGCGGGCTGCCTGGGCTAAGGTCATCCGTCCATTTCTCAATGCTCATCACGCCGATGCCATAGGTGCCGTGATCCGGTTTGACGAAGACATAGCCGTATTCCTCCAGCATATCCCGAAGATGCTCAAAGGAATATTTTCGCGTATCCGGAATGTAGGGACGAAGGGATTCCTTCTGGTAGATCACTTTCGTTTTCTCCCACTTGCTTGCAATACGTTGGATCGTCAAATCGTTTATCCTTCCTTTCTTTCGGACCGGAACCGGCCCGTTGTCATCTATGCGATATGCGAAAAACATAGGACAGAAGAGAAAAACAATGGTATAATTATAAGATATGGGGATTTTATAAGCTTTTTCAGCGATTCAAAGAAAATGCCTATATCCGTAGTGTATGAACGTTCGATTCGATGGGAGTGGACACATCCCTAATTTTTTGCTGTCTATATGGATCGTGTTACAAGGCCGGTCACGTTTAATTGAGCTTGATTTGTGAAAGTAATATAATGAAAGTGGCGGTTTTTCGGGCTTTTTCCCATACGAAGGCACGTGGATAGATTATGAAGGAGGTCCAGCATGGCGGAAGAAAAATTCTCTCAAATCATAGATCGGGACATTAATGTGGAAATGCGCGAGTCCTTTATGGACTATGCCATGAGCATTATTGTCAGCCGTGCGTTGCCGGATGTGCGGGATGGTTTGAAGCCGGTGCATCGTCGCATTCTCTATGCGATGTCGGATTTAGGAATGCATCCGGACAAACCATTTAAGAAGTCAGCGAGAATCGTCGGTGAAGTCATCGGTAAATATCATCCTCACGGTGATTCCGCCGTTTACGAGACGATGGTGCGGATGGCGCAGGATTTCTCGATGAGATATATGCTTGTCGAAGGCCATGGCAACTTTGGTTCCGTCGACGGGGATATGGCCGCGGCGATGCGGTATACGGAAGCGCGTTTATCCAAAATCGCCATGGAAATGCTGCGTGACATCAACAAAGAAACAATTGATTTCATGCCGAACTACGACGGCGAGGAGCAGGAACCGGTCGTGCTGCCTTCCCGCTTTCCGAACCTGCTGGTCAATGGGGTGTCGGGGATCGCAGTTGGGATGGCGACGAATATCCCTCCGCATAACTTAGGGGAAGTCATTGACGGGGTTCAGGCGTTAATCAAGAATCCGGAGATCAGTTCGCTGGAATTGATGGATTATATCAAAGGCCCGGATTTTCCTACGGCTGCTTATATCTTGGGCCGTTCGGGGATCCGCCAGGCGTATACGACGGGACGCGGCTCGATTACGATGCGGGCGAAGACCACGATTGAGGAGCACAACAACAAAGCACGGATTGTCGTGGAGGAGCTTCCTTATCAGGTCAACAAGGCCCGTCTGGTTGAAAAAATCGCCGAACTGGTACGTGAGAAGAAAATTGACGGGATTACCGACTTGCGCGACGAGTCGGATCGCACCGGCATGCGCGTGGTTATCGAGCTTCGGCGGGACGTCAATCCGAACGTCGTGCTGAATAACCTGTATAAGCATACGGCGCTGCAAAGCACTTTTGGCATTAATATGCTGGCGATCGTAAACAATGAACCGAAGATTCTGACGCTGAAAGATGTCTTGAGTCATTATCTACAGCATCAGGTTGAAGTTGTTCGCCGGCGCACCGAATTTGATTTGAAGAAAGCCGAAGCCCGGGCGCATATCCTGGAAGGTTTGCGGATCGCCTTGGATCACATTGATGAAGTTATCGCTTTGATCCGGGGATCAAATTCGGATGAAGAAGCCCGTGAAGGCTTGATTACCCGTTTTGGTCTGAGCCTTGAACAAGCACAAGCGATTCTCGATATGAGACTCCGCCGGTTGACCGGATTGGAGCGCGAGAAGATCGAAGACGAATATAACGAATTGCTCCAGAAGATCGCTGAATATCGTGAGATTCTGGCCAATGAACAGCTCGTGCTGAAAATTATCGGTGAAGAGCTGCAGGAAATCCGTGAGAGATACGCGGATGAACGCCGTACGGAAATTACGATCGGTGAAGAAAGCATCCTCGACGAGGATTTGATTCCTCAAGAGGAAGTGGTCATCACGATTACGCATACCGGCTACATCAAGCGGTTGCCGGTGACAACGTACCGCAGCCAGAAGCGCGGCGGGCGCGGCGTTGTCGGGATGGACACCAAGGATAATGATTTCGTGGAGCATCTGTTCGTGACGAACTCCCATCATTATCTGATGTTCTTTACCGATCGCGGCAAGGCGTATCGCCTCAAAGCGTACGAGATTCCAGAGCTGGGACGTACGGCTCGGGGGACGCCAATTATTAACCTGATTCAGATTGAGCAGGGCGAGACGGTCAATGCGGTTATCGAGGTCGAGCGTTTTGACGATAACAAGTATTTGTTCTTTGCTACGAAGCAAGGGATCGTCAAGAAGACGCCAATCGAAGACTATATCAACATCCGCAAGGGCGGATTGATTGCCGTCAACCTGCGCGAAGACGATACGTTAATCGACGTGAAGCTGACCGATGGCAATGAAGAAGTGATCATGGGTACAGCACAAGGCATGTCGATCCGGTTCCCAGAAAGCGATGTACGCTCTATGGGCCGGGCAGCTACCGGTGTTAAAGGGATCACGCTGGATGAAGGCGACTCTGTCATCGGCATGGACGTTGTGGTTCCGGGGCAGGATGTCTTGATCGTAACCGCGAATGGTTACGGCAAGCGGACGCCGATCTCCGAATATCGCACGCAAAGCCGCGGCGGTAAGGGGATCAAAACGATCAATGTCACGGAGAAGAACGGTACGGTTGTCGGACTCAAGGTCGTTAAGGATGAAGAGGACCTGATGATCATTACCGCGAGCGGTACGCTGATCCGAACGAGCATGGAGGGTATCTCCACCATGGGCCGGAACACGCAAGGCGTGAAGCTGATCAACATCCGCGAAGACGATACCGTGGCGACGGTTTGCCGCACGGACAAGAGTGAGGAAGAAGACCAAGAGGGAGAAGCTGAGTCCTCCCAGGACCAAGGGCAAGCGGTTGAAGGCCATGGTTCGGAACCTGGGCAAGATCCTAACGAAGAATAATGATTCCCCTGTTTCGAGACCGCAGCAATAGTCGCGTGTTTGAAAATCTAACTAGGGTGGGAAGTCGTAAATGACGGCCCAACCTCGGGAGCAAGCGAGCCTTAGAAATCGAGTCTAAGGCTCGTTTTTTTTTTGGAGTTAAGCACGTTTTTGGCTGTCTAGTTTCGGAGGCTCTTGTGGCGTTCTTTTCCTACGAAAAAGAAAGATTGCTTGCTATTTTACCAGCGTACTATAATAAGATTAGTGCTCAATAGTTCTTTATACCTAGAAAATATTGGGTTTGTAGTGACTTGGAATCCTAGTCTTACCCTAAGGAGAGAATAAAGGATGGTTAGTATCTCAATCGAGGATGTCAAACCGGGAGTTAAGTTGATGAATCACGTATATAGTCCATTGGGCGGTCTTTTGCTGCAGAAGGGCAAGGTTTTGCTTCCGAGAGATTTGGATATCCTGCGCGCCTTTATGATCCGTCAGATTGAAGTGGAAGACTTTGTGGTTCCTGAGCGAAAGGCGACAGAGGTTCATGAATCTACCAAGTTAGCTTCGGCAGGAGCAGCGGGGGCGGCGATTAGTCCATTAACTTCGTTGCACCTTGAATACGACCGGATGCTGCATTTAACGAAAAGCGCGTTTCAATCCGTGTTGGCTGCAGAGCTGCCGATTTACGAGCTCCGCAATCAATTGGAGGTGCTCGTCCGCCAGTTGAAGCATTACAATGTGCTGACGTTTATGCCGCGCAATATGAACGAATACGATTATATGTACCATAACGCCATTCTCTGCTCTATCACGTCCTATTTGCTGGCGCAATGGCATGGGTTGCCCCAGAAAGACTGGATGCAGGTGGCATTTGCCGGATTGCTGCACGATATCGGAAATACGAAAATCGATCCGTTGATCCTGTATAAGCCAACGCAGTTGACTGCGGATGAAGCTGAGGAAATGCGGATGCACACGACCTATGGCTATCAGCAGCTGCGCAAAACTGCCGCGATTAATGAAGGCGTCCGGCTGACGGCGCTGCAACATCATGAGAAGATGGATGGTACGGGTTATCCGTTCCGGTTGACCGGCGATAAAATTCATATCTACGCGAAAATCGTTAGCGTGGCGGATATTTTCCATGCCATGACGTTACATCGTCGATACCGTAAAGCGAAATCGCCTTATTTAGTGCTGGAGGAAATCCGGTCTGAGGCATTTGGTAAGCTGGATCCCGGCGTTGTTCAAACCTTCGTGGATAAGGTAACCCAATTCCATCACGGTACGCGGGTACGCTTAAGCAATGGGAGTGAAGGGGAGATTGTATTCTCCGACCGGAATCATCCGACGCGCCCAATGGTATCGGTTCAAGGCCGAATCGTCAACTTGGTTGTAGAGAGACATCTGCATATTGAGGAAGTTCTTTCCTAGGGTTGATTTTTGGGATCGTTTTGGGGTATATTATTACTTACCCGCTGAGATTTGTGAGACGGTAAGTAAGAATGGAATTCATTGGTTAAAAAAAAGTCTTGCAAGTTTCGCAAAAGGGTGATATA
>NZ_GG695972.1:403201-420992 GCF_000159955.1 Paenibacillus sp. oral taxon 786 str. D14 | reverse complement strand
ATGCATAATCACATGGCTCTATTTTGAGCTCTCGCACTCGCCTCGCTCTTAGCCAGATTAATTTAATTATACATTCATAGGGAAGGAAAGCAACTCTGCCTATCGACGTCAAATGGCCCAACCCCGGCTTAGGAGAGTGGAAAAAGAACGGTAAAGGTTGTGCCTTGACCCTCTGTCGAATCGACGGTAATTTTGCCACCGTGGCGTTCGACGATGCTAAGGCATAACGCCAGCCCCAGCCCTGTTCCCTTCGCTTTTGTCGTGAAAAATGGCTCGAACAGCTTCTCCCGTTGCCCGGAAGGAATCCCGGGTCCTGTATCGCTGACCACCAGCAGTCCACCTTGATCGGTCACTCTGGTCTCAAGCGTAAGCTGCCCTTTCTCAGCCATCGCCTCCATCGCATTACGCGACAGATTTAAGATCAGCTGTTTAATCTCCTTGGCATTCAGCAACAATTCCGGCATGGAATCATCCAGCTTGACCTCGATCGTTTGGCCGCGAAGGTTCGCATCTGCCCAAAGCAACGGCGTCAGCTCCTTGATGATGTCGTGGAGATGGCATTTCTCACTTTCAACTGGACGATTCTGCGCCAGAGAAAGAAAGTCATTGATGATGCCATTGGCCCGATCGAGCTCCTCCATCACGATCCGGTAATAATGATCAAGCGTTGGCGGGCTCTTCTCCCGCATGAGCTGCAGAAAGCCCCGCACCACCGCCATCGGATTGCGGATTTCGTGCGTGATCCCGGCAGCCATCTGACCCACCAGACTAAGCCGCTCCACATGGTTCAGCTCCATCCGCAGCGTTTCCAGTTCGGTGATATCCTGAACGATAGCTACCGCACCGATCACTTCGTTGGATTTGCTTTTTTGAATCGGAGACGTACTGGTAAAATAAATATGATTATCCGCTTTGATTAAGTCGGTCACTTTCGTTTGCCCTTCGAGCGACTGCTCGACTCGGGAGGCGATGGACTCAATCGGCACGCCGCTGAGCACATCGCTCAACCGGCGCAGCAGCAGATCCTCGCGTCGCGATTCGTTCGGCTCTTTTTGGTACGTCCGATAGAGTTGGAGAAACGTTTCATTTATCGATATAATATAACCTTGTTGATCCAGCAGTACGATACCTAGCGGAGCGGCGTCCATCATTTGCTGAAGCTTCTCCGCTTCGCGGAAGTATTCGCGCGACAGCTGCATCACTTGGCCGCGCAGCTTCTCCTTCTCCAAGGTGCTTTCGATCATGTAAACGAACAAGCTGCCGACCAGCATCGTCACTAACACATTAATGAATCCATTCGTTATAGCGTTGAGGTCTGAATGGAATGATAGGCTTCCGGTCAAAAATGGAGACATACCTATCATCGTCTCCCCGCCCATAAAGTAGAGAGAGAGGATGGCTACTTTGCCCTGGCGACCGGTTCTTTTGAAATAGCGGGAAGTGAGCAGAACAAAAGGATACAGGAGAATTCCCGTCTCCATGATAAACCCGATAAGGGTGTAATTTACTGCAAACAGAGGATGAAGGATGATCTGCAGCAGAGCCAAAGTAACCCCGTCCCGGAGCCGACCATACAGCATGAGAGCAAACAGGGGCAATATCCCGAAATTTAAAGGGGAAACTTCCCATAACCGCGAGGCAAAAATATCGCAAAGCAACATGCTGGTGAAGCAGGTATACATTAAGCCTACGGCATAGGGATGTCCCTCGGCGCTACGGTTGTTGTGAGGCCAGCAGCAATTTGTTTTCTCAAACGTCAACGGAAACAGAAAAGCAGGCAAACTGGCGATCAGCACTTGAAGCAGGATCTCTTTAACAACATCCACGTTCTCCCTCCTCTGGCGGAAGAATACAAAAATACGACTCTAGTTTCGATTAAATCATAGCCGACAAAGTTTTACAATAATTCATGGTTTATAAAATAGTAAGAATAGTACAAATAGAGAGGATATTACATGAAAAAAGCAGATGTCATCGTCATCGGCGGCGGCCCCTCCGGGCTGATGGCCGCCATTGCGGCAAGTGAGCAGGGTTCTAAAGTTCTTTTATTGGACAAGGGAGACAAGTTAGGACGTAAATTGGGCATCTCCGGCGGCGGAAGATGTAATGTCACCAATGCCAAGGAGCTGGACGAGCTCATCCAGTTTATCCCCGGAAACGGCCGTTTCCTCTACAGCGCTTTAACCACGTTCGGCAATAAGGATATTATCGCTTTCTTTGAAGGACTCGGGATTAGGCTCAAAGAAGAAGACAACGGGAGGATGTTCCCTGTCTCCGATAAAGCCAAGACCGTGGTAGATGCGCTGATCAACAAAGTACGCTCCCAAGGTGTTCAAATCCGGGTAAATAGCCCCGTAGCGGAAGTTCTTTACGACAATGGTCGAACCGTCGGCGTCAAGCTGAAAACCGGAGAAGTGCTGGAGAGCCATGCGGTGATTGTCGCTGTTGGAGGGAAATCCGTCCCGCAAACCGGGTCGACCGGTGACGGATATGCCTGGGCAGAGAAAGCCGGCCACACGATTACTGAACTTTTTCCAACAGAAGTTCCGCTCACTTCGAATGAACCTTTTATTCAAAGCAAGGAGCTGCAAGGGCTGTCCTTAAGAAACGTATCCCTTTCCGTATGGAATCCTAAGGGGAAGAAGCTGATCGAGCATCATGGCGACATGCTGTTTACGCACTTCGGGATTTCAGGACCAATTGCTTTACGGTGCAGTCAGTTCGTTGTCAAAGCTCTAAAGCAGTTCGGCACGGGGAATATTGAAGTTTCCGTTGACTTTACTCCCGATAAAAGCAAGGATGAAGTCTACAACGAAACGCTGAAGCTTGCTGAACAAGATCCCAAAAAGTCAATTAAAAACGTATTAAGAGCGTATTTGCCTGAGAAAATCATTCCAATCCTGCTGCAAAAAGCCGAATTAGATCCTCACCTGACTTACGCTCACATTCCGAAGCAAAAGTGGCTGCAATTCGCCCAGTTGGTTAAGCGTTTCCCGATTCGGGTCTACGGTACGTTATCGATTGAAGAAGCTTTTGTAACGGGCGGCGGCGTGAATATAAAGGAAATCGATCCTAAAACAATGCAATCGAAGCTGATGCCAGGACTTTATTTCTGCGGCGAAATTCTGGACGTACACGGCTATACCGGCGGATACAACATTACTGCTGCTTTCGCCACGGGGTATACCGCCGGCCGCAACGCAGCGCTGAGTATAGGGCGTTAACCGACCGGAACAACGAAAAAGGGACGCTGCGGGGTTTATCCCGCCTGCGTCCCGTTTGCCATCATTTAGACAGTTGTTCATCTAATCTTTCTGCCAGTTCGATGCGGCGAGCCGGCCTCAACGGCCGGCAGCTTCGTGTTGTACAGGTCCCGTGGATTCCCGGACGATCAGCTTGGGTTCCATAACGATTCGTTGTTTGATGTCGTCGCTCCCTTCGTCCGGCGAAGAGAGAAGCAAGCCAAAGGCCAGCTTCGCCATTTCGTCCGTCGGCTGGTCAATCGTGGTCAGCGTCGGGTTCGTGACCGTTGACAAAATCGTGTTGTCGAAGCCGATGATCGACAGCTGCTCCGGGACGCGGACGCCGCATTCCCTAGCCGCCTGCAACGCGCCGATCGCCAGCATATCGTTGCAGCAGAAGATGGCTGTCGGCGGATTGGGCCCGCGAAGCAGCATCGTCGTCGCCCGCTTGCCGTCCTTGATCGTGGATTGGCAGGCAACAATCCGCTCGTCGTCCAGCGTCTTGCCGGCCTCGAACAGCGCAAATCGGAACCCTCTCACGCGCTCCTTACTGCTGCTGAACTTAGCGTTCTCCGACAAGATCGCAATGTTCTCGTGCCCGAGCTGTAGAAGATGACCCGCCGCCAGCGAACCGCCTTTAAAGTCGTCCGTCAATACACGATGCACAGTGATATCCGGCGTCTCCCGGGCGATCATCACGATCGGAACGGAATTTTCGGACAGTTGCGCAATAATGTTGGCATTTTCAGCGCCGGTGCCGATCAGCAGGCCATCCACGCTTTTTTGTTCCAGAAGCTTGATGTATTTCTCGATGCGTTCGTCGTTATTATCCGTGCTGCATACAATGACGCTGTACCCTTCCTCATGGGCCATATCTTCCACAGCCCGGGCGATTTCGGAGAAGAACGGGTTCGACACATCGGGAATCAGCAGTCCCAGCGTATACGTCTTCTTCCCCATCAAAGCGGATGCGATGACGCTTGGCTTGTATTGAAGTCGGTCCATCACCTTAAAGATTTCTTCCCGCTTCTTCTTGCCCACGTTGCCTTTGCCGTTAATGACGTTGGAGACGGTCGCAATCGACACGCCCGCTTCCTTGGCAACGTCGTAAATCGTAGTCCCTTTCATAAACAACCTCATTCATTATCGGATAGTAGTCCGAGCGTTACCGCTCTCTATTGTGCTATTATCCGATGATTCATTTGCCTTTGCAAATGTTCAATCGGGTTGAGTCTTGCGCATGCCTGCCGGTTCGAGCGTCCATGCGTGGTCCGGGTCGTTGCGGATCTTCCAGGTGCGGACGGGACCGGCCATGACGTTGAGATAATAGACGTCGTAACCCGGAGGCGCAGACACCGGATGATAGCCCTTTGGCACGAGCACCGTCTCCCCATCCTTTATCGCCAGCGTTGAATCAAGCGAGCCGTCGTCCGTATACACGCGCTGAACGGCAAAACCTTGCGGCGGGTTCACCCGGTAATAATATGTCTCCTCCAGAAACGCTTCATCGGGCAGGGCATCCTGATCATGCTTGTGCGGGGGATAGCTGGACCAATGCCCCGGAGGCGTAAACACCTCGACAACGAGCAAGCTGTCCGCAGGCTTCTGTTCCGGCAAAATATGGTGAATATATCGCTGCGTCACCCCTTCTCCCCGGACTTCGCTGTCCATATCCTCTGGCCCGATCAGGCGAGCCGGATGGCCGCCATTCCGATCCGGCGCATGGCAGACCGCCAGCTCCAACTCGGTCACCGCTTCAATTTCGTACCGATTGCCGCCCGGCACATAGACCGCATACGGGGGAATGCGTTCAAATACGCTCATCCGCTCGCCAACCGCCTCCCACCGGGTCTCTGCCGTTGATACGTGGGCCTTCCCTTCCAAAATCACCAGGCAGTATTCCCGATCCTCTGTACTCCGTTCGATTTTCTCCCCAGGCTTCAGCCGGTACACGTCAAAGCCGACATAGCTCCAACCGGCGGATTCCGGCGTCACCGACAGCAGCGGGAGCTCGCCCGACGCTCCCTTGTCAGGACGAACGATTAGATTTGGCATTTTCTCATCTCCCTTCGCGTTCAGCATGGATCGATCCGGCCACATCCAGCTCTGACAGCTTGACGATCCGCCGTTCCTGAAGCGACAGCTTCGCTGCCCGAGCGATCCGCTCCGCCTGCAAGCCGTCCTCACCGTCAACCGGAACCGGTGTGCCGCTTAACACGCAGTCAATAAATTGCTGCGTCTCCAGGATGTACGCCTCGTTATAGCGCTCGAGGAAGAAGTATAACGGCTTATCGCTCTGCACGCCTGACGACGTGCTAAGCTCCACCGTGTTGGCGTAGTCGTTGTCGGCGTATGCCGCGCCAAGCGAGCCAAACGCTTCCGCACGCTGGTCATAACCGTACGCCGCTTGACGGCTGCAATCGATCACGCCCAACGCGCCGTTAGCAAAGCGCAGCGTCACGATCGCCGTATCCACATCGTCGTATTTCGCAAAAGCGGGATCGATCAGCACCCCGCCGTGCGCGGACACTTCCACCACCTCGCTGCCGGACAAATAGCGCGCCATGTCGAAGTCATGGATCATCATGTCCATGAAGATGCCGCCGGATACCGCGATGTAGGCTTCCGGAGGTGGACTCGGATCGCGGGACGTAATTTTAATAAGATGTACGTCACCGATTGCCCCCGACTCGACATGCTCGCGGACGCGGCGGAAATTGTGATCGAACCGGCGGTTGAAGCCCACCTGCAGCTTCACGCCGGCACGGCGCACCTCCTCCAGCGCCTCCTCCGTCTGACGGATATCCATGCTGATTGGCTTTTCACAAAAAATATGCTTACCGTTTCTTGCAGCGCTCTTGATGAGCGGAACATGGCTGTCTGTGGACGAGCAGATGAATACCGCATCGATGTCGGGATGATGAATCATCGCGTCGCTGTCGTTCGTGACGAGCGGAATCTCCCTCTCCCGTGCCCACTTCTCCAATTCGGCGTCCGCATACAAGTCGCTGATCGCGATGACCTCTGCTTGCGGCAGTCTTTTGAGATTACCCACGTGAATTTTGCCGATTCTCCCGGCGCCGATGACGCCGATTCTTAATTTATCCATGTCGTTCCTCCCACTTAACTTCAGCTTGGTTACAACCAGCGAGCGGTCACCATTTTTTTGCGCGTATAAAATTCGACCCCGTCTGTGCCGTTCGCATGCAAGTCGCCGTAGAACGACTTCTTGTAACCGGAGAACGGGAAGAACGCCATTGGTGCAGGCACGCCCAAATTAATGCCCAGCATCCCAGCGTCAATGGTCTCCCGGAAGGTCCGAACGTTGGCGCCGCTGCTCGTGAACAGACAAGCCCCGTTCGCGAATTCCGAGCGGTTGGCGAGTTCGATCGCTTCCTCCAACGTCTTCGCCCGCATGACCGACAACACCGGCGCAAAAATCTCATCTCTGCCGATCGCCATCTCGCCATTCACCTGATCAAAGATCGTTGGCCCGAGGAAAAAGCCTTCGCCGCTTGCCGCCGCATCTTCGCGGCCATCCCGAACGAGCTCGGCGCCTTCGGTAATGCCGCTTTCGATGTAGCGAATCGTCCGTTCCTTGTGCGACTGCCGGATAACCGGGCCAAGGAGCACGCCTTCGTCGAGACCGTTGCCGATCTTGATCCTGTCCGCAGCTTCAGACAGTCTGGCGACAAGTTCGTCCGCGATGTCGCCAACGGCAACGACAACGGCGCAAGCCATGCAGCGCTCGCCAGCAGAGCCAAACGCCGCGCTGATAATCTCCTTGACGGCAAGGTCAAGATCCGCGTCCGGCATTACGATCGTATAGTTTTTGGCCCCAGCCAATGCCTGAACGCGTTTGCCGTTGGCCGCACCGGTCTTGTACACGTATTCCGCCACCGGTTGTGAGCCAACAAACGAGATCGCCTTGACGCCGGGATGCTGCAGCAAGCCGTTTACAACATCATGCGCACCGTGTACGACGTTCAGCACGCCAGGCGGCAGGCCAGCCTCATGGAACAGTTCAGCCAGCCGGTTCGCCAGCAGCGGCGTCCGCTCGGACGGCTTGAGCACAAACGTATTGCCGCACGCAATCGCCAGCGGGAACATCCAGCAAGGCACCATCATCGGAAAATTAAACGGCGTGATGCCACCGACAACTCCGAGCGGGTAGCGGTACATGCCGGATTCCAGGTTCGAGGCAATATCCGGCAGCTGCTTCCCCATCATCAGCGAAGGTACACCTGCGGCGAATTCGACGCATTCGATGCCGCGCAGCACTTCGCCGTGCGCCTCGTTAAAGCTTTTGCCGTTCTCTTGCGTAATCAGGCGGGCTAATTCATCCCAATGCTCCACAAGCAGCTGCTGGTACTTAAACAACACCCGTGCACGGCGCGGAACCGGTGTCCGGCTCCATGCGGTAAAAGCTTCGGCCGCAGCCGAAACCGCCTGATCCACCTCAGCCTGCGTAGACAACGGCACCTTCGCCAATACTTCGCCTGTTGCCGGGTTGTAGACATCCTCCGTTAGTTCGGATGCGGACTTAACCCATTGTCCGCCGATCCAGTTGTTTAGCGTCGTTGAGTTCATAGCGCATGTTCTCCCCGTTTCTATAGGCCGGCCCACTTGCCTCTCAAGTTAACCGGCTGTAATCTCCCCGCGCTCGCAGCGCTGAATATAGTCCTCCACCGCTTTGGCAGTGGGCATCGCGTCCGAACAGCTGTGACTCGAAATCACAATACTTGCTGCCGCCCCGCCAAAAGCCATGCTCCGGGCGACATCCCACCCGGACATTAGTCCGTGAAGGAAGCCGGAAGCATAGGCATCGCCGGCCCCAAACGTCTTGATGACCTTTGCTGGATACGACGGAGCGCGATGCTCCAGGCCATCCTCCGTATAGGCGATGGACCCCTCCTTGCCATGCTTGATGACGACGAGCTTCGCACCGCGATCGAACCACTTGGCAGCGGTGTACCGGTCACTGCGGTCGGAATTCTGCTCGAATCGCTCCATGCTGTCGAATTCCTCGCGCGTCCCGAGGATGATGTCGCTTTTCTCCGCGACAAGGTGGCAGTACACCGCCGTTTCCTCCGGCGATTTCCAGGTATAAGGCCGATAGTCGATATCAAAAGCGACCGGAGTCCCGTGAGCCCGGGCATACTCCAGGGCGACGAATACCGCCTCCCGAGACGGACTTGCGGCCAGTGCTGTACCCGAGATCAAGAGCGCTCTGCTCTCCGCAATCAGCGATTCATTCACCTCCAGCGGGCCAAGCTTCAGATCGGCCACATTATCCCGATACATCAGGATGCTGCAATCCGTAGGGCTCTTGATTTCCGTGAACGCAAGCCCGGTGACCGCGCCGGTGTGGTCCGTCGAGACGCCGCTGTCGTCGATGCCGTTATCGCGCAGGTACGTTCGAATAAATCGGCCCATCTGATCGTCGGCCAATTTACCGATGAAGGCGACGCGCCGGCCAAGCCGGCTCATGCCGATGGCAATATTCGCGGGCGAACCCCCAACATACTTGGTGAACGTCACCGTCTGCTCCATCGGGCGGTTAATTTCGTTCGCGTTAAGGTCAATACATAGCCGTCCAAGCGCCGTGAGGTCAAACCTCCGGTTCTCCGGGAACAGCGAAACCAACGTTGTCATGAAGGGTCCCCTCCTTCAGCCGGAATCAGCGAGTGCAGATAGGCAAGCGCCTTCGCTGCATATTCCCGCGGCGGATGCTCCGCCGGATCCTGCTCGCCCTCAAGCATGGCCCAACCGCTGTAACCGCGGCTGACCAGCTCAGCGATGATCGGCCCAAAATCGATGCAGCCGTCGCCCGGAACCGTGAATACGCCTTCACGAATGCAGGTGATGAAGTCGGAGCCGGCTTCCTTCAGCTTACGCAGCCTGTCGTCGCGCACGTCCTTCAGATGAACGTAGGCGATGCGGTCGTAATGCTTGCGGAGCACTGTCAGCGGGTCCGCCCCGCCGTACAGCGCGTGCCCGGTATCAAACAGCAGCCACACCGATTCCGGATCGGTCAGTTCCATCAGCTTGTCGATCTCATCGGGCCCTTCGATGACCGTGCCGCCATGGTGGTGGTAGGTCAGCTTCAGCCCGTACTCGCGGGCGATGCGGCCGGCAGCGTTAAGACCTTCAGCCAAGCTGCTCCATCCCGCATCGTCCAAAGGAATAACGTTCCGCTCGTTTGGCGTTCGTCGCGGATCAAAGTGCAGTGAACCGCCAACTTCGCACGTGCTTATCACCTCAGCCCCCATCTCTTTCAGAAACTTTCCATGCTTCCGGTATGCCTCCAGTTCCTGCTCCCGATAAGCCGGATCAGAGAAGAGCACCGACTTCCATTGCGAGACCAGTTGGATGCCGCGTTTGGACAACTCCTGCTTCAGCACGCCGATCTCGGTTGGATATTTTCTCCCCATCTCCGTTCCCGTCAGGCCCAGCGCTTGGATATCATCCAGGATTTGTTCGTACGTCGTGTCCGCTCCATGCTCCTTGACGTCTTCCCCAACCCAATTAATCGGATGCGCCCCTAAGCGAAAAGAAAAATCTCTCATCCTCATCCCTCCCCGTTGCCGGTTTCGATTAATAAGCTCTTGCCTGCCGAATGCGCTCGTTCATGGCTTCGTGGGCCTTCACAACCCGCTCGCCCGTCGAGACGGCGGGGACGCCGACGTTCCACCAGGACTCGTAGCCCTCCGTGTTGGTGCCCGGCAGCACCGCGATCTCGATCAGCGTCGTCCGCGTCTCTGCCTGGGCCAGGCGAAGCGCCTCGCGCAGCTCCTCCGTGTTCGCTGCCTTATACGAAGCTGCACCAAGACTGCGGGCGTGCGCGGCGAAGTCGATGGGAAGCACCTCGCCCGTGTAGCGGCCTGTGCCGCCCTCCCGATAACGGAATTCGTTGCCAAATCCGTCGCTTCCATGCTCGCGCTGCAAGTTGTGAATGCATTGGAAGCCGTGGTTATTAAACAGCAGGACCGTGATTTTCCGCCCTTCCTGCAAGCTGGTGAGCAGCTCGGAGTGAAGCATCAAATAGCTGCCATCCCCGACCAAGGCGTATACGTCCCGCTGCGGCGCCGCCAGCGAGACCCCAAAGGCGCCGCTCACTTCATAGCCCATACAGGAGAAGCCGTATTCCATATGGTAGGTATCCGGCCGGGACGTCCGCCACAGCCGCTGCAGGTCGCCGGGCAGACTGCCCGCCGCGCATACGATAACCGCTTCGTCGCCGATCGTCTTATTGATCACCCCAAGCGCACGTGTCTGCGCAAGCCCGTCTTCGCGTTCCAGCCCATATAACCGGTCGACCTCCCGATCCCACTCGGCCTTGAGCGCTTCGATCTCCGTTTCGCCGTAAGCTGACGCATACCCCGCCGCCGCCAAAATTTCCGCAAGCGCCGGCAGCGTTGCCTTCGCATCTCCCGCAAGCGGGATCCCGTCCAGCTTGACGCCGTCCAGCCGGCTGACGTTCACATTCACAAACAGCGCGTCTTCCCGGTACGCCGACTTGGATGCGGTCGTAAAGTCGGAATACCGCGTACCGACGCCGATGACGAGATCGGCCTGATGGGCGAGCCGATTCGCCGCGAGGCCGCCGGTGACTCCAATACCGCCGACGTTAAGCGGATGGTTCCAAGGCAGGACGCCTTTGCCCGCCTGCGTCTCCGCCACCGGAATGCCAAAGCGCTCGGCGAATGCCGCCAGCTCAGCCTCCGCCCCGGAATAACGCACGCCGCCGCCTGCAACGATGATCGGACGGCGCTTGGCTGAGATGGCTTCCGCCGCCCGACGGAGCGCCTCCTCAGACGGACGATGCCGCTCAATGACATGCACCCGCTTGTCAAAAAACGCCTCCGGGTAATCATAAGCCTCTGCCTGAACATCCTGCGGAAGCGCAAGCGTCACCGCCCCCGTCTCTGCCGGGTCCGTCAGCACGCGCATCGCGTTCAGCGCTGCGGTCATCAACTGCTCCGGACGAACGATGCGATCCCAATACTTGCTTACCGGCTTGAAGCAATCCGTCGCCGCGATCGTGTAGTCGTGGCCGGCTTCCAGTTGCTGCAGCACCGGATCAGGCTGCCGTGAGGCGAAGTTGTCGCCGGGCAATAGCAGCAGCGGGATACGATTGACCGTTGCCGTCCCTGCTGCGGTCACCATGTTCAGCGCGCCAGGACCTATCGAGGTCGTGCACGCGTAGATGCGCCGGCGCCGCGATTGCTTCGCAAACGCGATCGCCGCATGGGCCATGCCTTGCTCGTTCTTGCCTTGCACGTATACTAGCTTGCCTGGGCTTCGTTCCAGCGCCTCCCCGATGCCCGTTACATTGCCATGGCCAAAGATGCCCATGACCCCAGCCACGAACTTCGTCTCGACACCGTCGACGGATACGTATTGATTGTCCAGAAACCTTAACAACGCTTGTGCCATTGTAAGCCGGATCGTCCGCATTTTGCCCTCCCACTTTTCATTAATCTCTTAAAAATACAACGCTTTCAATTTATCGTAAACTTCTATGTTCAAATTAAGTGAAGCGCTTAATTAACTTTTTACTATAAATTTGCAGTGAGCGCAATCATTTTTTGGGGCTTGGGTAGATCTCGACAAAGGTGTAGAAAAATCAGGAATTCTCGATTTCTCGGTCGAAACGGCGGTTTTTGAGACGAGCGCGAACAAACAAAAAATAAAACAACCCGGCGTCAGAATTACAATACCAGGTTGTTTTTCGTGGATCTAGTAAAGCGCTTTATGACCTATCCTATGATTTAAAGGGGGGCTACCCTCGCCTACGATCTCCATCGTCTGAAGGATAAGCCCATTTCACGGGAGAAGCCGCCAAGCCATCTGGCGAGCAATACGCCCGTGGATGCCTTAGACGCCATCGTTGTCATAGATGTTTTGCTGCGGGCGGCCAGCCCCAAATGCTCCCATAACGTCAGCGTATCGTAAAATACCGGCTGCTCCGGAATATAAGCATAATGGTTCGCCCCGCCATGAAGTGTCACCTCGGCGTCCGCAAACGGCAGCAGGCCAATCGCCTTCAGCGTGGTGCTCTTCCCCGCTCCGTTAAGCCCGATCAGCCCGGTAAGAACACCGGGCTTCACTTCGAGCGAAATTTGTTTGATGGCGGCCATCCCTGACTCGTATCCCGCCTGATGAATATTCACTTCCGTTCCATTACGCCTCCACAGCTCCCACAGTCTCCACTGCCGGTACAGCTGCGGCGCGGTCCCGCTTCATAATGGCCGGGGCAATCGACAAGAGCAGGAAGCCGATGACGGCCATCAGGCTGCCCGATACAATGAAGGCGGGTTCCGGCCCAAAGGCGGTCACCAGCGAGCCGCCAAACAACGGTCCGATCAGCGTTGCGGTCGAGGTCAAGCTCGATACCGTTCCAAAAACGCGCCCGGTCACCGCTTCCGGGGTCCGCTGCTGCAGCGTGACCTGGAACGGGATAAACGTCATCCCCGCGCCTAATCCGGCGAATGCGAACAATGCCAGCATCAACGCCATGACTCCGTCGGTAAACGTGACCCGGCTCACGATAAAGCCTGCTGCCGCGAACACCAACCCCAGCATGGCTCCGCCGATCCCCATTTTATACAGCGGAGTGATCTTGAGGCGCTGCGTGAGCCACGCCGCAGTTAAGGTGCCTACCCCGCTAAACGTAATGCACCACCCCAGCAAGTCATCGGGCACCCCAGGGATCTCCCGGAACAAAACCACGGCTTGCGAATCGGCGATCTGCAGAACGAGCAAACACGCGCACAGGATCAATGTGGCAATGGCAAGCAGCGGAATTCCGCCGATGATTTTGATGCCGGCCGCCATTTCTGCCCAAAACCCCCGCTTCTGTTTCCCGGATGCCGCTGATTCCCCGGCTTCCCCTTCCACCGGTTTCGACAATGCTGCAACGCTCCGCAACTTGCCCGGCACCTTGGTTAGCAAGAGCGCCGAAACGAGAAAGGTTCCCGCATCCACCACAAAACATACGGTTACGCTAAATACCGCCGTCAGCATCCCGCCCAGAGCTGGACCGATAATTTTGGTGCCCTGTTCAATGATCGCACTGTAGGAAACGGCCTGTTCCAACTGCTCATGCGGCACAATCTCTTTAATTTTCCCGTTCTTCGCCGGGGAGAAGATGACGTCCAAGATTCCCTTGAAGATCAACAGGACGTACACCTGCCAGATCTCCATTACGAACACGAAGCCGAGCAGCACCCCAAACCGCACAAGGTCGGAGAAGACCATCAACTTTCTGCGTTCAAATCGATCCGCAAGCATGCCCGCCAACGGTCCGCCCAACAATACCGGCAACACCATACAAAGCGAGACCATTGTAATTTCCCAAGGTGTGGCGTGCCATTTCAAGCCAACCATCGTCAGCAAGGCGAGCAAATACAACCAGTCGCCAATGTTGGATACCAACTGCGCCGATAACAGCGCTAAATAAGCACGATTTCGCAAGAGGCCGGAAGTTTCCCGGCTGGCCAAACCTTTCCCCAATCTTCTCATCTTCGACATCCCCTACTCCGCTTTGATTTATGAAGTTATCTTAATGAAACGGAAGGGGGATTCCATCCGTCTCGGGGCCGATTCCGTCCCTGCGCCGCAGAATGAAATTTTTGTGGTCCTAAGGCAGAGAGAATTACATTTATTTCCATACAAAAAAGACGCAAATTGTGATAAATTATATTTTTTTTAAATCTAAGGTGGTTTAAGATTACAAGTACTCGATCAAGTTCAAAGATTCACAAATATAAAATAAGGGCGGGATGCACATGATGACCACCGAACAACGCGGAACGGATTTGTCACTGCATTTGTACCGGGTTTTTGCCAAATCATTTAAGAGCGTCAACGAGCATGCGGTCATGGGGAGCAAAATCCAAGGATTTAATCCTACGGCCTTTGCCGTTCTGGAGGTCCTGTATTACAAAGGCTCTCAGCCGATTCAACAAATCGGCGCGAAGCTGCTGCTGCAAAGCGGGAACGTGACGTATGTGATCGATAAGCTGGAAGCGGCCGGCTTGCTGCACCGAACGCCTTGCCCGCGCGACCGTCGTGTAATTTATGCCAATCTGACACCTAAAGGCAAAGAGCTGATGGACCGGCTGTATCCGGAGTATGCGGAGCGGATTGACCACGCGCTGAGCGGGCTGACGGATGAGGAGAAGAAGGTCATGATCGAATTGCTGAAGAAAATGGGCCGTGAAGCCGAGAAGCTTGCCCCGTTGCTGCGGAAATAAAACAAATAGGCTGTTTCCATGGCTCATCGGCATGATGAACCTGGACACAGCCTACTTCGGGAAATCCGTGAGAATTCTCTTACCGTGAGAATTCCCTTACATAGAATAGAGTGATGAAATCACCTTATCTCAGGACCATGAGCCCGATAAGGTGATTTTTTATGGAATGCTCCAAACCCTAATGGGTCGGATCCATATCCTTGTTGTGGTCGCGGTTGTTAATGTCGCGGTGCCGGCGGTCATTCACCTTTTGCTGTATCTGCTGGGCTTGGTGTGCGTTGACCGGGGTCCGGTCCAGATCCTCTACGACATTCGTCAAATTTTTATCGATTCCCGATTTGCTTCGTGCCATCGCATAGGTCCTCGCTTTCTCGTTGTTAAGGGTTCGTCAGCGGCGCCAAAGCTTGCGCGCATTCATGAATATGACGGACATAGTCTCCGGTTAACTCCTGAATTTCCTGGCTGTTCTCCGCAATGGCCTGCCCATCCCGCTCCACATCTACCAGCTCGACACGAACCTCGCGCGGGTCCATATAAGAGCATTGAAAATCGAAGGAATAAAGCTGATGTCCCGCCGCATTGATATGAATCCGCAGCCCCTGGGGGTCCGCCCCATCAGCTTGCACCTGTACGGAGTCTCCCGGGTTCAAGTATTCCGGCAGCTGCTTCTGCCAAGCGTTGACGAGCGTGTGTTGGTCAACGTTCATGACCTTGTTCATAGTTACACCTCCCCTTTCCTGTTAAGGTGCGGAGAGGCAGGCTTTTTTATACCGTTTGATGCAAAAGAGACTGTAGACCGCGGCTACCCAAGGTCCGCCAAAAAGCAAAACGGGCCGTCCCATGAAGGGACCGCCCGCTGTAACCCCATATGAAGTTAAGCTCTATCTATAGAGGGCTCGCCCGCCTCGACGTCCTCCTCCTGCTCCGGTGCCTGGTTACGCAGCCCGAAAGCGCATAGGATGCCAACGATGCCAAGCACGGCCATCACGATAAACAGCGTATGCAGGCTTTGTGCCAGTACATCCTTTAGCTCACTCCATAGCTTGGGGGCGAGCGAGTGGACTTTTTCCGGAGACAGCAGCTGGTCGATATCATCCTGGGAGATCGGGATCCCTGCCGCCGTGCCATTCTTCGTCTGGGCAACAATCTGCAGATTAATCAAGGTACCAAAGGCGGTGACCCCAATCGTCTGCCCAATCGATTTGACGAAGGAATTTAGCGCCGTAGAGGCGCCGCGCAGGTTATAACCAACGGAGGATTGGGAGATGATCGTAAATACGGTAAACGAAAAACCAAACCCGATCCCGTACAGCGCGTTATAAATCAACAGCGGCCAGATCGGTGTTCCGCCTTGGATCGTAGCCAATCCTAACGCACCGAGGGCGATGATCACCATTCCGATCAGCGAAGTGTTACGGGAGCCGCGGGTAATGATCCAACGGCCGCCCAACACCGAGCCAAGCATCCAACCGATGGACATGGGGGCGAGTACGAGACCGGAGGTCGTCGCATTTTGCCCCTGCACTCCTTGAACCCAGAGCGGCAGATACGAGGTTAACCCGATGAGCAGGGCGCTTGCCAACAGACTGGTGATATTGGAGAAGGCGATATCCCGGATACGGAACAGCTTCAGCGGCACCAGCGGTTCCTCGGCCCGTTGCTCAACGACGAAGAACAGCACCAGGAAGCAGGCCGCCACAGCAAAAATCCCGATCAGCCAAGGCGAAACCCAATCAAACTGTTGTCCGCCCGTCGCCAGCCCAATCAGCAAAGCGGAAACGCCAATCGTAAAGGTGACCGCTCCCAAATAGTCCACCTTCACCTTCCGTTTTTCAATCTGTTCATGCAGATAGACGATGATGAAATAGAGCGACAGCAGGCCAAACGGTACATTAAAATAGAATGCCCAACGCCAATTCAATGAATCCACGACATATCCGCCCAGCAGCGGCCCGATCAAAGAAGAAATGCCCCAAACCGAGCTGATCCAGCCCTGAATCTTGGAGCGTTCCTCGATGGAATAAATGTCGCCGATAATCGTAAACGTCACCGGCAGCAGGCCGCCGGCTCCGATCCCCTGCAAGGCGCGGAACCCGATCAGCTGTCCCATGCTGTGCGCCGTGCCGGACAGGACCGAACCCGCCAAGAACAGCAGGGAACTGATCACAAACACCGGTTTGCGGCCGTACAAATCGCTGATTTTCCCAAAAATCGGCGTAGTGACGGACATGGTCAGCAAATAGGCGGTAAACACCCAGCTCAGCAGCCGGGCGCCGCCCAGATCGCCAACGATCCGCGGGCCTGCCGGACCGATGACAGTCCCTTCGATCGCCGCTAAAAACGTGGACAGCAGCAAGCCCGTTAAAATATAATTCCGTTTCAATTGCATTGGTTTCATGATGAATAAAACTTCCTTTCTTTACTTTCCGGGCAAGGATTCCATAAACATTCATTATAATTTAACCCTCTGAAAAAAGAAAGCGGACAACAAACACAGGCCCTTTCCTGGTTTGTCGTCCGCATGTTTACGTATCGTCTATTGGATTGTCAACCTATCGTCTATCGTCTATTGGATCGTCTGCTTCATCGTTATCGTACCGTTTCCTGTCCAGCTTTAATCCCGCTCTTCGTCCTGAAGCTGCCCTTCCGCGATCCGCCAACGCTTGACCCGTTGGCCTTCAAACAACTCCGGCTCATGGGTGATCATGATCAGCGCGGCACCTTGGTCCAGCGCCTCACGGCACAAAGCCGTTAACAAGCGGACACCGCTGTAATCGATGCCCGCCGTGGGCTCATCGAGTATATACAGCCGCTTCGGGCAGATCATGACAGAGGCTGCGCTCAGGAGCCGCTTCTCCCCGCCGCTTAACCAATACGGGGAATCGCCGGTTTTACCGCTTAAGCCGATCGCCTCCAGCATCCGTTCCGCGCGCTGCCGCCATTCCTCCGGCACAGGATCCCGCGGCCGCAGCCCAAGCTCAGCGCGCGGGCTGTACAGCAGCTCGTCCAGCACCGTCGAAGCAACGAATTGCTGCTCCGGCTGCTGGAACACGTAGCCGATCTCGGACGCCAGATCGTACAGCGTCCGGCGAGCGGTATCCTTGCCCTGCCAGAACACCGTCCCTTTGGGCGGGCGCAGAAGGCCCATCAGCAGGCGGGACAACGTGGTTTTGCCGGAGCCGTTGTCCCCGCACAGCAGCCGCCATTCGCCAGGGTACAGCGTGAGGCTAACATCCCGCAGCACCGGCTCGGCCCCGCGGGCGAAGGCGTAGCTGAGCCCGCGCGCTT
>NZ_GG695972.1:398027-402618 GCF_000159955.1 Paenibacillus sp. oral taxon 786 str. D14 | reverse complement strand
CGGGATCGACGCCGTGCACGCGCACTCGGCCCGAGCGGCTCCCTCCCCCGGCGCGGGGGAGATAACCGCTGATCAGCTGCGCCAGGGCCGATTTGCCGCTGCCGCTCGCGCCGACGACCGCCATCCACTCCCCGCGTTCCACGGTGAGCGTCACGTCGCGCAGCGCCGGGACTCCGCCGGGCTCAAACGCATAGCTGACGTCCTGCAGCTCCAATGCCGGTTCCGGCATTTTACGCCTCCGCCCGGCGGCCAACCGCGAAGCGGCGAAGCAGCCCGCTGCTAGCCAACGCATCGCCCAGCAGTTTGACCAACAGCCCGCACAGGATCATGCCGCTTAATACCCGAACGACGAGGGCGATCAGCAGAACATCCATGCCCCACTTCGTATAACCGTACATCTGGGCCGCAAAAAAGAACCACAACGGCACCATCGCCCCGCCGGTAATCAGCAGCATCGGCAAGCTCCAGTTTTTATAACGTACGAGGGCAAAAGCCGCCTCCACAATCACCAAATAACAAGCCGCAGCCACAAAGCAGGACAAAATGCCATACGCCGTTCCCATAAACGCTTGGACAACCGCACCGATACCATAGGTGATCAGGGCCGTCCCCGGTTTGCGGATAATATAATACGCCAGCAATCCGTAAATCATATACAAACCGGTGATCGTTGAGGTGAGGATCGGTCCCCCCAGCCCATTCAGCGCTTGATTCACCGGTGACAGAAACACCGTCATGACCGCGTTAGCCGCTGCCAGCATCGCCATAAGTACAATATCAAGCGTCGTAAAGCGCTGAAGCACTTTGTCGGAACTTCCTTCTTTCACTTGAACCATCCTCTCATCCATTTGAATTGTTAACCACAAGTGATAATTTAGGTTAACAATTTGTCCGCGTCAAGTCCTTTTTTTCAAATTTAACCTGAACTGCCTTATCTCTAGGGCCCGCATGCTTGTAAAAAGTGAACATCCAACAAGTCAAAATCCGTTACAGCATCCACAGGCCCGCAGTCAACACCAAGCTTGCCAGCATCGTCCATACGCCAACCGCCTTCAGCGGCACATCCCGCAAAAATGTGCGCTCCCGGTACGCACCAAAGCCCTTCACGTCCATCGCTCCTGCGGTTTGTTCCACACGCCGAATCGCTCCGGTGAACACGGTGACCAACTGCCCCCGCCACTGCGCAAGCCGTTCTGCACCCCCCCGCGGTTTGCGACCCAACCGAAGTTTACGGGCGGCTGCCGCCTGTCTTCCTTCCTCCGCAAGCAACGGCAAGAACGTCATCGCCAGCGAAACGCCAAACACAAACCGGTAAGGCAGCTTCAAACGGGTCGACATCATCACAACAAAATCCTTGGGATTCGTGGACTCGATATAAGCCAGCGAGGACAAAAACAAATTCACCAGCCGCAAAGTCACGGCGGCAGCGTCCTCAAGCGCAGTGGCCGAAATCGGCAGGAATCCCCCGCCCCCGGCACTTCCCTCCCGAAGCTGCACCGCCAGCGCGGTAACCACAAATAACGGCAGACCAAAGCCTAAGATCCAGGCGATGCGCCGCAATAACCGGGCCCAGCCAATCCCGGCCCCCAGCTTGGCCCCCGCCACCAATACCAGCAGCAAGATCACTTGCCGCTGCAGCTCGTCCCAATGCATGGCAAGCGCAGCGATACAAGCTAATGCGACCAGCTTACTGAGTGGGTCCAAGTGGTGCAGCATTCCGCCGCCGTATTTTTTTTCAGACTTCATCATCGTTAGGTTATTCCTCCCGAGTAATACTCTTTCTTCAACAAAGAATACATCAACAAATCAACAAAACCGTTCTCCGTCTTCTGATACTCCCGCAACAGCCCTTCTTCCATGAACCCAAACGCTTTCAGCAACTTGCGGGAAGCGTTGTTGCGTGGATCTACCAGCGCTTCTATCCGGTTCAGTCCCATCGTCTCGTAGCCGTACGCAAGCAGCATTCGCAGCGCCTCCGACATATACCCGTGCCCCCAATATTCCCGGCCTAGGTCATAGCCGATTTCCCCGCGATAAGCCCCGGCCAGCTCCCAAACATTAAAGCCGCAGCTGCCAATCAGCTTCTGTTCATCCTTCAGCTCAATGCCAAAACGTAGCGTATCCTCGCTCTCAGATAAACCATTCAGCAGGTTAATCATTGCCCAAGTATCCTCCACCGAGGCAAACGGCGGAAGATTCATATACTTAATGACTTCCGGATCGCTCCAATACCGAAACATCACCTCGGCATCGCTTCGCTCCATCCGCCGCAGCCTTAGCCGTTCGCTTTCCAGCACAGGAATGTCTCCGCCGCATTTGTACACGCCCGCCTTCTCCCCCTTTCCACCTGTGGTCATTAATCGCTACATCCTTTACTAGCTAATCATATCGGAATGGGCTCGTCAAAGGGACGGAGTAAATTTTCCGTATGGCGATTTTCCTTCCAACTTTTCGGTGATACTATAAAAACGTAAGAGAGCTTCACGGATAGGCTCGCAAGGAGGAACCCAGCGACATGGTATTTACGATCGTTATTTTGTTCTTCATGCTGATTGTATTGGCATTCGTAAGCGGCTTGCCGCGGTTTGCGGTGCGCCAAATCACCCAGATGCGGCTGCAGACGAACGAGAGCATTTACGAGTATTTGGAACGAACCGGGGTATTTACCCGCGACCAATTCGAACGGCTGCCCAAACGACAGGTTCAAGTCCGATCCCGAGATGGGCTGAAGCTCAACGGGTATGTTTTGGAACTGTTTCCTGGAAGCCAACGCTGGATGATCATCGTACACGGCTATACGGTTTCCTTGCTCGCCTCCACGCAATACATTGACGTGTTCCGGAAGGCAGGGTTTAACATTCTGCTGGTCGATCAACGTCGACATGGCGGCAGTGAAGGAAACTACACGACCTATGGATATCAGGAAAAATACGATGTCCAAGCCTGGGTAAACTGGATTTTGGAGAATTACGGGGAGAATAGTGTGATCGGCCTGCATGGCCAATCTTTGGGGGGTGGAACGGTGCTGGAGTATCTTGCCATCGCCCATCCGAACGTGAAATTTGTGATCGCGGACTGCCCTTACTCGGACTTGACGGAGCTCATTCGACATCAGATCACCAAGCTGAACAAGCTTCCGGCCAAACCGCTCTTGCCGCTGGTCGATAAGCTGCTGCATCGCAAAGCCGGCTTCCGGCTGCACCAGGTCAGCCCAATTAAAGCCGTTGAGAACAGCAAGCTGCCGGTGTTATTCATCCACGGTACGGAGGACAACTACGTTCCGACTTATATGAGCCGGGAAATGTACCAAGTGAAGCCTGAACCTAAAGAACTGCTGCTCGTGGAAGGCGCGGTCCATGCCAATGCCTACGGCATCAACCCGAAGCGGTATGCCGAAGTGGTACATGGCTTCATCGAGAAGGTTCTTGGCGCGGAAATGCCAGAGGCCGCTTACTTGCCGAGCATTTGACTTTGGGCCATCACGATATACTGGTCCAGGCGCTGGCTTATTTCCAGAATGGCGCCGCTGCTGAAGTTATCTTGAGTAGCGGCATTCATCAATTCCGTGCGCAGGTGCTCGATGGTCGCCTTCAAGTCGTTGCTGATTTTATTATTGGTACGGCTTGTGCCTCGGAGAGATTGAGGTACCATAAAAATCACCTTTTCATTAATCTTGTCCCTATTTTACCGCATGATGCCAAAAAACATATTTTGCAAATTTGATAAAAAATAGCACTGAGTGTCGGACTTTGTAAGATATAAACGGTTCTTCGCTCTTAGGGATGCTATCCCTCGACAAAAAACTTCTTTATAATAGTTGTATCGCTGCCGGCAACCTTATCTCGCCCGCAGTTTTTAAGGAGGGAATCATGCATGTTTCATGCCAATGAATATAGCGGTACCCGCGAAGAGCGGCAGCAAGCCGTCTTGTCGCAGCTTCAAGCGCTCATCAGCGGGGAGACTAACCAGGTAGCCAATCTAGCCAATGCGGCTGCGCTGTTGAACCATTACCTGGAGGATATCAACTGGGTCGGCTTTTACTTATACGACGGCAACGAGCTGGTGCTCGGACCGTTTCAAGGCCTGCCGGCCTGCATCCGGATCCCGCTTGGCAAAGGGGTCTGCGGCACCAGCGCAGAACGCCGCGAAACGCTGCGGGTGGAGGATGTCCACGCTTTTCCAGGCCACATTGCCTGTGATGCGGCATCCAACAGCGAGATCGTCGTACCGATCGTTAAGGAAGACCGGCTGATCGGCGTCCTGGACATCGATAGTCCGCGGAAAGGACGCTTTGACGCGGAAGACCAAGCGTTCCTCGAACAATTTGTGGCGACGCTGGCCCAGCAGCTGCCGGTTCCCGCTTAACGGGGATTACACTTCAACTGCGACTGTTACTCAGACTGGGATCCTTACCCCAGCTCACTCTCACTGTAGTCGCTGCGATTCCTGCAAAAGTGCAGTTATTTTAGTCAAAATGGGAGAAAATCACGAAATTGATGCAAAAGTGCAGTTTTTTTTCGCTCGAAACGCCGGATTTCCGGAAATGGGCAGAAAAAGCCTGCACTTTTGCAGTTTTTTAGCCCCAAATCGC
>NZ_GG695972.1:368392-396497 GCF_000159955.1 Paenibacillus sp. oral taxon 786 str. D14 | reverse complement strand
AAATCGTACTTTTGACAGAAAAAACTGTACTTTTGCAGCTATCTCCCCCCTAGCGAACAAAACTAAAGCGCGAGCCTAAGGACCGAACGAAACGGACCTCTAAACTCGCGCTCTTTCATTATGCCTGACGCCTGGCTAACTACCGCGCAAAGTTAATCCTCCCCCGGTTTCTTGATAATCATCAAGCCTTCCACGTGCCGTTTGCTCATCAGCTTGCGCTTTTTCCGGTTTTCCTTCGAGTCGAACACGATATCCAAATCGTAATCCTCCGGATACAGAGACTCGCTCTTAAGATAAGGCTTTAATCGCTTATGGTTCACCTTGATTTTCTGCTTCTGCACCTGAACTAACGCCATTCCTCGCAAATCCGGCGGTTCCACGACGATGCCAATCTTCCCGATGGAAGTGACGAGAACGGCGTCCCCCACCTTAAACTTGCGGGACGGCGGAAGGGCTGCTTCTCCGGTTGCCGCCTCAGCGTCAGCGGGTTTCCCGGCCCCCGTTACGGTCTCCGTTCCTCCGCCGTTCAAGCCTGCTGCTCGCTGGGGCTTCAGCTGTCCCTTAGCTCCCGAACCTTTCCCCGGCTCCCCCGCTGCTCGCGAACTCCCGGGCACAGAAGCTGCCTTATCCCGTGCATCCCGCGCAGCCGCTGATGGCTTCGCGGGTACGATCTCATCCCAACGCAGACCGCCGCTGCCAGAGCCATCGGTGGATTGCTGGCGGCTGACGATATGCTGCGAGCGTTCGATGATCCCGCCGGACATCCCCAGCTTGCGGGCGATTTCGATCGCATAACTGCGGCCGGACTGCCCGATGGTCAGGCGGTACAGCGGACGCAGCGTCTCGGTGTTGAACTCCATCCGCGCGTTCTCAAACCCCTCCGCCCGGGAGGCGAAGGTCTTGAGTTCGTTGAAATGGGTCGTGACCATCACCGTCGACCCTTTCCGGGCGAACTCCTCCAGGATCGCAATCGACAAGGCGATCCCTTCGCCTGGATCGGTGCCCGCCGCCAGCTCATCGATCAGCACCAGGGTAGCGGGGCCCGACTCTTTCAGGATTTGTACCAGCGCGCCGATCTGAGCGGAGAACGTGCTGAGTGACTGCTCCAGGTTCTGGCCGTCCCCGATGACAGCGCGGATGCCCTGGTACACCGCAAACCGGCTATCCGGCGAGACCGGCACCAGCAGACCCGATTGCACCATCAATGTCAGCAGACCAAACGTCTTCAGGACGACCGTTTTCCCGCCGGTATTGGGACCGGTGATGATCAGCGTCCGGTAATCCGTACCGATCGCCATATCCAGCGGCACCATCGTCTGCAGCAGCTTCGGATGCTTGGCGCCGCGAATCACCGTCTCTCCGGTCTCGCTGAGCTGCACCTCGGTCCCGCCGATTGCCGCAGCGTATTTTGCCTTAGCGAAAATAAAGTCATACAACCCTGTAATCTCGATATTCCGAATCAGGTCAGCCGCTTCCCGTTCGACCAATCCGGCGAGGTATCCGAGGATTTTCGCTTCCTCCCGGGCCTCTTCGCCTTGAAGCAGCTCCAGCTCGCTTTGCAAGGCTGCCACCTCCTGGGGCTCGATGAACGCGGTCTGCCCGCTGGTCGATTGGTCCAGCATACGCCCATTAACTTGCTTGTAGTAGTCTTTTTTCACCGGGATCACGTATCTGCCGCCGCGTACGCTTACGATGTTCTCCTGCAAAATCGAGGCGTGACGAGCCATAACAGCCTGAATCCGCTTCTGGATCCGCTCTTTGACGATGCTGATTTTTTTACGTATCTTCTCCAGCTCCCGGCTGGCGTCATCCATAATCACTCCGTGCCGAATACAACGGAGAATCTCCTGCTGCAGTGCAGGCAAATCCTGCAAATCGGTCGCATAAATGCCGATTCGCCAGGCCAGCTCGCCTTTGGCAGCCATATATTTCTTGAGTTGCCCGCAGCTGTGCAGGAACGTCTGCACTGCCGTCAAATCCTGCTCCGTGAACAGATACCCTGTGCCCAGCAATGAGACGACCTGCTCGATCCCTTCCAGCGAAGGCAGCGGGACACTGGCTCCCTTCCTGTACAGGGCGACCGCCTCCGCCGTTTCCGCAATCGCCCGTTCGATGGCCCGCTTCTCCACCATCGGTGCGAGCTCTTCGATGCGTTTCCGGCCGGCATAAGATACCGCGTATCCCAGCAATTCCTGTTTGATGCTTTCATATTCCAATGTACTTAGCGAAAATCTCTCCAAGGGAAATCCTCCTTCAAAATGGTTGATCTTCCTTCTTTCCGGAATAAAAAAAGGCAAAGGACGCACGTATGCCATCCTTTGCCTATACTTCTCCCGCTCTCTGCCGATCCGGGTAATCAAAAAAGCCGTGCTGAAAACAGCACGGCTTGATCGTTATCAAGATAACGGCAGCTAATGGGGAGCTGCAAGATGCTTTCGCGTGTGTTCTTAACTATTCATAGACCGAAACAAGCGTACGGAAAAATACATGCGCGCTTAAAACTCAAGCGGCACGTTCCTGTACTCGTGTCTCTGTCCCTATGAAATTACTAGTTAAGAACCTTCACCGACATCAAGATCTCTCCTCTTTCGATCACGAAGCATTATTCCGAAAAGAAGGAATACGTTTAATTTACCAAAAAGGGGCGTTATCCGTCAATAATACGGCTTTCGACGCGTTGCATACGGCTTTAAGTGGAATATCTTGCTAATTGAGTGAATTGATTAATTTTATTCTTGCGGCCATTTCATGTATTATATATGGGGTGTTAAAATTGTAAACTCGGCATTAATTACAACTAAGGAGTTTTTACGGAAAGGAAGGAAACGAAGTGTCACAGTTCAATCGCATCCGGCTCGCCAGCATCAAGCCGTTTGTCTTTTTCTCTGTCATTATGATCTTCAAGATTTATCTCGTCTGGACGGCTATCTTTGATGTAGTACCCGCTTGGGGGCCATTGTTGAAGGAAATCCCGTTTATCTGGATTTTGTTCTGCTTGATTGAATGGTTCTCCTCCAAACGTAAGATCGGCCTTTATTTAACCGTCAATTTGATCGTTACAGCCATTTTCTTCGCCGCTGTTATGTACCATAAATATTATGGGGTTATCGTGAATTACACTGCCCTGCAGCAGGTGAATCAAGTCACCGCGGTGAAGAACAGCGTGTTCTCCCTGCTGGCGCCTTATTATCTGCTGATCTTTGTGGACATCGTGGTGATCGGCTTCTGGTTGTTCCGGAAGAAACGCGCCGAGAAGCTAAAAGCTTTATTTAATCTAAGAAAAGCCAGCACCGGCGTCATTACCGGAATTTTCGCCTTTTCCCTGCTGCTGTGTATCTTTAATGTATGGCCGAACCGGGCCAGCATGAATGAGATCAAACAGGCCGAGCAAATGGGCATCCTGAACTATGAAACGTACACGATTTTCTCCAGCGCCAAGAAGGAAGAACTGGTTGACAAGGACCAGATCTCGCAAGAGAAAATCAATAACCTGAAAGGCATTACCATCCCAGCGGAACCGAAATATTTTGGTGCGGCCAAAGGCAAAAACCTGATCATCATTCAGATGGAATCGTTCCAGAACTTCCTGATTGACCTGAAGATCGATGGTCAGGAAGTCACGCCAAACATGAATAAACTTGTTAAGGAAAACACTTATTTCAAGCATTTCTATCAAATGGTCGGACAAGGGAACACCTCTGATGCCGAGTTTGTTGTGAACACCTCGTTCTACATTCCGTACAATGAGGCCGCAACGCAAAACTATCCGGACAAGGATCTGCCAAGCTTGCCGAAGCTGATGCGGGATCAAGGGTATGATACGGCAACGTTCCACACGAATGTCGTTGATTTCTGGAACCGCGGCGAATTGTACAAAGCGATTGGCTTCAACCGCTATTATGACCAGAAATGGTTTGGTACCGAAGACACCGTCTTCTTTGGCCCTTCGGATGAAGTGCTCTACAAGAAGACAGCTGAAGAGCTGAACCGCATGCAGCAAACGGGACAGCCTTTCTATACTCAAGTGATCTCGATGACGGCTCACCATCCGTTTACAACACCGCATGACAAGGATAAGATTCAGTTGCCTGAACGTTACCAAGACAATATGGTTGGCGATTATTTGCGGGCGCAAAGCTATGCGGACTACGCACTCGGTCAATTTATCGAGGATCTGAAGCAAAGAGGCATCTGGGACAACAGCGTGGTTGTCATTTACGGTGACCATCTCGGCTTGCCAATGTATTCGCTGGACAAACATGGACTTGAGCTGATGAAAGAAATTTATGGCCGGGATTACAGCTATATTGATATGATCAATATCCCGCTGCTTCTTCATGTGCCGGGTACCGATATGCCAGATGTCATGGACAATGTCGGCGGCCAAGTGGATATCCTGCCGACGGTAGCCAACCTGTTTGGCATCAATCTCGATAATCATATTCATTTTGGTGAGGATTTGCTGAACCAAACATCTTACAACCTGTTACCGCAGCGTTACTATCTGCCATCCGGCTCGTTTATCAACGACCAGGCGCTGTTTATCCCAGGGGTTTGGTATGATGACGGTACGAAGTATCCGCTCCCCAAGGACGGTGTGACCCAAGCGTTAACGACGGAAAGCGAATATAACCGTGCGCTTGAACTGCTCCGTCTCAGCGACAGCTACGTGAAGCAGCTGCCTGACCGAGAGAAAGAGTAGGATATCTTGCCACAAAAAACAGAAAGAGCCGCAGGCGCCCTTCCCGGGCCGCCCTGCGGCTCATCTTTTATTCTCACCCTTTATAACGCCGAAGGAGCAACGCCATCCATCGTCTGGTTCCCCTGACCCTGATCTCGCTCTTCCTGGGCCCATCCGCGTGCTTGAAGCAGCTCCTGCTCTTTTCTGCGCAGATACTTACGCCCTCTCCAGCGGAAGAACGAAAAGACGCCCCGAATATATTCGTCGCTGATCATACAAGCGTAAATGGCGATAATGCCCCAGCCGAGCGAAACGCCAAACAGATACGAGCAGCCGGTCGCAACGACGGACATAAAGATCAAGGAAATGATCATCGTATATCGCGTATCCCCTACCGCATTCAACGAGTTCCCGAGGGCCATGTTGATCATTTTGCCCGGCTGCAGCAACAGATTGAGCCAGAGCAATGCCGCACAGAGGGCCAAGATATCGGGATCCTGTGTAAACAATCCCAACAGCTTCGGACCAAACAGAACAAGGATAAACGCATTAACGATAACGAGCGGCAGCCCAAAGGCCAGCACGCGGTATACCGCGCGGTAAGCTTCTTTGGTTTTGCCCGCTCCGTACAGGTGAGCGATCTGGATTTGCGCCGCCATCGCCAGCGAGAAGCCGAGCATAAAGCAGAACGACTCCAGCGTATTCATATAGGTTCTGGCGGCCAACTCGGTTGCGCCAAGCATCGCCAGGAAGGAGAAAATCGCCAGCTGCGAGAACACCCAGCTCGCCGAATTGACTCCCAGCGGCCAGCCAATGACCAGAACCTCCTTAAACAGCTTGCCATCGTAGACAGACATGTCCTTGAAGCCGATCCGCCGCTGGAACGTGCCGAGGAAAATGAAGAGCAAGACAACCGTAGCGACCAAGCGGCTGATTACCGTTGAAATCGCCACGCCGGTCAGCCCCCATTGCGGAAATCCAAAGGCCCCAAAGATAAAGCAATAGTTCATCAGGATATGCAAAACGTTCATGCCCACCGCCGTGTACATCGGGCCTTTCGTATTTCCGGTGTTGCGGATCGCCGTACCCAACAGGGAAATCATCGCGGTTAGAATCATGCCTCCGCCAACGATGGAGATGTAGATTTTGGCCAGAGGCAGCAGCTCATCCGGAAGCTGCAGCATGGTGGCGATCGGTCCCGGAACCGCAATCAGCAAAATGCTGAGAACAAGACCAATCCCAGCCGTCACCTTGAAAGCGATAATCGCGACGGTTCGCGCATCCTCTTCGCGGCCCGAACCGATCTTCTGGGCGATGACAATCCCCGCCCCGCTAGCGACAGTTGCAAACAGCGTCGTCAGCGCATTAAACAGCTGGTTCGAGAACCCCACGACCGCCACCGCATTGTCGGAAATGCGGCTAACCATCAGCGTATCGACTGTCCCCAGCAAAATTTGCAGGAACAACTCGATAAAGATGGGCCATGCGAGCAGCCAGAGAGAGAACTTATTCTTCTCGCCGCCATTGACTTTCTTCATTATTACAACCTCCTGGAGATTGGAGAATCCCGTTGATTCCCTGTCATCGTGTTAGCATGAAACACATTATAGATGGTAACGCCGTTTTGATGTATCATTGAATCAACTCAATTTTTCAATATTCCAACCTAAGAGGAGTGGGTATCCTTTGCCTCCCATCATTGAATTTACCGCGCCTCCACTTCCCCATTACATCGTCAGCGGCTCGGCGGTGATCCCGGTCGGCGGCAAGCATCCCAGCCGGCAAAATATCGGGGCCTTCGACCTGCTGGTCGTCGAGTACGGATGTTTATATATCAGCGAGGAAGGCCGCGATTACGAGGTGACCGCCGGACACTCGCTCATTCTCCGCCCGGACTGTTATCACTATGCGCTGGAAGGCTGCCGGGAAGATACGCTGCACCATTGGCTGCATTTTCAACTCTTGGGCGATTGGCGTGTAGTTGAGGAGGAGGAATACCGGCATTGCGGATGCAGCCTGACGGATCAGGGCACCCCTGGCTCGATTTCCCTGCCGCCGTTCACGGCGACGTCATATACAGTCCCCCTTCCCCAATATGCGAAGCTGGCCCAGCCGCAGAAAATGATCGCGCTGCTGAAGGAACTGACGGATTTGAACCGCGATATCCATTTGGACAGCGTCCGGTTGCGCCAGCAAGCTCTATTTCAAAACGTGATCGTTGAGCTGTCGGCTTTGTCGACCAATACGGGACTCTCTCCGCAGTCGGCCTGCGCCGAAAAGGCAGCCTCCTATTTGCGTGAGCATTATGACGAGCCTTTCTCTGCGCAAAAGCTTGGGGAGAGCATCAATTTCCATCCGGTCTATATCGCCCGCTGTATGCAGAAGGTGTTTGGCTGTTCGCCCGCCGTCTACTTGCAACGGCTGCGTATCCAGCAGGCCAAGCTGCTGCTTCTGCAAACCGATCTGACCATCGAGCGGATCGCCGAGCAGGTGGGCTTTAACCAGGCCGCTTATTTCACCGCTTGCTTCAGCAAGACCGAAGGCATGTCCCCGCGAAAATATCGTCAACGCTTCACTTGGAGCAAGGACTGATCGATTTACTTCATACAAAGAGGCCGGGCAAAAGGGATAATTCCCTCTGCCCGGCCTCTCCTTCTATTTCGTCACCAGGAACCGCTAACTTCATCACTTCTTCCCGGGATCAATGTCCTGCGGACGCAAACCTTCCCAAATGTTCGGGATGTTCACTTTGGACGGATCCTCAAAGACGAGAAACGCGGTTGGCAAATAACGTTCTCCGTATTCGGACGAAGGCTTGTTAACGATCTCCCCGCCTTCCTTGACCAATACGGTTGACGACCCGCCGTCCAAATTGGCAGCGATCACCGCGCCGCGTTCCAGCATGATCTGCTGAACATCGTACAGGCTGGCGCCGATGCTGTATCCCGGCTGACGTCCGTCGATGACGACGAACAGGATCGCGCCGTCTTCGCGCTGCCCCATGGCCGTCCGCGGTGCGATGCCCCAGCCTTCTTTTTGACTGCGGATCTGTCCTTTGCCGTTTACGATAATTCGCGGTTGAAACGTCACCGCTTCCTGAATGCCCAGCTTGTCCAATTCCTCCAGCGTATATTTACCAGCGATCATTTTGCCTTGCTTGTCCAGGCCAACGATCTGCGTCGCTGCCCCTGAACTGATGCCGTTGTAATACAGCTTCCCTCGGGAAATGACCACCCCAATCGGCTTGAAGCCGTTGCCCTTCCAGTTCGGGTCGGCAAAGCCGCCGCCGTTCACACCGGCAAGGGCACCGGTCCGCGCCACCATGCTGGAGACCTTTTCTCCTTTGCCTCGTTTCGCTGGAACTCCTAAACGGATTTTGGTCGGGTCGTTTACAGTTAACACGTACCCGTGATAGCTTTTGCCGGAGATCTCTTCAATTTCAATCAGCGGCTTCTCCGCTTGTGTGTCTTCTTTATCATCCGGGTCGGGTAAGTCAATCGTATGGGTGTCCTTCTCCGTCCCCATTTCCTCGAATTGAGCCTGGTAAGCGGCGACCCGTTTGTCCAGCTCAGCTTGTCCGATGATATATTTGGCCCAATGGCGATGCTGCGTCGTAATCAGCGTATCGGCCATTAAATAGCGCATATTGTTCCCAGACGGGGTAAAGAACAACCAGAATAAGGCCGCCGTCCCGATCAGCATCATCGTGAGGATCAGCCGGGATAACAGATAGAAAAATCCACGCTTCCGCCGTTTCTTGGCGGACGTACGCTTCTTAGCCCCCGTTGCCCGCTTTGCCGACGCGGGGCTTGTCCGGCTCGCGCGGCTGGGTAATGTAGGCGTTGGCATGATGCTTGTCTCTCCCCTGCTCTCTAATATACTTGCTGTACATTAAACGTTCATGTTAGTCTGAAAGTTTCATTTTCGCAAGTAGACCCATGATCGCTTCACTGTACACCAAAAACCCGCCTGCATCAACAGGCGGGTTCTTTCTCTAAACAATGCTGCCGCGAAGCTCCTTCCCGGCAAGCTTCGCCGCGCAAGGCGTAAAGCTGCCGGAAGCCTCGTCTGCGTAAGATTCGTGCTGCTTTTATCACCGCAGACCGACGGTCCGCGACAATCAGAACAGGGTCCGAAGACGAAAGCTCCTTCGCCCATACAAAAGGTAATCGACCTAACGAAATGTTGATCGCTCCGTTCAGGTGGCATTCTTCATAATAAGACGCGTCCCGGACATCCAGTATCTTCGTCTGCGGCGGCAGGTCGAACCCGCATAAGGCCCTCTCCTCCACGAACTTTAGGCCCGAGACAGGCCATACCAACCGCAGTACATATCCGATTATCCAGGCGGCAAGCAATATTCCTCCTGCCATGGTCAGCATGTCGCTCACTCCACTTCATCCTGCCAGGCCAGCATTCCGCCGGTCATGTTGACCACACGGTAGCCTCTTTCACTGAGCAGCTCACACGCCAGACTGCTCCGCCCGCCGCTGCGGCAGACGACGATCAGCTCTTCCTCCGGATCCAGCTCCACAAATCGCTCTGGCAGCTGCCCCAACGGAATATGTTTAGCCCCTGAAATATGGCCTTCGGCCCACTCAAGCGGCTCGCGTACATCCAGCACATGAACCTGTTCGCCCCGTTTCATTCGCATGACGAGCTCGGCCGGAGTTATTTCCTTTTCTGGCTGAAACGCCACCGTGATCATCTCCTTTTCGAATTACCGGCTCTTAACCAGCAGCTCTACCGCTTCCTTCACCAAATGGGCGGTATCTCCCCCTTGGGCCTGCTCCTCCAAAATACACTGCTGCAGGTTATCCGCAACGATTTGGGCCAAAGCCTTATCCGCAGCACTCCGCACTGCAGATAGCTGGCACACCACTTCTTTGCATGGCTTCCCTTCCTCCATCATGCGAAGCACCCCGCGCACCTGACCTTCGATTCGTTTCAATCTGCGTTTGACTTCTTCTGCATAGTGATGTTCTTCGGACATGTCGTGCACTCCTTTCAATTATCCCTCGTGCCTGACATCGCATTATTACATCATACCCCCACGGGTATATATTATAGTTAATAATCCCTCTATCGTCAAACCGAACATGCCCTAAAAACAGCCCAGCCCGCGCCTTCGTAAACGAGGGTGCGGGCCGCCGTCGTATCTGCTGCGTTATCGTTTGTCCCCGTCTGCTGATCCGAAGCGGCCGCGTTATTTCCCGATTCGGAATTTGCCGATGTCTGGTCACTGACCCCTGACGTATTCGTCGTCGTATTTTGCTCTTGTGGTGCCCCACTTAACGATTTATTGCCGCATGCGCTCAGCATCAATACCGCTGCCAGGGCTGCCATCAAAAGTACCAGTGTTTTATTAGGGTTCATAGTGAAGCTGCACAAAATCCCGATTCAAAATCGCGATGCTGGCGTCATGCCGGTTCATGTATTCGCCTAACAGCCGGGATACTCGATGGTCCCGCGAGCTTCTGGAGCATTACGCACCATAACTCCGCGCAAACAAGAAAAGCCTTGATAGACGAGAGTACGTCTACCAAGGCTTAATACACTTTGATTGCTTAGCGCAGTTAATCTAGATCTTATAAGCCTTCATCGCTTTGCGCAGCTCTTTGAAGGTCGGACGTTTCCCGTACAGCAGGACGCCGGTGCGGTAAATCTTCGCCGACAACCAGCCGAACACGAAGATGGCAATAGCCAGGACGATCAGCGAAGCCGCGATTTCCCAGACCGGCGGCTCCCCGATGCCGATCCGCACGATCATCGAGACCGGCGAAACGAACGGGATGAAGGAGCTGACCTTCATCAGCAGCGAGTCTGGCGTGCTCAAGCTGAAGATCCCGATATAGAACGCCGCCAGCGACAGCATCATAATTGGCATCACCGCTTGCCCCAGCTCCTCGGTCCGGCTGACCAGCGAGCCGATCGCGGCAAACAGCGTCGCATACAGGAAGTAACCCAAGATGTAGAAAATCAGGCCAAGCACTAACACTTCTACGCGGATGTCGGACAGATGCAAATTGAAATCCGCCAACACCGGCTGGTTATACGGCAGCGAGATATTGATCGCAATCACCCCGGCAAAAACGGCGATTTGCAGCAGCCCGATAAAAAACATCCCGATAATCTTCCCGAACATTTGCGCCAGCGGTGATACGCTGGTGATGAGAATTTCCATAATGCGCGAGCTTTTCTCTGCGGTGACTTCGGCCGAGATCATATTGCCCGTCATCATAATGGTCATGAAGAACAAGATGATGAGCACATACACGATAACGTAATTAATCGCCCCCATCGCTTTCGCCTGATGACCCGATTCCTCAGCGCCGGATTCCGGTGAAGCCTTCACCGCATCGATTTGGACCGGCGCGCTTAACGCGGCGATCTGCTCCTCAGTCAGCATGCCTTTCGTGATATACTCCGCCTTAACGTTCTGCAGTGCTGCCTGCAGCGCATTTTGCAGTCCCATTCCCAAGCTGTCTTTTTTCGAGGTATAGGTCACCGCTGGGAAGACCCCGCCATCTCCTTCGGCAAATTGCAAATAACCATCAATTTCCCCGGCTTCAATCGCCGCTAGCAGTTTCGCGTTGTCCGCTTGTTCATAAGGAACCAGCGTGTAACCTGCCGCCGGCTGCTTCTCCGTGTAGGCTTCAAGTGACTTCGCCAGCTCCGGCTGCCCTTCGTACACAATGCCGATCTTCGTCGGTTGATCCTCCCCGCCGGTAAATTTATCGATAAAATAAGGCACATGCAGCCCGATCGTCACCAGCAGCGCCAACACGAGCGTCGTAATGATAAATGATTTCGTTCGAACTTTATTCATGAACGTAAAGCCAACGACCGTCCCCATTTTATTCATTGGATTCACCTACCTCTTTAATGAAGATCTGATTCAGCGTAGGCTCCTTAATCTCGAAATGCTCCACTTCGCTGACTTCCATCGCTCTACGCAAAATCTCTTGCGCCGCCGATACCTGCGAGATCCGCACCAGATAGCCGCGTTCTTTCCGCTCAACCTTCTCCACGCCCGCGATCCGCTCGAGTCCCGTTACTTCTCCCGCTGTATGCAAGAGCACTTCTTCGCGTGGATAACGTTTTTTGATCTCCTGCAAATTGCCCTGCAGCACGGTATTCGAACGGTGCAAAATCGTGATGTTACGGCACAGCTCCTCTACATGCTCCATCCGGTGGGTGGAGAACAGAATGCTGGTGCCTTGATCGCGCAGCTCCTTCACCGTCGCCTTCAGCAGCTCGACGTTAACCGGGTCCAAGCCGCTAAACGCTTCGTCCATGATGACGATTTTCGGTTTATGGACGACCGCGGCGATAAAGCCCATTTTTTGCTGGTTGCCTTTGGACAGTTCCTCGATTTTCTTATCGTAGTATTCCGGCACTTCAAACCGTTCAAGCCAATACTTCAAGCTCTTGTCGGCCTCCGCCGCAGACATGCCGCGCAAGCGGGCCAGGTAGATGATTTGGTCGCTGACCTTCACCTTCGGGTACAAGCCGCGTTCCTCCGGCAGATAACCCATTTGCGATTGCAGCTCCCGGCTGTAAGGCTTACCGTTGTACAAGATCTGCCCGCCATCCGGATAGATCAAACCCAGCACCATCCGCATCGTTGTCGTCTTCCCGGCACCGTTGGCGCCAAGCAAACCGTAAATCTCGCCTTCCTCTACCTGGAGCGAAATGTTGTTGACAGCCGTTTTCTCGCCAAACTGCTTCATTACGTTGTCCAGTACCAATGGTTTCGCCATATTCCCTCTCCTTCTTCACTACGAAAATGATTCATGCCATTAAACCAATGCCGCTGTGGATGTGGATACCAGCTTCGCCGGTGAATGCCCTTGAATCCATAGCTGCAAAATTTCATCTAACTCCAAGCTGCGGGTCTGGATCACCTGCAGGCCTTTCGCCGCGAGACTCCGCTGCAGTTCTCCTTCATGCTGCTCCTGGACGACCAGCTTCGTCACCTGCGGTCCATCGACGCGAAGAATCGTTCCCTCGGGCAAATCGCTTGGCGAGCAGTCGCTGCTGCGGATCCAGATCTCCTTCCAGCTGCTGAACAGCTGATCCTTCTCGGCCATCCCGAGTACCTGCCCCTGGTGGATTAAAGCAATGTAGTCAGCCAGCCGCTTGACTTCCTCCACGATATGGGTCGCGATCAAAATCGTCATGTCCTCGCCTGCCATAAAGTCCCGGAGCTCGTCGATCATGCGCTTCCAAGCGAAGGGATCCAGCCCCGAGGAGGGCTCGTCGAGCAGCAGCAGTTTCGGCCGGGCAGCCAGCGCTGCCGCAATCTCGAATTTACGTCGCTCTCCTTTGGACATCCGGTTTAACCGTTCATTTCTTGGGACCTCAAACCGATTCATGAGATCCTCAAAGAGTTTCTCATCCCAAGTCGGATACCATTGCGACCGGAATTCAGCTGCGCGCTCGGCGGTCATATAATTTTCTTCCGGTTCTGGTGCTTCCGGGACATATCCGATTTGTTGGCGCAGCTCAAGCGGCAATTCGCCGGAGAACGACTGTCCAAACCAACGAATCTCCCCCGCATCCGGCCGCAGCGTTTGCTGAATGAATTGCATCATCGTGCTTTTTCCAGAGCCGTTAGGTCCAACCAGAGCCACGATATACCCCTTCGGTACTTGTAAATGCAACGGCCCGATCGTTTTACGGCGGCCCTGCTTCAGCGCTCCAATCAGCTCAATCGCCATCGGTTGTGCCATTAATCCGCCCCCTCCTTGTCTTGATTTGAGTTATATTTCTGTTGCATGACCTGCAAAAAAAGCTGCTTTAACTCTTCCGCCTCGTATTGCATCGATTTCCCGGTATCCACCGCCTTCTCCAGCGCTTCCTTCACAACTGCGGTGCGGTATTCATCACGTTCGTCCGCGCTGACCTTGGCGACAAACGTACCTGTTCCCTGCCGCGTCCGAAGCAATCCCTCGGCCTCTAAATCTTGATAAACCCGGCGTACCGTAATGACGCTGCAGTTTAAGGCGCCGGCAAATTCCCGAATCGAAGGCAGCAACGTACCTTCTTCGATTTGGCCGCTGACGATCAGGGAGCGAAGCTGCGACTCTATTTGATGATAAAGCGGCGCAGCGCTATTTTCGTTGATTTGAATGGGAATCCACACCTTTCTTGCTCACCTCCGCCTTACTCCCGTATTTCCGTGCCATCTTTAGGCCAAATCCCGCTGCAGCAGTTTTCGCCGCGTCAACGATAACAGGTAAGTGAATCCGAGACCGCCGATAGCTAAGGAGCACCACATCATTGGTGAGAGTATGGTGTAACGCCGGGAGCTTTCCAAGATGAACGCCAGCAGGTTGAAGTCAAGCAAATTCATAACCAAAGCGGCTCCCCCCAACACCAGCATGAGCAGGAACGTTAACCCTAAATAAACTTTGCCGCTCGTCAGAAGCTCGCAAAAGATGAACAACCCGTTGATCAGTAAGCTGTACCCGGTCCAAGTGAAGCAAAACACGAGAAAGGCTCCAAAATCCCACATCATACTATTCATCAGATACGTGACCAGATAAAGACCGCCGTAGAACAGAATCCCGTTGAGCAGCATCGCCGCTCCCAGTTGAATCAGCCTGCTTCTCAGCACCGTCTTCACCGAAATTGGCAACACGCGATAATATCGCAGCATTTGGGTATACGAATTTTCCCGAATATAGTTAAATGAGCGCCGAGTAAAAAAGAACCCTGTGAAAGGAACCATGATCAACATCAGGAAGTCGCTCATTGGATTTATCACGTACTGGACATGGTCTTGTGTTCCAATAAAGATGCCGAGCATCAGCGCAATGTACAGCATAAAGATGACATTCCAAATGAGATACATCCGATCGCTTTGCAAATCTCTTCTGAAGATCACCCAAGCGCCTTTCCAATTATCCATCGTTCATCAACCTCTTTCATTCCCATCTTCGTCCTTCGATCATCGACAGGCTGTGATGGCCACTGTGCTTACTGTTTATATCTTTATACACAGTATAATCTTTGCTTATTTCGATGTCAATGCTTCTTTCATCCACAAAAAAAAGCCAACAGCGCGATTCTTTACGAATCGGCCATTGGCCGTAGATAGATCCAGTATACTTACGATGATTTACATACCCAAAATAACTTCCCATACCGGCTTCGTATGGCCGCCTGGATACAGCAAATACAGCAGCACATAAACGACTACGCCGGTAATCGCCGTGCAGAACCAGATGACCGAGGTGACTCGTCCCCATTTGCGGTGTTTGGCGTATTTCTCCTTGAAGCCAAGCACCAGCGTGGTGATGCCAAATACGGCCGCAACGGTCGCCAGGACGATATGGAAGGCGAGGAACGTCTGATAATAGCCTTTGAGGCTATCTGGTCCGCCCCATGAGGTATTGCCGATAAATACGGTCCGCGACATATAGATCAGGAAGAACAGAAGCGCAGCGACGGCCGCAGCAATCATCGTCCTCTTGTGAGCTTCCCGTTTCCCTTTAATGATGAGCCCCCAACCGATCGCTACCAGCACGGCACTAATGACGATAAACGATGTGCTGAGCGTCGGAAATAACGTGAACAGATCCAATTTGCATCCTCCTAAACGTTTTGTGAGGTAACCTTCTGACCCCAATTCGCAGGCCGGACTCCCATCCCACAGATTTAAGATCCGGTCTGAGGCGGGGGTGGATTCAGCGAAGAGTTAGACAACGCAGCTCCCTCCGCTTCTTCCTCGTCGTTCTCGCGGTTTTCCTGCTTGTACCAATGGTAAAACACGTACGCCAGCATCGACGCAAAGATGAATTCCTGAATGAATTTCATCAGGATTCCACCGACCTGCTGATCGATGTTGGGCTGCAGGTAGCCAAAAAATTGCGGGCCGCCGAACTGACGAAGCAGCTGCGCCGGGTCGCCGGCAACGCAATAACCCATCGCCCGCGCCCAGACAGCCGGATCGCTGTAAGTCGCGTACAGCGGCTCGTCCGCAAAGATGATCAAGCCGCAGGCTGGCGTGAGCAGCACCATGTTGAGGAAGATAAAGCCCATCTTCTTGAGCCCCTGAACCCCTGCCCGCTCGGGCAGCGGATTCACCAGCGTCCACCACATGAGAACTGCCGCGATAAACAATACGACATAGTACAGGCGATGCACCCCGAAATGAAGCATCACATAATCATGCACGACCGGCAGATGATAAAACGAAAACAACCCGTTAAACACCACAGCTGCCACCACCGGGCGAGCCAGAAACTTCAGTGCCCTGAGCGGGCTTGAAGCCAGAAACGCCGTCACACGGCGCCAAACCCAAGGGGGAAGCCCCAGCATTAACAGCGGCGGCGCCAACAGATAGGACATCGCCATGCTGAGCATATGGAAGCTGAACATCATATGGCCGAGCAGTTCCACCGGGCCGCCTTGAGCCAGATAGAGCAGCAGCATCCCGGTGACGAACAACACTTTCCGTCTCGCTGGAACGTGGACTTCACCCTCTGCCCATTTCTCAGCTCCCGGCCCAATTAACACGAAATATCCGGCCGTGACCAGCAGCATGAAAGCCAAAAATACCGGGCTCCAGACCGCTGTGAAATTAAAATATTCTAACCCCAGCACGGCAAACCCTCCTTCCGCAGCGCGCTTAGTTCTGTCCAAATTGTGAACAAGGGGGCAAATACGACAAAAACGGTGACAGCATCCCAAGCGGGAAGGTACCGTTTTTGTGCCATACATATCCTAACTGTGCAGATGAACTCGCAAAAGAGGGGGCCCGCCAACGGCGAAAGCCTCCTCTTCTCCCTTTACCACCACATCCAATATAAAGCGGCAATAATCGCGGTAAATGCGACAAAAAATCCGCCGGCCATGAAGAGGATCGGGATCAAATGTCCCTTATCCTTCATGTGCATCCAGTAACCCAGTTGAACCAGCACCTGCAGTACCGCCATCACCAGCAGCAAAATGACGGTGAACGCGGTATTCACTCCGCCGGCCGCAACCGCTGCAAAAGCGATCAGGGTCAGAACGATGGAGAAAATAAACGCGATAATATGTTTCTCCGGACCTTCATGCCGCTGACGGTGCTTTACCGCCGGCGAACCGTTTGATTCCTGATTGACCATCCGTTAGACCACCTTTCCGAGCAGGTAGACAACCGTGAAAATGAACACCCAGACAACGTCGATGAAGTGCCAGTAAATGGCCGACACGTAAATCTTCGGTGCCGTGACAACGGTCAGACCTTTTTTAAAGAGTTGCCCGATGAGCAGGGAAATCCACAAAATCCCGAACAACACGTGCGCGCCGTGGAAGCCAACCAGCGTATAGAACGCCGAACTGAACGCACTTGTTGTCATGCCGTAGTCTTCATGCAGGACATACTCAGCAAACTCATAAATCTCCAGCACAAGGAAGGCCAGGCCAAGCAAAACAGTTACAGCCAACCAGCCTGCCAGCTTGCCTTTGTCTCCCCGGTGCATCGCCTGAATGGCGAACACACTCGTCAAACTGCTGACCAAGAGGATAAAGGTTGCAGCGGCCGTGATCCCCAAGTTAAACAGCTCACTTGCGGACGGGCCATCCGCGATTTGATTCCGCAATGTCAGGAAGGTTGCAAACAAGGTACCAAACAGGACGGCCTCGCCTCCGAGAAACAACCAGAAGCCCAAAATTTTATTACGGCCTTCCAGCGTCGCCTTCTCCGGTTCGTGCGGCAGCGTACCTGCTACATGCGATGTGTTTGGCGTACTCATGCTTTGACCTCCTTCCCATTCAGTTCATCCGGTTCGATGTGCCAGCCGTGATCGTCAAACAAGGAACGGAGCAGCATCGACAAGAACGTGATCGCCAAGCCGAGCCCTACTACGATGTAATTGTTGAACAGGAAGTTCATCGCACCGTTACCAAAATCGTCGTTAGCGAACATAAAGCCCAGACCGGCAATAAACAAACCTACCGACATGATAAATGGAAGAATCGTCGGCGAAGGCATATGAATCGGACCAACCGGCTCAGCCGGCGTCATTTCTTTGTTGCCAGCCATCTTCTCTTTCCAGAAAGCATCAATCCCGCGAACCAGCGGAATTTGCTTGAAGTTGTATTCTTCCGGTGGAGAAGCAATCGACCATTCCAGCGTCCGTCCGTCTTCCCAGACATCGCCCGGAACGCCTTTTGGTTGTCTCGCCGTAATCGCAATATTCACCAGGAACAAGATGACCCCGACGCCCATCAAGAACGCGCCGATCGTACTGATCAAGTTCAACAGGTCAAAGCCTTGGTTCGGCAAATACGTAAATACGCGGCGTTGCATCCCAAGCAAGCCAAGGAAATGCTGTACGAAGAACGTCATATGGAAGCCAATAATAAAGGTCCAGAACTCCCATTTGCCAAGCTTCTCATTCAGGACGCGGCCAAACATCTTCGGCCACCAGTAGTGCAGTCCGGCGAACAAGCCCAGAACCAGACCGCCTACGATAACGTAGTGGAAATGCGCTACTACGAAGTAAGTATCATGATATTGATAGTCTGCCGGCGCCGAAGCCAGCATCACCCCGGTAACCCCGCCCATAACGAACGTCGGGATAAAACCGGAAGCGAACAGGTTGGCCGTCGTAAAGCGGATTTGACCGCCCCACATCGTAAACAACCAGTTGAAGATTTTGATCCCCGTCGGAACAGCGATCAACATCGTAGCGATGGAGAACAGCGCATTGGCCACCGGCCCCATCCCTGTCGTAAACATATGGTGCGCCCAAACCATGAAGCCCAGGAAGGCGATCAGGATCGTAGCGAACACCATCGAGCTATAACCGAACAACCGCTTACGCGAGAACGTACTAACAACTTCGGAGATAACCCCAAACGCTGGCAAAATCAAAATGTAAACTTCGGGGTGTCCGAAAATCCAGAAAATATGCTGCCACAACACCGGGTTACCGCCGCTTTCTACATTAAAGAAGTTCGCGCCGAGAATCCGGTCGAACGTCAACAGCACCAGACCTACCGTGATCGCCGGGAAAGCGAACAGGATCATCGCGGACGTCACGAACGTCGTCCAAGTAAACATCGGCATCCGCATAAAAGACATCCCCGGCGCGCGCATCGTAATGATCGTCGCTAGGAAGTTAATACCGCCGATCAGTGTCCCTAGACCAGCAATCTGCAAGCCGATCGTGTAGAAGTCAACCCCATGCGTCAAGCTGTACGTCGTACTCGACAGCGGCGTGTACGAGGTCCAACCCGCATCCGGTGCACCGCCCATCACCCAGCTCAGGTTCAGCAGCAGTCCACCGAACAGGAATGTCCAAAATCCGAGAGCGTTCAAGAAAGGGAACGCCACATCCCGAGCCCCGATTTGCAGCGGAATCACCGCGTTCATCAGGGCGAAGATAACCGGCATAACGCCAAGGAAAATCATCGTTGTGCCGTGCATCGTAATCAATTCGTTAAATTGCTGTGCCGTAACAAAATCATTCATCGGTTTTGCCAGCTGCACGCGGATCAGCAATGCTTCGATACCGCCGATCCCAAAGAACAAACCGCCCGCCACTAAATACAAAATGGCGATTTTCTTGTGATCGACCGTCGTCAACCAGTCCATTAACCCCTTGTGCCGCTTGACAGTGTGAGCATGAGCCAAGGTTTGTACCCCCTCTTTTAATTCCTATCCATCCATGCCGTCCATAGAGGCACGCAAGATTAATAAGATAATTTGCTGTTAGCCAAGTAGTCGGCGATGGCTTCGATTTCAGCATCCGTTAATCCGAGATCTTCCTTCGGACTTGGCATTTTGTTGCCCGGTTTTACCTTTTGCGGATCCATCAGCCATTCCACCAAATTATCCTTAACCGGTTTGCCGTCGATCGGTTTGCCGGACGCTTCTGCATTATGTAAAATGCTCGCAACCGTCTCTCTGCTGCCGATCCCCGTCAGGTTTGGTCCAACTGGTCCGCCTTGGTCACCGATAGCGTGGCAGCTCAAGCATTGCGTCTTAAATACTTCCGCAACGGCTGGATCCTGAATCGTTTGTACTGGCGCCTTCATCGCTTCAACCCAACGGTCAAAGGACTCTGGGCTAACCGCCTTGACTTTAAACTCCATGAAAGCATGGGATTTCCCGCACAGCTCGGCGCACTTCCCGAGGTAAACCCCTTCGTTCGTGGCTTCCAGCCAAGCTTTATTAATCGTTCCGTCCGTATTCGTATCCGTTTTGCCGGCGAGTGAAGGCACCCAGAAGGAGTGCAGCACGTCCGCTGTCTTCAGCTCAAGCGCAATCTTCTTGCCCGTAGGGATAATCATATCCTGGGCGGTCGTAATGCCGTAATCCGGATAGGTGAACTCCCACCAGAACAAATGCGAAGTGACTTTGATCTTCACCGCATTGGCATCCTTCGAGTAATCCTCGCCAAAAGCAAATACTTTCTGTACCGTTGCAACCGCCAGAATCAGTACCAGAACCAACGGAATCGCAGTCCAGATGATCTCCAGCTTATGGTTGCCTTCAACTTGCTTTGGAATGTCGTTTTGCCCCGGTTTACGGCGATACTTGATCCACACGTAAGCCGCGATCCCGAATACGATCAGCATGACAACTATCATGATCGTAATCGACAGTTTAATTAATCCGAGCTGCCCTTCAGCTACTGGACCCTGTGGTCTGAGCACGGACAGGTCTTCACGGCCGCATGCGGACAAGAGCAACGCTAGCATGGCAAACAAAGGTACTAGCCGCTTAACAGCCTTCCAAGGTTTCATCATTGATCTACCCCACTTCTTACGTTTTCTTCCGCAGCATCACAGAGATTTCCAGCCTGCGCAGCTCAAAAATCCACCTGTCTATCACGGAAACTACATTCCTGTCAATTACAACAATCACCTATTAAATATATGATTGAACCCCTCGTTTGTCAATGATTCGGGGTCAGTTCACAAATTGTTCAAAAATCCGAGGACCCGCGCCACAAAAGGTTTTGTGAACGTTTTCCCCAGTTCGACACCGAGTGAAAAGGCTGCCAATTTTGAACAAATCTCGGCGAATTGTGACGTTTCCCTGCTCCGCTTCATTTTTGACATTTCTTCAAACTTTATTTCGTGACTCTAACGGAACGTAGCGACCTTATTTGCTCATTTCCCGGCTATTTCCCGCTGTAACGGAACGTAATGACCTTATTGCACGTTTTTGGCGGCCATTTCGCTGTCCACCTCTCAAATAAGGTCTCCTGGTTCCGTTAGCATTCAGGGACACCACTAAACTGGACAAATAGCGGCTCTAGGTTCCGTTAGAACAAAGCAAACAAAAAAGAGAGCTTTCCGCTCTCTCTTCGTCCGCGTTATTCCCCGTTTGTCAGCACCAGCGGTCCGTCCTCCGTGATCGCCAGCGTGTGTTCATAATGCGCGCCGAGGCTGCCGTCCGCGGTACGGATCGTCCAGCCGTCATCCTCCCACAGCACCGCGCCGGTTTCCCCGCCGGTGAAGATCGGCTCGATCGTGATGACCATCCCCGGCCGCAGCGTCACTCCCGTGCGCGGCCGGCCGAAGTTCGGCACGTCCGGCGCTTCGTGCATCGACTGGCCGATGCCGTGGCCGATCAGCGGCTTCACGATGCCGATGTTCGCGGCCTGTGCCACGCGCTGCACCGCATACCCGATGTCCCCGATCTTATTGCCGGGGACCGCCTGCGCGATCCCGGCCAGCAACGCCTGCTCGGTGGTCGTCAGCAGCTTCTCCGCCTCAGCGCTCACCTGTCCGATCCGGTAAGACCAGCCGGAATCGGCCATCCAGCCGTTTTTGCCTACCACAATGTCGATCGTGACGATATCTCCGAGCGCCAGCTTACGATCGCTCGGGAACCCGTGGCAAACCACGTCATTCATCGACGCACAAGTCGCAAACGGAAACCCGTGGTATCCCTTTTGCTCCGCCTTAGCTCCCCGCTTCGCCAAAAACGACTCCACGAAGGCGTCGATCTCCAGGGTGGTTATACCCGGCCCGATCATTTTGGCGATTTCGCGGTGGCACTCGGCCAATATCCGTCCCGCCTCACGGATCCGCTTGATTTCCTCTTTCGTTTTTATGCGTACCTTCACGTCCTGTTCTCCTTCCGCTGCCCTACGACGATTGATTTCGTGATGTTCCCGTCAGTTTAATATATGTGGGAACAGAAGAAAAAAACCGTCCCGAACGCCCAAGGCGCCGGAACGGCGAATATCCTTCCATCTCAATGGTTCAGGAAACAGACGAGTCCAATTTCCCGAGCTCATGCTCAACCAGGTGGGTCAATTCCTCTTCATAGCCGCCCATAATCCGATACTTGCGTACATATTCTTTCACGAACTTCTTCGGATCTTTCGGTCTGAAGATTCGGGTCATTTCCCGTAAACTTTCTTTCACTTCATCATGACCTTTCGTTGCCATACTGATTCCCTCCCAGAACGCTTAAGGTAAATGCTCCGATTTTGCGATGCCGAAAAGTGCGGGTTCAGATTCATGAAGCTGTGCCGGCTATTTAGTTGTAATGGAAAGACCTCCTATTGTCTTATTGTAACATATTCAGAAGAAGGTTTCAGCTTTCTTCCAATTGTACATTTTTTATCCGCTTCACCTAATACTATTTATAAACGGGGTGCAGGGGCAAACTACAAGCAGTTGAGGGGCATTGCCTGGACATGAAGAGGAGTGATACAGCCATGACTTCCCGGTCTCCAAAAATCCTTATTTTATATGCCAGCTACGGGGATGGGCATTACCAAGCCTCCAAAGCGGTGGAAGCCAGCTTGCGAAGCAGAGGCGTCACCGACATCACGTTGCTTGATCTGATGGCTGAAGCACATCCGCTGATCAACGGGCTGACGAAGTTCGTGTATATGCAAAGCTTCAAAACCATCCCCGGCCTCTACGGCTGGGTCTACAACGCCACCAAACAAATGCCGCAAGAAGCGCCGCTGCTCGAGGTCATCAATTCGTTTGGCATCAGCAAGCTGCAACAAACGCTGCGACAAGCCCAGCCGAATCTGATCATCCACACCTTCCCCCAGCTCGCGATGCCTAGACTGCTGAAGCGGACCGGCCAATCGCTGCCGCTGGCGAATATCATCACCGACTTTGACCTGCACGGACGATGGATTCACTCCGGAGTCGACCGCTACTACGTCGCAACCGACGACTTGAAAGCGGAAATGATCAGCCGGGGGATCGCCGAAGATCGCATACGGGTAAGCGGCATCCCGGTAAAACCAGAGTTTAACCATCAACATCCCGCAGGTGAAGAACGCCTTATCGGCCCCCTTCAAGACCTTTTCCCAGACAACCGCACCGGCAAAACCACCGTCCTACTGATGGCAGGAGCCTACGGTTCCATGCAGGGAGTACGCGAGGTGATCGAGCGGTTTATGGCGCTGGAGCGTTACCGGGTGATCGCCGTTTGCGGAAGGAACCGCGAGCTATACCGTGCACTGCACGAGCAACTCCCTCCCCATCCAGACGTGCACCTCTTGGAGTATGTCGAGCAGGTAGCTGCATTGATGCGAAAATGCGACTGCATCGTAACCAAGCCGGGAGGGATTACCTTGTCCGAGGCGCTGGCTTGCCGGCTGCCGGTGTTCGTCTACCGCCCCGTTCCCGGGCAAGAGCTCAATAATGCGCGTTACCTCGCACAAAAAGGCGTTGCCTGTATCGCCCGTACCCCTGCGGAGCTGACCGAGGAAATCGACGCGCTCTTTCGGGACCCACACCGGCTAACCGAGCTTCGCCAAAAAATAGATCACCTCCGCCGGCCTGAAGCCGCGGAGGTGATTGCAGACGATATTTTAGAGCAGTGGTTCGCGCCCAAGCGGGCCGAGCTGGTTCTTTCATGAGGGGGCTCGTCATACATTTAGGATAAGACAATCCTCTCCTGAAAGAAGGTGTCGTCCTCATGTCCCCTTTCAAATCATCCACCGGCCTCTACGAAAATGTCGCCGGCTTCCTGTGCTACCTGCTTGCTTTTGTGGGCGGAGTTGCATTCCTTGTCCTAGAGCGGCGCAGTCGATTCGTGCTGTTCCACGCCCTGCAATCGGTCATGCTGTTTGGCGGATTCATGCTGGCCCATGCCTTGTCCGGCTTTCTGCCGATCATCGGCGTGGTCGTCAATCTGCTGCTGACCCTGCTGGGCGTTACGCTTTGGATTATCATGATGCTGGCTGCGCTCCAGGGCAAATGGCTGAAGCTGCCTTGGATCGGCGAACTCGCGGAAAAGCAACTGCAACGGATGTAATTCTCCGGCTAGACCGAGGCACTTTTTACGCTGTAGCTTTGACGGATTCGCTTGGTTCAGCGGCCCCATTCAGCACAGCTGCCTTGCGCTGACCCTTCCAACCGTTAAACAGCAAATTCATCACAATCGCCGTAAAGCTGCCGGCGACGATGCCATTGTCCACCAGAATCCGCAGCGCGGCCGGCAGCCGGTCGAACAGTTCAGGCAGCACGGTCACACCCAGCCCCATGCCGACGGAACAAGCGATGATCAGCAGGTTTTCATGCCGGTTCAAATCCACTTGGTCGCCCAACATCCGAATCCCGGAGGACAAAACAAGACCAAACAACGCGATCATCGCTCCGCCGAGCACCGACGTAGGTACCAGCTGCGTTAATGCGGCGATCTTCGGCACGAAGCCGATCAAGATCAGCAGCGTACCGGCCACTACGATCACGTCGCGGGTTTTCACCCGGCTCATTTGGACAAGCCCGACATTTTGGGAATATGTCGTATACGGAAACGAGTTAAATATCCCGCCGAGCATGATCGCCAGCCCTTCCGCCCGATACCCCCGCGTCAAATCCTTATCCGTAATCTCTTTATCCACGATTTTTCCAAGCGCCATAAATACGCCGGTCGACTCGGCAACGCTCACGATCGCCACCAGAATCATCGTCAGAATCGCTGAAGCGTGGAACGTAGGTGCACCAAAATAAAACGGTTGTACCGCATGAAACCAGCTGGCTTCCTTCAGCGGCGTCAAATCTACTTTCCCGGCGAGCGCAGCCACCAGCGTCCCTGCAATCAGACCCAGCAAGACGGAGATGGAACGCGGAAAGCCCTTGGCAAAGCGGTTCATCAAAATAACGAACAGCAATACCCCAAATCCAAGCGCAAGATTAAGCGGGCTCCCAAAGTCGGGATTCTCACCCGGACTGCCGCCGCCAAGATCCGAAATCGCCACCGGAATCAGCGTGACACCGATAATAGTGACCACGGAGCCAGTCACGACCGGCGGAAACAACGCAATCAGCTTGCCGAACAAACCGGCAAAGAGGAAAACAAACAGCCCGGAGGCAATAATCGCACCGTAAATGGCGGAGACCCCTGCGCCGTCTGTCAGCCCGATGGCAATCATCGGCGACACGGCCTGAAAAGCGCAGCCCAGCATCACCGGAAGCCCGATGCCAAACAGGCGGTTCCCCCAGACTTGAAGCAGCGTAGCTACACCGCAAGCCAACAAGTCGATAGCGATCAGGTAAGTCAGCTGTTGGTTAGTGAAGTTCAGCGCGCCTCCAACGATCAGCGGTACGATCACAGCCCCGGCATACATAGCCAATACGTGCTGCAAGCCTAGCGAAAAGGTTTTAAGCGGATGACGGTGTTTCTGAAAAATACGTTCGCGTTCCATAGAATTCTGGTTCCTCCCCGATGATTAGTTCATCTCATGAATAATTCGGTGTATCCTCAACGAAAGTCACCGCACCGTCTTCCAGCGAGGCAACCCGAACAAGCGATTCAACGCGGTACCCTGCTTCCGTAAGCAGCCGGGCTCCCGGCTGGAACGACTTCTCAATGACGATCCCGATGCCGGCGACCGAAGCTCCGGCTTTCTCCACGATGCGGGCTAGTCCAAAGGCCGCCTCGCCGTTCGCCAAAAAGTCGTCCACGATCAGCACCCGATCCTCTGCACGCAGAAACTTTTTCGATACGGTGATCTCGTTGGTTTCCCGCTTGGTGAACGAGTAGACTTTTTCCACAAAAATGTTGTCCTTCAGCGTCAAGGATTGATGCTTGCGGGCAAAGATCATCGGCACATTCAGCTCCAGCGCGGTCATGATCGCCGGGGCAATCCCCGAGGATTCAATCGTCAGCACCTTCGTGATGCCTTCTTCGGCAAAGCGCCGGGCGAACTCAGCCCCAATCTCCTTCATCAGCACCGGATCCATTTGATGGTTAAGAAACGAATCTACTTTCAACACCTGGTTCCCCAGTACAATCCCTTCTGCCATCACCTTGTCTCTCAGCAGCTTCATTCCTGTGTCCCCTTTCCTCTAATAATTCATCACATGAACTAAACGCAAAAAAGCCCATTTCTCAACGGAAATGGACTTTAAATTTAGAAAGCACCTAATAAACCCGAATAGCAAAACCAGCGATCAGGGCAGCGAAAGCTTATAGCTGATCCCCTTGGTTCCCGGGCACATGCACGGCGGTACTTTCCGTAGTCCGATCATTCCGGTGATCAGGTAGAGACGTGCAGGCCAATTCCTGCACTTATACGGAAAATTCATGGATTCGCATTTAACCAATGCTAGAAGTATAACGCATTCCGCCCGGGTAGAGAAAGAGGAATCTTTTAGGGTTCTGTGAAAACTTTGCAAAGCCCTGCGAGAAGCAGTGCCGTCAAACCGCGCCAGAGACTGGTTTAAAGCGGCTTCGGCTCTTGCGGCAAAAGATGGGTGAGCAGCGTTTTTAATTCGCCGTCTTCCTTGTACGTCTTCTCCCCCGTGTCGAGGCGGCGTACCCGGATCTCGCTGTAATCCGCACCGGCTTCCGTTGGCTTGAACACAAGATTCTTCCGATCCTCCAAACGCAGCTTATATCCCATCTCGTCAAACATTTGCAGATAGTCAGCTTCACTCGGAGTCTTCCCTTGATCGAGGAAGAGTAGTCCGCGCAAGTGCTTCACTTCATCCTTATGTACGACGTCAAAATGTACAATGCATTCCATGTGCTGCACGCTCCTGTATCATGTTCTATGCGGTATAGCATCCCCTGCCGCAGGCGGGAGCATCCACTTAAAGCCGAACGCCCGCGATAAGAAAAACGGCACGACAGCTGCGGAGCTGCTTCATCTCACCCAGCCCCTGGGCCGCCGTGCCGGCGTAGACCGCATGCTCTTAGCTATTACTACGAATCAGCATGCTGCTGCGGCAGTGGATTTTATGACAACCTGATGAACTTTCTTTAAGCCGGCGATCCAGCGTTAAAATGCTAGATTTGTTCTGAGCCGCAATGCGGGCACCATTTTGTCCCTTTTACCAGCGTCGACGAGCAGATTTGGCATTTCACCGTGGCCACCCCGCCGATGATGAGTTCAGGTTCCGCCGAACTCTCCGGCTGCGGAGCGGCGGCGTCCTGCTTCCAACTGCGAATGCGGCGATCCAGCTCCTCCTGACGTCTGCGTTCCCGCTCCAGCTCGCGTTGGAGACGCTCCTCTTCCTCAGGATCGATCGGCTCCACCGCTCCAGATACGGGCGCCGACTCCCGTTGCTCTGCTTTCTCCCGAACGAGGGACGCGGCAAGCTCCAACGTATCCATCTCGTCTACCTCGACCCGCTTCATCACAGGCGGCTCGGCGCTAGCGGCCGCCTCGCTGGCTGCCGGGGACTTCACCGGCTTCTGCACCGGCTTCAGCAGCTCGGTCGGAACGGCCTTCTTCGCCACGGCCAGCTTATGGCCGCAGTATTGGCAGAACAAGGCGTCTTCCGCCACGTTCCGGCCGCAGGCGCCGCATAAGCGTTCATTTTTGAGCTCGGCGATTTTCATCCGAATTTCGTCGCGTTCTTCCGTCAGCAAATCGCAGGTTTTGGCCAGCTCGAGCATCTCTTTTTCCGCTGCGGCCATATCCTTCTTCCGATAAGCCTCATAGAACACTTCGCCCATTTTATGAAAATATAAACCAAGCTCACGTTCGATATTTGAAATTTGAGTATTTAGTTTACTAATCTCCACGACATTTTGCGCGCGATCGGTAACCTTGCCCGCACCGTCTTTCAAGCGTTGTAAAATTTTCATGACATGATTCCTCCCCGCGAAATATTCATAATCATACCAGATTTTGCACCCCCATGAAACCGTCCTGCGACTCAGGAAGCGGCTTCTTAAGGTTCACAGCGGCCATCAAGCTCCAATTACGGGACCTCAAATGCCCCTTTGTGCTCCTAAGGAACACTGGCCTTGGCTGCACGAGATCTGCTGATTTTGATGGTACAATATCCTTTCCATTCGGTGAAAGTGCGGGGTGAAGAAGTTTGCCGAACCAGCCCATGAATGGGGTGTGGAGAGGTGGGAAATGAACATTTTGGGGCATGTGTGAGGGGGACGCCCAAGAGGCGGGCCCACAGGCCGTAGCGCGATAAGGCGCCTCTGGGCGCCTCTGGGCGCCGCCGTGCGAGGCGGCGCTTGGCCGG
>NZ_GG695972.1:353201-367789 GCF_000159955.1 Paenibacillus sp. oral taxon 786 str. D14 | reverse complement strand
CGCCACAAGGCGCGGCCGCTCCGCGAGCTGGCGCAGCAGCGCTTGCTTTTCCTGCTCTGCGGCTGGGGCCAGCGGGATCAACACCACATGATCCCGTTCCAGTTCCACTTGCAGCCCGCCGGCTTCATAGCGGACAACCGGCTGGGCAAGTTCCTGCGCGTTCGTCTTGGGCCTGGTCATGCGTGTTCCTCCTCTCAGCAAGTCTCAGCAAGCTTATTGTTTCGGCATCCTATCTTTTTCGCTCAACCAAACGCTCCCTCCGGGAACAGTCCGCTTTCCTGCAGCACGATCAGGTTGCGCAGCTCCTCGTCGCTCATTTCCGTCAGCCATTGCTCACCGGAGCCAACCACCTGCTCAGACAGCGTTTTTTTTCGCTCGATTAATTCATCGATTCGTTCCTCCAGCGTTCCTTGGCAGATCAGCTTATGTACCTCGACGTTCTTTTGCTGCCCGATCCGGAATACCCGGTCCGTCGCCTGGTTTTCCACCGCCGGATTCCACCACCGGTCATAGTGGACCACATGATTCGCCCGGGTCAGGTTAAGGCCGACGCCGCCAGCCTTCAGCGATAACACGAAAATCGGCGAGCCTTCGCCCTCCTGAAAAGCCCGGACCATCTGATCCCGCTCGGCCTTCGGCACCCCGCCGTGCAGAAAAAACGGCCGTACACCATACCGCTCCGTTAATCGCTCCTGCAGCAGTTCACCCATCCGTACGTATTGCGTGAAGATCAGCGCCCCTTCTCCGTTGTCCATAATCATGTCAAGCAGCTCGCCGAGCCGTTCCATTTTGCCGGAGCGGCCAAAAGCGGCCGTCTTCGCAGGCCGGCTTCCTACAACCAGCTCGGGATGATCACAAATTTGCTTTAACCGGGTCAGCGAAGATAACACCAATCCTTTGCGGGCGATGCCGCTCTGGCTTCCGATCTGATCCAGCAGCTCCGCCGTCACCGATTGATACAAGCGAGCCTGTTCAACGGTTAACGAGCAATACGATTTCAGCTCGATTTTCTCCGGCAAGTCCTTGCGGATGTCCGGATCGCTCTTGAGCCGGCGCAGCAGAAACGGCGCAACCAACTTCCGCAGCTTCTGCAGCTCGGCTGCTTGCTGTTCTCCCCCAGACCCGGTGTAACGCGTCCGAAACGAGGCATGCGTGCCTAAGTATCCCGGGTTCAGGAATTGAAAAATCGACCACAATTCGCTGAGCCTATTCTCCACCGGGGTGCCCGTCATGGCGATTCGGTGAGGCGCGCTGAGCTTCATCACGCTTTGCGCTTGCTTGGTTCCGTAATTTTTGATGTACTGGGCTTCGTCCAGCACCACCGTCGTCCATTCCGCCGAACGCAGCTCCTTCGCATCGCGGCCGGCCAGCTGATACGTCGTCAGAACCACATCGCATGCCCGGTACTCCTGCAAGAACCGCTCCTCGCGGTAACGGTCGCTCCCGTGGTGCACGTATAGCTTTAGCCCCGGAGCAAACCGGGAAAACTCCCGTTGCCAGTTGCCTAGCAAAGAAGTCGGACAGATGATCAAGCTTTTGGCCCCTGCCTGCTGAACGCCATCCAACAACACGGAGATCACCTGCACCGTTTTCCCCAAACCCATATCGTCGGCCAGCAATGCACCGAAACCCAGCTCGCGCATCGTGACCAGCCACTGGTATCCCCGTTCCTGATAGGGGCGCAGCGTTCCGTTTAATCCGGATGGCACCGGACGCGGATGGAGTTGCCGAACAGCTCCGCCTGCCATCAGGATAGACAACATCCCGGTGGTTTCGATGCCGGCGATGTTCACGCCCTCCAGTTGGACTTCCTGATCGCCGGAAGCGAGGTGCATCAATTCGCGGAAGGTCAAGGTGCCGTTTTCATGGCGCTTCATGAACTTCAGCACCTGCCGGATCTCCTTCGCATCCACTTCAATCCATTCGCCGCGAAAAAAAACGAGCGGCAGCTTCGCCGACGCCAGCTCCATCAACTCTTCCCGGGTAAGCTCACGCCCCCCAAGCAGCGCCTCCGCTTCAAAAGCGACCAGCTGATCCACTCCCAGCCTTGGCATCCCGTCACCACCGCCCTCCGGCATCCCGCTCGCGAACCCTCGGGTTCTGATACGGATGCTGGCGGAACGCCGTCCCTCCCGGGTCCAGCGGCTTGGCATTTGCACGTTCACGCCAAGCTTGCGCAGCGCCGGCACCGACTTGCTTAAGAACGCAATCAGGTCCTTGGGGTCCATGAGCAGATCCTGCGGGCGCGGGTGCTCCATCGCTGCGGCCACTTCCCGGGATACCCCAGCTGCTTTGCTCAGCCGCAGCAGGAAGTTCTCCTGTACGTTCCGGTACAGAAGACCGTGAATTTCCATGTCGGGCCCGGGATAGCTCCAGATGAGCCCGGCTGGCAGCAGCACGCTGGGATTCTCAGCTCCCTCAGCCCAGAAGCTTAGCCGCCAAAGTGCAGTCGCTGCTTCACCCTCCGCGGTCTCGCCATGACCATCCTGATACGGTTCCACACGCAGGCAGAGGCGCAAGCTTCCCGTTTCCAGACCGCCGGTCTCGGTTTCCTCAGCTCGGGGACGTCCGCCGCCAGCAGCAGCGATGTCTGCACTCAGCTGATCCAGCTCCGTCGCACTGCCTTGAATATCCGGCGGCTGTGCGCCGGTTAGCAAGCCGTTCCACCACAACTCCGCCAGCGGCGACGAACCCCGGTGATAGTCCGCCCGGCTGGCATTCAGCTTCCGTCCCAAATCCTGAACCGCCCCGCGCGCTTCGTGATCAATCATTGCCGTCAAAAAAGAATGCAGCACCGCCATCTGCCGATCCTCCAGCGTCCCCTCGTCTTCAGAGGATGCCCCTGCCCCAGTTTGCACGGCGGCGATACAGATCGGCGGCATCGCCCCGGCTAGACGCCGGAACCGTGCCTCGTCGGCCGGCTCGGTCAGGAGTGGTCCCCAAGCCGCGCGCATTTGACCCTGCGACCCGCGGCGGCGTCCGGTGGCCGCCACCGGACGGATGGACGGCGCAATTCGGCCGCGCAGCAGCAGCTCTAAGGCGAACTTGGCCGCCTTGCTCCAATAGCTCATTTCCGCGCCCGGCTTGATTCCCTGCTCCTCCCAGACGGATTCGTCCCAATGCAGCAGCAAACGCCAAGCCTCCGGCACAGGCAAAGCCAATCCTTCCAGGGATCGGCCGATCAGACTGCGCCGCTCCCCGTTCTTGTATGACCTCCGCACGGAAGAGACCGGATACCTGACCTCTGCCAACCGAAGCACGGCATGCTGAAACGGCCGGACTCCCGGCTCCAGCTCCTTGCGCCGGAGCACGGCGGTCCAAGCATCCACCTTCGACTCCGATACTTCGCCGGAGAAGCAAAACAATACATCGCCCAGCCATATTCCATAAAGACGTTGATTCATGGTGATCTCCCGTCGGTTATCCTAATTCTAGCCAAATTCATTACTAACATCTTATACGAAAACGGCTGCTTATAAAACCGCCTTCCTTCCCGTCCCGCTGCCTCTCTATACTCTCCCTTATCATTTGAGGAGAAATGGGGAATATTTCTAGTACAAAAAAAAGATTCAAGGAGGTGTATTCCCATGTTGCGCGGCCGGTCTGGTCATTGGTTGAATCTCGCCTCGTTTGCGGCGTTAATGGCGGCAAACCTGGCGGCAGCAGCACTTCCGTTTGGCTTGCGCCGGCCCCAAGGGTTTCCCCACGGATTATACGTGCTCCTCACGCCGGCGGGCTATACTTTTACGATATGGCTGCTCATTTATGCCCTGTTGACCGGCTGGGTCCTTTACCCGCTGCTGCAGCCTAACCGCGAGCCGTTTTCTGTGACGCCTATGCCAGTGCGCTTCCTGCTTTCCTGCACCCTCTCCATCGTGTGGATCACACTAGGGGAGCGGCAACCCCTGCTGTCTATCCTGGCGTTGTTCCTGCTCGTGTTCGTGGCGGCCTCGATGTACAGCAGTACCCGGAATATCCTTCGCCCGTCAGCCGCAGAGATCTGGTTCGTACGCCTGCCGTTCAGCTTATATTTCGGATGGATCTGCGTTACAGCTCTTGCCAGCGTGGACGCCTTGCTAACCCATCCCTCTATTTCTGCAACCTCGATTTCCGCAGCTTCCGTTTCCGTTCCATCACATCTTGGACTCACCCTCCTGCTGCTCGTGGTAGGGATCCTCAGCGCCTGCTTTGTTGGATTCCGATGGCGTGACGCGATCGTCCCGCTCACGTTCGCGTGGGGGTATGGCGCCATTGCAGCCGGTCCTCAGCTGCACCAAATTGTGGCCATTGCCTCCAGCGCCGGAGCGCTAGCCTTGATCGTGTACGCACTCTGGATTGCCTTTCTGCGCTCTCATGAGCGGGACTAAAGATCCACCCCCTTGGGCCCTTTCACGCGTCCTTTTGCACGATTATCCCTTTTGTTCAGAATCGGGGAGGGGGCGCATCTAATCCATTTTCGAGGCGGAGATTGGTTTTCTCCACTCCCTCGCAGCGGAGATCGATCCCCCCCACTCCCTGAAGCAACGGGATAATCACGAAAGGAAAGCGGCCGACATAGGTACCTCCCCCCACAAAAAGGCCAACCAGAAATTCTGGTTGACCTAATAATACGAAAAAGCCGCCGCAAGGGATATTTTATTTAACCGCAATAACCTCGATCTCAACCAGACCATCCTTTGGCAGACGCGCCACTTCGACGGCACTGCGCGCTGGATACGGCTCAGCGAAGAACGAACCGTAAACTTCGTTGACCTTGGCAAAATCATTCATGTCCTTCAGAAATACGGTCGTCTTGATGACCTTGTCCAATCCGCTCCCGGCTGCAGCCAATACCGCCTGAACGTTCCGCAGCGCTTGTGCAGCCTGAGCTTCCACACCCTCGGCAAGCTGACCGGTTTCCGGCACCAATCCCAACTGGCCGGAGGTAAAGATCAAATCTCCCAGTTGAATCCCCTGCGAATACGGGCCAATGGCACCTGGCGCAGCGGTCGTAGAAATTACTTGTTTCATTTTCGTCATCCCATCCTTTCTTCTCCTCATTTTACCGATAACCCCTTCGTCACGGCAACTCGGACTGCGAATGAACTTCGCCGCAGTGGGATCGGGCGGGTTTTAAGGGCAAATAGAAGGAAAAGGTGCTGCCCTGTCCTTCTTTGCTTTCCATGCGGAGGTACCCCCCCAGCAGGCGGGCCAGGTTGCTGCTGATCGACAGGCCCAGACCGGTCCCCCCATATCGCCGACTAATTGAGCCGTCGGCCTGCTGAAACGCCTCGAATACCGCCCGCTGCTTGTCCTCGGCAACGCCGATGCCGGTATCCGAGACGGTGAAGACCAGCCATTCCCCTTCGGCCGTCCCCTTCGCCGGAGCGCGGCGGATGTCTAGCTCTACATGTCCCTCATGCGTAAACTTAAACGCATTGGACAATAAATTCCGCAGGATTTGTGCAATCCGCTGCGGATCGGAGATGATGGAATCGGGCAGACTTTCCTCCAGTCGGGTCGTAAATGCAATTTTCTTCTGAGCGGCAATCTGCTCAAACTGCAGTTGCATCCAAACGGGGATCTCTGCCAACACCACTTCCTCGTTCGTGATCTCCAGCCGCCCTGCCTCCACCTTGGACAAATCCAAAATGTCATTAATGATCTGCAGCAACTCTTCCCCCGACTTGTGAATGATCCGGCCATATTCCGAAATTTCCTCGCTGGCTTCGTCGGATTCGGCGATCATCTCCGCCAGGTTGATAATACTGTTGAGCGGCGTTCGCAATTCATGCGACATCGTTGCCAAGAACTCCGATTTATGGCTGGATGCTTCAGCTAACTGCTCCGCCCGGTCTTCCAGCCCAATCTTGGCCTTCTGCAGCTCATCGGCCTGTTTGCGGAGCAGCTCGTTCGCGTATTTCAGCTCCAGGTTCTGTCTTGCCCCAAGCTGAAAATCGCGAAGGATCAGGGCAAATCCCAAACTGAGCAGAATGCTTAACGGTAGCGCAATCGGCATGATATCCAGCAAATAATGCTTGGGAGGCACCACCCCGATTACGGCAAGGTTCAGAGAGTTGATCACATTGACAACGAGGATAGTTACGATCCCTTTGATGGCAAAACGGTAGCTTGTCCGCCGCATCCAGAGATTAAGTCCGGCACACACAAATCCCAAGATCGTCAGGTTCAACAAACCGGCCATCGCTGCATCGCTCAAACCAAACGTCAGGCGGGCCAGGCCAATCCCGACGCCGATGACGATCAAGGTTAATGGCTGGGAATAAACAAATGCCGCTATAATTAGCGGCACTGCCCGAAGGTCGAATCTGACGTCGTCATTAAGCCGGAAGCCAAACTTGATACAAATCCAGCCCGAAAAAATCATCATTAGAACAGACAGGACGTACAGGCTGCGCTGCGGCATTTTTCGCAAACCGTATTTATATAGGATATTGGCTAAATAAGCGACCGTGATCAACAAGCTTAGATTTAGCAAAAAGCTAATTCCGATCCCCATCTCCCCACTCCTGCTCATAGAACCCGCTTCTCTCCGAGATCAGCTGGACTCTTTTTTTTGGGTCTCGCTGCGAAAATGCTGCACCAACAGTCCGGCGAAGTAAGGATCCCATTGGGTTCCACGGCCTCGCTCCAGAATGTCAATCGCTCGGTCTCTTGCTAGGCCCTTCCGGTAAGGCCGGTCTGAGGTCATGGCGTCAAAGGCGTCGGCCACGGCGATAATCCGCCCGAAAAGCGGGATCTCTTCCCCGGCCAACCCGTCCGGATAACCTCTTCCATCATAACGCTCATGATGCGACCGGACCCCCGGCAAATAAGGAGCCATCGCATCCGCAGGCTCGACCTGCTTTAAAATCGCTTCCCCAAGCACGGGGTGCTGCTTCACCTGCTGCCATTCCTCGTCGGTTAAACGGCCCTCCTTCAGCAGAACCGCATCGCGAATGCCGATTTTCCCGATATCATGGAGCAACGCCGACTTGCGCAGCTCATCGATGCGTTCTTCGGGCAACTGGGCCAACTCACCGATTTTGACGGCGTATTCAGCCACTCTAAGCGAGTGTCCAGCCGTATACGGGTCGCGGGCGTCCAGCGCCGCTGCCAGAGTTGCGAAATAACTGTCTACCAGTTGGCTATTTCGGGCCGCCTGGGTTTGCAGCCCGCTCAGCATATGATTAAATCCTGTGATCAGACGAGAAAATTCATCAGAAAACATATCGCTGGCCGCTGTACGAATGCTGCCGGTTTTCACCTCGGCCATCCGCTCGTACAAATGCTGAATCGGCAGCATGATCTCGCGGGCCAACAGCCGGGAGCCAATCACTGCGAATAGGATGCTCACGGCCAAGATATATCCGGCCCACTGCCAATAAGCATAAGCTCCATGGTCAAGGTCCTCAAGCCGGAACTGCATGGATAAGCTATACAGCAGCAAGGGAGCCATACTCATCAAGAAAAAGCTCCATATTAATTTTCGAGATACCGGGACGATAACCCTGCCGTGAAGCGATAAATCTTTGCCAAACATCCTGCGGCTCCAGGAAATCAGCTCCTGCAGGACAGGACGAATCGCATAGGAGGTTAAATAATATTCGACTAACGCATGCATGCTGCTGACCAGTATTCCGCTTAAGGCAGCCAGCAACACGTAGTAAGGTGAAATCGATAGGTGGCCGGTCCGGATTAATCCCAACGATAGGGCCGCGCCCGGGACGACCAAACCAAACAAATGAGGTCCGAGAATCCGCTTGACAGCAAGCGATGGCAGGCGATGTGTGCGGATATAGACATTTTGAAGTGTTTGGTAGCTCCCCACTTCCTCCATGAACACGCTGCGGATGGGCTTGATTTGCCGGGTGAACACCATCCATTCCAGCCCCAGCATGCAGCATAGCGACAAGACCAGAATTCTGATCAGCCAGGCATAGTCCGAAGGGGATATATCCAGCGGTGCAGCGGCGATAAGGCTCGCGACCGCGATGACCGCAAGCAGGAGTCCTGCTGCGTAATTGAGTAATAGGCGCGAAATAAACGTCCTGTATACCGTCAAGGAGGATGCCTTCTTTCCGTCTCGCGTTTTTCCGGGCATGCCCGCTTCTTTTTATATCGGTTAGAGTCATGACTATTTTCATAAAACGTTTGGAACTTTTGGTTTGTATGCCCTCTTTTCGGTACAGGAGATTCGTCGCTCTTCTCGCCGACCCATCTTTTAAAAATATATATTTTAAAAATTGGGCAATTCTTTGAACACGACATTCCCTTACGTAGTACTGCTTCCGCCGCTTGGAGCAGTTGTTTTAGATCACACTACATGTGATAAATTTCACATTAAGCCCTATTTTTATATGCTAAAATGCCATCGAACAAAGGTTTCGGGACTCCCGAACCCCTCGTCAAATCAGCCTTTTTCAAGGGTCCCCCACCTGATATCCGTTATTAAAATGTCTTCACATTTTAATATATATATATTTTCATTCACTGGAGGTCTCAATCATGAAAAAAGCTTCAATTATCCTGAGCAGTGCGCTGTTGTTAGGTCTCTTGGCCGGCTGTGGATCGGACAATGATGCTAACGGCGCAAACTCTGCGCAACCTGCAAACAACACTTCTGCCGCTAATGAAACCAATGCAGGAGCTGATAACACGGCTGCAGAGCAAGGCAAATACCAAGACGGTGTATACTTCGCCCAAGGTGAAGTGGATGCAGATTCCGGATGGCAATCCTACGTGACGCTGACGGTAGCCGGAGGTAAAATCACGGAAGCCAAGTGGAATGCGCTGAGCGAAAAAGCCCCCGTCGATAAAGTGACCTATTCCAAAGAAGGCAAGTACGGCATGAAAGCCGGCGGCGCTTCCTCGGAATGGCATGAACAAGCCGAGAAGGTTGAGCAATACCTGATCGAAAAGCAAGATCCCAAAGCGATCACCTTGGGGGATGACGGCAAAACGGATGCCATCGCGGGTGTGTCCGTGCATGTAAGTGAATTTTTTAACTTGGCGGAGCAAGCGCTGAATGCTGGTCCAGTTGAGGTTGGCCCGTACAAAGACGGCACTTACCATGCCGAAGGAGCAGCCTTCGACGAGCATTCCGGTTGGAAAGATACCGTTGACGTTGTGGTCGCCGCCGGCAAGATCGTCAAAGTGAACTTCAGCGGCGTCAACGAAAAAGGCGAAGACAAGAAGCAATATTCGATCGACGGCAAATATGGAATGAAGGCCGGCGGTGCTCAAGCCGAATGGCATGAAGAAGTGGCCAAAGCTGAAGCTTACCTGATTGAAAAACAAGATCCAGCCGCCGTGACATTTAACGAAGAGGGCAAAACGGACGCGATCGCCGGGGCAACGATTACGCTGCAACCGCATTTCGAGCTCGTTAGCCAAGCACTTGAGCAAGCGAAATAAACCCATATTACCATCCACCCTAAAATGAGAAGGTGAATCTCTTGAAGAAAATCGTAGTTCTGGGCGGCGGTTATGGCGGTGTAGTCACTTCCAAGCATCTGGCCAAACTGTTCAAAAAAGACAAAGATGTGGAGATCCAGCTGATTGACCGAAATCCCTACCACACGCTGCTGACGGAGCTGCATGAGGTTGCAGCGAACCGGGCGCCGGAGGATTCCGTCAAGATTGAACTAAAGAAGATTTTTGCCGGGCAAAAAGTGGATGTCGTCCTCGATTCCATTGATGCCATCGATTTTAACGCTAAAGAGCTTCGTTCCGAGCGAGCCACTTATAAATACGATTACCTCGTCATCGGTACCGGCTGTAAACCAACGTTCTTCGGGATCCCAGGCGCTGAGGAGCATGCCTTGACCCTGTGGTCCTATGAAGATGCCGTACGTCTGAAAGAACAAGTGCGCCGTAAGTTCAGCGAAGCGGCGAAGGTAAGCAATCCGGTGAAACGCCGCAAAATGCTGACCTTTGTTGTCGTCGGCGCCGGCTTTACCGGCGTGGAACTGGTTGGCGAATTAGCCGAATTCCGCGATGAGCTGTGCAAAGAGTTCTATATCGATCCGAGCGAGGTTCGCCTGGTCGTCGCCGATATGGCTCCGAAAATCCTGCCGATCCTGCCGGATAAATTGATCGAAAAAGCGACGAAACGTCTGCACAAAATGAACGTAGAGATCATTACGAGCGCTAAAATTACTGGCGTCACCCCAACCAGCGTACAGCTTGGCGAAGGTAAAGAGCTCGAAGCGGATACGATCGTCTGGACCGCCGGGGTTGAAGGCTCCGAGCTCGTTGGCAAGCTCGATGTGAAGCAGGAAGGCCGCAAGCGGATCGTCACCAACGATAAGCTGCAAAGCGTCGATCACGAGAACGTCTATATCGTTGGCGACAACATCTTCTTCATTCCGGAAGGCGAAACCCGTCCGGTACCGCAGATGGTTGAGAACGCCGAGCAAGCCGGCCCGGTTATCGCCCACAACATTTATGCGGACGTTCACGGCAAACCGAAGAAGTCCTATAAACCGGGCTTCCACGGAACGATGGTCTGCATCGGCAGCCGCTACGGCGTTGCGAATGTTGGGCTCCCGAATAAAATGTTTATGCTCAGCGGCTTCATGGCCATGTTCTGCAAACACTTAATCAATATGTATTACCTGTTCACCGTGGCTGGTTTTGCCAAAGTCTGGACTTATATGATGCATGAATTCTTCCACGTGAACAATCGCAGAAGCTTCGTAGGCGGCCATTTCGCGAAGCGTTCGCCGAACTTCTGGCTCCTGCCGCTGCGGATCTTCGTCGGCTACAAATGGCTCGAGGAAGGCCTCGATAAGCTTCCGAAAATTTGGAAGGATCCATCGAACATCTTCCTGATTCCGGCCTCTCCGAAAGCGGACGTCATTTCCGCGGCCAGTGAAGCCGCTGGTGAAGTGACCAAAACGGTGGATGCTCAAGCGGCAGCTTCGGCGGTAGAAAGCGCCTCGACAGCAGTTACCGCCTTGCCGGTACCTGGATTTATCAAGAGCATCGTAAGCTGGTTTATGGATGTCTTCTTCTACACATCAGATGGCGGGTATACCGCTTTGGCGACTGTGTTCCAGTTCTTTATGGTGTTTGCCGAAATTGCGCTCGGCATCATGATTATCGTTGGCCTGTTCACCGCTGTCGCTTCGGCAGCCACCGTCGCGCTGGGCGTCATGATCTGGTCCTCCAGCATGGCTTCGGCGGAAATGCTGTGGTACATGACCGCAGGCGTCGCGTTGATCGGCGGATCGGGCAGCACGTTTGGTCTGGATTACTACGTACTTCCTTGGCTCAAGAAACAATGGAAACGAATCCCGTTCGTACGAAGATGGTACCTATACACGGAATAATCGCAGCTCTTTATGAAACCTTGAACTGGAGTAATGTGCGCCTGGCGGCGTACATTACTCTCATTTTTATCCTTTTGCCGAAATCGGTGTGAGGATCCCCTGCAAGCCTGCCTGCATTTAGGCGAATGTTCAAAAAAGTCAGGATTCGGTACCGGATACGCTGCCTATTGTTGGTTCGTGATCAATGATGACTTTTTTGAACTACCTCTTTAAGGAGTGTGTGTCCTTATGAATCCGAAGCTTATCCAAGACGCTTATCGCTTATTGCAGGGCGAATTATCGCCCGAAGCCGGCATTATTGTGGATTTACCCTATCCAGAAGCGGCAACACTGGCAACCTTGCTTGAGCAATACGACATGCCGCAGGTTCGCCAATGCCGTCTGTTATCCATTTACATCGCAATCAAGCTCGCCCTTCAACGTCATAGCGAATGCGGCTCCCTCGCCCCCGGCGAAACGTTAACCCGCAAAGTGTTGGATGGCGACTATCTATACAGCTTTTACGTCGAGCTTTGCCTGAAGTGGGAAGAATTCGATCTGCTCGGGCATCTCGCTCCCATCATTAAACAACTGCAAATCAAACGCGTCGAAGGCCGTCCTGAAGACGAGCGCTTGCTCAAAGCCTGGGAACGGTTCCTGCAGCTAGACAACAACCGCAGCACCGCCAGCAAGGCGATGTAGACGGCGGTGGATTGAGAGTGTTCGAGGATCTGACGCCCCCCGACGCACTCGGCACCTGCGTCTACGACTGCCAGCCCAAGTTTAGGAGGGAAGCGACATGAAGCTTGAGGAAACACTGAACATCCCCTTAAGAACCGTCGATCGGGAACTTGAGAACATGGTCAAATATGATCGCGACGTCCCTCGTTCCTCCCAATTGGCCAAAGCAATCGTCGAGTTGATTCGTTCCGGCGGCAAACGGATTCGCCCCTTGATGGTTATCGTCGGCAGCCGCTTCGGCCCTGATCCCGATGAGAAGAAGGTCTGGCGGCTCGCCGCCGCCGCAGAATTCATTCACGCTGCTTCTCTGATTCATGACGATATTATCGATGATTCCCCAATGCGGCGCGGCCAAAAAGCCATGCATATCAAGCTGGGCGTGAGCGGCGCGCTGCATGTGGGCAATTATATGTCGGCGAGGGTCATCGAGCTGATCTCCGTCTATTCGGCGGAACGGGAGAAATTCGTCTACGACCTCTCCTCCCTGGCCACAACCAAGCTGTGTCTCGGAGAGTATCAGCAGCTTTCTCACCTGTTCGACTATGATGTGACGATCGACGAATACTTGGAGAAATCGAAGAACAAAACCGCACAACTGATGGCCACATGCCTGCAAATCGGCGCCAAAGCCGCTGGCGCGGATACGGAAACGGCCGAGCTGCTGTATAGCTTTGGCGAAAAGCTCGGCATGTCGTTCCAGATCCGCGACGACGTGCTCGACTACACCCAATCGGCGGAGAAGCTCGGCAAGCCGGCCGGCAGCGATCTGCGCAGCGGCCAGGTGACCTTGCCCGTCCTGTTCGCGTTGCAGGACGAAACCCTAGCCCCGGCGATCCGGGCCATTTCGGCAGACAGCCCTGCCGAAGAGGTAGACGCCGTCGTCGCGGCGATTCAAGCCAGCGGCGCGCTGGAGAAAACCGAGGCGCTCAGCCGTCAGTATCTCGATGAAGCGCAGGACATCATCAACCGGCTGAGCCATTACCCGGCGCACCGGGATCTGCAGGCGTTGCTGGAGTATTTTGGCAGGCGGGAGAAATAAAATAAAGCACGAACCTAAAGGAAGGTTATCTTGACCATCGCTGAACTCGCCGGCCTGTAGACAGCCCCTCCCACCAGGTTCCCCAGCATACTGAAGAGCGGCGGCAGCGCTAATAGTAAGCCGGCAGCGTGGTTGAGCAACGCCTCTTCGAAATAGATGGCTATAAACGGGAAGTACATCCAATACAACATGTTGAATAGCGCTTCTCCGAACAACCTGACTTTTAAATTGGCATCCCAGAAATATAGACTTATATTCACCGATGTTTTATAGTAATAATATGAAAATCGAATACAGGCCATCTTATATGAGATGTGCCACGAATCGAACATACGTTTCTGGTGATACAATCCCTTGCCGACTCGGTCCCGCATAGGGATTTTTTTGATATACGCCAACACCCCCACCCATGTAAGTCTGGGTGGGGGTGTTATTCTGTACGGCTCAGCAGCCGTTTACAACAGAAAGTAATCGCCGAGTGTAAAGAACAGGATCACCATGCTGATGACCTGGTTCAAATTGTACGAAGCCACGTTCATCCGCTTCCGGTTGGACGGTTTGATAATTTTGTGTTCCGTCATCAGCAGCAGGATGGCGATGATGATTCCCGTGATATAAAGCCAGCTCAGGTGGCGGATCGGGATTAAGGCAATCAGCAGCAGCACCATAATCGCGTGCAGGCCAGCTGCGATACGCAGACCGTTCTTGAGACCAAACGCGCTAGGAATCGACCAAAGTCCGTGATTGCGGTCAAATTCGATATCCTGCGAGCCGTAGATAATGTCAAACCCAGCGATCCACAGCATCACCACAGTGCCGAGGACAAACGGCGTAAAGGCGAATTGACCGGTAACCGCAAACCAGGCGCCGATGGGAGCCGAAGCGATCGTAAAGCCAAGGTACAGATGGCTCAGGTACGTAAACCGTTTGGTATAAGAATAGGAAGAGATCAGGAAAATCGCCACCGGTGACAAGATCAGGCACAACGTATTCAGCATCCCTGCAGCGAAAATGAAGATCGCATAGTTGACCGCAACGAACACCAGCACCTCCTTGGCGTCCAGCAGCTTTTGCGGCAGGTGGCGATGCGCGGTGCGCGGATTTTGCGCGTCAAAGACGCGGTCGACGACGCGGTTAAAGGCGTTGGCCCCGTTCCGGGCGCCGATCAAGGCGATCAATCCCCACAGCATCACGCGCCACGAAGGAAACCCCTCCGCCGCCCAAACCATTGAGATGATGGCAAAAGGCAGCGAAAACAACGTGTGCGAAAACATCACCAATTCGCTGTACAACCGGATTTTGGTGCCGATTTTGCGGGCTATTTCCATGGATAGTCACTCTCCTCATCCTAAAAACACGGGTCATAACGTGGATTATTTATATTGGGGCGCCCCGTCACTCTTTCTGGTTTCAAATAACGGTAAAAACGACCTTTATTTTTCGGTAACCCGGGGTTTTTGGCAAAATAGCGGTATTTCGTACCGCTAATTTTGAGGTTGGCGTCCGTTTTGACC
>NZ_GG695972.1:343332-351671 GCF_000159955.1 Paenibacillus sp. oral taxon 786 str. D14 | reverse complement strand
GTTTTGACAGAAATTCCGGAAAATAAGGATACTTTTTACCGTTATTTTGATGGAAACAGGCCGATGGGCCGAAAATAAAGGTACTTTTTACCGTTAATGAGACGGGTCTACGTCTGGCGGGCGGGTGGTACGCCTGCTGCGCTGGTCCGCCGGGCGCGCATGTTCACGCCTAGCGGACCTTAGCCCAGCTGCACGGGTTACACCAGCTCCGCCAGCGAAGCCTCCAGCGCGTCCAGCATGCCGCGCACGTCGGCCTCGTCGATGACCAGCGGCGGCTGGAAGGCCAGAACGTTGCGGTTCACGCCGTTCTTGCCGATGATATAGCCACGGTCCAGCATCGCTTCCAGCACGTCGTCGGTGAGCTTCGCGCCGCGCGCGGGCTCCTCGGCGCATAGCTCCGCGCCGAGCATCAGCCCCGCACCGCGCACGTCGGAGACGTGCTGCGGAAACCGCGCGGCGAGGCGCGTTAAGCCGCCGCGCAGCAGCTTACCGAGGCGCTCGGCCCGCTCCGGCAGGCGATGCGCCTCGATGTAGTCCAGGACCGCGAGCGCGGTCACGGACGAGACGGGGTTGCCGCCGAACGTGGAGGCGGATGGCCGGTTCAGGCTGGCAGCGATCTCGTCCGTGGTGGCGAAGCCCGCCACCGGGATGCCGCTGCCAAGCGCCTTGGCCATCGTCAGGATGTCCGGCGTGACGCCGTAACGGTCCACGGCGAACATGCGGCCCGTCCGGCCGAATCCGGTCTGAATTTCATCGGCGATGAGCAGCACGCCGTGCTGCTCCAGCAGCCGCTTCACTTCAGCGAAATACCACTCCGCCGGCGCAACGATGCCGGCGTTCCCCTGGATCGGCTCGGCGATCATCGCCGCGATATCGCCGCCTTTCTCCGCCAGCGCTGCCTCCAGCGCGGCGATGGAGCGGCGTGCCGCCTCGTCGGCGCTAAGCCCGTACTCATACGGCCGGGGGATAAACGTGACATCCGTGTCATGCGCCAGCTGTGGATCCGTCCGCCACATCGCCAGCCCGGTCACGCTCATCGTCAAATACGTCCGGCCGTGCAAACCTTGCTCCAGCGCCAGGAAGCCCCGCCGCCCCGTATGCATGCGGGCAAGCAGCAAGGCGCCTTCATTCGCCTCCGAGCCGCTGTTCACGAAGAAGGTGCGGCGCAGGTTCCCCGGCAGCACGTCCGCCAGCCGCTCCGCCAAATCCACATTCGGCTGCGTCAAATAGATCGTGGACGTGTGCTGCAGCATCCGCAGCTGCTCGGCCGTCCGTTCGGCAATTTCCGGATTGCAGTGACCGCTGGCCACGACGGATACGCCGGCAAAAAAATCCGTATACCGCTTCCCGTCATGACCGTACAAATACTGCATCTCCCCCTTCACCAACTGCGGCGGATTTCGATAGAAATGGCTGGTGCAAGGATAAAAATATTGCTGCCGTTTCTTTAACACTTCGTCCGGTCCGATATATTTTGACATGTTCATTCGCTTCCTTTCCCCGATTAGGCTTGCACTCCTGCCGCCACTTCCGCCTGCGCTTCGGCGGCCTCCTCTTTGACGCCGTTGCCTTCGTTGTTCAGGGCCGACGCCTCTGCTCCTGCCATCTCTGCTCCTGTCGCCCCTGCGCCCGCAGCCCCGCTGGCACTCCCGCCGTCAAACTGCAACGCCCCCAGCGTATAGCCGGCATAAACGGGCTTCATCGCGGCAAACAACTCTCCGGCTGCCGCAGGGTTAGCCAGCGCCGCCTTATAGGTGCGCACGATCTCGGCCAGCTGCTCTGGACGGTAGGTCGCCCCTTCGATGCGGAAGACAGATAGACCCGCCGCCAGCAATTCCTTCACCGCGGGCAGCAAACAGATTTCTTTGGCCAACATCAGATGGTTGCGACCATGAACGTCCCGGTAAACCGGGTTTTCGCCTTTATCGGTTTTTAACACCAAAATGCTGTTATCCACGTAGTGATTGTCTTCCTCGCCGATGGCTTGGAACACTTCAGCGTTTTCGTACAAGTCATGCTCCATGTACATGATTGCCGGTGTACCGTGAACGATAGCCTCCAGCGGCCCTGGGGCATGTGCCAGTAGCGCTGCCAGGTCCTTCAGCGGCAGCTCCATGGATGCCGTAAGCCGGCTAACGCCACGCTCCCGATAAAACTCAGCTGCCAGCTGATTGTATACGTTCAGATTGAAATCCCCCACCAGCGGGTAACCCTTGTCGGCAAATTTTCGGATCGCCCCCAGATTCGTCACCATCAAGCCGTCGATCGGCAACCGTTCGCTCGACAGCAAGCCGTCATACATCTCAAAATGCAGCTCCGTCATCATCCGCGGCAGGCACAGAACTAGCTTGGCGTTCCCTTTTAATGCCGCCAGCTCTTTCACGTCCTCCTTCGTAAACGGACGATCCGGTTCAAATACGTCGCCGGAGAGATAAATATGGTCAGCTCCCGCTTCCAGCGCGGCTTTGGCTTGAGCCATGTTATTCACATGCACGGAGACGCCAGGAGCCGCGTGATTCTCCTGCACCGTACCCTTCTCTTTCCCCACCGCCGCCAGCGTCTCGCGAATCACGGCAACGCGTTTGTCGCTGAGCTCCCGCTCCTCCGTTGGCGTACTAAACACTTTGCCCGTGCTATAAAATTTCCCCGTTCCTTCGTAACGCCGGTTGATGTTGGACAATCCCGGACGGCCAAACGCATATCCCGTTGAAAAATCACGCTTGCGGTTATCGTAAAGCAGTTTCGTATCCCGGCTGCGTTCAAAGCCCACCGGATCGTTAATATAACGGTCGATCGCATCGCCATACGCCTTCACGAGCATTACCACGAACGCGGCATCCCGCATGCGGCCTTCGATTTTGAAGGAAGTGATGCCGCCGTGAATCAGCTCTGGGATATGTTCGTACATGAACATGTCTTTGACCGCCAGCGGGTATTCCGCCGGATAGATGTTGCCGTCTTTTTTCACACGATAATCCCAGCGGCATGGCTTCAGGCATTTCCCCCGGTTACTGCTCATCCCGAATACCGCAGAGCTGAAATAACAGTTCGCCCCGTGCACCGAGCACATATCCCCATGCACAAAGTACTCCAACTCCATGCCGGTCGCTTGTTGAAGATAGCGGGTCGTCATGAGATCCATTTCCCGCGAAGTGACGACACGAGTGACCCCGAGCTCCTGTAAAGCGCGAACCATCTCCACGTTATGCACGTTCATCATGACGGAGGAATGCACGTTTAGCTTCAGGTTCATCTCCCGGATCAGCGACAACACAGCGAAATCCTGCACAATGATGGCATCCGGTCCCGCCGATTCCAGGAAACGCAAATATGCCCGCGCCTCGTCCAACTCGCCTTCGTTCAGCAAATTGTTGACGGTGACGTACACTTTTTTGCCAAGCCCGTGTGCAATCTGGACTGCCTCCGTAATTTCCTCCAGGCTAAAATTAAATCCTTTGCGCATCAGGCGCATATTCAGGTTAGGTCCTCCGAAATAAACCGCATCACAATTCTCTACAATGACTTGTTTGAAAATTTCGAACGTCCCCGTAGGCGCAAGCAGCTCAACTTCTTTCCCATTAAAAAAACGTGCCACAGCCGTTTCCCCCTCACATGATTTAAATGTCCAACCTATCAACCTATCCCATCAAACTCTATCTACATGAATTTACTCGCGGAGAATTTTGCATTAGCGGTTCAAACCAACCGATAAACCACAACCGCTGCAGCCAGGACCACATAGGACAACACAAACCAAGTGTCCCGGCCTTTCCAGACCAGCAGGTGGTATTCCGAACGCGGTGCGCCAAGCGTGTAGCCCCGGGACTCCATGGACAACACAAGCTCTTCAGCCCGGCGGAAGGCGCTGACCGTAACCGGTACGAGAAGGGAGACCAGCATGCGCCCCTTCTCCTTCCACGGCAGCTCCTTCAGGTCCGCACCGCGCGACGCCTGTGCCTTGAGGATCTTGTGCGTTTCGTCCAAAATCGTGGGGATAAAGCGCAGCGCAATGCTCATCATCAGCGTCAGTTGCTCGGGCGAGACGCCAATCCGTTTCAGCGGTTTAAGCACACCGCTCAAACCTTGATTCAACACCCCCGGCGTCGTCGTAAACGTCAGGATGGCGGTGAATGACACCAACAACCCCATACGGGAGGCGGCGATGAATCCGCTGCTGACTCCGCCGCTGTATAGGGTCCAGGAGCCGATGCGCCAGATCGCCTCCCCCGACTCCACCGTCAAGCACTGAACAACGAAGATAAACACCATCAGTGCCCACAGCGGTTTGGCCGCCTTCAGGTAATATTTCAGCGGGATCTTGGTCGACAGCATATAGCCGATCGAAAACACCGCAGCCACGGCCAAGGCGGGCCAAGAGCCTACCGCCACGATCGCAACAAGATACAGCACCATCCCGGCCAGCTTGGCCCGAGGATCTACAGCGTGCACCCAAGAGCCGGTATCAATACTGCGCCCAAACAGCAGCTTATTCCGCATGCCCGCTGCCTCCTTCCCCGGAAGTGCCGGATAGAATCGGCGGCCGAGCCGGAACGGGCCGGTCCACGGACAGCAAGGTCGGGGCGGAACGCTCCCCAGCCTCATCCAACAACCAGGCCAACCGCTCGGCCAACGCCTCCGCCGTCAAGCACGGCGGCTCGCCTGTCAGGCCGTACATTTCCGCCGCTTTATTCCAGTAACGGATACATGCCGGGATAGCCAGCCCCTCGGCCTCCAGACGGGGTGCCTCGCTTACCAGCTCGGCCGTACTGCCTTGGAACGATTTCCGGCCATCTTTCATCACGATCCACTGCTCTGCGTACGGGAGGATTTCCTCCATCCGGTGCGTTACCACGATCACCGTCTTCCCCTCTTCACGGTGCAGCCGCGACAGCATTTCCGCCAATTCGGCACGGCTTTGCGGATCCAGCGTCGCTGTCGGCTCATCCAGCGCGATCACGTCCGGCTCCATCGCCAGCACCGAGGCGATCGCCACTTTGCGCATCTGCCCCCCGCTCAAGCGGAGCGGGTTGCGACTGAGGAACGAGTCATCAAGCCCAACTAGGGCCAGCGCACGTCTGGCTCTTGCCTTGGCTTCGTCTAAGGAGCAGCCGAAATTCAGCGGACCGAAGCAAAGATCCTTCTCCACCGTATCCTCGAATAGCTGCTGCTCCGGAAACTGGAAGACGAGTCCAACCCGCCTCCGCAGCTCGCGCAGCGGCGGCGCCTTACCGCCGGCTTCCATCGTCACATCCAGAACGTGCACCTTCCCGCCCGTCGGCTTCAAAATGCCGTTGAAATGCTGCATCAACGTTGATTTGCCCGAGCCGGAAGCCCCGGCAATCCCGGCAAACACGCCGTCCGCCAGGTAGAGGTCGACCTCCAGCAACGCATTGTGCCGCCATAGGCTGCTCTCGTCATAAGCGAAGCTGACTTGCTCGAACTGTATCGCCATCAAAGTTGCGCCTCCTCTTCGCCGTTCAATTCAAAGCCCGCAGGAAGCGTCACGCCCCGCCGCCTCAGCTCCTGTTGAAGCCGAATCCGATAGGGGGCGATTAACCGGCATTCCGCCAGCAGGGCTTCATCCCGAAACAGCTCGCCCGGCTCCAGGTCGGCGGCTACCGTTCCGCCTCCCAGTACGATCGCCCGGTCGGAGGCCATAATCTCATCGGCATCATGCGTAATCGAGACCATCGTGTAACGGCCACTCTGCTTCATGTCCCGCAGGATGGCAAGCAGCTCGCCGCGGGCTTTCTCGTCCAGCATCGAGGAAGCCTCGTCAAAGATCACGATGCCCGGCTCCATCGCCAAGATGGAAGCGACGGCCACCCGCTGTTTTTGTCCTCCCGACAACTCCGCGGGATGCTTGGACAGCAGATGGCCGATGTGCAGTTTATCCGCATATTCCCGCACGCGCTTCACCATGACCTCCCGCGGCAGATTATGCCCCTCCAAGCCAAAGGCGATATCCTCTTCAACCGTGGCGCCGATAAATTGATTGTCCGGATTTTGAAACACCATTCCGATGCGTGGACGCAACGAAGTCACCGTATTCCGATCCAACTTCGTTCCTTCCACATATATCGCTCCGCTGTTAGCGCCCAATAAACCGCCCAGCAGCTTTGCCAGCGTGGATTTGCCACAGCCGTTCGGCCCCACCAACGACACCCAGCTGCCCGAAGGGATGCTAAGCGTAACATCTTGAAGCACAGGATGCGCCGGGTGGTATGCGAAGGAAACCTCCCTCAGCTCATAAGCGAATCCGGTTTCTCCCATTTCTCTCTCCCCCTCAGATGTACGTCGTGCGAAGCCCCTCCCGGCTTAAGCCGTTTCCGCTAAAAAGCCTTCAAATAAAGACAGCTTCGACAGCGACGGAATCAAATATCTCACGGCAATTCCAACGGCGATCCCGGTCAGAACCCCCATGATGAGCAGCATCGGCAAATAATAGAAAATTTTCGTCGTATTAAAATACAAAGCAGCGGCCGTCAATTGCCCGATATTGTGGGCAATCCCCCCAACGATGCTAATCCCGATGACGCTTAGCCGTTTGCGCCCAACCAGCAGCAGGAACCACATCGCCGCAAAGCTGAACAACGCCCCCATAATACTGAACAGGAAGCTGGAAAAGGTCCCGAAAATAAACGCCGTGAGCAGCGTCTTTAACAGCACCATCATGAAGGCGTCCCGGGCTCGCAGAAAATAAAGGCAGGTCAGCACCATAATATTAGCCAGTCCGAGCTTCGCCCCAGGTACGCTCATGTTCACGGGAATGAGGGACTCCACCAAGCTGAGAACGACCGCCACCGCCGCGAAAATAGCTACGATCACCGTTCTTTTTAGCAGCAGGCTGGATGATTCATTAAAGGATTGCATCAACCTCGTCTCCCCCTTCTGAAGCTACCACTTCAACCATCAACTTATGTGGCAGGCATACGATCGTCCCACCGTTACGGTCAATAAATCCGAAGGTCAGGCACACTTTGTCCGGACAGTCGGCGTCGATCATCTCAATCCCGTAGTCATGCACCTTCAAAATGTTGTGGCCATACTCCGTTATAATGTCTACCGTCTGTTCTTCTCCGGTCAACTGCACCGTCTTAAACAGCTTCCCGTCCACTGTGATTCTCGCTACTCGATTCTCGTTTTTGTGATTGTTTTCACTTGAATCGCCAAACCATCTCGGAACCAAGAAGACCAAAGCGATCACGACGATGGTTCCGATCAACAGGATATCTCCGCGTTTCATGGCTAACTCCCTTATTTTTTGATTATATAAATCTTAGATGACCTCATTATACATGGTGCCTTCCCTACTCTAGTGTGACAAATATCTCAGCTTCTTCTGTTTTCCCCGGGTTTCACAAAATCATCACTTTAGAAAGGCTTTTAGATATATGCATTGCATTTTTTATTCATTCAAAGTATAATAAATAATTAGTTGTTATAACCACGTTGCAGTTCCTCACAAGATTATAACTCTCCTTATACCGTTCGGTATGAAATTCCTTATTTGAATGACCCAATCAAAGTAAGAATTTGGACGTTTTTCTGATTCACACTGGCGCGGTCATCGGAGCCGCAAGGACAAATGAGAGGTAGGGCTTTTGTTGTTTTAGAAATAGGCAGTTTGTTGTAGTCGGAGCAGGGACACAAGGCCGGTCTTCACGTGTACATGAAGGCTTGGATAACAATACGAAGCAGGCATTGGCGCGTATAGCCAGTGCCTGTTTTGCTTAGAATAAGGCTGTCTTTGCGAATCTGCAGTCTTAGCGAACAAACACCAGGAAATCTATAATTTACAACGGCTCTCCAAATCGCTTGGCTTCCAGCCTTGGTATGCCTTACCCAAATTCTACACGACCGAGCTGCCGGTTGAAGCTGCCCATGCGCTCAGACAAGGCCGTCTCCTTCTCTTTATGGACCGGTTACCGTTTTCCATCATTTTGCCAGCCCTGATCAGCAATATCTTCATGATGGAAAATGACCGGAATTACTCGCCCCCCTTCATGTATCTGATCCGAAACCAAAGGATGATTCGAGTGGATAAAAGTCTACAGGTCATGATCGTAAATATCCTGATTCACATCGGGATCATTTTCTTTATCTTCCCGACGAACATCAGGCATCGGGGCGACGTACATGCGCAGCCAGATCAATCCGAAGGTGTCGATCTTGCAAACACGGGGGAACTCCGGACCAAAATCCCGAGGGAGAAGCTCGCTCATTGGCGGTCGGAGTATTTTCCCCGTCTTAGAATGGACTTGGTGGTAAAAACAACGATCCAAAACGAAGGTAATCTCAAAACGGATCGCATCAATACCCTCAGATAAAGTTCACGA
>NZ_GG695972.1:331623-343103 GCF_000159955.1 Paenibacillus sp. oral taxon 786 str. D14 | reverse complement strand
TCCCCTCCGGTCGCACCGTGAGGGGATTTTTGATGATCAAGAGATTATCCGCCGATAGCGGTAGCCGTGAAGACAACCGGCCCTACGACTCTGGCCGTGCTGTTGTTATCCTGATTTTCTACGATCAGCTGATAGTTTTGGACTCCGAGCGGGGCGTGTTCAACCATGTGCACGCTAATGAGACCCCAGTCGTTGAAAGCATCCTCCAGCTCTACTAACCCATAGAAGATTTCGGTGCCCGCTCTCCAGATGCGCACCAGGATATTCGGCGTATCGGTCAGCGCTTCAACGCCGATCGTTGCCTTCAACTCAACACGGTTGGTCAAGGACGCCGGATCGGCCGGATCAAGGAATACGGAAACTGCTGCAATCTGCACGCCCCCTACAACCGGAATCGGAATGTTAACACCATTGGTCACCGGAGTCACAACAGTCGAGTTGTAATCCAAAAGCGTTTTTGCCATACCATCTTCTCCCCTTTACTAAGGTATGCTCTATTCTATGTAAGAGAGAAAGAAGATTCTTAGATGAATGCATCAGTAGAATTGACTCATTTTCATACAAGCACAGGAGCAAGGAATAGGCATATGATGGATAAAAAAACTGGAGGTTATGTCAAACATGAGTTATGTTCCCGGACCGTACCCCGGCTTGTCGTACGCCGCTCCGTATGATCCTTACATCTATCCTCAACCTTACTTCGTTTACGGATATCCGCAGGCATTTCAACCCGCACGCTATCCCGACTATATCGAGCCCAGCCCGATCTATCCTGAATACGCACCGTCTCCTTCGCAAGACGACGCTTGGAACCGGCAGCCGCTTCAAGATTACGGGCAAAAGCCGTTTGTGATTAATATTAGCGATGCCGCCGAGCATAACCGGAACTTCCGGACCGCTCTCTGGACGGGCAAGCATTTCCAGGTCACTTTGATGAGCATTCCGGTCGGTGAGGATATCGGCTTGGAGATCCATCCGAACACGGACCAATTTGTACGCGTGGAAGAGGGTCGAGGCGTTGCGCAAATGGGCGATCGAGCGGATCACCTCACCTTCGTACGAAACATCCGTGAAGACGACGCGGTCTTCATTCCCGCCGGCACGTGGCACAACATCATCAACACCGGCAACGAGCCGCTGAAGGTGTATGTCATTTATGCCCCGCCGCACCATCCGTTTGGCACGGTGCATCGGACAAAAAGGGATGCGATGGAGCAAGAGTAAGCGCACCAAGGAACAGGGAGGTTTCAGCAAACCTCCCTATTTGCGGTCACAATTTAGTGCTAAGCGCATGGAGAAAACAAAGAAACGGAGAAGAACTAACAAGCGAAGAGCAAGAGGTCACTCGGAAGATGAACAAGGTCCTTCAACAATTCAAAAACGCCCCCCGAAAACCTCGGAGGGCGCGTTACGCTTGCATATCAGATGCTGGTGAAGGGACTCGAACCCCCGACCCACGCATTACGAATGCGTTGCTCTACCAGCTGAGCTACACCAGCAGGTTCGTTTTTAGCGAACAAAATTTATTATACCGAGTTTTAAAAATAATGCAAGCACCAATTTCAAGAAATTATAGTTTCTCGCGCACAGAGCGCAGCTTCTGTTCGGAGGAGCTGGCTTTGTCGCGGCGATCATCGATCTTGATCGAGGTTGATACGCGGCCGGCACCGGATTGGAACGGCGCTTCGTGAATCGCGCGAATCGCAGTAAACACATCATCTAACGATCCTTCAATAATCGTGCTCATGGAGGTGAGGGTAAAGGTAATGCCCTTCTGCTTCTCCAACACCCGATGCAACTCGGCCACATAAGCGCTGAGGCTGGTGCTCCCCGTCCCGATCGGAATAACGGTAACTTCGGCGATAGCCATAATCGGCTCCCTTCTTTCCTGGTAATGGTTTGAATCAAATCCCTGAGCTGGTTTTCGTCCTACAGGTATATTCTAACCAACTCTCCTCTCTAAGATCAACCGAACCCGTCTGCTAATATCCTTACCGTCCCCAAAACTCACACACTCTGTAAAACCCGATCTAGTCCTCCAGTCCCATTTATAAATGTTCACAATTTTCTTCTGTCCCCCACTCTCCGCATCGTTGCGCGGACCGGAGATTTTCACGTGATTTTCAGTCTGCTTTCAATGGGAAAATCCCATTTACAAACACAATATCTTGGGCTATCCTTAGATCAACGCAACAAAATATAGTGTGAACGGGTGATCCGGCGGACAAGCCGCCGGAGCTTAAAAGGGAAGTGCGGTGCAAGTCCGCTGCGGTCCCGCCACTGTAATCGGTAGCTTGGTACTAAAGACGAGGCGTTCGCCTACATCGTCTTGAAGACCCAGCCGTTCGACTGACGATATGCCACTACAGCTTAATGCTTGATGAGCTGCGGGAAGGCGTCAGCAACGTTCCGAAAGCCAGGAGACCTGCCCGTTTGAAAGACACCGACGGAAAACCTGCGAGGATCAGGGATGGTGTCCGCTTGCCGCCGAAATGTTGGGGCCTTGATTTGGTCTGTCCACTTTTTTGCAGTGCATTCGGGCATGTCTACCTCGTTGGTTGGACATGCTCTTTTATTTTGAACCAAAGCTCGGTTTACAGGGAGGAGAAGTGTGTTATGGCATGGGTAAGCCAGACGTATACCGGCCGGGACACCTTGCTGGATGAAGTGATTCGGATGGGCGAGGAAATCGTCCAGAGCCGCAATCTTGAGGTGCTGCGCGAGAACGCCAATTTAAATGGAGAGAGCTTCTCCGGCAAGATGAGCAAATTCGGCAGCGAGTATTCCAAATGGTATGCAAGCCATTTCGTACTGCCAACTCGCTTGGTACAGGCCATTCAGGATAACATCGTTTATGTTCACGACTTGGATCAGTACGCCCTCGGCACAACGAACTGTATTTTTATCCCGTTTGACAAACTGCTGCGCAAAGGCTTCAACACCGGCAACGGCAGCGTACGCCCGCCAACTTCCATCATGACGGCGATGGCGCTGGTGGCGATCATTTTCCAATCCCAGCAAAACTCCCAATTCGGCGGTGTGTCCGCGAACAAGCTGGACTTCGATCTCGTCCCGTACGTAGCCAAATCGTTCGCCAAGTACTTCCGCAAAGGGCTGGATTATTTTGAAGAAGGCGATGCGAACGCTGATTTGGGCGACATCACGATGAGCCGCAGTGACCTGCGGGATCAGTATCCCAAGGCTTTTAACTATGCGCTCAAGGAAACCAAAAGCGAGACGTTCCAGGCGGCCGAAAGCCTGATTCATAATCTGAATACGATGTCGAGCCGGGCCGGCGGGCAAATCCCGTTCACCAGCATCAATTACGGCACATGTACCTCACCGGAAGGACAACTGGTCATCGACTCCCTGCTCACGGCCACGATGCGCGGGCTGGGCCATGGGGAAACGCCGATTTTCCCGATTCAGATTTTTAAATGTAAACAAGGCGTCAACCAGAATCCGGGGGAACCTAACTACTCCCTATTTCTGAAAGCGGCGGAATGCTCGGCCAAACGGCTTTATCCGAATTTCGCCAACCTGGACGCCCCACTCAACCTGATGTATTACGACCCCACGGATCCGGATACGGAATTCGCTACCATGGGCTGCCGCACCCGGGTGCTGGCTGACCGGTTCGGCCGCAATCGTCTGTCTGGCAAAGGCAACCTTTCCTTTAATACGCTGAACCTGGTCAAGCTAGGCTTGAAGTACGGCATCGCGTTGGGACACCGCAAAGAGCCCGACGAACGCGGCTTCTACCGCGAGCTGACTCACTATATGAATATCGCCCTGGAGGGATTGCTGCATCGCTTCTCGATTCAGGCCTCCCAAAAAGCGAAGGCTTCCGATTTCATGATGCGGGAAGGCGTCTGGGAAGGCGGTGAGCAGCTGGCGCCGGATGATCAGGTCGGCGAATTGCTGAAGCACGGCAGCTTGTCCATCGGGTTCATCGGGCTGGCCGAATGCATGAAGGCGATGTACGGGAAGCATCACGGCGAAGATGAAGCCGTGTATCAGAAAGCTTACGACCTGATCGCTTACATGCGCGACTATTGTGACGGCCAAAGCGAAATTCACAATCTCAATATCACGTTGTTTGCGACCCCGGCGGAGGGGCTGTCCGGCAAGTTCACCAAACGCGACCGTGCGGTCTATGGCCCGCTGCCCGGGATTTTGGACCGCGAGTATTACACGAATTCGTTCCATATCCCGGTCTACTACAACATCAGTGCGGCACGAAAAATTGAGCTGGAAGCCAAATTCCACGGGCTGTGCAACGCCGGAGCCATCTCTTATATCGAGCTTAACGGCAATGCCCGCAACAATCCGGAAGCATTCGTCAAAATCGTGCAATACGCCCTGCAGCAGCAGGTCAGCTATTTTAGCATCAACCATCCGATCGACCGCTGCTCGGCCTGCGGCTTTGAAGGGATCATTGGGGCAAGCTGCCCCTCCTGCGGCAGCCATGAGAGCGAAGTGCATATTCGCCGTTTGCGCCGGGTGACCGGTTATCTGACCGGCGACTACCAGACACGGTTCAACCCCGCTAAACAAGCGGAGGTTCGCGACCGGGTGAAACACGACGCATGAACATTTGCGGGTACTACCCGGAATCCATTAATGAAGGGCCCGGCTTGAGAGCAGCGATCTTCATCAGCGGATGCCGCCATTATTGCAAAAGCTGCTTCAGCCCAAAAACCTGGAGCTTCGATTACGGGGAACCGCTCACTTTGGAGCGGGAAGCAGAAATTATTTATGACATTAAACATAATCCGTTGCTCAGCGGACTCACGATCCTTGGCGGTGATCCTTTTTTCTCCGCTGCTGAGGTCTGCGGTTTTATCGACCGGCTTGTGGCGGAAACCGGGCCAATATCCATCTGGATTTACACCGGTTATACGTTGGAAGAATTAATCGAACGCCCCGGCTCCCCCGAATATGAACTGTTGCGGCGTTGCGAGGTGCTGGTCGACGGAAGGTTCGTTGAGGAGCTTCGCGATCCTTCCCTGCTCTATCGCGGCAGCTCCAATCAACGGCTGATCGATATTCAACCCAGCCTGCAGCAGGGACAAGCCGTGTTATGGGAGCCCCTGTTCTCTTTTTAGCTGATTGATCTTATTGATCCTGAGCGCAACTTGATTGCGCCCCTTTTTTCACTGATTATCTGCAATTTGAACATTCAAGATTTGGGGTACCACCACCCATCTGCAGCCTTCATCCTACCTTAATATATGGAAAGTGAGGATTTATCTCATGCCTACTCTAGTGACAAAACCAAATAACCGACAGCTTGCGTTTGACAGCGCACGCCTTGGCGTCTATGCTGACCGAATTTTGCAAGGATTACATAACGTCGATAAAGAGCGCCTGCTGCGCGGCGTCAATGCAAAGCTGCGCCGGGATGTGGTGACCGGTGAAGAAATTAGCAACGCGTTTACGATGTCCGCACTGGAGCTCGTCAGCAAAGATGAGCCCGATTGGAAATATGCAGCGGCCCGCTCCCTGCTCACTTCTCTGTACAAAAAAGCGGCCGTCAATCGTCGCTACAAAGCCTACCCGGAAGAGCCTTACGGCTCGTTCTATCACCTGATCACCGAGCTCTGCCAGCTGGGCATTTACCGCGAGGAGCTGCTGGAGTGCTATACGAAGGAGCAGATTGAAGAGCTGGGCCGCACGATTGACCCGTCCTGCGACCTGCTGTTCGACTACATCGGCCTGCTCACGCTGACGGAGCGTTACCTGGCCACCGACTTCGACGGACGGACGATGGAGCTGCCGCAGGAGCGCTACATGGTCATCGCCATGTACCTGATGCATAAGGAGCCGGAAGAGAAGCGTCTGGAGCTGGTGAAGGAAGCGTATTGGGCGATGAGCAACCTTTATATGACTGCGGCGACGCCAACGATGTCCAATGCCGGTAAAAAAGTAGCCGGCCAGCTCTCCAGCTGCTTCATCGATACTGTCGACGATTCCCTTGAGGGTATCTTCGACTCCAATACGGATGTAGCCCGCTTGAGCAAAATGGGCGGCGGCATCGGCGTTTACCTCGGTAAGGTCCGCGCGCGCGGCTCGGACATCCGCGGCCACAAGAACACCAGCTCCGGCGTGATTCCCTGGATTCGCCAGCTGAACAACACCGCCGTCAGCGTCGACCAGCTCGGAACGCGTAAAGGTGCGATCGCGGTTTATTTGGACGTTTTTCACAAAGATATTCTTGCCTTCCTCGATCTGAAGCTGAACAACGGCGACGAGCGGATGCGCGCGCATGACGTCTTCCACGGCGTGTGCCTGCCTGACCTGTTCATGGAGGCGGTGGAGGCCCGCGGGGAATGGCATCTGTTCTGCCCGCACGAAGTGAAGAAAACGATGGGCTGGAAGGATGAGAACGGCCGCCCATTGGGGCTGGAGGATTTCTATGATGAGGAGCTTGGGAAAGGCAGCTTCCGTGAAAAATACGCCGAAGCCGTTGCCCACCCTACCCTGTCGCGCATCACGATGCCGGCGATCGATATCATGAAGCGAATCATGAAATCGCAGCTGGAGACCGGCACGCCCTACATGTTCTATCGCGATACGGTAAACCGGGCGAACCCGAACCGGGCGCATGGGATGATTTACTCGTCCAACCTGTGTACGGAGATTATGCAAAATCAATCGCCGACCGTCGTCGAGCAAGAGGAACTGGTGACGAAGGACGGACAAACCCGGATCGTCGTGTCCAAAATCCCTGGCGATTTCGTCGTCTGCAACCTGAACTCGATCCATCTGGCCCGCGCGGTGCCGGCCGGCGTGCTGGAGCGGCTGGTGCCGATTCAGACGCGGATGCTCGATAACGTGATCGATATCAACAATATCGAAGTGCTGCAAGCGCAGTATACGAACAGCCAATATCGGGCGATCGGACTTGGCACATTTGGCCTGCACCATCTGCTGGCGCTCGAAGGCATCCGTTGGGAATCCCAGGAGGCGGTTGAATACAACGACGCGCTTTATGAAAAGATCAACTACCTGCTGATCAAATCCAGCATGGAGCTCGCCAAGGAAAAAGGCAAATATCCGAAGTTTGCCGGCTCTGACTGGGAAACGGGGCAGTACTTCGAGTCCCGCGGTTACGTTGACGGCACGCGCGAAGGCAAATACGTGACGACCGAGCAATGGCGTGAGCTGCAGAAGGAAGTGCGCGAGAACGGCGTTCGCAACGCCTGGATGTTCGCGATCGCCCCCAACGGATCAACCTCGATCATCGCCGGCTCGACCGCCAGCATCGATCCGTTGTACGAGCTGCTTTCGTATGAGGAGAAGACGACGTACAAAATCGCCAACCCGGCACCGGACCTGTCCGAAAAAACGATCTGGTACTACAAGACCGCGTTCCTGATCGACCAGCATTGGTCGATCGAAATGGCTGGCGCGCGCCAGCGCCACGTCGACCAAGGCCAAAGCTTCAACCTGTACGTGCGGCCGGACATCCGGGCCACTGACTTCCTTGACCTGCATCTGCATGCTTGGAAGGCCGGGTTGAAGTCGACGTATTATGTGCGGAGCCGGGCGTTGACGATTGAGGAGTGCGAAAGTTGTGCCTCATGAGGTACTCAACCCTCCCCACCCCTCCCTTACCGTAAGGGAGGGCGCCCGAGGGCCTGCTGCCCTCTGGTCTCCCGCAAAGGGGAAGAACGTGGGAGAGCAAGAGGCGCTCCTGCGCGCTCTCCCCTATCGGGGATTCGCTGAGGTTGGCTCGTGGAACGCTTTTCCCCCTTCGGGTACGTCTTACTTTGGGCGCTCCCGGGTGACCTGGAAAACCGTGCTGCTCAGGACTGCTGCTTTCGGCGCACCCGGGGGGACGCAGGCGGGATGAGCCGCTTGCCGCCCTTCGGGCCCGCTCTACTGTGGCGCTCCTGCGGAGGCGGGGACTGCGACTTTGGGGCGTTACTGGCGAAACCACGTGCAATGAGGCGTTGTCCCTTCGGGATACACTTACTTTTGGTGCAAGACGAGAGAGCAGCAGGGGCGCTTTATACGTAACTGCGTGCTCGGAGGCGCTATCCCCTGCGGGGATGCGCTCACATTTTTGAACATATATACATGCGGGATCAGGGCCAGACGTTCGCCTTTGTGAGCGGATTTCTACAACTTCTGAATCTAGTCCAACCAGAGAAATCCGCGAGCAACAGCGATCGGAAGAACATTTCAGCCGGCGGCCTGATCCCGCAAATCCCATTCCATGTACAACTTACTCAACACAAATTAAGGAGCGAAATCCCATGCAACTTCAAACGATTTTTAATACCGAAGCCCCCAACAAATCAACGCGCATCATCGGCGGCGAATGCTCGGGCATCCTGAACTGGAACGACATTCGCATGCCTCATATGTACAAGCTGTACAAGGTGCTGCTGCTCAACCACTGGATCGCCGACGAAATCCCGATGGCCAAAGACGCGCAGCAATTCGCCCTGCTCGATCCGGAAGAGCAGCGCACCTTCAAGATCAACATCTCGCTCTTGGCCGTGCTCGACTCGATGCAGACGATGTTTGTGGGCGATGTAAAGCGCTACTTCACCGACTCATCGCTGGAGGCGATCTCGGCGATCATCGGGCAACAGGAAGTGGTCCATAACCAATCCTACTCCTACGTGCTGTCCTCAATCGTGTCGGAGCAGGAGCAGAAAGAAATTTTCGAGTACTGGAAGCATGATCCGGTGCTGCTGGACCGCAACAAATTTATCGCCAACATCTATCAGAACTTCCGTGATGAACCGACGCCGCAATCGTTTTTTGAAGCGCTGGTGGCGGATCTTATTCTTGAGGGCATCTTCTTTTATAGTACGTTTGCGTTCTTCTACAACCTCGCACGCGATCAGAAAATGATGGGCACCAGCCAAATGATCTCGTACATCCAACGGGATGAGAACCAGCACTGCTACTTCTTCGCCGAAGTGTTCAAGCAACTGCTGATCGATTATCCGGAATTAAACACGAAGGAAAATATCGATTACGCATACCGCACGATCGACCGGGCGGTAGAACTGGAGACGAACTGGGCGCACTATACGTTAAAAAATGTCCCCGGCATCGACTTAAACGAATTGTCCGATTACATTAAATACATCGCCAACAAACGGTTGACGTTAATGGGGCTGGAGAAAGCGTACGCGGGCGTGGATATCAACTGCATGCCGTGGATCAAGCCGTTCTCCGACGAAGCGTTGAACGCAACGAAAACGGACTTTTTCGAGGCCAAATCCCGCAACTACGGCAAGGTCGGCGACGACAACGGGTTCGATGACCTGTAATACCTGGGGTTACCTAAGTGAAACTGCTTCTTGCTCTTCCGCATCGGCTGCGGAGGAGCTTTTTTTTCGTTAAAAGCAGTTGTCCGTTTAAATTCGGTTTAAGAAATTCGGATATGCTATAATCAATACCAAATCGGCCCAGTGCCCGGACACATCGGAAGGACGTTGCTTTCATGGATTTACTGATTACTGTCATTTTGCTGCTCATCTGTCTGGTGGTTTCCAACATCATCAGCCACTACATCCCGATGATCCCAACCGCACTTACTCAAATCGCTCTCGGGATCCTCATCGCGCTGGCCTACAAAGAGTTTTCGCTAGAGCTTGAAACGGAATGGTTTTTGTTGCTATTCGTAGCCCCCCTGTTGTACAACGACGGCAGGTATTTCCCTCGCGACCAACTATGGAATATGCGCGGGGCGATTCTCGGGAACGCCATCGTCCTCGTCGTGTTAACTACGCTGGGAGGCGGCTACCTCATCCATGCCGTGATTCCTGACATTCCGCTGGCCGCGGCATTTGCATTGGCGGCAATCCTGTCCCCTACCGACCCGGTGGCCGTCAACGGTATCGCCAAGCGGATTCATATCCCGGAGAAAGTGCTGAATCTGGTCCGGGGTGAATCGTTGATCAACGACGCCTCCGGCTTGGTCGCTTTCAACTACGCGGTTGCGGCGGTCGTGACGGGGTATTTTTCTCTGAAAGAAGCTTTATATGACTTCTCCTATATGTTCGTGATCGGGGCCTTGCTTGGTTTAGTGCTCAGCTTGATGATGGCTTGGATCCGGTTCTCGCTGCTCAAACAAGGGATTAAGGATGCCACGCTGCACTCGCTGCTGCAAATTCTCACGCCGTTCCTGATCTTTATCGTGACGGAGGAATTCCTGCATGCTTCCGGCGTTATTGCCGTTGTTGTCGGCGGTATCGTGCATTCGCTGGTGCGGGAGCGGACGGAAACGATGCTGGCCAAGGAACAATTGTTAACGGAAAATATTTGGTCCACGCTGCTGTTCGTCCTGAACGGGGTTGTCTTCCTTCTGCTTGGTCTGAACATCCCGTTGTCGATTCAGGATACTGTCGCTAACCCGAATATTAACAATGTGCTGGCGATTGGGTACGTGCTCATTGTTGGGGTTGGAATCCTGGGGATTCGTTTTATCTGGTCGCATTTATTTGCCATTCATGATTACAAAAAAGGCAAAGGGGATAAACCTACGGTGAAGTCCAGCCTGCTGCTCACCTTGACCGGGGTCCGCGGCGCGGTGACGATGGCCGGTGTCCTGTCTATCCCTTATGTGGTTGCAAGCGGCGGGCCGTTCCCGGAACGGTCATTGATTCTGTTCTTGGCAGCGGGCGTCATCTTGTTTACGTTGATTGCGGCCACGATCTTATTGCCGATGCTTAGCAAAGGGGCCGCGCCAGGCGAAGAGGACAGTCCGTTCCTCGATTATAACGAAGCTCGGACCCGCGTGCTGCGCGTTGCGCTAAACAAAATCAAAGAGGTCATGGACGAGGACAATAAGGTCGCGGCCTATCAGCTTATGGATGAGTATAGCCGGCTCCTTAAGCCCGCTTTGGATCAATGGGGAGCCCAGCGACTGGATCGGCCAGAAATGATCGGGAAAATCACCGAACTGCACCGGGCCGCACTGAAGGTAGAACGCAACTACATCCAGCAAGCCGTCCAAGAAGGCAGCATAGACAAAGTCATGTATGAAACCTTCGAGAAGGCTTTGGATCACCGTGAAGAGAAGCTGTCGCAAAGCGGAAGCTCCCGCTTCTTCTTCCTGGTTGGTACGACAGTACGGGATTTCCGGCGGGCGAGACGGAAATACAAAGATGACAACATGAAGGCCGTAGGGCGGGACATCCACCTGAAGGCCTTGCAAGCAGCACTCGAGTATTTACAGGGGTTGAAAAAAGGAGACGCTTCCGACAACGTCATTCAATACGTCATCCTGGATTACAAGCGCGCCATCGCTCGGTTGAAAGGCTCCGCGAATCCATTCAACGAGAAGACGGAAGCGCAGAAGGAAGAGCTGCGGCTGCTGGTTATGGATGCCGAACGTGCGGAAGTCAACCGCATGTTCGAAAACGGCGAAATCAGCCGGGAGCAAGCCCGGGAGCTGCGCAGAACGATCAACCAAATCGAAGGCATCACCCTCTTCGAGCACGAGGAATAGC
>NZ_GG695972.1:320217-330687 GCF_000159955.1 Paenibacillus sp. oral taxon 786 str. D14 | reverse complement strand
ACTCGCAGCGCCGCCCAGGGCAGCGGCAAGCCGCCCCGGATGCCGGAGGCGCACCGTCCGGCTCTCGCCCGGCAGCAGGTCGAAGTAGTTGTCGCTGTAGCGGACCTGGCCTAGCGGCATCTCCAGCTTGACCAGACGGGCGATAGCTTGGCCGGAGACGGTGACCGTGACGGTCTGCTCTGCTTCGTCCACCTGCACGTCCAGCTCGGTCGCAGGTAGTCGGATATCCTTCGGATCGCGCAGGTAGTAGCGGTTCACCGGTGCGCTGAACCCGGCGGCGCTCAGCTCCACCAGCACCTCCTCCGGCGCCAAACCCACCAGCGCCTCCGCCTCATCCAAGCTTCCGAGCAGCAGCGCCGTTTGCGGCGGCACCATCGCCGTAAACGTAAACTGACGAGCGCCCCTGTCTCCCGCATCTTCTGATGCTTCCGCCGCTTCGGCCACTCCGTCCTGCCAAACCAAAGGATGTACCGTTAACGTCACGGTCCCCTCCAGCTGCTCGAGCGTGTCGTTCACGACCCACACGCGCAGCGGCTCGCCCGGTTCATGCTCCAGGGACAGGAGCACCGGATGAAAAAACTTCTTCCCATAGTAATACGAAGCCTTCGGCAACAGCTCGTAATCGATCATTGACCAGCTCGTCCCCGGCCAGCTGTCGTTGAGCTGCCACACCAGCGCACCGCTGTTCCGATGACGATGTCGGCGATAATGCTCGATCCCGTATTTTAGCCCTTCGGCCTGCGTTAACATGGAGAAATTCATATACTCCTCGATATCCTGCGGAATCCCGGTATAGCCCTCCATGAGCAAAATCCCTTTGCGGTGATTCGTATCCTTGTTCCGGTACGCCATCTCGGCGCTCCCCCAAGTAAACTGCCCCTCCGGGATGTTCTTCTCCAGCGTATACCGGTTTGCGGAAGCGTGCATGCCAAACTCGCTGCTAAACAAGGCAAAGTCTTTTTTAAAATTTTTGAACGTGACGCCCTCGATGCTGTAATCCAGCAACGGCTTCTCGCCCTGCATGCGCGGATACACCGACCCATGCCACACCTGCCAGTTATGGCGGTCCCCATGATTTGGATCGTTGGCATCATACCCATCCTGCGCCCCATACGGCGACGAAGGCCAATACGGTCGATACGGATCCAGCTCGGCCAGCAAGCCAGGAATCAGCTCATGATAAATCGTCTCTCCAAAAAAATCCCCGGTAATATCCCCAGCAGCCGACTTCATGTCATACAGCCAGTCGATTTCGTTATTGCCGCACCATAGCGCCAACGAAGCCCGGTTCCGCAGCCGCTTGACGTTATCGATAATTTCCTGCCGCACATTGTCCATAAAGTCACGGTTGAAGTCCGGAAACAACGCATTAGCAAAAGCGAAATCCTGCCACACCAGCACCCCGCGCCGGTCGCACTCCTCGTAAAAAATCTCTTTCTCATAAATGCCGCCCGCCCATACGCGCAGCATGTTCATTTGCCCTTCCACGGCCAGTTCGATTAATCCACGGTACGTCGACTCCGGAATCGATCCGATCAGATGATCCGCCGGAATCCAGTTGGCTCCCTTGGCATAAACCTTAATGCCATTAAGGATAAAAGCAAACGAAGGGCTGCCGTCAGGTTGTTGCAGCGATAATTCCAGCGTCCGTATGCCAAAGGGCTGCTCGTAACGGTCAATCTCTTCATCACCGGCCAAAAGCGTCACTTGCAACGTGTACAAATAAGGTTCGCCCAAGTCATGCGTCCACCATCGCCGTGGGCAGGCAACACGCAGTTCGGCCGATGCGGCCCCTTTCGTATGGATCGCGTTCGGGAAGGCCCGCCTTAGCGCGGCTTGTCTGCCTACAAGGGTCTCTCCCGCATCCAGCACCGAAAGTGTAGCGGACGCGACCTCCTCGCCCTCCGCGTCCAGCAGGCGGGCGACGGCCACCGCCGCCGTCCCGGAGCGGTACGCTTCCACTTCTGCGCTTACCTGGATCACCGCTTCCTCCGCCCTCGCGGATAATGTTGCGGCATATACGCTTGTCAGCTTCGCCAGCTTATGGCGTTCCAACCGAACCGGTCCCCAGATCCCGGTCGTGACGATCCGCGGCCCCCAATCCCAGCCAAAATTCATCGCCGCCTTGCGGATCCATTGCCGCTCCTTCGTATACGAGGACCATTCGAGCTGCTCTTTGTCCCGATGATGCAAATACAGCGGATCAAAACGGACCGCTATCGTGTTCCGCCCCTCACGGACGATCCGCGTAATATCAAATGTATAGCAGCGGAACATGTTGGAGGTTGAGCCGATTTCATGCCCGTTGACAAAGACGGACGCATACGTGTCCAACCCTTCAAATACGAGCTCGATTCTCTCCGCTTCCCCCGGCATGGCCTCCAACTCAAACGTCGTGCGGTACCACCATTCCTTCCGTTCGATCCAGCGGCATTTCGCATCGTTGTGTCCGTAATACGGGGAATCGATCAAACCACGCGCGAGCAGCGTCGAGTGAACGTCGCTCGGGACGTTGGTCTCGATCCAGAAGCGATCGTCCAGGCCGGGGGCGGCCAGCTCCAAGGGCGGCTTCTCACCAATCTCAAAATGTTGCAGCTTCCATGGTTCCGATATGATCATAAATCGTCCCTCTTTTCCTGATGAGATGTAGTATCGACAGATAACCCTTCCGTGCCGTTAAGCTTGCCGGATCGTTCCTCCCGGCGCCTCCTCGCGAAATTCGCTTGGCGTCTTGCCGGTATGCTTCTTAAAGAGCCGGCTGAAATATTTCACGTCCTCGTATCCGGTGAGTCCGGCGATTTCGCTTACCTTTGCCGGTGATACAGCCAGCAGCTCCATCGCCCGGCGCATTCGTAAGGCGGTAACGTAATAGCCGAAGGTGCTGCCGGTTTCTTTTTTGAACAGCTCGCTGAGATGGCTGGGATGCAGGTGCACATAGGCCGCAACCTGCTGCAAGCTTAGCTCCTCTGCCGGGCAGGACTCCATATAAGCTTTGGCCCGCTGCACATGGGAAGCCTGCCCCTCACCAAGTTGACCGTGATATAAGCTCATGACGGCATGCAGATGACGGAACAGCTCATCCTTCAGCTTCGCACCTCCGATGTGCTGCTGCAGCCAAGGCGCGAAGCGTGCGGCCCCTTCCTTCCCTAACGCCCGGAGCGTACGCTCCAGCCAGCGGTGCGCCGCAACGGCCGCCGACTGCAAACAGGCTTGATACGATTCCGGCGTGCATTCCGGATCTGCGACCAACTCGTCGGCCAGCCGGTGTGTCCAAGCTCGCAACGCCATCCGATCCTGCTCTAATAAGATCGAGCCGAGCTCGTTCTCCTCTTCTTGTGTGATCACCGTCTTCCCGCCTTTACGATCCGCGAACGCCTGGTAATCCAGCAGCTTCGCGCCGGGGAGCAGATCATGGTAAGCAAAAGCGGCCTGTGCAGTCACATAACTTTGATGCACCTGATCCGGATCCTCCACGGGTACGCCGGCGGCCAAGCGCAGCTGGCAGTTCAGCAAATTTTCGATACGTTCCAGCATTCCCTTGAACCGCTGGCCGCTGGAATGTACCGCGCTCGGTTCGGGTCCGGTCACGCAAACGATCCGCCCCTGATGGATCAACACCGCCGCTCCGGGCAGCAGATCCTCCAGCATATTTTGAACGGCAAACCGCAGCAGCGAATCGGCCTCATCCTCCTGGCCCCAGCCGCCGGCGGATAGAATCAGCACTTGCCGGTACCCCGGATGGCCGGAGTTCTTCAGATCCTGACTCGAACCCGCATGCTTGGGATCCGCAGGAGCCGCTCCCGCCTCACCTTCGATCACCCATTTATACAGCTGCCGCTGCCGTTCTTCCCTGGCCTGCCGATGTGCGCGGGAATCCTCGGCCCGACGCTCCACCAACCGTTGCTTGGCTTGGAGCACCGTCCGGATGATTTCCTCCGGTTTGCTCGTTTTTAACAGGTAATCGCTAACGCCCTGGCGAATCGCCTGTTGGGCATAGGCAAAATCCCCATATCCAGATAAAATGATCACTTCCAGCCCAGGCAAACGTCTCACAGCTTCCTCCGCCAGCTCTAAGCCGGTTTTGCCATTCATCCGTATGTCGGTGATTAAGATATCCGGCCGTTCCACCTCCAGCCGCTCAAGCGCCTCCTCTGCAGAAGCAGCCGGCTGAAGCAGATTTAGTCCAAGCTCGCTCCAGGAAATGACACTGGCCAGCCCGGTCCGGATAATAACCTCATCATCTACAATCAATACATTCATGGCGATTCCTCCATGATCGGAATGGAAAATGAAACCTGCGTGCCCTCGCCTTCCCGGCTGTCAATTGAGAGCCCGGCTTCTCGTCCGTAATGCAAGAGCAGCCGCTCGTTAACGTTGCGCAGCCCGTATCCGGCAGACAACCCCGTAGCTGTTGTTGCCGCTGTTGACGCAGTTGCCGTTATTGCCATGGTTGCCGCTGTTGGGGCTGCTTCGTCCGTAACCGCCGTTGCCGTCGTCTCCGCCAAGGCCGTTCCGGGCATCCCTGACCGCCCGTTCTCCTCCCCGTCAGCTGCGGGCAGCAGCAGCGATTGACGTACCTCCTGCAAACGCTCGGCGTTCATGCCAAGCCCGTCGTCCATGACCGTTACGTTCATGCGTTTTCCCTCCGGCTGTATGAAGATGGTGATTGTACCGATCCCTTCGCGTTTTTGAATCCCATGGATCAAGGCATTTTCCACCAAAGGCTGCAACAGCAGCTTCAGCATCCACTTGTCCTTCAGCGTCTCATCTACGAAATACTCGACGGTAAATTTATCGGGGAAGCGGATCGACTGGACTCGCACATAATTTCGGATATGGGCTACCTCCTGTTCGACCGGGCAGTAATCTTTGCCCTGATTGAGGCTGATCCGCAAGAAGTCGCTTAACCCTTCGACCATATCGGCGATGCGCCGCTCCCCTGACATCAGGGCAATCCAATGGATCGAAGACAACGTATTGTATAAAAAATGAGGATTGATCTGCGCCTGTAATGCACGCAAATCGGCCTCTTTCTTGCGAGCCTCGCCGCGGATCACTTCGCGCTTCAATCGTTCGATATGCGCGCCAAGCATGTTGTAGCTATGACCCAACCGCCCGATCTCATCGTCCGAGGTCGCCGGAAAACGCGGCAAAGGCCGCTCTGGATCGATCCGCGACAAATGACGGGTTAACACGCGCAGCGGCCGGGTAATCCGGCGAACGGTAAACCAAATGAGCAGCGTGCACACGAGCACCGACACACCAACGACCTCGGCGGTTAACGTGAGGATGTAGCGATTCTCCGCCCGGTATTGGTCGTAAGGGACGCTGCCTACCAGCATCCATCCGGTTAAGGGCTCATGACGGTACAGCACCGTCGACTTGCCGTCCCCTTCGCCGTAGATTACGCTACCGCTGATGTTCATACTTGCAGGGAGCGGCTCACTCACGCCGTCTCCTTCCGGGGAGCGACCCGGAAGCAATGCGAACAGGCCGGGCGCATAGTCATCCAGCGGCCGGCCCAGCCTGGACTTGTCGGCGGAGGACAGAATCGTCCCGTCTCCCCCGACCAGTTCCACCTTGCCCATCCCTTGACCAAACTCCGGCGATTCCAGATTGCGGGCCAGCTCCTGTTCATCCAGGCTGATCGCCAGCCAACCCAGCCGGCGAAAATCGTAGATGCTGCGGATCGGCCGAAACAAGGTGATCACCTGCTCCATCCCGGCATAGTCGCGAATTTCGTACACGCCGGACCACGTTTTTCGCCCGCCGGCAATGGCCTTCGCCGCCTCCTCGGGGAGCTCATTTTCATACCAGGTGGCCGTTGATAGCCGCGCGTCGAACCGTTCGGGATAGATCGCGATATTCGCGATATAAGGCTTGGAGGCCGCCAAATTGGTCATTCGCCCGACCAGCTCCGTTCGCTTCGCTTCGTCGTCGTCCGGACCAGCCAGATAAGTTTGCAGATCCCGTTCCCCAATCAGGAAGATCGATAACGTTTCGATATCCTCCAGCATAAAGCGCAAATTGGCGTCCATTTGCTTCAGCATGTCACTGCCGGTCAGCTTCGTTTTCTCCTCCGTAATGTTGGAAGAGATCACAAAGGCGAACAGCCCCAAGGCCAACATCGGCACGATCATGGACCCTGCAACAACCACCGACAGCTTGCGCTGAAGCGACGTAGTCAACCATTTATGCACCATCTTGCGCTCCCCCTTTGCTTCGGTGTAGGATGTTCCTCCCTTATCCTTTCACCGCGCCGGCCGTCATCCCCTTCATCATTTGTTCCTGAAACAGCAAATAGAGGACGATCGTTGGGATAACCGACAGCGTCATCCCCGCGAACGACAAGCCATAATCCGTCTGATAACCGTCAGCGAAGTTGGCGATAGCCAGCGGCAACGTTTTGAGCGCCGTCTTGTTGATGAACACCAGCGCGAAGGAGAAATCGTTCCAGGAATGCAGGAAGCTAAGAATCGTCACCGTCGCCAAAGCCGGAACCGACATCGGCAGCATGATGCGGAAAAATAACCCCCACAGACCGGTCCCATCGATAAACGCCGCCTCCTCCAGCTCACGCGGTACACTCGTCAGGTAGGCCGTCAACACGAACACGGCTGTAGGCAACGCAAAGGCGGTATAAGGCAGAATCAACGCCCAATACGTGTTCAGCAACGACATCTGCTTCATGAGAATAAACAACGGAACCAACGTACTATGAATCGGAATCAGCATCCCGATCACAAAAAAGGTCAGTACCCCGCCTTTCCATCGGAACTGGAAGCGGGCAAGAATAAACGAGGTTAGTGCGGCGATAAACAACGTCAGCACTAGCGAGCCGATCGCCACGAGCACCGAATTGCCAAACGCTGTGCCCAGCCGCGAGCTTTCCCAGGCCCGCGTGAAATTGTCGCCATGCCACACCTGCGGGAGTCCAAAGGGCCGGACGTAGAAATCTTCATTTGTCTTAAACGCACTGATGACCAGCCATAAGAACGGGTACAGCGTGATCACGCCATAAAGCGTCAACAGCCCCCAAAACAAAGTGCGGCCTGTCTTCCTTAACACCCGTCCGCCGCCGCCAACCCCTGTATTTTTCGCGGATAACGTTGTGGTTGTATTGATGTTCAAGTTCATGGTTCCTCCTTTCCTTAAGCGGCATCCTTTTTACGATTGGTCAGCCACTGGCTGGTTCCGATCAACAACAAACTAATGATCATGATGCTGGTGGAAATGGCACTCCCGAACCCGTACCGGTAGGTCGAGAACGTGGAGTTATACATATACGTCGCCAGCAGCTCCGTCGCATGCGCCGGTCCACCCTTCGTCATGATGTACACCAGGTCGAAGGACTTCAAGCTGCCCGAAATACATAGAATAACCGCCACCTGCACCGTGTTCTTAATCATCGGCAGCGAGATGGTTAGCAGCTTGCGGACGCCGGAGACGCCGTCGATTTTAGCCGCATCGTGAATCTCGCCCGGAATGTTCTGGAGCGCGGACATAAAGATGATGAGATACAATCCAACGTAGCTCCAGATCAGCGGCGGCAGCAGCGAATAGATCGCAATCTTGCCGTCCGAGAGCCAATCCAGCTTCCAACTGGACAATCCCAATGCATCCAGCAAAAAGTTCAGAATCCCAATCTGCGGGTGATAAATGTACTGCCAAATCATCCCGATGACCACCGTGGACAACACCATCGGCAAAAATACCGCTGAGCGCAGGAAGCGCTGCAGCAGGTTGCTCTTGTGCAGCAGCACGGCCAACACGAGAGCGAGTGGAATTTGTCCGAACACCGAGGCCAGCACGAACACGATGTTATTTTTCAGCGCCCGCCAGAATATGGGATCTCGCAGGATTTCCGCATAATTGCTGAGGCCGGTGTATTTCGCTTCGCCGATGCCCGACCAGTTGAAGAAGCCGTAGTAGGCCGACCAGATCACCGGCACGAAGACGAACAGCGAGTAAATCACCAGCGCGGGCAGCAGTCCGGTGATGATAAAGCTCTTGCTGCGCAATGCGTTCATGCTTTCTCACATCCTTAAGAGGAAAAATAATCCCCCTCCCCTGAGGGGAAGGGGTTCGCTTTAATTGGCGGCTACTGATGCAGCCTGTGCATCCTGGATTTTGCGGGCGATATCCTCTGCCTTGCCGCCCATCAGCAGCTCCTGCAGCCCGTTGTTCACCACTTCAACCGTGGCCGAGCCCAGCTTGGAGTCGTAAACCGGAACAATCTTCACACGTTGGATCAGATCGTACAGTTCAACAAACAGCGGATGCGCTTTGCTCTTGTCGAGCTCGATATTGTAGCTGACGAGCGTACTGCTCTCCAAGGTTGCCTTTTGTCCATCTGGACCTGCCAAGGCGTAGAACAGCTTCATCGCCGCTTCTTTCCGGGCTCCGGTCAGCTTCTTGCTAACCCCGAGACCGGTACCTACGACGCCCGAGGTGGTGTCTGGCGCACCTTTGCCTCCCGGGATTGTCGGAACGATGGTGATATGCGTGTTATCCAGCACTTCCGCCGGTGCGTTGTTCACCAGGTTTGCTAATGCCCAGCCGCCGTTTACAACCATTGCGGCATTCCCTTGGAAGTACAGCTGCATCATTTGCGTTTCATCGATACTGTTGAAGCCGTCTTGGAACGCCTTGATTTCACCCAGCTTCTGGAATGTAGTCAGCGCTTCGACAAACTCAGGATCCGTAAACTTCGCGCCGTCTTGATCAACTGCCTTCAAGAACCAGTCGGTACCGGTAATCCGGTCCGCCACGGTGCTAAAGAACGTCGACTGTGCGACCCAGTTCGCTTTGTTGCCCAGCGCGATCGGTATGACGCCGTTGTCGTTAAACGTTTTGACCGCCGTCTCCAGCTCTTCCCACGTTTCCGGTACTTTGACGTTATATTTCTTAAACAGGGCATCGTTGTAGAAAATAAACGAGCTTGGCGCCAGGTTCATCGGCACGGAGTAGATTTTTCCGTCCACGGTGTAGCCGTCCAGCGCATTCGGAATGAAATTGTTCTTCCAATCCGGATTGGCATCCAGCTCGTCATTGATCGGCTGCAGCAAATCGCCCTTCACGAATTCCTTCGTCATGGCGTCCGGCCACATGACGAACAAGTCCGGCATTTCGTCGGCCGCAGCTACCGTCCGCAGCCGAGTCTTTAACCCGTCAGTCGGAAGCCCTTCGTCGATGACTTCAATCTCGGGATGCTGGGCCCGAAAGTCCTCGATAATTTTTCGCATGGCCACCGCTTTCGCGTCTTGGCCTGTCCAGTTATGCCAGATGGAGATGCTTACCTTCTCTCCACCATTATCTCCGCTGCCGGAAGCTTCATTCCCCCCGCCGCAACCAGCTAGCAATACCATCAGCATGGCGGCGCTGCACAATAGTGATATCCATTTTTTCATCTTGTTTGATTCCCCCCTTGCTTTGATTAAACCCATTGTAATGTTAGCGCTCTCAAAACATAAGGAGAAGAATCGCGGCACCAGGGGTGAAAAATTTCGGCACTCCACACTCTCTTATGCTCTTAAATGTTAGCCCCTCATTCGACCTACAATTTCCTCCAGCGCTTTCTCCAGCGTATCGTAATGGAAGGTAAATCCCGCCCGTTGCAGCCGTTCCGGCAACACCCAGCGGCTCTTCAGCACCAGCTCGGTTTCCGTGCGAATGAAACGTGCGCCCAGCTCCAGCAACCAGCGCGGTGCGGGCAGGCCGATCGGAACGCCCATCGCCCGGCGCAGGCTGGCCATCAACTCCCGGTTCGTGACCGGGTTCGGAGCGGATGCGTTAAACACGCCGTCCAGCTCAGGGTGCTCCTGCAGGAACCTGACGATTCGGAACAGGTCCTTCATATGAATCCAGCTAAACTGCTGACGGCCGGATCCTTGAGCACCGCCCAGTCCAAAGCGAACCAGGTTCCGCAAGGGGGCCACGACCCCGCCGTCGTCCAGCACGATGGCGATCCGCAAGGCGATTTGCCTTGTAGCCGGGAGGTCAAAGGCAAAAAAAGCCTCCTCCCACGCCTTCGCAACGTCCACCGAAAATCCCGTGCCGATTTCTCCGCCCTCCTCCGTCATCGGGCGGTCTTCTGCATGCCGGTAAATCGTTGCCGTGCTGGAGTTGATCCATAACGCCGGCGGACGGCGGCAAGCCAGGACGCACTCCCCAAGCTGGCGTGTCGTTTCCGTCCGGGAGTTTAAGATCAGACGCCGGTTCTCCGGCGTATAACGGCAATTTACCGATCTGCCGGCCAAATTGATCAGCAGGTCTGCCCCTTCTAACGCCTCCACAATGGCGCTTTGATCCTCCCAAGGGATATGGGGAGCCTGTCTGGAAATGATCTTTACCTCCGCCCCCAGTTCCCGAAACCGCCTCGCAAACGCCTGTCCAACAAACCCCGTCCCCCCGGCCAATACCACTTTTGGCATGCGTTCCACTCCTTCGCCCTGATATTTTATTTAACCC
>NZ_GG695972.1:310580-318632 GCF_000159955.1 Paenibacillus sp. oral taxon 786 str. D14 | reverse complement strand
AATTATATCATGGAGGGTAAGGAGGGGATTCCGCCTGGGAGTTGCAAACCGAGTAGGGGTAGGAGATAATTCTTCTAACTAAAGATGAGGAGGATGGCCGGTGGACAAGTTCGGCATGTACGCCAAATTCAAGGCGCAACCCGGGACGCGCGACCAGTTGGTCGACATCTTGTTGGAAGCCGCTGCGGGTGCGGGGGCAGCTCCGGACTGTGAGCTGTATGTAGTAAACGTTTCGGAGACGGAGCCCGAGACCGTGTGGGTCACCGAGGTCTGGAGCAGCAAGGAAGCCCACGACGCCTCACTGCAAGATGAAGCCACGCGGGCAATGATTCAGCGGGCCATGCCGTTGATCGCCGGCGTGGAGTCGATTCCGCTCCGCCCGATGGGCGGGAAAGGCATTAAGTAGCTGTAGAGTTGCAGAGTTTTGTATAGACGCAAAGTCGAATATTCGCAAAGTCACAGAGTTGCAAAATCGCATAGATGCAAAGCCACATACTCGCTTAATGGCATGGCCGCTAGTAGCAGAGTCGCATAGTTGCTGAGTCGTATATTCACATAGCCGAAGTGTCTCAATGTCGCATACCCTGCTAGTCGCAGAGTGACTACTCGCATAATCGCATTGCCAAATCCCCTGCTAGTCGCAGGTGGAATGTAAAAGTGCAGTTCATTTTCGTTATTTTGGCTCGATTTAGGGCGTTCAAATGTAAAAGTGCAGCTTAAATCCGGTAAAAACTCCTCTTTCCACGGATTTGACCCTGAATGAAATGCACTTTTACATTTCAGCCGCTAAAAATAGCCGGTTTCGCGGAAAATCAACTGCACTTTTGCAGTTGACCCGCCGGCGTCAGCTCCAATGGGAAAGCCGCTGAACGCAAAAAATCCCTGTTCCACTCCCGGAACAGGGATTTTCGTCATTAGGCTTGCAGTTCTTTTACGATGCCGCGAATGGCGTCCACGACCGGAGTTACCGGCCGGCCCAGCAAAACTTCCAGGTCGCCGCTCGGAACGTCCAGCGCACCTTCGCGAATCGCGCTTTGGATGGAGACGAGGAACGGAACCACCGGTTCCGGCACTCCCGCACCGCGCATCGTTTCCGCATAGGCCGCATCGTCAACATGCTGGACGGGAACTTCACGGCCCAGAACTTCACCGATCTTTTTCGCCAGTTCATCATGCGTCAGCACGGGTCCCGACAGCTCATAAATCTTGTTCTCATGGCCGCTGCCAGCCAACACCGTTGCTGCGGCTTGCGCGTAATCCTCACGCGTCGCCCAGCCAACTTTGCCGTCTCCAGCGGAAGTTACAAGCGGGGCTCCTGCCAAAATGCCTTGGATCGTCCCTGTTTCATTTTCGATGTACCAGTTGTTCCGTAAGAAGGCGTACGGAATGCCCGTTTTCGCAATCGCTTCCTCGGTCGCTTTATGGACGGGAGCTAACGCCAACGGGTTCGCTGCAGCATTCACCACACTCGTATAGGCGATGAACTTAACGCCTGCACGTTCTGCCGCCGCGACAGCCGCCAAGTGCTGGCGAGTCCGCGTATTGTTGTCACCCTGCGTGGATACGATAAGCAGCCGTTCCACACCGGCAAAAGCCGTGTCCAGCGAAGCCGGATCATCAAAATCCCCCTGTCGCACGTCCACGCCGCGCTCGCTTAACGCACTAGCTTTCTGGGGATCGCGTACGCTCACTGCCAGCTGTTCTGCTGGCACCGAAGCCAGCAGCGCTTCAACCACCTTGGCGCCGAGTTGCCCCGTCGCCCCTGTCACCAAAATCTTCATCCAAGACTCCTCCTATCAAATGGATTGCCATGAAGTCTACATTCTCACCTGTAACTATTATAGTTACACGCCATCGATAAGTCAAAAAAATCTTAAATGATGAATGGTGCCGGGAACGCGGGATGGGTAGACGAAACGGCCGGCTGCTCGATAACCCTTTACTTACTCCTCTCGCAGCAGCTCCCTTAGCATACCCTCCCGACGATTGACGAACTCCTTCATGATGATATAATGGTCGGTCTCCTCCAGCGTGGTTTTCTTGATCCCGTCCGGCGTGAGCTGATACATGAGACTGTCCGGATAGGCCATAAGGATGGGCGAATGCGTGGAAATGATAAATTGGGAGCGACGTCCGACCAACTCATGGATCCGCGACAACATCGCCATCTGCCGGAACGGAGACAACGCCGCCTCCGGTTCGTCCAAGATGTACAGACCGTACCCGCTGAAGCGGTTCATAAACGCAGCGAAAAATGATTCGCCATGCGACATCGCATGCAGCGATTTCCCGCCATAGGAGTTGCGTATAGGTGGGCCAAAACTGTGTTCCCGGTCCAACCGATCGATTTCCGAAGCCAAGTTATAATAGCTCTCCGCCCGGAAAAAGAAGCCGTCCCGCGGCCGCATCGGCCCCCTTACGGTTCGAAGATACCGATGCAGATCAGAGTGGGTCTCAGCCGTCGCGAAACTGAAGTTCATCGTGCCGCCTTCCGGGTTAAATCCCAGAGCAACAGCGATGCCCTCCAGCAGCGTGGACTTGCCCATGCCGTTTTCGCCGATGATGTACGTGACTTTCGGGTGGAACTCCAACTGCCCCAGCGACGAGACCGCCGGTAAATGGAAAGGATAGTCGTCAAACGTCGGCACCTCGTCCCGCTGCAACATGATCCGCCGCAGATAGGCGTTCCACTCCATTAGGCGTCGCCCTCCTCTTGTTCTGCGTCCAAGCCGCCGTGGTACAAGCTGTAATAGAATCCGCGACGCCGCAGCAACTCTTCATGCGAGCCCTGCTCGATCAAGCGTCCTTCCTTCAGGACCAGAATCTTGTCAGCCTGACGAATGGTATTCAAACGGTGAGCAATCACGAAGCTGGTTCTTCCTTGCATCAGGCGTTGCAGGCCCTCTTGGATTTTGATCTCCGTTACGGTATCGATGCTGCTGGTCGCCTCGTCCAGCACAAGGATCGAAGGATCCGCCAAAATCGCCCGCGCGATGGCCAGCAGCTGCCGTTGCCCTTGGCTGATGCCGCCGCCGTCTGCGCCAAGCACCTTGTCGTAGCCGCCCGGCATCCGCACGATGAAGGAATGCGCATTCGCCAGCTTGGCGGCCTCCTCCACCTCCGCATCGGTCGCATCGAGACGGCCAAAGCGGATATTCTCGCGGATCGTGCCCTGGAACAGGAACGAATCCTGCAGCACAAACGCCATCTGCGATCGCAGGCTGTCGCGCCGGATCGTGCGGATATCGCGTCCGTCGACCGTGATCGTCCCCCGGGACGGTTCGTAGAAGCGCGAGAGCAGCTGGATCAGCGTCGTTTTGCCGGCCCCCGTCGGCCCGACCAAAGCGATCGTCTCGCCCGGATTCGCGGTAAAGCTGATTCCCTCCAGCGTATCGCCGCCCTCGTTTTTATTTTCTTCATAGGAGAAGTACACATTGGAAAAGACCACCTCGCCCCGAACGGACGACAGCTCCACGGCCCCTTGTTCATCACTGGCTTCGATCTCCTCATCCAGCACCTCAAACACCCGCTCCGCACCGGCGATCGCCGACAGCAGCGTGTTCCACTGGTTCGCGAGGTCGTTCAGCGGTCGGGTAAATTGCCGCGCATACTCAACGAACACAACGATCACCCCAACCGTCACTCCGGCGCTCCCGCGCACGGCCAGTACCCCGCCGATCCCTGCCACGATCGCAAAGCTAAGATTGTTCAGCCCGTTCATCAGCTTTGGAATGAAGCCGGAAATCGTCTGCGCCCAGAAGCTGGAGCTGCGGATCGCACCGTTACGCTCGCGGAAGCCTTGCAGCACCCGCTGCTCTTGTGAGAACGCCTTGATGATCCGCTGCCCCGACAACGTCTCCTCGATGTAGCCGTTCAGGTTGCCGAGATCCTGCTGGCGCCGCTTGTACAGCGGCCCCGTCCGCTTCGTGATCCAACGCATCCCGGCCATCATCAGCGGCACGACGAGGAACGTCAGCAGCGTCAACAGCGGGCTGAGGTACAGCATGACCGTCAGCGTTCCGACCAGCGTCAGCACGCTGGAGAAAATTTGGATCGCCGAGCTGTTTAGCGTTGAGCTGACGTTGTCCATATCATTGGTCAACCGGCTCATAATCTCGCCCTGTTGGCGCTTGCCGTAGTACGGAATCGGCAGCCGGTGCAGCTGGGCGAACAGCTCGGAACGCATGCGGTACACCGTCTCCTGGGCAATGGTGATCATCCAGATATTTTGTAACCAGGAGGTGAGCGACGACCCTGCAAAGACCAGCGTTAGTCCGATGAGAAACAGCACCCACGGCCGGCCGCTGCCGGCCTCTAAGTACTCATCGATTGCCACCCCAACCAGATAAGGACCCAACAGCGCTAATCCTGAGCTGAATACAACCATCAGCAGGACCGCGGCCAGCCGGGCTTTGTGAGCAGATAGATAACTCCAAATTCGGCTTAGCGTGCCGGACCAATTCTTCGCTCGCAGTTTGGGCCGTACGCTGCCGGGTCCACCGCCGTGGCCGGGCCGGCGAGGCGCAGTCGCCGCAGGAGTTGGATCCTGCCGGGAGCCTCCGCCCTGCTGTGCAACCTGTGATAGTGGATCCAGCTTCGGGTACGGATGCCGGAACGGTTCAGTGAAGGTCTTGAACGGCATGAGCTTCCGCCTCCTTTCCTAGCTGGGATTCGCAAATCCGCCGGTATAATTCCGAATGCTGCAGCAATTCCTCGTGTTTGCCGCTGGCGATCAACCGCCCGTCATCCAGGAGCAGGATCAGATCCGCCGTCATTGTGGAGCTGATCTTCTGCGTCACCAGCAGCGTCGTGCAGGACAAGCGCGAGATCTCCTTCAACAAGGCCGCCTCCGTTCGGACGTCCAGCGCGCTCGTGCTGTCGTCTAGGATGAGGATGGCTGGGCGGCGGACCAAGGCCCGGGCGATCGACAGGCGCTGCTTCTGTCCGCCGGACAGATTCACGCCGCGTTGCCCAAGCCGCGTCTCATAACCCTGCGGCTGCCGCTCGATCGTGTCATGAATCTGCGCCTGCCGGGCTGCAGTCTGGATTTGCTCCAGCGTAGCGTCCTCGCGCCCCCAGGTGATATTTTCCCGGATCGTACCAGAGAATAACATCACTTCCTGCGGCACATAACCGATGGAACGGCGCAGCCGTTTCCGATCCAACTCGCGAATGTCCGTTCCATCGATGAGGATCGTACCTTCCGTGGGCTCATACATGCCTGGAATCAACTGGACAAGCGATGATTTCCCTGAGCCGGTGGCCCCCAGGATGGCGATTCGCTGTCCCGGCTCCGCCGTAAACGAAATCCGCTCCAGCGCCATCACATCGCGACCCGGGTAGCGGAACGAGACCTCGCGAAATTCAATGCGGCCTTGGATCGGCGCCGCCTCTCCTTCCGCATCTGCACCGCTTGCCCCTCCTGCGCGGCTTTCCCGTTCGCCTACCGGATCGCTCTCCTCCAGCACCTCGCGCACCCGACCGGCGGATGCCGCTCCCCGCGACAAGGAGCTCATGATCCAGGACAACGCGGACAACGCGCCAATCGTACGCAGCGAATAGTTGATCACGGCGACGACTTCACCAACGCTGGCGCCCCCGTCCGCAATCTCGATTCGGCCAAACCACAGCACCGCGATGATCCCGGCGTTCATGATAAACAGCAGGAACGGCATTGTCGTCTCCGTCAGCTTCAAAGCGGTGACCGTGCCCTCCCGCAGCTCGCGGTTGCGCTGCTCAAAGCGCCCAATCTCGTGCGACATCCGGACGAACACGCGGATCAGCCGCATGCCGGTCAAATTTTCCTGGATCAGGCCGTTCACATTATCCGTTCGCCGCTGCACCGTACGAAATAAAGCGGACGCTTTACGGATCATCCACAGGACGAACGCCAGCAAGACGGGAACGGTCAACGTCAGCAGCAGCCCCAGCTTCACATGCACGACCAGCGCCATCACCACACTCCCGACAACAATCAGCGGCACCCGTGACGCAAAGCGCAGGCACATGAAGATCACGTCCTGCAACACCGTAATATCCCCGGTCAGCCGGGTGATCAACGACGAAGCAGCAAATCGGTTAAACACCTCGTACGAAAAAGACTGCACCTTCTCGTACAGCTTGTCGCGCAGATCGTACCCGAAGCCTTGGCTCACATGCGAGGCGAAAAAGGAACTGGCGATCCCGGCGAGAAATGCCGCCAACGCGCTTCCCATCAGCACCCCGCCCCAAATCCAGGCGACGGACACTGCGTGCTGCCGAATCCCGTGGTCGATGATCCGCGAGATGATCAGCGGTTGAACCAGCTCCACTGCCAGCTCAATCAGCAGCATCACTATCGCGGAGATGGCGGCGATGCGGTATTTTTTGAAAATAGCGGTCATGACGGACATCCTGATACCTCCAGTGCGGGTGATTCCGTAAGAATCGCCAATTGGGTGAACTATGTTGTTTTTTATTATAAATCAGTTGGGAGGGCTTGTGTATTTTTCCAGCGGAAAACAAGCGTACAACACGCTATAGCAAAAAAGCCCTTCCTGTCCGGAATCAACCGGATCTCAGGAAGGGCATGATGTATGCCTTTAGCTTAATTTTGTTCCCCAACGATAAATTGGTAAATGCCGTCCACTTTCTCCTCCGTCAGCTCGCCGCTGTTGTCGAACACAAGAATCGATGAAGACGGGATGTCCCAATTAATCTCCGGCACGAATTGCACGCGGTGCTTAAAATCGTCCCAATGCTCCAGCTTCCACGTATCGCGGTCCGTACAGCGCTCGATAATCCGTTCCTTTTGGGTTTCCATGTCCTTGAGCGTCACGACAACCACCTTCACGTCCACTTCCTTCTTGGTGAGACCCGCCTCTTGAAGCAGCGTTTCGATCCAGTCTTTGTTCTTCAGTTCCGCCGTGAACGGGGAAATCATAAATACGTTTTGGCCGGCCGCCAAATTTTCGATGCAGATGTCCCGCGTCGTATCGTATTCCAGGTCACGCAGGTGCTGCTTGTAAAAATCGGAATCCCGGTCGTTCACGTCCAGACCGTTCATCGCCAGAATCTTCTCGACACAGCGGCCGCCCACCGTATCCCGATCCAAAAAAGCCGCCGGCATCCGTCTTGCCAGCTTGCGAGCCACCGTCGTTTTCCCCGTTCCAGCGACTCCTACGAAAAAGACCAATTTCAACATGATGTCCAAAAATCCCCCTTCGACAATTGCGAGCAGATATACCTTTTGTCCTATTGTACGATATTGGATTCTCCGCAATCCAAACATGTGTTGCCGTGATTCTTTTGGTTTGGCTTAAGACTGTTGGCGCAGGCGCGTTTCCCGGGCGAGCTCCTTCACGTTCTCCTCCAGCCGGGTGCGCAGCTCCCCGGCAATATCGAAGCCGCCGGATTCGGTGCGTGCTACCTGGGCGTCCACCGTATACACACCGCCCAAAATATAACGTGCGCCCAACGCGGACAAAACCGGCTTCAGCGCATAATCGATCGTCAGCAGATGCGCCAGACTGCCTCCAATAAAGAGCGGCAGCACGACTTTGCCGGCCAGGCCTTTTTGCGGCACGAGATCAAGGAACGTCTTCAGCACGCCGGTATACGACGCCTGATAGACGGGGCTGGCGACAACCACCGCGTCCGCCGCGGCGACCAGCGCATTCGCTTTGACGATCGCTTCACTTTCAAATTTCGTATGGATCAAATCCTCCGGCGGCAGCTCCACCACGTTCACATGGCTGACTTCGAAGCCCTCACCGCGCAGCAATTCCTCCGTCAACGCAATGACGGCCCCTAGCCGGGAGCCTGGTGTTGGACTGCCGTTAATAATCGTCACTTTCATATCGGATTCTCCCCTTATCTGCGACGGAGGTTCGTTTTCTCGCGAACCCCGGCCATTTGCCTAAATTTTAAAACGATGCTATCAATATTTGCTTGAAAAGTCAATGCAAACCGCGCCGCCGAAGGGCAATCCGGCGGCGGGCGGCATAAAGGCGCAGCGGGTTACAGCGCCTCGATGATATCCCCGGCGATGAGCGACGCCGGGTTACCCTTCCG